>CP144143.1:1200000-2400000 GCA_028485475.2 Chitinophagaceae bacterium C216
GAAAAAATAAAGGCTCCATCATTGTTTTGGGCAGCTTCAGCAAACTGCTGTAAAGCATTGGGAGAGGCAAACCAATCATCGTCGTGCATCAACTTAATCCACATTCCTTTTGCTAACTTTATAGCAACGTTCCAATTGGCAGGAGTGCCTAATGGAGTGGGATTTTTATAGTAGTGCAGTGGGATACGGTCTTTATATTGCTCACAAAGATGCTTTACGGTTTCATCAGGACTGTCGTCTGTAACAATTACTTCATAGTCCCGATAGGTTTGTTCTACTATCGAGTCTAATAACCTCTGTAAATACTGAGGTCGTTGATACGCGGGTATGCAAATGGAAATAAAAGGTATCATCATCTATTTATTTTTCATTGCTCTCGCATGGATTTTATAAATTGGCAAATTAATTTGTTTTGTAGCACAATGGAAAAAATTTTTGGCGTTGTAATACTGTATCATCCCGATTTTCAAATAAAGGATAACATTGCCAGCTATTTACCTTTTATAGAAAAATTGCTGGTAATTGATAATAGTGAGCCTGCTGCAAAGATATCATTTGATTTTCCTGAAGATAAGGTTATAATAATTGCTGACGGAGAAAATAAGGGTATTGCTGCTCGTCTCAATCAGGCGGCTAGTTACGCAGTAGCCGAGGGGGCAACATGGTTGCTAACTATGGATCAGGATTCATTTTTTGACGAAGACAATATTAATCGTTATCGGCAATGTTTTGATGCTTATGAAGGGAAGGATAAAGTAGCGATGTTTGGCGTAGAATATGAGCAGCGACCACAGGCAATCCATTGCGAGTACTTTGAAACAGATATGCTGATTACATCAGGGAGCTTGGTGAATTTGGGTTTGCTCAAGAAATTGGGAGGCTTCGATGAAGCTTTGTTTATTGATGAAGTAGACTCGGAATATTGCTTTAGAGCAAATTCGAAAGGATTTAAAACTGTTAAATTAAGCAATGTTTATTTACATCATTCCTTAGGTATAGCAGGAGCATATCGTTCTTTAAAAAATTTTAAAAAGAGCGTGCGTACATTGCATGCTCCTATTAGAATTTATTATATGGTGCGCAACTCACTATATGTTGCAGAGAAATACAAGCATAACCTGCCCGCTTCCTTTCCCTTACGACGCAAAACAGTTTTGAATAGGATTAAAAACAATTTGCTGTATGGTAAAGAAAAAACGAAATTGCTTCGGTATATATGGCTGGCTTATCGACATTACAAATCAGGTAAGATGGGAAAACTGATGTTGTAAATATTAAACCTGCGCTTTCCGAATATACAACGCCACCGAATCGCTTTCTCCTGCCTGATTATATTGATCAATTTCTTGTTGAAAACGCTGTAGGTCTTCCTGGGTGAAGATGCTGTTTTGAGGATTTTGAATATAGCTCCTATCGTCGTTTACATTACTGATATCTCTTGAATATTGCTCGCTCCCTAATATGGAAAACGGATCTGCGTCAAAAACAGTTTTATAAATGCTAAGATTATTTTGCTGAATAAGATGCGTAATGCTTTTTAGGCTGTGTATATAGAAGTGGCGAGGAGGATCCAACGAAACCACGTTGATTCCGTATTTTTCCATAAGAGGTTTACTTACGATGGGAATCCTAATTAAGAGTCTTCCTTTTTCGCTGAGTAGGGAAGCGGCTTTGCCGATGACTTCGTTCTGATGGTCCATATGTTCTAGGCTGTGATGCATCATAATCACATCAAACTGGCCTTGAATGTCAAATATATCTTTCTTAAGCAACCGCAACTGTGGATTGTATATCACATCCTTATCCATAAATGGATCGATGCCGGTAAGATCATTAAAGCCCAAGCGGTAAATACGTTTTAACAGCTGGCCGTTGCCACATCCAACATCCAAAATGCTTTCATTTTTGTTCGATAGCTGTAGTTCCTTCAGCCATGTGTAAAATTTGGAAGCCTTGAATTTTAGTGCCAGCAAACCTCCCAGCAGTCGATGTTTACCAAAACTGTGATATTCGAAATGTATCCGTCTTATGAAGCTGCGCTTTACGGGTACATCAGCTGCAGTGTAGGAATAATAGTTCGAGGGGTAGTATTTTTCAATATTAGCAGGAATCTTAGCTATTTGAATACAACCACAATTGCCACATTCGAAATAGTCAAAGTTATCTCTAAATCCGAACATCATTTCTCGTAGCTTCAATTGTTTGAAATCTCCTTCCTGTAAACAGATGCGGCACTTCATACATATTACTTTAGGTGAATGTATTGGGCTGATTAGCCGATTGTAAATTTAGGAAGCTGTGCGGAATAAAGAAGCCTTTCCGGAAAGAAGTACTGATGAATCAGGAAAAACCCGTATTTATTTAGAAATAGTATTGAGAAAAAGCTCAAGACCTTTTCTTTTTTCGGCGTCCAGTTCGTAACTCAAATCCTGAGAATAATATTTCTTTAAATCATATACTCCGTTATTATGTGCTTGGGCAATCTCGTCTATATGCAGTAATCCGTAACTATTGGCTTCATCAAACTCTTGAATAAAGGCTTCCGGTAAAGGACGTGAGCTAACCCAGGCCGCAAAAACGAAAGGCAATCCGGTTGCGGCTTTCCATTCTCCGGCCAAGTCATAAATATATTGGGCCTGGCTTCGGTATTTCAGCGCTCTGTCGCCTATGATGAGGGCTGCTGTATTACCCCTTATTTGCTGAATATAATCTTCATTTTGGGCCTCTACGTACTTCGGATTGATCTTCCAGTAATGTTGTACCAGCCATTGCAACAATTTTACCGAAGAGCGGCTTTGGTAGTCCAAATAGATAGTTTCGACCTGCTGCACAGGCACCTCGCTGAACAGCGCTACGGAAGCGACATCTCCTACCGAACCAATGCAATAGTTACCGCAGATGTAGCTCTGAGGCAACTCCGGAATAATTGCCACAGGCACCAAACCTACATCTATGTTCCCTTTTTGGAGCATGTCGGCTAGCAAAGCTGGATATTCTTCTATCAGCGTTATTTTATCTTTGATGGGTAGGCGTTGTAAGCCATATATAAGGGGACGGGAGTTTAAATAACTTACAATACCAACTCTTATCTTTTCTTCCACGGCGAATGCTTATTTTTGCGCGGCAAAGATAGGTTACTATTGTTAATAGCTTTGGGATATGGCTGCCAAATTGCTGCTAAGACGGAGTGATGCGGAAAAGCTAACGTTCTATTAACATTCATAAGAAAAAGGGAGTTCCATCCTTAAAAAGAGGGGGCCTATTATTTTTGCCATAAGAACATATTATGTACATTCGAAGGAATTGCATCCTGCACGTATAGGGTGCTTTGATGCGGTTCCCCTAAAATAATTACCGGTAAAGTATGATGTCATTAACAGCCATTTCGCCGATTGACGGTCGTTATAGTAAGCAGATTGAGAATCTGAAGGAATATTTTAGTGAGTATGCCCTTATTAAGTACAGAGTAATTGTAGAAATAGAATATCTTTTTCTGCTGGCAGATAAGAAGTTTCTGAAACTTACACCTGCCGCCAAAAGGCATCTGCGGGATGTGATGGAGAACTTCAGTGTGGAAAATGCAGAAGCTATTAAAGAAATAGAAAAAGTTACTAATCACGACGTAAAAGCTGTTGAATACTTCCTCAAAAAAGAACTGGATAAAACAGATTGCAAGGATGCCAAGGAGTGGGTGCATTTTGGTCTTACTTCACAAGACATCAATAATACTGCCATTCCGCTGCTTTGGAAAAACAGCATGGAATATGAATTGCTTCCGGCTTATGCTAACCTAAAAAATCATCTACATAAGCTGGCTAAGCAGTGGCGCGATGTGCCGATGTTGGCTAAAACTCATGGTCAGCCGGCCTCCCCCACCAGATTGGGTAAAGAAATCATGGTTTTTGTAGAAAGAATGGAAAATCAGATTCTGCAAATGTCTCACATACCCGTGTGTGCAAAATTCGGAGGTGCCACTGGAAATTTCAATGCCCACCATGTAGCTTATCCCAAAACCGACTGGATTAAGTTCGGAAATCATTTTGTAGAAAAAATACTGGGACTGCAAAGATTGCAGTTTACCACTCAGATTGAACATTACGATAATTTGGCGGCACATTTCGACGCTATTAAGCGCATTAATAATATTCTTATAGATTTTTGTAGAGACATGTGGACCTACATCAGCATGGAGTACTTTAAACAAAAAATCAAAGCCGGTGAAGTAGGTTCATCCGCCATGCCTCATAAAGTGAATCCTATCGATTTCGAAAATGCAGAGGGCAATTTGGGTATAGCGAATTCGCTGTTAGAACATTTATCTGCCAAGTTGCCTATCAGTCGTTTGCAACGCGACTTAACAGATAGTACTGTTTTGAGAAATATTGGGGTGCCTATAGCACATACCATCATTGCTGTGAAAAGCATTGAACGCGGGTTGAACAAATTAGTATTGAATGAAGCCGCACTGAACGAAGACTTGAATAATAACTGGGCGGTAGTGGCAGAGGCAATACAAACCATCTTGCGCAGGGAGCAGTATCCCAATCCTTACGAAGCTTTAAAGGAACTGACAAGAGGTAAGTACGGCATTACTAAAAAGGCCCTACACAAATTCATTAGTTCGCTGAAAATACCTGCAGCTGTTAAGGAGGAGCTAAAAAAGATAACGCCTCATAATTACACAGGGGTAGTTGCCAAGTATTAGTTGAGCATCTGAAATGTAGCTTTTTAGGGTCTCGTGTAGAGGGGCTAACCTCATGCAAAATCCTTCCTAATATATTGGAATAATTAAATAATAAAATATCCTGAGTACAGGCCATAATGAGCTTTAGAATGTCTGTACTCAGGATTTTGTATTTTCCTATTATTGAAATTTTCTAAAAGTTAGGACCGGTTTTATGTATTTCACTTGAAAAGTGAAACTCAATGTCCGGATTATTGGTGATTTCGGTATTCAAGAACCATTCGCTTTGTGCCAGATACACCAACGCTCCATCTTTATCTTCTGCAACATTGGCTTGTTTAAACTTAGTAAAGTCATCCAGTTTTTTAGGATCTTTACTTGTAATCCAACAGGCTTTATAGAAGGGGAGCGCTCTGAACTCTACAGAAGCTCCATATTCATGCAGCAAACGGTATTGAATCACCTCAAATTGTAGTTCTCCTACACATCCAATGATTTTCTTAGTACCTCCAAACTGGGTAAATAACTGTGCCACACCCTCGTCCGTAAGTTGTAGCAACCCTCTTTCCAGCTGTTTAGTTTTTAGCGGGTCCTTATTCACCACTTCCTTAAAGATTTCCGGAGAGAACGAAGGAATACCGGTGAAGTAGAACTCTTCTCCTTCCGTTAGGGTGTCACCGATTTTAAAGTTGCCGGTATCAAACAAACCCACCACGTCTCCTGCATAGGCGTCTTCAATCACACTTTTATCACGTGCCATGAAAGAGTAGGGGTTGCTGAAGCGCAACTTTTTATTCAGTCTTACATGATGAAAATATTTGTTACGCTCAAACTTTCCACTGCAAACCCTAAAAAAGGCGATACGGTCGCGATGCTTGGGGTCTAGATTAGCATGTATTTTGAATACAAACCCACTTAGCTTAGATTCTTCTGCATCCACTCTGCGAGCTGTGGTATCACGGCCTTGCGGTGGCGGTGCAATGGTTATGAAAGTGTCCAATAGCTCTTTTACTCCAAAATTGTTGATGGCGCTTCCAAAGAATACAGGAGATACCTTTCCTTTTAAATAATCATCTACATTCAATGGGCCGTTCACACCATCTACCAGTTCTACGTCTTCTCGGAGTATTGCCGCATCTCTATCGCCCAGTTTTTCATCCAAAATAGGATCATTGATATCTGTGGTGGCAATAACATCCTCCTCATCAGCCTTGGTATTAGGGGCAAAAAGCCGCAGACTTTTATCATGAATATTGTACACACCCTTGAAATCCTTACCACTGTTAATGGGCCAGGTCATAGGATGCAATTGTATTTTCAATTCTTTTTCAATTTCCTCCAGTAGGTCGAATCGGTTTTTACCATCTCGGTCCAGTTTGTTGATGAACACGATTACAGGAGTATCGCGCATCCGGCATACTTCCATAAGGCGGCGTGTCTGCTCTTCCACACCATTCACACTGTCGACTACTAAAATTACACTGTCTACAGCAGTTAGGGTGCGGTAGGTATCTTCTGCAAAGTCTTTGTGTCCCGGTGTATCTAAGAGGTTGATTAAAATGTTTTGGTACTCAAAGGTCATTACCGAGGTAGCAACGGAAATACCACGTTGCCGCTCGATTTCCATAAAATCGGAGGTGGCAGACTTTTTTATTTTGTTGCTTTTTACGGCCCCGGCAACCTGTATGGCGCCACCAAAAAGCAGAAATTTTTCCGTGAGGGTGGTTTTTCCCGCATCAGGGTGGCTGATAATGGCGAATGTACGCCTTCTCATTATCTCGTCGTGAAACTTCATTGTATATCTTTCTTAAAAGGCTGCGAAGATATTACGATTTTGCGATTTAATTCTGGACATCATGTTCTGTCATCAAATTGGATTCATATTTTAAAATATATGCAAATGGGAGGTATTTATATAAAACATTATGTATGAAGCGGTCGCAAATGCAAAAAGACTGGCTATTTATATGATATAAGTGGGATCCATCTCTTAATGATTCTATACATCAGCTTATGTGCTCTATAATAGCCTTTCCTGCGCATTAAAAAAAGAAGCTGTCTCAAACTTTGAGACAGCTTCAATATAAACTGGATTTATCAATTAATTATTCAACGATGCGGGCTTTTACCACTGTAGAAGCACTCGATTTTCCATCAATATCAATTTGGAGGATTCGCACCCAAACGTTCTTTGGAGTGTTAGTAGGTACATAATCTGCTTGTTTACTACAAGAGTAAAGGGTTACTACGCTGATGATGAGTAATGATACAGTAGCCAAAACGCCCCATTTTTTCTTATTTCTGTAGAACATACCGCCTAACAGCAGCAATACCCCTAATCCAGCTACGGAACTTAGAGCAATGATTCCGCTTAGCTCAGTACTAAAGTTGTAGCTCAGAGGAGTGCTAGAATTTCCGTTAAGTGCTTTGGTGTCTGCAACTCCAATAGACTTGAAGGTTTTTCCATCGGTAGATGCCTGAATTTCAAATCTTTTGTTGTTTTCTTCGGTTACGGTCTGCCATAATACATTTAATTTACCATTAGTGATGTAGGCGTCGAGTGGACCAAATGTAACCGGCAGTGCACAGGATGGATCAATATTTACTTTAATTTCAGTAGGCTCCGAAAGAGAGTTCACACAATCGCTGTATCTCGTGCGTACATAATAGGATTTGCTTTGGGTTCCCGAATTAACGGCCAAGGTGCTGGACTGTTGGCCTAAATCCACTTTGATTGGAGCTGCATCATCCGCATTTGAGTCATACCACAGAATATCTACAGGTGTATTGGTTGCGGTATACTCAGCCGTTAAGTTAACATCTGTATTGGCACATACTGTTACTTCCTCTCCGTTTACAGAGGCAGGTTTACCGGTTTTAGCAGTCACTTCGAATATGCGAGCAGTTTTAAACAGAGAGAATCCTAAACTTACATATTCAATTTTAATAGAGCGGATGTGAGGAATTCCTGTTACAGGAACTCTTACAATAGCACGGCCTTGGCCTAGGTTAATGATAAAGCCAATACCTAAGATGTTCTGCCTAGTTCCTGCTGAACCGCTGGCATTAGTTTCGGTATAGGGGGTAATATAAATACCTCCAATACTTCCCCAGTCTACTATATTTACGCCATCAACTTGAAGATCTATTTCAACGACATCGCCAGGATTCATGTTTCTGTCAAAGGTCACATTCAACACAGCCAAACCAGTAACAAGATTATTGGTTAATGTGGCTGCTGTATTGTGATTGCCATCGATGGCCTGCTGGGGGCTAGCGGCACTTGAAAGAAAGGAGGCTGTCCCGGTATTATTGGCCGAAGCGCCAATGACACATTGTGCAGAAACTTTTACTGACAAGAAACTAAATAATAGGAGTCCGATAAGAACAAGCACACTTGTCCTTAGAGATAGGTTAAGGTGTCTCATAGGGTTTTGTTTAAAATGATTAAAAACGGATTAATGGACAAAGGTATAAGCAGTTGTTTAATAAAAAATGGTAAAAAAAGTTAAATGATTATATTTTGTAAGAAAAATTTCTTTAAAAAGCTTATTACTAGACTATTACATCCTGCATAATGAGTGCAGTTTGATATGGAGCATGTATAAGGGTATAGCTGGGATTAGACTAAAACATGGATTCCATCGCTTGATAGAACCCAAATGGATTCAATATTTCATTTAACACTCTTGTTTTTCTAAATATATGCGCGAGTGGATTACCAGATGGAATGATTAGTTGCAAACATCGAGTTGTTGTGATACTTTATTTCGATTTTATCGGAAGGGTACTAAAATGCAAGGTGATTTACGAATAAACAGAGAACTGTATTTGGAGGCTTTATAATTAGCACACCAAAACTATTTCTTTCAGAGAAGTATAATTATCAGCCTGATAAAAAGCCTTGCTATGGATTAATATACTTTTCCCAGATAGGAAATTTTGGATTCGTAATGAATGTATTGGTAAGGAAGATATTCATCGACAGTTTTATTAGAATAAATAATAGATCGTTTTTATTAACGAATATTTGATCTACAGTTTAAGCTTCGCCAAACATTTAACAGCCATTAAACAATATTGCTTTACACTATATGTCTTACTTGAACTATTTTAGTTATTGTGTAAGTAGCTGAACATGCTGGGATATAATGTAAGCTAGATGTAGTTTTTATATAAGTGCTGACGCTGAAAGATGGCATTACTACTTACAAATTACACGGCCTTTTGAAATCAATTTGGGTTCTGTACCTTTAGCAAGCTGGTTTCTTAAATCATTTATAAAAATCACTTGCATAATGAAAAGAGTAATATTCGTTTTGATGGGTTTTATGACAGTCATGGGTTTGTATGGCCAAAAACAAACTTCCGGAAATCCTATTTTTCCGGGCTGGTATGCCGATCCTGAAGTAGCGGTGTTTAAAAAGCAATACTGGATTTTTCCCACTTATTCGGATGTTTATGAGAAGCAGGTATTTCTGGATGCTTTTTCGTCAGACGATTTAGTGCATTGGAAGAAGCATCCGCGAATAGTAGATACTGCAGCTATTAAATGGGCCAAGCGTGCTATGTGGGCACCTGCGATAGTAGAAAAAGACAATAAATATTTTTTATTCTTTGCTGCTAATGATATTCAAAATGATAATGAAATAGGAGGCATAGGTATTGCTGTGGCAGACAAGCCGGAAGGACCGTACAAAGATTATCTGGGAAAGCCATTGATTGATAAATTTTACAACGGGGCGCAACCTATCGATCAGTTTGTATTTAAAGATAGTGATGGACAGTATTACATGTACTACGGAGGTTGGCGTCATTGCAATGTAGTCAAGCTTAAAGATGATTTTACCGGTTTTATTCCCTTTGAAGATGGAAGTATTTATAAAGAGGTAACCCCAGAGAAATACGTGGAAGGTCCCTTTATGTTTATACGTAACGGAAAATATTATTTTATGTGGTCTGAAGGAGGGTGGACGGGTCCGGATTACAGCGTGGCATATGCGATAGCCGATTCGCCCTTAGGCCCTTTTAAAAGAATAGGCAAAATTTTGGAGCAGGATACAACCATAGCCACCGGAGCCGGGCACCATTCAGTGTTGCAGATACCAGGTAAGGAGGAATATTATATTGTGTATCACCGCCGGCCTATTACGGAAACCCACGGAAATTCTCGTGTTGTATGTATTGATAAGATGGAGTTTGATGAAAACGGACTTATTAAACCGGTGGTCATTACCCGGGAAGGTGTAAAACCTGTGAAATTAAAATAATTGTATAGTTTACAATTAATACTAATTGTTTCATTATTTTAGCGCTAAAAATTTGCTGCCATGTCTCACGATGCTTTTGTAATTGGAGTGGATTATGGGTCAGATTCGGTTCGTTCGGTGATTCTGGATACCCGTAATGGAAATGAAATCGCAACATCGGTATTTGAATATCCCCGTTGGAAGGACGGATTATATTGTAATCCGGATGCCAATCAGTTTCGTCAGCATCCGCTGGATTATATTGAGGGCCTGATATATACCGTGAAGGACTGTATTGAAAAAGCCGGAGGAAATGTTGCAAAATATATTAAGGGCATCTCTGTAGACACAACTGGTTCCACACCTGTAGCCGTCGATCATACAGGAACACCGTTGGCCCTCACGCCGGGTTTTGAGGAAAACCCTAACGCGATGTTTGTATTATGGAAGGATCACACTTCCATCAGGGAGGCTGAAGAAATCAATCAGCACGCTCAAAAATTCGAAACCAATTATCTCAAATATGTAGGAGGCATCTACTCCAGTGAGTGGTTCTGGGCAAAACTGCTGCATGTATTTCGTGAGGATGAAAAGGTGCGAAATGCAACCGCAAGCTGGGTAGAGCATTGCGATTGGATACCTTTTTTACTAACCGGAGGAAAGGATGTAAAAGAAATTAAGCGAGGAGTATGTTCTGCTGGACATAAAGGTATCTGGTCCGAGGAGTTTGGAGGGTTTCCTCCTAATGAATTTTTTGCTTCTCTAGATCCGTTGCTAGATGGGTTTACATCCAAACTTCCTCGAGACACCTATACTGCAGATAAGCCTGCGGGAAACCTGTCCGCAGAATGGGCAGAAAAGCTGGGATTGAATACCGATGTAGTAGTGGGTATTGGTGCTTTTGATGCGCATATGGGTGCTGTAGGAGGACAGATAGAGCCCTATTTCTTAAGTAAAGTGATGGGGACCTCTACCTGCGATATGTTGGTAGTACCTCAGGATGAGTTTGGAGATAAGCTTGTTCGTGGTATTTGTGGACAGGTTCCGGGATCTATCATTCCCGGAATGATGGGATTGGAAGCTGGCCAAAGCGCTTTTGGTGATATTTATGCATGGTTTAAGAATCTGATTGCATGGCCGCTTCGTTTTGTGGAGGATAATACGCTTAGAAAATCTATCGAATCTCGCATTATAAAAGAGCTTTCTGAAGCCGCTTCCCAACTGCCTTTGAATGAAGAAGACGAACTAGCTGTTGATTGGCTGAACGGAAGACGCACGCCCGATGCTAATCAAAAGTTGAAAGGGGCTATCGCCGGTTTAAATCTGGGTAGTAATGCTCCGGCCGTTTTTAAAGCCCTCGTGGAAGCAAGTTGTTTTGGTGCACGAGCCATTGTAGACCGATTTAATGCCGAAGGCGTTCCGGTGAAAGGATTGATTGGAGTGGGGGGAGTAGCTAAGAAATCGCCTTATGTGATGCAGGTGATGGCTGATGTTATGAACATGCCTATCAAAATTCACAAGTCGGAACAAACCTGTGCTGCAGGAGCAGCCATGTTTGCTGCTACGGTCGCCGGCCTGTATCCGAATGTGAATGAAGCTATGAATGCTATGGGGCAAGGCTTTGATGCCGAGTATCGTCCTATTCCAGAGCATACAGCATACTATGCTAAGCGTATGAAGGAATATGAGGCGTTTGGAAAATTTATAGAAACATCGCTAAGTGCATAGATGTTATCAGGGTTGCAAAAGAAAAGTGTTTTTTCTTGTATTGTGATGCCCTGTATGAAATAAGCATATGAACTACAGATATATTCGTGAAGCTGCATACGAAGCCAATATGCAGCTACCCAAATTGGGATTGGTGTTGTTTACTTTTGGTAATGTAAGTGAGGCGGACCGCGATAAAGGTGTGTTTGCCATTAAGCCTAGTGGAGTGCCATATGAACAGCTCTCTCCGGAAAAAATGGTTATCGTCGACTTTGACGGAAATAAAGTAGAAGGGTCGTTGAACCCTTCTTCGGACACACTCACGCACGCCGTTTTGTACAAGCATTGGGAAGAGATAGGTGGTATTGTACATACGCACTCTACCTATGCTACAGCCTGGGCGCAATCGCAGCGTGATATTCCCATTTTCGGTACTACGCACGCCGATTATAATACGGTGGATATACCCTGTGCGCCACCCATGAGTGATGAAATGATTCAAGGTAATTACGAGTACGAAACGGGATTTCAAATTATTAACTGTTTTAAGGAAAGAGGACTGGACTACAAGGAAGTTGAAATGATTTTGGTGGGTAATCATGCTCCTTTTACGTGGGGAAAAAATGCCACCAAAGCCGTGCACAATAGTGCTGTATTGGAGCAAATTGCTAAGATGGCTTTCCTTACAGAGCAAATCAATCCTAACGCTCCGCGACTGAAGGATGCCCTCATTAAAAAGCATTATGAACGAAAGCATGGACCTGACAGCTATTACGGACAGTCAGATTATCATTAAAAACTGTGGGAAAACACAGGATAGGCAGCCAGTTTCATAATGGTGCTATCTTCTTTAAAGCCGCCATTTGTACGGTAGTACAAGTGTGCGACGCAAGAGCGATGCGTAACCGTAAACAGTTTGTAACAAAATAAAAAAGAACTCAATGACAGATTTAAAGCAACTGGAAGTGTGGTTTGCAACCGGTAGTCAGAACCTTTATGGGGAGCAAACCCTAATTGAAGTAGATCAGCATTCAAAAGAAATAGCAGGTTATATTAACGACCATAGCAGCATTCCGGTAACGGTTGTATATAAAGGGACCTTGAAGTCTACCGAAGAGGTTTTTGCTTTTTGTGCGGAAGCTAATCATAATGAAAGTTGTATTGGGGTGATTACTTGGATGCATACATTTTCTCCGGCGAAAATGTGGATTAACGGCTTGCGTATTTTGCATAAGCCTTTGCTCCATTTTCATACACAGTACAATCGCGATATACCATGGAGTGATATCGATATGGACTTCATGAATACCAACCAGTCTGCCCATGGCGACAGAGAGTTTGGATTCATGGTAAGTCGTATGCGCAAGCGTCGCAAGGTAGTAGTAGGGCACTGGAAAGATGATCAAGCTATTGAGCGTATTGCTGCATGGGCTAGAGCCGCAGCCGGCTGGCACGATTGGCAGGGTGCAAGATTTGTACGCTTTGGCGATAACATGCGTTACGTAGCAGTAACCGAAGGTGATAAAGTGGAGGCCGAAATGCGTTTTGGTTATAGTGTAAATACACACGGCATAGGTGATTTGGTAAAAGTGATTAATGAAGTGTCTGATGCAGAAGTGCAGGCTCTTGTGAAAGAGTATTTCGACACTTATGAGGTAATGGATGTGTTGCAGGAAGGTAAATCGCACCACGAATCGCTGCAGGTGGCCGCTCGAATTGAACTGGGGCTAAAGCATTTCTTGGAAGACGGAGGCTATAAGGGCTTCAGCGATACTTTTGAAGACTTACACGGTATGCGTCAGCTGCCGGGCATCGGAGCCCAGCGCATGATGGCAGCCGGATATGGTTTTGCGGGAGAAGGTGACTGGAAAACGGCAGCGCTGGTACGCGCTATGAAAGTAATGGCTACAGGACTGCCGGGAGGTAACAGTTTTATGGAAGATTATACCTACCATTTTGATCCGCAGAACGCTCTTGTGTTGGGTGCGCACATGTTGGAGATCTGCCCCTCCATTGCTAGTGGCAAAGCTAGTGTAGAAGTGCACCCTCTGGGTATTGGTGGCAAGGAAGATCCGGTGCGTCTTGTATTCAATGCAAAAGGAGGGGCTGCGTTAAATGCATCCATTGTGGATATGGGTAACAGATTTAGATTGTTGGTGAATGAAGTAGAAGCGCTTGAGCCCCAGCACGATTTACCCAAGCTGCCTGTAGCCCGTGTATTATGGCGTCCTTATCCTGATATGAATACAGGTTGTGCGGCATGGATATTGGCAGGGGGCGCGCATCATACCTGTTACTCACAAAACCTCACGGCTGAGCATCTGGAAGACTTTGCTGATATGGCCGGCATTGAGTTTACACTTATCGGCAAAAACACAGACCTCTACCATTTCAAGAACGAATTGAGGTGGAGCGAGGTATATTATCAGCTTAATAAATCTTAAAAACCGGTAAAACAAATGTGAGAATATTACATTTTAATGAACTTATTATTTTTATATTCGCGAGGTTTTAAAAAAATGATAACAATTTCAGCCATATGAGTAAATATCTAGGAACTGCAGATTACATCGTCTTTTTCGTGTATTTCATCATCGTAGCCTCTTACGGATATTGGGTATATCTGCGTAAAAAGAAAGCTACAGTTACCGCTTCACACGACTATTTCCTTGCAGAGGGTTCTTTGTCTTGGTGGGCTATCGGGGCTTCTCTAATTGCTTCTAACATTTCTGCGGAGCAATTTATTGGAATGAGTGGTGAAGGTTTCTTCGTAGGTGTTGCCGTGGCAGCATATGAGTGGATCGCTGCCGTAGCATTGATCATCATTGCTATATGGTTCATACCTATTTACCTAAAGAACAAAATATATACCATGCCGCAGTTCCTAGAAACGCGGTATAACAAATCCGTTTCGCTCATCATGGCTGTGTTCTGGTTGTTCTTGTATGTAATTGTAAACCTTACTTCTATTCTGTATCTGGGCGCTCTGGCCATAGATGCATTACTTGGGGGAGGTTATTTGCATACAATCATGGTAATCCTGTTGATAATGGCATTGTTGATTGGTTTGGGTGGTATGAAGGTAATTGGTTATACCGATGTGATACAGGTGGCAGTGCTGATTATTGGTGGATTTGCAACGGTGTATATGGCTTTGCAAATTGTAGACCAACGGGTTAACGGAGCAGCTACCGGAAGTGCTATTGCAGGATTTAAGGCCCTGCTCAATGAAGCGCCTCAACATTTCAAGCTGATTTTGGATAAACCCAAGGTAACCACCACCACATTGAACATGCCAGAGAATTTGGATGTACAAAAGTATGTGGTACTGCCCGGTTTGGCAATGTACTTTGCGGGTCAGTGGATTGTAAACCTGAACTATTGGGGATGTAACCAATATATTACACAACGTGCGTTGGGTGCTGATTTGAAAACAGCCCGTACCGGTATTCTTTTTGCCGGCTTCCTGAAGTTGTTCATGCCCGTAATTGTAATGCTGCCTGGTATCGCTGCATACGTTTTATACACCAAGGGCGAATTACCAGGGTTTAACGGTGTGAAGGATAGTGCCTACTCAGCTATTTTAGGCTTTTTGCCGGTAGGGTTAAAAGGGCTGGCAGTTGCGGCGCTTACTGCTGCCATTGTAGCTTCTTTAGCCGGAAAAGTAAATAGTATTTCTACAATCTATACGCTGGATATTTATAAAAAGTATCTGAAAAAAGATGCTACAGAGCTACAGCTGGTAAGAACCGGAAGATGGGCCATTATCGTGGCTATGCTGGTAGCGCTGGCATTTACTTGGACAGATGTACTGGGCATCAGTGGTGAGGGTGGTTTTACCTTTATTCAGAAATATACAGGCTTTATCAGCCCGGGTGTGTTTGCTATGTTCCTGTTGGGTATGTTCTGGAAGCGTACTACAGGTACTGCCGCTCTGGTGGGTGTGATATTGGGATTCGTATTAGCGATATTCTTCAATAGTTATGCCGTGGATATTTTTGGTAAAGAAACCTGGATGTACACAGCTTTCACTTACGAAAAAATGGAGAACGGGGTTGTACATACCATTACCGAAATTCCGTTTTTGATCAATATGGGTTGGTCCTTTGTGATTACAGTGATTGTAATGGTATTAATCAGCCTTGCAGGTCCTAAAGTAAATCCAAAGGCCTTTGTTATCGACAGAAGCATGTTTAAGCTGGATCCTAGAACGATTGTGTTGATTGTAATAATTCTGTTATTGCTTTCTGCACTGTATGTAAGATTCTGGTAAGAAATAATCTGTTTTTCTATAGAACCGGTCAGTTTTATCCTGGCCGGTTTTTTTATGCTTAAATGGAAATAGCGGAGTATATTTAAGCATTACTACGGACAAATCATAAGCATGGAGCAATATGAGCAGATAATAGCCCGCGAGCTTGCCGCCTGGAAAGTAAGAATGCTGAAAAAGCCGGGATTAATGGCCAAGCTTTCTAAGCGCACCCAAGATAAACTCAATGCTGCGATACCCGAAAAGGTGCACAATACCATCACTGCCATCATTAAGCAAATGATTCGCGGCGTATTGTTCGGTGCCAAGTATACTACCTCGCGCCCTCCTGAAAATGCCACTTTGCGTGAGCGGGAGTTGATTATACAGGAAAAAATAAAATTTTACCGCAGCACAGCAGCTATTGAAGGTGGTGTAACCGGGGCCGGAGGTATCTTCCTAGGTTTAGCAGACTTTCCCATGCTTCTGGCTTTGAAATTGAAACTACTTTATGAAATTGCCACCGTGTACGGATTTGACTTGAATGACTACAAAGAACGCATTTATCTACTACATGTTTTTGAACTGGCTTTTTCGGGTAAAGCGCATAGTAGAGAGGTGTTTTTAAAAATCGAAAACTGGGAGCAATATGCAAAAGAGCTTCCTGAAGACATCCATCAGTTTGACTGGCGAAAGTTTCAGCAAGAGTACAGAGATTATCTGGATATTGCTAAAATGGCACAGCTGCTTCCGATAATTGGTGCTCCTGTAGGATTTGTTGTGAACTACAAGCTAGTAAAAAAGTTGGGCGAAACTGCTATGAACGCTTATAGAATACGGTATTTAAAGTCGGGTTCTGGATAATAAAAAAGAGGTGTGGTTAACCACACCTCTTTTTTTCTATGTAGATGGTTTAATAATCTCCTAGTGTTTCGGGTAATTGTTCCAGGGCTTTAGCCAATTGCTCATCATTAGGCGCAATTCCATGCCAGCCGTGATCATTTTCCATAAAGTCTACACCTTTACCCATAACGGTACGCATCATAATACCTACCGGTTTGCCTTTGCCGGTAGCTTCTTTAGCCTGTTCCAGTACGGCTACCACTTCGTCCATATCGTTACCGTTCATCTCCAAGACATGCCATCCAAATGCCTGAAACTTTTCTCTCAGGTCGCCCAAGTCCAATACTTTCTGGGTAGGACCGTCAATCTGTTGGCCGTTCCAGTCAACAGTAGCAATAAGGTTATCTACCTTATGAGCTGCAGCAAACATTACGGCTTCCCATACTTGTCCTTCATTCAACTCACCATCACCAAGCAGTGCATATACCAGTTTGGAATCGCCGTTTAATTTTTTGGAAAGTGCGGCACCAATGGCAACACTTAAGCCTTGTCCTAAAGAGCCACTAGCTACACGTACGCCGGGTAAATGTTCATGAGTGGCGGGGTGTCCTTGTAGGCGGCTGTTTATTTTACGGAAAGTGGCTAATTCTTTAACATCGAAATAACCAGAGCGGGCCAGAACGGAGTAAAATACCGGTGATATATGACCGTTGGAAAGAAAAAACAGGTTTTCATTTTTTCCCTCCATATTAAAGGACGGATTGTGCTCCATCACTTTGAAATACAATGCAGTTAAAAAGTCGGCACAGCCAAGGGAACCTCCCGGGTGACCACTTTGGGCGCCATGAACCATTCGTACGATGTCTCTTCTCACTTGAGTTGCTATTTCTTGCAAAGTTGCCATTAGTCATTAAGTTTATGTGTGTTACAAATATGCACTATTTTTTACTCATAATATGAGTATGAGTCCTAAAAATTGCCTAAGATACATAAAATACTTACTTTTGCTAAACTATTAAACCTTATTGAATGCTCCAAATTCTGGCAACAGCTATAATTTCGTTTATAGTTGCTTTTTTAGCAATTCCGGTAATTATTTTAGTTGCTGAAAAGAAAAAGTTATTTGATATACCGGATGAACGGAAATTGCATACCCATACTATAGCCTCGTTAGGGGGAATAGGAGTTTTTATCGGACTAACTTTTGCACTGCTATTAAGCGTCAACTTCCAGCAAAGTCCCGAATTTCAGTATTTTATAGCCGCGCTGCTACTGATGTTTTTCATCGGATTAAAGGACGATATTATTGCCTTATCAGCTTTTAAAAAGTTTGTAGTACAAATTATAGCTGCGGGATTAGTAATTCATTTAGGGGGGATAAGAATTGAGAGCTTATACGGGCTTGCTGGGATTTATGATATCAGTCCGGTTTACGGGCTTGCATTAAGCTATATTATTCTTATCTTAATTATTAACGCATTTAACCTGATTGATGGGGTAGATGGATTGGCGGGAAGTCTGGGTATACTCTCTACTTCATTGTTGGGTACTTACTTTTATATGGCCGGTATGATGCCTTATGCGTTGTTGGCATTCTCCTTATCGGCAGCATTAATGGCTTTTCTTATTTTCAATTTTCATCCCGCAAAAATCTTCATGGGCGATTGCGGCTCATTAACGGTAGGACTCATATGTGGTATTCTAGTGTTGAAGTTTATTAATGTGGCGGCCAATCCGGCATCTCCTTTTCCCATTGAGTCATCAGTAGCCTTGGGAATTGCTGTAATACTAGTGCCTTTGGTTGATACTGTCCGAGTATTTGCAATTCGGATTTTGAAAGGACGTTCCCCCTTCTTTCCCGATAGAAATCACGTGCATCATTTATTGCTCGATCATGGTTTTAATCACTCTGGAGTCACTACTATTTGTGTAGCTGCCAATATATTGTTTATTGTGTGGGTATATTTTTGCCGCTCCTTAGGAAATACTCCCCTCGTCATAGGCCTTTTTTTCATTTGTTATGTAATATTAGGAGCATTATTTTATACCCTTCCCCGCCGTAAATTGGTTATTCAAAGACAGATTATATCCAGCCTTCAAGAAAAGAAACCGGCTTCAAAGGTTATAGATCTTTCTACCAAAAAAGAATTGGGAAATGAAAAAGTAAAAGGGTAATTTCTTTCTAATGATTACTCTTTACACTGATTTTATTAGATTTGCTGCATTTTAAAAAACGTTAAGAATGCAAGATCAGGTAGATAAGATTATTAGCACCGCTGAAGAAGGCATGAAGAAGGCTATCGCCTTTCTGGAAGCTGAGTTAACTAAAATTAGAGCCGGTAAGGCCAACCCTCAAATGTTAGATGGCATCACGGTAGAATATTACGGAGCCCCTGTTCCTCTAAATCAGGTAGCCAATATTACAGTATTGGATGCTCGAACTTTGAACGTTCAACCGTGGGAAAAAAATATGTTGCAGCCCATAGAAAGGGCCATTATTGCTGCCAATATTGGCATTAACCCTCAAAATGATGGTGTCAACATTCGTCTGTTTTTGCCTCCTCTAACTGAAGAACGCAGAAAAGAGTTGGTTAAGAAAAGTTTTGCAGAGGGAGAAAATTCTAAAGTAGGGGTGCGCAGTGCAAGACGCGACGCTATTGAAGCTATAAAAAAGCTGCAAAAAGACGGATTGAGCGAGGATGCTGCCAAGGATGCCGAAGCTGCTGTACAGGAGCTTACAGATAAATATATTGCTTTGGTTGAGAAGCATCTGGCTGCCAAGGAAAAGGAAATAATGGCCATTTAATTTATCGGTTGTTGTTAGAGGGTAACGAGTATTCCGAGGAATGCGACAAAACAACTGCACTTTTGTATATTTTCTAACACTAAAATCTATATTTATGGGAATGCTCAAAGACTTCAAAGAGTTTGCACTAAGAGGAAATGTCGTCGACCTCGCTGTGGCAGTAATTATCGGAGGTGCGTTTGGGGCAATTGTCACATCCTTGGTTGAAGATTTAATCACACCTGTTATCCTCAATCCGGCCTTAAAAGCTGCAGGAGCCGAGAATATCGAAAAATTGGCATGGAATGGTATTCTTTATGGTAAGTTTTTGGCAGCAGTTCTCAAATTTATTGTGATTGCTTTTGTGCTGTTTTTATTAATTCGATTAGCTAATAAATTTAAGAAACAAGAAGAAGCAGCTCCGGCTGAGCCATCTTCAACAGATAAATTGTTGGCCGAAATTCGTGATGAGCTAAAGAAAAGACCCTAATTTTTGATTTTACTATTTAAGGGATAATATTTCTTACTTTTGAGTCCTGCTCTATGCAGGACTTTATTATTTTTCTACTAAAAAATTACTTGTGGCAAATACACCTACTTATCAGATAAAACTGTCGCAGTTCGAAGGTCCGTTTGATCTTTTGCTGTTCTTTATTGAGCGGGATGAGTTGGATATTTATAATATTCCCATTACAAAAATTACCAACGATTTTCTGGACTATATCCATAGTCAAGAGGCGCTGAACATAGAGCTCTCCAGCGAATTTATTCTGTTTGTGTCTACGCTGATGCGCATTAAGGCCAAGATGCTCATTCCGCGTAAGGAGCTGGATGTAAACGGCAATGAAATTGATCCACGTGAAGAACTTGTAAATAAACTACTCGAGTATAAAAAATACAAAGAAGCAGCAGCACAACTGGCCGAGCAAGAAGCATTACGTATGCTGATGATTAAGCGCGGCAACATTCAGCGCGAGTTGGCTCAAATAGGGGAAGAGGCGAGCGAGGGTACGGAAATTCAGACGCTTACGCTTTTCAAGCTCATGAAAGCGTTTGAAAGAGTTTTACAACGGTATAGTGATAGGGTAAATAAACCTGTCCATACTGTAGTAAGGTATAATTATACCATGGAAAATAGCCGTGAGCATGTGCTGCAGCTTACAGAGAGAGAAAAGAATTTGTCATTTGAAAAGCTTTTTGAAGGAGCCGAGAACAGGGTTCACGCAATTTTCCTATTCCTATCGGTACTGGAGCTGGTGCAACAAAATTTTCTCAAAATTATGGTGGGAGAGGGTAGGAATAATTTTATACTGGAATATGTGGCCCCTGAAGACCGAGATCCCGAAAGAGTTAGCGATACATCTTCTTTCGAGGATGAAAATAAAATAGAGCCTACATCATAAAAAATCCCGCTCAACTGAGCGGGATTTTTTTTATACTAAAGTTTGATTGCACTTAAATTTTAATTCCAACAGTCAATACCACTCTGGAATTATTGCTTTTCACCTCTGCGGGATAATTAGAGGCGCTGGTTAAGCGGTAGGGGAACACTACATCTTTACCCAAAGTATGTACATAACCCAGATCTACAAAGAAACCATGGTTTCTATAACCTAAACCACCGGTAATCTGAGTAATGCTTCCCTTCTCTCCCGCAATATATTTATAGGGATTGCCATAGTAAGCCCCACCCAAACGTATCATTACAGGGGTGAATTTAAGTTCCGCACCCAGTCGGGCATTCACAGTACCTTTATAGGCTTCATCGATGGCATGATTAAGTTCCTTGGGTATATTTCTATTTTCTATGATAAGGCTGTTCGGCCTGCTTGTGAATCTGGAAGCAGCATAATTGATATACTCTATATCCCCTGAAATAAAGCCTCTCTGCGATTTAATTTCATGGACATTGCCAAACAGTACAGAGAAGCTAGCGCCCACTTTAAATGGTGTACGAAGGTTGTAATCGAACACCAGTGGGTCTATGGTAGCTACTTCGTGTACATTATTAGTATCAAGAGTAGGATAGTCTTCTACGTCTGCACCGGCAGCAGCATAGTAAGTATCGCTTAAAGAATACCAGGTAGGAGTGTGCGCATAAACACCGAGTCTCACATTATCGTTTACTTTGAATACAGCACCTAGTTTAAAGTTGATACCAACACCTTTCGTTACTAAATCATCATCAAAGTAAGCATTATTAAATTGGTTGATTGTAGATTCTGAAGGATCTTGCTCATCATATAGCCTAGTAGCACCATATTGTAATACCGGGAGTCCAATAGTGGCACCTAAGTATACTTTGTCATTAATATTGGCGGCACCTGCAAAAGCAAATTCGGTGATGCCTCCGTTAGTGATTATTTCTTGCTTTTGCTCCAAACCTGATGCTCGCGCTAACTCAGAAGCCGAAGAAAATAGGGCTCCTCCAGAGGTAGTATTATCTACCCAATAAGTTTTTAAAGCAAGCTTCGAGTAAGGGTTTCTATCACCGTACTTATCAATATATTCCATGAAATAATCGGCCATAGAAGTACGGCTTAATGTACCTCCTTTATTGGTATAAGTAATGCGGTTGTTGAAGTCCGCCGCTCTGTTGATGGCAAAACCAAAGGCAGAGCTTCTCAGCGAGCCATTACCATAAGTGGGGTTACCCATTACAAACCCGGAAGTACCTAAGAAGCCGCTTGATTTATTGTCTTTGGTAGTTACCCCCAGGTAAGAGGTTTTATTATTCATGAGGTTTAAGCCTCCGGTTATCACCAAGTCGCTGGTTTTATAAAATCCTATATTCGCCGGGTTAGAGAAGATGGTTGAAATTTCTCCCCCGATGGCTCCATTGGCATTAGCAATACCTTGCGATCTGGCTGTTCCCGTATTCTGCAACCAGGAATAGCGCAACGCATCTTCCGGCGTTTGAGCATATATTGCGCCTGCAGCAGTTAACAGTGCGACTGCTAAAAAAACTCTTTTCATTAGTTACCTTGATTTGGATTGATAATTAAAGCTCGTCACATTAAAATCTCCGGCCACCAACTCCCCCACTTCTACCAACGCTACTACCAGAGGAGCGTCCTCCGCTGTTGAAGGATGGAGAAGAGTAGCTTCTGGTTTCAGTAGTTGGAGTACGGGAGTAGGTATCTGTACTGTAGGATCGGGTTGAATAATTAGACGATCCACGGTTCAAATTATAACTTCTAGCAGTATTTACATTGGAGTTGCCGCTATGGGTATACGTACTGCTATTGGAACGTACGCCATAGGTTCTTCTGTAGTTGGTAGTACCGGTTGAAGTACGATTATAAGCGCCGTAGTTAGTAGTTCTAGGACCATAGTTAGCTCTGCGGCCCACTATAATACCAGGCCCGTAGCCGTACCAACCACCATACCTGCTGCCCCACCATCCGGCGTACCAACCTCCCCACCAAGGGTCGTACCAACCCCATCCGGGACCATACCAGCCACCCCACCCTGCATACCATCTATAGTACCAGGGGGTGTACCACATGTTCCAGTAACTAACCGGACTCCAAGGTGTGTTCCAGAAGAAAGGATCATTCCAGTACACCCAGTTGTTGTAGTAGCTAAAGTTATATCTATCGCCGTAGAAATACCAGTCATCCAAAGCACTCCAACGATAGCGATTGCGTACTTTCATACGCAAATAACGATCGTCGTAGTCTTCGTACTCATCCTCATCGTCGTAAGCACGATAGCGTTTCTCGTCTGTTTTTTTAACCTTAGCATACTCCTGGGCAGGCGGCTCCGGAGAGCTGTACACATCGTCAGGAGTTTGTCCCGCTTGGTAAGCGGTAGAACAGCTTGCCAAGGCGATTACCACACCCAACAGTAACCAGAGGTTTAAATTCTTTATTTTCATTGGGCAATTATATTTATTTAGTTAATTAATTGTTTTTGTTAATCCTTAAAATTTTACATTTGCCAGATATGAAGGATTAGCCTGTAAAATTAGGGTATTCCTTCGTATATATGAGACGTCAATATTTATAAAAAGGATGCAAGATTGTTAGAGAAATCATAATAAGAATTGTTAAAAAAATATTTTTATAATAATTTAATTTTTGATTGATTATCAATTGTTTGTATTTGTATAGAAGTGTGAGGTTGATAAAATTGTAAAATTAGGACGCAGTTGTTTGCTTGAGAAAGGCTTTTAGCAATAAAAATAAAGTTGTATTACAAAAATATGAGTAAGGAAATTACACCACGAGCGCAGGATTATGCACAATGGTATAATGATTTGGTACTAAAAGGTGGACTGGCAGATTACTCTGCTGTAAGAGGCTGTATGGTGATTAAACCTTATGGTTTTTCTCTTTGGGAAAATATGCGCGATGCTTTGGACAAAATGTTTAAGGATACAGGACATGTGAATGCTTATTTTCCACTGTTTATACCCAAAAGTTTTTTAAGTAGGGAAGCGGCCCATGTGGAAGGTTTTGCCAAAGAGTGTGCAGTTGTTACACACTACAGATTGAAAAACGATCCTAATGGGAACGGCGTAATTGTAGATCCTGAAGCTAAGCTGGAAGAAGAATTGATTGTTCGTCCTACCAGTGAAACCATTATCTGGAATACTTATAAAGATTGGATACAATCTTACCGTGACTTACCTATTCTAGTGAACCAATGGGCTAATGTGGTTCGTTGGGAAATGCGTACCCGTTTGTTTTTGCGTACCGCAGAGTTTTTGTGGCAGGAAGGTCATACCGCTCATGCTACTAAGGAAGAAGCCGAAGCAGAAGCAAAAAAAATGTTGGAGGTATACGCACAGTTTGCCGAAGAGTACATGGCACTTCCGGTAATTAAAGGTGTAAAAACCGAAACAGAAAGATTTGCCGGAGCGGTAGATACCTATTGTATCGAGGCATTGATGCAGGATGGTAAGGCACTGCAGGCAGGAACTTCGCATTTCTTGGGGCAGAATTTTGCGAAAGCTTTCGACGTACAGTTCTTGAACAAAGAAAATAAACAGGAGTATGTGTGGGCTACCAGCTGGGGAGTAAGTACCCGTTTGGTAGGAGCACTGGTGATGGCTCATAGCGATGATGACGGATTGGTGTTGCCTCCTAAGATAGCTCCGTTACAGGTAGTAATTGTACCTATTTATAAAGGCGATGAGCAGAAAGCCATGATTGACGCTAAGGCCGAAGAAATACTGACCACACTCCGAAAAATGGGTATTCGTGCTCAGTATGACGGCTCGGATAATGTACGCCCTGGATGGAAATTTGCCGAGTATGAAATGAAAGGCGTACCAGTACGTATTGTCCTAGGAGCAAGAGACCTAGCTAACAATCAGGTAGAAATTGCGCGCAGAGATACCAAAGCCAAAGAAACGATCTCTGCCGATGGCATGTATGCGTATATTGAAAAATTGTTGGAGGATATCCAGAATAGTATTTTCAATAAGGCGAAGGCTTACCGCGATGAGCATATCACACCCGTAGACACTTGGGATGAATTTGTGAAGGTACTGGATGAAAAAGGTGGTTTTGTATTTGCTCACTGGGATGGTACCGCCGAAACCGAAAACGAGATTAAAGAAAAAACCAAAGCCACTATCCGCTGCATTCCTATCGATGGAAGCGGAGTGGAAGAAGGAAGCTGTATTCTTACAGGAAAGCCATCTAAGCAAAGAGTACTGTTTGCTCGCGCTTATTAATATTACTAAAAGGTAGAGGAGTTTAGCCTTTATTGGCCAGCTGTCCACAAGCGGCATCTATGTCTTTTCCGCGGCTGCGACGCAAGCGGGCATTCACCTTGTGATGCTCAAGGTAGCGCATGAACGCCTCTACCTTTTCTTCTGAAGGTTTGGTAAACTGAGCAAATTCAATAGGATTGTACTCAATGATGTTGATCAGGTCGGCGGGTACCTGACGGTAAATCTTTATCAGTTCATCCGCATCTTGTAAAGAATCGTTGAAATTATTGAAGAGAATATATTCAAGAGTGATTTCGTTCTTGGTCTTTTTATAGAAATAATTCAATGCTTCCACCAGCGATTTAATATTATTGCTTTCGTTGATGGGCATAATTTCATGCCTTTTTTTATCGTTGGCAGCGTGTAGTGATAATGCCAGCTTAAACCTTACCTGATCGTCTCCCAGCTTTTTGATCATTTTGGCTACACCCGCCGTGGATACCGTAATACGGCGCGGACTCATTCCCAGTCCCTCTGGGGAAGTAATCCGTTCGATGGCCATTAATACGTTTTTGTAATTGAGCAGCGGCTCGCCCATGCCCATGAAAACAATATTGGTAAGCTTCTTACCATAAGCTTCGACCGATTGTTTGTTAATTAGTACAACTTCGTCGAAAATCTCATCAAAGTTGAGATTGCGTTTACGCTCCAGATAACCTGTAGCACAGAACTTACAGCTGAGGCTACATCCGATTTGAGAGCTCACGCAGGCTGTTTTTCTTTCATCAGTAGGAATCAGTACACCTTCTGTGAGATGGCCGTCAAAAGTGCGGAATCTTGTTTTGATGGTGCCGTCTTGTGAATGCTGGGTAGTATCTATTCCGATGGCTGGCAGCGAAAACTGCATAGCCAGTTGCTCTCTCAATGCTTTGCTGATGTTGGTCATCGCCTCAAAGCTTTGTACAGGTTTTTGCCAAAGCCATTCGTACACTTGCTTTGCCCGGAATTTTTTCTCTCCAACAGACAAAAAATATGCTTCTAACTCCTGCAGGGACAAGTCTCTGATATTTTGTTTTACAACAGCCATTGTGCAAAGATAGGTTAACCTGAAACGTTTTTAAAAACATTATCTTTTTAAGACATTCGGAGGGGCGGCAACCCTCTCATTTGGCTATTGAGTGTCATATATACTGTCTATTTTAAACAAATCTTAATAGATTTTGTCTATAGTACTATTGAGAAAATCGATTGACATGAGTTGCTGGAAACGGTAGTTTTGCGGCCAATTTCGAGCTTGCCATTATGAATGCGTAAATACTATTGTGTAATTAATTAAAAACTGTTTATAATGGCATTAGTTGGAAAAAAAGCGCCCTCTTTCGTAGCCGGCGCAGTAATTAACGGTGAGGAAATTGTAACTGATTTTTCTTTGGATCAGTACATCGGTAAAAACCATGTTATTTTCTTCTTCTATCCCAAAGACTTTACGTTTGTTTGTCCTACTGAATTGCATGCATTTCAGGAAAAGCTGGCTGAGTTTGAGAAAAGAGGTGCTGTAGTAGTGGGTTGTTCTACAGACACTGAGGAAACACACTTGGCATGGTTAAACACTCCTAAAGACAATGGTGGTATTCAAGGTGTGACCTATCCCATTGTAGCAGATGCCAGCAAAACTATTGCCATGAACTATGGTGTACTGGCTGGCGAATATGAATTTGATGCCGATACGCAGTTATGGTCTTTCAAAGGAGCTCCTGTTGCTTACAGAGGAACGTTCCTGATCGACAAAGAAGGGATTGTCCGTCATGAATCCATCAACGATCTTCCTTTAGGTAGAAACATTGATGAATACCTGCGTCTGCTCGATGCTCAGTTACACGTAGAGAAATACGGAGAAGTTTGTCCTGCGAACTGGGAAGAAGGTGAGAAGGCAATGAAGGCTTCTACAGAAGGAGTTATTGAATATTTCTCTAATAACTAAAAAAGATAATCGTATGTTGATTGAGCTGGAACAGGATAATTTACAAGAAATCATTAGCCAACATCCCAAAGTAATCGTTCAATATTCTGCAGGATGGTGTGGTAATTGTAGACTCATGAAGCCGAAATTCAAAAGACTTTCTGGCGATCACGAGGATGCAGTGTTTGTTATTGTGGATGCTGAAAAGTTTCCTCAAAGCCGCAAGTTGGCTACCGTGAACAACTTGCCCACATTTGCAGGTTTTCAGAACGGTGCTTTGGTAAATCAGGTTCAAACTAATAAAGAAGAGCAGCTAAAATCGTTGATCCATGAAATTACCAATAATTAGACATATACGTCAGAACCATACGCCTGAGCAGATTGAGAACACCATTGCGGTGTTAGAAGGATTAAGTGAACTGCCCTCTATTAAAGATGATGAGCTGGATGCAATCGGTGAGATTATTTCTAATTGCTGTGGTGCGCTGGAAGTGCATGAAATGATAAATGCGGGTATGGCTGAAAAGGACGCACTCAACAGCTTTATGCAGAAGGTGATGGGATCTATTGACAGATAGTGATGGGTTGGTTTTAGTGTTGAGAACCACAGGCAATAAAGCTTGTGGTTCTTTTTTTCAATGTGCTTGCTTGATTTTTACAGAAACTCTCTCAATAATAAATCGGTTATCTTTGCGCCCATGAAGATTTTGATGGTTTGTTTAGGTAATATCTGCCGCAGTCCGCTGGCAGAAGGAATTATGCAGCAGAAGATACAGCAAATGGGGTTGGACTGGGAAGTGGATAGTGCAGGTACAAATGGTTATCATGTGGGCGAAGCGCCGCATCGCTTATCGCAGAAAGTGGCCCGCATGCATGGTATCGATATTAGTGGACAGCGTGCCAGAAAATTTACTCCTTCTGACTTTGATAAGTTTGATAAAATTTATGCTATGGCATCAGATGTTATTGATGAAATGCAATGGATTGCTCGCAATAAATTCGATGCCTCGAAAGTCGATTTGCTGATGAATGAAGTATATCCGGGTAGCGACATGGATATACCCGATCCCTGGTACGGACCCGAACCCGGCTATCACGAAGTATTTGATATGATCGATAAAGCATGTGATGCCGTTATTAGTAAGTATAAATAAGCGGATATAACCATGGCGTTACGAGCATGATAGTATTTTCAAATCACTACACCAAAGAACAATGAAACCAACAATACCACAGGGTACGCGCGATTTTAATGCCGATGTTGTGCGGAAGCGTAGCTATATTTTTAATACCATTCGCAATGTATTCGAACTCTATGGCTTTCAACCTCTGGAAACTCCCGCCATGGAGAATATAGATACCCTCATGGGGAAGTATGGAGAGGAAGGCGATAAGCTTATATTCAAGATTCTTAACAACGGACTGGATAATGCTGCTAAAGTAGAGAAAGCAAAGGCAGGCTTTGAGAACGTGCTGCAAGGCAAAACCAGTAAGGATATTACTGAGCGCGCCCTTCGGTATGATCTTACCGTTCCGTTTGCACGCTATGTGGCCATGAACCACCACCAGCTACCTATGCCTTTTAAGCGGTATCAGATGCAGCCTGTATGGCGTGCCGACCGACCTCAGAAGGGAAGATATCGCGAGTTTTACCAGTGCGATGCGGATGTGGTAGGAAGTTATTCATTGCTGAACGAACTGGATCTAATCAATATCTATATAAGCGTATTTCAGCAACTGAAAATCGATATTGAACTTAGAATTAACAATCGCAAAATACTGGCGGCACTGGCAGATACATGTGGTGGAGCAGATAAAATGATCGATATCACAATTGTAATTGACAAGTTAGATAAAATCGGTATAGATAAGGTAAAGGAAGAACTAAAATCCAGAGGGCTGAATGAGGAGCAAATCAGCCGGATAGAGTCTTTCTTGAATATCAACGGTACGAATGAGGAAAAACTACAGCAACTTAAAACGCTCTTTGCCGAAAATGAGATAGGCATAAAAGGCATTGAGGAATTAACGTATCTGATTACACACAGCCAGCAGCCTGATGTTAAAAAAGCTCTGGTACTGGATTTAACACTGGCCCGAGGGCTGAATTACTATACAGGAACCATTTTTGAGGTAAAGGCCCAAAATGTTCAAATAGGTAGTATTGGTGGAGGAGGGCGATATGATGACCTGACAGGCCTTTTTGGTGTGCCTAACGTGCCGGGTGTGGGCATATCTTTTGGTGTAGATAGAATTTATGATGTGATGAGCGAGCTGCATCTATTCCCTGCCGACGTGGCAGCCGGTACCAAAGTGTTATTCTTTAATCTTGGCGATACAGAAGTACAGAAAGCTATGGAACTTGCGCAGCAGTTGCGTGCTCACGGTATTGCTTGTGAAGTATATCACGAAAACACCAAATTCGACAAGCAATTTAAATACGCGGAGAAAAAAACAATCCCCTATGTTGCCATTTTAGGCAGCAAGGAGCTAGAACAGGGGGTGGTTAATATCAAGAACCTTTCGAGTGGCGACCAAACTCAGGTGCCTTTTGGAGAGCTGGTACACTTCAGTTTTAATTAGGAATTGCTTCTGTTGGCATTGCTCATTTTGATAGAGTGTATAATTGTACCAGCCAGAGTTTGAAAAAGTCGGCTGCTAAGACGCTAAATGAATTTTATTGCTTTAAAGTATTTTTCTTTTATCCTCGTCTTACTAAATAAGATGGGCAATGCTGCAGTCATAATGGCGGATGATGAGAAGCAAAATATCGTAAATACTGTAAAAAATTACAGTAAACGGCTGTTTAGTTTTATTCGGGCAAAAGTAAATACTGACGCCGATGCTGAAGACATTTTACAGGATGTATGGTATCAATTTACACATGTTTCTGCTACACAAACTATCGAAGAGGTGAGCGGCTGGCTTTTTAAAGTAGCGCGCAACAAGATCACCGACCGCTATCGCAAGAAAAAACCTGATTTGCTGGAGGACTATCAATATGAGGATGAAGATGGAGGACTGAGCTTCAGTGAAGTATTACTGGCCATTAAGGAAGATCCGGAGTTAAAAAATTTCAAAGATTTATTTTGGGAGGCTTTATTCGATGCTTTGGAAGAATTGCCCGAAGCACAAAGAGAAGTTTTTGTCTTGAATGAGCTGGAGGATATGACTTTACAGGAAATAGCGGATCAGAAACAAGAGAACATAAAAACGATCATTAGCCGTAAGCGCTATGCTGTATTGCATTTGCGCAAACGTTTATCCCATCTGTATGAAGAATTGGTTCATCACTAAAAATATTTTGTATGAGAGGAAAAAGTCATAAAAAGCCCCCAGTATGGATATGCGTCCTTGTCGGATTGGTTGCCGTATTAGGGATTGGCGCCCTAGTGATGTGGTTATGGAATGCTATTCTACCATCCGTATTCAATGTGGGAAGGGTAAGCTACTGGCAGGCATTAGGGATACTTATTTTATCGAAAATCTTATTTGGTGGGTTGGGAGGACCCAAACGCCATGGGCCGCCGCCGCATGTTTGGCGTGAAAAGTTCAAGCAAATGACCGAAGAAGAGCGCGAAGCGTTTAAAAATGCTTGGCGTCGTCGTTGTGGAAGGATGTAAGATAATACTGGAAAAGTATATTCATGTAAAGAAGGAGCTCAATGCTCCTTCCTTTTTTTATATAAGAATATCAATTAAGGCTTTACTTTTTATAGCTTACTTTCCAGATAATGCCTGCAGTATCGTCATTTACTAATAAAGAGCCATCGGGAGTAACGGTAACTCCCACTGGTCTGCCGTGTACTTCGCTTTTTGCTTCATCGGCAATAAACCCTGTGAGAAAATCTTCAGGGGGTTGTGGTTTCCCGTTTTTGAAAGGAATGAAAACTATTTTATAACCTGATAATTGAGAACGATTCCAAGAGCCATGCTGCCCCACAAATGCTCCATTCTTGTATTTCGAAGGGAATTGGTCTTGGGTGTAAAATGCTAGTCCTAACGAAGCAGTATGAGGTCCCAAAGGCACATCAGGAATGATAGCTTTATTCACCAGGTCTTCATGAGGATCATGCGCCCAGCGTGGATCTTTAATTTTTCCAAAATAACTGTAGGGCCAGCCATACCATCCACCACGTTTTACACTGGTAGCATAATCCGGAACAATATTGTCTCCAAGACCGTCGCGTTCGTTTACAGCGGTCCATAGTTCGCCTGTAACGGGATTCCAATCCATTCCTACCGGATTTCGCAAGCCGCTAGCATAAATTTGAAGATCGCTGCCATCGGGATTGGCTTCAAAAATCAGCGCTCGCTTTCCATCCTCAATGTTCATACCCCGTTCGCCCACGTTGCTGGCCGAGCCTATAGAGATATAAATTTTTGTTCCCTTTTTATTGGCAATAATATTTCGGGTCCAGTGGTTGTTATAACCGCCTTCCCACAAGCTAATAATCTTTTCGCCGTTGGCTTTAATTTCGGTATCGCCCACTTTATAAGGAAAGCGATATACCCCGTCGTTATTGCCTACATAAAAATAATCGCCCAGAATCAGCATGCCCAGAGGACGATTGAGGTTACTGAGGAATACATGGCGTTCATCTATTATCCCATCTTTATCCTTGTCTCTTAACAAGGTGATGCGATTGGCACTATTACGGGTTCCTGCTTCGGCCACAAAATAATCACCGTTTGGGCCTACATAGGTCCATCGGGGACTTTGCAGGTTGTCTGCAAAACGAGTAACAACAAAGCCTTCAAGGGCTTTGGGAGTAGTGCCTTCGGGCCACCCGATGGTTTTACTGTTTTTAACAGCCGATTCTGATTTGAAAGGTGGCTCTAACACCAACGGGCCTACTGCAGTTTGCACCGTCACAGGGGGCTGTGATGCCAGTTGTTTCCGAGTCTCGCTGTCTACATTGATGATCTGCGCTTTAATCTGTGTTCCTGCTAGTAACAGCAAACTCCATAGCATCTTTTTATTCATAACCGGTACAATTTTTATAACGACAATAGCGCAATATGTGGGTGAAATAAAAATCTAAGGGCTATAGAAATTCGTATCCAATATCTTTTCTATAATACATATCGTCAAACTTAATGCCAGATAGGGTAAGCTTAGATTTATCCACTGCTTCCTGAATCGTATTACCAAAAGAGGTTGCACAAAGAACACGTCCCCCATTGGTCACGATTTGTCCGTCATTTGCTTTAGTGCCTGCATGGAAGATGATACTATCTTTAACAGCATCTAGTCCTTCAATTTTATAACCTTTTTCGAAGCTGCCCGGATAACCACCACTTACTGCCACCACTGTAACGGCGCATCTTTCGTCGGTTTCCACTTTAACCTCTTTAAGGCGTTGTTCTACGGCGGCTGCGCACAAATCAGCAATATTATTTTTCAGTCGGGGCATTACTACTTCGGTTTCCGGATCACCCATGCGGCAATTGTATTCAATTACATAAGGTTCCTCATCAACTTTTATCAATCCGATGAAAATAAAGCCTGTGTAATTGATATCCTCTTTTTGAAGACCCTTAACGGTGGGTTCGATGATTTTAGTTTTTACTTTCTGCATGAAAGCTTCGTTCGCAAACGGTACGGGGCTAACAGCACCCATGCCCCCTGTATTAAGTCCGGTATCTTTTTCGCCCACGCGTTTGTAGTCTTTGGCTTCGGGGAGCAATATATATTCTTTACCATTGGTAAGGATAAATACACTCATTTCGATGCCGCTTAAGAATTGCTCTACCACCACTTTTTTGCTTGCTTCACCAAATTTGGCTTTCATGAGCATGTTTTCAAATTCCGCAATGGCATCATCATGTGATTCGCAAATTACCACCCCTTTGCCTGCAGCTAATCCATCGGCTTTTAAAACGATGGGAAGGGGGTGTTGTTTCAGATATGCGATACCTTCTTCAAATTGATCCTCCGTAAACTCACGATACGAAGCAGTAGGGATATCATGACGTTGCATGAAGGCTTTAGCAAAAGATTTGCTTCCTTCCAGCTGTGCTCCAAACTGTGAAGGACCTATAAAGTAGATGTGTTTCAGTTCATCTTTCTGAAAGTGATCCCAAGCGCCTTTTACTAGGGGTTCTTCGGGGCCTGCAATAACCATTTCGATATTATTATCTAAGCAAAACTTACCCAAGGCCTCAAAATCGGTGATGCTAATGGGAACATTGGTGCCACATTGAGCAGTTCCGGGATTGCCCGGTGCGATGAATAATTCGTGTTTCCCTTTTTCGCGTTCCGTAATATTCCATGCCAGCGCATGTTCTCTACCACCGCTACCAAGTAATAATATTTTCATCTGTTATTGAATTTTTCGGGGGTGAAGGTAATAAAAAAGAAAAGGGGGTGCGCCTTTGATACATAAAAAAAATGCCTATTTTTTTGTTATTAATTAAATGTTACTTGCAACTTATTATTTTTACCACATCGTTTATAAAAACTTTATATATGTCTGCTAACGAAAACGACTTTTTTAAGAATCCTGTACTCGGTCATCCTGCAGGTTTATTTGTATTGTTTTTTACAGAAATGTGGGAGCGCTTCTCCTTTTACGGAATGCGTTCTTTATTGGTAATGTTTCTGACTGCTTCTTTGTTAGACGGAGGATGGGCGTGGACAAGAGAGCAGGCCATGGCGCTGTTCGGCTCTTATGTAGGGCTGGTGTATCTTTCTACAATGTTGGGGGGATACTTTGCGGATAAAATCATTGGGTATCGATGGGCTGTAGTGGTGGGAGCTTTGTTGATGACGATGGGGCATGCTTCTATGGCTATTGAAACACATTTTTCCATTTATTTAGGATTAGTGTTACTGGTTTTTGGAAATGGCTTCTTTAAACCCAATATGACCTCTATTATTTCCGAAATGTACAAAAATCACCAGGAAAGGAAAGACGGTGCCTATACCATCTTTTATATGGGGGTAAATGCCGGAGCCTTTTTGGGTATTTTATTATGCGGTTATTTAGGTGAAAAAGTGGGCTGGAGCTGGGGATTTGGCTTAGCCGGGATATTTATGTTTTTCGGATTAGTACAATTCTGGTTGGGGCAGGATATTTTTGGTACCATTGGCTTAAAACCAAAGAAAAAAAATGCAGATGCTGAAATGCCGACATCAGAGGTGAAAGATGAAGACAAGCTAAACCCTTTCCCCGTGTGGCAGCTTGCTTTAATAGGTATTATGGTATTGTTAGGGCTGATATGGGTTGTATTTGAACCTGCCAAGATTATTTCAGATGGGAAGGTGGACATTTTCAATTTTACAGTAGCGGGTATGACGGGGAATAACTTTACCATTGTGCTGGCCGTTGTATTGTTTATAGTATTATTGATATACAGGCTGGTTCATTATTCCCCCATAACTAGGGACAAAATGATTGCCGTATCATTCTTTGCCTTTCTTACGGTATTCTTTTGGGCAATATTTGAGCAGGCTCCAGGAACACTTACCATTTTTGCTCGTGATTACACCAATCGTGTGTTGGAGGGTAATGCAGGAATTATTTTTAAAGTAGTGAATTGTTTGATTACCATAGTGCCGCTCTCTATTATTTCCTGGGTGCTTTTGAAGCTATTCAAACAGACATTTAAAAGATATGCCGCAGCCAATCTGATCTTGAGTGCCAGCTTTATAATCGTGTGGGGTATTGCTATATGGATGTTGTACAATCAGATTTCGGAAACCACGCTGGAAGTACCTGCATCCTGGTTTGCTACATTAAACTCTTTATTTATTATCAGTTTAGCACCATTGTTTTCCAAATGGTGGAGCAGCAAATACAATCCTTCTGCCAATATGAAATATGCGATTGGGATGAGTTTTCTGGCATTAGGTATGGTTTGGATAGCGATAGGAGCAGGTTCCATCGTTCCTGGGGCTAAAACAGCTTCGGTAAGTATGATATGGTTGATACTGGTATACCTGTTTCATACTATGGGTGAGCTATGTATCTCTCCGGTGGGATTGTCTTATGTAAGTAAATTGGTCCCTGCGCGAATGATTGCCGTGATGTTTGGTATTTGGTATCTGGCAGTTGCTATAGGAATGAAATTAGCGGCAAAATTTGGTGAGAATATTGATAGAATAGCCGATGAAAAAGGTATGGCTTATTTCTTCTGGATGTTGGCAATTATATCTTTTGTTGTGGCAGCCTTAGCCATCATCTTTACTCCTGTGACCAGGAAATTGATGCATGGTGTTCGATAAACTTTCTTTGGGTGATAATAAAAGCCGCCCTTGATCAATGGGCGGTTTTTTATTATGCTCAAACTTCATTTTAGTCAAAAAAATGGCTTAAAAATAAAGAAATGGGCGAAAGTTGCCTTTAAGGCGCTTAGTTTTTATTATCTTTCCCACACATTTGTATACTATGCAAACATTAGAAGCAATCCAAGACTTCAAGGGAAAGTACCCTAAACAAATCTGGTCTTTGTTTTTTTCGGAAATGTGGGAGCGTTTTTGCTTCTACGGAATGAGAGGGATGCTCACCTTCTTTATGGTGGACCAGTTATTTATGAAAGAAGATGTGGCGAATTTGCAATACGGAGCCACGCAGGCCTTTGTGTACGCTTTTACATTTATCGGAGGCTTATTTGCGGACAAAATTCTCGGTTTTAGAAAATCGCTATTCTGGGGTGGAATGCTGATGATTGCCGGAAGTTTGATTTTGGCAACAGATCCGCATAAGTTTTTCTTTCTGGGCATCAGTTTTACGGTAATTGGTACGGGCTTCTTTAAGCCTAATATATCCACGATGGTGGGACAGTTGTATAAACAAGGCGATTCCCGGCGCGATGCAGGTTTTTCCTTATTCTATGCAGGTATTAATATAGGCGCTTTGCTAGGAGGTTATACTTGTGTAGCTATAGGTAAGCGCCAGATGTTTGCTAGCGTTATACCGGAACATTTAAGCTGGAATGTAGCCTTTGGTTTGGCCGCCATTGTGATGACCATCAGCTTGCTCACTTTTGTTTTTTCACAAAGAAATTTGGGACCTATTGGGCTCTCGCCTTTGTTGATCAAAAATGTCGACGGTACCGTTACAAAATCGAAAAAGTGGTATGAATATCTAGTATATATCGGCTCTCTGGCAGTAATTCCCATTATTATGACTATGGTGTCTAAAACACAGTACACAGACTGGTTCATGTACATCATTGGTCCTGCTACTTTATTGTACTTGTTTTTTGAAATGACGCGTCATACGAAGCAAGAAGTAAAGAAGCTGATAGCAGCGTTGGTATTTATCATTTTTTCCATTTTGTTTTGGGCTTTCTTTGAACAAAGTGGGGGGTCGCTTAGTCTGTTTGCTGCCAATAATCTGGATAATAAATTATTGGGCATGATAACACTGGATCCTAACGGTGTAAATAATTCGGTAAACTCTCTGTTTGTCATCATATTTGCTCCTTTAGTGGGTTTGCTTTGGTTAGCATTGGCAAAAAGAAAACTGGAGCCTAATACTGTTGTAAAATTCGGGTTAGCCTTTTTATTTTTGGGTTTAGGATTCTATACTTTTTTCGGCACACGTTTCTTTCAGCTGGCTACCGGTATTGTAAGTCTGGATGTGTTTACATTGGCTTATCTTTTTGTAACCTTCGGCGAACTATGTTTATCGCCGATAGGATTGTCAATAATGACTAAGCTTTCTCCAGCAAGACTGCAAGGGGTGATGATGGGAATGTGGTTTCTGGCTAGTGCGTACGGTCAATATGTGGCAGGCTTATTAGGCGCAGGGATGGCAAGGGCTAATGAGAATGCAGGTTTGGTGGAAAAACTGATGACTTATACCGAAGGTTATAAACAATTGGGACTTTATGCGGTTATTGCCGGTGTAATATTGATTGTGATATCACCTGTGGTCAGAAAACTGATGCAGGATGTAAAATAAATAAAATGGGGCTTTGTGTTAAGCCCCATTTTTATGTGTTTTCAATTAGAAACTATCTACTTCTCGATAAGCTTGAACCAGGCGTTCTTCACCTTCCTTGCCGGATTGAGACATTCCATGCTCCATACCTACAATTCCTTTATATCCTTTTTGGTGAAGGAATTTGAATACATTTTTATAATTGATTTCGCCTGTGGTTGGTTCTTTTCGGCCGGGATTATCACCTACTTGTATATACGCAATCTCATCCCAACAGAGTTCTATATTCTTAATAAGATTACCTTCGTTTTTCTGCATATGGTAAGCATCATACAAAATCTTGCAGCTGGGACTATTTACAGCCTTGCATATTTCATAGGTCTGAGTTGAATAACGCAAAAAGAGATCCGGAGTATCACTCAGCGGTTCCAATACCATTACAATACCATGTGGTTCGAATATTTCGGCTCCGCGGCGCAATGCTTCAATAACATTGGCGGTTTGGATAGCTAAAGGCAGTGATCTATCAAAATCTCCCGGTACAACGGTAACCCATTTAGCATTACAGCGTTTTGCAATTTCTACCGACTTGCGACATCCGTCGAGGAAAATATCGAGGTGTTCTTTTTTTCTTGCCGCAAGCGTGTTGGCGCCGTTACCACCTTTAGGTACTACAAAAACGCCCATACGCATTCCTAGCTTTGCCAGCGTTTCTCCGATTTTGCTTTGCATTTCTGGAGGACGATTGGGCATGCCATTATCTTCGATAGATCTGAATCCCAAATCGTACATGTATTTTATCTGATCTATAAAATCTCTACCGGCACTAGCGGCAAACATGCCGTCATGCGGTGCATAATCCAGTTTAAAAGGTTGTCCTTTTGATGAAACATTCTTGCTGAATCCCTTATTGGCAAGCGCTAGTGAACCGGCTGTCAATAAGCCGTTCTTTATGAAAGATCTTCTTTGCATGCTAATATGTTTGGGGGAAAAATAATAAATCTTATGATTTCATCCTAAACAAACTTCTGATAATGTTTTTATTGTCAGTAGATCTCTGTTATAACGTGTGTATTTTGTTTGGCATTTTATAGTGGTAGCTCTGTATATTTGGGGGCTAGTTTAGATTTATAATTATGAGAACAGTTGTTTTGTCATTTGTAGTAGCGATTGCATTCCATTCGGTATGTGCTCAGAGTAATTCCTTTCAAAAATACGAACAGACTATTCCGGGATCAGATGTAAAATTTGAAATGGTGCCCATTAAGGAAGGTACTTTTGTTATGGGTGATGATAAATCGGGTAAGGCAGATGAAAAGCCGGCGCGCAAGATAAAAGTGAGTGCATTTTGGATGGGTGCCCGAGAAGTTACATATGATGAATTTGTACTTTTTTTGAATGATGAAAATTATAGTCAGAATAACGACGTGGATGCCATTACCCGCCCTTCTGTTCCATATATCGATATGACAAGAGGTATGGGAAAAGAAGGAGGATACCCGGCGAATAGCATGAAGCAATACAGCGCTTTGATGTATTGCAAATGGCTGTATGATAAAACCGGAATTTTTTATCGTCTGCCTACCGAGGCGGAATGGGAATATGCCTGCCGTGCGGGAACGACTACGAAGTATTTTTTCGGAGATGATAGTGCTCAGCTAAAAGATTATGCCTGGTATGCCGCTAACAGTGGTATGAAGTATCACAAAACAGGCCTAAAAAAGCCTAATCCTTGGGGATTATATGATATGCTGGGAAATGTACAGGAATGGGTATTGGATCAATATGTGGCAGATGCATACAGTAAACTGGAGGATGGAACTGCAGATCCTGTCAATATACCTATAACGAGACATCCCTTGGTATTAAGAGGAGGCGATTATGATGATAATGCCGATGCGCTTCGTTCTGCCAGTAGAGGTGTTTCTGACTTAGTATGGAATCGTCGCGATCCGCAGATTCCCAAAAGTAAATGGTGGAATGCAGATGCTCCATTTGTAGGTTTCAGACTAGTAAGACCATTAAAACAACCTTCTGCAGAGGAAGTAGAAAAGTTTTTCAAAACTTTTCTGGAAATGCAATAAACTTTCAGGATTTTTTTATCAAAATGACCAAGCCTTGCTGGTTTTTTCAAAAATTAACGTCTTAATGTCATATTAAACACAGCGAACGATGAATAATAAAACAACCCGTAGAAAGTTTGTTCAACAAACTTCTTTGCTTGCCGGAGGCTTGTTAGCCGCCCCTCTTTTCAGTAAAGGCAATTTCTTTTCAGGATCAGACGATACCATAAAAGTGGCTCTGATAGGATGCGGAGGCCGTGGTACCGGAGCCGCAGTACAGGCGCTTAGTACAAAGCAAAATGTACAATTAGTTGCAATGGCCGATGCATTCAGAGATCGTATTGACAGTTGTTACAGGGCTATTGCCAATAGTCTTTCCGAAGCTGGCGTCACAGATGCCAAACGTAAGTTTGATGTTTCGGAAGAAAGAAAATTTGTAGGCTTTGATGCTTATGCGAAAGCTATCCCTCTGGCAGATGTAGTAATACTTACCACTCCTCCCGGCTTCCGCCCCATTCATTTCGAAGAAGCGGTAAAACAAGGGAAACATGTATTCATGGAAAAACCTGTAGCTGTAGATCCTGCTGGTATTAAAAAAGTGTTGGATGTAGCTGAGATAGCCAAACAGAAAAAACTGAATGTAGTGGTAGGGCTGCAAAGACGTTATCAGAACTCATATAAAGCGTTATACGAACGCAAAGATCTGATTGGCGATTTTATGTATGCGCAGGCTTGGTGGAACAGCTCGGGTGTGTGGGTATACGATCGTAAACCGGGGCAAACAGAGATGGAATATCAGATGCGCAACTGGTACTACTTTAATTGGCTTTGCGGTGATCATATTGTAGAACAGCATGTACACAATATTGATGTGGTAAACTGGTTCAAGGGCGCTTATCCTGTAAAGGCGCAGGGTATGGGTGGCCGTCAGGTGCGTACCGATAAAAAGTATGGCGAAATTTTCGATCACCACTATGTGGAGTTTCACTATGCTGATGGCTCTATCATGAACAGCCAATGCCGCCATATACCTGGTACAATGGGCAAAGTGGACGAGCTAATTGTTGGTACCAAAGGAAGGATTTATGCTGATGCTGCAAGGATTGTAGATAATAAAGGCAATGTGCTTTTTGCTTTCGATAAGAATGGAGAAAACAATCCTTATCAGGCCGAGCATGACGAATTATTTGCTGCTATAGCTAAGGGAGAGTACAAGTTTGCCGATGCCGAACATGGCGCAAAAAGTACACTTACAGGCATTATCGGCCGCATGGCTACATATAGTGGACAAGTAATCGATTTTGAGAAAGCTTTAAACAGCGGTATCGATATTATGCCTAAGGAGTTCAGCTTCTCTGCTACTCCTCCGGTAGTTCCTAATCCTGATGGAACCTATCCAATTCCTGTTCCGGGAAAAACAAAATATAATCTGGGATAAATAAGTTTTTATTCTGTAGTAAGGCACTAGGCGAGTGTGGTATGACGCACTAAGCTTGGTGCTTTTTTATTAAAGGTTTATTGCGCTCCTACGCAAAAACGGTGCATATCTACTAAGAATGCATGTAAATCCTTCATGGAAGTAATGGGCTGGGCAATTAATAAGAATAATTTTCCACTTTGTTTTAATCGTGCTTTGTTGGTCTGAGTCTGTACATAATCCAGTATTTTTTGAAACACGGCAGATTCAAAATAAGGAGAGTCGTGTTTGTTGATAAAATGGAAACGTACGGTTTCGTTTTTCAGACTGATTTTCTCAAAACCTAAATCGATAGCCAACTTGCGACATCTCACTGTGTCAAATAAATCAACTACCTGTTGAGGAATAGGACCAAAGCGGTCAACCAGTTCATTGTGGATGGTGCTCAGTTCCTCTTCTTTTTCGCAATTATTTAATCTTTGGTAGATCGATAAACGCTCCGTGATGTTTTCAACATATTCATCCGGAATCAATATTTCCAAATCGGTATCAATGGTACAATCATTTACATAATCGTCTTGCTTGCTGATTTCTTCTTTAAACAGCTCTTTAAATTCGGTGCGTTTCAGTTCGCGGATAGCTTCATCCAGAATTTTCTGGTACATTTCAAAGCCTATTTCTGCCATAAAGCCGCTCTGTTCGGCTCCTAGTAAGTTTCCTGCGCCGCGTATATCAAGATCGCGCATGGCAATTTGAAAACCACTACCTAGTTCGCTGTGTTGTTCCAGTGTTTGTAAGCGCTTGCGTGAATCACTAGGCAACGTGCTTAATGGAGGCGCCAGCAGATAGCAGAAGGCTTTTTTATTGCTCCGACCTACACGGCCGCGCAACTGATGTAGATCGCTAAGGCCAAAGTGGTGTGCATTATTGACGATAATGGTATTTACATTCGGTATATCTACTCCACTTTCTACAATATTGGTACAAACCAGCACATCATATTTACGATCTATAAAATCTAAAATTTTTTCTTCCAGTGTATGCCCATCCATTTGGCCATGTGCATAGCTTACGGATAAGTCCGGACAGAGTCCCTGAATGGTCGCCGCCATCTCTGCCAGTCCTGCTACACGGTTATGAATGAAGAATACTTGACCGCCGCGTTCTGTTTCGAAATAGATGGCATCGCGGATAAAGTCTTCATTGTATACGTGCACTTCGGTTTGAATAGGCTGGCGATTGGGTGGGGGAGTGTTAATAATACTTAAGTCTCTTGCACCCATCAAAGAAAACTGCAATGTGCGTGGTATGGGGGTTGCCGTTAGCGTTAAGCAATCAACAGTGGTGCGTAAGGTTTTAATTTTTTCCTTATGTGCAACGCCAAATTTTTGCTCTTCGTCGATAATCAGTAATCCCAAGTCTTTGAACTTAACATCCTTCCCGATAATACCATGGGTGCCGATGATGATATCTATTTTACCTTCTTTTAATTTTTGTAAGGTTTCTTTTTTCTCCTTCGCTGTTTTGAAGCGATTCAGATAATCAACCGTTACCGGAAAATCTTTCAACCGTTCACTGAATGTTTTGTAGTGTTGAAAAGCCAGAATAGTAGTTGGTACCAGTACGGCAGCCTGTTTGCCATCTACACAGGTTTTAAACGCAGCACGGATGGCAATTTCGGTTTTTCCAAAACCCACATCCCCACACACGAGGCGGTCCATCGGAGAGGGAGACTCCATATCTTTCTTAACATCGGCTGTTGCTTTACTTTGATCAGGTGTATCTTCATATATGAATGATGCCTCTAGCTCGGTTTGTAAGTAGGTATCCGGACTATGTGCAAATCCCTTCTGAGCCTTTCTTTTTGCGTAAAGCGTGATTAAGTCAAAAGCAATTTCTTTAACCTTGGTTTTGGTTTTTTCTTTCAGACGATTCCATGCATCACTACCTAGTTTGTTGACTTTGGGTACACTACCGTCCTTCCCGGTGTATTTGGCAATTTTATGTAGTGAGTTGATGTTTACATACAATACATCTTTATCCTTATAGATAATGCGCACTACTTCCTGCTGCTTGCCATTTACCTCAATCTTCTGCAAACCGCTGTATACACCCACACCATGGTCAATATGTGTAACATAATCACCCGGTTGCAGCTCACGCAACGTACGTAGGGTAATGGCCTTATTTTTATTGTATGCCTGCTTTACTTTGTATTTATGATAGCGTTGAAATATTTCATGATCGGTATAGCAGACAATCTTAAGATCCTCATCTACAAAACCCAGATGTATAGAACAGGCTACAGGATTGAATACTAATCCAGCGTTCAGATCGTCAAAAATCGTCTGCAACCGTTGCAATTGCTTAGGATTCTCAGAGAAGATATAAATGCTGTATTGTTTATTTTCTTTATCTTTTAAATCCTCGATTAGCAAATTGAACTGACGGTTAAACGCCGGTTGTGATTTGGTATGGAAGGCATATTCATCCTTTGCATCAAAGCACTGATCCCCGAAATACGCTACTGACCTGTGTTGAAGCGATCCTACAAATGTATCAGCAGTAATGAAATCACTGGTTGTAATATCTTTTTTGAAAAATTTATCAGCATCTTCCTCTTCTATAGATGCTGTAGATGTTGCGTTGTGTGCCAAAAAATATTGTAGCTCTTCCTCACAATCCTTCAAACGTTCTGTGACGAGATCTTTATCTTGGATCCAAAACACCGTATTTCCCGGAAGAAAATCGAATAATGATACACGCTCTTCATTGGTAAACTGGGTATCTACATTAGGGATAATAGTTACAGAAAGCAATTTTCTTTCGCTTAACTGTGTTTCCGGGTCTATAATGCGAATAGAATCTATTTGATCACCAAATAGTTCAAAACGGTAAGGTTTATCATTCCCAAAAGAATAAATATCAAAAATACCGCCACGGATGGCATACTGACCGGGTTCGTAAACAAAGTCGGTTTTTTCAAAGCCAAAACTATCGAGTTTTAATAGTAGCTGGCCCAAATCAATCGAGTCGGCGGTCTTAAGATGGATGATGTTTTCCGAGAGCGTTTTCGATATAACTACTTTTTCGAATAATGCTTCGGGATAGGTCACCAGCACTTTTTTTCTTACCTCGCGTCCTTCTCCAGAAGCTAGTTGAGTGAGCGCTTCTGTTCGTAACATCACATGCGAAGCGTTCAATAGTCGATAATTCTTCCTCGTTTTAAAGGAAGAGGGGAAGTAGAAGATATCCAGCTGGCCCGTAATATTTTCGAAAGTATTATGGAAATAAGCGGCTTCTTCTGCCTCATTCAGGATGATAACATGATTATAGTCTTCCAGCTGTCTTGCGCAGGCCGCAAGTACAAAAGCTGCCGAACTGCCAAAAAGCCCTGTAAGCGCTATGCGCGAAGGTTGTTGCAATGAAATCCCGGTCGCTATCTGTAAACAGCGGGGGTCATCTTTATAAAAATTCTGCAACACCTCCTGGCTCATCGAGCGACAAAGGTAGGCAGAAGTTGAAAATATTACAAGTGACAGTACAGGACTGCCAAATGTCGACAATGTTAAAATAGGGTTACATTATAAAATATGGTCAATTTTTATCCGTCTTGGATTATACACCAAGGGTAATACGGACAGAATAAAAAACAGCTTTTTCATTTTAGTGCTCTTTTTATTCTTAGGGACGATAAGAATCCTTAAAAAGCAGCATACACACTATTTTTTTGATTTTTTTTTACAGTTTTTGATAACAAAGATTATGTGTAGTAGATAGAAAAAATCATGTATGTTTGGTTACTGATATTAATATACAAGATGCATAAAATCTTTACTACCCTGTTTGCTGCCCTATTGTCGAGTCAGCTTTTAAGTCAGCCCTATCAGCCTACTTGGGAATCGCTCGAGTCCCGTCCCATACCTCAGTGGTATACCGATGCTAAATTTGGCATATTCATTCACTGGGGATTATATAGTGTGCCGGCCTGGGCCACCAACTCCAATGCTGATGGTTTTGGCAGTAACTATGCCGAATGGTATTGGGAACGACTGAATAATAAGAAGCTAAAAATTCATAAGGAGTTTGTGGAATTTCATAACAAAAACTATGGTCCAAACTTTAAATATCAGGATTTTGTAACACAGTTTAAGGCAGAGTTGTTTGATCCCGAGTTTTGGGCACAACTTATCAAAAATGCTGGCGCTAAATATGTTGTACTTACCAGCAAGCATCATGACGGGTTTGCTTTATGGCCCAGTCGCGAAGCTTGGAACTGGAATGCCTATGATGTGGGGCCTCGACGCGACTTAGCCGGTGAGCTGACTACTGCTGTAAAGAAAGCGGGATTGCATATGGGGTTTTATTATTCGTTGTACGAGTGGTATAATCCTTTGTACAGGCAAGACGTACATAAATATGTACGTGAGCATATGTTACCGCAACTGAAGGATCTGGTAACACGTTACGAGCCAGATGTGGTATGGGCTGATGGAGAATGGGAGCATAGTGATACAGTATGGCAAAGCCGTGAATTTTTGAGCTGGCTGTATAACGAATCTCCCGTAAAAAATACTGTAGTAACAAACGATCGATGGAGCTCCGAACGCAAGAATGGAGGTTTTAATACCACAGAGTATGGAAAGGGTAATGCCAGTCTCACCCGTGCTTGGGAAGAGTGTCGTGGCATAGGAGAGTCGTTTGGTTATAATCGTAATGAAAATCTGGAGCAGTATCAAAGCAGTAAAAGCCTTATTCATATGCTGATAGACATTGTGGCGCGTGGAGGAAGCCTGTTGTTGAATATCGGTCCAGCTGCAGACGGTACTATTCCCGTAATTATGCAGCAAAGACTGAAAGATATGGGCGACTGGCTTAGTATTAATGGAGAGGCGATTTATGGCACAACAGCCTGGCCATCGGCTCCCACACTGGAAGATATCTACTTTACCAAAAAAGGTCGGGATTTGTATGTTTTAGTAACGAAATGGAAAAAACAAATTATCTTACCTCAGGTAAAAGCCGACAAGGTCGAGCTTTTAGGGTATGAGGGCAATGTGCGTTTTTCAAGAAAAGGTAATAGTCTGATAATTACCGCTCCACAACTAAACCCGAACAATAACCCAAGCCCATATGCTTGGGCATATAAGCTCTCTAATGTCTTTTAATGGGCAGTTGTAAATATTAGTGAGTATTTTTACATTTTAAACGTAAGGTTATGCAGGAAAGTAAACGTCAAAAGCAGGTTGCGGGTTTGTTGAATGAAGAGATGAATAGGATCTTTCAACGGTTAGGTCTAAATATGATCGAAGGGGGAATGGTTTCGATAGCCGGCGTAAAAGTTACTCCCGATCTGCTGGAGGCTCGTTTTTATCTGAGCTTTTTTCAGGTAAAGGATAAAACCGCTGCATTGCAACAAATCGAGGAACGGCACCATGAGATAAAAAAAGAACTAGCCGCAGCTATAAGACATCAGCTGCGCAATGTTCCTGTACTGAAGTTTTTTGAGGATGAAACTCTCGACCATGTTTTTCGAATGGAAGAGTTGTTTAAAAAACTTGATGAGGAGAGAAAGAATAAAAAAGAATAAGCATCGGTATTCATTGGTAATTATTAATAATTATTGATCATTGTACACACTTTTTGCCTGGCGTTATTTCAAAGCGAAAAAGTCCACCAATGTCATTAATATCATTTCTTGGATATGCATTGTGGCTATTGTGGTGGGCACAGCCTCTCTCATCTTGGTATTGAGTGTCTTCAATGGGTTTGAAGGATTGGTAAAGTCGCTATACGCTTCTTTTTATCCTGATATCAGAGTGGGTGCACCATCAGGCAAAATCATTACTATATCCGAGGAACAATTAAATCAATTGCGCAATGTAAAAGGCGTTGCAGATTTTTCTTTGGTAATTGAAGAAAAAGCCATTATTCAAAATAAAGCGAATCAGGCTATCGTACATCTCAAAGGAGTGGATGATCGCTATAAAACTACTACCTCGGTAAGTGAGTTTGTTTATTCCGGAAAATACAATATAGGTACGGCCTCGCGTCCCAAATTATTTTTGGGGGTGGGAATAGAAAGTGCGTTGGGCATCAGAGCTGGTAATAATGCTAACCCTCTCATGATCTATGTTCCGAGAAAATCACGTACGGAGCATTTTGACGAGTTCGAAAGTATTTCCAGCGATACTATTCATACTTCGGGTTCTTTTATGATTCAGCAGGATTTTGATAATAAGTATGCAATGGTGAACGGGGCCTATTTGAAAAAAGCTATGCAGTTGGATGAAAATGAGTATAGTGCAGTGGAGATTGCCGTGAATGATCCTGCAAAAGTGGATGCCATTGCAAGAGAAATTGCCACAGTTTTCGAAGGGTATAAAGTGCAAACCCGTTATCAACAGAATGAGAGCTTATATGCGATTATGAATTTGGAACGATGGTTGTTTTATGCAGTCCTCAGTATTATTCTTATTGTGGCAGCTTTCAATATGGTGGGTGCTTTAACTATGCTGGTATTAGAAAAACAAAAAGACATCAGCATACTCAATGCATTAGGTGCAGATAAAAATTTTATTTTAAAGATATTCCTAGGTGAAGGTTTTTTACTGGCATTCATCGGTGGTATCATCGGTATGGTGATTGCCCTTGTACTCATTATCCTTCAAATTAATTATCACCTAGTACCTTTGGAAGGCGGTTCTTTTTTAATTGATTATTTTCCCGTAGAACCCCGAATTGGCGATTTCTTTCTGGTAGCACTTACTGTACTAGTAGTTTCGTTCTTGGCTTCATGGTTCCCGGCTGTGAAAGCATCGCGACAGGTCATATCTTTAAGAAGCGAATAAAGCAAGTTGTTATATTCTACTCACTTCTCCTACTAGAAATACACTGCCGCATACTACAATCAAATCATTTGTATGTGCATGTGCTTTAGCTTCGGCAATGGCTTCGTCGACCGATGAATAACATTTCCCTTGTAAATTATAATGAGCTGCTTTAGCTTTCAGTGCTTCTGCAGATAATGCACGAGGTATATGTGCGTTAGTAAAATAATAAGTAGCATATGGAGGGAGCATTTTTAATACCTGGTCCACATCTTTATCCTTTACCATTCCTATAACCATGTGTAAATGATGATAAGAGGTTATTTCTAGCTGATTGAGTAATTCCTGTATGCCATTTACATTATGGGCTACATCCAACACGATTTGCGGGTGTTGGTGCACTACTTCCCAGCGCCCTTGAAGACCTGTATGTTTTTTTACATGTTTAAGACCTTCCGCAATGTGCCGCTCGCTAATATTCCAGCCGCGTTGTTGCATTTGTCTGCACGATTCTAATACGGTGAGAAGATTTTTAAGCTGGTATTGTCCGGTTAAGTCCAACAAATAAGCCTGATGATCGGTTTTATCTTTTATGGCCACCTCCACTTTTAAAAAATGGTTGTCGGATTGCCAGTTCGCAATTTGAAAGCGCTCTGTAGCAAAAGTTATAGGAGCTTGCTGTTCTGCCGCTTTTTGGACAAATACGCCTGATGTTTCCTCTTGTTTTTCGCCTATTACTACGGGGATATGGGGTTTGATGATTCCGGCTTTTTCTGTGGCGATCTTTTCCAAAGTATCACCCAGCATCTGCATATGGTCGTACCCGATGTTGGTAATAATGGAAAGTTCAGGAGTGATGATATTAGTGCTATCCAGTCTGCCGCCCAGTCCAGTCTCAATAACAGCAATATCTGTCTTGCATTTATCAAAGTAATATAGGGCCATCGCTACAGTAATTTCAAAAAAACTGGGATGCAGCGATTCTATTAATGACTGTGCTTTTGCTACGAAAGCTACCACTTCGTCTTCCTCCATCATGACGCCGTTTACCCGTATGCGCTCCTTAAAATCTTTTAAGTGTGGAGATGTGTATAACCCTGTTTTGTATCCGCCGGTTTGTAATATAGACGCCAGCATATGACTTACCGAACCTTTACCATTTGTGCCGGCTATATGGATGTATTTATTTTTCTGATAGGGAATGTTCAATTGTTCGCAAAGGGCTATAATATTGGCGAATCCGGGTTTGATAGCTTCTTTGCCAATGCGGCTGAACATGGGCAATTGCTGATATAAGTAATCGATGGTTTCTTGATAATTCATAAGCAAAAATAACGGAGTTATGTTGTGAGTGATGAAAAACTTCGTATCGATTGCGAGCTTGCCGATGGGCTGCTGTACGCGATATTTAATACTATATATATCATCAGATAATGAAAAATAAAATACTTTTGGCGCATGAAGAAAGTTGCGATTATTGTTGCCGGTGGATCGGGCAGAAGAATGGGAACGGATTTACCCAAGCAGTTTTTATTGGTACATAATAAACCTGTCTTGTATTACACACTGCAGACTTTTTTATCGGCATATGATGACATGCAGGTAGTACTAGTGCTTGGTGAGGAATATGTGGATATGGGGCGAGAGATCATTGATGCTTGGTTTGATAATGAACGCATCAAAATAACTATAGGCGGGCCCACCCGCTTCGACTCCGTGAAAAACGGACTAGCTTTAGTAGAAGAAGAGTCTATCATATTTGTGCATGATGCGGTACGCTGCACCGTCTCCAAGGAGCTTATCCAACGTTGTTACAAAACAGCATTAGAAACAGGAAGTGCAGTGCCGGCTATTAAATGTAGCGATAGTCTGCGTTTGTTAGGTGAAGACGGAAACAGTGAAGCATTAAACAGAGAGAAGGTAGTGCTAATTCAGACACCTCAGGTGTTTCATAGCAAAATATTATTACCCGCTTTTAATATCGATTATAAAGATTGGTTTACCGATGAGGCTACGGTAGTAGAAGCTTTCGGAATGAAAGTATCTTTAGTAGAAGGTGAAAAAAATAATATCAAAATCACCCACCCACTGGATTTAGAAATTGCAGCTCGAATTATACAACCTTAACGGGAAATACGGTTGTTGCCAATTTTCTCCAGAATCTGGTGTGCTACATCCATCGCTTTCAGGCCGTCTATCTCGTTTACGATAGGCTGGGTATTGTTGAGGATAGCATCTCTAAATTCTTCCAGTTCTTTTTTGATAGCATTCACTTGGGGAACTGGAGGGTTGGCGATGGCGATGGTTTTATTACCGGAAGGAGTAGCAATGTCGAAAGAGAATACATCTTTATCCTGCGGTTCCTTAAGTTTGATGATTTCTGTTTTCTTGTCTAGAAAATCAATGCCAATGTAAGCATCTTTTTGGAAGATGCGCATCTTTCTCATTTTCTTCATGGAGATGCGGCTAGAGGTAAGGTTGGCTACACATCCATTATCAAATTCAATCCGCACATTAGCAATATCGGGTGTTTCGGTCATTACTGCCACGCCGCTAGCTGATATCTTTTTTACATCGCTTTTCACGATGCTGAGAATGATGTCAATGTCATGAATCATCAGATCCAGTATTACGCTTACTTCTGTACCACGAGGATTGAACTGTGCTAATCTGTGTACTTCTATAAACATCGGGTTGAGTGACACCTCTTTCAGCGCCAAAAAAGCTGGATTAAACCTTTCCACATGACCTACCTGTAGCTTAATGTTGGATTCTTTGGCCAGTTTTACCAGTTGACGGGCTTCGTCCATCGTGTGGGCAAAAGGTTTTTCAACAAAAACATGCTTGCCCAGTTTGATAGCTCGTTCGCACCATTCGTAGTGGAAGTTGGTAGGAGTAACAATGTCGATGGCATCACAAAGCTGGAGGAATTCATCCACGTCGAAGAATCGTTTCAACTTGTATTTTTCAGCTACTTCGGTAGCTACTTCGTCGTTGGGGTCTACAAAGCCCACAACTTCTACATTGTTTATTTCGAGCCAGTTATTCAGGTGAAATTTTCCCAAATGGCCAACTCCTACTACTCCAACTTTAAGCATAGCCAAAAGTATTCATTTTTAATCAAAAATAGGTTAGGCGCCCTAAAAGCAAAAAAGCAGATTTCTACGAAAGAAACCTGCTTTTTTGTTGACCCATAAGGATTCGAACCTTAACAGACAGAACCAAAATCTGTAGTGCTACCGTTACACCATGGGTCATTACCATCTCCGATCTTCAATCGGGTTGCAAAAATAAGTATTTCGAATATTTCAAGCAAAAGGTTTTTTAAAAAAAATTTCAAAGCTTAATTTCAGGAATAAGATTGGGTTCTTTATGGCCTTATGAGTTAGATTTGTAATAATTATTAACGCATTAAATCCGAAAAGCACATGAAAGTAACCGTAATAGGAGCCGGGGCAGTGGGGGCCACCTGTGCCGATAATATAGCCCGCAAAGAGCTCGCCTCCGAAGTTGTTTTATTAGACATTAAGGAAGGTGTGGCCGAAGGGAAGGCAATTGATATGATGCAGACTGCCGCACTGTTAGGCTTTGATACCAAGATCAAAGGGGTTACCAACGATTATGCGGCTACTGCCAATTCAGACGTGGTAGTAATCACTTCCGGTATGCCACGCAAACCGGGCATGACGCGCGAGGAACTCATTGGCGTCAATGCCGGTATTGTTAAAAGTGTTACTGAAAATATTCTCAAATATTCCGCAGAGCCCATCATTATAGTTGTATCCAATCCTATGGATACCATGAATTATCTTACTTATAAAACCTCGGGACTTCCCAAGAACAAGGTAATTGGTATGGGAGGAGCGCTGGATTCAGCACGTTTTCGTTATTATCTAAGCCAAGAGCTAAAGTGCTCTCCGGCTGATTTAAATGCGGTAGTTATTGGTGGGCATGGCGATACAACCATGATTCCTTTGATTAAGCATGCTACATGGGGAAGCAAGCCTGTTGTGGATTTTCTATCTGAAGAACAGCAGAAAAAAATTGTAGCCGATACTATGGTAGGTGGTGCTACGCTCACAAAGCTTATCGGAACATCGGCATGGTACGCACCGGGTGCAGGAACTGCAGCAATGGTAGAAAGTATTTTACGTGATGAGAAAAAATTGATCTCCTGTGGAGTGTATCTCGAAGGGGAGTATGGGCAGCAAGATATATCCTTAGTTGTACCCGTAGTACTGGGAAGAAACGGTTGGGAGCAGATTGTTGAGCTCGATCTTAGTGAAGAAGAAAAGGCTGCATTCCAAAAGAGTGCTGATGCCGTAAGAACAATGAATGATGTGCTGAAAACATTATAAAGGATTTTTTAGGCTAATGCTCCGGTAACAGCCGGAGCTTTTTTGTATATTTATGCTAATAAGAAGAACAGATGCAACAACAATACACCGCCTCTATTTTTTTGTATCTATCCTTACTATAACTTTTACCCTGTGCGTTTATGCTCAACCCCAACTAAAACCGGGTTTTGATGCGGAAGAATATTTGGCGTTACTGTCGCTAAATTTTTATGGCAACAGTATTGCCGACTCTAATGTAAGAAAAACGCAAAAAGATGTTTACACTAAATTGTATACCTCGCCTGAAGTAGGACTTAAAAATCAATGGAGCCTTTATCTGCGTGAGGACAATGTGGCGGCGATAACAGTGCGCGGTACGGTAGCAAGTCCGGTAAGCTGGTCGGCTAATTTTTACGCAGCTATGATAGCAGCTCAAGGAACCTTACAGCTGAACGATACTACTCTTTTTTCATATAAGCTGGCTGCAGATAAGCAGGCTTATGTGCATGTAGGGTGGACGGTAGCCCTAGCTTCCATGGCTCCAGATATAGTTGCCAAGATAAAAGATTTATACGGCAAAGGAGTGCGCCATTTTTATCTATCTGGTCATAGTCAGGGTGGAGCCATTACTTACTTGTTACGATCTTATCTGTATTATCTACAACAAGATGGAACACTACCTAACGATATTGTTTTTAAAACCTATTGCAGTGCGGCTCCCAAACCCGGTAACATGTTTTATGCTTATGATTATGAGTTTATCAACCGGGGTGGCTGGGCCTTTACTGTAGTAAATCGGTCCGATTGGGTTCCGGAGTCTCCCTATACCATACAACGGCTTCAAGATATGAACGATCTAAATCCTTTAATACACACTAAGAGTTTGCTGAAGAAGCAGTCGTTACTGGTAAGAATTGTAGGAGGTGCTTTGTATAACAAATTGTATCGAAAGCCGCGCAAGGCGCAGGAAGTGTATACCCACTATTTAGGTAAGGTTTTGTATAAAAAGTCTATCAATAAGGAATTAAAGGACTTTAAGGAACCGGAGTACGTGGCATCGGTAAACTATATGCGAGCAGGCACTCCTATTGTACTAATGCCCGATGAGGAGTACCACCAGATTTTTAAAGAAAAGGGCTCTGAGTTTAAGGATTATTTTGTGCATCATCAGTTTGACGCATACTATTTATTGATAAAGAAGCAATACCTGAACCAGTAATAGTGAAAGATATCCTTAATACGCTTATAATAATTGCAGTAACTCCCATCCCATCATCTTACTTCGCTGAAAAATAATTTATGCCTCAGTGTTCCTGAATGCGATGGGCGGCTGATTCAAAAAACTGTTCTAATGCACTAAACATGTTTTTAAAAGCCGGTATAATGCTGCCCAAACTTTCGATAGTAAAGGATCCCAAAGATTTTAGAAAGGGATAGGTGAAAGACGCTTCTATATAACTTGCAGAAAGCAACTTGAGTTGTGTAATGTAAAATAATAGAATGGCGACAGGAGTAAGGTAGATGAGTACAAAAAACACCATGCCGCCAAGTCGGTTAAAAATGCCCAAAAATAATTTTTCAGATACATTATGCACAATGGACGATAATGAGCGTACCAGTAGTGCTACTACTGCAAATACGAGTAGGAAGGCAACAAACGGAACCCAGCGACCAGTAAGGTTAGCCGCTGAGCCAATTTTTTCCGCAAAAACGGAAGACAGTTTCATTGCTGCCGCCAGGCCTACAATGATCGCCAGAAAAGAGCAGACGCCCACAATCAATCCCTGACGTAATCCCCTGATGGCAGCAAGAACTCCAATGATGATGACTATAATGTCGATAACCAAGTGAAAAGCTTTTAAGTGATTACTATAACCTTGGTTTAAGACGCCAACAATTCTTTTACAATGCCGGAGATAGTCTTGCCATCAGCTTTTCCAGCCAAAGCCTTAGTAGCAACACCCATTACTTTCCCCATATCAGCAGGAGAGTTAGCACCTACTTCGGCAATGATTTTCTGTAATTCGATGCGCAGTTCCTCGGGCGAAAGTTGTGCCGGCAGGTATTTTTCGATAATAGCTATTTCAGCTTTTTCTTTCGCTGCCAGATCTGGCCGGTTTTGCTTTTCATAAATCTCCAGCGAGTCTTTTCTTTGTTTTACCAGTCTTTGTAAGAGTTTAATTTCGTCATCCTCACTTAATTCTCCGGAGGCTCCTTCTGCAGTTTTGGCCAGTAAAATGGCTGCTTTAATAGCTCTTAATCCGTTTAAAGCATCAGCATCCTTGGCCAGCATGGCGGCCTTAATATCGGCATTAATGGTTTGTTCTAATGACATATCAAATGTTTTAGGGTAAGCCAATTAAAGGGTAATAAAGTTATTACTTTCCGATTTTTATTTATCGGTTGCAGGTTTGTTTTTATTCTTTTTACCTAGGTATTTCAGATTTCTTACTTCTCTTTCTGTTAAGAAGCGGAACTTGCCGCGGGGAACATTTTTCTTGGTAAGCCCGGCAAACATTACTCTATCTAGGTTTTTTACCTTATAGCCCAAGCTTTCAAAAATGCGGCGTACAATGCGGTTACGGCCACTATGAATTTCTATACCTATCTGTGTTTTGTCCTTCAGGTCACTATATGCCAACACATCCACATAAGCCGGTCCGTCTTCCAATATCACGCCTTTGAGTATTTTATCAAAGTCGGCTTTTGCCAACGGTTTGTCCAGCGTTACAGCATACACTTTTTTCACTTCACTGCTGGGATGTGTAAGTTGTTGGGCCAGCTCCCCATCGTTTGTAATCAGCAAAACCCCCGAAGTATTTCTATCCAAGCGACCAACCGGGTAAACTCTTTCGGTAGTTACTCCTTTTATGAGGTCTAGAACAGTTTTGCGTTTTTTGGGGTCCTCAGTAGTGGTAATATAATCTTTGGGTTTGTTAAGCAGAATATATACTAGCGTTTTGCTGGGTACCACCTTTTTCCCGTTAGCGATGACCACATCGCCATCCTGTACTTTGTATCCCGGCTCGGTGATAACTTTCCCGTTTACTTTAACTAATCCGTCTTTTATCAGCTGGGCCGCGTCTCTTCTACTACAGATACCGCCATGGGCGATATACTTATTGAGCGGCATTTTTTCCTTAATCGCGGGCCGTTCTATTACTGCAGCTTTGGCCTTTTGTTGGGCCGCTTCTTTTTTCTTTTGTTCAAAGAAAGCAGCGCGCTCCTGTTTTTGTTTTCTTTTTTCTTGCTTGATAGCTTCTTTTATTGCAGCGTTGCTTTTTTTGAGAACGAATTTTGCAAAGCGGGGGTCAATTTTTGCCATTATAAATTTTTTTGCTGTTTTTCAACAGTAGATGAATGGCTGCAAAGATACTTCTATTGGGCGTAAAAAAGCCACCTTTTAGAGGTGGCTGTAATGATTAGATGAAAATGAGATTAATTTTCTTTCTTCTTATTTCTTTGAGGGCCGTTCCAGTCTCCTCTTTCTTTCATTTTTGCTGCCAGTTTTTCCTGCTGTTCTTTTGTTAATACGGCATTGATTTTTTCTTGTCTTTCTTGCATTAATGCTCTCATTTTTTCTCTTCTGGCATCATCGGTCAGTGAGTTATCGTTTCTCAATGCCATCATTTTTTCTCTTTGCTCATCATTGATGGCTTTAATTTTACCTTCTTGTTCCTGGGTCAGGTTCAGGTCCTTATAAATGACCATCATATTCCCGCCTCCAGGCCCCCGACGTTCCCCACGGGCTTCTTTTTTATCTTCTTTTGCTGGAGCATTTTGTGCATAGGTAGATGTAAGGCTAAAAGCGCCTATGATTGCTACTAGGAGAATTGTTTTTTTCATATTTCTGTTTTTTAAAATGTATTGTTAAAAACTTTTATAAAGCAATTTTATTTATAGTTATGCATTGCTAGGCTTGTGTGGGCGGCGATGTTTTCTATATTGCTGCCAAATCGCTTTTTGTTCCTCTGTTAATATTTTATCTACTTCAGCACTATGCTGTTTCCTCAATGCTTCAAACTGATGACGTCTTTCATCTGCGTTAAGAGCGGTATTATGCCTGATATCTAATGCTTTCTTTTTAGTATCCAGCATAATGGCTTTTAATTTTTGTTTCTGACTGTCAGTCAATCGTAAGGAGTCCGCATAGGCATTAGATGCTTTTTTTGAAAACTTCCTGCTCTTGGCGTAGCCATCCTTTGACCAGCCGTGAGCTCCTCGGCGAGCCCATTTCGCAAATCCTCTTTTTTTACGATACTCTTTGTAGGACTGTAGTTTTTTGTCCATTAGCTCTTTTTGCTGGGGCGTCAGTACATTTTTTCTCTTATCACTAAATTCAGCCCTTACTGCGGCCAGTTGTTTTCTTTTTTCCTCTTTGGAAAGACTGCTGTCTTTTGCAATAGCCTTTAACTTGTCTCTCATATTTGTGTTGAGCGTTTGTAGCTCTTTTTGCTGTTGCTCAGACAGATTCAGCTCTTTCGAAAAATGGTCTTTTTTGATATGGCGATAGGTGCGAGGACGTTCTTTTACAGAAGAAACCTCCTGAGCATTAATGAAAGTAGCACTTCCCAATACTATAGCTAAAAGACCAGATTTTAATAAATGTAATGTCTCCATATGTACTCTATTTTTAAGTAAGATGAAGGTTGTACCTGAAAGGTTTTACATCATATTGTTAAGATTTATAGAAACCTTAAATGTGACTTTTCGTAATGAGCATGGTTTAATAGGCTAAATTCTCCCAAATGATAATTTTATGTGAAAGCTTTAGGTACCTATTCGTAACTTGCGCCCATGCAGGATTACTTACAAGGATTGAATGAAAGACAGCGGGAGGCGGTATTGCATATACATGGCCCGATCATGATTATTGCAGGAGCGGGAAGCGGAAAAACCAAAGTGCTTACCACGCGAATCGCACACTTAATGGCTAGTGGGGTGGATGCTTTCAATATTCTGGCATTGACTTTCACTAATAAGGCCGCTAAGGAAATGAAGGAGCGGGTGGAACATATCTTAGGTAATAATGAAGCTCGCAATTTATATATAGGTACTTTTCACAGTGTATTTGCGCGGATTTTAAGAGCCGATGCTCACCGGCTGGGCTATCCTAACAATTTTACTATTTATGACACCGATGATGCCAAAAGCGTGGTGAAAACCGTAATCAATGAAATGCATCTTGATGACAAACTGTATAAGCCGGCTACGGTTTACAACCGCATTTCGGCTGCCAAGAATGCATTGGTTACCCCTCTAGATTACGCCAACGACTATTACATACAACAAGAAGATATGCGGGCTAATCGACCGGCACTTGCAAAAATTTATGATGCTTATTGCAAGCGGTGCTTTAAGAACGGCGCGATGGATTTTGATGACCTTTTGCTGAAGTTTTATGAGTTGTTAAAAACCTTTCCGGACTTGCTGAGTAAGTACCAGCATAAGTTTAAATTTATTTTAATTGATGAGTATCAGGATACTAACCCGGCTCAGTATGCAATTATTAAAATGCTGGGAGCCATGCATGAGAATGTATGCGTAGTAGGGGATGATGCGCAGAGTATTTACAGTTTCCGTGGGGCAACTATTCAAAATATATTACAGTTTCAGAAAGATTATGATGATGTGAAGGTGGTAAAGCTGGAACAAAATTATCGTAGTACTCAGAACATCATCAATGCAGCCAACTCCGTCATCAGCAAAAATAAGGGGCAAATTCCCAAGGTATTATTTACCGAGAATGCTAGTGGAGAAAAAATCAAAGTTGTCAAGACGATGTCTGACAATGATGAGGGAAAGTTTATAGCTGACACTATTCAGGAGCAGAAATTGCGGAATCATTTTGCCAACAAAGATTTTGCTATTCTGTATCGTACCAATGCCCAAAGCCGTGCTTTTGAGGAGGCATTGAGGCGTTTGAACATTCCTTATACTATTTATGGAGGGATTAGCTTCTATCAGCGAAAGGAAATAAAAGACCTGTTAGCCTATCTGCGATTAATCATCAATACTAAGGATGAGGAAGCGCTAAAACGCATTATCAATTATCCTACCCGCGGCATTGGTAAGACTACGGTAGATAAGATTATTCTGTTAGCTAATACGCATAATATTACCATGTGGGAGGTGCTAGAAAATGCACCTCAGTTTGGGTTCAGGTCAGGAACACTGGAAGCCATCAATGAGTTTGTGACCATGATTAAGAGCTTCATTAGCATGCTGGGTAAGCATAATGCCTATGAAGTGGCTTTCCACGTTGGTAAACAAACGAACCTGGTAAAAGAGCTATTCAATGATAAGAGTACCGAAGGGCTTCAGAAGTATGAAAACATTCAGGAATTGCTGAACTCCATCAAAGAATGGGTCGAAAGCCCGGATAACGAGGAAGGTGAAGTTGTAGATAAAACCTTGGGTGCCTATCTGCAACAGATTACCCTGCTTACCGATGCGGACGAAAAAGATCCTGATGCTGATACGGTAAAACTAATGACCATTCACGCGGCGAAAGGATTGGAGTTCGAATGTGTATTTGCGGCCGGATTGGAGGAAATGTTGTTCCCCAATGCTATGAGTATTAATACAAGAGATGAGCTCGAAGAAGAACGTCGTTTATTTTATGTAGTCATTACCCGGGCTAAGAAAAAACTCTGGATAACTTATGCACATACCCGATATAAATTCGGCTCTTTGGTGCAAAACGAACCTAGCCGCTTTATCGAAGAGCTGCCGGAAGAGTTTTTGGACAGAACTTATGCCGGCGGAGGAACACGCTTGTCATCATCCTTCTCTCCAGGAGGCAGCGCTTTTGACCGCTTGAATGGAGGTTGGGGGCAGGATACCCTACTGGATGCAGAAAGAAAATACGGACCACCCCCCTCTAAAAAGACCACACCATCTTATCTCTCTCCCAAACCGGAGCCTAAGGTAAAAGAACATACCCCTACACCGGGTTTTGTTGCAAGTGATGTTTCGGAAATACAGGTGGGCAAACGGGTAGAGCATCAGAAATTTGGTTTTGGGGAGGTGATTAAAATGGAGGGGGCCAGCCATAATCCTATGGCGTTGATCAGATTTGAGCATAATGGCGAGAAAAAGATCTTACTTAACTATGCAAAACTTAGAGTGGTGGAATAGGGTTTTGAAAATAACTCCCTTTGGTTATCGAGCTTTGCTTTCATAGGGAATGAAGACGATTAATTGAATTATTATATTTCTTAAAGACGGATATTTGCGTTTTTAATTACACTATGTCGTTTATTACGAAAGAGTATAGCATACAGGATATAGATAGTGTGGCAAAGTGGTTTTGGGACCAGGTGAAAGATCATAAAGTAATTGCACTGCACGGTAATATGGGTGCAGGCAAAACAACACTGGTGAGTGCGGTATGCAAGTTGCTGGGTGTTCAGGATGCAGTAAGTAGCCCTACTTTCTCTATTATTAATGAGTATATGTATTCGCATAATGAAGCGCAAGATGTAATATTTCATATTGATTTATATAGATTAAAAGACGAGGAAGAAGCCATTCAGGCTGGAGTGGAAGACTGCCTATATAGTGGCAATTATTGCTTTGTGGAATGGCCGGAGCGTATACCAGACTTATTACCTCCGGATGCGATACATGTATATCTACATCAGGATGAAGGTAATACCCGTACTATTGAAATTACGCAATAAGAACCGAAAAGATTCAGTAAGTTTGAAGAAGGTAACCTTTCAAAATGGCATCCATTATAAACCCGAATTTTATAGCACACCATTGTACATATGAGTAAAAAGAAGCCTATCGTTAGCCCGTCATTTAGCTATGAAACACTAGAGGAAACACTGGATATAAAAGTGAAAGGTTCAGGAATGACGATTGGCATACCTAAGGAAATTGCATTTCAAGAAAACAGAGTGGCGTTGACACCGGATGCAGTAAGTGTATTAGTGAATAATGGACACACCGTGGTTCTGGAACATAATGCGGGAGACGCTTCCCATTTCAGAGACCAAGAATATAGCGATGCAGGTGCTAAGATTGTTTATAGCCGCGAAGAAGTTTTTAAAGCCCCTATATTGGTAAAGAGTGCGCCGGTTGTGGAGGAGGATTTGCCATTGCTGCAGATGAATCAATGCATTATATCTCCTTTGCATTTATCCGTGCTCAGGCAGGAGGTATTGTGTACGATGATGCAGAAGAAAATAACGGCTATCTCCTTCGAAAATCTTAAAGATGATTCTGACTCCTATCCCATAGTGCGTAGTATGAGTGAGATTGCCGGTAGTGCGGTGATGTTGATTGCAGCACAGTATTTAAGCTCTGCCAATCATGGAAAAGGGGTATTGCTCGGAGGAATTTCCGGAATTGCACCTACCAAGGTGATTATTATTGGGGCAGGAATTGTAGGAGAGTATGCAGCCCGAGCCGCACTGGCACTCGGTGCCTCGGTAAAAGTATTTGATAATAATGTTAGTCGATTAAAACGCTTGCAGAATACTATTGGACAACGTCTGTGGACCTCGGTTATTGAACCTAAACTGCTGGCTAAGCAATTACGCACTTGCGAAGTGGCTGTAGGTGCTCTGGCCAATCAGAACGGCCGTACGCCTATGGTCGTTACAGAAGAAATGGTCAGCGGTATGCGTCCCGGCTCGGTAATCATTGATGCAAGCATTGATCGTGGCGGATGTTTTGAGACATCAGAAGTGACTTCACATGAGGCACCTATTTTTATAAAATACGGTGTGATTCATTATTGTGTACCCAATATCCCTTCGGGCTTTTCACGCACAGCATCTCAGGCTATTAGTAATGTATTAATGCCTCTACTGATTGAGGCCGGTGAGGCTGGAGGTGTCGAAGAATTGGCTTGGCATAAAGTACATTTACGTCATGGTATTTATCTATTTAAAGGATACCTGACCAATTTCTATCTTAGCCAACGTTTTGATCTTAAGTACACAGATTTGAACTTGCTTATTGCAAGCCAAAGGTGAACATCCTGTTAGATTAATAAAGATTATTAATAAAAGCACGAGGCCTTTTGCTTCGTGCTTTTATTTGCAAACTCAATTATAATTACTTTTCAAATACTACTATATCATCTCCCTGCGCCATGATTACCCTGGATGCGAGGTTAAGGAATAAGCCATGTTCAACTACTCCTACGATAGTATTGATTTGTTTTTCTAATGTAGTAGGATCTTCAATAAGCCCGAAATCCGCATCAATAATGTAATTGCCTTGATCTGTTTGATATGGTTGATCTTCTTTTTTGCGTACAATTCCTTGGCCTCCTAATTTTTGTAACTTGCGGAGAACATAATTGTACGAAAAAGGAATCACTTCTATAGGAACTTTGAATTTCCCCAGTTTGTCTACTTTTTTGGAACTGTCGGTGATGACAATGAATCTTCTGGTCATAGAGGCTACGATTTTTTCTCGTAGCAATGCTCCTCCGCCCCCTTTTATAAGTTCTAGCTTGGGCGTGAACTCATCGGCTCCGTCTATAGTGAGATCAATGTGATCAATGGTATTGATATCTACTAAAGGGATTTGCAGTGAAGCGGCCATCTCGCGTGTGTGCTCTGATGTAGGTACAGCTTGTATCTGTAGGCCTTGTTTTACCAGCTCGCCAGTGGCTTGTATCGCATAGTAGGCAGTGGAACCCGTTCCCAGTCCTACAATCATACCATTTTGAATTTCTTTTACGGCTTCTAATGCCGCTCTTTGTTTTTCGTTGTTGGGGTTCATATTCTTTCTTTATAGTTCGTCGTTAGTGCTTATTCGTTTCAGATTTCGTCATTTAAGACCTCTAGTATGATGTGGCATGCTCTTTCTATTTCTTCATCAGTTATTGTCAGGGGGGGACAAATGCGTAAGCAGGATGATGCAAATAAGAACCAGTCTGTCAAAGCTCCCCTTGCAATAATGGCGTCAATGATTTTTTTGTTTGTCTCAAAGTTTTCAAATTCCACAGCCATTAACAGTCCTACATTTCTTACCGCTTGTATTTTTGCGTGTTGTAATGCCGATAAAAAAAGTCCGGCTTTACGGGCAACATCTTCATATAATTTCTCTTGAATCAGCATTTCAAAACTTGCCAGCCCCGCAGCGCAGCAAACCGGATGTCCACCAAATGTGGTGATATGTCCCAATACAGGATTTTCAGCTAATTGCATCATCAAGGCTTTGTCTGCAACAAAAGCGCCCAAAGGCATGCCACCACCGATAGCTTTGCCTAGTAGTAGTATATCCGGTATGACATCAAAGTTTTCAAAGCCCCACAGTTTGCCGGTTCTGCCAAAACCTGTTTGTATCTCATCGAGAATTAGCAGTGTGCCTGTTGTAGTGCATTTGTCTCTCACAGCCTGTATCCAGCCTTTTTCGGGGGCTATAACCCCGGCTTCGGCCTGAACAGTTTCCAGTATTACGCAAGCAGTATCTTCGTCAATTGCTTCTAGCAATGCTTCGCTATTGTAAGGAAGATGAAGAACGCCAGGCAGCAGCGGCCTGAAAGCATTTCGCCAATATTCGCTGCCTATGATACTCAGTGCGCCTTGTGTAGACCCATGATAAGCATTTTTGCAGGCGATAATTTTGGTTCGGTTAGTGGCGCGTTTGGCTAATTTCATAGCTCCTTCCACAGCCTCCGCTCCGGAGTTAGTAAAGTATACCGAATTTAAAGTGGAGGGGAGGTGTTGTACTAGCTGTGTGGCGTACTGTACCTGAGGGGTTTCTACAAATTCGCCGTATACCATAATGTGCATGTAGGCATCCAGTTGTTTCTGAATGGCTTTAATCACCTTCGGATGCCTGTGCCCGGTATTCGCTACACTAATGCCGCCTATCAAATCGATATATGTTTTTCCTGTAGTATCAAACAATAAGCAGCCTTCGGCTCTCACTATCTCCAATGCAAGTGGCGCAGTAGAAGTTTGTGCTACATGTCTTAGAAAAAGTTCTCGTTGATTCATAGCGGGTCAAAAGTAAGAAAAGGATAGCGGTTTAGAGAGAAGTAAGATGCATAATACATAATTTGAGTATCCGGAAATAGATGAAAAAATTCATGTAAGTTTGTTTATATCTGTTTGACCATATGAAAAACAATCCGCATACCATCATTCGTATTGTTACTGCTGCTTCATTATTTGACGGTCATGATGCTGCTATTAACATCATGCGTCGCATTCTGCAAGCTAAGGGCGCCGAGGTAATTCATTTGGGACATAACCGCAGTGCTTATGAAATTGTGGAATGTGCTATTGAGGAGGATGCTCATGCAATTGCCATTACCAGTTATCAGGGGGGACACTTGGAATTTTTTAAATACATAAGAGATATGCTGGAGGATGCTGGGTGTGGGCATATAAAAGTTTTCGGCGGAGGTGGGGGTACCATTCTGCCCGAAGAAATAGATGCATTGCATAACTATGAAATTTCCAGAATTTATTCTCCCGATGATGGTCGGCAAATGGGACTGGAGGGTATGATCGAGGATGTACTGGCAAAGTGTGCACTGGATAATGCTCCCTATATCAATGCTGCAGAAAACTGGCATAGTGTCGCGCCGCTAGAAAAAATAAAAGACGTACGGCGCATAGCTCGAGCTATCACCCTTGCAGAGAGTGGGGTGGATTATACGGCTTTGATGCATCAGCTTGTGAATGATGGGGCAAAGCAGCAGGGTGTAGTATTAGGGATTACCGGTACGGGAGGAGCTGGAAAATCTTCCGTTACCGATGAAATCGTAAGAAGGTTTTTGAATTATACGGATAAAACCATTGCGGTCATTTCGATCGATCCTTCTCGGAAAAAGACTGGTGGGGCATTGCTGGGCGATCGTATCAGAATGAACAGCATCTCTCATCCCCGAGCCTATATGCGTTCTATCGCCACCCGCAACGAGCATATGGCATTAAGTGCTACGGCTCGGGATGCTATTGCGATATGCAAGGAAGTGGGCTTTGATATGATTATTTTGGAAAGTGCCGGTGTAGGGCAAAGCGATACCTCTATAGTTGACTATTGCGATGTGAGTATGTATGTTATGACTCCCGAATACGGCGCAGCTACCCAGCTGGAAAAAATCAATATGCTCGATTATGCAGATTTAGTTTGCATAAACAAGTTTGATAAGTTGGGAGCAATGGATGCACTTCATGATATACGCAAGCAGTACAAGCGAAATCATCAGTTGTGGGATGCTCCAGATGAGACATTGCCTGTGATAGGTACCATCGCAGCACAGTTTAATGACGCAGGTGTTAACAAACTTTTTGAAAAGTTGATGGATGTTATTGCTAAAAAAACGGGGGTGACGTTTTATTCCTCAGCAACACAGCAGCAGCAAGGAGAAACTTTTAATAGATCGCAGATTATTCCTCCCCAGCGGAGTCGTTATTTATCAGAGATTGTAGAGTGTATTCACAATTACGATAGCTGGGTGGAGAAGCAATGCGGCATTGCCTCTGCATTGTACCAGTTATATGGAGCGAAAGAACTGATAAAAAACGATTCACTAATCGATGAAAAAATTCGGGAACTACAGCATGAGTTGCATCCGCAATGTAAAGAGTTGATAGAAGAGTGGCCGAAGGTGAAAGAAGTTTATGCGAAAAATTATCTAGAATATAAAGTCAGAGATAAAATTGTGCATCAGTCTCTGGTCTCCACTTCGCTAAGTGGGCTTACCGTAAAAAAAGTATCGCTTCCTACATATAAGGATTGGGGAGATATTCTAAAATGGCGATTGCAAGAAAACTTGCCGGGAAAATTTCCTTTTACCGCCGGCGTATTTGAGCTGAAAAGGAACGAAGAGGAGCCTACGCGTATGTTTGCGGGAGAAGGAACTCCAGAGCGAACTAATAAGCGATTTCATTATTTGAGCTTGCAACAACCGGCCAAGCGATTGAGCACGGCATTTGACAGTGTAACCCTATACGGAGAAGATCCGGATTACAGAGCTGATATCTATGGAAAAATTGGTAATAGCGGGGTGAGTGTGGCTACCATTGACGATGCGAAAAAGCTTTACAGCGGTTTTGATTTATGTGATCCAGCCACTTCAGTTTCGATGACAATTAATGGCCCAGCGCCTATCATACTGGCATTTTTTCTTAACACGGCGATTGATCAGCAGTGTGAAAAATGGCTTACTAATAATGGCCACAAATGGAATATCGATGGTAATACCGAAAATAATGTTCCCATATACAGAGGTACGCTGCCAGAAGGTCACAATGGGTTAGGTTTAAAGCTGCTGGGGCTTAGTGGAGATACATTATTGCCCCCTGAAGTGTATGAGAAAATTAAAGCGGATACCTTGTTAAAAGTAAGAGGAACGGTTCAGGCTGATATTTTAAAGGAGGACCAAGCTCAGAATACCTGCATTTTCTCTACCGAATTTTCCCTGAAATTGATGGGCGATGTACAGGAATATTTTATCGCCAATAAGGTACGCAATTTTTACAGTGTGAGCATCAGCGGTTATCATATCGCGGAGGCTGGAGCAAATCCTATAACACAGCTGGCGTTTACTCTGGCAAACGGCTTTACATATGTGGAGTACTATTTGAGCCGCGGCATGCATATTGATGATTTTGCTCCCAATCTGTCTTTCTTTTTTAGTAATGGAATGGATCCTGAGTATAGCGTCATCGGCCGTGTGGCACGGCGCATATGGGCCAAAGCCATGAAGGAAAAGTATGGTGCGAATGAGCGTTCTCAGAAATTGAAATATCACATTCAAACATCAGGCAGGAGTTTGCACGCTCAGGAGATAGATTTCAATGATATCAGAACGACGCTGCAAGCATTATATGCCATTTACGACAATTGCAACTCGCTTCACACCAATGCGTATGATGAGGCAATTACCACGCCTACCGAAGAAAGCGTACGTCGTGCCATGGCCATTCAGCTGATTATCAATAAAGAGTTGGGCAGTGTGAAATCGGAAAATTTTTTACAAGGCAGCTTTGCTGTGGAAGAATTGACGAATTTGGTAGAAGATGCTGTATTGAAAGAGTTTGATCGCATTACCGAACGAGGAGGCGTTATTGGAGCCATGGAGCGAATGTATCAGCGAAATAAAATTCAAGAAGAAAGCATCTATTACGAAACGCAGAAGAATTCAGGTGAACTTCCGATAATTGGTGTGAACACTTTTTTAAATAAAGAAGGAAGTCCAACCCTATTGCCACATCAGGTTACCCGTAGTACTCAAGAGGAGAAAAAACAGCAGGTGGAAAACTTGCGGGCTTTTCAGCAACGACACCATGAGCGGAGCACATCGGCTTTACAGAGGCTAAAAAAAGTTGCTTTAAATAATGGAAATGTTTTTGCCGAGTTGATGGAATGTGTGAAATACTGCTCGCTCGGACAAATTACACGCGCTCTATATGAAGTGGGGGGGCAGTACAGAAGAAATATGTAGTACAGAACATCTAGACTTGATGGGACATCCCAGCATCTTTTCATTGTTAATAAATCCAGGCTCAATAATAACAGCTATTTTTGGGCTTATGAAAATTATTCCACTTTCTGAAGGTGCTTTTACGGTAGACGCTACAAAAAAATTTGTGCCATTTCATGTAGGACAGGATGCTATGACTGACCGTTCTCGCGGAAGTTTGTTGGTGGAGATACAACCTTTCGTGGTCATTACGGACAATGACATTATACTACTGGATACCGGCCTGGGGCAAAAAAATGAGCAGGGGCAGTTTCAATTATTTAAAAACTTGAGTGAACATGGGCTAAATGCAGATGATATTACCAAAGTTATCATGAGTCATCTGCATAAGGACCATGTAAGCGGGCTGATCAATCCTTATACGGGGCAGTTGTCTTTTGAAAACGCTACGCATTATATCCAGAAGCAGGAATTAGAATATGCGCTGCAGGGTGGTTCAGTCTCGTATCATACCGAAATGCTGGAGCTATTAAAGTCTGCCGATAATGTGGTCCTGTCTGAAGCAGAGCAAGGCACATTAGGGGAAGGCATTCGTTATGAAATAACAGGAGCGCATTCTAAGTTTCATCGGGTAATATGGATAGAAGACGGGGATGAGATTGCTTTTTTCGGAGGAGATGATGCACCGCAACTATCTCAAATGCGCACTCGCTTTGCAGCTAAATATGATTTCGATGGCAAAAAAGCCATGCAATTGCGCGAAAAATGGCTGAAGGAAGGAGCTGAGGGGGGGTGGAAGTTTTTATTTTATCATGATATCAAAACCCCTATACACCAATTCAATGAGTAAACACTGAATTTTAAGGAGGTCTTTCTCTGTATATTAATTGCTACAAATAAAAAGGGCCTGCCCTAAAAAGAGCTGGCCGTTGCTAACCTATGAAAAACACCAAGAGCAAAAGTAAGAAATACAATTATTCAAAAAAAATTTTTGAGCTAAAATTTTACTTAATTAATGTTTAAACTTTTATTTTTTCTTTTGCGTAATTCTTCTCGAACCTGTCTTCTAAAGTTTTGCTCTTGGGCAAAGAAAGCATTGGCCTTTTCTACTCCTATAATAGGCGTAAATTGTTTACGGTATTTAATTTTCAAGTCTGCAATTTTACGCTCTCGCTCCAGTGGGTCTTTATGAGCTTTTATTACATTCCTGCGCTCCTGCAGATATTTATTCACATGAGGTTTAAGGCTGGATGCCTGGGATTTATTTAATGTTAAGTTTTTGCTAACGTAAGTAAAAAATAAATCATTTATCCTTACTGAGTCTGTTGGGGAAGACTGAGCAGCTACGGATAGGGATAAATATATAATGGTTAGTATGGACAAAATGAATCTCATCTTTGTCAGTTTAAAATTCCATCATAGGTACTGGTTTCATTTAAAAAGTTCAGCAGCTCCTGGTTGCTGATATTTTTAAATAAGGTATTGCCTTCAGAAATATCTTCGCTATTTAGCATATTATCAATATCCGCATCAATAAAACTTGTAAGCTCATCCACGCTTACGTACTGAATGGCGGCGTCAGAACTGGATGCAGCCACTAATTCATTATGCTTACGGGAGAATTTGAAAACGGCTGTAATAATCATGAATGCTGTAATAACAGCAGCAGCTACCCACCACCTACGTAATCGGATAACAGTGGTGCGGCGGTCCGGCTGGCCTTTTATTTTTCCAAAATAGCCATCTGGAACAGCGTAGGGCATTGCTCTCGAAACACTCTTTAGTAATGGGTAAGTCTTTAATTCATTTTCTATTTCTTCTTCTTTTATTTTATCAAGAAGTGTTTTTTCCAAATTCTCAAAATAATGGGTGGGAACCCTGTAAGGGGGCTCTGAAAGTTGAGGGTTTTTGACCTTCATCAAAATACTCGGTATGTTGTCCCGTTCTTCCATTTGCAAAATCAGACAAACTGATGATAAAAAAGTTTAATGGTGCAACAAATAATCCTCAATTTTTTTAGCCGCATGATGGTAGCTGGCTTTTAGCGATCCGGTAGAAACTCTCAGAATTTCGCTGATTTCATTGTACGGCATTTCGTCGAAATATCGCAAACAAAATACGAGCCTTTGCTGTTCGGGTAATGTTTGAATGGCTAACTGCAATTTCCATTCCAGTTTGCTAGCATCGAAATAGGGGTCTGCTTTTACACTGTTTTGTAAGTCTGAAGTGTCTCCCAGGTCTACGATGCGTGCCTTTTGCTGCTTGTGGAGAAAAGTGATACTTTCATTAGTGGCTATGCGATATAGCCATGTATATAATTTACTTTCCTCGCGAAAATGCTCTAGGCCTTTCCACATTTTTATAAAAACATTTTGCAGTACATCATCTGCATCTTCGTGTACCACCACCAGTCGCCTTATATGCCAGTAGAGTTTTTCCTTGTATTTAGATACAATCAGGGAAAAAGCCTTCTCTTTCGTGCGTTCGTCACGAAAAAGAGCCAGTAGGGCTTCATCTGTAAGGCCTTGCTGATGCATCTAACTTATAAATTGACTATTTTTCGACACTAAGGTTTAAAGCAAAGACGTTAGCATTTTTTAGTGGCATATAAAAAACCCTATGGGCAAATGCCATAGGGTTTTATCGGAAGAAAATTATATTAACCTTTTCTTGCAATAGCTCTTTCGGCGGCAGCTACAATATCGGGAACGTCTAATCCGTATTTCTTCAGAAGTTCCTTAGGAGTACCACTCTCACCAAAGGTGTCTTTAGTGCCCACAAATTCGATAGGAATTGGAAAATGTTTAGCTGCACATTGGGCAATCACATCACCCATACCCCCGATAATATTGTGCTCTTCGGCGGTTACAGCACATTTGGTTTTCTTGATCGAATTGATGACAGCCTCTTCATCTAATGGCTTAATGGTGTGGATATTAATTACTTCCACGCTGATGCCTTTTTCCTCCAGAATGGCGCCGGCTTGAATGGCGTTCCAAACCATGTGACCGCAGGCAAATATGGTTACATCGGTACCCTCAGAGAAAAACTGAGCTTTTCCGATAACAAAATCTTCTTCTTTGGTAAAAATAGGCCAGCTAGGACGTCCGAAACGCAAGTAAACAGGTCCTTCGTATGCGGCTATGGCCTTGGTGGCTGCTTTGGTTTGTGTATAATCGCAAGGTACGATTACGGTCATACCCGGCAGCATTTTCATCAGACCTATGTCTTCCAAAATCTGGTGAGTGGCACCATCTTCTCCCAACGTAACACCGGCGTGAGAAGCACAAATTTTTACGTTTTTACCACTGTAGGCAATAGATTGACGTATCTGGTCGTATACACGGCCGGTACTGAAGTTAGCGAATGTGGTTGTGAAAGGAATTTTTCCTCCTATGGCTAGGCCTGCTGCGATACCCATCATGTTCGCTTCGGCAATACCGCACTGAATAAATCTATCTGGAAATTCTTTAACGAATTGATTTAATTTCATTGATCCCAGCAGATCAGCAGTAAGTGCCACGATATTTTCATTGTTGCGGGCAGCTTCTACTATACCATCACCGAATCCGCTTCTTGTGTCTTTACTTCCTGTTGATTGAATATCTTTTAAAGCCATCGTAAAAAGTTTAGTAGCAAACGTAATGAAAAAAAGTCAATCCATTTAATGCTATTTGCATTAAATGTTAGAAATACATTTTTTATTTTCCTAATTTTAGAGCGTTTAAAAATAGCTAATATTTCCTAAAAATTGCACAATACTATTTCTACTTATAAAATCTGGTATGAAAATGGTGCCAGGGCGAGTATTTATCAAGAGAGTGTTAATAAAATTTTGGTGAGTAAAATCTGGTGTATTTATAGTTTTGCTTTGTTACTTTCGTGAAATTACTCCACCTTTGCCAACATATTTTGAATATATATAAGAATGGGACTTTTTAACTGGTTTACACAGGAAATTGCAATGGATTTGGGTACTGCAAATACCCTTATTATACATAATGATCAAGTGGCTGTAAATGAGCCAAGTATTGTAGCGCTTAATCGCAACAATCCTAAAGAAGTGCTCGCGGTTGGTAAGCGGGCATTGATGATGCACGAAAAAACCCATGAAAGCATCCGCACCGTAAGGCCATTGAAAGATGGAGTAATTGCCGACTTTAATGCGGCTGAGCTGATGATTCGCGAGCTCATCAAATTAGTATACCCCAAAAAGCCGCTTTTTCCACCTAGCTGGAGAATGATGATCTGTATTCCTTCTTCTATCACCGAAGTAGAGAAGCGGGCAGTAAGAGATAGTGCTGAGCAAGCCGGTGCCAAAGAAGTGTATTTGATTCATGAGCCTATGGCGGCAGCGTTGGGTATTGGGATTGATGTGGAAGAGCCGGTAGGGAACATGATTATCGATATAGGCGGAGGCACTACTGGTATTACGGTAATTGCCTTGGCTGGAATTGTATGCGACCAAAGTATCCGTATCGCAGGAGATGAGTTCACTGCTGATATCATGGAAGCGTTGAGAAGGTATCATAGCTTGCTGATTGGGGAGCGCACTGCCGAGCAAATTAAAATTCAGATAGGTGCAGCAACCAAAGATCTCGATAACCCACCGGATGATATACCTGTAAACGGTCGTGATTTAGTAACCGGTATTCCCAAGCAAATAATGGTTAGCTATCAGGAGATAGCTGAAGCATTGGATAAAAGCATTTTTAAGATAGAAGAGGCTATTTTAAAGGCTCTGGAACAAACACCCCCTGAACTTGCTAGCGATATTTACCGGAGAGGTCTTTATCTCACAGGTGGAGGAGCCTTGCTGCGTGGTTTGGATAAAAGATTAAGTCAAAAAATAAAGCTTCCCGTACATATTGCCGATGATCCACTGAAAAGTGTAGTAAGGGGCACCGGTATTGCATTACAGAACTACGATAAATATCCGTTTGTAATGCGTTAATAGAGCGACGCTTTATCCACCATTGTAAGTATTCAAAAAAATCCCCCCAGGGGGTTGGGGCAATGCGTAATATATTTTTGTTCATCCGACGGTCTTCAGTATTTATACTGTTTATAATTCTGCAAGTTCTTTGCCTCTCCCTGCTTTTTACCTATAATAGGTCGCACAGAGCCAAAGGGTTGGGAATTGCAGGAAGCATTACCTCGTATTTTAACCAGAAGTATAATTATTTCGAAGATTTTTTCTCCCTGCGGGAGGAAAACCGTCGTGTACACCAGATGAACGATTCCCTTGTGAATTTGCTTCGTCAGAATTTTGTAAGAGTAGATACCGGTACGATAGCGCTTTCCGATTCTTTACTGGGCAACCCCGCTATACAAAAGCAGTATGTATGGCGTAGTGCACAGGTATTGTACAGTACGGTAAACAGTGATAAAAATTATCTCCAGATCAACCGTGGAAGCAGCTCCGGAATTGCCGATGATATGGGCGTGTTTAGTTCAAACGGTGGACTGGTAGGAAAGGTGGTGAATACCGGCGAAAACTTCAGTCAGGTGATGAGCCTACTGAATGTGGTCAATAAATTTAATGTACAATTGAAAAGAACCGGCAGTGCCGGCATGCTTAGTTGGGACGGTAAGTCGCCTCAGGAGCTTACCTTGACTAATATTCCCAAAACCGACTCTGTACGGGTAGGTGATACCATTGTTACCGGAAACTATTCTCTCAGTTATCCGCCGGAGCAACTGGTAGGTACGGTTTCAAAAGTTTTAATCGATAAATCCAGCAATTTTCTTATACTGAAAGTGAAGCCTACAGCAAATCTGACCAATGTACAGCAGGTATTTGTGGTGGAAAATGTGAGTATGAGAACGCAAGAGGGGCTGGACCAGCAAACCCGGAATCTCATAGATAAAAAACCGGCGAATTAATGAGTGATTTGGTAAGAAATACAATACGTTTTATACTGTTTGTGTTTTTGCAGGTATACATTTTAAACAAAATGCCGCTATTACACGAACTGATAACACCTTATCTGTATTTCTTATACATTTTGTGGCTGCCCTTTTATATCAAGCGAGGTTGGTTGCTTATTTTAGGCTTTTTTCTAGGCTTATCCATCGATTACTATTCAATTACCCCGGGTTTGCATGCAGCGGCATGTGTGTTGATAGCTTATTTGCGACCATTTATCATTCATTTGCTTTCACCCAAAGAAGCTGCAGAGTATAGTAGTAAAGAGCCTTCCCCGAAAGCTATGGGCTGGACTTCCTATCTACTGTATGCATTAATTCTCTCATTTTGTCATAATTTCTATCTGCTTTTTCTGGCCTGGCTGTCGTTTGGTTCTTTTATAGTGTTCTTAATGAAAATTTTTGTGACCACAGCTATCAGTCTTTTGATGATTATTATCGCCGAGCTCATCTTCCCCCGCAAGCTCAGATACAGAACCAACACAGTTTAATTTTCTTTTAGTAAATATTTTGGGATAAAATTGTAAAAGTATGGGCGGGCACAATACCTTTGCAACATATTTGCAAATAACCTTAAAAATCTCCCATACCTTATTCTATGTCCGTGTTTAATCGTTCCAGGAGTTATATTATTCGGGCAATTTTTCTTTCAGTATTCTTGCTGATACTGGGACAGTTAGTGAATTTGCAAATACTGAGTAGTAAATACCATAAACTAGCCAGAGATAATGCCATTTTTGAGAAAATTGTTTACCCCGAGAGAGGCATTATCTACGATCGCAAAGGTCGCCCTATACTGAACAATACCATCATGTATGACCTGATGGTAACACCTGCTGAGGTAAAACATATCGATACCATGGCCTTTTGCCGGTTGATGGAGATCGATACAGCCACTTTCCGACAGAAAATCGTGGAGGCTATTATCAAGAATACAAGAGTAAGGCCTTCTATTTTCATGTCTCTTTTAACACCCGAACTTCAGGCACGTTTTGAGGAAAATAGCTGGAAATTTCCGGGCTTTGCATTGCAGGAACGTCCTGTGCGTACATACCCTTATAATGTAGGAGCACATTTTCTAGGTTATGTAGGAGAAGTTTCGCCCAAAGATATTGAGCTCTCGGGCGGGTTTTACCGTATGGGCGATTATCGGGGTAAAAGCGGGTTGGAATATACTTATGAAAAGGTGCTGATGGGCCAGCGTGGGGTGCAGTATATGATTAAAGACAATCGTAACCGGCTTGTAGGTAGCTATGAGAACGGTGCATTTGATACAATTGCAATAGCAGGTCGTGGTTTGAAGACTTTTATTGATGTGGATCTGCAGATATTGGCGGAAAAACTTATAGATAATAAAATGGGTGCGGTCGTTGCCATCGACCCCAAAACCGGCGGGATATTGGCTATGGCCTCAGGCCCTTTGTTTGACCCTAACGATCTTACCGGCACTGAAAAAAATAAAAATTACAGTCGTTTACTCCTCGATGTGAAGGGGCCATTGCTTAACAGGGCCATAAAAGGACAATACCCCCCGGGCTCAACTTTTAAGCCTTTAGGGGCACTTGTTGCTTTGGATCAGGGTATTATTACCCCCTCATTCGGTTTCCCTTGTGGAGGCCGTTATTACAATTGTGGTACCGGGAAGCCCGCTTGTACCCATGCCGGGGGTGGCCACGCTGCTAATCTTCGTCGGGCTATTGCCAATTCCTGCAATTCCTATTTTGTAGATATTTATAGGAAAACGATAGATAATCCTCGTATCGGAAATACTAAAAAAGGTTTTGAAGTGTGGGAAGATTATATGCACAATTTCGGGCTCGGCGTTAGATTGGGTATTGATTTACCTAGCGAGGATAAGGCCAATATTCCCACAGTAGCTGACTATGATAAGGAATATAAGGGCTCTTGGAGCTCCTGTACCAATCTTACCTTAGGTATCGGACAGGATAAAATGACGGCTACACCGCTGCAACTGGCCAATAGCATGTGCATTATTGCCAATAAAGGTTATTACTACACGCCACATTTTGTAGACAGTATTGAGAATGAAACTCCGGAAGATAGCGTCTTCATGAATAAATACAGACAAAGGCATGATGTGCTTACGCATATTTCCGACTCTGCTTACAACGCGGTAATTAATGGTATGCACGATGTGGTATTACACGGTACTGCAAGGGTGGCGAATATTCCGGGTATTGAGGTATGTGCCAAAACCGGTACCGCACAAAACTCAAGGTATGTAGCCGGGAAAAGATGGACCTTGAAGGATAACTCCATGTTCGTATGTTTCGCTCCCAAGGATGACCCTAAAATTTGTGTGGCTGTAGTAGTGGAAAATGCCGGATACGGAGCTACCTGGGCTGGACCTATTGCCCGTATTTTGATGGAGCAGTATTTGCTGGATTCATTGACGCCCAAAAGCAAGGCCGATTTGGAGCGGATTTCAAAGGCTAATATCTTACCTCCTTACATTCCTCGTTTGCAGTATTATACGGACTCGGTAAGGGCTGTCGAATGGTTAAAAGCTTATGGTGACAGTTCACGTATAAAACAATTTATAAAAGGAAGTCAAAAGAAAGATACCTCTGCATCGACTTCATCACAGCCTAAGCAGTTAAAGGCCGCTAACAATAAAGAAAAGCAACAGGAACAGCAAGAAAAGCTGCCGTTGCCAGTGCGCAAGGAAAATTGGGTAGCGATTGTGAGTAATCCCAGACCATATGTTTTCAAAGTAACGAATACTATTCATAATTAGCATGAGTCAGCAAAACGTCAAAATATCAAAGGGGATAGATATAGTGTTAATCATTTTATATCTGTTGCTGGTGTCCATCGGACTCATGGCTATTTTTGCTGTTACTTATAAGGAAGGCGACCCGATATTACAGAGTTTTCTCGGATATAAGACAGATTACAGCAAGCAGTTTTATTTTGCCTGTGTAGCTCTAGTACTGGGACTTTTTATTTTGCTGACTGACAGTAAATTTTTTCCCGCAACCGCTAATTTATGCTATGCAGGAGGAATTATATTGCTGTTGTTGGTGTTCCCCTTTCACTCTTCGGTGAAGGGAACGGAGTCCATTATCCGTTTCGGAGGTTTTCAGTTTCAGCCTGCGGAATTTTGTAAAATTACGGTGGCGCTGGCACTGGCTAAATATCTTTCTTTGCCCGAGATGGACTTTTCCAAACCCAAATCCCAATTAATTGCCGCGGCACTTACGCTCACACCAGCCGTTATTACAATATTTCAAAAGGAAACGGGGCTTGCACTGGTGTTCTTTGCTTTTTTTCTAGTTATGTACCGAGAAGGCCTACCCGCTGTTTATATTGTTACGGGCATTGGAATTGGCGTGCTAATAGTGGCAACCCTACTGCTGGATAAAAATGTGTTGGCTCTAATTCTTACAGTGATAGCTGGGCTGGTAATTTTGTTTAGTAGAAGGCAGATCAAGCGTAACAAGGCTATATTGGTGCGAATTATACTGATATGGGTAGTATGTGTGGGTATTCAACGGTTCGGGGTGCCCTTCTTGTTCACGCATGTATTTGAAAAGCACCAAGTAGAACGTATTTTCAGTACCATCGGAAAAGATATTCCGGAAGAATATCTGAAGTCCGAGGTGAAGATTGATGAAAAAACCGGTAAACAACTAAATACTGCGGATTATAATGTAAAACAATCCAAAATTGCTGTAGGTAGCGGCGGATTATGGGGAAAAGGACTGCTAAACGGTACTCAAACCCGGTATGGATTTGTGCCCGAACAGCGAACTGACTTTATATTCGATACCATTGGTGAGGGTTTTGGATTTGTAGGAAGTGTGGTATTGTTGGGGCTTTACTTGTTTTTATTATTTCGTATTGTAACCATTGCAGAAAGGCAGCGCAGTGTATTTAGTCGCTGTTATGCTTATGGAGTCGCCTCCGTATTTTTCTTTCATATTGCTATTAATATAGGAATGGCGATAGGACTAGCGCCGGTAATTGGAATTCCGTTGCCTCTGATCAGCTATGGCGGTACATCCTTGCTAACTTTTTCGATACTGCTTTTTATACTCATACGCCTAGATGCTGACCGACAGATGATCCTTCGATAAAAAAAATCCCCTCCCTGTAACTTTTTACATCCCTTAGCCGTATTAGTATTAAAGACAATTAGGAAATCAGGCTATCATGACAGAACGGGAGTATAATAATTGCGTACGGGATTATGCGGATGGGCTCTACCGTTTTGTTCTAAAAAGCCTGAAGAATGAGGCTGATGCCGAAGATGTGGTGCAGTCTGCTTTTGAAGAATTGTGGAAGTTGCGCAGTACGGTTATTCCGGAAACAGCAAAATCGCTTCTGTATACTATTGCCTATCGGAAAATGATTGACTGGATTCGGAAGAACAAAAAAATGAGTTTTGTAGAAGAAGTGGAAACACATGAAACTCGTACCGTACATCCGCCTGCCAACCTAAAGGATGCCCTTCATCATGCTTTGGAAAAATTGGATGCAACGAAGAAAGCGTTAGTGTTATTGAAAGATTACGAGGGGTATAGTTATGAAGAAATAGGTGGCATTACAGGTTTGAGTGAAAGTCAGGTGAAAGTATATCTGCACCGTGCACGCTTGCAGTTGAAAGCGTATATTGTTAAAATGGAAAACGTGTTATAGTGAAGGAGCTTACAGATATCAATATTGATAATTACGAACACTGGTTTTTACTACTAGTGGACGGTGAGCTCAGGGATGTCGGGCAGCGGAAAGCTTTGTATGAATTTTTAAGCCGCCATCCGTATTTGGAGCGGGAGCTGGGTATCCTCAAAGCTACCGTGCAGCAACCGGATGAGGAGATAGTGTACCCGGCCAAGAATAAGTTGCTGAAAGTAAGCGACGAAACGCTAATGCTATATCTGGACGGTGAGCTATCTCAGGAAGATAAACTGTGGGTTGAAGCAGTGCTGGAGCAGGGCGATGCGCAACCGCTACAGGAGTTACAAAAAGTATATCTACAACCGGATCTATCGATAACTTGTCCCCATAAAGAGAAACTTTATAAAAAAGCTCCTGTTAGTCATTTATCTTCTACATGGCTGAAAATTGCAGTAGCCGCTGTTTTTGCAGGAGTATTGTTAGCAATCTATTTTACCTTTTATGGAAAACAAGAGGAAGCGGTCCCTCTCGCTGCTAAATCACAGCAGAGCAGATCAGAGGAACATCTTTTTACAAAAGATACCGTACCTACTGGTTTCAATAAGTTAGCAATAGCCGTTTCACCCCACACCCAGCTAGTTCACAGTCAAGAGCAGCGAAATATAAAAGGTGGTTCTACGGATGTGCCGCAATCTACAATACTTCAGGAAAAGAGCAGTAAGGTAGGCACTGCAATTGTTAGGGAGCAAGAAAACATCGAAGTACAGGACCCACTATATGGTCTAACAGCAGTTGTGAAAGATGCTCCCGATATTCACCGAGTAAAAGAACCGGAGAGCCTTGCTCTAGATGTTACACCTGCCGTAGATATAGATCGAGAAAGCATTGCGATAGTGCATTCAGATATCATTCCCTCATCGCCGCAGGAGGTTACTACCTCTAAGAAGAAAAAATCTTTGATTAAAAATCTTGGTAAAAATATTAAAAATCGGGCCTTGGATATTTTAACCAATGGCGAGGATGAGGTAATTATCGCCGGATTCGCAGTAAATATTACTAACCTTAGGAATACAGAAAAATAAAAACAGTGTATATGCGTATTTATTTTAGTGTGATGACAATAATGTTGCTTTTTGCAACTGTTGCTTATGGGCAAGTTGATTCTACCAAAGTAAGTGTTGAAGTGAAAATAGAAAGTTCATCAGATAGAACTACTGAGAAGGAAGTATACAAACGTCCAGTAAGAGTAAAAACCAGCTGGTTTTCGGGTTTTGATTTAGGCTTTGCCAATTTTTCAGACCATACAGATTACAATAGTGCCGAAGCACAGGCTTTTGCGCCAGGAAGCAATACAGAGTGGTTTGATTTGAAGAACGGGAAGTCTATAAATGTAAACATCTGGGTTTTTCAGCAAAAGATCAATCTGATTCATACGCATCTTAACCTTAAATATGCATTGGGGCTTGAACTGAATAATTATCGTTATACCAATCCTATTCGTTTTAATAAAAATCAACCCTATGTTTCTTGGGATAATACCGCCGATCGTACCTATCGGAAAAACAAACTGGCCGCGGATTATGTAAATCTACCCATTATGCTAAATGTTAATTTTGGAAATCCGAGCAATCGTTTCGCATCTAATGAAAAACATTCAGGGTGCGGCGTGAAGGTGGATAAAGGAAAAGAATGGGGGTTCAGTGCCGGTATCAGTATTGCTTATCTATATAGCGCACGAAACAAAACCATTACATCGGATGAGGGAAAAGAAAAACTGAAAAATAACTTTAACCTGAATCCTTGGAAATTGGCTTATGTAGGGGAGCTGAATTTGGGGTATTTCAGTATTTACGGTTCTTACGCCTTCAAAAGCATGTTCAAGAATGGCCTCGACATGACTCCCTATACCATCGGCATCAGATTATAATGCCCGTGAGGGTAGATGAAAGCGATGCTGTATCTTTACAGTATTATGTTAGCCAGATTTTTATGCATCGTACTTTTTCTGATGCTGGCCATATGTGGTAAAGCTCAGGACGAACCCAAACCAGATACCCTAGTAATAGGTGGCGTAACTATTATCCGCGATAATGCTCCTATAGAGTCGGGGAGGAGAAGGTTTTTAAAAAAATTAAGTAGCAGTATTAGTCCTAGAAATGTAAAAACACAATGGGCTATTATCGACTTGGGTGTTTCTAATTATGCAGACAACACCGATTATACCGGTGTGGAAGCACAAGATTATGCTCCTGGAGCAAATGAAACATGGCTGGATCTAAAACCTTTTATATCGCGCAACGTCAACATATGGTTTGTGACCCAGCAGTTTAATCTTATTAATCATTATGTGAACTTTCAGTATGGGTTGGGGCTGGAGTTGAATAATTATCATTACAAGCAACCGGTACGCTATCAGGCTATTACCGAGGCTGTGCATAACTCCCCGGTAATGTACTTGGATCAGACAAACAACCGCTCCTATAGAAAAAATAAACTAGCTGCAGATTATATTACCGTTCCCATCATGTTGAATTTAAATCTGACGCCTACACGTCTCTACCCCTTCGAAATCAGTGCGGGTGTAAGTGTTGGATATCTCTATTCAGCCAGAAATAAGTTTATTAATTCCGATGAGGGTAAGTCCAAGGTTAGGGGGGATTTTGACTTGCGTCCTTGGAAACTGGCGTATATGGGCGAGTTGAATCTAGGAGTATTGCGTCTGTACGGCTCCTATGCATTTAAAAGCATGTACAAAAGAGGATTGGATATTACCCCTTACACTTTTGGGGTGCGAATAAAACCCACCGAATTATTCGGTAAGTTGGAGACTCCCTAAAAATAGTGATTGCAAATATTTTCGGTAGAAATCTTATAAAACAGTTCTTACAGTAACTGTATAATTGTTATTTCAATTAACTTTATCCGGTTTAACATTGATTTTACTCTAATTCTTCGGATTGAATAATTATTAATTAATGCTTCTGAATACAAAAAGATTTGCGCTACTTTCGATTATTGTTTTACTAATTGCTTGTAAAAATCAATCGGGAAGTGACGCCGATAAAAAGCGTGCAGATTCATCACACTCCTGCATGCAGGTACCATCCCGGTATATTACTGCTGACACTTCCAATATACCTTTCAGTGGGGATTCATCGTTAGAAGGAATGGTATTAATACCCGGGGGTGTTTTTGAAATGGGTGCCGATAACGATCAGGCCAGTCCCGATGAATATCCCAAGCATAAGGTACAGGTGTCTCCTTTTTATATGGATATTACTGAGGTGACCAATGCTCAGTTTAGAAAATTTGTGGAAGCCACCGGGTATGTGACAACCGCAGAACGGGCACCCGATTGGGAAGAAATCAAAAAGTCATTGCCCCCCGGCACACCCAAGCCGCCAGATAGTGTGCTGGTACCGGCATCGCTCGTATTTAAGCCCTCTGACGGTCCTGTTGATTTAAACGATTATAGCCAATGGTGGACATGGAAGAAAGGTGCCAATTGGCGTCAGCCCGAAGGACCGGGAAGCTCTATCGAGGGTAAAGATGATTATCCGGTAGTACACATAAGCTGGGAAGATGCGCAAGCTTACTGTAAGTGGGCAGGCAAGCGGCTGCCTACCGAGGCAGAGTGGGAGTTCGCAGCACGTGGGGGACTTATTAATAATATCTATCCCTGGGGTAATGAGCATGTGAACCAGGGTAAACCTAAAGCTAATACTTGGGAGGGGAAGTTCCCATATTTAAATGAACAGAAAGACGGTTATGTTAAACTAGCACCCGTAAAATCTTATCCTCCCAATGGATACGGCCTCTATGATATGGCTGGTAATGTATGGGAGTGGTGTAGCGATTTATATCATTACGACTACTACAAACAGTTAGAGGGAAAACTTACTGTAGATCCCAAAGGCCCCGATTCTTCTTATGATCCGCAAGAGCCCTATACACTCAAAAGAAGTTTGAGAGGGGGGAGCTTCTTATGTAACGACTCTTATTGCAGCGGATATCGAGTGGCACGTCGGATGAAGAGCAGTCCGGATACCGGATTGGAACACACAGGTTTTCGTTGTGTGAAAGACGTAAAATAAAAGTTAGGTTAGTATCGGGTAAAACTTCGCTACTACACAGACTAGGTATGTAGGGGAGGATATTTTTGGCAGCCAGACAGATATTTTGTTCTTTTGCTTCCTCAGTTTTAATAATATACAATTGTTTAATGATACAGATAGGCGGTAAACAGCTGTCTTTGAGGGATTTTGAGGAAATACTGCTACACAAAAAGCAGATTTCCATTGATCCGCAAGCGTTGGAGAAGGTTCAATCTTCTTTTGAGTTTCTCAAACAGTTTTCTGATCATAAACTTATATACGGCATTAATACAGGGTTTGGGCCGATGGCTCAATACAAAATTAGTAGCGAAAATACCCTGCAGCTTCAGTACAATCTCATTAGAAGTCATTCAAGTGGAGGCGGTGCCGTATTAAATCCGTTATTAGGGCGTGCTGTCATGATTACCCGCCTCAATAATTTTTTGCAAGGGTATTCCGGTGTAGTCCCTGACCTACCTATATTGCTGGCAGATATGATCAATGCCGATCTCATACCCTGTATTTACGAGCACGGAGGAGTAGGCGCAAGTGGCGATTTGGTACAACTGGCGCACCTTGCTTTAGGCGTGATAGGCGAGGGGGAAGTATGGTACCAAGGACAATTAATGCCGGCTGCACAGGGGTTTGAATTGGCAGGGTTAAAACCTTTGCAAATACATATACGAGAAGGCCTTGCGCTTATAAACGGAACTTCGGGAATGACGGGAGTAGGCCTGCTGAATATTATTCGTGCTCACCGCTTGGTGGAGTGGGCCATTGCATTGTCGGCTCTTACTAATGAGCTGATGGAAGTATACGATGATCATTTCTCCTACGAGCTCAATATCGTTAAGCATCACAAAGGACAGAATTATGTAGCGGAGGTTTTTCGGAACATTCTGAAAGACAGTAAGATGATTCGTAGCCGCTCTGAACACTTATATAATCCGGAGAATATTCAGCACGATGTGTTTGAAGACAAAGTGCAAGAGTATTATTCATTGCGCTGTGTGACTCAGGTGTTAGGACCGGTATATGATACACTATTACACGCTGAGGAGACAGTGGTGAATGAGCTGAATTCGGTGAACGATAATCCTGTGGTAGATGTAGCCAATCATAACATTTTTCATGGAGGCAATTTCCACGGCGATTATGTTTCATTCGAAATGGATAAGTTGAAAATAGCTATTACAAAGCTTACTATGCTTAGTGAGCGTCAATTGAATTATTTGCTCAATTCCAAGTTGAACCAAAAGTTTCCTCCTTTTGTGAACCTTGGTGTGTTGGGCTTCAACTTTGGTATGCAGGGAATACAGTTTACGGCTACATCGACAACTGCAGAAAGTCAGACGCTTTCTTATCCCATGTATGTACACAGTATTCCTAATAATAACGATAATCAAGATATCGTAAGCATGGGATTCAATGCAGCACAGCTTACCAAAAAAGTAATTGATAATGCATATGAAGTGCTGGCCATTCAAGCTATGACCTTGTTGCAGGGGGTGGACTATTTAAACTGTCAGGACTTAATGTCTTCAAAAACCCGGGCGCTCTATAATAGCCTCAGGAATATCTTTCCTAAATTTATTGAAGATAGTCCGATGTATAAAAGCCTTGCTAAAATGCGCAGTTGGTTGGAGGCAAATGCCGTATCTCAAATTTAGCGAAGGCGATTAGCTTGCATTGTAAAATCTCAACTTCAAAACTATAATATGAATTGTGCTTTAGTAACCGGAGGGTCGCGCGGTATTGGTAGTGCCATCTGTGTGAAGCTGGCAACCATGGGGTACCATGTGCTCATCAACTATAAAGGTAATCGAGAAAAAGCAGAAGCAACACTCAAAGCAGTAAATGAGGCCGGTAGTAGTGGAGAACTGTTGCAATTCGATGTTGCCAATCGAGAAGAAGTGCAGCGTGTGCTCACTGGATGGATAGAAGCCAATTCGGATAAGATAATTGAAGTGCTGGTCAATAATGCCGGTATTAAGGATGATGTATTGTTGATGTGGATGAAAGACGAGCAGTGGGATAATGTTCTAGACACGAGTCTCGGAGGATTTTTTAACGTTACCCGTATTGTTGTAAATAGCATGTTACGTCAACGATATGGCAGAATTATCAATGTAGTGTCACTGAGCGGATTAAAAGGACTTGCCGGGCAAACCAATTACTCAGCAGCAAAAGGGGGTATCATAGCAGCTACAAAAGCACTTGCTCAAGAAGTGGGTAAGCGCAATATCACGGTTAACGCCGTAGCTCCGGGTTTTATTAAAACGGATATGACGGCTGATATAGATGAAGCACAGATGAAACAACTGATTCCTGTAAACCGCTTCGGCACTCCCGAAGAAGTAGCGCATGCAGTAGGATTTTTGGCAAGTAAGGAATCGGGATACATTACGGGGCATGTACTGTCTGTAAATGGTGGATTATACACCTAGCCATTAACAAGTGTTACCATTTCATTATTGCACTTCCCCATGTAAAACCGCTTCCAAAAGCCGCTAGGCAAACGAGATCGCCTTCTTTAATTTTTCCTTGTTCCCAAGCTTCACAAAGCGCAATAGGGATGGAAGCCGCTGTAGTATTGCCGTAATGCTGAATATTATTGAACATCTGGTCCTCTTTGAGGTTCAGCTTTTGCTGAATGTATTGGGAGATACGTAGATTAGCTTGATGGGTAATCAACAGGTTAATATCATTTTGTTGATAACCATTTGTCGCTAATGCCTCTTGAATGGCTTCAGGCATTTTGACTACAGCTTTTTTAAATACAGTCTGTCCGTCCATATAGGGATAAATATCTTCTCGCTCTACCAAGTCTTTATTTATAAAAAGATTGGTATAGGGATTATTTTCATCAACACGGGGTTCCCATTCTTTATTGTGTACGCCTGCATGGAAACCTGGATTAGGCATGCTGAGAAGTTCGGCTCCTTCGCCATCACTGTGCAGATGAGTGCTTAGTATGCCACGATTCTCTGATGGTGATGGTTGTAGGATGACGGCTCCCGCTCCATCGCCGAAAATTACCGATACGCTTCTACCTCTGGTGCTGAAGTCTAAGGCAAAAGAATGTACTTCAGCGCCAATCAGCAGTATGTTTTTATACATGCCTGTTTTGATAAATTGATCGGCCACACTCAACCCATATACAAACCCGCTACATTGGTTACGGATGTCCAGTGCTCCAATTTCTTTCAGGCCTAGCATACGTTGCACTAGTACACCACAGCCTGGGAAAAAATAATCGGGACTAAGAGTTGCAAATATGATAAAGTCGATATCGCTTTTTTGAATACCGGCACGCTCAATGGCTATTTCAGCCGCTTTTACGCCCAATATGGAAGTGGTTTCTTCAAATCGTTTTGCATAGTGTCGGGTTTGAATGCCTGTGCGTTCATGAATCCATTCATCCGAGGTATCCATTATTTTGGTAAGCTCGTGGTTGGTAACTACTTTTTCAGGAATATATTTTCCTATTCCGGCAATAATGGTGCGATTCATACTAACAGTTGTTAATGCAGCAAGTTAATAAATACTTCAATTTATTCTCATCTGAATCTAAGCTTTTTATGTTTGTCTAAGCTATATGTCGTTTTCGCTGGTGAATAGCCAGCTAATCAGCCCATTATCTCATAATGGAGCAAAATAGTTTCAATTAGGTCAACCTGTGTAAAAGTCGTACCTTTGCGCTCTTTTTAGAAGGAGGGATGATTTATTAAAATCCGCCCTATATCTTTTTCATTTATATAAAGAACACATGAACATACGTAATATCGCTATTATAGCTCACGTAGACCACGGTAAAACCACATTAGTAGATAAAATCCTACACGCCACCAAAGTTTTCCGAGAAAATCAGGCTACCGGGGAATTAATTATGGATAACAACGATCTGGAACGCGAGCGAGGCATCACTATTTTTAGTAAGAATGCCGCCGTTACTTACAAGGGCGTAAAGATCAATGTGATTGATACACCGGGACACGCCGATTTCGGTGGTGAAGTGGAACGAGTATTGAAGATGGCCGATGGGGTGTTACTATTGGTAGATGCTTTTGAAGGGCCTATGCCTCAGACTCGTTTTGTATTACAAAAAGCTTTGTCTTTGGGGTTGAAGCCTATTGTTGTCATTAATAAGGTAGATAAACCCAACTGTCGCCCCGAAGAGGTGCACGATGCCGTTTTCGATCTGTTCTTCCACCTAGATGCAACAGAAGAGCAACTTGATTTTCCCACCTATTATGGGTCAGGTAAGCATGGATGGTTTAATGATTCCTTAACTGAGATCGACAATATTGAGCCTTTGATGGATGGCATAATTAAGCATGTGCCACCGCCCAGCGTGCAAGAGGGCTCCCTTCAATTACAAATCACCTCTTTAGATTATTCATCTTTCTTGGGACGTATCGCTATTGGAAAGGTAAGTCGTGGTGTTATCAAGGAAAATCAACAAGTAGCACTGGTTCAAGCCGATGGTAGTATCAGAAAGACCCGTGTAAAAGAGTTGTATGTGTTTGAAGGAATGGAAAAGAAAAAAGTAGCCGAAGTACCTGCAGGGGATCTTTGTGCTGTAGTAGGTATTGAAGATTTTAATATTGGTGATACCATTGCCGATGCGGAAAATCCGGAAGCACTGCCTGTGATAAGTGTGGATGAACCTACCATGAACATGACTTTCGGCATCAATAACTCTCCGTTTTTTGGCCGCGACGGTAAGTTTGTAACCAGTCGTCATTTGCGCGAAAGATTACTAAAAGAAACAGAACGAAATTTAGCTTTGCGTGTGGAAGAAACAGAAGGTGGAGAAAGTTTTCTGGTATACGGACGTGGCATTCTGCATCTGGGTGTATTAATTGAAACCATGCGTAGAGAAGGATACGAACTTACTGTAGGACAACCGCAGGTGATTACCAAAGAAATTGATGGCAAAAAATGTGAGCCATACGAAACCTTAGTGGTGGATGTGCCGGAGGAGTTTGCAAGCAAGGTAATTGATTTGGTAACTCGCAGAAAAGGAGAGCTGCTGGTAATGGAAACCAAAGGCGAAATGCAGCATCTGGAGTTTGATATCCCTGCTCGGGGGTTAATCGGATTACGTACTCAGATTTTAACTGCCACTACCGGCGAGGCTGTGATGGCTCACCGCTTTAGTGATTATAAACCCTGGAAAGGTCCTATTCCAGGAAGAAATAATGGCGTGTTGATTTCGAAAAATCAGGGTAAAACCACAGCTTACTCCATTGATAAACTGCAGGATAGAGGGACTTTCTTTGTAGATCCGGGTGAGGAAGTGTATGCTGGTCAAATACTGGCAGAAAATGTAAAACCTGGTGATTTAGTTGTAAATGCCACAGAAGAAAAGAAGCTTACCAACCATAGAGCCAGCGGTAGTGACGATGCTACACGTATTGCACCAAAAACCTTAATGACGCTCGAGGAGTGTATGGAATATATTCAGCATGACGAGTGCATTGAAGTAACACCCAATTTTATTCGCATGCGTAAAGTGATATTAGATGAAACCGAGCGTAACAGACAGGCTAAGAAAATGGCTGCAGAAGCTTAGGTAAGTCACCTAAATCATATAAACCTCCCGGGCAACCGGGATTTTTTATTGTAACCTTTTAAGCCTATAGTTGTTACAATAATAGTTGTATTGGAAACGTACTACGTGTATGTTCCATTCTAATGAATTTCGATTATTAAAGATCTAATTCTAACTTTGCATCATGATTAAGCGATTGGTCCTTTTCCTAGCCTTCCTTATTACACAATACACAGTGCTATTAGCACAATGCTCTATCTGTACAAAAACCGCACAGCAACTGGGTGAGGGACCGGCCCGGGGAATGAATACGGGCATTATTTATCTTGCATTTTTGCCTTTAATAGTAATGACTATTATTGGAATCCGTTGGTGGAAAAATGAAAAGGCTAAGAGTGAATCGTTTAAATAACCACATTGCAGTAATCTATAATAGCTTATTATTTTAACACAAATCAATTTTTTGGCATGATTTGTGTTTATTAATTATTAGAAATGTATTTTTGCTTAGAACCTAAGAGTTGAAGGGATAAAGCAAAAACGTTTTTTTTGATTACTTTAACAAATGCACAAAAATAAAGTCTTTACTATAGCGTTATTATAATAGAGACAAACATAAGATAGTCAATTTTCTCATAAGCAGTTAGTTTTGGTTGCGACCCCTGTTTCTACAGGGGTTTATTTTTGGGCTGATATTTTCAGACTAATAAGTAATCCCAAAATAGCTCCTGCTGCATCTGCTACCACATCCCATCCATCGTAACTTCTGTAAGGTATAAAATGTTTTTGCACGAGTTCTAGGATATATCCCAGGAATATTCCCGCAAGAGTAATCCATACAAGCTTTTTACGAAAAAGGGCCTTAGGTTTATTGCTGATAGCTCGCCCCCAGAAAATCACAAAGAGAGCAAAGAGTATAAAGTGGATATATTTATCTATGTGTGGAATGCTAAAAAGAGATGAACTCTCAGGCTCAGAGGAGCCCGGTATGCACAATAGCGTTACGATAATGGCCGACCACAAAAGGGCCGGCCAGTGACTATTCAATATTTTTTTCAAAACTTGGTATTGTAGTAGAATTATCCTGTAATAGCTTCATAAGCTGCCGCATCAAGTAAACTATCCACATCTGCGGGGTTATCTACTGTCATTTTGATCATCCAGCCTTCGCCATAGGGGTCGGTATTTACCAGTTCAGGTGCATTAGCAAGCGCCGGATTTAATTCGGTAATTGTTCCGCTTACCGGCAGATACAAGTCCGAAACTGTTTTTACAGCTTCCACCGTGCCGAACACATCATTTGCATTCAGTTTCTTACCTACGGTTTCAACTTCTACAAATACAATATCTCCCAGCTCTCTTTGAGCAAAATCGGTAATACCCACTGTGGCGATATTGCCCTCCAATCTAATCCATTCGTGGTCTTTCGTGTAGCGCAGTGTATCAGGATAACTCATAGCTTGATATGATTTTGAGGTACAAATATGGTTAAATCCCTTTAATATTTCCCGAAAATAAAAATATTTTTTTCACACCTGAAGTTGTCGGTATAAGTGTTTAGAAAATAATAAAGTGTAATGCTTGATGTGAGCTTTCTCGTGAAAAATAAAAACTCCATTACCATTTATGCTGACTTCTTTTGCGTTCGTCGGTTGTTTTATGCCGTTCACCGCTAAGTGCTTTTTGTCGATAGCGCTCAGAGATAGTTTTGTTTAAAAATAAAGCTGTACAACACAATTGTTTCACAGGGATTTACTCCCGTTTTCCGATAATGAGCAATGGGTTGTACCTCTGAGAAAATCTAAAAAGGACATCGATGAAACAGTTAATTGCGCTTCTTACTACTTATGTTTTTTGTACAACAGTAAATGCTCAAGTGATTTCAGGAACCATTACTGATACTGAACTTAAGCCTTTATCTAAAGCCTCAGTATCTTTATTGAAAGCGGAAGACTCTTCTCTAGTCAAATTAAGCGTAGCCGACGATAAAGGAAGCTATCGCTTTGAAGATATTCGTCCGGGCAATTATTTATTGCAGGTAACAAGTATAGGTTATATACCTACATATTCAGATAGATTTAGTTTGCAGCATACGACAGTGAAAGATCTCATCATGGAGAAAATCAACACACAACTTGCCGGCGTAGTTGTTACAGCCAAAAAACCTCCTGTAGAAGTAAAAGCCGGAAAGACGGTGGTAAACGTAGATGCTTCTCCTACCAATGCCGGCTTAAACGTATTAGAGATCTTAGAGAAATCGCCTGGAGTTTCTGTGGATGCCGATGGGAATATCAGTTTAAAGGGAAAAGGCGGAGTATTGGTATTGATTGACGGTAAACCTACTTATCTGAGCGGCACACAGCTAGCATCCCTGCTGAAAAGTATTCAATCTAGTAATCTGAATCAAATAGAAATTATGACCACGCCTCCTGCAAAATACGACGCGGAGGGAAATACAGGCATTATCAATATTAAAACCAAGAAAGGCTCCATTAAAGGAGTGAATGGAAATGTAGATCTCAATTACGCTCAAGGCTTGTATCCAAAATATAATGGAGGCGCTAATATCAATTATAGGAATAATAAATGGAATCTCTTCGGAAGCTATAACGGAGGAACCTGGGAAGGGCTTAGTACATTGGATTTGTACAGAAGATTTTATAGTGATAACATTCAGAACGGGGCTTCTGCACAGTTTACATACAGGCATAACAAAAGTTATTGGCACAATGCAAAAGTAGGTGCTGATTACTATTTCAGCGATAAGGATGTAGTAGGAGTGGTGGTTACCGGTAGCGACAGCAAATGGAGAAGCCAGCAAAATACTACATCTCATCTAAAGGATGCAAGCGATATTACTACCACCACCTTTATTTCTGATGCTTACAATGCAGTATCCTTCTCCAATATCAATACCAACGTCAACTATAAACACACTTTTGATTCTTCGGGTAGAGAAATCACTGTGGATTTGGATTATGGATATTATAAGAATAATGGTGATAACCTGCTAACAACCGAAATTTATAATCCTGATAATACTAAAATCGGTAATACTATCTTGCTTGATGGCGATTTCCCCTCCTTTATAAAAATCCGTAGTGGTAAAATTGATTATTTACATCCTTTTACAAAAGATCTAAAGTTAGAAGCAGGTATTAAAAGTAGTTATGTGAATACTGACAACGAGGTTATTTATCGCCGCGATACTAGCACCGGTTGGTGGCCCGATGTATCCCGTTCTAATCATTTCATCTATAAGGAAAATATAAATGCTGCTTACGGTATTTTGTCCGCTACAGTGAAGAAATGGGAGCTCACTGCAGGTTTACGTCTTGAAAATACCATAGCTAGAGGTACGCAGATAAAAAATGACTCCAGCTTTAAAAGAAATTATACCAATCTGTTTCCCAATGTGGGGGTAACTTATGCGGTAAACGATAAAAATCAGCTGAGCCTTGCATACAGTAGAAGAATTAGAAGGCCTAATTATGAAGACCTGAATCCTTTTGTTTTCTTTCTAGATTCCCTTACTTACGGCCAAGGTAACCCTTATCTGCAGCCACAGTTTTCGAATAATGTGGAGCTGAGCCATACATTTAACCGCTTTTTAACCACTACTATTAATTACACACTCACCAATAATATCATTACCGAAATTCTGCAACAGGATAATGAAAAGAAGACTGCATTTCAGGTGAAAGACAACATCAGTAAAATGCGTCAGTGGGGCATTACTATTACTGCCAATAAGCAAGTGAAAAAATGGTGGATGGCTAATGTCTATGCCAATCTTTATAACAATAAATATAATGGTATTTACAACAATGGTTCTGTAAATATTCCTGTGGAGGTAAATGTTACCGGTTTTATGGGTAATATGAGCAACACCTTTACGTTTGCTAAAACTTGGATGGCAGAGCTGAGCGGTTGGTATGCGTATCGCTTATCGGAAGGATTGCTTATCGGTACTTCTATGGGTAGCCTAAACATGGCCGTGGCGAAACAGATATTGAATAAAAAAGGTACTATTAAGGTCGGCGTAAGAGATATATTCAGAACGAGCAATTTTAATGGATTTACCCGTTATGCCGATGTAAACATCGATATCAGAAATAGCCGTAAAATGGATAACCCGGTATTTAACGTATCCTTTGTATATAAGTTTGGTAAAAATGGAATTTCTCAGGCACGGCGTCGTACAGGTAGTGCCGGAGAAGAGCAAAACCGCATAAAATCAGGAGCTGGAGAATAACGGCTGCAACCATCGGGAGGAGTAAGGTCTTAGTTTTGTTGGTTTTGTAAAAGTTGCCGACTAATGTTGGCAACTTTTTTGCTTTAGTATAAATATGAAATGGCTGGTTTTATTTTTTACTGTAGCAGTAGTACTGGTGTATGGTTGTCATACTAGTCGGAACTCTAAAGGGGAGCAGCCAGAGCAGGCTGCAAGTGCAGTAGATACGTTGGATATCGCGGATAGCACCGAAGTTATAGACACTAGTGTTGCTATATTACCCATTGAGGAAATAATTAGTGAGACGGTTGCGGCGAATAATCTACCCGCACATATACATAAGACGATTAAAAGTAACTCACAATCAGTTCGTATTCATTTAATTGATGTGCAACCTGGACTCTTGAAAATTAATGTACGGCATCGTAATGAGTATGGAAACATACGGGTAAATCAAATCGTAATGCCGGACGGGAGTGCGGATGGCCCCTTTGGACAGGAGGTGGAATTTAATGCTACCCAGAAGGGCAATTATGTTATTGTAGTGGGTAAAAGTAATATGGCATCAGGAAGCCCGATGGGGGATGTGTATATCACTATACAATAAACAGCTTCATTTACTAGCCTTTACAGTTCTATCCTTGAATTATCTGTTTAAGGAATTAAATTATTATTTCACTAAAAATAGTTCCTATGGAGAACCACAATAACGATAAAAAGAAAAAAGACGATAAGGATATTACGCCTATCAAGCCCGATCCTGAAACGCTGGATACTACCGATCCTCAGAATGCGATGAAAGGTCCTGTTTCTACCTTGGGGCGTAGAGGAGGCAAAATCATGGAAAGTAATATCAGTAAGGAAGAGGCCGATAAAAAGCACAGAGATAATCTCTAACTGAATTAGAGACATTACAACGGGGATAGCACCTTCTCTGTCCTATATCAGTGAGTATACTCACTGGTAAGACTGCTTATATTTGATTTAAATTAAAGAAGGGAGCGCTTATTAGAAGTCGTTTTCATCAAAGTACAGTAATACGTGATCTTTGATGAAGTTTTCTTGGTCAACTGGGTTCATATTGGCCATAGGTTTGAGTTGACGGTAATGGGGCCAGCCGTCTTTATCTACTTTTTCTAATTCATAGTAACCGCTGGGGGCTAACACACGGCATACAGCAATATGCATGAGATCCTGTTTCTGTTCTTTGGTGAATCGGCGTTTAATGACGCCCAGTTCTTGTATACCGATAAGAAACAGAATAGTTTCTAGGTCCGGTTTTTTACCAAAACGTTCGGTCAGTTTCGCTTCCAGTTGCCACCATCTTACCTGCAGATCATCCTTTTCAAACATGGTGCAAAGGTAACAGTTTTACTTTGTGATGAGGAAACAACAGCGCTTTAGCTTTCCTTCAAAGTCAAAAGGCGTTGTTTGTCGGGTAATATCTTTTATAGTAGCCGCTTGAATGTTAGCGGTGTCCAATACAAATTTGGTGTAATTATTACTGAAATACAAAAGTCCATTTGGGGTGAGCGCTTTGAGACAATCATTCACCAGTTGTACATGATCCCGCTGTATATCTAGAATCGTATCGGTTTTTTTACTGTTACTAAATGTGGGAGGGTCCAGTACAATAATATCGTAGGAGGCCGGCTTTAAGTTTTTAATGTATTGCACGGCATCGGCAACTACAAAAGCGTATTTATCGCCTTCATTAAAATGGTTGAGTTGCATATTTCTTCGGGCCCAGTGGGTATAGGTATTGGAAAGATCTACTGTAGTTACTTGCGTAGCCCCTCCGGCTGCTGCATACACCGAAAAGGAGCCTGTATAGGCAAAAAGATTAAGTACACGTTTGCCGTGAGCCTGTTCCATTACCATTTTCCGTGTAATGCGATGGTCTAAAAACAACCCAGTATCTAAGTAATCACTAAGGTTGATAATAAATTGCAGGTTATTTTCCCTAACGACAAATTCATTTTTGGTATTGCCTGTTTTTTGATATTGTCCTTCGCGGCCGGGCTTACGCTGCCGAAGTTTTATAAATATGCTTTCGAGCGGTATGCCTATTATTTCAGACATGACTTTCATGCTTTCCTTTACCCAAAGCTGATGTTGTTCTTCCGTAAGATTATGCCTTCTTTTATATTCAGAAGCGTATAATCGATCTTCATACTTTTCAATAATGAAGGGGAATTCAGGTAAATCATGATCATAAATCCTGAAGCAGGAAACATTTTGCTTTCTTGCGATCTTTTGTAAATGCTTGAAAACCTTTGTTAACCGGTTTCTAAACATTTCAAATTTATTCACATCGCTCATCAAGTGTATTTTTTTGCGAATTTAGCAGTTGCCGGCTAGTTATTGGCAGCAAATGCTCTTTTTTGAACATTCTTCATTGCTGAATTTTAAAATTTCCAAACCATTCAATACGCCATTACCGATATTGAAACTACGGGCGGTTATGCCGCTGCCAACGGAATTACCGAGATATGTATTATTGTGTTTGATGGAGAAAAGGTGATAGACCGGTATGAAACACTCATCAATCCTGTGCATCGTATTCCCTCGTATATTCAGGCCATGACCGGCATTACCGACGAAATGGTAGCAGATGCTCCTTTGTTTGAAGAGGTGGCGGAGGATATTTATGAGATTTTAAAAGACCGAATATTCGTTGCGCACAATGTAAATTTTGATTACTCCTTTATCAGGAGTCAACTCAGATATTGTGGTTATGAATATGATGCGCAAAAATTATGTACTGTTAGATTGAGCCGCAAAATAATTCCCGGCTTGCGGTCGTATAGTTTGGGTAACCTGTGTCACAGTCTTGGTATTAGACATGTCAATCATCACCGTGCGGGAGGCGATGCCGAGGCCACTACAGCACTATTTCATCTTTTATTACAACGTGATACGGAAGGACATATTCTCAAAAGTCTGAAGCGGAACTCGAAGGAGCAAGTTTTGCCGCCACATGTGCCCAAGAGCGATTTCGAGCGCCTGCCTACTACACCGGGGGTATATTATTTTCATGATGAAAAAGGTAAGGTAGTCTATGTAGGTAAGGCTAAAAATATTCGCCATCGCGTGAGTAGTCACTTTAGTAACAACTCTACTGGTAGACAGAAGCAAAATTTTATGCGCTATGTACATCGTATTAGTTTTGAAGAATGCGGTACAGAGTTGATGGCTGCCATCAAAGAATCGTCCGAGATTAAACGTTTGTGGCCCAGATTTAATGCTTCTCAGAAAAAACGGGAAGACGTGTTTGGTATTGTATGTTATGCCGATCAGAACGGCTATCTGCGTTTAGCTGTAGACAAGGTAAATGGTCGAACGGAAGTCATTAGTTCCTACCATCACTACGAAAATGCCAGTGCGGCGTTAAGACAGCTGGTGCAAGACTTTCATCTTTGTCCACGTCTTTGTTTTATAAAAGAACAGTTGTATGACGAACAGGCACACGCAGCGTATTGCAAAGGCGCCTGTGAAAAACTAGAGCCTGTGGAATCTTATAATGAGCGTGTTACACAGGCATTGGAAAAGTTAAAAGCGCAGCCTTCTTTTGCCATCATAGATAAAGGTATTACCGATGAGCAGCGGTCCTGCATTTTAGTATGGCAAGGCAAGTTTTATGGCATGGGATTTATTGCTTCTGATCTTGCAATTGAAACTCCCGAACAGTTCAAAGAGCTGGTGACGCCTTACAGAGAAAACAAGGTGATTACACATATGCTTTTTTCATATGCTAAACGATATCCCTCCAAAGTGAAGTTTTTCTAATTTTTGAAGCTATTTCGTAATCTTTTCTTTAAACTTGTGACGCTTTTTTACTTCTAATTTTTTTATTAAATGTAATATGAAAAAGATACAATACTTGCTGCTGATGGCAGTCCTAGCATTGTTTGCCTTTCAGCCAGCTAAGAGAAAAAAAGTTATCTTCTTTGGCGATTCTATAACCCAGCAAGGAGCCCAACCCGGCGGTTATATTCCTAAAATCGACAGTTTGAGCAAACTAGAAGGACGTCAGGATGAGTTTGAGTGGGTAGGTAAGGGAATAGGCGGCAATCGCGTATATGATTTATTCTTCCGCTTTCAGGAAGATGTATTGGATCAGAAGCCTGATATTGTAGTGGTATACATCGGTATAAACGATGTATGGCATAAAACCACTAGTGGTACAGGTACTGAGTTTAAAAAATTTGGAGCATTTTATGATAAGATGATTACCAAAATGAAGCAGGCAGGTATTCAGCCGGTAATCTGTACCCCATCCGTGATAGGCGAGTATAATGATGATACCAATTTGCAGGATGGCGATCTCAACTACTATTCTAAATGGATTCGTCAATATGCAGCAGCCAATAATATTCCGCTGGTAGATTTGCGCAAAGCTTTTATGGAATATTTGGACAAGCACAATCCTAAAAACGAAGAAAAAGGTATTTTGACTACCGACAGAGTGCATCTGAACAATCAGGGTAATTTGTTGGTGGCTCAAGAAATGTGGGCGGTTCTCAAAAAATTGAAATAAACATTTGCAACTACTGATACATAGCTATCCTTTAGCACACTGGATACTGCTGCTATTGGCTGCTTTTTTTATCGGATTGTCCAAAGCTGGACTGAAAGGGGTAGACATGCTAAATGTTACCCTTATGGCTATTGTTTTAGGCGGAAAGGCCTCCACAGGTGTGGTATTGCCCTTGCTATGTCTGGCCGATATCATGGCCGTAAAATATTATCATCGTCATGCACAGTGGCATCATTTCTGGAAATTGATTCCATGGATGGCTGTAGGAATATTAATAGGGGTGTATGTGGGTGGAGACATGAACGAGCAGCTATTTAAAAAAGTAATGGCTATTATTATTGTAGTAACCATTTTTCTTATGTTGTATCTCGAAATGCGCAATAAGACGGTGATGCCTTCCAATAAAGGGTTTGTGATAAGTATGGGGCTTATATCGGGATTTACCACTATGATTGGTAATTTGGCCGGAGCATTTGCTAATATTTATTTTTTGGCTATGCGTATGCCCAAGGAGCGGTTTATTGGAACTGCAGCATGGGTCTTCCTAGTAATCAATTTATTTAAGCTGCCATTTCAGGTGATTTTCTGGAAAAATATCACTTTAGCGTCCTTGCAAATCGATCTGCTTTTATTGCCGGCTCTAATAGGGGGTTTTGTCTTAGGTGTAAAATTGGTAAAGCAGATTAAAGATGATAGCTATCGAAAGTTAGTGATAGCGCTTACATTTATCGGAGCGTTGTTTATATTTCTAAAATAAAAAAGCATGTGAATGCATCACATGCTTTTGCTATATTGTTACTAAGGCTTTACTAAACGGCTTCTACTAAAAAGTAATTCTTCTTACCTTTTTGCAGAAGGAGATATTTATCGTGTAGAAGTCTTACGCTGTCTACAACGAATTGCACATCGTCGATCTTTCTTCGGTTGAGTTGTATGCCACCTCCCTGTATCAGCTTACGAGCTTCACTTTTACTGGAAGTGATTTTTGTTTCTGCAAGTAATGAAACAATATCTATGCCAGCATTAACTTTTTCTCTCTCGATCGTTGATTTTACGATACCTTCCATACCTTCCAAATCTTCAATAGTCATTTCCTCGGCGGGCTTGGTTTGGTTGGCAAAGAGTTTCTCAGTAGTTGCCAATGCCTTTTCATATTCCTCTTTCCCGTGTACAAAGGTGGTGATTTCTTTTGCCAGCGCTTTCTGCAGTACTCTTTTGGAAGGATCTGCATGATGCTGGCCAATGAGATCGTTGATGGTGGATTCGTCCAGGAAGGTGAAGATCTTAATCCAATTTTCTGCGTCCGTATCGCTGGCGTTTAGCCAAAACTGATAGAACTGGTAAGGTGATGTTCTTTCGGGATCCAACCATACATTGCCTTGTTCGGTTTTACCAAACTTGGTACCATCTGCTTTTTTAATCAGCGGGCAGGTAAATGCAAAAGCTTCTCCATGAATCTTGCGGCGGATGAATTCTGTACCGGTGGTAATATTGCCCCATTGGTCGCTTCCTCCCATCTGCAGTTTGCAGTTATGTTCCTTATAAAGATGGTAAAAATCGTATCCCTGCATGAGCTGGTAAGCAAATTCAGTATAGCTGATACCTGCATCTCCTTCAAAGCGTTTTTTCACGCTGTCTTTTGCCATCATATAATTTACGGTGATGTGCTTGCCCGCATCCCGCAAAAACTCTATGAATGAAATATTTTTAAACCAGTCGTAGTTATTCACCATGACGGCAGCATTGGGGTTTGCCGGGTCAAAGTCCAGGTATTTTTCCAATTGCTTTTTAATACCTGCAATGTTTTCGGCTAGCTGGTTCTCGGTAAGCAGTACGCGCTCTTCACTTTTCCCCGAAGGGTCGCCTATCATACCAGTGGCCCCACCAATAAGCACAATGGGTTTATGACCAGCTCGCTGAAAGTGAACGAGTAATAAAATAGGAACCAGACTGCCGATGTGCAGACTAGTAGCGGTAGGGTCAAACCCGATGTACCCCACGGTAGGTTCTTTTCTCAACTGTTCCTCTGTACCGGGGATCATATCCTGCACCATTCCCCGCCACTTTAATTCTTTTATCAGATCCATAACCGCAAAAATAGACTTTTAATTTGTTGAACGATAAACGAAAAAAAAGTATAAAATGTTGATGATTTTATATTGTAGAAGTTTTTAATTTGATACTTTTGCTTTCAAGTATTATAAATAAAATTCGGCTCAATAATTGCTAGTTCGCAGAATAAATTAACTACATAATCTGAGATATTGTTATTTTGCACTAAAGAGTAATGGCTAAGAGAGAATTGGCTTATATAAATATAAATTTGTTGTAAGAATCTTCTACCTGTGACAACCAAATTATTATCACTAACCAGAACTATTAAACTTCTTTTGATATCGGGGCTGATATTAGCCATGCAGTCTGTAAATGCACAGTTCCGTAAGTACTCCAATGAATTTTTGAATATTGGAGCGGGAGCGCGTGGCTTATCTATGGGTAGTGCTCAGGCAGCCTCCATAACGGACGGTGCTGCCGGATATTGGAACCCTGCAGGTCTCGTGCATGTGCAGAATATGACCCAGGTAAACCTGATGCATTCCGAGTATTTTGCGGGCATTGGTAAATACGATTATGCGAGCGTTGCATTACCCACCAATAACGAAAAACGTGTACTAGGAATTACGGGGCTGCGGTTTGCGGTAGACGATATCGCCAATACTTTGTTTTTGGTAAATCCTGATGGTTCTCTAGATTATAACAATATTCAGACGTTTTCTTCGGCTGATTATGCCTTCTTGCTGTCTTATGCGCAGAACTTAAGAAGAACGGAAGGGCAGATGATTAATTTTGGTGCCAATGCCAAAATCATTCATCGCAGTGTAGGGAAATTTGCAAAAGCTTGGGGCTTTGGTTTAGATGCAGGATTACAGATTTTTAAGGACAAGTGGCGTTTTGGGATAGTAGCAAAGGATGTAACCAGTACTTTCAATACTTGGTCGTTTAATTTTACCGATAAGGAAAAGGAGGTGCTATATCTTACCCAGAATGATATTCCTGTACGTTCAACAGAGTTAACATCGCCACGGTTAACGGTGGGTGCTTCCCGTATCTTTAACATAGGGAAAACTTCCACACTGCTTGCAGAAACTGATTTTGATATCACTTTTGATGGGCAAAGAAATACAGTCATCAGTGGTGATCCGATAAGTATTGATCCAAAACTGGGGTTAGAGTATAGCTATAAGAATATCCTCTTTGTACGAGGCGGTATCAACAATTTTCAAAAGGGGTTAGCAGATGGCGATACACTCAATCAAAAAAAGGTGTGGATTTACCAGCCCAGTGTGGGAGTTGGGTTCCGCATTAAGTCGGTGGTTGTAGATTATGCGTATGCTAATCTCGCCAACCAGTCTAACCCATTATTCACACATGTCTTTTCTTTAAGAGTTGATATCAGAAGAAGAGATAAATCTGTTGTTTTTTAATAAACGGATACGTTAATGAAGAAACTGCTATTGATACTATCTATTTTTTATTGGGGGTATGCTGCAGCGCAACCATTCAATAATGAATGGATTGATTATTCCAAAACTTATTATAAGTTTAAAGTAGGTGCAACAGGCTTGTATCGTATTCCTCAGTCTGTGATTGCTGCTGCCAATCTGGGAAATGTGGATGTATCTCATTTTCAACTATGGAAAAACGGGCAGGAAGTGCCTATTTATACCTCCAATCAATCGGGACCATTGGCTACAGGTGGGTACATAGAGTTTTGGGGAGAAGTAAATGATGGTAAGGCCGATAAATCTTTATACCGTACACCCGAAGATCATATCAATGATAGTAAAAGTTTATTTACCGATACTGCTGCTTATTTTCTCACCGTAAATCCGACTGGCAATAATAAAAGATTTTTGCCTACACCAAACAGTATTCCATCGGGGGCAACTGCTGAACCGTATTTCATGCATACTGTGGGAATTTATCCCAATGAAACCATACATCTGGGACCTTATGGAGGAGATGTTGCCTCGGCTGCATATTCTTCATCGTATGAAGGAGGGGAGGGGTGGACTTCGAACGAAATTACCGAAACGAATAAAACAAGGAATTTTACGCTATCCAATATTTTCCCTTATAAAGGAACTGGTGCTCCGGATGCACAGATTAGAATGAATGTTGTGGGCAACAGTCCCAATAACCGTTTGGTACAGTTGAGGCTCAATAGCGCACAAGTATTTAATGCTACTTTAATTTCCTTTAACTATGCCAAACTTAGTACAAATATTCCTGTAGCTAATCTTACCGGTACTACGGAAACATTTTCGGTAACCAACGAAACTAACACCGCTAACAACAGAATTAAAGTAGCTTTTATAGAGCTTACATATCCTAGAATTTTTAATTTTGGAGGGGCTAGCAATTTTAAATTCAAACTCTCGTCCAGTTCTTCCGGAAAATACCTTGAGATTACAGGTTTTAGTTATTCCGGAACTCCGGTATTATACGATTTCACCAATGGAAGACGCTATGAAGCTAATGTAGCAACTCCTTCGGTAGTCAAAGTATATACGCAACCCAGCAGTATGGAAGCCGAGCTGGTATTGGTAAATACAGAGGCTTCTAATGTAAAAACGATTAATAGTTTAGAGGTACGTCGATTTACCAATTATCTTGCTTCGGAAAATCAAGGAGATTATTTAATCATCACTCATAAGGCTATTTTAAATGCTTCAAATGGCTCTCAGCCTGTGGAAGAGTATAGAGCTTATCGTAGCTCTCCCGCAGGAGGAAGTTATAATGCCAAAGTATACATGATTGATGAGCTGACAGACCAGTTTGCATATGGTATCAAAAATAGCCCCCTTGCAGTACGAAATTTTATACGGTTCGCAAGAAACAGCTTTTCTTCTCCTATCAAGAATGTTTTTATAGCAGGGAAGGGTGTAAAGTATATATCGGCACGTCTCAACGAATCATCTCCTCTCATGGCAAGGTTAAATCTTGTACCCACATTTGGAGAACCGGGATCGGATGTGCTGTTAGCAGCAGAAGGTAGTAGCTCCATACCACTTACTCCAATAGGACGTATACCGGTAATAAACGGAGATGAATTAGCAATATATCTTGAAAAGGTAAAACAGTATGAGCAGCAGCTTATACCTGTTCCTGAGGTGACTCCTAGTATATGGAAGAAGAATGTAATACACATGGTAGGAGCTAACGAGCAAGCACTGATTGATCAGTTATATGCTTATTTGAACCTTGATAAAAGAGTAATCGAGGATACATTATTTGGAGCAATAGTTTCGGATTTTGTGAAGAGTCAAGTTCCTGGTGCTGAACAAACAGCCACAGAGAGGCTACGTGCGCTAATGAATACGGGCCTAGGATTACTTACTTATTTTGGGCATTCTGCTGCAACAACTTTGGTATTTAATATTGAAGACCCCCAACAATATTCCAACCAAGGAAAATATCCAATATTCAATATGTTGGGATGTAATGTAGGGGATGTTTTCATTTGGGATGAAAGTAGATTAAGTGTTATTAATACCATTGCAGAAAAATTTCTTTTCGCAAGGGAAAGAGGAAGTATTGCCATCATGGCAGGTAGTGCGCTGGGCAGAGTAGGCCCCCTACAGTTATACAATAGGGAATTTTATAGAGAGCTTACGCGTAATAGCTATGGAAAGACGTTGGGCGAGCTAATGCAAAAGACGGTGACTAATTCTTATGCAGCTGTCGGAGGAGAATCTGATATCTTCACACGCGTACAGAATGAGGTTTTTAATCTTAACGGAGACCCCGCTATTCGCTTGTATCAGTTTGACAAGCCTGATTATGCCATAGAAGATGCAATGGTTACTGTAACTCCTGCTGTAGTGTCGGTTACTGATCCCAGCTTTACCATAAAAGCGAAGATTGCAAATTTGGGTAAAGCCATTAATACTCCTGTAATTGTCGAGCTAAAAAGGACTTATCCCGATTTAACCGTGCAGCTAATTAGGAGAGATACATTAAGTGGTATTCGTTATATGGATTCGTTGACATATAGAATTGATATAGATCCGCTAAGGGATAAAGGGGCGAATAAATTTACGATTACTGTGGATCCAGATAATACCATTGACGAACTTTTCGAGAGTAACAATATTTGTATTAAGGATATATTTATCTATGAAGATGATATAAAGCCTATCTATCCATATAATTATTCAATAGTTAATCAGCAGAACATCACTTTCAGTGCTTCTACAGGTAATCCGTTTGCGCAACAAAGAAGCTATATAATGGAAATTGATACTACAATGCTCTTTAATTCTTCTTTTAAAGTTTCGCAAACTAAAACTTCTGCTGGTGGCGTTGTAGCATTTAGTCCGGGCATTACTTTTAGGGATAGTACAGTTTATTACTGGCGCGTAGCTGCTGTGCCTAATGCTCCGTCGGATGAGCCGGTGTGGAACAGTGCCTCATTCATCTATCTTCCGGGAAATCATACCGGATTTAATCAGTCGCATTATTACCAGTTCCAGAATGCGAGCTATCAAAACATGACATTACATGAATCTAGAACATTCATCTATGATAGCCTCAGGTCCGAGATAATGATTAAAACTGTATCCGTTGAACCTGGGACCGCTATCCCTATTTCCGATATATCCCTGCAGATAGATGGCATTATTGTTCAGCAAGGGGCACTCGCTGATATGAACGGTGTTAATCCAAATGAAAGATCTATACGATTCTATCTGATTGATAACCGAAACATGAAACCAGTGGAGAACCGCGATTTAGGCACCAGTGGTTTGTACGGTAGTTATCGCCCACTTCCCCGTACCTCAACAGCTCTTCCGTATTTCTTTCAATTTGACCTATCAACGCTGGAAGCCCGTAAAAAAGTAATGGATTTCCTCGACTCTATTCCGGACGGATTCTATGTAGGTGTATCTAATAATTATCGTAGACCATCCATATTACCTATGGTTTGGCAGGGTGATACGGCTGTTTTAGGTTCTGGGGTTTCGTTGTACCACAAGTTTAAACAGCTTGGCTTTACCTATATTGATTCTGTAACCTCACCCATCCCATATATTTTTATTTATCAGAAAGGTAATCCCGTACCGCTGACGCAGGCTATAGGTGGTACTGGTGTCTTACAAGCTTCGGCTACAGTATCGGTTAATGGCGTGCAGGGATCGATGACCTCTCCCATCTTCTCCCAAGCTGCTTCCTGGAATAAACTGCTGTGGGATGGGTATAGTAAAGAAACTCCTACTTCGGATAAGGCCACTTTGTCGGTCATCGGTATAGATAAAAACGGAGGGGAGACGGTGTTGATGCAAAATATTCCGGTGGCTCAGAAAGAGGTAGACATCTCTTCTATTAACGCGAATACTTACCCCGGATTAAAAATTGCAATAAATACCGAGGATCCCGAGGACAGAACACCTTATCAGTTAAAATACTGGAGGCTTTATGCAACTCCTGTGGCCGAAGGTGCTGTAGCGCCCAATCTGTACTTCTCCGCTAAAGATACATTAGAGGCCGGAGAACCATTACAATTAGGGCTCGCATTCAAGAACATTAGTACAAGCCATTTTGATAGTATTGCTGTAAAACTTACTGTGAGAGATCAGAATAATATCGAACGTGTTATCCCTGTACCTAAAGTAAGGCCATTAGTGGCAGGCGATACGTTACAGGTAAATATTCCCATAGATACACGTTCCTTTGTAGGTAATAATTTAGTGTTCTTAGAACTGAATCCTGAAGGCAATGACCATCAACCCGAGCAATATCAGTTTAATAACTTCATAAATCACAGTTTCTTTGTACGTAGCGATACCATCAATCCTTATTTGGATGTTACATTTGATGGTATACATATACTTAACCGAGACATCGTATCGAGCAAACCCGATATATTGATGAAGCTTACTGATGATGCGAAGTACTTATTGTTGGATAATCCGGAGTTGATAAAAGTGCAATTGAAGTTCCCTAACGGGCTGCTTCGTGATTATCAGTTCGACAACGATACTCTTATCTTTACGCCTCCATCGCCCAATGATGCGAAGAACATGGCTATAATTAACTTTAAACCGCATCTGTTGGAAGATGGAGAGTATGAGTTAATTGTGAGTGCTAAGGACCAAAGTGGTAATTATGCAGGTGTTCTTAATTACAGAGTAGCATTTCAGGTGATCAATAAGCCCATGATCTCCAATTTGCTGAACTATCCTAATCCCTTTACGACTTCAACAGCCTTTGTCTTTACATTGACGGGCTCAGAGGTTCCGCAGAATATTCGTATTCAAATCCTGACGATTACAGGCAAGATTGTACGCGAGATTACCAAAGAGGAATTGGGGCCTTTACGCATCGGTAGAAATATCACCGAGTTTAAGTGGGATGGAACTGATCAGTATGGTCAGAAATTGGCAAACGGCGTGTATTTATATCGAGTGTTAACCAATCATCATGGTAAATCTTTGGACAAGTATAAAGCGAACGGAGATAATACCGATAAATACTTTAACAAAGGATATGGTAAGATGGTCCTGATTCGATAGCAACCTTAGATGTAGCGTTTGAGGTGTTGCAGTAATCTTATAGGACGAGAAAGTACATACATCCATTTGGGTTGTTGCTGAGCATTGGTTGTGTCGTTATAATTAGGCGTGAGTATGTATTTTACCACCGCTTTTACGAGTTTTATTTTTTCAAATAAGCCGGATCGTAACCGATACGCTACTTTAATGATGGCGCTTAAGGGTACGCGACCGGCTTCTTTCTTTTTAAGCAACCATTGAATAATTTGCTCTCCCTGCTGTGTTATAAAACGCGTGTCAGGATAAGCAGGATATTCTGTAGCCTGAACACTAAAAAGTTTTTCGATTATATAGGCATTCAGACTGTAATAACCGCTTAATAGCTGCGGAAGGCGGTAACAGGTGCTTTGCTTACATTTCTGGGTGAGAAGAGCTATATCTATCATGCACCGGAGCGTGGGATAACGGTCAACCAGACCGTGATTGACAGTAAGTAAAGGGAGATACTCGCACAAGGAGAGGTCTTTTCCTACTTGCCATGATGGGCCGAATAGATCGTTAAAGGAAATGTTAGTAGCCAGGTAGGAACCTACCGGTTTATAATGAAATTCATACAAGAAAAAACCTTCTGGGCTGTCATCATAGCAAATCACATCTTTCTGATGCTTCAGGTACTTCTCTTCAGAGTCTTCGAATAATGTTGCTCCTTCTACTTTGTAGCCGGCAGTCTTGAGCATTGCAACTAGGCGGGGAATATCTTCTTCGTTTACGATAAAATCAATATCACTGAATTCACGAAGCGAAAGATGATTGTATAGTTGTTGTGATAAATGGATGCCTTTATATACCTGAATAGGTATTTGATGTTGTTGCATTAATGCGACCAACTGATGGGCTTTTTGTTGACAACGAAAAGCGCGAACACTATGGTTCAAATATGCCTGTTTGAGTTGCTCTTTGAACTTGAGGTCTAAACTTTGAAGAGGAAGGGTTGTTTCGTATACGATATATCTTATCCGGTGTACTTTGGCAAGATGGTACACTTCATCCCAATCGAGGGTATGGGCATGAACGAACTGCTCCAATGCCGACAGATCTTCAGTTTTTAGAAATACCCTGCAGCATAGCATTAACATTGCTATCTCATTACCATATTTTTTTTGTATGTCACTGATGGCAATCATAATTGCTGCATGTTATAAAGCCGGGTAAATGCTCCGTTTTTATTAACGAGCTCATCAAATGTACCTTCTTCAATAATACGACCTTCATCCATCACATAGAGATAATCTGCAATTTTCAGATTATATAAACGATGTGTGATAAGGATAACCATCTTATCTTTTGCCAGATTTTTTATCTGCGTAAAAATCTCAAACTCTGCCTGAGCATCCAATGCACTGGTGGGTTCATCCAGTACGATTAATGAAGCATCATCTCTGTAAAAAACACGGGCCAGTGCCAGCTTTTGCCATTGTCCTCCGCTTAATTGTTCGCTCTCATGGAATGTGCGTCCCATGCGTGTCTGATAGCCTTTTGATAATTTACTGATGAATTTATCAGCCCCGGATAATACGGCAGCGTTCTTTACATCGTCGATTGTCTTTTGTGTAGCTGAAGCACCTAAAACAATGTTTTCTTCTACTGTAAAGAAATATTTTTCGAAATCTTGGAATAAAAATACCGTATGTTGTCGGTAGGAAGGGATATCAATATCTTGGAGTTCGGTATTGCCAAAGTGTATAGTGCCCGATTTCTGTTCGTAAAGTCGGGCTAGAATTTTGATCAAGGTAGATTTTCCAGAACCATTTTCTCCTACAATAGCGATGATTTGTCCCTTGTTACAAGTGAGGGAAACGTTTTGCAACACTTCTCTACCATCAGGCGTATAACGGAAACTTATATTACTTACAGAGAGATTATTATCGGTAGAGGGGAAGGGTAATGTGTGATGGTTGTTGTTTATGATTTTAATATCTAGGAAGGCGAACAAGTCCTGTAAGAAAATACGTTGTTGTAAGATCTGAACAACGGATTGTAAAAAATTTTTGGAATTGTTCTGTAAACTTTGAAACCCTTGTATGTAAATCACAAATAGGCCGAGTGTTATAGCACCAGCTACAGCTTCTTTAGCAAGTAATGCAAAGATTATAGCCATGGCCACAATCTCTGCTGATTCAGCAATAAGGCTGTAACGTGTAAGGCGTTTGTGGAGTTGTTGTTTTTGTAAGCGGATATAGTGGCGAATATTGATAAACTTCTCAATGAAAAACTTACCAAAGTTGAAAACACGTACTTCTTTTGCAGGGCTTACTCCCGTTAAGGTGTAATGCAGATAATTAGCTTCTCTTTCTAGGGGCGCAAGTTTTCTTTCTTGCTGCATAGTGGCAATGCCAAAATACCATTTAATAATGGCCAAGGGTAGCGAAAAAGCAATAAATAAAATAGCAAAATAGGATTGCACACTAATAAATAAAAGCAAGAGGAACAAAAGCGCAAATCCCGATGTAATAAAGGTGTTGTAGCTGGTCAAAAGCATACTTGCTCGATATAGAGATTGTTGTTGTGCTAGATGCAGGCTATCATGATAATCGGGATTTTCATAATAATTATAATCTACTTGTACAGCTTTATCAAGAACCTTTTGCGACAAGAAATCTGTGAGTTTTAATTGAAAAATTGTGGAGACATAAGTAGCGCATTGTTGGGTGACAGCAAGTAACAGTTGCGCTCCAAGGAATAATATAATTGCGGGTAGTATTTCGGAAAAGGGAAGCTTGGCGGTAACTTTTTCTACTAATGTTTTTATAAAATATAATGATATCACAGGTAAAAAAGCCTGCAGTATATGCAATGCAAAACTGAGTATTGCAAGACGTTTACTGGCTTGCCATAGCAGTAATAAAGAGCGTTGAATATTTTTTTTCAGCTCTTTAAGGTTAAAGTTTTTATAAGTAATGGTCATCTGTTTTTGTAGATACTTTGTATGATGTACTCCTCAGGATTACAAAAACCTGTAATCATTCTTCCTCCTGCCATGGTCCAGGCATGGGCCTGTATTTCATTTTTTGCTATGTCTTTTTTAAAACCTATGAATATTAGATAAGGAATATTATAAAGATTGCATAATAACTTAGCTTGATATGCCTGATGCCTGCATACATTTTTCCAGGGAATATATTTGGAGACGATATGGATGGCTTTGGCGATATCATTGATTTTTGTATGGGTTTTTTCATCAGCAGCAATGGACGATGATACGGTATTTTTCGCACTATTTTCAGTCAAAGCTAATCTTTCTCCGAATCGGGCATATCGATTGAAAAAGGCAAAAAGAAAACCGGTATACAGCGAAAAAACAAATGTCTGTAATATCATTATTTTCAACTGAGGCCTTAATCTCGCAAATGTTTTTATTTTATTTATCATGCCTCCACTACCAGCTTTTTTTCTATAAAAGTGCGGATGATATTATGCACTGCTTGGGAACACTCTTCTGTCGATATATCGTACTCGGCTTCCAGTTGCTGGATGATGTCCTCGACCGGAGTATTGTTTTCAATACCTTTCAGGATTTTATAAGAAGTCTCGTTGAGCGAAAAATATTCGTTTGTAGCACTGTTAAAGGCTACACCTTCTTCACCCAGCTGGGTTACTAAAACATCTTTGGCATTGAATTGATAACTCATAGATACAAAAATATTAAATGAGTAACGGGTTTTAAAATAATTGTTTTCGGGTTCGTATTAATCAAAATGCATCTGTAGAAATAAACCAAAATGTATCGCCTTCAGGAGGCACTGTATTTGAAAGGGGGACGTATAGGGCTGGGCCAAATAGGTTTGCCACGCTGCCGAAAGCTTTTGCACATCAATACAAGAGGTTGCGGCAGCACTTTTTGAGAGCAATGCTATAGCCTCAGTGATCTCGTGCTGCTGAGCTTTTACACGATATAGGATATCTGAACTTTGTAATCCCTTTTTCTTTTCAAAGAGTACGCTGTCCGGTATCCGCCCTTTCATCATGCGTTTTACCAGCATGCGATTGTTGTGATGCTCGTCAAAAAAGGCTTCATTGGGTAGGCTGAAAAAGAATTCCATCACATCTTGGTCTGCACAAGGGTCGCGCATTTCCACTCCGTAAAAATGATTGTGTGCTGCTCCGAACAAACTGCGTATTTGGTAAAGTGATACGAACTGTTCTTTAAGTTCGTTAATGTCTTTTATGTTAAGCTGAAAGCTTTTTTGATTTGTCTGAATGTCCTCCAGTATCTGATATTTTTGCAGTAGCTGCTCATTGGCAAATATCATTGTAACATAATCAGCAAGGTCATTATGAGCGCGTTTGCGCTTTTCAAAATATTGAGGATATAGTGTTTTTACTATGGGCTTGGCTATATGAGATTTCAGGTATCTGAAAGGATGTTGCAGTACCTGTTTCCATTGTAAAGGTAATAATTGAGGACGTCCTTTGAAAGAAATACTGCCGTTTCCCCCCTCACCAGTTAATAGAACGCCAAAGCCTTTTTGTGAAGCTGTGCGAAAAATATCCTGTATCCAATATGCATTAAAGGCTCCATGAATAGGAGCATCGTATATTTTTAACACATCTATCATTCCTTGCAGAATGCTGTAATTGGCGGAATTCAACAATATCGGGTTGATATTACCGGCTGCTTTTACTGTTTCCAGGATAAGAGGCGTTTCATCCAGTATTTGTTTCTCTGCTATATCGATACCTTGTAACTCTTTCTGAAAAAGAGGCACATGACTGAAGGTGGTAAGAGGTATGTTTTTTTGCTGGAGTAAGCGTGCTGCAATGTAACTTACTGCCGAGCTATCCAGTCCTCCACTAAGCATGGAGGCTATCGGTTTGGGACTCTTTAATCTTACAGCTACTGCATGAGAAAAAATGTCATACATCTCCTCTGCATAGTCCTGTTTATTCTTGTATATCCTAATTGAAGTATACTGTGGGTACCAATACCTGTTTAGGGTAACTTTACCATCTTTTTTTAAAGTTAACGTATGAGCAAGGGGAATTGTGTGAATGCCTTTAAAGAATGTTTGGTGATTCGCTTCCAAGTGATCCCATAGGGTGAGCATCCGCAACCAATACTCTTCGTTCAGTTGCTTTTGATAGGAGGGGAGTGTCAGCAAGTTTTTAAGGGATGAGCTGAAATAAAACCCCGTAGCATCCTGATAGTAATACAGCGCTGTATAGCCCATCGGATCTCTGGCTATAAATAGTTCTTGTGTTTCATAGTTCCACACAGCAAAACTCCAATCACCTCTTAGTTCATTTACACAGTCTTTTCCCCATTTGAGGAAGGACTGCCACATAAGGTATTCAGAGGTATAGCCATCGGATATCTCAATTCCCAATTTTCGACATAAGGCTGGGCTATTGTCTATTCTGCCCTGTGCTGTAAATAGAAAAGTAGCATTCAAAAAAATAGATGCTTCTTGCGAATCTGTAGTATGCGGCAGTGTTCGAATATGCCCTACTCCGGTATTATTATGAATGCGCTGATTATATGCTCCCTGTGACAGTACTGCCAAAGTTGTGCACATCCGCTCAAGTGTGTTTGCAACGGATTTACCAGGTTCAAATAACCAACATCCGAAGATCAGACTCATGACTGGGATTAAAATAAATATCGGTATGGTAATGGCAAAAAAAAAGCAGAGAAATTCTCTGCTAATAAGTTTTTATTATAAGCTACAACCTCAAGCTTTCAACTGTTCTTAGCTAGTTAATTCTTCTAAACTGGCAGCATCACCTCCTGCACTTCCACCGGCATTGATTTCAAGCTCTGTAACTTCTGGTAAAATCCATTGTTTTTTAGTTTCCATAATACTTTTTGATTTAATGATTAATACTTTTTGTTAATAACAAAGGATAATAGGTTTGTGTTTCTATTGAGCCGCAAGATAACTAATTATCATTATTATTCAAAATATTCTTTATAATTTGTGGTAATGTATCAAAAGTGTCGTGATTTAATGGTCTGGTAATTAATAAGTTGGGTACTGTTTGTAGTATCTGGCTAATTAATAAAAACTGCTGTTTATGCATTTGAAAGGCAGGAATCCAATGTCGTCGGTATACATTGTCGGCCAATGCTTTAAAGGCATCTGTGCTTTTAATTTTCAGTGTTTGAATTTGCGGATAGGCGTCTTTCTGCATAAAAATAATACGTTCTACTTCTGCCGGGGTATCTGCAAATTGGCTATGGAACAAAAAGCCATATTTATCTTTTTCTCCATCATATATAATTTGTTTTTCATCAATATTGAGCATCTTTTGTTTGTCCAATGCATTCTCCCATAACCTTATCATAGGATAAGATGCCTGTGCATAGCATTTACCGTCTTTTACGAAAAGAATGGCGGTATCATCGGTGAATGGTGCAAATCCTAATTCCTGTAGTTTTACTGCGAGCGTGGATTTTCCAGTACCTGAGGGAGCTGCAAATAGCACTACTTTGCCAGGCTGTGTAAAAACGCCCGATACATGAAAAGGAATCAAATTGCGTTGCAATAACATTGCTGCCAAGCAATTGGAGTAGAAGTAGAGTAAATATCTGCTATAATCGTAATGGATGGGTTCGATAATGATGTTTTCCCCTTTAGATATGTAGAACTTTATTTTTTTCGGCAATGTGAAGATCATTTCTTCGGCATTGCAATAGGTGAAATAATCGGCCTGGATACCGGGAGTTTTCAGTGTTTGAGGCACCTTACCTAGTTTAACCGTTACAGGACGTTCTGGGGATATATTTTTATTTAATGGCAATAACGCAGGTAGTTCAATATCGGAGAGCACGGGAATACCAAATGCCAGATAACGATAGGTCATGAAGGTTAATAAATGTTTTTGAGCCTGTAAAAATTTGGATAGCCACAAATGTACACTATTCGATAGTAAAACCGTGTATTCGGGGATGGGGTTTACTGTCCTTTTACATTCATTTTTAGTATATAAATGCTGTTGCTCGCGGTAATGAATAATATGTCTTTGTTTTTGCCGGCAAAACAAATATTGGCTGTCCATTTTTCCGGTACCGGAATGTGTGCGATTCTAACACCGTGGGGGTTATACACTGTTACGCCCCGTCCTGCCAGATATAGGTTGCCTTTTTCATCCAATGTAATGCCGTCGGCACCTTGCGGAGCAAAGAGGTGTTTATTGCCCAGGCTTCCATCGGGTCGGATGTCAAATCGGTATATTTTGTGGCCATCGATATCTGCAACAAACAGATACTTGCCATCAGCGGAGCCTACAATACCATTGGGTTTGACCAGCTCATCCGTTACCCCAATAGGTTTTGTGGCGCCTTTGGGGAGGTAATAGACCTTTTGTTCTTTTATTTCAGGTTCGGTACGCGACCAATAATTGCGCTGATAGTAGGGGTCGGTAAAGTAGATACCTCCTTTTTTATCAATCCATAAATCGTTTGGTCCATTCAATTTTTTTCCATTCATGCTACTTACTAAAACCTTCACCTCACCGTCGGGGGCAATCGCCCACAATTCATTGTTTTCATCCGCGCAGGCGATGATGTTTCCTGCAGCGTCAATAGCCAGTCCATTAGCTCGGCCGGCATTATCCTTAAATACTTTAAGCGCATTTTTTTCAACGTCGTAGTACCATATACGGTTATTCGGCTGGTCGGTAAAATAAACATTCCCATATTGGTCGGCTACGGGACCTTCCGTAAAGCTAAACTCATTACTTATGCGCTGGAGTGTTGCTCCTGATTTTATAATACCAAGTGAGTCAAACACAACTTGTTGTGCGAAAAGCATATGTCCTATGCTCAGCAATATCATTAAAATTACAGCTCTCATAACCATGAAATTACAAAATCTAGGGTAGTATAGCCTATAGCCGTGTAAATTTGTGGGAACGCCATAGGTTATAATTTTTTTTGCAATTATACAAATCTCCTTACCTTTGCACCCCCAATTAGTTCTTTCAAATGCGACTATTGCCCGGCAGGCTTAAGTTCTGTTGATAATAATGGTCGAAAACCCGTTAAGGGATGAAAGGGCCCGATAGGAATATCGGAATTGGGAGTGGCGCCTATTAACGTCACGTTTGAACCAATTAAAAATTGTAAGACATGGCAAAAGAAATCAGCGGCTTCGTAAAGCTGCAATGTAAAGGTGGACAGGCAAATCCCGCACCTCCGATTGGTCCGGCGCTAGGTTCCAAGGGTATCAACATCATGGAATTCTGCAAGCAGTTCAATGCGCGCACTCAGGACAAAATGGGAAAAGTTCTTCCCGTAGTAATCACAGTTTATTCGGACAAAAGCTTTGACTTCGTAATCAAAACTCCTCCTGCAGTAGTGCAGTTGATGGAGGCGGCTAAGATTCAAAAGGGTTCTAAAGAAAGCAATCGTACTAAGGTTGGTAAAGTGACCTGGGAGCAGATTGAGGCTATTGCAAAAGACAAAATGCCTGATATGAACTGCTTCACAGTAGAAAGCGCCATGAAAATGGTAGCTGGTACTGCACGCAGTATGGGCTTGACAGTTGAGGGTAAAGCTCCTTGGGAAAATTAATCCATTAAAGAACCTTTAAAAGAATTACAATGGCTATAACTAAAAAAAGAAAAATTGCGAACGCCAAAGTAGATGCCAATAAAACCTATACACTGAACGAAGCATCTGCTCTGGTTAAAGAAGTAAATATTGCTAAGTTCGATGCTTCTGTAGATTTACACGTGCGCCTGGGAGTGGATCCTAAGAAGGCTGATCAGGCCATTCGTGGTACGGTTACATTGCCTCACGGAACCGGTAAAACAAAACGCGTATTAGTGCTTTGCACTCCAGATAAAGAAGCAGCTGCTAAAGAAGCCGGCGCTGATCATGTAGGATTGGATGAATATATCCAAAAAATCGAAGGCGGCTGGACTGATATAGATGTAATTATTGCTACTCCGGCGGTAATGCCTAAAATTGGTAAACTGGGTAAAATATTAGGTCCTCGTAACCTGATGCCTAACCCTAAAACAGGTACCGTTACCAATGATGTGGCTGCTGCGGTAAACGAAGTGAAAGGGGGTAAAATTGCATTCAAAGTGGATAAAGCAGGTATTGTACACGCTTCTATTGGTCGTGTTAGTTTCCCTCCGGAAAAAATTGCTGAAAACGGAATGGAACTCATCAATGCACTGATTAAAGCTAAGCCTGCTACCGCAAAAGGAACTTACCTGAAGAGTGTAAGCATGGCCAGCACCATGAGTCCGGGTATTCCTTTGGATGTTAAAAGCTTTACTCATTAATGGTTGAATTCCCCCAAAAATTTTAAATCAGTCAAATCGTAATAAAATGACTAAAGAACAAAAAAACCAGATAATTGAAGTATTGAAAGGTAAATTCTCTCAATACGACAATTTCTATATAACCGATACAGAATCGCTTACCGTAGAACAGGTAAATAAACTGCGCCGAGCTTGTTTCGACAAGAATGTCGAAATGAAAGTGGCTAAAAATACACTTATCAGAAAAGCATTAGAGTCTCTCGATGCAGAAAAATACTCGGGCGTATACGATGCCCTGCATAATGTAACAGCGCTGATGTTCTCCGAGAATCCGAAAGAACCGGCTGTTATCTTAAGCTCGTTCCGTAATGAAACCAAAGGCGAAAAGCCTCAGCTGAAACTGGCCTTCATTAACGGCGAATTATATGCAGGCGATAATAATCTGAAAGCATTAACTCAGATTAAGACTAAGAACGAACTTATCGGCGAAGTTATTACCCTGTTGCTTTCTCCGATTCAGCGTGTTATTGGAGCTTTGCAGAACAAGCCTGAAGGTGAAGTGGCAGCTGCACCGGCTGCTGACGCAGCTCCTGCAGCAGAAGATACACCTGCAGCTGAATAACTTGTTTTTGAGATTCCTACTGGAATATAAACACTCATTTTCCCCAAGTGAGTTGTAAATAAATTGGGGCCGAAACAATTTTTTTAAACCCGCCGTCGGACTCCGCAAGGGGAATGAAGACGGTAAAAATTAGAAACAAAATGGCAGACATTAAATCATTAGCAGAAAGCCTGGTAGGTTTAACTGTAAAAGAAGTACAAGAACTGGCAGATCTTTTAAAAAATGAATACGGTATCGAACCTGCTGCTGCAGCAGTAGTAGTTTCTGGCGACGCTGGTGGTGGCGCTGGCGCAGCAGAAGAAAAGACTGCGTTCGATGTAATTCTGAAAAACGGAGGGGCTTCTAAACTGAATGTTGTTAAGATTGTTAAAGATCTTACAGGTTTAGGTCTGAAAGAAGCTAAAGAATTAGTAGACGGTGCTCCGAAACCAGTTAAAGAAGGTGTTTCTAAAGCTGAAGCTGAGGATATCGCAGCTAAATTAAAAGAAGCTGGTGCGGAAGTAGAAATAGCTTAATGGAATTGTCCTAATCGATAAAAAATCCTCTGCTGATTATTCAGCAGGGGATTTTTTTGAGAATACCAAAATAATTTGTTAATTCTAATATGGATCATTATCTTTGTTGGTGAAACAGATTTGTATTTCAGGATTCTGTAGCCCTTATCTCATGCCTAGCATGAGAAATCATGTTCATTGAAGCATTAAGTCAGATGATAATAATCAAATAAGACCATTTAGTATGAGTGTTTGCTGTATGCGTTCAGTGAGAATGACCTCTAAACCTTAATGACTCTTAACCTAACTCAATAGATTGGATATGTATTCCTCAACTACGTATTTGAAACTTATTCGTATTACTTAATCGGTTTATAGAATTATTGAAAAGTAAAGTGGCTGAAAACTTTATTATTTATTACATCGGCTATCAGTTAAAAGTTTTTTCTATGAACTGCTTTACATGAATCTGTATTAGTTTCTAGCCGTGTAGTATGATTAGACAGCAATTAAAATAATAAATAGGATAGAATTGTAATCCTTAAACTCTAAATAATTTAGCCCTTAAGGTGGGTTGTGTTACCCCCTTTGTTTTGAATTACTTTTCTAAAAAAAAATCCGCGACTGCATTTGCACATATTGACTTCCTAACTAATAAGCTCTAAAACAATTTTAATTATGAATAAGCATTTACGACTTAACCTATCAAGCTCTAACACCGTTTATCAGAGCAGGAGAAGATTGCCTGCACTCATCAGTTTCATAGTGGCAGTATTATGCATTACTAGCATAGCTTTTGCTGCAATACCAGATGAATACAAGAATCAGTATCTACATGTCGCTTCTAATACGGGTCCTTTTGGAAATGATCTATCAGTTAGAACCTCTCTACTGGGGTTTAATGATGCGAGTCATGTAATTAATGGAAATCCCAACTCCGCTGCAACTTTGGGTCTTGGGGGATTATTAGGTGCATGGATTGAAGTAGAGTATGACGACGTGTTTCCGGCTGGTACTGAGGTGAGTTTTATAACTAGCGCAGGCTTGCTGAATGTATCACTTTTTGGCGGACTTGAACTTACCACCTATAATGGCAATACTCAGGTGTCTCAAAAGAGTGGTAGAAGTCTTCTGGGTATTTCATTACTCGGTGGTAAGGATAAAATAGGCTTGGTATCTGAAGGGGCTTTTAATCGGGTAAGACTCACTGTTAATGGGGTAAATCTAAGTGTACTAACTTCAATCTTAGGCGCAGGTGCTACGGTGAGCGTGTATTATGCAGAGGTGATGGTGCCTAAAGCTGGTGTATTTAATCCCAACGAATGTAATGCCGAAGTACGTATTAATCAAACTGATTTTCCCGCTGTAGCTAATTATACTAGTCCGGCCCTTTTGGATGGGATTGCCAATGCCGATGCGGTTAATCTTATCAATTCAATGTCAAATGTAGCAAACGTAGTATCGTCAGATGTTGATGATTATGCTAGTTTATCTCCGTTAAACGTTACCGTGTTAGGAGATACTTATCTTTCTGTGAAGTTATTAGCAGGGACTATTCCTAATAATACCTATGCCGGCTTTGAAATCTCTAATACAATTGGGCTGTTGTCTAATTTGAATTTACTAGGGGGGATAACAATTCAAGCATATAATAACGGTACGTTAGTGCAAGAGGAGGGGAGCTTTAACTTGTTATCGGGTACTGTTATTGGAGCGGAAACGGAAAGACATACCGTGGGTATGTTAGTCACCAATGGGGAATATAATGAATTACGATTGAAGTTTGGAAATGCAGTGCTTTCTGCTCTGGCCACTTTAGGCGAAACACGTATCTATGGAGTTGTAGTAAAACAATTTTGCCCGCCTAGTGGATCACTGAATGGTACAGTAATTTTAGCCAATGGACATCCTTCCACCAATGGAATGGGCATAACTGTAAATTCTCGGAATGCAGGTTTGGCAAATATTGCTTTAGTGGGTAATGAGTCCATTGGTGCTACCATGGGTAAATTGATCGATAACTTATTTGATAACTTTGTAAAAATAAGCAGCCTACTGGGTGCTCAGTTAGCAAATGGCGCCACCCTCTCTGCTGCTACTCCTGGATACACATTTAATCAACCCGCTAAGTTGGCTGGATTTATCATCAAAAGGTCTAATCCGCTGCTTGATTTAGTATTAATGAAAGGAGTGAAGATCAAAACTTACAATAATGGGCAATTACAAGAAGAGGCTAGTGTGGACAATAATTTGCTGAAGCTTAATGTTCTCAACTTAATTAATATTGGGGATTTCCCACCGGATGCTGAAGCTGTGTATATGACAACAAGTCTGCCATTCAACGAAATTAGAATGGAGGTAGATGATCTGGCGGGCGTAGGCGACGAATTGCAGGTATTTGCAGCCTTTGCAAATGCTGATGAGCCACCAGCGCTCCCTGTAACGTTTGGGGATGTACACGCTACATTGGAAAACAACAACCTCTTTATTAAATGGGCAACCCTCAAGGAAACCAACAATGCAGAGTTTATTGTGGAAGCTTCTACTGATGGTAAAAATTGGACTCAGATTGGCAAACTCAACACAAAAGCTAATGGTGGAAATTCAGATATTACCCTAGAATACACCTTTACTAAAGGGCTGGGAGGATTAGTCTTAGGAGGATTTGGTATTATGGCTCTTTTAAGCATGCCATTCTTCAGAAACCGTTTTATAAGAGGTGGTTTGCTGGTAGCATTCTTGATTTTAGTAGGTGTATCATGCAGCAAGAACAAAGATTATATCAGCAACCCCGATGTGAGTGACTTGTACATACGGATCGCACAGGTAGATAAAAATGGGGATGTTACCTACTCTAAAGTAGTAAAAGTGATAAAGAAATAAACCTAACCTAAAGTGGTATCTAAAGCCGTCCGAAAGGGCGGCTTTTTTTATATTGTATAAATTATCTTCATTTCATATTTGATTTATTGTATACATATTGTAATTTAGTAGTGCCAAAATCTGTTACCTATGAAATACATAATTACTTTATTGTTTTTTGCCATTTCTCATCCTGTTTTTGCCCAGTACACTTTTTTCGAAGAAAATATGGGTGGCACTTCTGTAGGAGCATCCATTTTGTCAGCAAACAGTTATACAGGTTATCTTAATTATGGAGCAGTGGCTTATGCAGCATCTTCAGGTAGTAGTACTGCTTCAATAAGAAGTAACAGCAGTAGTTCATCAGGTTATTCCACAGCATCGGGTGGCAACTTTCTATTTCTAAGCGGCAATAACAGCTCCTTTTTCACAATTCAGAACATCTCCATCTTAGGAGCTACAAATGTGCGCGTAGCATTCGGGGTTAGCAAAACCAGTACAGCGAGCGATGGAAGCACCTTAACGGTGCAAGTAAGTGTTGATGGGTCGGGGGCTATAAGTTTTTCGCCTTCATTACCGACTGGAGCTGGTACTACGCAATGGTATTATATCGTTTCTTCCGTATCTATTCCCTCCGGTTCATCTCTCAGTATTAGTTTTTACAATACTAGTGGACCCGAAAACTCTGTAAGTTACCGTATTGATGATATAGCTGTACTTTCTGATACGCCCATGCCTGTTGTTTTCGGGGATATTGCTGCTTTATTGGATGGTGAAAACCTGTATGCTAGCTGGACCACTTTACAGGAGATTAATAACGATTATTTTGAAGTGCAACTGTCGGATGATGGTAAGCATTTTTCAACTATTGCTACTTTAAAGTCGAAAGATGGAAACTCCGATAGGCCTCAGCATTATGAAGTGATGGCGCCATTAAAACAATGGAAGGGCCTGATGGTATTGCCCGCTCTCCTATTAAGTTTGTGCTGGGGTTCTCGAAGAAGCGCGCTTGCCAAGATGCTTACAGTTATATTGATGGGAGGATTATTGGGGGCAACTGCATGTAGTAAGGACAGCTCCGCAATTGACAGTGTTATTGATGGTAAGCTCTTTCTGCGCATCAAGCAGGTGGATGTTGACGGAAAATACGAGTACAGCAAAACCATACAGGTGATCCGTTAGTGCAAATAGGGAAATGCCTGGTACAGCGGCTTATTCGGTTTTGATATAATGCTTGATTTTGTCAAAGACATCATTAGGCTGTACCAGGCTTTTTATTGCTTCTATGTCGTTAATACTACCATTTTCTTTGCGGTATTTTAGAATCTGATAGGCCGTTTGTGAATTGATATAGGGGTGATTGTTTAATTCATCGTAGGTTGCCGTATTAACGTTAATTTTCTGCACCATTTCGGCATTTACTTGCAAATGAGGTTTGATCTTATTGAAAACTGAATCGGCCAGCCCATATGTTTCTCCTATCTGCTCTATACTATAAAAACCACCTAATTTATTCCTGAAGTTAATGATGCGTGTTGCTAGCTTGTCGCCGATGCCGTATAGGGATTTAAAGGTTTCTCGGTCGGCACTATTGATTTCAATAAGCGTGGGACGCGACTTTACCACATCTTCCATATATGTGCTGCGTAATGGCAAAGAAGAACTGGGGGCACTAGTGGGTGGGGTAATGACAATATAAGGCAGTAATCGTTCATATTCCTCCTGCTTGAGCCCGTAAATCTTTTGTAAATCCTCAGCTTTTTTGAACTTGCCTCCTTTATTACGGTAGTTGACTAAAATCTGTATGGTCTTTTCGCGTAAGCCTAGCCTGCGTAAATCCTCTACTTCTGCCGTATTAGGATCAAAGACGAAAAGTGGGGTATTAGGAGTAGGTTGGGAAAAATTTTCGGATTGAATATACTGATATTTATTCTTATCTTCACTATTCGTTTTTGATGGGTTAGACATGGGCTTCTGCTGCAATGCGTTAGCTGCCATCAACCAAGCTGTATCAGCTGAAGTGGTTATATCGGTATACCTTCTATGACTGGTGGTGATGTAAGGTAATATGATAACGCAGCAGATGGCTAAAAGTAGAACAAGGATGGCAATTCTTTCTTTTTTTGAGAATGTAAGGTGTTTATTTACAAAGGTTGAGCGCATTTTCATAGGTTTTTTAACAAATATACAAATAAACTTATATGATGTATTATGTTAAAAATTGGCAGAATTATTGCGGATAAGTTTTTTCTTTACCGGATATTCCCCTAACTTTGCAATCCTTTTATTTTGGCCAATAAAATTTTGACTTTACGAAATGTGTTCAAGTAATTGAATTTCAATAGGATTTCTTTTAGCAATAAAAGTGATCCTATTGGCATTTCTACAGGTCAATCATTAAAACCGGTTTAATATTTATGTCTGCTACAAGCGTACAATCGAGAATTGATTTCGGAAAAATCAAACATTTAGCTGAAACACCTGATTTGCTCGAAGTTCAAATCCAATCTTTTAAAGAATTTTTTCAATTAGAAACTACTCCAGATAAGCGTAAGAATGAAGGGTTGTTCCGTGTGTTCAAGGATAACTTTCCGATTACCGATACCAGGAACATCTTCGTGCTGGAATTTCTGGATTACTTCATCGATCCGCCCCGTTACACCATCGAAGAGTGTATGGAGCGTGGATTAACTTATGCGGTTCCTCTGAAGGCTAAACTACGTTTGAGCTGTAATGACGAGGAGCACGTGGACTTCCAGACTATTGTTCAGGATGTATTCTTAGGTAATATTCCATATATGACCCCCCGCGGTACCTTTGTGATCAACGGTGCTGAGCGTGTGGTGGTTTCTCAGTTGCATCGTTCTCCCGGTGTATTCTTTGGTCAGTCTGTACACCCTAACGGTACTAAAATATATTCAGCTCGTGTGATTCCGTTTAAAGGAGCATGGATGGAGTTCGCTACCGATATTAATAACGTGATGTATGCTTACATCGATCGTAAAAAGAAATTCCCGGTAACGACTTTATTACGTGCTATCGGTTACGAAACCGATAAGGATATTTTGGAGCTGTTTGGTATGGCTGATGAAGTTCCCGGAGATAAAAAATCGCTTCAAGCACATATCGGTAAACGCCTAGCCGCTCGTGTACTACGTACTTGGGTTGAGGACTTCGTGGATGAGGATACCGGAGAGGTGGTATCTATCGAGCGTAACGAAATTGTAATGGAGCGCGATACAGTATTGGATGAAGAAGCTATCGAAACCATTGTAGATATGGGAATCGATACTGTATTTGTACAAAGAGAAGATGTGGGCGGTGATTATGCCATCATTTATAACACTTTAAACAAAGATACTTCGAACAGCGAGCTGGAAGCGGTTCAGTTTATCTATCGTCAATTGAGAGGTGCTGACGCTCCGGATAACGAAACTGCTCGCGGTATTATTGATAAATTGTTCTTTAGCGACAAGCGTTACGACTTAGGCGAAGTAGGTCGTTATAAAATTAACCGTAAACTGGGAATCGACGTATCGCTTGAGCAAAAAACACTTACTAAAGAAGATATTATCGAAATCATCAAATATCTGGTACGCCTTACCAATGGTAAAGCGGAGATTGATGATATCGACCACTTAAGTAACCGTCGTGTGCGTACCGTAGGAGAGCAGTTGTATGCTCAGTTTGGTGTAGGGTTGGCTCGTATGGCCCGTACCATCCGCGAAAGAATGAATGTACGTGACAACGAGGTGTTCACTCCTGTGGATCTGATCAATGCCAGAACACTTTCTTCTGTGATTAACTCTTTCTTCGGAACATCACAGTTGTCTCAGTTCTTGGATCAGACCAACCCATTATCCGAAATTACCCACAAACGCCGTATCTCAGCTTTGGGTCCAGGTGGTTTAAGCCGTGAGCGTGCAGGCTTCGAGGTGCGTGACGTACACTACTCACACTACGGTCGTTTGTGTACCATTGAAACTCCTGAAGGACCCAACATCGGTTTGATTTCTACACTTTGCGTTCATGCTAAGATTAACGAAATGGGCTTCATCGAAACCCCCTATCGTAAGGTAGAGAACGGAAAGGTAGATATGAAGGAGCTGAAATACTTGAGTGCTGAAGAAGAAGATACCGCTAAGATCGCACAGGCCAATGCGCCAATCGATGACAACGGTAATTTCATCAACGATAGAGTAGAAAGTAGAGAAACAGGAGATTTCCCTGTCCTGGATAAAAGCGAGGTGGAATACATGGATGTGGCTCCGAACCAAATTGTGGGTCTGAGCGCCTCCTTAATTCCGTTCCTTGAGCACGACGATGCCAACCGTGCACTGATGGGATCCAACATGCAGCGTCAAGCTGTTCCATTATTGCGCCCAGATGTACCTATTGTGGGTACCGGATTGGAAAGCAAGGCGGCACGTGATGCTAGAATCCAAATTCATGCAGAAGGTGACGGTGTAGTAGAATATGTGGATGCTAACGAAATTCATGTGCGTTACGAAAGAGATGTCACCCAAAAACTGGTAAGCTTCGAAGAAGATCTGAAAGTATACAAGCTCACCAAGTTTATTAAAACCAACCAAGAAACCTGTATCAACCTAGTGCCTGCTGTGAAGAAAGGACAAAAAGTAAAAGCGGGTGACTTCCTTACTGAAGGTTATGCAACTCGCGACGGAGAGCTGGCATTGGGTAAAAACCTCAAAGTGGCCTTCATGCCATGGAAAGGATACAACTTCGAGGATGCGATTGTGATTAGTGAGCGTGTGGTAAAAGAAGATCTCTTTACTTCTATCCACATTTCGGAATATGAGCTCGAAGTACGCGATACTAAGTTAGGAGAAGAAGAGCTGACAGCCGACATTCCTAACGTTTCTGAAGAAGCGACTAAAGACCTGGACGAAAACGGTATTATCCGTATAGGTGCGCAAATTAAAGAAGGTGATATCCTAATCGGTAAAATTACTCCTAAAGGAGAGAGCGATCCTACACCTGAAGAAAAACTGTTGCGCGCTATCTTTGGAGATAAAGCAGGAGATGCCAAAGACGCCTCGCTGAAAGCTCCAAACGGAGTAGAAGGTGTGGTAATTGGCAAAAAGCTGTTCCAGCGTGCTAAGAAAGATAAAAATGCTAAGGCCCGTGAAAAAGCGGCCATGGAAAAGCTGGAAAAAGTACACGAGAAGAATGTTCAGGATCTGCAAAACATCTTGCTAGATAAACTGGGCACTTTACTGGAAAATCAGGTTTCTGCCGGAGTGAAAAACAACTTCGACGAAATCGTGATTGGTAAAGGCGTGAAGTTTACTTCTAAAAACCTAGCTTCTATTGACTATACCAATGTGAACCCGCTAGGATGGACTAATGATGAAGTGATTAATGAGCAGGTGAACACATTGCTGCACAACTACAATATTAAGTATAACGAAGAGCTGGGTCGTTACAAGAGAGAGAAATTCAATATTTCTATCGGTGACGAGTTACCTGCCGGTGTGTTGAAATTGGCTAAAGTATATCTGGCCGTAAAACGTAAACTGAAGGTGGGTGATAAGATGGCGGGCCGTCACGGTAACAAGGGTATCGTAGCCAAAATCGTTCGTGAGGAAGATATGCCGTTCTTGGAAGACGGAACACCGGTAGATATCGTACTGAATCCGCTGGGGGTACCTTCTCGTATGAACCTCGGACAGATTTACGAAACCGTACTGGGTTGGGCCGGTCAGAAACTAGGCGTAAAATTCGCAACACCGATTTTTGACGGTGCTGAGCCTCACGAAATCGAGGAGTACTGCGAAAAAGCAGGTATTCCGAAATTCGGTCACACTTATTTGTATGATGGTGAAACCGGCGAACGCTTCCACCAGAAAGCAACCGTGGGTGTTATCTATATGATTAAACTGCACCACATGGTGGATGATAAGATGCACGCCCGTTCTATAGGACCATACAGCTTGATTACACAACAACCGTTGGGTGGTAAAGCACAGTTCGGTGGTCAGCGTTTCGGGGAAATGGAAGTGTGGGCATTGGAAGCTTACGGTGCATCCAACATCCTGCAAGAGTTGTTGACCATTAAGTCCGATGATATTGTGGGTCGCGCTAAGACATACGAAAGTATTGTGAAAGGTGAGAATATACCTCGCGCCGGAGTTCCTGAGTCGTTCAATGTATTAGTGCATGAACTGAGAGGATTGGGATTAGACTTAACTTTTGAATAATCGCATTATTCCCTGAACCACCTTCAGGGAATACCTCATTCGGAACTTAGGAATCAATATCAAATTAAAAATTCTAAATTAGAAATAAATCTAATGGCTACTAAAAAAGACAATCGTCCAAAAGCATCGTTTTCAAGAATTACAATTAGCTTAGCCTCTCCCGACTCTATTCTGGAAAGAAGCTATGGCGAAGTGTTAAAGCCTGAAACGATCAACTATCGTACTTATAAGCCGGAGCGCGATGGTCTATTCTGCGAAAGAATCTTTGGTCCGGTAAAGGACTACGAATGTGCTTGTGGTAAGTACAAACGTATACGCTATAAAGGAATTGTGTGCGACAGATGTGGTGTAGAAGTAACCGAGAAGAAAGTACGCCGTGAGCGTATGGGGCACATTAAATTGGTGGTGCCTGTAGTACACATCTGGTATTTTAAATCACTCCCTAACAAAATCGGTTACCTGCTGGGAATGAGCTCCAAAAAACTGGAGAGCATTATTTACTACGAACGCTATGTAGTAATTCAGCCGGGAGTACGAGCCGATAAGGGACAAAACTATGGCGACCTCTTAACAGAAGAGGAATATCTGGATATACTGGATGCTTTGCCCAAAGACAACCAGTATTTACCTGATGATGATCCTCAAAAGTTCATCGCCAAAATGGGTGCAGAAGCCATTCACGATTTGCTGCAGAGAATAGACTTAGACCAACTGTCTTTCGATCTGCGCAATGCTGCTGCCACCGAAACATCACAACAACGTAAGGCCGACGCATTGAAACGCTTAAGTGTAGTAGAGGCCTTCCGCGATGCTAACTCCAGAATTACCAACCGTCCTGAATGGATGGTGATGCAATACATCCCCGTAATTCCACCGGAGCTACGTCCGCTGGTTCCACTGGATGGTGGTCGTTTTGCCTCTTCAGACCTGAACGATCTATATCGTCGGGTAATTATTCGTAACAACCGTCTGAAACGTCTCATTGAAATCAAAGCTCCTGAAGTGATTCTGCGTAACGAAAAGCGTATGCTTCAGGAAGCGATCGATTCTCTGTTCGATAACAGCCGTAAATCCAATGCCGTAAAAGCAGAAGGTGGTCGTGCGCTGAAATCGCTTTCCGATGTGCTGAAAGGTAAACAAGGACGTTTCCGTCAGAACCTGCTGGGTAAACGTGTTGACTACTCAGGTCGTTCGGTAATCGTTGTAGGTCCCGAATTAAAAATTCACGAATGTGGTCTGCCAAAAGATATGGCGGCCGAGCTGTTCAAGCCGTTTATCATTCGTAAACTGATAGAAAGAGGTATTGTAAAAACCGTAAAATCGGCAAGAAAGCTGGTAGATAAAAAAGAAGCGGTAGTTTGGGATATCCTCGAAAATATTTTGAAAGGACATCCGGTTCTGCTCAACCGTGCCCCAACACTGCACCGTTTGTCGATCCAGGCGTTCCAGCCTAAATTGATTGAGGGTAAAGCTATTCAGCTGCACCCGCTGGTAACCGCCGCGTTTAACGCCGACTTCGATGGTGACCAGATGGCGGTGCACGTACCGCTAAGCAATGCGGCTATCCTAGAAGCACAGCTGCTGATGCTGGCTTCTCACAATATTCTTAACCCTCAGAACGGTACTCCTATCACACTACCTTCTCAGGACATGGTACTTGGTCTGTATTATCTGACTAAGGGTAAAAAATCTACCGATACTGAGATTGTGCGTGGAGAGGGTAAAGTGTTCTATTCCGCCGAAGAAGTAATTATCGCATATAACGAAAAGCGCGTAGATCTTCACGCTTGGATTAAGGTAAGAGCTAAAGTAAGAAAAGAAAACGGAGAGCTGAAGACCCAATTGATTGAAACCACAGTAGGTCGTGTGATCTTCAACCAGTTCGTACCTGAAGAAGTAGGTTTTGTAAATGCGCTATTGACTAAAAAGAACCTGCGTGAAATCATTGGTGATATTATCGAAATTACCAATGTTCCCAAAACGGCGAAATTCCTTGACGATATTAAGCAGTTAGGTTTCCGCACAGCGTTCGAAGGTGGTCTGTCGTTCAGCATCAACGACCTGATTGTTCCTGAAATTAAGCAAGAGTTGCTCGAAAATGCAAAAAGTGAAGTAGATGAAGTGTGGGATAACTATAACATGGGCTTGATCACCAACAACGAACGTTATAACCAGATAGTAGATATCTGGAGCCGTGTGGATACCCGCCTTACAGAAACACTGATTCGTGAACTGGCATCAGACAGACAAGGTTTCAACTCCGTATACATGATGCTGGATTCAGGAGCTCGTGGTTCTAAGCAGCAGATTAAACAGCTAGCCGGTATGAGGGGACTCATGGCTAAGCCTAGAAAATCTGGTTCTACCGGTTCAGAAATTATCGAAAACCCAATTCTGTCAAACTTTAAGGGTGGACTGAACGTATTGGATTACTTCATTTCTACACACGGTGCTCGTAAAGGTCTTGCGGATACAGCGTTGAAGACAGCTGATGCGGGTTATCTGACTCGTCGTCTGGTAGACGTAGCACAAGATGTGGTAATCACAGAAGAAGATTGTGGTACACTGCGTGGTATCAGCATCTCAGCTCTGAAAGACAATGAGGATATTATAGAACCATTAGCAGATAGAATTGAGGGCCGTACCTCATTGCATGATGTATATCATCCTCTAACTGATGAGCTGATCATTGAAGCTGGTAAGGAAATTTCTCCTGCCATTGCCAAGAAGATTGAAGATGTCGGTATTGAGTCTATTGAAATCCGTTCTGTACTGACTTGTGAAAGTAAACGCGGATGTTGTGTGAAGTGTTACGGTAAGAACCTGGCTTCTGGTTATCTAGCTCAAAAAGGTGATGCAGTGGGTATCATTGCTGCTCAATCCATCGGTGAGCCTGGTACTCAGCTTACACTTCGTACCTTCCACGTGGGTGGTGTGGCCGGTTCTGCATCTGTAGAATCTACATTAACGGCTAAGTTCGATGGTGTGATCCAGTTCGACGGGGTACGTTCTGTAATAACTACTAATGCTGAAGGAGAGGAAGTGAAAGTGGTGATTGGTCGTACCGGTGAAGTACGTATCATCGATACTAAGAACGATAGACTGCTCATCACCAATAACATTCCTTACGGTTCTACCCTTATGGTGAAAGATGGGCAGAAGGTGAGCAAAGGCGATGTGATTTGCTCTTGGGACCCCTACAATAACGTAATCATTGCTGAGGTAGATGGTGTACTGAAATTTGAAAACGTTATTGAAGGTGTTACATACCGTGAGGAAGCGGATGAACAAACTGGACACCGCGAAAAAGTGGTTATCGAAACCAGAGATAAAACTAAGATTCCTTCAATTATCATAGAAGGTAAGACTTCCAAATCTTACAACTTGCCTACCGGTAGCCATATCATGCTCGAAGAGGGCGAAGAAGTGAAAGCCGGTAAAGTGTTGGTAAAAATACCTCGTATCTTAGGAAAGGTAAAAGATATCACCGGAGGTCTGCCGCGCGTAACTGAGCTGTTTGAAGCTCGTAACCCAAGCAACCCTGCTGTAGTTTCTGAAATTGATGGTGTGGTAACAATGGGTTCTGTAAAACGTGGTAACCGTGAAATTATCGTTGAAGCTAAGGACGGCGTAACCAGAAAATATCTGGTTCCGTTGACCAGACAAATCCTAGCTCAAGATGGCGATTTCGTTAAAGCCGGTACTCCGTTAAGTGATGGTCAAGTTTCGCCTCAGGATATTTTATCCATCCAAGGTCCATTTGCGGTACAGCAATATGTGGTGAACGAAATTCAGGAGGTATACCGCTTACAGGGTGTGAAGATCAACGATAAACACATTGAGGTGATTGTGCGTCAGATGATGCGTAAGGTAAGCATCGTAGATCCGGGTGATACTCGCTTCCTCGAGGATGATTTGGTAGATAAATTCGAATTCATTGAAGAGAACGATTATATCTTCGACAAAAAGGTGGTAACAGATCCGGGAGATTCTACTAAGCTGCGTGCAGGACAAATCGTAAGCCTGCGCGAGTTAAGAGAAGAAAACTCACTGTTGCGCCGTGCAGATAAGAAACTGGTAGAGTATAGGGATGCAAGACCTGCTACTTCAGCGCCTACCTTGTTAGGTATTACTAAGGCTTCTCTGGGAGTACAAAGCTGGATCTCTGCAGCTTCGTTCCAAGAAACTACCAAAGTGCTTTCTGCTGCAGCTATTCAAGGTAAGGCCGATGAAATGCTGGGCTTGAAAGAAAATGTGATTACCGGTCACCATATCCCTGCAGGTACAGGATTGCGTGAGTTTGAGAATATGATTGTGGGCAGCAAAGAGGAATACGAGTTGTTACAAACAACCCGTGAAGCCATGTCTTTTGACGAAGAAGAGTAATCGTGTTACTCAGAAAATTATACAAGGAGCAATCGATAAGGTTGCTCCTTTTTTATTATTTGTAGTGTTATATAATCATAACATTATAAAAGCAACCCTATTGCTTGGGTTCAAGTATTGGCGACGGATTCCGTTAACCCTTTCCTAAGAAACGGCTTTATATTCGTTTTTTTTAGGATTGATCCTTATATTGCAACTTTAAAATCTATATAACTATGAAGCAAGCCTTATTGGTGGTAAATGCGTTTTTGCTGGTTGCAGTTTCCTACTTACTGTATAAGGATTTTACAAGGAAAGATACCGTTCCAAGTGCTGCTGCAGCCCAAGCAATCGATAAGGACTCGCTCGCAAACAAGCGTATTTTGTTTGCTTATATTAATCCAGATTCCATACAGAATCAATATATACTGGCAAAAGAAGTTTCCAAAGAGTTTGAAAGAAAAAGTGAAGCGCTGAATAATGAAATCAGCAAAATGGAGCGCGCATATAAAGAGAAGTTGGAAAAATATCAAGAGAAAGCTCCTACCATGACGGAGGAAGAAATGAATGCCGCCAGACAGGATATGGAGGTAACCCAAAGACAAATGGTTGAACGGAAACAGGCACTGGAAGAGGAGTTTGGCCAGTGGATAGCATCCAGAAATGTAAGTGTACGCAAAAAAATACAGGAATTTTTAAAGAAGTATAATGCCAACGGCATGTATACTTTTATCTTCTCGCACGAAAATTTCTTTTATTATAGCGACCCCGCTTATGATATTACAAAGGAAGTTATAAAGGGACTCAACGAAGAATATAAAACAGCTTCGAAAAAAGAAAAATAAGACCCTTTGTAATTATAAGGTCCACTCTACGATTTGGTTGGCCCATTCCTCTTTAAAAGGAGCGGTAACTCGGATGTAGTTATCGGTATAACCTTCCATCATACCATTTTTATTATGGTGTTCGAATAACACTTTGCGTGTTTGTCCGGCGTGTTGCGCCTCGAAATACTGCGATTTCATATAGGACAAATTGCGCAATATCTTATTTCGCTCGTGACGAACATGCATAGGTACTACCGGTTTCTGCGTGAGGGCGTGTGTATTATCTCGTTCAGAATAAGTAAATACATGCAAATAGGTAATATCCAGTTCGTGAAGGAAATTATAAGTTTCTTGGAAGTCTTCATCGGCTTCTCCCGGAAAACCTACAATGACATCCACACCAATAGCACAATGTGGCATAAATTGCTTAATAAGCCCTACACGTTCTGCATATAATTCGCGTCTATATCGACGACGCATCATTCCCAGAACCTTGTTACTACCGCTTTGCAAAGGAATGTGAAAATGCGGCATAAACCTACGACTGTTAGCCACAAACTCTATAATCTCGTTGGTAAGCAGATTGGGTTCGATAGACGAAATACGATAACGTTCAATTCCTTCAACTCTATCCAGTTCCTGAATTAGTTTATAAAAATTTTCTTCACGCTGGTTGAGTCCTATTGGACCATTACCATCAGGGCCTTTTCCGAAATCTCCTAAGTTAATACCCGTAAGTACAATTTCCTTGACTCCGCTAGCTGCCAGCGCTTCGGCATTTTTAACCACATTGGCAATACTATCACTACGACTCTTTCCACGAGCCATGGGTATAGTACAGAAAGAGCAGTTATAATCGCATCCATCTTGTACTTTTAAAAAAGTGCGCGTGCGGTCGTTGATAGAGTAGGAGGCATTAAAGCCGGTGACATCTTCAATATCGCAACTGCATATCTTAGCCGAGTCGCCTTTGGATATTTCTCTGAGATGTTTAACAATATTAAATTTTTCCGCGGCTCCCAATACAAGGTCTACTCCCGGAATTTCAGCAATTTCTTTAGGTTTTAATTGTGCGTAGCAACCCGTGATAACGATAATGCTTGCTGGCGCTTTACGCTGAATACGGCGTACCAATTGCCGACATTCCTTGTCTGCATTTTCCGTCACCGAGCAGGTATTAATTACGTATATGTCGGCAGCATCCGTAAATTCACGTTTCTCAAACCCCTCATTTTCCATCAAGCGGGACAACGAGGAAGTCTCAGAGTAGTTTAATTTACAGCCTAATGTGTGAAAAGCTACAGTTTTCGCGCCTTGCATAAGTCTGCAAAGGTACTTCTTTTATCGGGATTTTACGCGGTTTAGCGTTCCGGGTAGCTAACGGTAAATTCTCGACACCACGGGGCTTATGAATGCGTATTTTGGAGGGGAGGTAGACCATTCTATCAACTTTCCTGCTACATTTGTTACAGAATATGAAGTTTTTACGATTTCTTTTCACTTTATATGCCGCCATCATTTTTGTTGTATTGATGCTGCTAATTTTTCCCTTGGTGGTGATAGCAAGCCTTTGGGGGCGTATCAAGGGAGGGAATATGATTTACAGGCTTTGTACATTTTGGGCCGATGTGTGGTTTGCCTTGGTATGTATACGTGTCAAGAAAATATACCAACCAGGCTATCGCAAAACGCCAAGGAGTATTATTGTGGCTAACCATATTTCCTACATGGATATTCCTATGTTGGTGAAGGTATTTCGGGAGCCGGTGCGTCCACTAGGAAAAATTGAAATGACTAAAGTGCCCATTTTTGGATTTATTTATAAGAATGCCATCGTAACGGTAGATAGAAGTGATGCGGCACATCGTGCTGCCAGTCTGAAAATTTTGCGTTCTATTTTAAATAAAGGGATATCCATATTCGTATTCCCCGAGGGAACTTTCAATGAAACTCATCAACCATTAAAAGAATTTTACAACGGAGCATTCAAGCTAGCTGTAGAAACACAAACTCCTATACAACCGGTACTTTTTTTAGATACTTTTGATAGAATGCATTATAGCAGCGTGTTCTCTTTAAACCCGGGCATTAGTCGAGTTGTTTTTCTGGATACCGTTTCTGTTGCCAATAAAAGTATGCATACAGTAAAAGAAGAAGTATTTTTAGCAATGGAACAAGCCTTGAGAGAATATCGTGCAACATGGATTAAGGGTTAAGTGAGCTCATTTTGGACTAAACAGATGGATTGGAAGTGGCGTCAATAAAAAATATCGATAATACTACTCTTTATGCCGAGGTGATCATACCATTGGCCTTGCCCCTGAATTATACTTGGGTGGTGCCCCAGCGTTTTCAAGAGACGGTACAGCCGGGATGCCGGGTAGAAGTGAATTTGGGAAAGAATAAAAGATATGCGGGCGTAGTAAAACGTGTGCATCATGAGCCACCGGATTTTGTGGAAACCAAAGAAGTGTTGAATGTGCTGGACGCGCAACCTGTTGTGTATGAGCAGCAATTACGCTTGTGGGAGTGGATGGCGCGCTATTACATGTGTACCGAAGGAGAAGTAATGGCTGCAGCACTACCTGCGCATTTCAAATTGTCTAGCGAAACAATTCTGGTATTTAATGAAGAAGCAGGTGATGATTTTACCAATTTGGATACAGAAGAATATCTGGTTGCAGAAGCATTGCACATCCGAAGAGAATTAAGACTACCCGAAGTACAGCAGATATTGGATGCTACGCATGTGTATCCTGTCATTAATCGCTTGATACAAAAAAGGATTTGCTACGTTTGGGAAGCATTAAAAGAAACCTACAACCCCAAGAAAGAAACATATATTGCATTGCATCCCGATTATGATTCTGAAGCTGCATTAGAGCGTTTGTTGAATGAGGATAAGCGGTTACAGCGTGCTGAAAAGCAAATGCAGTTATTACTAGCCTATTTGCATTTTCAAAGAACCGAAGGCGAGATTACCAAAGCTGAATTACTGAAAAAGGCTGGGGCCACTGATGCGCACTTAAAAGGATTAATTGAGAAAGGGATATTAATTGCAGAAAAAAGAACAGTTGATCGAATTAAAGGTGCTGCTAAACAGATCGAAGTAAATTTTGAACTTTCATCGGCCCAAGAGAATGCATTGCAAGAAATTAGCGATGTGTTTACATCAAAGAATATTTGTTTACTACACGGTGTAACCTCCAGCGGTAAAACGGAAATTTACATCAGATTGATCGAGCGGTATCTGAAAGCGGGTCGACAGATATTATATATGTTGCCCGAGATAGCTTTGACGGCCCAGACTATTAGAAGATTAGAAAAACATTTTGGAGGACATATTGGAGTATATCATTCTAAGTTTTCTCAAAACGAGCGCATTGAAATATGGAATAAAGTGAAGGACGGGCGAGTTAAAGTGGTATTAGGAGCCCGTTCGGCCTTGTTCTTGCCATTTGATGATTTGGGACTTATTATCTGCGATGAAGAACACGATACTTCTTATAAGCAAATGGAGCCTGCTCCCCGCTATCATGCACGGGATACTGCTATTTATATGGCTTCTTTGTATGAGGATTGTAAAGTGCTGCTCGGTAGTGCTACACCTTCGTTAGAGTCTTATTACAATGCTACTGCAGGTAAATATGGATTGGTGAAGCTGATGCAACGTTATGGCGATATTGCTATGCCCGAAATCGAGATGATAGATACACGGCGTTATCGATCGGCCAATGATGCAGAGAATATTCTTACACAGCCTTTGCGCGAGGCTATTCAAGCTGCACTGAATGATCAAAAACAGGTAATTCTGTTTCAAAATCGAAGAGGATATACGCCATATCAGCGGTGTAGCACTTGTGGCTGGGTGCCTCAGTGTAGGCATTGCGACGTATCACTCACGTATCATAAGTTCTATAATAAGCTTGTTTGTCATTATTGCGGAACCAGTTATCCGCCTGTTATTACCTGTGCGCGTTGTGGAAACCACGATTTTATTCAAAAGCAATTTGGAACGGAAAAAATTGAAGAAGCATTAAAAGAATTTTTTCCTGATGCACGTACAGCAAGAATGGATATTGATTCGGTAAAAGGAAAAAATGCCCATCATCAGCTGATTCAGGATTTCGAGCAGCATAAAATTGATATTCTGGTAGGTACGCAAATGGTAGTAAAGGGACTGGATTTTGAAAACGTAAGTCTGGTGGGCATTCTCGACGCAGATGGGATTCTATCCTTTGCCGATTTTAGAGTGAATGAACGGGCGTATCAGTTAATGGAGCAGGTGAGTGGAAGAGCAGGCAGAAAGCATGGTAAAGGTAAAGTACTGATTCAAACTTCGCAAATGCAACATCCTGTATTGTTGCAGGTAAAGCAGCACGATTATACAGGATTGTATGAAAATGAAATAAGCAAAAGAGAGCAGTTTTTTTATCCTCCCTTCTCCCGCATCATTAAACTCACTTTTAAGAATAAGCAGAAGGAGGTGGTGCGCGACGCCGCACAGTTATTTGCCGGTGCGTTGTCCAGTAAATATGGAAAGTATCTTACAGGGCCTGCAGAGCCAATTGTCAATAAAGTGCGTAATCAGTATTTAATGGAGTTGTTATTAAAGTTGCCACGGAGTGCTAAGGTACTCGAACAATGTAAAAAAGATATTTTATATCAGGTGGCAGTCCTCCATCAGGAAAAAAGATATAAATCTGTTATTGTAATACCCGATGTGGACGGCGTATGATATACCGCACACATCGGGATATATCACAGATTACTTAGGTTGTTCTACAATTTTAGTGGTATCAACGCTCCAATTGTCGGTTCTAAACGGCGCTACAGGAAGTCCCTCTTTACTGAAAATATTGGATATAGATGTATTGCTGAATGAAAATCTTACTGCCTCAGGTTGTTTCACGTTTTTACTGGAAACAATTAATCTATCTTTTTCAATTTTCACATCCGCAGGATGAAATACTTTGTCAGAACCTGCGATATAAAATTCTGTGGCAGTTTTACCATTACTCAGTTTAAACCCATTAGGTGCATTATCGAAAAACAGGTGCGCTTTATCTCCTTTTATATCCATTCGGGTAAACATAGGGCTTTTGTAGATGCCCACTTGCTGGCCATAAGTTTCGGCTAATGCGTATGCGGCCAATCTCTTTGCAACGTCTATTTTATTGCTGGGATGTATATCTTTTACATTCTCTACTAAATCCGTAATAACAACCATTCCTGTATTAGGTGTACTAAGGGCTTTTGTTTGCTGCTCTCTTACCAAATTACCTACATTATGATTGCCGTATGTGTAGGGGGCTATTTGTACATAATAGAAAGGAAATTCCTTATTCCACGCAGCTCTCCAACTTTTAATCATAGACGAGAAAAGCTGGCTATAGGTAAAGGGCATGGTGGTATTGCTTTCTCCCTGGTACCAGATGGCCCCTGCAATGGAAAACTGGGTAAGTGGATATATCATGGCATTATATGCGTAGCCAGGTAGGGTGGGCCACCATGGCGTAGTACCTAACATTTTCGCTGCTTGAAGTAATGTTTCATTGTTATTAATAATTTCTGCAGGTGTCCATGCCTCTGCCGGAGTGCCACCCCAACTGGAATTGATAACACCGATAGGCACATTGAGTTTTTGTTGCAGTTCTTTTGCGAAGAAGTAGCCTACAGCGCTAAATCCTTTTAAAGATTCAGGGCCGCATATTTTCCAGCTCCCTTCCAGATCATCTTGAGGATAAGGAGAGGTAGTTTTAGTTACATGAAACAGCCGGATATTGTCGTTGTGGCTTACGGGTAGCTCATCTAAAATTTGTTTTAACTTCTGGTGACTACTCCACTCCATATTGGACTGCCCGGAACAAACCCACACCTCACCAATCATGATGTTTTCTAAAACAATGGTGTTGTCCCCTTTTAATGTAATGCTGTAAGGGCCGCCCGCAGCCGGTGTCTGTAATTTAATCTTCCATCTTGCATTTCCGTCGGCTACAACTGAGTCAGTGTGATTGTTCCAAGAAGTGGTAACATATATTTTCTCAGCAGCGTTAGCCCAACCCCATAAGTAAGCTTCGCTTTTCTGCTGCAGCACCATATTGCTGCCAATTATATGCGGCAATCGTATGTGGGCATATGAAGAAAAATGAAATGCTAAAATTGTCAGAAAACTAATAAGACATGCGAGGACTTTTTTGTTGAATGGTAAGCAATTCATTGTTGAATGATTTTTTATTATGTGGATAAATGAGGATTGAAATTAATGAGTTTCTGAGTTTGAAGAAGATTTTTTGAAAGCTTATTGAGAACGATTTTATTACTGCTTATTTCAGCAGTTGCACTAATCAATAAATATTTGTGTGATTGACAATAATAGTGGCCAAGAAAGAGTATGTCGTTTACTCCTATCCGTTTTCTATGAGCATTGTTCAATTGTATGGGTGTTAATCTTTGTTTGCATTGCGTAAGTATTTTATGAGGTAACTTTTATTTGAGAATAATAAAACTGCAAATAGTTATGGAAAGGATAAATAAACACCATGGTATCAGTGTTATCGTTAAGAAATTATAAATGATTTTTCAGAGTAATCATCAATTCCATGAATTTGGGATTTAAGCGAATCGTTTCTATTTGACCCCCTAGCCAATATTTATTATTTTAGTTACGATGGATATAGAAACTATACGCTACTATTGTTTAAGCAAACCTGATGTAGCGGAAACAATGCCATTCGGTCCCGATACGCTAGTGTACAAAGTCAATGGCAAAATTTTTTTGCTGATGGGAATGGATAACGTCCCACTCTCATTTAATGTAAAATGCGATCCTGATGTTGCGATAGAATTAAGAGAACGTTACCCATGTGTAATGCCGGGGTATCATATGAACAAGAAACATTGGAATACCATCATCGTTGATGGTTCCGTTTCTTTTAAGCAACTTAAGGAGTGGATCGATCATTCCTACGATCTCGTAGTAGGGAAAAAGAAACGAAGCAATTAATCGAATAGATCAGAAGACAAATAACGATCGCCTCTGTCGCAGATGATACATACAATCACTCCCGATTCCAGTTCCTTAGAGAGTTCTAGGGCTGCATGAACCGCACCTCCGCTACTCATGCCGGCAAACACTGCTTCTTCTCGGGCCAATCTTTTCGCCATTATTCTCGCGTCTTGCTCATCCACTTCTATGATACGATCTACACGGCTGCGATCAAATATTTTGGGCAAATAAGCTTCAGGCCATTTTCGTATTCCTGGAATATTGGAATTGTCTGTAGGCTGACAACCTACGATTTGAATATTACTATTCACTTCTTTCAGATACTGGCTTACTCCCATGATGGTTCCGGTAGTTCCCATGGAGGAAACAAAATGGGTGATTTGATGGTTGGTATCTCGCCAGATTTCTGGTCCGGTTGTTTTATAGTGCATTCCCGGATTATCAGGGTTGCCAAACTGATTCAGCATTAGATAATCCCCTTGCGCAGCTTTTTCACGTGCATAATCGATAGAGCCTTCCATCCCTTTATCTTTGGGAGTTAAAGTAACGGTAGCTCCAAAGGCACGCATCGTCAGCACCCGTTCTCTTGTTGCGTTTTCGGGCATTACCAGTTCTATTTCAACTCCAAACAAGTTCGCTATCATTGCTAGGGCAATACCTGTATTACCGCTGGTAGCTTCAATGAGCTTCATGCCCGGTTTTAACTCGCCACGATCAAGAGCGCCCTTAATCATGCCATAAGCTGCACGGTCCTTCACGCTGCCCCCGGGATTATTACCCTCCAGTTTGGCATATATTTTTACATTTTTATTTACGGATATCTTATTTAATTCTACTAGTGGTGTATTGCCTATTTGTTCTAAAATTCCGGACATTGTCTATGAATATTTTATTATAATCGTCCAAAGATAAGTATGTTGTTTTTAACAGATTGTCGAAAAGCAACAAGCATTAAAAAGTTTATATATTTACAACAATGAGCGTATTGCAAAAAACAATAACACTTGATCTTGCCGAATCGTTCAAAAAAATTGTAGGAGAGGCGTATTTTTTTACCGATGAAGCAACTTTACAGGATTATTCGAAGGATGCAACTGAAACGCTGCAATTTAGTCCCCAAGCGGTTTTGAAACCTGCAACTGCAGATGAAATTAGCGCCATTTTAAAAATTTGTAATCAGTATAAAATTCCTGTAACACCGCGTGGTGGCGGCACAGGGCTTTCCGGTGGGGCGCTTCCGTATCTGGGCGGTATTGTTATTTCTACGGAGCGTTTGAATAAAATACTTCATATCGATGAGCGCAATTTGCAGGTCACTACCGAGCCGGGTGTCATTACCGAGGTATTACAAAGAGAAGTAGCGGCTCGAGGGCTGTTTTATCCACCCGATCCTTCGAGCAAAGGTTCGTGCTTTATCGGGGGCAATATTGCCGAAAACAGCGGTGGTCCGCGCGCTGTAAAATATGGTGTAGTAAAGGACTACGTGCTGAATCTGGAAGTAGTATTGCCTACAGGTGAGATCATTTGGACCGGTGCCAATGTATTGAAGAATGTAACAGGGTATAATCTTACTCAACTCATTATTGGAAGCGAAGGTACTTTAGGCATCGTTACCAAAATTGTTTTGAAATTGATACCACTGCCTAAGTATGATATACTGATGCTGGCACCTTTTAATGATTTGGATAAAGCATGTGAAGCAGTAAGTGTTATCTTTAGAGCTGGATGTACACCCAGTGCATTGGAACTGATGGAGATTGATGCCCTAACTATTGTAAGCCAGATGGTGGGTACTCATGCGGCCCCTGTAAACAGCAGTATTGCCGCACATTTACTTATTGAGTTGGACGGAAATAACAAAGATGTGTTGGTGGGAGAAATGGAGCAAATAGCTGCCTTAATGGAGCAACATGGAGCGGGCGATTTACTTTTGGCCGAGGATGCGCAACAAAAAGAGGAACTTTGGAAGCTTCGCCGCCGCATGGCTGAATATGTAAAGATGTGTGGCTATACGATTGAAGAGGACGTAGTAGTGCCACGTGCAGAATTGTCCCGTTTAATTAAAGTATTGAAAGAAATGGGGCATAAGCATCAGTTTAAATCTGTAGCCTATGGGCATGCCGGTGATGGGAATTTGCATATCCGTATTAAAAAGGATTCGGTAGCGGATAGCTATAAAAACCCCGAAATGCAGCTGATACTGCGCGAATTGTTTCAGCAGATAAAAGCTCTGGGGGGCACGATCACAGGCGAACACGGTGTTGGATTGATCCAAAAAGGATTTATGGATATTATGTTTGAAGAGCGCACATTACAAATCATGCGCGATATCAAGCGGGCTTTTGATCCCAATAATATCTTGAACCCGGGAAAGATTTTTGATTAATATGTAATTATTTGAAACTTTTGTTTTCATGAGTGCTAGCTAAAAAATATATCCTAATTTTACCTCATCGAAAATTGAATGCTAATGAAGACTTGTCGTTTTGCGATTATATTGACTGTGTTTGTAGTTACTGCTTTAAACGCATTTGCTCAACAGGAAAGAAAAGAGCGTGCTAGTGATAATTCAGTACCGGAAGAAAAAGGATTTAAAAAGCATCACTTATTTACCGGAGGTGGTGTAACCGCATCTTTTTATACCGGTGGTACCGTATTAGGATTGAGTCCTGTTTTGGGTTATAAATTCAATGATTATGTAGATGGTGGCGTTCTGCTCCATTATGTTTATCATGGAGCCAGAGATTGGCGCGAGATAAATGATAAGTTTAGAAGACATGTATATGGTCCGGGTATTTTTACAAGAGTGTATCCTGTACCATTTATTTTTGTACAAGGACAGTTAGAGCATAATTTTATTGCAGAGAATTACACTGCAAAGCCCGGTAGTGCTTATTATGCCAGCGGTAAATTTAGAGCCAATGCTACATCTCTTTTATTAGGAGGAGGCCTTTCTACAGGACGTCTGAAGGGTGGTACTACGTTCTTCTATTTGTCTGTACTGGCCGATGTATTGAAAAATAGAAATAGTCCTTATGTAGATGTAGATTATTATGGAACGCCCAATGAAAAGGTAAGGATTGTTCCAGTGATTCGTGCCGGTGTGAATGTAGGATTGTTCCAAGGACGTTATGGTGTGTATGACTAGGTGATAACTATTCTTTTATTTTCGGCTTTATTCAATATTAAACTTTCATTAGTATAAATCTGTTATCAAACTAATGGGTGTTTTAAAGCAACTGGCAGAATACTTATACCTTCGTAAGAAGGATCCCAATCGGCCGAAGAGCTCATGGGTAAAGTATATGCACGGGATTAACCGTATCAGCCTTTTTCTGTTTATTATTTGTTTGATTATCTTGGCAATAAAACTATTGCGCAGCTAATTCGCTGATAATGGCCGCTGCGTTTTCCGAGGCGATACTATTGGTGGTGAGTAAAGCCCTTAACCGGCTGTAATCTTCTTGAATCTGTTTTTGCTTTGTCTCATCGTGTAGCAACAAATGCAATTCTTTGATAAGATTAGGGACATTCATATCCCTCTGAATCAGCTCTTTCACCACTTCCTTGTTCATAATCAGGTTTACCAACGAAATATATTGGATGCTAATCACACGTTTGGCAATCTGATAGCTGATTTCAGAACCTTTATAACATACTACTTCTGGAACACCAAACAGGGCTGTCTCTAGGGTAGCCGTTCCGGAGGTGACCAAAGCAGCTTTTGACTGCATCAGGAGGTCGTAAGTACGGTTCTGCACTAAACTTATATTAGGGTAGGGGGCAGTAAAGGTATCGTAAAACGAAGTGTCGAGCGAGGGGGCTTGCGCTACAACAAATTGATAGTCCGGAAAAGTTTTGCTTACCTCCAGCATTACCGGCAACTTTTTTTCTATCTCCTGTTTGCGGCTTCCCGGAAGAAGTGCAACGATGGGCTTTTGATTAACTTCTCCTTGGCGGTTGCGGATAATCAGGTCTGTGCCTGCTTGTTGTTTTTTAGTAACTTCTTCAATAAGGGGATGCCCCACATAAGTTACATCCCAGTTCCATTTATGGAGATAGTACTCTTTTTCAAAAGGAAGGATGACAAGCATTTTGTCGATACATTGCTTCATCATCTTTACGCGATTTTCTTTCCATGCCCACACCTGCGGAGAAATGTAGTAAACCACCTTTAGGTTTTGTTGTTTAGCCCATTTGGCAATGCGAAGATTAAAGCCCGGATAATCGATAAGCACCAGTACATCTGGTTTGAATGATAGAATATCCTGCTTGCATTGTTTGAGATTTCGGAGTATTGTACGAAGGTTTTTTACTACTTCAATAAAACCCATAAAGGCTAGGTCTCTATAATGTTTAACCAGCTCCATGCCGGCCTGCTGCATTTTATCGCCACCCCAGCCCCGTATTTGGGCATGAGGTTCGATTTTTTTGAGTGCAGCAACTAGGTTGCCTCCATGCAAATCTCCCGAAGCCTCTCCGGCAATAATGTAATATCTGCGATATCCGGTATTCAATGCTTTATCTTTTATGATTTCCTATTCTGATTTTCGCATGCTGCGTTTAACAATTTTCTTTACGGGCTCTTTTCCCTTGCGCGTAGTAGTATCTTTCCATTGTTTTTCCAGTCGTTTCTTCAAAGTGTAATTAGTAAGGTCAAACTGTACCGGAACGATGCTTACATAATTATTTGCAAGTGCCCATACATCGCTATCACGTGCATTGTCAAAATTGAGAAACTCTCCCGTGAGCCAATAATACTTTCTGCCTCCAGGATCTTTTCTTTCTATAAATTTCTCCTGGTATTTTGCATAAGCCTGCTTGCATATTTTATATCCTTTGATATCGGATAAGGGAAGATCGGGTATGTTTACATTCAACAGCATATGCTTAGTGGTTCTTTCCTTCAACATTTTTTCGGTAATGAGCCGTGCATAATGTTGTGCTGCTGAAAAATCGGCGTGATGATCGTAGCTCATCAGCGAAAACCCTACCGCAGGGATGCTTTCAATAGCAGCTTCCATAGCTGCAGACATGGTACCCGAATAAATTACATTTATGCTGTGGTTCGGTCCATGATTAATACCACTCAAACATAAATCGGGTTTACGATGCAGTACTTTGTCTACTGCAAGTTTAACACAGTCTACCGGCGTACCTGAACAGGCGTATGCTTCTACTCCCTCAAATGTATCCACTTTATCCAATCGTATAGGATGCCCTATCGTAATGGCATGTCCCATTCCCGACTGCGGTTTATCAGGGGCTACAATTACTATTTTCCCAAACTCCTTTACAGCTTCGTATAATGCCCTGATACCGGGAGCGGAAATGCCATCATCATTGGTAATGAGGATAACTGGTTTGTTTTTCTTTGCCATAGAAAGCAAATTTATGATATTGTGCTCTTACATGAGGATTTAACGGAAGTACATCATAAATGATTGCGATATGCTGATTTTGTGCAAATCTTAATGTTTTTATAAAATGACTAGGACAGTCATCCTTTCTTTTTCCCTCTCCGTCTAAAGTGTAGAAGATGAATTCAGATTATTCACTTTAAAACTTAAGGCCATGAAAAAGTATATTATCGTTTCGTTTATGCTTGCTGGAATCTTAATGATGCAAAATGCTACTGCGCAATTAAGCATCAATATTAATATTGGTAACCAGCCGGCATGGGGGCCTGTAGGATACAACTATGTGCGTTATTATTATCTCCCAGAAATTAATGTGTACTACGATGTGGATGCGAAAATGTTTATTTATCCTTCGGGTCGTAAATGGGTTACTGCCCGCTATCTGCCTCGTAACTATGGCCATATAGATTTATACAAAACCTATAAGGTTGTGATAAACCGCAATTATCCTCCTTATCGTGACAATCGTGCTGATATCGCTAAGTATAGCAGATATAAAAATATCAGAAATCAAGTGGTGATTCGTGATAGCAGGGATAGAAGATATTTAGAAAGCAACAATCGTACGCATGAGGATCGAATCATTGCCAGAAACAGAGCCAGAAGATAGGTATATTAATACACCATTGTAGAAACCGCCTTGTGGCGGTTTTTCTTTTTTTATATAAAAAAGATGCATGAAAATAGCCAAATGTGCTTTCAGACTTGCTATGTGCAAGCGTTTGCGCAGAATGTTTACATTCTTTTAAAACATTTAAATTAAAAGTAATTGTAACTTTGGTCTTTGCAAGGGAAAAGTTTAATTAACGATACAAAAATTTTAGAACGGTTATGAAAGATGTTATGAAAAGATCGGAGTGCCCCATAAGCAATTGTCTGGATTTTGTAGGGGATAAATGGTCTCTGCTAATTATCAGAGATATTGCGCTGGATGGTAAAACTACCTTTGGCGAATTTATTGAGTCAGGAGAAGGTATTGCAACAAATATCCTGTCTTCCCGCCTGAAACAACTGGAGGCTGAAGGATTTATTGCAAAGTATCCTCTGGAAGGTAAAAACCGTACCGGCTACTATCTTACCAAAAAAGGCATTGAATTGGTACCCATTATTGCCGAAATGTATTTGTGGGGTTTGAAGCATGGTGGTTCGAATACCAGAAAGAAGTTTGCTTCTGCTTTAAAAAGAGACAAAGAATCGGCTATACAGGAGCTTACAGAAGAGTTGCTGAAGAATGCAAAAGCGCTTCAGAAACGTTCTAAGAAATAATCTCTAAGATAGTATTTGTGGAAACTGAGCTGTCCCACCTTGTTATCATAAGCAGGACAGCTCAGTTTGTTTCTTTAAGAAAACTGGTCCTGTAGTGCGATGGTGTGGTGCCGGTTTTTTGCAGAAAAAGTCTGCTGAAATAGGCCGGATCGTCATAACCCAGTTCGTATCCTATCTCTTTGGCTGTAAGATCTGTGTGCACCAGGAGCCGCTTGGCTTCCAGCAGGATTCTGTTTTTGATGATCTCGTTAGGTTGAGGAAGATTCAGCTTTTTGAATTTATGTGTAAGTGTTTTGGGAGCCATAAATAACATGGCTGCATAATCGGCAACATTGTGCTTTTCTTTATAATGCTTTTCTACCAGCAACGTAAATTTCCGAAAGAACTCTACATCGGTGGGCTGCTTGGAAAGTGTCTCATGTAAGTGTTGTTGTTTCCATAATCGGGCAGCCTTTATAAATAATTGTTTCAGATACGTACGTAGCATTTCTTCCTGAGAAGATTGTTGTTGTTCCAGTTCATAGAGCATATCCTCGAAAATAGCGCTGTAATAAGGCTGGTCTTCGGAAGGGAGTTGCACGAAGGGGATATTATGAATGTTGTTAAATAGTATGCCATCGCAAGCTACTTCGTGGTCGTGAATCTGGATACAATAGAAATCCCGATTGTAAAAGATAAGATATCCCTGTTCTCGAGTAGATTTGTTGATATACAAATATTGATCTGTATTTACAAAAAATAGCGATGCTCGGCTTATTTTGTAAGAGGAGAGGTCAATCTGCAATGAATAACCTTTAGGAATATACAATACTCTGATAAATTGTTTATACGTTCCATTATTAATTTCCTCTATAGTTGTTTCATCGAGCTTAATTATTCCCAGTGTTTTTAGGTCGCTTTTAAAAAGAGGGATTGAATGCATGGGTGTTATCATTTGTTATCATATATATGTTAAAAATTATATACAATGAGGTCAAAAGTAGGGGTATTTGACTCTTTATCATGATATTTTCCCAACAAAACTCCTTTGTTGTATTTTTTTCCTTTGCGGGCATAAAAAAGTTGTAATCCAAGTTACAAAAAAACAGGGATTACAACGTATATATAGAGAGTATGGATATTGCCTAATTAAGGAGCTGCGATAAGTTGAGCCTGTAGGGTAATCTCCAGATTATAGGCTTTACTTACTGGGCAGTTTGCCTTGGCATCAGCAGCTATTTGCTGAAACTGTTCGTCGGTGATACCGGGTATCCTAGCTTGAACACTTAATGCAGATCTGGTAATAGCTCCATTCTCTAAAGAGACAACCGCTTCTGTTACAAGCTCCTCCGGGGTGAAGCCCGCAGCAGTCAGGTCTGCACTAAGTTTCATGGTAAAACATCCTGCATGGGCTGCAGCCATTAATTCTTCGGGATTGGTTCCTGGTTTATTCTCAAAACGAGACACAAAGGAATACGGAGTTTGATTAAGCGTTTGGCTTTGTGTACTAAGTATTCCTTTTCCTTCTTTGATAGTGCCGTTCCATACGGCTGTAGCTGAACGATTCATAATAGTGCTTTTGAAGGTTAAGAGTGTTTATTAAGATTAATAGTACAAAGATGGTACCTTAAAAGCCGCGAGGGAATGGATAAAGGTGGATGACTATTGTACTTTTTTCCTTTGCATCAATCATTCAAGTTCGGCGCGCATCCAAATAAGTATTCTAATAAGTGCTTTCATAATGAAGGGAATGTTATGTTTAGGCATAAAAAACCATATATATTATTTCTTATAATATAGTTGGGTATCATAAAAAATGCCATTGCAATTATTTGTATTTCAATATCTTATGTAGTATTCTGAAAATTTTAGCTTCCTATTATTCTAACAAGATTGGTTTGTAGTAGGCTTTAAGTCGAAGTATTTTTGTGTCAGAAATACATAATTCACATACACTGCAGCTGCATTGTAAAATTGGAATTAAAAAATACGATTACCCTGAAAACTTTCGCTTGCACGTTTTGTTTGCCCCCGACGATGCTGACCATGTAGATGAATAAAAATATTTGTTAACTATTAAAAATAAAAAAGGAGGCAATATGAAAGCGATTTTATCAAAAGCAAAAAGTATAGCCTACATTCTGGGAGTAGTATTTGCGAACACTTTGACATCTCAGCCCATGTACGGAAGCAGCAAATAATTCTAAACCATTTGCACTTCCTTTTCACTTATTCGGTAAAAATATTTATCACACTATAAAAATTATTAATTATGAAAACAGTATTTACCAACACTAAAGCCTTAATTCTGGCATTAGTTACCCTTTTTGCCGCTTCTCTTGCAGTTCCTGCATTTGCAAACAATGAAGAAACTGTAGCAAAAGCTGAAGTTAGTTACATTGGCAATCTGAATGATTTACCGGTGTATCGTCTTTCTTTAACCAATCCAAGCAATGAAGTGCTTTTCGTTACAGTTAGCGATAACTACGGTAATATTCTGTATAACGAAAAATTAAGTGGTACTAGCATTGTAAGAAACTATCAATTTGATACAGATATCTATAGCGAATATAACTTTAACTTTACCATTTCCAATGTTAAAGGGAAAGTGGTAGGCGTATATAATGTAAACAAGCGCAATAAAGTAATTGACGAGATTGCAGTAAATAAAGTAAAATAATCGGGTACAATCGTTTTGGATGGATAAAAGCCCTGCTGAATAGCAGGGCTTTTTAAGTTTCGTATAGGATAAAAAATTTTGGATATCATAAAACAGAATATTGTATCTTATTGATTATGATATAGTTATAATTTCTATTGTCTTTTTAGACTTCTTTATTCAACGCCATAATCGTCTTTATCCCTATAGTTTTAGCTTATACCTTTGCGGTCAATTAAATGAGTTGATAAAAGTTAATATTCCGTTGGAAATGAAAATATGATGATTCAGAAACGGAATATACGCGAGCAACCAGAAGCTGTTTTTTGTGTGCATTTGATCCATCAAAGCTAAGAATTAGCAGTAGTGATATGTTTTTCTAAACAGCATCATAGCTTAATAGCATAGCTAATTATTGGTTTATACTATAAATGAATTGTAAAAATTTTAAACCCTTATTTTATGAAGAAGTATTTTTCTAAGAGTAAATTTATTGCTCTTTTAGCCATTACCCTCGTCACCACTACTGTTGCTGCTTCGGTATTTACCGTAAAGCTGAAAAATGACACCACACCTGATTTGGAGTATGTTGGTGATGTTAATAATCTGCCTGTTTATCGTTTGTCTTTAAAGAACAAAACAAATGATAGGTACTTCGTATCTGTAACTGATAAAGAAGGCAACGTGATCTACTGTCAGGAAGTAGAGGGCGCTAATATTGTGCGTAACTATCAATTCAACAGCCAAGAGCATAGCGATGAGTACGAGCTTACACTTACTGTAACTGATTTGAAAGGTAAAACTGTGGCTTCGTACGATATTTCAAAAAGCAACAAAGTGGTAAGTGAGGTTTCTGTAAATGAAGTGAAGTAATTGTTGTTAGATTGTATTAAAAAAATAACCCCGGAACTCCGGGGTTATTTTTTGTAGTTATGTAAAGTATTTATTTTTTCTCAGCCATATCTGGAATAGCATTGGTCTTGTAAGCTCCGGCATCCAGTTTTTCTTTAGCCGCAGTAAATGCTTCCAGTGTGATACGTATATCTTCATCGGTATGAACAGCCGTAGGAATAAGACGGTAAATGATATGACCTTTCGGAATTACGGGGTATACCACAATCGAACAGAAGATTCTGTAATTTTCTCTTAAGTCCATTATCATTGCTGTGGCTTCTTCTACACCACCTTTCATATAAACTGGCGTTACAACAGAATCTGTTTTACCGATATCAAAACCTCTTTCTTTCAGCCCATTTTGCAATTTTAGCGCATTTTCCCACAGCTTATCCTTTAGTTCTGGACGGGTTCTCAGCAGTTCCAGTCTTTTCAGGTTGCCGATTACTAGCGGCATGGGAAGACTTTTTGCGAAAATTTGGCTACGGATATTATAACGGATATAGTCGATGATTTTTCTTTCGCCTGCTACAAAAGCCCCAATAGAAGCCATTGACTTAGCGAAAGTAGAGAAGTAAAGGTCGATTAAATGTTGTACTCCCTGTTCTTCTCCTGCTCCGGCACCGGTTTTTCCCAACGTTCCAAATCCATGCGCATCATCCACCAGCAGTCGGAAATTATATTTACTTTTTAGATTAGCTATTTCTTTTAACTTGCCCTGATCACCGGCCATGCCGAAAACGCCTTCGGTAATGACGAGGATACCGCCCTGACCTTGTTTTTCTACATATGCAGTGGCGCGCTGCATTTGTTTTTCAAAATCTTCAAGATTGTTGTGTTTGAACACAAAGCGATGACCTGCGTGAAGCCTTAGTCCGTCAATGATACAGGCATGGCACTCGGCATCATAAACAATTACATCGTGGCGGCTACACAATACATCGATAATACTTACCATTCCTTGGTAGCCGTAGTTGAGCAGTACCGCATCTTCCTTACTCACAAAGGCAGCCAGTTCTGCCTCCAGTTGTTCATGATAGTTGGTATTACCACTCATCATCCGAGCTCCCATTGGAGAAGCCAGCCCAAATTGTTGAGCACCTTCAGCATCTGCTTTTCTTACTTCCGGATGATTGGCCAGTCCCAAATAATTATTTAAGCTCCAAACAATAACATCTTTACCTCTGAATTTCATACGGCTTCCAATTTCGCCTTCGAGCTTGGGAAACGCGAAATAGCCATGAGCTCTTTCTCTATACTGACCAATCGGGCCGTAGTTTTTCAGAAGTCTATCAAAAATATCCGCCATATTATTTATTGGTTTGAATAAAAATTGCGCAAATATAAGAACCATTGGCCAAAGCGCAGTCAGAACTTTTGACGCTGGTGATGTTTTCCAATCTGCTATAAGTTGATATACAGATATTTATACTATCCTTGTGTTTATTATAACTAACACAAATCAAGAATTCGGACCATAGTTACTCTTTATTTTTCTTTTTGAAGATTTTATTAAACAGTCCTTTTTTCTTTTTAGGCTCTTCAGGAGCACCAATGGGCTTGTCTTGAGTTACTTTCTTGGAGGTGTCCTTAGGTTGTTGTTTGGATTTTGGATCCTCAGGTAATGGAGCCGATTCTGGACCGATATACTCTTCCAGGTTCTGCATGTAATCTTCCTCTGTACCTACTCCGATATCTTTACCTTCGGCAGAGGGTTCAGGGTTAATATCAGTTACGTATAAGGATGGATCGGCACTTACGGCATCATTGCTTAAGCTGGGTGGTTCAATAAAGCGATCCTCCTTGCTAATGCCCAAATCTTTGTTGGCATATACCTTTTTAAAGAAATACTCCCATATGGGGCGTGCTGCTTGCCCTCCGAAACCACCCGCACCTTCATTTCTGATAAATCGGTCGTCACTACCCACCCATACGCCGGCGAGCAGTTGCGGTACAAAACCTATAAACCAAGCATCACTATTATCGTTGGTAGTTCCCGTTTTACCGGCCATTTCTGCGGCTCCTAGGCGGGCACGCAATCCGGCAGCGGTTCCTACATCTACCACTCCTTGCATCATACGTGTCATGATGTATGCAGCGGCTTCGCTAATAACCTCTCTACGGTTTGCGCTGTAATCCAATCGTTTTATTACATTGCCGTTGCGGTCCTCAATGCGGCTAATAAAGTAGGGTTTGGTGGAAAAGCCCCGTCCGGCAAATATGGAATATGCCCACATCATTTCAAACAATGAAAGCTCGCAAGAGCCCAGGGCAATGGATGGGAAGGGTTTCACCTCTGTGGGGAGCCCTATTTTCTGTAGGAAATCTACGAATTTTGCCGGGCCTACCTGTTTCATGATATAGGCGGTGGCACAGTTGCGTGACCAAGTAAGTGCAGAGGCCATACTCATCGTACGACCGGTACAGCTAGCAGAAGTGGCCGGCACCAGCTGACCCTTTCCAAAACTTTGTTGTACATCCTCTACAGGTGTATCGGGAGAAAAATTGAGCTCATCCACTGCTTCACTATACAGCAGCGGTTTGATGGTAGATCCTACTTGTCTCTTAGTGTTGAGGTTGACGTGGTCGTATTTGAAAGTTTTAAAGTCGATACCTCCTACCCAGGCTTTTACTTCACCGGTGATAGGATCCATAGCCATGAAACCAGCTTGCGTAAATAGCCGATGGTATTTAATAGAGTCGTATGGCGTCATGACCGTGTCTTTGGAACGGGCTGCGTTCCACGCAAAAACCTTCATAGGGGTTTTTACAAAAAAGGTGGCTCTAATTTCTTTATCGCTCAGACCGTCCTCGGCTAGATTACGCCATCTTTCGCTATTTTTCATAGCCGCTTCCAAAACGTGTTCATATTTTTTCCATACCGAACCGTTTTTTATAAAGCCTTGGTTGATAACATTGCGATATAGTTTGGGAGCCTGTTGCGCTACTGCTTCCTCGGCATAGAGCTGCATAACGGGATTGATGGTTGTGTAGATTTTCAAGCCATCATTGTATATGTTATACGGAGTGCCGTCGGGTTTGGTGATATCCTTTAATATTTTCTTTACTTCTTCACGTAATATTTCTCTAAAGTAAGGCGCATAACCCAGGTCTTCTGTAGGTTTCTTATAATTCAATTTAATAGGCTGCGCCGATAAACTGATTGCCTGATCGGCAGTGATATTGCCATTTTCAGCCATGCGCGACAGTACCAGGTTTCTCCGGTCCATGGCCGCTTTGGGATTGCGACGCGGATTGTAGATGCCGGGGCCGTTGATACTTCCTACCAGTAGCGCAGCTTCTTCTATGGTGAGTTGACTAGGTTCTTTTTGAAAAAAAGTTCTAGAAGCATTTCTGATACCGAATACGTTATCCGGGAAAGGAACGGCATTGAGATAAAGCGTCAATATTTCTTCTTTGGTGAAATTTCTTTCCAGCTTAACAGCAATGATCCATTCTTTTAGTTTCTGGAGAATTCTTAAAAATGGATTGCTGGCGCGCTTATTAAAAAGTGCCAAAGCCAGTTGTTGGGTAATAGTACTACCACCACCGGCAGAGCCTCCGTAAATAATAGCCCGCATCGTGCCTTTTATATCTATACCGGCGTGATCATAGAATCTTTTGTCTTCTGTGGCTACTAATGCGTTTATAACATGCGGGGATATGTCTTTGTATTTTACGATACTTCTGTTTCCTGAAGGGAGATAAAATTTCCCCATAAGGGTTCCATCGCTTGCATACACTTCTGACGCTTGTGCAATGGTGGGGTTTTCGAGCTCAGCCATAGAGGGCATTTTTCCTAGTAGGCCAAAATTGGCCATTAGTATAATTGCAATAAAAGCACCCCATCCCAAAAAAAACAATCGCCAAAAATATTTTACCGTTTTCTTCATTCAATCATATTTTATATTCAATGTGGTAGTATGTATGTTAATACCGACCACAGACTAACAAAATTGCAGTAAAACTACATTTTAAAGCAATTATTTATTTCTTAAAATTAAGAATAGACCGGCGTAATGTTATTGAAAAAGTAAATATTTCACTGGATTCGAGTAGTTTTATTCCAAAATAATCGCTTCGTGGAACCTAAAAAAGTCTCCCCTTGGTTAAGATATCTGGGACTGACAGCACAGTTACTGGTATTAATAGGCCTATCATTGTATGCCGGTATAAAACTTGACGAAAAACTTAGTGTAAGTCCGTTATTTACACTAATCTTACCTTTGCTGATATTAGCCTCAACATTTTATAAACTGATTAAAGAAACTTCAAAAAAGAATAAAGATGGAGCAAACAAGTAGAAAATTGAACCCGGTAAAGCTGATGATTCTGGTATTTGTATTACTGACTGCGTTTTTTCTTGTTTGCAAGGATATACTGTTACAATCGGGTGTGGACCCTTATGTAATGGTGGCCGGAAATCTTATTCTTTTTATAGTAGGTCTTTTTACTATAATAAGCGGACTGAAGGCTATTCGTAATCCCAACCCTCATGTTTTTGTAAGAGTGTATTATGCGGGATTTATCATCCGTCTTTTCGTTTGTGCCCTTGCAGCATTTATTTATATTTATTTGAGTAAAGATGGGGTGAGTAAACCTTCGCTATTTGCTTGTTTGGGTATATATGTTTTGTATTCGTTTATCGAAGTTTTTTCTTTAAAAAAAGCGCTGAGAGAAAATAGTAATGGCTAAAAAGGAAGTGCCTCTGCATCATTTGGCACAGTATCTACCCGATAACACTTACGAATCTGTAATCGCTTATTTGAATTTTTATAAGGTACATCTTACCATAGCAAGAAGCCGTAAATCGGTTCTGGGCGATTATCGGCATAAATGGGGTTCTGCGAATCACCGCATTAGTGTTAACGGCAATCTGAATAGATATGCTTTTTTGATAACCTTACTTCACGAGCTGGCACATCTCATTACCTTTGAGCAGTACGGTAATCGGGTGCAGGCGCATGGTAAGGAATGGAAAAATATTTATGCCCGGCTTCTGGCGCAGTTTATCGAGAAAAAAATTTTCCCTGCGGATATCGAATACGAATTGCTCAAAAGTCTACGTAATCCTGGAGCCTCTAGTTGTGCTGAAGAAGACCTGCAGCGTGTACTTTACGATTATAATGAAAGAAAAGACGGTTATACGCTACTGGAACGGCTTCCGGCAGGTGCGTTATTCCAGATATATGATGGCCGTGTATTTCAGAAGGGGAAAAAACGTACCAAGCGCTATAATTGTGTAGAAATAGCCACTAATAAAGTGTATTTGTTTAGCGGTGTGTACGAGGTACTTCCCGTCCGATAAACAGATCAGTTATAAAATGGCAAGAAAACTATCACTAATATATCTAGCAACTTCTTTAAGATTATTTGTTGCTTCATAAACAGCCAGCTGTCTGTCAGCCCCTGTGCCTTGTTCCAAAATGCGGTGTACATATTCTACACGATGGCGGCTTCCCAGATGATTCAAAACCGGATCTATAAAGTCGAGCAATTCGTAAATCAAAGCACGGGTATTTACTTCCTCTTCCTTGCCAAAATCAATCAGTCTGCCATCCAATCCATAGCGGCTGGCGCGCCATTTGTTTTCGTTAATCAATGCACGCGAATACTGAATAAAGTTCAGGTTTTTGCTACGCAACATGTAGATACGGGCGCATATGGCCTGAAACAATGCTGCAATGGCAATGGTTTCATCCACTGTCATGGGAATATCGCATATTCGGAATTCCACTGTATTGAAGAAGGGGTGCACCCTTAGGTCCCACCAGATTTTTTTGGCGTTATCAATACAGTTCGTTTTGATCAGCATCTTAACGTAATTGTCATATGCTTCTATGCTTTCAAAAGCATCAGGAATTCCGGTGCGCGGGAATTTATCAAAGACTTTAGTGCGAAAGGATTTGTATCCGGTGAGGCGGCCTTCCCAAAACGGAGAATTGGTGCTGAGTGCAAAGATGTGTGGCAAAAAATAGCGAGTAGAATTGGCAATATGGTTGGCCAACTCACGGCTTTCCATGCCCACATGTACGTGAAGTCCGAAAATTAGATTGCTTCTTGCCGCTTCTTGTAGCTCGGCGATGATTTCATTATAACGTTGATGATCAGTAATAAGCTGGCTTTGCCAGTGGCTAAACGGATGCGTGCCGGAAGCACCCAGTTTGAACGACAGCCCTTCGGCTATGTCACTAATCGTTTTGCGCAGCAACGCTACATCTTTATAGGCTTCGTCAATATCCTGGCAAATGTCAGTACCCACCTCTACTACAGCCTGGTGCATTTCGGCCTTTACCTTATCCTTGATACTTTTCTGACCTTCTTGCACAATTTTCTGGTCATGGCTTTTAAGCTCATATGTTTCAGGGTCGAGCACCATGTACTCCTCTTCGATCCCTAAAGTGAAAGCTTTATAATTTAACACCATATTCGTTGCGATACTAAATGTAAAAAAATACAACTGCAAGATATTACGCCTTTTGCATATAGCATCAGGGCGAAATCTTTTGCTGATAAAGCAGGCTTATTTTCCTGCACTATCTCTTACGAATGCTCCCCAGCTGAGATGGTTTACTCCGTCATTCGCTAATGCTTTTTCAATGGCATAGTTGGCAGCAGTTTCCACCACCCATTCAAAGTTTTCTGCTCCTACGCTAGCAATATCAGCATCAGGAGCCGGATTGCAGAAATCAATCGCATAAGGCACCCCATTGCGAACGGCCAATTCCACCGTGTTGAAATCATACCCTAAATAGTGGTTTATTTTTAAAACAATATCCGTCATTTCCTGTAATCTTTTCGGCGAGGGAGTAAAGCTAGCCTGATAGCGTAGGTGATGCGGATTGCGGGGTTCATATGGCATGATGCGCACGTATTTTCTTCCGATACAATAGCAGCGGTAGTATTCCTCAAAAACAATTTCTTCCTGAAGAAGCATTACCAACTGTTCAGTTTCTTTATGTTTTTCAAAAAACTCCTCGATGCTATTGAGTTTGTACACATGTTTCCAACCTCCACCTGCAAAAGGTTTCATATAGGCTGGAAACCCTATCTCTTTAAAGATGCTTTCCCAGTCCAACGGATAGGCCAAATTGGTGAATGATTCGCTTGAGGTATCATCAGGCATTTCGTAAGAAGGGATAATAGCTGTTTTGGGTACCGGAACTCCAATCTGTGTCATGAGGCAGTTATTGAAATATTTATCATCTGCACTCCACCAAAAAGGATTATTGATAACGGCAGTTCCCGTCAATGCGGCGTTTTTCAACCAGGTTCGATAGAAGGGTACGTCCTGCGAGATACGGTCAATGATTACTGCATAACCGCTTGCTACTCCTTGTATGGCTTTATCGATGCGTACCGGTTCGGCGATAATGCCTTCAACGTTTTTACTGTTTACACGATCTATAAATGCTTGCGGAAAAGATCGTTCTTTGCCATAAAGGATACCGATTTTTTTCATATTGCTTGGTTTGTATTTTAATGTTATGGTAGTAACGTACTTTTACGGAGGCGTAGATGTCTCTATCAAATATATTTTTTTATATCTTATAAACAAAATTGTTTATAAGATTGATTCATGCTACTTTTAGCGCTAATTTGGGAGGTTACATGAAAACGGCTACAGATGCAATTTTGACTATTGAAACCGTGATGCTGAAGTCCCGAAATCTGAAAAGGGATGTGGAGTTGCGCTTTTATTTTCCTAACATTATCACCGATTGGTCAGCATTGCCACTCTTACTAATAAATGACGGACAAGACTTGCCCGTTATGCAGTTTGATGAGATGCTAAAACAATTGTACGAACAGGGCTCGATACATCCGTTGATTGTTATAGGCATTACGGCAGGGAAGGAGCGTACCATGGAGTATGGCGTGGCGGGTGTTGTAGATTACAAGGGACGCGGCGCTAAAGCCGATTTATATAGCGCTTTTGTTTTAAAAGAATTATTGCCTTATACCAAAAAGCGCTTTAAGGTAAGCGCGTTTAAAGAACTATCATTTGCGGGATTTTCTTTGGGTGGTTTGACTGCATTGGATATTGTATGGAATCATCCAGATGTTTTTTCAAAAGTGGGTGTATTTTCGGGATCATTATGGTGGCGTAGTGTAGATCAGGACGATCCGTCTTATGAGGATGATAAACACCGCATCATGCAACAGGTGATCCGCAATGGACATTTTGCTCCCGGACTAAAATTTTTCTTCCAGTGCGGAAAACTGGATGAAAGCGGCGATAGAAATAACAATGGTATCATCGACTCTATTGATGATACATTAGATCACATTAAAGAGTTATTGGCAAAAGGCTATCGTGCGGAAGATATCTCTTATCTGGAACTAGACGATGGAAAACACGATGTTCCTACCTGGGGGAAAGCTATGCCTGTATTTTTAAAATGGGGATGGGGAAAATAAGTCGTATATTGGTGCGTTTATAAAATAGGAAGCATTAATTTTTTCATTACAGAATGCAGTATTATGCCCAATGCACTAATCAATGAAACCAGCCCTTATCTGTTACAACATGCACATAATCCGGTAAATTGGTATCCCTGGGGTGAAGAAGCTTTGCGTAAAGCTAAAGAGGAGGACAAGCCCATTCTCGTGAGTATAGGTTATGCAGCCTGTCATTGGTGTCATGTGATGGAGCGTGAAAGTTTTGAAGATCCTGAAACGGCTGCCATCATGAACGAGTTTTTTGTAAATATTAAAATAGATAGAGAAGAACGCCCCGATCTGGATCATATTTATATGGATGCGGTGCAGGTGATGACGGGGAGTGGCGGCTGGCCCTTGAATGTTTTTTTGACTCCCGATAAAAAACCTTTTTATGGAGGTACTTATTATCCTCCCATTCCGATGGTGAATCGTCCTTCGTGGAAGCAGGTATTGCATGCAGTAGCAGAAGCATTCCAGCATAAACGTAAGGAAATAGAAGAGCAGGCAGAAGGGCTTACTTCGCATTTAATGAGCTCGAACAATTTTGGTATTAATACACCACACAATGATTTTTCGATAGAACAAATCGATGCCGCTTGCGAAAATCTTTTAAAGCAGGGTGATAAGCAATGGGGCGGCTTTGGAGCAGCGCCAAAATTTCCACAGACATTTGCTATACAATTTCTATTGAAGTATGGACTACTGGAGCAAAAAAGAAGACCGGAGATGGCTAAGGCTGCGCACGAGCATGCTTTCCTGAGCCTGAATAAAATGATTGAGGGAGGCATTTATGATCAAATTGGTGGTGGTTTTGCCCGGTATGCAACCGATAAGGAGTGGTTAGTGCCTCATTTTGAAAAGATGTTGTATGATAATGCACTGTTGGTTACAACGCTGAGTGAAGCTTATCGCATCACAGGTTGGGAACAATACAAGACAGTTATTCAGCAAACGCTGGAGTTTGTAGAAAGAGAAATGTTGCATCCCTCTTATGGTTTTTATGCTGCGCTAGATGCCGACAGTGAAGGAGAAGAAGGAAAGTTTTATGTATGGACGTTGGAGGATGTAAAGCGTATACTAGGAACTGATGCGGATATCTATTGTGAATTTTATGATATCACTGCGGAGGGTAATTGGGAGCACCGTAATATATTAAGAATAAAAACACCATTGGCAGTATTTGCTGCAGAAAAGAAAATAGATGTTGCAACATTGAAAAACTTATTGAAGCGTTGCAATAAAAGAATGTTGGAGGCTAGAGCTTTGCGCATAAGGCCTGCTTTGGATGATAAAATCATATTAGGTTGGAATGCATTGATGAATGCTGCTTACAGTCATGCCTACGCGGCTACAGGCATCGATGCTTATAGGCAAACGGCCATTCGTAATATGCAGTTTCTACTGGAAAATTTTGCCGATGCCGATGGTGTACTGATGCATGTATGGAAGAATAATGAGGCTAAGTTTCCTGCCTTTTTGGATGATTATGCTTATCTCATTCAGGCTTTATTGCAATTGTATAAGGTGACTGCCCATCCACAGTGGTTGCAACGAGCCAAAAAGCTCTGCGAAAAGGTGCTTCAAAATTTTGTAGAGCCGAGTGGATATTTTTACTACACACCGCAACAACAGCAAGATGTCATTATTCGAAAAAAAGAAGTATACGATGGTGCTACTCCCAGCGGCAACGCAGTTATGGCATTAAACTTATTGGAATTGGGTATGCTGTTCGACAAGCGGGATTGGGTGCAGCAGGCACAGCAAATGATTACCGGTGTAAGTACTCTTGCCGTGAAGTATCCAACTTCTTTTGGAATGTGGTTGATGGGATATTATCAGCTCATCAAAGGAACTAAAGAAATAGTGCTATGTGGAGCGTACGAGCGAGACTTAAGTACTTTATTGCAACAGCCATTGCCTTTTAATATTATTATGGCTACACACGAAGAGGATGAGCAGTATCCATTGTTAAAAGGAAAGGTTGTAGGAAATCCTCTTGCTATTTACTTGTGTGAAAATTATGCTTGTAAGCAACCCGTATTTGATATTGAAAGTTTATTACAACAGTTAAATGATTGATATGGCGTACAAGTTATTCTACTTACTGTTGGGATGTACACCTCCTGGAAGACATACAGAGCAGCATGATGTTTTCTTTTGTATCGGAACATCACTAAAGGATATTGTACCCGATATTCAGGCTTTTTGGCCCGATGCAGGCAAAATACATATAGACTGTTGGCGAGAAGTAACTACTGTTGACGGTTATAGTATTACAGTTGCAGAAAGACAAGTCCACCATACCAAATCACAACATCTTTTCTTCATTAATTTGGGAGGATATTTACCAAACTCATTTGAAGAACATCATTATAAGTTGCTCACCATTGCTACTGATATGTCGGAAGCCATTCGCAACGCAAAGCAAACCGAATTTTACCGCGATTACAATACTGAGGATAGAAGCGGCGTGAGTCATGTGGATAATAAGTATGGTGTGGACGTGGATGAAATTCTCAATGTAGAAGATATTCTTCCTTCACAACAGAAAGAGAGATTTGCGCTTATTATCGAACCGGCTGCCACTAAAAAGGAAGATGAACTGCACATCGGGTATTTAAAATTAGATAAGATTTAATCTTTTTGTGGTTCTTTATCTGTATGGAAATAATTCCATACGATTTGTGCTTTGGCTTTGCCGATTACAGGGGCCAGTTCCTCCACACCCTTCTGGCTAACATTTTTAACTGACCTGAATGTTTTAAGCAACATATCCGCAGTATTTTTGCCGATGCCGTTGATGCTCTCCAGCTCGTTTTTGAAAGTGCCTTTGCTGCGTTTGGCTCTGTGAAATGTCACCCCAAAGCGATGCACTTGGTCGCGAATAAATCTTATGAATTTGAGGCTGGGACTACTATACGGCAATTTCAAAGATTCTTGGTCGCCGGGGAAAAATATTTCTTCTTCATTCTTGGCAAGGCCTATGAGGGTGATTTTTCCATGCAATTCCAGCTCTTCAATTGCTTCCATGGCTGCACCTAGCTGTCCTTTACCTCCATCGATGATGACCAGTTGGGGTAAGGGTTGTTGCTCTTCCTTCAGTCTTTTATAGCGGCGATACACGGCTTCTTTCATTGAAGCAAAGTCGTTAATCCCTTGTACGGTTTTTATATTGAAATGTCGGTAATCTTTTTTGCTAGGAACCCCGTTTTTGAAACACACCATGGCACTTACGGGGTAGCTACCCTGAAAATTGGAATTGTCAAAACATTCAATATGTACCGGCAATTGTTGTAATTGCAAATCGGCCTGCAATTGTTCAAGTACTTTTACCTGATCTACATTGCGGTTAATTTTCAGGCGCTCTTTGTTTTTAAGTTCCTCAATGAAGTAGCCGGCATTTTTTTCCGATAGCTCAATCAGCTTTTTTCTGTCGCCGGCTTTGGGTACCACAATTTTTACATCCGATTCGGGATAATCAATAGGAATGGGTACCACAATTTCTTTGGCATCGCTATTAAAGGTGCTACGTAATCTTTCTATGGCATACACTAAAACTTCTTCAACAGGTTCGTCCAGATGCGTCTCTAGTTTGTTAGTATGCGTTTGTACAATCGTGCCATTGCGCACCATTAAAAAATTTACGTAAGCAATATCATCGTTTTTGATAATGCTGAAGACATCTTTGTCGCCACCTTTTAAGCCTGTGATGACCGTCTTTGCTTGGTAATAATCTTCGAGATACTCAATTTTCTTTTTTATTTGTTCTGCTTTCTCAAATTCCAGATTTGCTGCCAGAGCTTTCATTTCTTCTTTGAACTGCCTGATTACGGGAGCAAGGTTACCCTTGAGCAGATTTTTTACCTGACGGATATTAGCTTCATATTCTTCCTGAGATTGTAATCCCTCACATGGCCCCTTGCAATTACCGATATGATATTCCAGACACACTTTGAATTTCTTTCGCTCTATATTCTTTGGGGTAAGATTAAGCGTGCAGGTTCGCAAGGGTATGGTTCGACGAATGAATTCGAGTAGTTCCCTTACTTTAAAAACCGATGTATAAGGTCCCAAATATTCAGATCCGTCGTTCACCGGTTGTCTGGTGAGATACACCCTTGGAAAGGGCTCGTTTTTGATAACAATATAGGGATAACTTTTATCATCTTTTAAGCTGATATTATAACGGGGTTGAAATTCCTTAATGAGTGAGTTTTCAAGAATAAAGGCATCCGATTCGCTATCAACAATAGTAAATTCAATTTTAGCAATGCGCTTTACCAGTTCATGAGTTTTATAGTTGGTGATGTTTTTGTTAAAATAAGAGCTCACCCGTTTGCGCAGGTTCTTGGCCTTCCCTACATAAATAATGGTGCCTGTGTTATCAAAGTATTTGTAAACGCCGGGCTGTGTGGGTATGGTCGGTGCTATTTTCGAAAATGCTTCCTGCGTCATAAGAATGGCAAAATTACAAACTATTATGGAGCTACTGTATAAAGAAAAATCTCACAAGGCCAATGCCTGTGAGATTTAACTTTAGTATAAACGATATTAATTATTAGTAGTTGATGGTAGCGGGATCTACCAATACATCACCATTCATTTCTGCAGGTATGGTCAGTTTCATGAAGGTGAGAATAGTAGGAGCGATATCGCCTAATTTACCTTCCTTAATAGTTCCGCGCCATTGATTATCGATAATGAACAGAGGTACCGGATTCAGGGTGTGTGCTGTGTTAGGGCTGCCGTCTTCATTAATCATGTAGTCGGAATTACCATGATCGGCTGTGAGGAAGATGACATAGTCCTGTTTTAGTGCTTCGGTTACGATTTGCTCCACACATTTATCCACGGTTTCAACTGCTTTCACCGCCGCTTCGAAAACGCCTGTATGTCCCACCATATCTGCGTTAGCAAAGTTCAAACAGATGAAATCGGCAGTCTGATTTTTAATTTCTTCTAGAATGGCTTCGGTCAGTTCGTAAGCACTCATTTCGGGCTTCAAGTCGTAGGTAGCTACCTTAGGAGAGGGTTTTAAGATTCTGGTTTCTCCTTCAAATGGTTGTTCACGGCCCCCGCTGAAGAAGAAGGTTACATGCGGATATTTTTCGGTTTCCGCAATGCGGATTTGTTTCAGGCCGTTAGCGGCAATCACTTCTCCCAAAGTATTGGTAATATCTTCATTTTTGAAGATAGTATGTACGCCCACGAATTTGTGGTCGTATACTGTCATGGTGGTATAATCCAGATTCAGTTTTTTCATGCCGAACTCGTCATTATCGGCCTGGGTTAATACTTCGGTAATCTCGCGACAACGGTCTGTACGGAAGTTGAAACACAGCACATGATCTCCGTCTTTAATTGTTGCAACAGGAGTATTGTCTGCATTTACGATGACAGTAGGAAGAATAAACTCGTCAGTAATGTTTTCGTCGTAGCTACGCTTCACGGCTTCTACTGCGCTAGTAGCGGTAGGGCCATCACCTTTCACCAATACATCATATGCTTTTTTAACACGTTCCCAACGTTTGTCGCGATCCATGGCATAATAACGCCCGCTCACAGAAGCGATTTTTCCAATACCTATTTTGTCGATATGGTTTTGTAGTTCTTCGATAAATTGTAAACCACTTTTGGGATCTGTGTCACGCCCGTCGGTAAAGGCATGCACATATACTTCGTTGAGTCCTGCTTCTTTGCTGATATCTAACAGCGCTTTTAGGTGATTGATGTGTGAGTGTACACCACCGTCGCTCACAAGTCCCATCAGGTGCAACGGTTTATTATTGGCTTTGGCTGTTTGCAGGGTACGTACCATTTCTGGATTGTTAGCGAGTTCGCCGGTACGGATGGCCACATTGATGCGCTGCAGTTCTTGATAAACAATACGTCCGGCGCCCAGATTTAAATGTCCTACTTCTGAGTTCCCCATCTGTCCCTCAGGCAAACCTACCAGCTCGCCAAAAGTAGTAAGGGTAGTATTGGGATATTTGTTGTACAAAGAATTGGTAAAGGGAACATTTGCATTTTGAATTGCATCTGCATTTGCAACTTTTCCTAGTCCCCATCCGTCCATTATAATAAGGATCGCTTTCTTTTGTTTCGACATTTCTTTAATTTGTTGACTATCAGTAAATTAATATTTTTGATGCTCAAAAAATCCCGTAAAGGTAAAAAATGATATCGGAACAAAGAAAGATAGAAACTAGGTAATTTGGCATATTTTTGGTCAAGATGATATAAAATGATGCGTGAAATGAAAAAGATATTGCATTTTCTATTTGTGGCTTCAACAATGTTCATTACTTCAACGGTATGCGCACAAAGTATTGATGGAGTGGTGGCTGGTTTAAAAAAAGGCGATGCAGTACAAGTAGTAAGTAATGCAAACGGTAATTTTTCTCTTGCTATACTGGATAAAAAAAATACGTATAGTAAAGATCAGGCTCAGCAAATCATTAAAGACTTTTTCGGTAAGAATTCGGTAAAAGGTTTCGATGTAAAGCATAAAGGTAGCTCTCCAAGCGGTCAGTACGCTATTGGTACGCTGGTTACTTCTGGAGGAAATTATAGAGTGAATATTTTTATGAAGAAAGAGGGTGGTCGGGAAGTAATTAAAGAGCTGCGTTTTCAGCTCATCGAATAAAGCGTTTTGAAAAATGTATAAGGCCTCTCAATCGAGAGGCCTTTTTGTTAGCCGTAGGACAAAGGGGTAGGTGGCATAATAGCTAAAGCCCTATATTTGTTAAGTACTGTGGTATTTGATGTAGGTGTGAGAGAACAATGTTTTTAAAGTATAATCAGATGGATTTGCAGTTTCGGCAAAAATTGGAGCAGCTTGTAAAAGCAGCACTTGAAGAAGATATTGGTAACGGGGATCATTCCTCGCTTTCTTGCATTAGTGCTAATGAAAAGGGTAGGGCAGAATTGAAAATAAAGCAGGATGGTATTCTGGCAGGTGTAGAGGTGGCGCGTTTTATTTTTGAATATAGAGAACCTGGGTGTCAGTTTACTGCTTTTAAGAAAGACGGCGACAGTATGAAGGCTGGTGACAAGGCTTTTGAAATTGCGGCTCATGAGCATACCATTTTGGCTTGTGAGCGGCTGGTGCTCAATTGTATGCAGCGAATGAGTGGTATTGCTACCTTAACCCGCCAGTATGCTGACAAGTTACGGCCTTATAAAACAAAACTGCTGGATACGCGCAAAACCACTCCCAATTTCAGGTTGCTGGAAAAAGAAGCCGTGCGCATTGGTGGTGGTGTAAATCACCGTTTCGGTTTATACGATATGATAATGCTGAAGGATAATCATATTGACTATGCGGGAGGAATAGAAAAGGCCATCCACAGAGCGTATCAATATGTACAGGAGAATAATCTAAACATTAAAATAGAAGTAGAAACCCGAACGCTTGACGATGTAAAGAAAGTGCTGAAAGTGGGGGTGGGAAAGGTTTTTCGAGTGATGCTGGACAACTACACCCCTGCACAGATAACAGAAGCATTGAAGATTATTGATGGTGTTTTCGAAACCGAAGCTAGCGGAGGCATCAATTTAGATACGATTGAAAGCTATGCAGCAACCGGAGTAGACTATGTGAGCGTGGGCGGATTGATACATCAAGCGCGTAGTCTCGATTTGAGTTTAAAAGCCATTGTATAGCCGCTAAAACTAAAATCATAACGTATGTCAAAGAAAAAATCAAATGGCCCTTTTGTATATAGTACCGATCCCAACTTCCAATTTCAGGATGAACACGAAGAGGCAGAAACGTTACCTCCCAGTGCACAAAAACTGCGTATACAATTAGAAACCAAGCATAGGGGGGGTAAAACAGCCAGTGTGATTAAAGGTTTTGTAGGTACGCAAGCTGATTTAGAAAGTCTGGCCAAAAAGCTAAAATCTTATTGCGGTACAGGCGGATCAGCAAAGGATGGTGAAATTATCATTCAGGGCGATCATCGCGATAAAATATTACAGTGGTTGCAACAACAGGGATATACCAACACTAAAAAGAGCGGCGGCTAACACTGTATAATTTTTTCAGTTATTTGTTATTTCCGTATTTTTACTAAAACCCTTTCTCATGAGCAACATGATTTCAGCCGGGATAATGGTAAACGTGGAGGTATTCTATCAACCGGAGTATAGCAATCCTTTGCAAAGCGAATACATGTTTGCTTATCGTATCACTCTCGAAAATTATAATTCCTATCCTGTGCAGCTATTGCGTCGCAAGTGGCATATATTCGATAGCAACGGTTTGTATAGAGAGGTGGAAGGCGAAGGTGTTGTGGGAGTGCAGCCTGTATTGCATCCCGGTGAAAGCTATCAGTATATGAGTGGGTGTAACTTAAATACTGATATGGGCAAAATGAAGGGTTTTTATGAAATGGAAAATCTAGACACTAAAAAGAAATTTCAGGTAATCATTCCCGAATTTGAAATGATTGCGCCTGCTAAGGCCAACTAACTTCTATTGCTTCCTTGTTTCTTTTTCAACAGATTGTAAAAGGCAAAAAAGTTTTCATTTTTTTACTAAAAATATTAGTAATATTGTGCTAATTATTTTAGTAAAAACCAACTTTTATGTCATCTCATACCCCCTACATACAGCCCTCTAATCCATACGAATATCTGCTGTTGATAGAACCTCGAGAGGATTTGGCAGATGATATTATGGCAATCAAAAAAGAATTTAGTGAGAAGTACCAAGCCCCCCAAGCGGTGAGTAGCAAACCGCATATTACATTGGTGAGCTTTACACAGTATATGGCTTTTGAAAGCCGCATCCGACAGCGGTTTCGGCAAATTGCAACCGAAAGGGCCCCCATGCTAATTGAGTTAGAGGGTTTTGGCTCTTTTCCTACTCACACTCTTTTCATTAAAGTAACAACAAGGACTACGGTACAAAATCTAGTAACAAAACTGAGAACACAGGTACAGTCGCTCCTCAAGCCGGATAAGGAGCATAAGCCTCATTTCATCATGGAACCTCATATTACCATAGCACGCAGGCTTAAACCTTGGCAATATGAGAAAAGTTGGAGCGAATATAATACACGCTCATTTTCAGCCAAGTTTATGGCAAATCATATGGTATTGCTACGCAAACAAGCAGATGGAGAGAGGTTCACATTTGTGGAGCGATTTGAGTTTATGAATATGCCTGTAAGTGCCACGCAGGCGATGTTGTTTTAATACATGTTGTTATTACGAAAACAAGGACTATGCAAAAGCAATTACAACAAGATCACTTTAAGGTGACTGCTATTAAAAAAGGCGAGGAACATACCTACCTGCAGGGACGAGGTGCACAGTTCAACACGCGCAATCGATTCTTAAAAAACGAGCAAGTGAGGGAGCATATAGAAGCAATTGATAGCTGGGAGGAAGAAAATATCGCTACTCAGTATATCGAGCAACAAGCGAAGACGATAGTGAATAAAGTGGAAAGTCCTGATGTGGGGATGTCGTACAGTATGAATGCGTATGCCGGATGTGAACATGGGTGTATCTACTGTTATGCACGCAATGCGCATGAGTATTGGGGATATAGTGCAGGATTGGATTTTGAGCGAAAGATTATTGTTAAGATAAATGCGCCTCAATTGTTGCGCAAACAGCTCATGCATCCCAAATGGGAGGTAATGCCCATCATGTTAAGCGGCAATACCGATTGCTATCAACCTGCAGAGCGTAAGTATCGTTTGACGCGCGGACTGCTGGAAGTGTGTAATGAGTTCAATCAGCCTGTAGGGATTCTAACTAAAAACTCAGCCATACTAAATGATAAAGATATTCTTCAAGAATTAGCCCGAAAGAACCTGGTGCGCGCCATGGTTTCTATCACATCTTTTAATGAAGAGCTCAGAAGGGTGATGGAGCCTAGAACGGCTACTGCTGTACAGCGTTTACGCGTGATTGAAGAGTTAAGTAAGGCAGGAGTAAGGATGGGTATTATGATGGGGCCTATGATTCCGGGGTTGAACGAACATGAAATGCAGCGTATTATGAAAGCGGCTGCTGATGCGGGCGCTACATTTACGGCCTATACATTTATAAGACTGAATGGTGCAATTAAATTTTTATTTCGCGACTGGCTTTATAAGAACTTTCCGGATCGAGCAGACAGAGTATGGCATCTAATAGAGCAAAGCCATGACGGTCAGGTGAATGACAGCCGCTGGGGTTTGCGTATGCGCGGTGAAGGAGCCATTGCAGAAATGGTTGCGCAACAATACGTCAAATATGGTAAAATGTATCATATGAATGAGGAGCGTATAGGATTGGATACAACCATTTTCAGAAGGCCTGGACAGCAGATGGCTTTATTTTAAGATAAGACATGGGACGGATGTTTAATCTCAATTAATAATTTTATATATTTATAGAATAGTTTCGGTATTGTGTGCTTCATTCACAATTGTGAATAAAATTACTTGCTTTTTAGAAGGATAAATAATAACGTTGTGAAACACTAGTTCCATGCAACATCATACAAAACAATGGAGGAAGTTGACGGGCGAGTACCTAACCAACTATCTTGAGGATGAGGTGCTGGGCGTAATTCTTCGTGAAAAAGAGCAGGGGCACTCGCTAAAGGTTTGCATTGGCACAGACAGTCAGGTAAAAGGCACGTTTACCGAATTTGCAACAGCCATTGTATTCATACGCAAGGGTAAGGGTGGTTTTATGTACCTTAATAATGAAACCACTCAAGAGAAAATGACCATTAAACAGCGTATGATGACAGAAGTATCCCGAAGTATCGAAGTGGCTTACCGTCTCTGTGATTTGTTCACCAGCCACAACATTGACATGGAGGTGCATGTGGATATCAACACTAACCCTATTTACAAGAGCAATGATGCATTGAAGGAGGCGATAGGGTATATTTCCGGTATGGGTTTCAATTTTAAAGTGAAACCTGAGGCTTTTGCCAGTTCCTGCTGTGCCAATAAAGTAGTACAGTAACTCACTCCAAGAGATGCGTTAATAGCCCGTCACGCAACTTAGGCTCGAACCATGTGCTCTTGGGCGGCATGATAAGGCCTGTATCGGCAATATTGAACAATTGCTGAATTGTTACCGGGTACAGGCTGAAGGATACTTGCATTTTGCCATCATTCACAAGCCTTTCTAGTTCCTTTAAGCCACGGATGCCACCGATAAAATCAATTCTTTTATCGGTACGGATATCTTTTAGGCCTAAATGCTTGTCCAAAATGTTTGCGGACAAAATGCTTACATCCAGCTGGCCTATCAGGTCTTCTGCATAAGTGCCGGGTCGTGCTGATAACCGGTACCAGCGCTTTTGGAGATACATGCCTATTTCATGAGGGCGTGTTGGACTTACAGCTTCGGTGCTTTCAGATACTTCAAAATCTTCTCGGATACGTGTAAGCAATTCAGTAGGCGTTAGCCCGTTTAAATCTGTAACCGCCCGATTGTAATCCATAATATGAAGATGGTTATCGGGAAAAATAACAGTAAGAAAGAATCGGGCGGATTCGTTATCCGGCAATACGTTGCTCACCTGCGTTGCGGAGGCTGCTCTGTGATGTCCATCTGCAATATAGGTGGCAGGAACTTTTTCCTTAAAAAGTGTAATGATATGTTGGATCGTACGCTCATCGTCAATTTTCCACACTGCGTGCGTGACGTTATCGGCAGCTGTGAAATGATATAGCGGTTCATGTCGTGTTTTCCAATCATGTATTACTGCATCAACCTCCTGCACGCTTTTATAGGCCAGAAACACTTTACCGGTTTGTGCTCGCGTGATGGTGATATGGAGGATACGGTCATTTTCTTTTTCAGGGCGAGTAAGTTCATGTTTGTTGATGAGTCCGTTTTGATAATCCTCTATTGAGGATAAACAAGCCAAACCGGTCATGCTGCGCTCGTTCATCGTTAGTTCATAGATGTATAAGCAGGCTTGCGCCTCTTTAATCAGCGTGCCGTCAGTTATCATGCGCTGAAGGTTTTGTTTTGCTTTTTCATAAACTTTAGGGTCGTAGGGGTTGGCTACTTCCGGTAGATCGATCTCAGATCGGGTTACATGTAGAAAAGAGTGGGGATTATCACCTGCTGCATTCTTTGCCTCCTCACGACTCATTACATCATAAGGGGGTGCTGCAACCCGCAATGCCCATTCCGGTCGGGGCCTTAGTGCTTTAAATGGTCGAATGGTAATCATATGGCCAATGTGTTTGCTGATGTAAGAAATAGTAAATGCGTAGCTCCTAGGTGTCTTTCTTATTAGAATTATTTCAATAAAATAAGCAATATATTAGTTTTTATTAAAAAAACTATTCCGTCTACATAAAAAATATTATCTTAACGCCCTGTTGCCTGCAAATAGTTGGGTATTAAGTACAAATTTTTGGAAAATGGATATTGCTGCGAGTAAGAATTTACATCATTTTAAGACAGAAGTAGGGACAAGGTTTCAATTGTACAACAGTCTTTTTACATCACTTCCGTTTCACAAAATGGAAAAGACCGGGATTTTGTTATCCCTTTTTTCCAATAATTGTGAGGAGGGGTATGAGAAGTCTAAGAGTCCTATCGATATTATTAATGAATTTTTTAATAAACATACGCTTATCACTTCTGAAAAGGAACGTTTGGATTTACTTTTCAGGTTTACGCAGTATGTAGAGCGGCAGGTAGTGTTATTTGATGCTTTAGAGGATGCTGCATATAAACATACACATGATCTGAGCGGTCCGGGTACTTTAAAGCAATTGATTGCTGATGCATTACAGTATAACAAGATTGAGGAGCTGAAAGAAACACTGAAAACCTTTTGTGTAAGGCCTGTTCTTACAGCCCATCCCACTCAGTTTTATCCCGGATCGGTACTGGGGATTATTCACGACCTGAGCAGGGCGCTGATGCGGAATGACTCGGTGGAGATTAATACCTTTTTGCAGCAACTAGGTAAAACTCCTTTTCTGAAGAAGAAAAAACCTACCCCATACGGAGAAGCCGTAAGTCTTATTTGGTATCTGGAAAATGTTTTTTATACGGCTGCAGGCAGAATTTTGGATGAATTGAAAAATCATTTTCCGGATGTGATTACCGATGAGAACCCTGTTCTTAAAATGGGTTTCTGGCCGGGCGGTGACCGAGATGGAAACCCCTATGTGCGCAATGAAACTACTTTAAAGGTGGCAGAAGCTTTAAGAGGGGCTATTATTAAATGTTATTACCTCGATGTGCGTCGCCTTAAACGTCGGCTTACATTTCATGGAGTGGAAGAGCCTATTGCAGAGCTTGAGGAAAAGCTATATCAAAATCTCTTTATCCCCGGTCATATACCCAATATTACGGTAGCGGAGATTAAGGGAAAGCTGAAGCAGATTAAGAAAATTCTGGAAGAAGAGCATAATTCCCTGTTTGTGTCCCTTGTTCAGAGCCTTATTAATAAGGTAGATATCTTCGGATTGTACTTTGCTTCTTTGGACATTAGGCAGGATAGCAGCATCCATGGAAAAATATATAAAATGGCAGCGGGTAAGAGCAATGGCATTATTCCCGAAAATTATCCCTCGCTGCCGGATGAAGAGAAGATTAAGGTTATACTAAATATTAAAGGAAAGATCGATACTTCGATATTCGCAGAAGATGAAGTAGTGAAAGATACTGCCGAAATACCTCTTGCTGTTCATAGCATTCAACAGGTGAATGGGGAGCAAGGCTGTCATCGTTATATCATCAGCCATACTACCAGTGCACTGGATGTGATGGAGGTGTATGGACTGTTCAAGATGCAGGGATTTGCCGAAGAAGATATTCATTTAGATATTGTTCCACTATTTGAAACAGTGGAGGATTTGAGCAATGCCGCTAATGTAATGCAACAACTGTATGCTATTCCTGCTTATAGAGCCCATTTAAAACGTAGGAATAACACCCAAACCATCATGCTGGGCTTTAGTGATGGTACCAAGGATGGTGGTTATTTGATGGCCAACTGGAGTATTTATCGAGCCAAGGAAGAGCTCACCCGTATTACACGAAACAGTGGCTTTGAAGTAATATTTTTCGATGGAAGAGGTGGTCCTCCCTCTAGGGGTGGTGGAAAAACCCATAAGTTCTATGCTTCGATGGGTAAAAATATTTCCAACCGCGAAATTCAGCTAACGATACAAGGGCAAACCATTAGCTCTAATTTTGGGATTATCGACTCTGCACAATATAACCTAGAACAGTTGTTAAATGCAGGCATCTCCAGCAGCTTGTATATAGATAGGCATCCACCTTTCTCCGGTAAGGAGGAGGAGCTGATGCAGGAACTTTCTTCCTATGGTTTTGATGCGTATAAGAAACTGAAGGAGCATCCACTGTTGCCCAGCTATCTGTATACGATGAGTCCTTTGCGTTTTTATAGCGAAACCAATATCAGCAGTCGTCCGTCCAAACGTGGGCCTTCTCAAACAGATATTTCGCTTTCTGATTTAAGGGCGATTCCTTTTGCAGGCGCTTGGAGCCAACTAAAGCAGAATGTTCCCGGATTCTTTGGGGTAGGTACAGCCCTTAAAAAAATGGAGTATATCGGACGTTTTGAGGAAGTGAAGCAGTTGTACAATAAGTCGCTGTACTTTAAAACGCTGATGGATAACTGTGAAATGTCTATGTCTAAATCCTATTTCCCGCTTACGGCTTATATGGCAAAAGACGAAACCTATGGGGAAATATGGAATATGATATATGAAGAATATCAGCTTACTCATGATTACCTCTTAAAACTCTCGGGAAAGAGTACACTGATGGAAAATTATCCGATCGATAAACTATCTATTTACATGCGGGAGCGTATTGTATTGCCCCTGCTTACCATTCAGCAGTATGCGTTGAGTAAATTAAGAGAGTTGGAGGCTAGTGACAGCGAGTCGGCTGCAGAATTGAAGGAAGTATACGGTAAGCTAGTTATGCGTTGTTCTTTCGGAATTATCAATGCTGGAAGAAACTCAGCATAGATTACAACCGCTCAGTTTTTCAAACTAACATAAAATAAGAAAGCTGCATATGTAAGATATGCAGCTTTTTTTATGATATATGAAGATCAAATCTAGCTTACAGAATCAACAACGCATCTCCATAACTAAAGAATCGGTATTTGTCTTTGATCGCCTTTTTATAGGCCTCCATGGTAAGTTCATAACCGGCAAAAGCGCTGGTCATAATCAGCAGACTGGTTTTCGGTAAATGGAAGTTCGTAACCATAGCATCTGCGATGCTGAAGTCATACGGAGGATGAATAAACATGTTGGTCCACCCTTCTGAGGGTTTCAGTAATTTTTGTGCGGTAAAAGACGACTCCAGCGCACGCATGGTAGTGGTGCCAATAGCGCAGATACGATGACCTGTTTCTTTAGCTTTGTTTACAATCTTACATGCCTGCTCGTCGATGCGATAGTACTCGGCATCCATCTTGTGCTTGCTGAGGTCTTCCACCTCGATGGGTCTAAAGGTGCCCAGTCCTGTATGCAGGGTGATTTCGGCAAAGCGGATACCTTTAATCTCCAAGCGCTTAATCAACTCACGACTGAAGTGGAGACCGGCAGTGGGAGCTGCTACGGCGCCTTCGTATTTAGCGTAAACGGTTTGATAGCGTTCTTTATCTTCTTCTTCTGGTTTACGCTTAATGTATTTAGGCAATGGTGTTTCTCCTAGAGCCTGTAATTGGGCTCTGAAACTATCCTCATCACCTTCCCATAAAAACTTGATGGTTCTACCACGGCTGGTAGTGTTGTCAATCACTTCTGCAACCAGCTCTTCGTTTTCCCCAAAGTAAAGCTTGTTACCCACGCGGATTTTACGTGCCGGGTCTACAATAACGTCCCAGAGGCGGTTGGGCTTATTCAGCTCGCGCAGCAGGAAAACCTCGATTTTGGCACCTGTTTTCTCCTTGCGGCCATACATTCTGGCCGGGAATACTTTGGTGTTATTTACAACAAATACATCCTTATCGTCAAAATACTCTAGAATGTCGCGGAAGTATCTGTTTTCAATTTGCCCTGTCTGACGATGCACCACCATCATTCTGGCATCTTCTCTTTTTTTCGCGGGGTACTGTGCAATAAGGTTCAGGGGAAGATCAAAGTGAAATTGTGAAAGCTTCATGTATCGATTTTCTTTTTTAAGGTCAAAACCTGTAAAAGCAGTAGAACGAAGCTCACGGTACGTAGTAAAGTTACCCGTATAAGGTATTTTACAATCCCGAGCCCCGGTCTTACGGCACCGGTTTTCGAATTTGTGGCTGCAAAGGTAGTATATTTTGATGTTTAAATGAAAATTTTTTAAAATTATAACAGAGGGTTGTGAGTACTTTTTTTTTATATAAAAAGAACTCGGTGCCTGAATGCGCATAAATTCTGAAAGTATTGGCATTTTGGAGGGCTAAATCATTATCTTGGCCCCTGGCTATAGGCCTCTGTGGAATGGAAGTATCGGATCAAGAGTTTTTAAGCAAGGTGGGTATAGGATATGATGACCTCCGTAGGCGAGGAGGCCATTCCAAAGCTCTCGGGGGTAAGAATAGGTGCGAGTGGGTAATCTGCAGAGGAGAGTATTTCGAGGAATCTAAAATTGATGGTTTTTGATGAAGGTCCAAAAAGGGGTATTATTACTGTTCTTATCTCTTCTACATTTTTATGCTAATGCCCAAGTGCAGCGCACCCGCGACGCCTATCTAATGGGGGGAAAGTTCATTATTACTATTGTTGCAGGAGACTCACTTACTGCCGAGCGATATATCGATACAGTTATAGCGGAAATTTCGCGTATCGAATATCTAATATCGGACTGGAAGCCCGAAACCCAGATTTCAAAAGTGAATCAACAGGCGGGTATCCGCCCTGTGAAGGTGGATCGAGAAGTGCTGGAACTTACTGAGCACGCTATTTCTATGTCGCGGTTAACAAATGGAGCTTTTGATATCAGTTTTGCCGCGATGGAAAAGATCTGGAAGTTTGACGGCAGCGAGATGAAAATGCCTTCCAAAAAGGTGGTGAAAAAAGCCAGAGCTAATGTGGGATATAAGAATATCATTATTGACAGGGATAGCAGTACGATTTTTCTGAAAAGAAAGGGTATGAAAATCGGCTTTGGGGCATTGGGTGAAGGATATGCGGCTGATAAGTGTAGGGAACTGATGTTGCAAAAAGGGATAACGGCAGGCATTGTAAATGCTACAGGAGATGTGCTGACCTGGGGTACACGCCCCGATGGAACTCCCTGGAAGATTGGGGTCAACGATCCTTTTAGTAATAATAAGCTTATAGCTGCCATTAGCTGGGAAGGTGCTGCAACAACCTCGGGCAACTATGAGAAGTATGCCATCATTAATGGCAAACGATATGCCCATATTATCAATCCGGCGACCGGATACCCCGTATCGGGGCTGACTAGTGTGACGGTATTAGGCCCCAGTGCTGAACAGGCTAATGCCTTCAGTACTTCGATAATGGTGTTAGGTGTGAAGAAAGGACTAAGGATGCTGAAAAAGTTTCCTGATTATAAAGCCATCGTTATTACCGATAAGCAAGAAATTATCACCAGCCCCAACTTTAACTTAGAACAGTATAAAATCCATTATTAATTCCGTGTTTTTGCAAAAAGAGTTGCTACACTGCTACATGGGGAATTGCATCAATGAGCTTTTGAGTGTAAGCGGATTGAGGGTGTTCATAAATTTCATCAGCAGGCCCCATTTCCTCTATTTTCCCTTTATTCATCACAATAATGCGGTCACTAAAATAACGTACCACGCCCAGATCATGACTAATAAAAACAATAGTAAAGCCGAATTCTTTCTTAAGGTCGTTAAGTAGATTGAGCACTTGAGCCTGCACGCTAACATCTAATGCAGATACGGATTCATCACAGATGATAAAAGAAGGCTGTAATGCCAAGGCACGAGCGATGACAATGCGTTGTCTTTGCCCACCACTGAACTCATGTGGATAGCGGTCATAGTGCTCGGGCTGTAATCCTACTTTTTGTAATAGTTCAATTACCCTTTGTTTTCTTGCTGTAGGATCTTTAATAATTCCGTGTACAGCCAGCGGTTCTTCGATGGCATGCCCTATTTTTTTACGTGGATTTAGAGAGGAGTAGGGATCCTGAAATACAATCTGTAGATGTTGTCTTAAGGCTCTTAATTGTTTGGGAGAATATGTTCGAAGGTTTTGTTCTTTGTACAATATATTTCCTTCCGTGGCAGGAATTAATTGCAGTAGTGTTCTTCCTAAAGTTGTTTTGCCACAACCGCTTTCCCCAACAATGCCTAAGGTTTCGTTTTCGTATACCTCAAAGCTGATATTGTCCACCGCTTTTACATAAGACATCGGTTGTCCTAACCAATTTTTTTTATTAGGATAGTGAACGGAAAGATTTTTCACTTTGATGAGCACCTGACCAGAACTGGCAGTAGTGGTGCGGTGGAGGGATGGAGGAGGGGACGTAGTCAAAAAAGAATCATTATGTAAAAAATCACTCACCACTGGCAATCTTTCTCCGCGTTTATGATTGTCGGGGCGGCAGGCTATCAGGGCCTTGGTGTAAGGCTGTTGGGCGTTGGTAAATATATCTTTAACTGACCCCTGTTCGATAATATCCCCTTTATACATTACTACGGCTCTGTCGGCTATTTGAGCTACTACGCCTAAGTCGTGAGTGATAAAGATGACACCCATCCCCGTTTCCTGCTGTAGCTCTTTGATGAGTTCCAATACGCTTTTTTGAACGGTTACATCTAGTGCTGTAGTAGGTTCATCGCATATGAGTAGAGATGGTCTACAGCACATAGCCATGGCAATCATGACTCTTTGCTTCTGTCCACCACTTAACTGATGCGGATAGCGATCGTAAATGGCCTCGGGATTAGGTAACTTTACTTTTTCAAACCAGGATATGGCCTGTAGTCGGGCTTCTTTTTTAGATATTTTTTTATGCAGTAATAATGCTTCAGATACTTGCGCTCCGCAAGTGAATACAGGATTCAGCGAGGTCATAGGCTCCTGAAAAATCATCGAGATGGTATTGCCCCGTATCTGCTGCAGTTCTTGTTTGCTAATTTTTGTAATATCCTTTACTGTATTACCGTCTTCACTAAACAAAATTCTTCCACTAGCCAGCTGGGAAGTACTTTCGGGAAGTAATTGTAGGATGGAAAGTGAGGTGACCGATTTACCCGAACCACTTTCTCCTACAAGTGCAACGATTTCGCCTTTATTAACTGTGAATGATATGTTTTTTATGGCCTGATGTACAGCGCCATCGTTTATAAAATTGACGGTGAGATTTTCTATGGATAATAAAGGATACGACATTATTTTTTTACTACTTCCAGTACTTTGATATTAAGCTTTTTAGGGGGAGTTGGATAATAGGCCATACACACGGCGCAATTACTTTGCCTTTCGGGAACTATCTCAAAGTAAAATTCATCGCCTTCTTTGAGATTAGAGGGCAATGAGCAAGGATTGCTTACACCAAAAGCGTTTTTATATGTTTTATCTGTTGAAGGATTAGTCCACGATCCTACTACCAAAGATGTATCCAGATTACCTTCAGTTAGACTAAATGTATAGTTAGAACATAAGCCTGCTATTTCAAAACGTGCTTTCAACTTATGCTGCTGACTGACTGACACACTTTTATGACAGGCGGTCAAGGTTACGGCTGTTGCAATGAACAAAAATGCGATGCATTGTTTCATAAATACCCATTTAAATTGTTATTATATTATCCCTTTCATTGGGGGTGGGCTTATTTCAATAGTGAAGATAAGCCAAATATGCTCATATTCTCTTTACAAATGAGAAAAGAGTTATTATTTCTGATAACGTTTGCAACGGCATTATCGCAACATGCATGTATAAACAACTATTCTTAGGGCTGTTTATTTAGAACTTCAGGTGTCTTATTGTCTGACGGTTTTCAATAAGTTGTTTTAAGGAGTTGATGCCAATTTTAAGATGAAGCTCTACGAAGTTTTCGGTTACCTTTCGGTCGCTATCTTCGGTTTTTACTCCTTCCGGAATCATAGGTGAATCACTTACCAATAGTAGCGCACCTGTGGGTATCTTGTTGTAGAATCCTACTGAAAAGATAGTGGCGGTTTCCATATCGATGGCGTAGGCGCGTATTTTCTTCAAGTATTCCTTAAACTTTTCGTCATGTTCCCATACTCTGCGGTTGGTACTATATACGGTGCCTGTCCAGTAATCGGTCTGGGCTTCTCGAATCGAGGTACTAACGGCTTTTTGCAAGGCGAATGCGGGTAATGCCGGTACTTCGGGCGGAAAATAATCGTTTGACGTTCCCTCTCCTCGTATGGCAGCAATAGGTAATATTAGGTCACCTACTTTGTTACGTTTTTTTAAACCGCCACATTTGCCTAAGAATAGTACTGCTTCAGGCTTTACGGCAGTGAGGAGGTCCATAATAGTGGCTGCGGTGGGACTACCCATACCAAAGTTAATAATGGTAATGTTGTCCGCAGTGGCGCATTGCATAGGTCGGTCTCTACCCACTACTTCCACCTTGTTCCAAGCGGCAAACATGTTTACGTAGTTGCTGAAATTGGTGAGTAGAACGTATTTCCCGAAATTTTCTAACTTTTCACCGGTGTAGCGCGGTAACCAATTTTGTACAATTTCTTGTTTAGTCTTCATAAGAAACACTTTCGCTAAATTAATATTTATTTTTGGACTAATGATTTTTATTAAATATCCTCAACCCGATTTTAAAATAGAAATTAGAGGCGATCAACCGTATATATTTGACCATATCCGGCGCAAATGGCTGTTATTGCAGGATGAAGAATGGGTGCGTCAGAATTTCGTTCAGTATTTATTGCAGGTAATGAAATATCCCAAAACACTCATTGCGCTGGAAAAAGAAATTGTTGTAGGAGAACTGAAAAAGCGGTTTGATATTCTTGTGTACGATACACAACACAAACCTTGGATGCTCATAGAATGTAAGGGCCCCGATGTACCAATTACGCAAAATGTACTGCACCAGGTACTCCGTTATAATATTGCCATGCCGGCAGAATATTTAATATTAACCAACGGTAATTATAATTATGGATGGCAGAAAAAAGATGGCCAGTTGCAGGAAATCCACTCACTTCCTGAATTTCTCACTCACCACTAGTTCCTTACTGCCGGGTGTGTATACATAAAAGCCTTCGCCTGTTTTTACACCTAGCCGTCCCGCGTGCACCATGTTGACTAATAGTGGGCAAGGGGCATATTTGGGATCTCCGAAGCCTTCGTGCAGTACTTTCATAATAGATAAACATACATCTAGTCCGATAAAATCGGCCAGCTGTAAAGGTCCCATCGGGTGTGCCATGCCTAGTTTCATAATCGTATCAATAGCTTCTACATCAGCTACACCTTCCTGAAGTGTATAAATGGCTTCGTTAATCATCGGCATTAAAATACGATTGGCAACAAAGCCAGGATAATCATTGGCCAGAGCCGGAATTTTACCTAGCTGCTTGCTTAGTTCCACAATGGTGCCTGTAACATAACTGCTGGTGTGATACCCATTGATAACCTCCACCAGTTTCATCACCGGTACGGGGTTCATAAAGTGCATGCCGATCACCTGTTGCGGCCGTTGGGTGGCTGCGGCAATTTTGGTAATGGATATGGACGATGTATTGGTAGCTAATATGCAGTCCTGCGGCGCTATAGCATCTATTTGCCTAAATATTTGCAGCTTCAGGTTTTCATTTTCTGTAGCGGCTTCCACTACGAGATGCGCTGCTGCCACGCCTTGATCAATATCGGTACTTATTACAATGTTTTGTAAGGCGGATTGTTTCTCTGCCTCCGTAATCTGCCCTTTAGTTATCTGTCGGTCCAAATTTTTTGAAATAGTGGCCAGAGCCTTTTCTAGCTGTTGAGAGGAGATGTCAATAAGTGTTACATGAAAATTGTGTTGAGCAAAAACATGCGCAATACCGTTTCCCATAGTGCCAGCCCCTATGACAGCAACGTTGTTGATCATATGATAGGATTGTTAGTGTTAAATACTTGTAACAAATTTAAGCAACCCAGCCCAGCTAAAGGGAATTTATTAAGTAAGTTTGTATCATGATGCGTAATAGATGGGTAACATTTTCGACCCTTTTTCTGGTATTTCTGGCTTTGTATGCTTTTTTGAAAAAAGGCCATGATGGGGTCTTACCTTATGGTGGAGCTATTAGCGATCCAATAACGGATACGATAGCTATTGATGAGTTAACGAGAGAGGATGTGGTAGTGCCCTATGTGCGCATGCATAAAAAATTGCCGGATTATTATGTTACCAAAAGTGAGGCCCGGAAGCGGGGTTGGATAGCATCGGAAGGAAATTTGTGCGAAGTGTTGCCTGGTAAGGCTATAGGCGGCGATGTATTTGCCAATAGGGAAGGCCAACTGCCCAAGGCTGCCAAGCGAGTTTGGTATGAAGCCGATTTGAATTATCGTTGTGGCAGAAGAAATGCGCATCGTTTATTATACTCCAACGATGGGTTGATATATGTTACTTACGATCACTACAAAAATTTTGAAAAAAGATGAAGAAGGTAGCATTCGATTTTGAACGTATCGGTACCCTAAGTGATTTTTATAAAATGGCTCAAAGTCAGCTGGAACTGCCTTCTCATTTCGGAAATAATCTGGATGCGTTATGGGACTGTATTACCGGCGATATCGCCTTGCCGATTGAGGTTAAGTTTATCAATATGTCCATGAATCAGCTGGAAACCTTCGATAGGTTGATTCAACTTTTTGAGGAGGCCGCAGAACAACTGGGCGATGATTTCTCTTTCGAATATTATTTGAAAGCAGTGGGATAAATGATATCTCGCCGCTATTCAAATCCTTGCTGATCGTTGTTAATTTCGAGCCAATAGCCATCCGGATCTTGAATCCATATTTGTTGTACCCCATCAGGCCTTTTGGTAATACCGCTTTTATTACCGGCGGCATCTTCCCAGGTAATTTGGTGTTTCTTTAAAAGTTTGATAAAGTTTTCGAGAGAGGGTACACTAAAGCATACATGATGATTTTTGAAATATTCCTTTTTGTTTTCTGCCCCAGCAATCAGATGCAGCGATGTATGGGGCCCTGTTTTTAACCATACATGTCGTCCTATTTTAAACGGCTCTTCTATTTCTTCCAGGCCAATAATATTTTTATAAAACTCAGCCGACTTTTTTAAATCGGTCACATATAAAGCCTGATGGTTGAGGATGGCTTTAGGTTGCTCCTTATTTTGTGCATATGCACTGTTGATGGTAAATAATAATGACAGAATTACTACTATATATTGACGCATTACCAAATACATTTATTTTTTATCGAAAAGTTTTTCTTTTGGAACTACTTTTACTTTATCCCCATCCTTGAGGGTTTGGCTAACAACGCTATAAGGTCCTGTAGCCACAAGATCTCCGGCTTTTAGTCCTTGCGTAACTTCTATATAATTAATATCCTGAATACCGGTTTTGACAATCTGTTTTTTTACGACATTATCTTTGGTTACGATAAACACTACTTCTTCCAAATCATTTTCAGAGCTGTTTTCTTCGGCATCGCTATTATCAGCTTTTTCTTTTTGGGATTCAGCCACGCTTTTATCACTGCCTTTAATGCGTGCATTTACTGCTGCAATAGGTACAGACACTACATTATCTTTTTGTTTGGTTTTGATTTCAACTCTTGCATTCATTCCCGGCAGGAAGGGAAACTTTTTACCTTTGGATGCATCCAACAGATCCTGGTACGATGATTTATCCAAACGTATTCGTACTTCATAATTGGTTACATCGTTCGTTGTGGTTGTTCCTGCCAAAGCAGACTTCACACTACTGGCAATTTTAGTAACCACACCTTTAAATTTTCTATCATTATAAGCATCAATTTCCACATCGGCTACATCGCCAATATTTACCTTTACAATATCGTTTTCACCCACATCTACTCTTACCTCAATGGTATTCATATCGGCAATGGTCATCATTTCGGTACCGGCCATCTGGGCTGTACCTACTACTCTTTCACCTTTCTTTACCTTTAAAGAAGATACAATACCGCTTGTGGGCGCAACAATGGTAGCACGGCTCAGCGTTTTATCGGCCGATGTAAGGCCGGTTTGGGAAGAGCGTACACTAGCTTCTAGGCTGCGGATGTTTTCCAGTGCAGCTTCGTAATTAGCTTTGGCTGTAGCTAGATTGGTTTCGTGCTGCTCGAACTCGGCTTTGGAGATTACTTTATCGTCGTATAACTGTTTGTTGCGTTTGTACTGAAGTTCTGCCTGTTCTAGATTGGCCTTTAAAGCACCTAATGCGGCTTTACTATTGGCTACAGTGGCCATAGACTGGCTAACTCTTGCTGCCGCTTCGTCTCTCTGTAACGCATATACATCGGCATATATGCGTGCCAGGATTTGCCCTCTTGTTACACTATCACCTTCTTCTACGTTCAATTCAATAATCTCACCGCTGATATCCGGACTTATTTTTACCTCAACTTCGGGATACACCTGCCCACTTGCAGTTACGGTTTCGGTGATGGATCGTACTGTTGCTTCCTCTGCCGTAATGTTGATGAGTTTACGATTGCTTCCAAAATTTCCGGCAAATAGGAAAATAGCTGCTAGTACAGCTGCTCCGATGATTAATATTTTCTGCCAACGTTTACTCACGTGTGATAATTATTTGGGTGTTTAAAAATTTGATGTATCTGATTCTAGTTTTAATCCTTTGCCTTTATAAAATTCAAGTAGTTTCATCTTAAATACATAATCGTATTGAGCTGAAACCATGTTGATCTTGGCACGATATAGATTGTTTTGTGTGGTGATAAGGTCGATAGGTTGCAGTAAACCCACTTCAAATCTTTTTCGTGCATAATCGTAAGCTTTCTGTGCTGCCTGCACTGCCGTACGCGAGGCATTGAACTTTTCAATGGCTGCTACGGCATTGGTGTGTGCCTGATAAATATCTTGTTTAAGGGTTTGGGTTTCCTGCTCTTTCTGCAACGACTGATTCTCTACATTCAGTTTGGCCTTTTGCCAGTTGATTCGAGCCATTCCACCATTGAATATAGGTATGCTAACCCCAATACCAATGTTCTGATTAAAGTTGTTTTTCAGTTGTCGAAAATAGGTGTTTCGTTCGTAACTGGTGGGTTGGGTAATGGGAGCAGTAACGGTATAGGCTACACCATTCACCTCTACAGTACCAATGGGAGTGTTTACTACTTCCAGTCCTTGCGGTAACAATTTCTGAGCATTCGCATAACGTGCATTAAGTCCTCCAAATAACATTAGCGAAGGATACATGGCAGCTTTTGCTGCTTGTGCATTTTTTTCCAGAGCTTTCAGTGTAAGTTCATTTGCTTTCTGCTGGGGGAGGTTCTCCAATGCAGATTGATATACCACTTCAGGATCTAATTCTGAAAGGGGCTCTACCGGGATGGCATCCACGGGCGGTTCTGCAATGTCAAACGGCATTGCAGCGTCTAAATTCAGTAAAGCTTTGAGCTGTAACAAAGACAGGGTATAATTGGTTTGTGCTGTGATGAGATTGGAACTGTCCGTTGCATATTGTGTTTCGGCCTCGGCCAGATTTAATTCAGGTAAGGCGCCGGCTTTTACTTGTTTATTGATGAGCTCCAGTTGTTCTCTACTTTGGCTTAATTGTACTTTACTGATATTGACTTGTTCTTTGTTCAGCAGTGCTGCCAGATAGGCATTAGCAACATTTAGTGCTATGTCGTTGCGAGCTTTTTCAAGTCTTGCTTCACTGGCCTGTGCTAAATATTTATTAGACTCGGCAGTATTCCTTTTTCTGAACCAGTTGAATAAGTCCCATCCCAGATCCACACTATGATTGGCAAAAAAGATTTGGTTATTGGTAAACTGGTTGGATGTGGGGTCGATGGAGCGACCAAATTGAAACCCTGTACTATGCTGGCTACTTAAACTAGGATATTGAGCCAATACGCTTTGATCGTGAGTAAGCTTATCGAAACGGGCTTGTATATCGGCTTGTTTTATGGAGATATTGTTTTCTAAAGCATACTCAACACATCGTCTTAAATCCCATTTTTCCTGGGCGGCAACTGTAAGTGTGTAAAAACATACAGTTAGTATTGCCAGCGCTTTTTTCATAAAGTACTATGTAGTTAAAGATAAAAATACAATAGAAAAGAATAATTTGAAATATTTTATACTACGATTATTCGGAAAAGATCATTTCATTAGCAAAGTACAATGTGGTTTCCTCCTAATGTTATTTTAACTAAATAGGTTAGGATATCGCATTGTATAATGATGGTAAAGTTAGTATACTCTCATATTGCACAAAAAAAATTCCGGGATATACCGGAATTTTTGGAATGGTTAATTGGATTGATAAGTTTTAAAGTTAGTTGGCTGCATAATAGCTGCTATCGGTCTGTATTCTTCTTGCTCCCAGATAACGTGCAGCATAATAAGATTCGTCCAGATCACTTACAATAACACCCCGTCCTCTGGACGCATGAACAAATTTGTTATTGGATAGATACATTCCTACGTGAGAGATGCCTCCCGTTGTGTTAAAAAATAGCAAATCGCCTTCTTTTAGTTCAGAAGTTCTAATGGGATTAGCGGTTCTATATTGTTCACGGGCTGTGCGGGGAAGTTCGATATTGAATACGCTTTTATATACTTCTCTTACAAATGCACTGCAATCAATACCGCTTTTGGTAGTGCCTCCGTATCGGTAACGGGTGCCGTACCAATCGTCAATTACTTCCAACAACCTGATATTGGTAAGAGTGTGGGGCAAAATATTCAACAACGAAGCGTATTTGAGTTGGATCTCTGTAGGAATTGTCAGCGTGTTTAATGTTGCTGTGGGATTGGCTTTTGGGAGTTCTACTTCCAAGGTTTCTTCATACGATTGTTCTGTATGCAGTACATTTTTACGATAAGAACTCTGACTATATGCCGAAAAAGCCTCCTGCTGTTGGCTCAGAAGTGCATCCTCGTCTGCAGGAGTATTAATTGCTTTCTTATTTATAAATTTAGTATGTAGTTGTAAGGGCATTGAGCAACTGGTCATAAACAACGTGACAACCAGCCCTCCTATCATTATTCTTAGCATAAAAGTCAATCCTTTGTATCAAGTCCTCGTAATAAAACGCATTTCCGTTGTACGGTTACTATAAACGTTGACTTGCTTATAATATTGCGAAAGGCTTAATTTTTTTATTTTATTTAATAAAATTTATTTTTTTTAATTTTTATCTAATATGTGCTAGTTTATTTAAAAAGTATAAAGGGCAGTACATCTGCCCTTTATACTTGTTTTCCCATATAAGGATCCGTTATGCTTTCTTCGCCGGTTTCCACATGCCCCGCAAAACGCTGTTGCATCTTATTTCTCGATTTTACGGTAAAATCGTACCAGCTATGAGATTTGGTAAGATTGAGAATAATGTTGACGGTTTTTCCGGCGGCCACTTTTTGTACAATAGGCGCATTGCCATAGGCATTATCAATAATTTCTACCACCTGTTCTGTGGTGCCTTCATTGGAAATAGATAACTCTACATTACCTGTAAGACGGCGTTGATGTTGGTAGCCACAGTGGATGGTAATCTGGGGATCCTGAGCATCACCAATGAATTCGCGATAGAAGCCATTGGGGCCGTACACTCGCAAATGATAAGCACCGGTTGCAAAATCTTCCAGTTTCCAACTGTCTTCCAATTTATAACCTGCCGCCACCGTATAATTCCAAGAACGGTTTACTTCATATTCTTGGGGATTCGCCAATGCTTTGTGTTTGCCCATTGCATAAACCCGGAACGGAGATCCGGCAGCACGTTCTCCGAAATATTTTTTGGAGGCTTCAAAATTAATCGAGAATGTTTTTTTATCCTTGCTCAAGCGGCCATTCACGTAGAGCTCATAAGGAATGGGGCAAGCCCGTTTGGTACCGGCTTCTTGCTTGGGCAACCAGGCGGAATAATTTCCTTTTTCTAGATCGGATTTATTGGTTTTTTTAAATCCGGCCGGTTCGGGAGTGAATTTTGCGTTATAGATGGTTTTAATAAATTCATCGCGGTCCACAAAATCTACCTTTTTATCATTTTCCTTATAGGCACTGAAAACGGAGGTAAGATCGCCGCTGATAGCTCTCCGCCATGGGTTGATACCTTCAAACCGGATATTTTTTTTGAATTTTTTACTGCAGAAGTATTCTAGGAATTGCAAAGTGGAGGTGTGCTCGAATAATTGAGAGTTTACTTTTCCACCGCGTGTCCAAGGGGATGCAATGATCATCGGCACTCTAAAACCTAGTCCCACAGGGGCTTCCCGTGCTTGGCCGGGTGGAATACCTTGTTTTACTTCGTTCTCAAAGCGCACATGTTCTATTTCGGTGTCTATTTCTGGAGCACATTTTCCTGTACCCGGCACTTTGTTGTCTGAAATAGAGAAAGGCGGTATATGATCGTAGTATCCGTCGTTTTCATCGTAAGTGATGATGAAAATGGTTTTACGCCATACCTCGGGATTTTGGGTGAGAATATCTAATATTTCCGAAATATACCAGGCTCCGTACCAGGGGGCACTGGGATGATCGGAAAACTTCTGGGGACCAGCTAGCCAAGATACGGTGGGTAGTTTGCCTTCTTTTACATCTTTACGGAACTGATAAAAGATGTCTCCGGCTGGTACTTCTAATTCACGTTCTTTACCGTTGTCGATGTATTTAAATTTGGTGAGTTTACGATAATTGGGGTCTCCGATATTAGTGGTAAAAGCTCTGCGGAATAGTTCTTTTTCTTTTTCGGAGAGTTTTTCAAAATTTTCTTTATTCCATTTGGCAAATTCTGCACGTGCATTATCCAGCGCTTTTTGTTTGTCGCGTATGGCAGCCTTATTTTTTTCTTCATCCATTTCACCAGGGCTTGCTTGTTGTAGGGCATTGATTTCCCCAGGAAGGGTTTCTATTTGGTTGATAAGGCTTTGTATGTATCGAGGGGTAAATTTTACATTATATGCCGCAAAAAACTCTAGTAAGTTACATCCGAAGTTGGCCAGCCAGGAGCGTTCTTCTCCTTTAAATCCGCCTCCACAGGAAATTTCGTTTTGATAGAATTTCCAATCGATATTGTTTTCTGTGAGCAGTTCAGGAAAGCTCTTCCAGCGCATTTTCGCATGACCGTAATCGGTATTTCGAATATTGGCTTTTTGCAGACCGTTTTCCTCACTCATAATATTGCCTGTCCAAAAAAAGGAGCGGTTAGGCGTGGTGCTGGTCATTGCCGAGCAGAAATTTTGGTCACAAATGGTAAAGGCATCTGCCAGCGCATAATAAAAGGGTATATCTTCCCGAGTGTAGTATCCCATAGTAAGGGGTATGGAAGCATATTTTTTGTTGCCCGATTTTTTGGCCAATAGCCACTTATCATATTTCCCCTGATTATGAGCATCTACCTGACTATGGCGTGAGTGCGGTAGATCTCCCATCCAAGTAATTTTAGAGTTTTTGATATCCAGTCGGAATGGGGCATAAATATCGCCGTGTTCATCGGTCTGAAACCAAACGGGATTATTATCGGGCAATGTAATGGCACGAGGGTCGTTAAAACCTCTTACACCTCTCAGCGTGCCGTAGCTATGGTCGAAGGCACGGTTTTCCTGCATTAGTATTACAATGTGCTCCGCATCCAAAAAGGTACTTCCTGGTGCGGGATCTATGGCAAGCGCTGCTTTAATCGAATCCGGTATAAAGGCAGAAACACCGGCCGCTCCCGAAAGCAGCATGGCTTTTTTAATAAAATCTCTTCTGGTATCCATGACAAGCGTTTTGATATTTTGTTATGAAAAAATAAATGTATTAAAAAATGGATAAAGGAGCTTTAAGTTTCATTGAAAAAAATTAAATTTTGTTGAATGGGCCAGAAAAAATTGTAGCAGAGAGAACTAATACCTTTTTTAACTGTTCCTCAATAACAAAAGTTGTTGTTGATATATAACACTTGGCGGCAGCGGAGGAAAACCAAAAGATATCACCGCCCGAATGGTTCAAAAAATGATATTATTGCAGAGCGCTAAAAAATATCTATAATGAAGTTTTCGCATTTGCACGTACATACACAATATTCACTACTGGACGGAGCAGCTTCCATCTCCAACCTGTATAAAAAAGCTATTGCCGACGGTATGCCTGCACTGGCTATCAGCGATCACGGTAATATGTTCGGCGTCTTCCAGTTTGTGGCAGAAGCTTACAAAAATTTAGACGATAACGGAAAGCCCAAGGTGAAACCTGTAGTGGGATGTGAGTTTTATCTGGTTGAAAACAGGCACGAAAAAATTTTTACCAAGGATAAAAAGGATAAAAGATATCATCAGATATTCTTAGCAAAGAACGAGCAGGGGTATAAAAGTTTAACCAAACTTACCTCACTCGGATTTATTGAAGGCTTGTACGGAAAATATCCTCGTATCGACAAGGAGCTGATTTTACAATATCATGAAGGATTGATTGCTACTACATGCTGCCTAGGGGCATCAGTACCACAGGCCATTTTGAGAAAAGGAGAGGCAGAAGCTGAAAAAGAATTTAAGTGGTGGCTGGATTTGTTTGGAGAGGACTATTATGTAGAGTTGCAAAGGCACGATATTCCCGATCAAGAAAAAGTAAATCAGGTGCTCTTAAAGTTTGCTGCTAAATACAATGTTCCCGTTATTGCCAGCAATGATGCACATTATGTCGATCGGGAAGATTTTAACGCGCATGATATTTTGCTGTGTATCAATACTGGTGAAAAGCAGTCTACACCTGCTTATCGGGGAGATTTCTCAGATGAGGAGGTGAACATGAAAAACATGCGCTTTGCTTTTGCAAATGACCAGTTCTATTTTAAGACCACACAGGAAATGACGGAACTCTTTCACGATATTCCTGAGGCTATTGATAATACCAATGCTATTGTGGATAAGGTAGAGCTATTGGATTTGAAGCGTAACATTCTGCTCCCCAACTTTCCTGTACCGGATGAATTTAAGATTCATAAACAGGATGAAAAAACGGACAAGGGAGTGGTATCGGCCGATTCGCTGAACCAATGGGAGTATCTGAAACATCTTACTTATGAAGGCGCTCAGAAACGCTATGGATCTTTAACGCCCGAAGTAAAGGAGCGTATCGACTTTGAACTGTTTACCATCAAAACCATGGGCTTTGCCGGTTACTTCCTTATCGTAAGTGACTTCATCAAAGCCGGTAGGGAGCAGGGGGTGTTTATAGGCCCAGGACGGGGTTCAGCAGCAGGTTCTGTAGTAGCCTATTGTATTGGTATTACTAATATCGACCCGATAAAGTATAATCTACTGTTTGAGCGTTTCCTCAACCCCGACCGTAAAAGCATGCCCGATATCGATACCGACTTTGATGATGAGGGTCGTCAGAAAGTAATTGATTATGTAGTACAGAAATACGGTAAAAACCAGGTGGCACAAATCATTACTTATGGTACCATGGCCGCTAAAATGAGTATCAAGGACGTGGCGCGCGTAATGGATTTGCCTTTGCCTGAATCGAATGCATTGGCGAAGCTGGTTCCCGAAAAACCGGGTATCAGTCTTAAACGTGTATTACATGCACCCTTAACTTCCAAAGACGGCGAGAAATCGCTGAGTGAAAAAGAAGGATTAGGCTCCGACGACCTAGAAAATGTAAAAAAACTCAGAGAAATATATAATAGCGATACCCTGCAGGGAAGGGTACTACACGAAGCCGAAATTTTGGAAGGCTCTGTACGGAATACAGGTATCCACGCTGCGGGTATTATCATTGCGCCCAAAGACCTTACTGAGTTGATGCCGGTGAGTACAGCTAAGGACTCTGATCTTTGGGTAACACAGATTGAAGGTAGTGTAATTGAAGAGGCCGGGGTAATTAAGATGGACTTCCTTGGGCTTAAAACCCTTACCATTATTAAAGATGCTCTGGAGATGATTAAATTGAACCACGGAGTGGATATCAATATTGATGCTATTCCGCTGGATGATGAAAAAACCTATAAACTATATCAAAGAGGCGAAACCAACGGTACATTCCAGTTCGAAAGTGCCGGTATGCAGAAATACTTGCGTGAGCTGAAGCCCGACCGCTTCGACGACCTTATTGCCATGAACGCCTTGTATCGTCCAGGTCCTATGGCGTATATTCCTAACTATATCGATCGTAAGCATGGCCGCGAAGAAGTGGTGTACGACTTGCCGGAGATGGAAGAATATTTGAAAGAAACCTATGGCATTACCGTTTACCAAGAGCAGGTGATGCTATTGAGTCAGAAACTGGCCGGCTTTAGTAAGGGTGATGCGGATGTACTGCGTAAGGCGATGGGTAAAAAACAAAAAGCCGTACTGGATAAGATGAAGAAACAGTTCATCGATGGTGCGGTGAAGAACGGGCATCCTATCGACGTACTGGAAAAAATTTGGTCCGACTGGGAAGCTTTTGCGCAATATGCGTTCAACAAGTCTCACTCTACCTGCTATGCTTTTGTGGCTTATCAGACAGCATACCTGAAAGCACACTATCCTAGCGAATACATGGCCGCTGTACTGAACCATGCGGGATCGTTAGAAAAAATTACCTTCTTTATGGAAGAGTGTAAGCGTATGGGACTAAAAGTGCTGGGACCGGATATCAACGAATCGAGAAAAGGGTTTACCGTAAATAAAAAAGGTGAAATTCGTTTTGGTCTCGGTGGATTGAAGGGCGTGGGAGAAGCTGCCGTGGAAAGCATTATTGAAGAACGGCAAAAAGGGCCCTATACCTCCATATTTGATTTGGTAAAACGTGTCAACCTTCGTACGGTAAATAAAAAAACCATGGAGAGCCTGGCCTATGCCGGTGCTTTCGATTGCTTTAAAGAAGTACACAGGGCACAGTATTTCTTTACTCCGCCGAATGATAATACCAACGGACTAGAGAAGATTATCAAGTATGGTCAGGTTTGTCAAACCCAGGCACAGACGCAGACCAATACATTGTTCGGTGACCTAGGCACATCAATGGAAATTGAGCCGCCCAAAATTCCGGATTGTTCCCCATGGCCTTTGGTGGTGCAGCTGGGTAAAGAGAAGGAGGTTACAGGCGTATTTATTAGTGGTCATCCCTTGGATGATTATCGATTTGAAATGGAGTATTACGGTATTACGCCCATTGCACATGTAAATGAATATAAACTGAAAGAACCGGAAGAAATAAAATCTTCCAAAGTTTTTCGAGTTATGGGATTGGTGAGCGACGCGCAACATCGTATCTCCAAAACAGGAAGCAAGTTCGGTAGTTTTGTGATCGAGGATTATAGCGGGAAACTTGAATTGATGCTGTTTTCGGAGGATTATATCAAGTTTGCTCAATTGCTACAGCCCGATAACATTGTATTTATCCAGGGTTACTATAAACAAAGATTTAACGGAGAGTTCGATTTTAAAATTTCCTCCATTTGTCTGGCCGAAAGTGTGAAGAAAAATTTTACCAAAGGCCTGACGATTCAGCTGCCTGCCGCTGATGTTACAAATGAGATGATACAATTCATGCATCAAAATCTTAGAGTTCACAGAGGTTCGGCGAAACTCACTTTTTCCATTGTTGATGAGGAAGATGGCTTGCAAATAGAGCTGTTGTCTAATGGAAAGGGGTTTGAGATGAACAATGAGCTGATTGAATTTTTGTCAAACCAAGTGAACTGGCAGATAAAAGTAGACTATAACTAAATTATTGAAGATCGTTTATGCGTGCATTGAACTGGAAGGAGTATGTGGACTATATGCAAGAAATTGTAAATGGACATTATACACAACCTCCATATGATAAACCGGATTATCATCATTACACAAAAATGAATGAAGCGCGTCAGAGGCGCTGGTTGAAAGCTAATCCTTTAACTCAAGAAACTGTTGCTGCAATCAAACAAATTAATACTCCTCAGCAGTGGGTAGTGATTACCGAACCTTGGTGTGGCGACGCTGCGCACATTGTACCGATTATTTATCTAATGAGCACATTAAATAATAAGATTACCTTATGGTTTCAGTTGCGTGACAGCGGCTCCGAAATTGATAAATATTTGACCAACGGCTCTCGATCCATACCCATCTTAATCGTACGTAATGCAGAAGGAGATGAACTGTTTTATTGGGGACCGCGTCCTAAGCAAGGGCAGGAGTTATATTTATCGTTAGCAGCTCGTAAAGCTTCCTTGGATGAAATGATTGTTACACTGCAGAACTATTACAATGCAGACAAATCCTTAAGTATTCAGCAAGAAATTGTGTCATTGTTATCTGCACATTTGCAGTAACAAGCATGCTATTTTGTTAACCTTTAAACCCACATTATGATTGCGATTAGAAAGTCCCGTCCCGAAGATGAAGATGCCATATGGGATATTATTCGAAAAGTAATTGCCAGTGGCGACACTTATGTATTTGATCCAAAATCCTCTAGAGAAGACATGCTAGCATTCTGGTGTAGCAAGGACAAACATACTTATGTGGCCACCATAGATGATCGAGTTGTAGGTACCTTTATCATTAAAGATAATCACCCTGGTCTAGGCTCACATATTGCCAATGCAGCTTACATGACCGCTCCGGAGGCGCGAGGATTAGGCGTAGGAAAAACTATGGGATTGTATTCTATAGAAGAAGCTCGTAAACTGGGATACAGAGCGATGCAATTTAATATTGTGGTTGCCAGCAATACCAATGCAGTCAACCTTTGGAAAAAAATCGGATTTGAAATTATAGGAGAAATTCCGGAGGCGTTTAATCACCAAACAAACGGGTATACCAACGCATATATCATGTACCGCAGGCTGTAACACCTGCGGTACTTTTTATTAGACATCCAGTTCCAGTACTTTACTGGTACGGGCTCTTACTTCAGCTAGTAGTTGAGGATTATCTTCCAGATTTTGACCGAAGGAAGGAATGATCTTCAGCAAGCGTTCCATATTGGCTTCTGCTCTATCGGGGAAACATCTTTGCAGGAGTCTCAGCATAATGGATACCGCGGTGGATGCTCCCGGGGATGCTCCCAGTAGTGCAGATAATGTGCCATCGGCAGAAGTTACGATTTCGGTTCCGAACTGCAGAGAGGGACCATTGTTTTCATCATTATGAATGACCTGTACTCTTTGACCTGCTTGCTGTAGTTTCCAGTCGGCCGGATTCGCTTCAGGATAGAAGCGTTTCAGTACTTCTATTCTTTCTTCAAAAGTGAGGCTTAATTGACGAATGAGATATTTCTCCAAATCGAGATTTTTAATGCCCACTTTGATGAGCGGAAAGATATTCCAATACTTAACGGTGCCAAATAAATCCCAGTAAGACCCCTCTTTCAGAAACTTTGTAGAGAAAGTGGCGAAAGGTCCAAACAGCAAGGCTTTTTTGCCATCGATCATACGGGCATCCAAATGCGGTACGCTCATAGGAGGTGCGCCCACTTCGGCTTGTCCGTATACTTTTGCGTGGTGTTTGTTACTAACATCGGGATTCTTGCACACGAGCCATTGTCCACCTACAGGAAAACCTCCGTATTTCTTGCCTTCTGGTATGTCGGATTTTTGAAGCAATTCCAGAGATCCGCCTCCTGCCCCGATGAACACGAATTTGGCTACTACATTGAATTTTTTTCCGGTATTCAGATCTTTTACCCTGAGCCGCCAGCGTTTATCTCTTTGTTGTTCGAGATTCCTTACTTCATGTTGTAAATGTAGATGCGCTTTACCGCTGCTTTGTAATGAACGGATAAGCGCGCCCGTAATGGCTCCAAAGTTTACGTCGGTACCCAGTGCAGAATAAGTGGCTGCAATTTTTTCGGAGGGATCACGCCCTTCCATGATTAAGGGGGCCCATTTCTTGATTACTTCAGGATCTTCGGTGTATTCCATATGCTGGAAAAGAGCGCTCCCCTGAAGGGCCTCATATCTTTTCCTCAAATAGGCTACATCTTTTTCACCTCTTACGAAGCTCATATGAGGAACCGAGCGAATAAAATCTTTGGGGTTAGCCAATTTTTCTTGTTCGATAAGATAGGCCCAAAACTGTTTTGAAACCTCGAATTGTTCCATAATGGAACGTGCCTTTTCTGTACGTACTACACCATTCTCATCTTCCGGAGTATAATTCAATTCGCATAATGCCGCATGGCCGGTTCCTGCATTATTCCATGCATCTGAGCTTTCTCCGGCTACATAGTTCAATCGTTCGAATATGTGAATGGATTTGTCGGAAGCAAACTGGTTGATAAGCATTCCTAGTGTGGCAGTCATAATTCCGCCACCAATCAGTGCAACATCTGTTTCTAATGTTTCTTTCATTGTTTTATAACCTATGTAATATATGACTTAACTGTTTCCACATTATGTTGAGGTGAAAACCTATTACTGATAGTTTCTGAAGGGGAAACGTCAGCCTTCGGATGTTGATACCTCTCTACGGTACAGGTTTTTATTGCTGTGAAATGTTTATAAACCTTGTTCATTTACAGTTCTGCACCATCCTGTCATAACATGTTATTTTAAAGAGCCCAATGAACAAAAACGACAGTTATACGGAAGTAATTGATTGATTTTGAAGATTCTGTTATCATCTTATCCGTATAGGGTCTGCGGGTAAATGTATATAAATGTTTTCAATTTTAAAATTCATATTAGGACGAATTTTCTTGTCTCCAAAACTGTTTTGTCACATGAAAGGCAGTGTTGATAAGGATTTCAAGGGATTAACCTTCGATGAGTTCGCTCAATTCCAACCAGCGCAATTCCTTCTCGTCTAACAGGGAGGTAATCTCTGCAATCCTTTCCGATAATTGTTGCAATGTCTCGTAAGGTAGGTTGCCTTGATGGAGTTGTTCGGTAATGGAATCTTTTTCCTGAGTAAGTGCTTCTATTTCTTTTCCCAATAGTTCAAACTCGCGTTTATCCTTAAAGGATACTTTCTTTCTCTTTTCAGAAGCAGGGGAGCCATGCTGAGCCGTTTTTGAAGTTGCCTGAACGGTACTAGCAACTTGTTTTTTAACCTCTTCTTCCAATCGGTATTGGGTGTAGTTGCCGGGAAAATCTCTGATGACGCCATCCCCCTCAAAAACCAACAAATGGTCTACCAAGCGGTCCATAAAGTAGCGGTCGTGACTTACGATCAGCAGGCACCCCGGGAATTCCATTAGAAAATTTTCCAGCACACCCAACGTAGGAAGGTCAAGATCATTAGTAGGTTCGTCCAGTATTAAGAAATTAGGGTTTTTAAACAATACTGAAAGTAGATGCAGCCTGCGTTTTTCACCTCCACTTAATTTACTGATGTAGGAATATTGTTTTTCTGCATTAAACAGAAAGAGCTCTAAAAATTGTGCGGCACTTAAAGTACCACCTTTGGCTAGCGGAAAATTTTCTGCAATACTTTTTACAAATTCAATAACCCGCATGTCGTTTTTTAGCTCCAGCCCATGCTGCGAGTAATTGCCAAATACAACTGTATCTCCGATGTTGATTTTACCACTGTCTGGAGGGGTGAGGCCTTGCAGGATATTGAGAAATGTAGACTTCCCCACACCATTTTTACCAACAACACCCACGCGCTCCCCTTTTTTAAAAGTATAATCGAAGCCTGCCAATATTTTTTTCTCGCCGAAAGATTTATACACTTTTTTCATCTCTACTACCTTACCTCCTAGGCGATTCATCTTCATTTGTAATTGCAACTGCTCATCTACAATTTTTTGCTTCGCCTTCTTCTCAATGCTATAGAAGTTCTCTTCTCTGCTGCGCGCCTTGGTGGTACGAGCCTTGGGTTGTCGGCGCATCCACTCCAATTCGCGGCGGTAAAGGTTTTTGGCCTTATCGATACTGGCTTGTTCGTTTTCTATCCGCTGTGCTTTTTTTTCTAGATAATTTTCATAATCTCCTTTATGTACATATAGATTGCCGCCATCCATTTCCCATATTTCGTTGCATACAGCATCGAGAAAATATCTGTCGTGCGTAACCAGTAAAAGCGTAAGATTTTCTTTATTAAGATAATGTTCCAGCCATTCTACCATCTCTACATCCAGATGGTTGGTAGGCTCGTCCATAATCAGTAGTATATGTTTATGCTCAAAACCGATATCAATAAGCGTTTTGGCTAATGCCACTCTCTTCTTTTGTCCACCACTGAGATGTTTCACTAAGGTGTCGAGCTGATGAATGTTGAGCTTGCCAAAAATCTGCTTCACTTTTGCCTCAAAATCCCATGCCTGCAATTCATCCATAGCCACAAGGGCTTCGGCTATGAGATCGGGATTATTACTTTCACTGGCCGATTCATACTTTTTAATGGCCTCTATGACCGGGCTGTTATGAAAGAAAATATTGTCTGCAATTGTTTTTTCAGGGTCTAAATCGGGCTCCTGTTCGAAAAGTACGATATCTACATCTTTATGAATCCATAGCTTTCCATTATCGGGTGTTTCCTTGCCTGCCAGTATTTTTAGTAAGGTAGACTTACCGGTTCCGTTGCGGGCTACAAGAGCAATTTTATCGCCTTCTTCAATGTGAAACGAGATATTGGAAAACAAAGGCTGGATGCCATAGCTTTTTTCTAAAGATTCCGCAGATACGTAATGCATGACTCAAATTATACTCAATCCTTCAATTATCAGTGTTGATGAACACTGATTAATGCGCAAAGGTAGGTAGAATGTACAAAGCATATTGCAAATATTACCCTAATAAAAATCCCGGAAAGGTGATCTGAAGTAGTGATACTTTGCAAGATTCCGTTCCGGGAAATAGCTATTAATGCTGTGACGCTTAATTAGAAAAATGCAGTTAGTTTTAAACCTAATCCTACATAGTTCATTTTTTCCTTTGCCTGAGCATTGAGATTCTCGTCCATATCATCATCGGCAATGATATCATTGAAGGTATATTTTACCGTTGAGTTCATTCTATGATAATCTGCATATGCGGTTATCCCAATACGATTATTGAATTTATAGGTGAGCGTAGTGCCGCCTCCCCATCTGAAACCATTGGAAGGTTTGTAATCTGCAATTTCGAGTTCATTAGTGGGAGTATCGATAAGATCGCTTTTAATGAAAATCTTACCGCTAGCGCCACTAGAATAGCCCATGGAACCTTTTACCATAAGCTGCAACCTGTCGCTGAGTGAATGCGAAAAGTAGGGGCCTACACTGAAATTGAGAAACCCTAACGATTGGGTTACGATATCATAAGTTTCAGGTTCATCATCTAATTCAAAGGACACTCCTTTCACTGGGAAACTGGTGAAGGAGAATGTACCACCCAACCCCCAGTTCTTTGTGAAGAAATAGGCTCCTTCTATTCCGGCCTCTAAGCCTGTTTCTTTCTTATCATCTAATTCAGATTCCTTCAGGAAATTGGTAGTAGATAATGCTGTACCTACTTTCAAGGATAAGAAGGAGGGTTTGTCACTGGTTCTATCTTTATACCCTAAGTAGTCGCCTTTGTTTTTATATATCTTGTCGATAAAGAAATAACCCAGTTCGGAAGACAAAATCCCAATTCCTGCACCGGCCAGCACGTCCGAAATCCAGTGTCTATTATTAAGGTTACGACCAAGAGCTGTAAAGGTAGCAGCACTATAAGCCCCGATACTGTAAGCCGGATTTACGAGTCCGTATTCTTTATGTAGGAAGGATGCATTGTTAAAGGCATTGGCTGTATGGCCAGAGGGGAATGAATTTTTTGTAGAACCATCGGGCCTTTCCACCTTAGCCGTATACTTAATAGAGTTTACAATAATAGCCATAATGGCAGCGCTACTGGCATAGGATAAGGTGGCTCTTCCCAGATTATTCCGTCCTTTAACGCCGGCAAACTTTAAACCAAATACGGTTGCTGCGGGAACGTATTGTAAATAGTCGTCATAATGTCTTCGGAAGGTGGGTATATAGCGGTTTCTTAACTCGCGAATTTTTTCTCTGTCATTCCATGTTGCAGCAGATGCCCCGAAAAGAATTGTTGGCGCCACTGCTTTTTTTACCCAATCTCTTTGAAAGAAGGTAGGATGGTCGGAGGAAAAATTATTTGCAAGCGTGGAGTCCTGAGTTTGTGCTTTTAGCAAAAGAGGGGCGAGAAGTGGGACGATGAATAATCGTTTAGTCATAATTGTTTGTTTTGATTGATAATGAGCGATAAAAATAAAAAAACTCTTTCGTTGGAGAAAGAGTTTTGAAGTAAAAGTAGTAACTCGAAATATGAGAGTTATATTGATTTTAAAAGTCCTCCATCTACCGGAATACTGGTTCCTGTGATATAAGAAGCTTGTTCTGATGCCAAGAATGTTACTAAACTGGCAAGTTCTTCGGGCTTGCCAAGTCTTTGCAGTGGGATGTCGGCCTCGGCTTTTTGTGTAATAGCTTCGAGGGTGGTATTTTGCGCCTGAGCTTGTAGTGTGAACAATTCTCTCAGTCTTTCGGTATCAAAATTACCAGTGAGAATATTGTTTACGGTAATGTTGTATTTGCCAACATCGCGTGCTAGTGTTTTACCCCAGGCTACTACAGCAGCACGGATGGTATTGGATAAGGCCAGATTGTCGGCCGGCTCTTTTACAGTGCGTGAGGTGAGGTTAATAATACGGCCGTACTGCTTTTCCTTCATGGCTTGCAATGCTAGGCTGGTAGTGTACTGCACTGTTTGGAAAAGTAACGAAAAGGCTGCTTGGTAGTCAGCATCGGTTTGCTCACTAACGGTTCCGGCTTTAGGACCATTGGTGTTGTTTATTAGGATATCAACACTATGACTGCTGAAGTAGTCATTCATGATAGCTTTATAGCGCCCGTAGTCTGAAAAGTCTGCAACAATATATCCGTGTTGCTGTTCTTCTGTCACGGGAAGTTCTTGCAACACCTTTTTGAGTTTTTCCTCATTGCGCGCCACAATGGTTACCGATGCACCGCTGGCTGCAAGCTGCATAGCAATAGCTTTTCCTAACCCTTGGCTAGCTCCTCCCACTAAAGCTTTACGGCCTTTTAAAACAATATTCATAGTTCCCTATTTTTATATGATGCTTATAAAAATTATAGGTTCCCTTCTGTTTTCAGTTTGTCGAAAAACTCGTCCAGATTTGTACCTAACGATTTTTCGAAAGAGGCTTTTAAGTCCTCGGGTTGCGGATGTTTATGCCGCCACTCTTTAAAGTATTGCTGAAAAGCTGCATCCAACTGATCCTTTCCAAAGCGTTTTTCCATCTCGTAAACCCAAACGGCTGTTTTTATATAAGATATAATGCCGTATTCTTCTGATGACTTAAAATTGGCAGCAGGCTGGTCAATCACCTGTGTCATCGGAATCTGTTTCATGGCATTATATAAAAGCGACTGGAATTGATTCAGTGGCAACTTTTTCAGTTCGGGGGGGATTTGATCTCCAAATATGGAGTTATATCGGTGCTTTTCGGCTTCATATCGAAACTGATAATAGGTGTTGAGACCTTCATCTTGCCAAGTGTGTTCTCTTTCATTGCTCCCCAACATACTCATAAACCAGTTGTGGCCGATCTCGTGTGCAATCACACCGTCCAAATACTCTTTGCTGGCTCCTGGTACTGTAATCAAGGTAATCATGGGATATTCCATACCGCCACTGGAATTGTTTTTAGGGCCTTCAAAAACTTGCACGGTGGGATATTCGTATTCGCCGATAGCCATGCTATAAAATCTGGTAGCATCTTTGGCATAGTCCACACTGTTTTTCCAAATAGTTTCAGGTTTATTTTTATAGTAGGTAAATACATCTACAGTTTTTCCTGATGGAAGTACCAATGTATCGTATTGAATTACGACATTCTTTTCTGCAAACCATGCAAAGTCCGGAACGTTTTTCGCAATATAGGTAAGTGTTTTATTGCCGGGCTTGCCTTGGTATAACTGCGGAACTGTATCGCGGTAGGTAGCGTTGAATGTGCCTATTTTTTTGTATTGCTCCCGTTCGTCTTCATTTTGTAACACACCGGTAGCACCTACTACATATTCTCCCGGAAGTGTAATATTTACTTTAAAGTTTCCGTATTCACTGTAATATTCACCCATGCTTAGATAAGGAAACTCATGCCACCCTTTTTTATCAAACACTGCGGGTTTGGGATACCATTGGGTAGCCATGAACTGACCATCGGCATAACCCGATCGTGAAAAATAGGAGGGGAGTTTTACGTAGAAATCTGTTTGAATATTGGTAGACTCTCCCGGTTTTAATCCTTTTGGGAGTACTACTTTAATAATGTCGATATATTGAGGATTGCTGTGCGGTTCGGTTTTCGCTGCTTTGCCGTTTAATTTAAAGTTGAGTCCATCGATATATCCATAAGTAATGCTCGATAAATCTTCTTGTGAGGTAGGATCAGTTTTTATTTGCTGGAACAAAGCGGTGCTGTCGTGTTTATAGGCATTAGGCCAGATGTGAAACCAGATGTAGTTCAGGGTTTCCGGCGAATTATTTTTGTATTGAATACTGATGTTGCCTTTTAGGGCATTGGCTTTGTCATCGAGTGTAACATTTATTGTGTAATCTACATCTTGCTGCCAGTAGGTATTACTATCCTGACCATACACAAAGAGTACGGAACACCAGATTACAATAGTTGAAAAAATGTACTTCATACAAAATGCTTAATGTTGTTAATTGAAATAAAGTTTATAATATAGGTTAGAATGCGAAGATGCAATATATTGTTTAAAAGAAAAGCTAATAGCGTCTGTACTTAGTTTTGGGATGAGGAGTAGTAGCGAAAAAACGTACCAGCAGCAATCCTGCTAGAAAACCACCTACATGGGCTGCATAAGCTACTCCGCCGCCTTCTCTACCCAAGTTGCCCATACCTTCTAACACTTGTAGGGCTATCCACAGTCCTAGTGCTATAAAAGCATTCACCCTTATAACAAAGGGAAAAACGAACATGCGAATACTATTGCGGGGAAACAATATCATATAACCTCCCAAGACGCCCGATATAGCACCCGAAGCGCCAATACAGGGAATATACAGACCACAATGAGTATAGTAGGCCATAAATACATGGGCTGCGGATGCCAACACGCCGCATAATAGATAAAAAATAAGATAGCGTAAATGTCCCATGGCGTTTTCCAGATTATCGCCAAAAATCGAGAGATATAACATATTACCTATAATATGGGCAATACTACCGTGCATGAACATTGCAGTGAATATGGTGCCATATATGTTGATGGGAGTATGCAAAAGACCACCTCCTACAATATCTCTTCCTGTAAGTATTTCTTCAGGAATAAGTGCGTAGCTCATCAGAAACGCCTCGTTGGAACCTAATCTTTGGGCAAATATGAAAACGACCACGTTAATGATAATAAGCAAATAATTAATGAACGGAGTTATAGTACGACCGGTGTTATCATCTCCAATAGGAATCATATTGCTTATTTTATTTATGAAAGATAAAATTTATAAAGCAGATTCGCAGGAATTTATCGGATAGCATTACTCCAGATAAGCAGGCACAGTAAAATTACCATCAATAAAATGAAAGCAGGCTTCCAGTTTTCCCAAAACATATTTGATTGCAGTGTGTTTTCTCTTTTTTTAAGCGTTTCGGTATGATTAGAAGGAATTAAGCGTACCCTTTCTAATAAAGCAAGCTCATCTACTGCAGGCAAAATATTGATGATTCGTAAAAATTCACTCACGATTGCGTCATTAATGGAAATCTCATTGTGCTCCTGTAATATCGTTATGTTTCTATCGGATAACAATTCAAGCAGTTCGGTTTTAACGCCTTCTTTATTCATGCGATACTGGTCAATATAACTTAGCCGGGTACTGGTATCCAGTACTTCGGTAAGGATGTTTTCGGGGGTGATAATCGCATTTTGAAAGGGATTACCTTGTGCTTTGGCAAGCCATCTATCCTGTAAATATTGTTCTTTATTAGCTGGATTAGACAGTATTTCGTAAGCTTCTTTAATCAGTTCAAAATGCGCCTGAGCTCTTTTATTACCCGGATTTTTATCAGGATGATAAAGATGTGCTAGTCTTCTATAGGCTGTTTTGATTTCAGCCAATGTGGCGGTAGGAGATATTTGTAATATTTCGTAATAATCAACGGTCATTTATGCTACAAATATGCCAATTCTTATGCTTCGCTCCTAAATTTTTTTGTGAGGGAAGGTTTTCTTGTAGCATCCTGATATTCAAAGGTTTCTTACGTGGGTCGCGATTTCTAAATGCAAAAGTTATCCTAAAAAGAATTAGGAAAAATAATTTAAGAGCGGTTCAAGCAACTTTACAGCAATCTATGCGTCATTAATACAGAAGCGCGCAGCTCAAACAATACTTGTAACAGCAATAAAACGTTTCGATAATGAAAAGAATTATAAAATCGTTGGGACTAGGAGTATTGGTGTTGGTAGGTGCATTGATGGCACGTCCCGTTGAAGCACAACCTCGGGTAGGCGTAAGTATAAGCTTCCAGACCTTCTACGATGCTCTGAGTCCTTACGGAGAATGGATCGATTATCCAGAATACGGTTATACTTGGCGTCCTCGAGTAGGAGCTAATTTCCGTCCTTATGCAACCAACGGTTATTGGATTTATACCAACGATTATGAATGGATGTGGTATTCGGATTATGAGTGGGGGTGGGCTCCATTTCATTATGGTCGCTGGTTTTACGATCCCTTTTATGGATGGTTGTGGGTTCCTGGATATGATTGGGCCCCGGCATGGGTAGTATGGCGTGGTGGTGGTGATTACTTTGGCTGGGCACCATTGCGTCCGGGTATCAGTATCTCCATTGGAATAGGAACATACAATCCGCCTTACGACTACTGGACATTTGCTCCCAGTCGTTATATGACTTCGCGGTATATTTCTAGGTACTACTATCCGTATCGCAATAATGTTACCATTATTAATCGTACCACTATCATCCACTATCATGGTAACCGAGGTGGCAGAGGCGGACATTATATCTCAGGCCCACGCAGAACCGATGTGGAAAGATATACTGGACGTATACGCCCTTTGAGCGTACGTAATTCTGATAGGCCGGGAAGGGCATCATTGAGTAGGAATGCGGTATCGGTGTATAGACCTACTGTCGAAAGAAGCAGTAAAGCTACTTATGCTCCTCGAACCGTGCAACGTTATGATAGGAGTGCTATAGCCCCTAGTCAGGCAAGAAACGATGGAAATAATTCGCGTAATACTAATCGTTCCGAATTAAGCAGGGATAGAAATGTGCGGGTGAATACTCCTCCACGTAGGGAAGATGCCATTCAAAACAGAGGAGCCGTAGGGAATAATGATATAAGAAGTAATAATAACCGTCGTATTACTGATAACGCGTCCAGAACGAGGGAAAATAATATAGGCCGTACGGAGCAAATGCAAAGACAAAGGGTGGAGCATGAGCAAAGAGCCCGTGAGGCAAGACAGCGCAGTGAGCAGGAACGTCAGGCACGTATTTCGGAAATGAGGCAGCGAAATGAAGCCGCCCAACAACAGCAAAGAGCCGCTGAGGCTAGACAGCGTAGTGTTCAACAGCAACAACAGCAACGTCAGGCCGAAGCTCAAAGACGTGCCAGAGAGGTACAAGCGCAAAGGCAATCGGCCCCCCGAGTGGAAAGCCGGTCGCAGAGCCGTAGCTTCGAAAGCCGTAGTAGCAGCTCCGCCCCTAGTCGTTCAGCAGCACGCAGCGAGAGAAGCAGCCGTTCTGATCGTCGGTCTAGGTAATGAAATAAGGCTTTAGTTTTTTATATATTTAAGGTTTAGGAATCGGCTCCATTTTTATGGGGCTGTTTTTTATTGTTGCCCGGGAAGATGTAGAGTATGTTTATTTTGATTATTTTAGCAGATTATGAGTTATAAGATGATTCAGACCATGCGTTGGTATGGTCCTAACGATGTTGTTTCGCTAAGCGACATTCTGCAGGCAGGAGCCACCGGAGTTGTTACAGCGCTACACCATATTCCCGTGGGCGAGGTATGGACTTCAGAAGAAATTCAGAAAAGAAAAAAAATTATTGAAGATGCCGGCCTTACTTGGGATGTGGTGGAAAGCTTGCCTGTACACGAGGATATCAAAAAAAGAGACGGGAATTACAAAACCTGGATCGAGAACTACAAAATCAGCCTGAAAAATCTGGCTGAAAATGATATTCGTGTAGTTACTTACAACTTTATGCCGGTGCTGGATTGGGTAAGAACCAATCTGGACTATCCTACAGAAACAGGAGCCCTCTGTTTGCGTTTCGGATGGAAAGAGTTCATTGCATTTGATGTCTTTATACTGAAACGCGCCGGGGCGGAAAACGATTACGACGAAGCTGCCGTAAAAAAGGCTAAAAAATTCTTTGACGGCCTTAGCTTGAATGAAATTGAAAAGCTGAAAGTTTCCTGTTTAATGGGGCTTCCGGGATCCGATGGTCTGTTTACTACCGAGGAAGTGTTATCGCTTTTAAACGAGTACGGAAAAATATCTCCCGAACAACTACAGCAAAATCTATTCGACTTTCTGAATGAAATTACGCCTACAGCCGAAGAGTACGGAGTGCAACTGGCAATTCATCCCGATGATCCTCCCTATCCGATATTGGGATTGCCGCGTATCATGAGCACTGATGCACATATTGAAGCGTTATTTAAAAATGTGCCTTCCAAAAGTGCAGGGCTCTGTTTCTGTACAGGATCCTATGGAGCCCGTAGGGATAATGACCTGCTGGCAATGATAAAAAAATATGGAGATAGGGTGTACTTCCTACACTTGCGCAGTACCGAGGTGGATGAGGAAGGCAATTTCTTCGAAGCAAACCACCTTGAAGGTAAAGGCAATCTTATCGAGATTATCCATTATGTAACGCAATTACAGCAGGAGCAACAGCGCCGCATTCCCATGCGCCCCGATCACGGCCATCAGATGTTGGACGACTTGAATAAAAAAACCTATCCTGGATATTCAGCTATAGGTAGATTAAAAGGGTTGGCAGAAATACGAGGCGTGGAAGAAGCTATTCATAAATTAAAGCTGTAGCCTACGCTATAAAAGCATATAAAAGAAAGGCCTGCAATATAAGTATGCAGGCTTTTTATTTAGATATAGATGTATCAAATTCAGATCATCTTTGATTAAGGGCTTCCTCTAGTTTCTTCTTATCTAATTGTTTCTCCCAATTGGCTACCACTATCGTTGCTACCGCATTGCCGGTAATGTTGGTTAGGGCACGGCACTCACTCATGAAACGATCGATCCCCAAAATTAAAGTCATTCCAGCTATAGGCACTTCGGGTACAACTGCCAGTGTCGCTGCTAATGTAATGAAACCCGCACCACTTACTCCAGCAGCTCCTTTGGAGCTAAGCATGGCAACAAGCAGCAATACAATCTGACTTTCTAAGGATAATTCGATATTACAGGCTTGTGCAATGAATAAGGCGGCCAATGTCATATAAATATTGGTCCCATCCAGATTAAAGGAATAGCCTGTAGGCACTACCAACCCTACGATAGATTTGGGGCATCCTGCTTTCTCCATCTTCTGCATAAGCATGGGCAGGGCAGCCTCTGAAGAGCTGGTTCCTAACACCAGCAATAGTTCATCCTTGATGTATTTAAGAAATTTGAAAATGGAAAACCCGTTATATTTTGCTACAGCTCCCAACACAACCAGAACAAAGAAAATAGATGTTGTATAAAAGGTAATAACTAGCATGAGCAGATTGCCAATAGACTCTATCCCGTATTTTCCAATAGTAAAGGCCATGGCACCAAAAGCTCCTATGGGAGCTAGTTTCATTAGAATAGCAACAATTTTGAACACAGGATAGGACAACGCTTCCAGAAAATCCAGTACAGGCTTGCTATGGGGCAGTGTTAATGAAATAGATATTCCAAACAAAATGGCGATTAATAGAATCTGCAGAATATTATCTCCCGTAAGCGGGCTTACGAGTGTTTTAGGGATGATGTCGAGAATAAAGTTGATAAGGGAGCTTTCATGTGCTTTGTCGACATATTTTGAAATCGCCGAGGCTTCTAGTGTGGCAGGGTTGATATTTAATCCTTTGCCGGGTTGTACAATATTGCTTACTAGCAAGCCAATGATAAGAGCCAGCGTAGAAAAGGTAATGAAATAGATAAACGCTTTGGAGGCGACACGCCCTATTTTTTTCATGTCGTTCATCGATGCAATACCCACCGTAATGGTGATAAAGATTACAGGAGCAATGATCATTTTGATCAATCCTATAAATCCATCACCCAGCGGTTTCATTTTTTCTCCTAGAGATGGGTAAAAATAACCGAGCAATATGCCGATGACGATGGCTATTAAAACCTGAACATACAGTATCTGATAAAACTTTTTCTTCTTATATGGCGAAGAAGCAACCCCCTGTATCATTAGTAATATACGCTTTAAAGGGGCGTAAATTATATAAAAATATCAATAATGAAAAGAATGGAAGGAGAGACGTCTTGAGATAAACTCTTTAATGGCAGCTTACTCCTTGCGTTGATTTAACCATCGGACTAATAAAGGGGATATTAAGGTTGAGGCCTCTCAGAATCATCAGCACAGCTATCATTATTGTAAATACTGGGATAAGTTTTACCATTCTGGTTTTAAAAGAGTGAGATAGATATTTGCTTACTATCATAAAGCTGGACATAAGCGGAAGTGTGCCCAATCCGAACATGAACATCAGAAGGGCTCCATGTAGCCCATTCCCTGTAGCTATTGCCGATGCTATAGCGATATACACTAAGCCGCAGGGTAGAAAACCGTTTATCATGCCTATCCATAAATAGGGTACATGGTTTTTGCTGTTCAGCAGGCCGCCTAGTTTTTGCTGAATGTATTGATGAAATGTATTTCTTGTTTTAATAGGGTAGGGAGTAAAGTATTTTACTGCAATAAACAGTAACATAACACCGCCCAAAATGATGGAGACCAACTGCTGATATCCGGCCATAAATAATCCATAGCCTAAGCTTCCGAAAAGGCCACCCATAGCACCATAGGTGAGGGATCTTCCCAAATTGTATAGTGCAACAGCTGTGAGTCGTCTCGATATGGTGGGTTGTTGTATCGGAAGCACTAAGGTAATAGGACCGCACATGCCTATGCAGTGAAAGCTGCCCAGAAGGCCTATAGTAAATCCTGTGATGATTATTCCTCCGATACTCATGGTTTAATTGTTGATGACGAACCTCATTTCTTTATAATAAGGGATTTCTCTGCAGTGCCAGTTTATTGTAACAATATACATGCCTGGCGATAACTGTTCTTTGTTGATTATTTGTATTCCGTTTTTGTCAACCATCACAGGTATGCTAATGTCTTTGCTTTTGTCTGCGGGACGCATAAACGTTATGGTGCCGATTGCTCCTGCTTCAAAGCTTTGGTGCGGCAATTGAATGTAAATCATGTTCAGGCTATCTTTTATCTGAACCGTATCTGCAAGTTGTGCCAAATTGTTTTTGGCATTGATGACCTCCTGATACTGTAGTTCCTTCAGATAATATTCTTCATCTACCATTTCGTTGGTTTGCTGATGAGCTATAACTACCATAGTCATCATGCCTGCTATGAATACAATGATTCCGGCTAATATTTTAAATCCCCAATTCATATGTTTTAGCTAAAGGGTCCAAGAAATGTTGTTTTTATAGTCTGTAATTTGTTTTCTTCGCTATATACATCGATTTTAATTTTCTGACTCCTCTGTTTTACTGCTCTGTCGGGTAAAATAACGAAGAAGAAAATTTCATTAATAGATTCAGGTTTTAAAGTGATATTAGGTATACCTATCAGTTTAATTTCACCTCCTTCTATATGGTTTAATTTGAGATGAACCTTTATCGGTTGGTGGGTTTTGTTAATAATTTTGGCATTGTACAAATTGCTAAGTTTGCCTTCTGGTACTTCCTGATAGAGTTGCCCTTTTACCCGTGCGATAGAAGTGTCGATACTTCTTCGTGTAAAAATCATTACCGACATGGCCGCTAGAAGTAAAAACAGCATAATGCTGTATCCTAGTACTTTTCCGCTAAATCGGAAATTTTGTCCATGTTGGATTTCATTTTCGGATGCATAGCGAATCAATCCTGTAGGACGATTTAATTTTAGCATAACACTATCGCATGCATCCGCACAGGCAGTACATCCTATACATTCCATCTGAACACCGTTACGTATGTCAATACCAGTAGGGCATACGTTTACGCATAATTTGCAGTCAACGCAGTCTCCTCGTGGTCTTGAATTATTTTCTGTATGCTTTTTTAGTTTCCCTCTTGGTTCCCCCCGGTTGTAATCGTAAGCAATAAGCATCGTATTTTTATCGAAGAGTACACTTTGTAGCCTACCATAAGGACAAACAGTAGTACAAACAAGATCTCTTACAAACGCATACACACTGAAAAATAGCAAAGTGAATACCAGCAAACCGCTTAGTAATCCGAAGTTTTCAGAAATAGGCGCCGCAATCATGTTTTTTAGTTCATCAATACCAACGATGTAGGAGAGAAAAGTATTGGCAATGAGAAAGGATAGTACAAAAAAGAGTACGTACTTAATGATGCGACGCCATAAGAAATCGAAAGATTGTTTATGCTGAGCACGTTTTTTCTGTTGTGTTGGGGTTCCTTCTATCCACCATTCTAATTTTCGAAACACAAATTCCATAAAAATGGTTTGTGGGCATACCCATCCGCAAAACAGCCGGCCATACACTACAGTAAAAAGTGCGATAAATATTACCATAGTAATCATGCCCAGCGCGAATATGATAAAATCCTGCGGCCAGAATATTTTACTAAACAGTATGAATTTGCCTTCAAAGAAGTTCAGCATGATAAAAGGCATGCCGTTTACCTTTATAAACGGCATGGTGAAAAAAACAATCAGATATAACCAGGCAAGGATAGTGCGTGCTTTATAAAATCGGCCTGCCGGCTGTTGTGCATATATCCATTTTCTTTTTCCTTTTTCGGTGACCGAAGCAATTCTGTCTCTATATGTTTCTTCTTGTATGGATGATATTGGTTCGTTCATATTGTTGTCGTGTCTATTGCGCTACCAATTCATTACTATCATTCCCTGTTGAGCTGTTGTCAGAAGTATTATTATTTTCCACAACTTCTTCAATGTATTCTTCTCCCTGTGGTTCTTTTGCTCCGGGCGGATTCGTATTTTGAATGGATTTTATATAACTAGTTAGCTGTGCTATCTGTACCGGAGAGAAATCATCTTTCCAAGATTTCATTCCCTGTGCAGGCCAGCCATATTTGATGCTTTTGAAAATATCGCTGAGACTGCCACCGTGTAGCCAATATTTGTCGGTAAGGTTCGGCCCCACACCTCCTTGACCTTTGTCACCATGGCAAGCCGTGCAGTTGGTGGCATAAAGTTTGGCACCGGCCGCTATGCCTGCAGCATCCAACATGGTTACGTTGGTTTCATCCACCTTGTTGGCTTGTTTTTTCAGATATTCTTCCTGTTTAGCTCTGGCAATAGCTACTTCTCGCTCATATTCTTCTATCTGACTCAAACCACTGCCCGATACTTCATAGCGCCATAGATAGATTACAGCAAATACAATACTGGCAGTAAATGCTATTTTAAACCATGGTGGTGTTACGTTGTTCAATTCGCGAATGCCATCATAGCTATGTCCCGTATCAATTTGTGCTTCATGTTCTATGGGTTGGAACTTATTAATGCGCTCCCAAAAACTTTGAAAGGCCGTTTTAGATTTTTGTTCTGTAGGAGCTTTTGCTGCTGCTAAGGATTCCTCATAATCTTTTATGCCGGTAAAATATTTAATCCATTTTGCAAACAGAAAAATGGTAATCATTTCCAACAATATGATGATGAGCATTACCCCCCTGAAAAAATCAGCTTCTGTAAATGTATATGTGGGGGTGACAGGGGCTTCGGTATCGCCTCCCTGTGCAGCGGCCACGCCCCACCATACAAGAGCTATCAGTACTAATAGCGTTTTAATACTTTCGGATGTGGCAGTTTTCTTTCTGTGTCTATGATAACTGATGGCTGATTTTAATACATTTCCTAGTCCGATGATTACAAGTCCTAGAAATACGGCACATGCTATTAGTATATCATTGGAACTGATAAATCCGAATGATGTTTTTGCAGCAGTCGCTGCATCTTGGGCCTGTATAGTTGTAAGAGATAATGATAGGAGTATTGTAATATATATGAATTTCAGGTTCCCCATAAAAACTGATTTAATCATTGTCTAACGGAAGATTTTCAACATGCTCAATAGTTTTTTTATCTGTTCGTAACACCCACAGCGTAACTAGTATAAAAAAGGTTACAAACAATAGCAGAGAGATAATGGGATAAATACTTACCCCTGTTATTTTTTCCAGATAGTACGTGAATTTCATATTGCGTTATTTTGATGCGAGAGATTCTTTTTCTTCTCCCTTAATGTCCTTGCCTAGTCGTTGCAGGTATGCGATCAAAGCGATGATTTCTTTATCACTACTTATTTTTATTTTATCTTTTGCAAGATTGTTGGTTATATCTGTTGCCTGTTTTTTCAGCTCTTCATTGGCTTCCTTTTCATAACCTATGGGATAAGGTACACCCAGCTTTCGCATTGCATGTATTTTGGAATTAGTAGTTGAGATATCTAACTTGTTTTCGAAAAGCCATGGGTATTTGGGCATAACAGAGCCGGGAGCCATGGATTCCGGATCTAGCATATGGTTGAAGTGCCAGCTATCAGGATATTTGCCGCCTATGCGAGCCAGATCGGGACCGGTACGTTTACTGCCCCACTGAAACGGGTGGTCATACACAAATTCTCCTGCTTTGGAATATTCTCCATAACGCGTCACTTCATACCGGAACGGACGAATCATTTGTGAGTGACAATTATAACAGCCTTCACGTATGTAAATATCTCTTCCCTGTAACTCAAGCGGTGTGTAGGGTTTTACACTGGCAATTGTGGGAACATTTGATTTTACCAGAAAAGTAGGGATCAATTCAAATATTCCCCCTAATCCTACTACGATCAGACTCAATACTAAAAGCAAGGTGGGTTTTCTTTCAATGACTGCATGCCAGAAGGTTCCGGGTTGTGGTTTGTATGCTTTTTCCAGTCGGGGTGCTTCAGCTTCTTCAAATTTTAAGAAGCTGCCTTGCTTAGCAGTTTTAACAAGATTGTATACCATCAGTAGCACGCCTAGAAGATAGATGGAGCCACCGATCGCCCTAAGAATATAGAAGGGGATCATGGATTGTACTACATCGATAAACTGGTACTGCAGCTGCCCTTCGGGTGTAAAGGCAGACATCATAAAGTAAGAACGGAATGCCGCCCAGTACATAGGGATAGCGTACAGCACTATTCCTAGCGTACCTAGCCAGAAGTGTTGGGCAGCCATCTTCTTAGAATAGAGGTTGGTGGAGAATAATCGTGGAACCAGCCAATAAGCCATACCAAATGTGAGGAATCCATTCCAGCCTAAAGCGCCTATGTGTACGTGTGCTACAGTCCAATCGCTGTAATGTGAAATAGCATTTACATTTTTTAAAGAAAGCATGGGACCTTCAAAAGTGCTCATACCGTAGCAGGTAACTGCAACCACAAAGAATTTCAATACTGGATCCTCACGCACTTTGTCCCATGCACCACGCAGCGTAAACAGACCATTTAACATACCACCCCAGCTAGGAAGTAAAAGCATTACCGAAAATGCGGTGCCTAAGGACTGGGCCCACTCCGGAAGTGCCGTATATAACAAGTGGTGTGGACCTGCCCAGATATATATAAAGATCAGGCTCCAAAAATGAACAATACTTAATCTGTAAGAATATATAGGGCGCTCAGCAGCTTTGGGTAGGAAATAGTACATCAGTCCTAAATAGGGGGTAGTTAAGAAAAATGCAACGGCATTATGTCCATACCACCATTGTACCAAGGCGTCTTGCACCCCTGCGTACCACGAGTAACTTTTTAAGAGCGATACCGGTAGTTCAAATGAATTGACGATATGTAGCATGGCTACCGTTACCCAAGAGGCTATATAAAACCAGATTGCAACATACAAGTGACGCTCTCTTCTGGTGAATATGGTACCAAACATGTTGATGCCAAACACAACCCATATTACTGTAATGGCAATATCGAGTGGCCATTCTAGTTCGGCATATTCCTTTGCTGTAGTATATCCTAAAAGAAGAGTGGTGGCACCCACAGCAATGATGAGCTGCCAGCCCCAAAAATGTATTTTGCTCAATGTATTGCTCCACATGGGCGTTTTAAGCAAGCGGGGCAAAGAGTAATACACAGCTGTAAAAATTCCATTACCTACGAATGCAAAAATCACTGCATTAGTATGTACCGGCCTAACCCTTCCGAATGTGGTGAAGGGTAAGTCAAAGTTCAAAGCAGGAAATGCTAATTGAAAAGCTATCAAAAGACCAGCGAGCATGCCTACAGCACCCCAAAATATAGTGGCAATCAAGAAAAGCTTAGGAATGCGGTTGTCGTAACGAAATTTCTCCACTTGCATTAATCTTTATTTTTTGTTTGATCAAATAATATCCTGTTTGCCGCAGCGTAATTATCATCGTACTGTCCATCCTTTACACTCCATAGAAAGGCGATAAGGAATCCTCCAGAGATACAGATGCTTATAATCAGGAGTAGGATAATCACCATCATAACAACACAAATATTTAACAGAACTGATTTTTTTATAATGCCCTAGGTCATCCGTACTAATGATTTTTATCATACTGTTATCCGTATCATATCATAATCCTTTTTTCCATGCCAAGTATCGAGTAAGGAAATAGCATGTAAGGATGATGGTGAGTGAGCTTAGTGGCATTAAGATAGCTGATATCACAGGTGATAGGGTGCCGCTTAATGCATACGATAGTCCAATTACGTTGTATATAAATGAAAGCATAAAGCCAAATAGAATAATGAATCTATTCTTTTGTGCTAAGGAAAGCAGGGCCGGTAGCTTGTTCAGCTTTGATGCATGCAGAATACCGTCGGAGGCTGGAGTAAATTTGTTATCATCATCGGTGATAGCTATGCCTACATTACTTTGCTTGAGTGCACCAGCATCGTTCAAGCCATCGCCAATCATCATCACGTATTCCGATTGGGATTTTTGTAGATTTTCTATGTAAGTAAGTTTTGCTTTAGGGGACATATTAAAGAGGAGGTGACTATCTAGACCGAAGAATGTCTGCAGCGTACTTTTCTCGCTATCATTATCTCCGGAAAGAAGAGAAAGAGTATAGTTTTTTTTGAGTTGTTGAACTAGCATTCTTACTCCGTTCCGATAATTATTGCTTATAAGGTATTTACCGTAAACTTTGCCATCAATAGCAATATAAACTACACTGCTTTCTTCATGCTTTGAATTGATGTTTACAAATTTTGCAGAGCCTGCTTTGATGTGTTTTTCGTTTACCCAACCTTCAATGCCTTCCCCTTCATATAATTTAAAATTGGCTACTTCAATTGGAAGCATATCGATTGCATGTTGTAATCGATCCTCGATTGTCTGCACTACGGCTACTCCCAACGGATGGATGGATTGTCGAAGCAGTGCCGCAATTTCTTGTTCCAAGTGAGGTGATAGCAGGTGACCTTCATAAGACACTTTACAAGTATGTTTACTGTCGGTAAGTGTTCCTGTTTTATCAAATACAATGTGATTAACTTTTTGTAGCTGCTCGATTACATCGGGATGACGTAAATAAAGCTGATTTTTACTAAATATTCTCAGCAAATTACCGTTAGCGAAGGATGCGCTTAATACCAACGTACATGGACAAGCGACAATTAATACAGTGGTAATGGCATTCCAACCTAATGTTGGTTGGCCTTTCAGATGCCAATAAAGGAGTGCGCTGATGCCCAGTGTTAGTACAATTATCGTAAACCATGTGCTTATCTGGTGAATGAATAAGTTTTTTGATTGTTTTTCTTCCCGGAATACAGCTTTGTTCCAGAGGTCTGTAAGGTAGCTTTGAGATACGGTTTTGGCAACAATTAGCTCGATACAACCTTCAGTTTGGCGCCCGCCAGCGTACACCAGTTCTCCAATATTTTTCTGCACAGGCACGCTTTCTCCTGTAACGAAACTGTAATCAATTTTGGCATTGCCTTTTGAAAGGATCGCATCCACTGGGATTAACTCTTGTGCATGAATTTGTATAACATCGTTTACTTTTAGATCCTGAACAAGTGTTGGTGTGATGGAGCTGTCTTTTACAACATTTACCGCAATTGGAAAGAAGGATCTGTAATCTCGGTCAAACGATATAGCTTGATAGGTTTTATCTTGCAAAGTGCGGCCTACCAGCATGAAGAATACAATGCCGCTCATACTGTCGAAATAACCATTCCCGGTATCTTGTAATATTTCAAATATGCTGCGCAGAAAAGTGATTAAAATAGCTGCAGCAACAGGTACATCGATATTTAAAAAGCGATGCCGAAGGCCTTTCCATGCGGAAGTAAAAAACTCTGAAGCACAGTAGAACAACACAGGTAAAGAAAACAATAGAATGAGGATTTTAAAAGCCAATCCTATCTCTTGCTCTGACTGTTGTCCCAGCCCAAAATATTCAGGAAGGGAAAACATCATAATGTTGGCAAAGCAAAAGCCTGCAACCCCTATCTTATAAATCCGAGAGTTATCGGTGTTTTTCTTCGTTGCATCGTGGTTGCCGGCAAGGCTAATATGGGGTTCGTACCCGATGGAGGTTAATGTTTCTGCTACCTTTTTAAGTGTTGTGGCCTTGTTGTCGAATATAATAAATACCTCCTTGCGTGCGAAATTGACTCTGGAAGAAAGAATACCAGGGTTAATCTTATGAATGTTCTCAAGCAACCACAGACAGCTACTGCAGTGCATTTGTGGGAGATAGAAGATGACCTGTGTCTGTTTATTGTCCGAAAAACGTATGAGTCTTTCAGCAATGTCGGCGCGGTCTAAGAATGCAAACTTGTTAGGACTTACAGGACGGTTTTGTGTAACGCCTGGATTTTCGTTAAGCTTGTAATAGCTGCAAAGGTTGTTTGCACTCAGTAATTCGTAGACCATCCTACAACCTTCGCAGCAGAATTTTTTTTCTTCAATACGTATATCAGTATCCGGACAAGATTTACCGCAGTGATAACATGTTGTATGGTTGATGACTACTCCCATTGCTGATAGCCATACTTGGCTCGGGCAAAGGTGCAGTGGATATGTTTTCTACCGGGTGACTTAGGTTAGGTGAAAAAATGATTTTTGTCAGAAGTCTACCATAGTGCCTAATAAATGCAACATACTTATAGTTGAAATATTATGCTTGTTTTTCTTCGGTATGTTGTGTCGGAAGTTCAGTAATAGGCTCTTCTTCTATCTGTACTTTTAGATGTACGGCATATTTAGAAGGTTTAATTCTGTCGCTAAATTTTTCGGCATAGGCTCGCGTAAATTCGGCTCCAAAATACAGTATAAAAGAGGTGTAATACACCCATGCGAGAATGATGATAAGCGTACCGGCCGTTCCGAATATGGCTCCCGGCTTCGCTTTTGTAATGTACAGGTCTATCAGCAATTTCCCTATTGCAAATAGTACTGTAGTAAAAGCTGCGCCTACTAGAGCCGGTTTCCATTTAATAATAACGTCCGGAAGTACTTTAAAAATTATCGCGAAAAGTAAAGTAATAACTACAAATGTGATGACGTTATTCAATATAAAAAATAGCCACCCTGAGTTAATGGGTATTAACTCTTGAAAGCGGGTTTGCAAGCTCCCTAATATGCTATTGATAGTTAAGGAAACCAATAACAAAAATCCTAAGGATATAATCAGAGAAAAAGATTTTAGCCTATTGAAAAGGAAATTCAACAATCCATTGCGTGGTTTGGCCTTTACTTTCCATATTGTGTTAATACTATCTTGTATTTCCAAAAATACAGCTGTTGCTCCTATAAGCAGGGATATAATACCTATTGTGAGTGCCATGGTAGTTTTACCACTAAGACTGGCATTCATTACTGCGGTTTGTATTTGCGCTGCAGTTTCGGGCGTAGTGAACTGAGCTACTATGTCGTAAACTTTACCTTCAACAATCTCTTTTCGGTAGATAATACTTGCTGATGCAATAATGATCGTTAGTAATGGTGCTAATGAAATAATAGTACAGTATGCCAGTGAGGCACTTAATTTAGGAACCTTATCTTCAATAAAACCCTTTCCTGCGGTCTTGAGCAAATTAAAAGTAGCCACGAAGAAATTTTTAGGTTTTGAAATGATAAAGCTCATATTGCATAATTTATATTTAGAATGGATATCCTATACCGATGTTCAGAATTAAATTTTCTTTGCGCCAGGCCGGGTCGCCAAATCGTATTTTATCTAGTACCCATCGCTCCGATTTTGGCAACCATGGCTTTCGGAGTGGCATGGCTAGGTCGAATCTTACAACAAATATCGTAGCATCGACACGGAGTCCCACACCGCCACCTACTGCAAATTCACTCAATGCATTGGCTAGCTTAAACTTACTGCCCATTCTGGAAGAGTCTGTCTTGGCAGTCCATACATTTCCGGCATCGATAAATACGGCGCCATGTATGATGCTGAAAAGCTTTGTTCTCAGCTCTGCATTCAGCATCATTTTAATATCGCCACCCTGATCTGCAAAATACCTGCTGCTGTCGGGGTAATGGTAAGTGCCGGGACCTAGTGCTCGGGCGCGAAATGCTCTAATATCGTTGCTACCTCCTGCAAAGAATTGTCTGATATAAGGGAGCACATTACTGTTTCCATATGGAATACCATAGCCTATGTTGGCACGACCGGCAAGTATCGAATTCTTCGTGAGTTTATAAAAGTCGCGGAAATCTGCCTCAATACGGATGAATTGATTTACGGCAGTGTTGAACAATGTTTTTTGTCCGTTCTCATTTCTTTTTTTCAAAAATGCATTTACAAGATTGCCCGCAGTTTCAAAAGAGCCCAAGAAATAGATATGATTGCGCTTATTTTCCTTAAAGTAATCGCTATACACAAAATTATAGCTTGAGCTGAAGATAAATTGATTCTCAAAATTGGCTTTGAGGGAGGGTACTCGCTCCAACAAAACGTTAAAGCTATCAGTGGTATTCAGTGTACGCACGTAGGTAGCTGATAAAGGGTTCAGATTGTGCTCTATATATTCACTGCCTTTCCAGTTGTACCCCAGCTCTGCTTTTCCGGAGATTAGGCTATAATACAATGCTCGGCTCAAGAATTGGCCACCTAAGGAAATACGTGTTTTAGGAACCGAGTTCCCAAGATTTTTAAGCCGAATCGGGGCAACAGTTCTTGGAAAAATCAGAGAGGCATCTGCGGAAAGTGAATAAGAGTTTAAATTAGCTCCGCTAACCTGCGTTTCAAAACCTCCGCTCAGGCTGCCATTAAATTGCTCCGCTCCGCGAAATAAGTTGCGGTTAGTGGCTGATACTTTTAACTCCGATCCCACAAAATTGTTGGATTTGCTGGTTCCGAGTACTTGAAATGATAGAGAACGTTTCTTCTGTGGAGTAAGAATAAAATTAGCATCTAGCAGATCACTTTCCAACGTATCGATAGGTTTAAATTCGGCCTTTACAAATCGGAATGTACCGATGTTTACAAGACGATTTAAGCTCAGGCTGTGGTTACTCCTATTATAGGGTTCGTCTTTTTTAAAGAATACTAGCCTTTCAAATAGCTGTGGTTTGTATGTGTTTTGAAGGTCATAGATATTAAAGTCTTTGTAGACAATCGGGGCAGTATGCTTGATGGCTGAGTCTCTGCGTAAATTATAGTTGGGATAAATATTGATATCATTTATTCTGTAAGGTTTTAATGCTTCGATAGGCGTTAGGTCTTTTACTTTCACATATACATCTGCCTGATTATTGCCAATGGTACTGTCTACCTGTAGCAATATATAATCCGGATTAAAAAAGAAATACCCTCTTTCTTTCAACTCACTGTCTATACGCTCCCTTTCTGCTGTGAAAATATCGATATCATAGTATTCACCACTTTTAAGAAGCGATTCATTAGAAGTGCGTCGAATGAGATTGTCTAGGGCAGTGGGTTCTTGAGGAAATTGTATTTTGTTAAGTGTATATCGATCTTTGGTGATAGCTGTATAAATTACTTTTCCGGTTTTTCCTTTAATTACAGTATCTGCAGATACCTGAGCCTGTAAATATCCTTTCCCCAGTAGATAACTCTGTAATACATTGATGTTGGTTTGTAAACGTACATCGCTCATCAATACGGGTGGTTCACCCAACTTATTTCGCATCCAGTATTTGAATCCCTTCTGTTTTTTGGGTTCTCCTGCTAGGTTATAAAAAAATAGTTTGTATCGCATTCCCAGCAAGGATTTATTGGGTAAAGGTCGGGTTTGTTCTTCCAGTGTACTTTTTATAGATTTCTCTCCCGGAACTTTTCGAGCACTATCCGGGTTTACTTTTACCTCCGCTCCTGTATATAAAACCTGTCCTTCTTTCAAATATTTTGTTCCACTACAGGAGTAAAGCAAAACTGCAGTAATGATTAGAAGTAGTATGTTCCAGCGCTTTAGCATATAGATATAAATACTCACAAAGAGGTTACTTCAAGATTAATATTGTGTTTTACCTTTCCCTACCGCGTCTGTTTCGTTTTTTAAAGCTGTCGAAAATTTCTTTAAATCGATTGTAGTCTACAACCAGTGCAAATCCCAAGCCGGTTTCAATAATTTGGCCTTCGATGACACCTTCGTTTTGGTTGCGCCTATAAGCTCTTAGTCTATACCGCCCATCACGTGATAATGCGTACTCGATATTGACATTACCAGCAATATTCGTTCCCGAACCTGTGTTCCGGGATCCTTCCAATGCAAAGTCACTACCTACAGTGATGGTTAAACGATCGTTAAGCAGTTTTTTGGATAGAGCAACATTTAGATCAGTTCTTGTTTGCTGTGAACCGGTGCTATAATCTTCTTCTGACGTAAGATCGAAAGAAATGTCCACATCTTTTATCAAATCGGCGGCGAGATTATTCAGTTGTTGTGTGAGCAGACGGCTAACGCTTTGCCGTGCCAGCATTTCGGGAGAAATGCCACTGGATAAGCTTTCGAAAGGATTTTCGGATACAAACCTGTTTAAGGCCAATAAGGCAAATACTTGTTTGTTCAGTTCGCTTTCGTTAGTATTCAGTTGTTGTAAGCGCGTATAGACAATACCGCTAAAGGCGTTTCGCTCATTTTCGGGCATATCGATCTGAAAACTGATACGCGGTTTTAATAGCTGATCGGTCATTTTCAGGTACACAATAAACGGTAGCTTTTGTTTATAGGTGGTCTGTGTGGATTGATCCACGTTTTGTATCTGGTCAGCAATCAAATCGATAGCCGAGGTATTGATATTATAAGTAGCTGTGATATTGATATTCGCCTCAGTGGGAGCGCCCGTCCACTGGATATAACTACCCTGCTGCAATATGAATTTTCTTCTTGCGAGGCCTCCAATAGATAAATTATAATTACCCTCCGAAATAAGGTAACGACCAGTCATTGCAATGGTACCGCTAGGATCCATGGTTAGGTTTAATTCTGCTTCACCTTTTACTAGCAAGGCATCACCATTTGCAGGATCTACTACGATTGTAATTTCGGCTTCTTTTTCTGTAAGGAGGTTCATAGATAGATTAATGCCTTTCAGTGGAGCTCGTGTAATGCTGTCCACATCAAGTGCTTGTCGGCCGTTATTAGGTGGTGCATCCATGTCCACAAATTCTACGATGCCCTCCTGATTAACGATGTCCGGATCACTATCCGGTATGGCAAAGAAAAACCTAGTGTCTTTATTCACTCTAAGCGTACCGGTAACTTCAGGTTTGTTCATATCACCACCAATCTGAGCCATTGCAGTAAGATATACCTTGCCATAAAACAATTCATTATCTGCAACAGTCGAGTTCAATACCCTAAAGTTGTTAGCCCGCAACCTTAAATCGAAACCGAAATTCTGATAATCTTTGGTTTTAATCATGCCGTTCAGCGTTAGGGCTTGATTAGATGAATCTAGGATCGTTAGATTATTGAACTGAATTCCGTCGTCGACAAATGAGATGGTTTCATTTTTTAATCTGATATAAGAGTTCAATTGGGCGATATTCAGTCCTGCTTCTTTAAACTGCAGGTTGCCCAAAACTTTTGGTGACGTTAACGAGCCTTTAGCCGTAATGTTACCTGTAAGTGTACCACTTCCATTTCGTACCTGCCCGCCGGATAGGCTTTCGATGTATTTCAAGTCAATACGGTTAATGGCAGCAGTAATATCAAGAGCGCCTTTATCACTTGTATAATAAAATCCGGAGATTCTCAAGTCATGAGGGCCGCTAAGTGTTATATCGGCTTTATAGGCATCCTTAGTATAATTATCCGCGTATATTTCCAAATCTCCTAAGAGATCTTTCTGATAGCGAAGCTGACTCACTGCAAGATTAGCTTCTAGTTGCATAGAATCCGTTACATTGCGAAGTTCCACGGTTCCGTTGAGCAAACCGCCCACCAGTGAAGTGTCTTGTTCGGCATACCGCGTAAGCGTTTCCAGCATGAAATCTTTAAAAGCAATTTTAATGGGGGCATTAGGTGTGTCTGATATACTATTGGCCGATAACGCTTGACCGTTGTTGCTAATGACAAAGTTTCGGATGTATATGCCAGCGTTGCCGTATTGTATCAAATTATCGGCTGCAACATTCCATCGATCATAATTTAATAGCAGTTGCTGCGGATCGAGTGAAAACTGATAGGTGCCGTCTGCTGCTTTGAAATTACCACCAATGGTATATTTATCGCGGTTCTTGCTGTCGCGTAAAAAGAGGCTTACATGCAGCAAATTGTCCGCAGCATTTCCTGTAACGGCAGCATTATAAAGCTGAATAGACGGACTTTGAATGTTGGCAATATTCAATTCGTAATCCAGAGCTGTAGTATCTCTGTTGCCAATGTTCAGTTGGATGTTATTTATATTGAAGTCTCCATATGCAATGCGTGGAAAGTTTCCGTGAATAGTCAGGTTATTTGCATCCGTATTGAGCACTCCATTCAACGTTGAAGTATTAAAAGCTTTCAACTCCGGCACCAACTCTTTCAATAGCTTGGAATCGTGTACTGTTGCATGAAATTGCATGTGTTGTGGCGGAGTAGGTTTTGCAGGTGCAAAGGCGTAATATTTACTGATTTCGTTAATAAAGGCCTGACCGATTTGGGTAAGTTGATACTTTCCGTTTAGTTCGGCACTGATAATTTCTGAAGTAAGTCGTAAGTAGTTGGAAGAATCTGTAGCTTGAGCAGCCAGCTGCACAGTATCCATGTTAAGAACTTTCCCATCAGTGGCAATTTGGACGCTACTAATCACTGCAGTTCCGTTTAGATAATCAGGATCTAGGGTCGGAAAATCCAATACTGCAAGTCCGGCAATTTTCAGCTCCGTATCTGAAAAATTTAGTTTTTGCAGATCGATTCTTTTTAAATCGATGTTGCCGGTAAGGGAGGGGTACTGGCCTCCTATACTCGCACGCGCTACAATATCAAAGTGCGCATTGGAATCAGGACTACTGGTTGCTAGTTCCAATGTCTGATTGGCAAACTTGCCATCAAGCTGTATGTTCTGATAGTTATAATTATTATACTGTGCGCTTAATATTTTACCATTTACAACGGCATTTGCTGTTTCGGGAGTAATGCCGCTACCATTGAGATCCAATACCAGGCTCAATTCTCCTACATCATTTCTTTTTAAAAGCTTTCCGACATGTACTTTACTTAAGTCTACATGGGCTGTATAGGAAGGTGTTTTGGCAGAGCCACCCATTTTTGCATGGAGCTGGGCATTTCCCATGTCGGTATTTATATTGAAATGGGTCGTAAAGTTTTTTATGCTGCCTGCAAATTTCCCGGAGGCAGCAATGTATCCGGGTAATTCAATGTCTTGGGGAATGGTTCCTTTTGGTGCAAGCGCATTAATATCAGCTTTTGAGGTGCGTAATTTGGGGATATTGATATTAAAGTATGCTTTGTCTGTATCAGGTAGACCTCTGATATTGCCGGTAATATCGATGTCGGTATTCTTCATGCCGTGTAAACGAAATGTATGAATAGTGATATCGTTTAGTCGTCCTTTCACCGATGCCACCATTTGCAATTGTTGATGGCGATAAGTTGCCGGAATTGCAGTGGAGAAGTAAGCCGCATCAGCTAATCCTAAGGTTGAGTTGTCAAAGCTAAGTGCTACACCTACTCTTTCCGGGTATTTGGTAAGATCATCGATTGATGAATAAGTAAGTAGCGTATTATTATGGATAGAGGTGTGCGGTGTTTTTATAATTAAATCTTCCACACTCAATTTTTCGGTATTGTATACTACACGACCTTTTAGATCGTTTAGCTCAAATCCGCAGGTATCCTTCAGCTGAGCATCTTTTATAACTGCGGTAATGCCTGAACTGTCTATGATAAATTTTTCCGCGTTCAGACTTAGTCCTTTTACGTTCAGATGATTGAAGTCCATTACACCACCTTGCTCCCGTGGTGCGGAGAGATCGTCGTATTTTATTCTGTTATTGGCTAAAACAATATTATTGAGATTAAGGCTAAATGAGGAGGCCTCAGTAGTATCTGTGGTAGTTTTTTTATCCTCATTAGTACTAGGTCCGGGATGATAAGCAAATTCGATAATTGAGTTACTGAGTTCTCCCTTATCGGTTTGGTACTTGCCATGTGTGAGGTCTATCAACAGATCACGAAGGTGGAATGTTTTAAGAAATGCAAAGGCTTGCATATCTGAAAGCCGATCATCGTATTTCAGTTCCACTCCATTGAACGAAAAGCTTTTCACTTCAATCAAAGGCAAACTCCCTCCGGACTCGTCTTGAGTTGTTTCTATGGCTTCTACCGCTACTTGTTTAAGGGTTGTAAGAGGTTTGTTCTGAAAATAGTGTAGGCGAGTGTCTTTTAAATCTAATCTGTCGAGCACATAGTGCATGTTTTCTAGGTCGCACTTATCCACCACTGCGTTTAAACGGGTTAATGCAATGCCGGCATCATTTCCCGCTACATCATCTTTAAAATTGATGCGAATATCATCCAGAAGAATTTTACCAAGCTTCAGTTGTAGTGGTGCAGTATCTTCCTTAGGAGGTTTCACTTCTTCCTGAGCATCGCTTACCAATGAATCAACCAGAAATTGATAATTGAATACAGTATCGGGATGTAGGCGATGCACGTTGGCATAGACCCTTTCCAATGCGATAGAGTTCACTTCTACCTTATTTCTTAAAAATCCTAGCATGTTCAGCTGTACACTCAGATTTCCGGCATATAATAAGGTATCATGATTCTTATCTGCTATATAAAACTGTTGAAGTTTTAATCCAGAAGGAAAAGTAATACGAATCTGTTCCAGACTAATTTCGGTGTCTGTCTTTTTTTTAAGATAAGTGATGACTTTGTTTTTCACTAAATTTTGTACGGCAGGAACGGTAAGAGATGTCGCTGCAAGTATGACCAACAATATAATGCCGGCCACAGTCCAAAGTATAATCCTTAAAATTTTTCTTAATCCTTTACTCAAAACTATATTATCTTGTTGGCCTTACAATACTAATGAATTGTTGGCTAGGTTCAAACTTAGAAAATAATTATATAATACATGGTAATTTTTACTAATATAAAAATTAGTCCACAAAATCGAAGGTAGCCTAACAAATCTTATTCTGCAAAATGTATGCTACAACACCGATAATAAGGGTTTAAGATTTCGCATCCCGTAATCAGTTTTGGCTTGGTTTTGGTACCATTTTGTGTATCTAGGCTGAATTATCAACTACCAGGGCTACTTAAAAACATACACATATGGAATATGGCAATAAAAATGATTTCTTAATAGATGCACAGGTAAATGGGAAGTCGCAACGTGTGCAGGTAACCTATACTGAGACTACCGATGGAATACCGTTTTATATCTGCCATATCGATGGTCAAGAGATTACTCAAATCAGAAAAGACGAAAATCGGTGGAAGCAAATCTGGGGAGATATTGCAGAAGCAGATGTAAAAACCATTGGAGAGGCTATCGAAGCAAAATCCGAAACTTAAGGCTTGGCATTTGTCAATACCATTTAGCGAGGCAAAGTAGAAGAACATAGCCTGCATCAGTAGCACTTGTTAAAAGCCCTGCCAGGCTCATCTGTTTTGTAAAAAACTGAAAAAATGCTAAATTAGCAGCCGCTTTTTTAAGCGTATAGCGTACCTTTTGTGGATTTTTTACTCAGAAAATACTTGCTAGCCCATTTTCAACCTTATAGCTAGATTATTGTTATACAAAAGTCTAAATGCTGGATTTGACTTCTTTAATATTAAAAAAATATTAATTTTTTAATATATGAGAAACGCTCTAACCAACAATCAGGCAATGTTAACTGTCATTGATGGCGAGAGTGCTTATCCCAAGGAACTGCCTATTAAATTCACTGCAGATGCCATCAAGTATTTATCTTCTGTGACCACATCCATAAACCTAAAGGACTGGCGGTGGCATGAGGAGGAGATTAATGGTCAGAAGTACTACATTATAACGGACAAAATTACTTCTGCTGCGGAAAGCTAATGCTGCTTTTGTCAAAGCTTATAAAGTCTTGAGGTCAGCTTAATGGCTGGCCATTTTTATAATCACACTAAATTTTCGTACAATTACTCGTTGATATAATAAATAAGGAATGATATTTGGGTAAATTTCTATACAAATTCTTTTATCATTGAGCCTTTTACAATTTACTGCTAAAGGTATTTATTGTCCAGTAGGAAAATTTTATATTGATCCCTGGCAGCCCGTCGATTTTGCGGTGATTACTCATGCCCATGGCGACCACGCCCGTTGGGGTAGTAGATACTATCTGGCACATGAATTCTCCCAGCCTATTCTAAAGGTAAGATTAGGTCCCGACACCGTGATAGAAACATTGCCTTATGGAGTAACTAAAAATATCAACGGTGTTAAGCTTAGTTTACATCCTGCTGGACATATTATCGGCTCTGCACAGGTAAGATTGGAGTACAAGGGATTTGTGAGCGTGGTTTCGGGTGATTATAAAACTGAAAACGACGGCATCTCTACACCTTTTGAGCCTTTGCGTTGTAACGAATTTGTAACGGAGAGCACTTTTGGGTTACCGATTTATAATTGGTTAGGGCAAGTGCAAATTTTCGACAACATCAAGCAGTGGATCCTCCGCAATCAGTCTAACGGTCGCACCAGCATTTTCATAGCGTACAGTTTAGGAAAAGCGCAGCGACTCATGAAAGGACTAGAAGGTGTGGCCAACATTTTTGTGCATAGTTCCATTGAGCGACTTAATGAAGCCATTCGATCTGCTAGTATTACATTACCACATGCCAAACAATGGACGAGCGATACACCTCGAACGGCTTTGCAAAACAGTATTGTGATTTTACCACCATCCTTATTGGGAACAAATATGATAAAAAAAATACCCCACGGGGCTATAGCTATTTGTTCGGGATGGATGCAGGTGCGGGGCAACAGACGATGGCAAAGTGTGGATGCCGGATTTGCAGTGAGCGATCATGCAGACTGGCGAGGATTGTTAGATACCATTCGGTATACTGGCGCTGAGAAGGTATATGTGACACATGGCTACACCGCTACTTTTTCGAAATATCTTAATGAAATAGGTATTGCTGCTCAAGAGGTAATAACGCAATACGGTAGTGATGAGGAAGCGGAGGCCGATAATTCCAAAGAAGCAATCTCTCCGGAGGTATGAAACATTTTGCCGCATTGATACAAGCATTGGAAGTTAGCAATAAGACCAACGATAAGTTGGATGCTATCGTCGCATATCTCTCAGTAGCACCGGATGAGGATAAGCTTTGGTTGATAGCCTTATTTACAGGACGTCGCCCTAAACGACCTGTAAAAACTACGCTGATGCGACAATGGGCGCTGGAGCTTTCGGAACTTCCTGAGTGGCTGTTTCTGGAATGTTACAGTAATGTGGGAGATTTAGGTGAAACCATTAGCCTAATATTGCCTAAGCCTCAACAACGTATTGACAAAAGCTTGTCACAATGGATGCAAGAGTTGCTACAGCTGGCTTCCAAAAGCGAAGAAGAAAAGAAAACTTTTGTACTTACAGCTTGGAACGGGCTGGATTATAATGAGCGTTTTATTTTTAATAAACTCATTGGCGGCGGATTTCGTATTGGTGTATCGTCCAAATTATTGGTCAATGCGCTTTCGAAGTTTACAGGGGTAGATAGCAATACCATTATGCATAGTATTATGGGGCAATGGCGTCCAGAGGAAGCCGATTATACCGATCTCATTGCCGGTAAGCATATTAATGCCGATCACTCCAAGCCGTACCCCTTTTGTCTAGCCTATCCCATGGATAAGCCTGTGGAGGAGCTGGGAAACCCTCAGGAGTGGCAAGCCGAATGGAAATGGGATGGTATCAGAGGCCAGATGATTAAGCGGGGCAATGAGTTGTTTATATGGAGTCGGGGAGAGGAATTGGTCACCGATCAGTTTCCCGATTTACAACTTATAGCATCGTACCTGCCCGACGGTACGGTTATAGACGGTGAAATTCTAGCCTATAAAGATGGACAGGTACTGAATTTTAACCATCTGCAGAAGCGATTAAATAGAAAAGTTATTTCCAAAAAATTACAGGAAGAAGTGCCAGTAGGTTTTTATGCTTACGATCTTCTGGAAGTGAACGGCACTGATATTCGAGAAAGAAGCCTTATCGAAAGAAGACAACTATTAGAGCAAATAATTACTTCTGTTCCTTTACAGAATATAAAAATATCTCCGGTTGTAGGGTTTGCCAACTGGATCGAATTGGCAGCCTTAAGGGAACAGGCACGGCAGGTAAATAGCGAGGGGCTAATGTTAAAAGCAAAAGGCTCTATTTATCATACCGGACGTAAAAAAGGCGATTGGTGGAAGTGGAAAATAAACCCTTTATCTATCGATGCCGTTTTGATTTACGGGCAGAAGGGGAGTGGCCGCAGGAGTGGTTTTTATACCGATTATACTTTTGCTGTAAAATCGGGAGAACGGCTGGTTACCATTGCTAAAGCGTATTCAGGTCTTACCGATCAGGAAATAAAAGAGGTCGATCGTTTTATAAAAAACAACTCGGTAGAAAAATTCGGTCCTGTGCGAACCGTAAAGCCCGAGTTGGTGTTCGAAATAGGATTCGAAGGTATTGCTCGAAGCAACCGTCATAAGTCGGGCGTGGCGCTGCGTTTTCCGCGTATTTTACGCTGGCGTAAAGATAAAACCGTCAAGGATGTCAATACTTTGGAAGAGGTGCAGGCTCTGTTGGCGCAATATGGATGAGAATATGGATGAGGGCACTTATTCAGCCAGTGTTTTTTCGAGTCCCTCTGCAAAACTCATAGGATGATAATCTAGCTCTCTTTGTGCTTTTGCAATATTTAAGCCTCCATTTAGAGGACGCAGCGCCTTTTCCTGAAATGTTGCTCGGGTTACAGGTGTCAGTTGGTGTGCCGAAATATTTAAATATGCTGCTGTGGCAAGGGCCATTTCATAAGGTGTAAGCAGGTCCTTTCCTGCCAGATTATATACACCACAGGCGCGCTTGTTAATGATGGTTCTAATGCCTTTTGCTAAGTCTTCGCCATGGGTCGGTGTGCGTTGCTGATCATTTACCACTTTAAAGGGTTCATTATTTTTCAGTTTTTTTGCTATCAGTCCAATAAAACTATCCCGCCCGTAAAGAGGTTTGCCATATACAAAACTAGTTCTTACAATAGCTTTATCGAATTTATATTCAGCAACGGCGTCCTCTGCTTCTTTCTTTGTTCGACCATAGTAGCTGATGGGATTGGCAGGGTCATCTTCGGTATACATTCCTTTCTCACCGTCGAATATGAAATCAGTAGATAGGTGTACGAAGAAGGACTGATAGGTTTCTGCATTTAGCAATAATTGCAATGTGCCGTATACATTCACGTCGTATGCATCAGCCTGATTCAGTTCACATTCATCGGGTTTGCTCATAGCCCCACAATGTACTACCACCTCAGGTTGTACGAATTCAAAGGCGTCGTGTAGGGAGAATGGATCGGTAAAGTCCACCTGTATAAAGCGATAGGTTGGATACTGTTTATTGAAGGAGGAGGCATCTCCTGTGCGAGAGGAGGCAAATACTTCGTGTCCTTCTTTCAGCAAAGCAGCTACAACATGACTGCCTACAAATCCATTAGAGCCTGTTACAAGTATCTTCACGCCAATATTTTTAGACGCAATAATAATTCAATATTTTTTTATTTGAAATGAAGTACATTTCGCAGGAAGGCATAAAAAAAGCTCCGGCCACGGACCGGAGCTTTGAGTCTCATAATTTTTAACCTAAGTAGGCTTTTAGAGCGCTACTATATCTCGCCTTCTGAAGGCGTTTAATCGCACGTTCTTTTATCTGACGAATGCGTTCTTTCGTTAAGTCGTATTTCTGACCGATTTGTTCAATGGTTACACCGTTTTCACCATCAAGACCAAAATAGGCATTTACAATTTCAGCTTCACGTGGAGAGAGAGATTTCAGCACGCGACGGATTTCGTTGCGCAGTGAATCTTTCATCACATCTTCGTCGGTATTAGAACCTCCTTCCAGCAGATCTCCCATAGCCACATCTTCCGCTTCATGTACCGGAGCGTCTAGTGAAGTGTGACGGGTGTTGCTTTGGAAGATGTTATTGATTTCGGTTTCACTCATCTCCAGCAGTTCCGAAAGCTCTTCGGTAGAAGGTTCTCTTTCATGCTCTTGCTCAAATGCCATGTAGGCCTTGTTGGCTTTGTTGTAAGTGCCAATTTTGTTCTGTGGTAAGCGTACCAGACGTCCTTGTTCGGCCAAAGCTTGTAAGATGCTCTGACGAATCCACCATACGGCATAAGAAATAAACTTAAACCCTTTGGTTTCATCAAAACGTTGGGCTGCTTTAATCAAACCAAGGTTGCCCTCATTGATGAGGTCGCTAAGCGACAATCCTTGGTGCTGATATTGTTTTGCCACAGAAACCACGAAACGAAGGTTGGCCTGAACGAGCTTGTCTAAAGCACGTTGATCACCCATTTTGATACGCTGGGCGAGTACGGTCTCTTCTTCGGGTGTAATCATTGAAATTTTAGAGATCTCTTGCAGGTATTTTTCCACTGCCTGTGAGTCTCTGTTAGTAATCTGTGTAGCAATTTTTAGCTGACGCATATTGTTTATATATAACCTTTTGGTAAACTAAAGTGAAAGATTCCGCCCCAATTTAAATAATAGCCTGCAAAGGTACGCATAAAATGGAAGAAATTCAATAGTAATATACTAAAGTCTCCCACAAAACTGGGCATTAAGTTAATAAATTTATATTATAAACGTAATTAGCTGGTCCTTGGTTGCATGTTTTTGTGGTTTATTTTGGAATAAATGATTAAAACAATACCTCCTAACATCAGGCAGAATGAAATAAGCTGAGCCTGAGTCATTTCCATTCCTAGGAAATGCATTTTTACATTTACCCGTATGCGCTCAATGAAAAATCTTTCTAATCCATTAAATAGAAGATAGATGCCGAATAGCATTCCCGGTATGTGGATGCGTTTCCTTAACATCCACAATATTCCAAATAGGATAAAGGAAATAATGACCTCGTACATCGGTGTAGGGAAAACTGGTACTGGTAAATGGGTGCAATATTGTAAATCGCTACAGTTTGCTAGCGGTACGCCTGCTTCATTTACGTTATGAGGGTAGTCGTAAGCGAAGAACCAATCAGGCAAAAAGCTTAAAATTTTTGGTTTTACAAAGGATGCGTGAGCAGAGCCGTGCCGGGCGAAATACTCGGCATGGGTGGTAAGAGCCGCTTCAAAATCACCCGAAGTTGCCGGAAATACGCCTCCTGCAGGCGTGGTTTTATAAGCGCTATTGTAGATGCCCCAGTCGCCATCGCCGGCTACTTGACAGCCAATTCGGCCTATGGCATAGGCTAGCATCATTACCGGTCCCATTACATCTACAAAGTGAACAAAGGGTATTTTATGCTTGCGTGTGTACAGCCATAGAGCAACGCCGGCACAAATTAATCCTCCATAAAACGTCAGTCCTGCAGCGGAAAAGATCGAAGAAGGATCTTGAATAAAGGTATCCCAGTTTTCAAAAGCGTCGAAAAGTTTGGCACCCACTAGCCCGAAAACCAATGCAATCATGGTCATCTCGCCTACGCGATCGTGTGGCCATACGCGGATAGCGCGTTTTTCGGGTTGTGGCAGTTTTTGTTTATTGCGCTCTTTCCATTTCAGAAAAGCAAACAGTGCCCCCAGTGCAATACCGGTAAACCAGTTGCCGCTTGATGAGAAGATATATTCCTGGGTATTGGTCTTTAGGCTTTCGTCAACAAACGGTAAGGCCAGAATTTTATAACCTAATACAAATCCTAAAATAAAATTGGTAAGCAATTCGCCCCAGCTGGCGGGTTTACCTACAACAATGGTTTCCTCAGTTGGAAACATTACCCCCTCTCTCCCTTTGCGCCGAAGTTCGCGGGTTAAAACAATTGAGCTGATAATGAAAGAAACTGCAACAAAAAAACCGAAAGTGTTCAGGAAATGTAAGAATTTCCATTCTACGCCAAACCAATCGCGAAAGAGGTAGTATAAATTAGGATACATGCAGTAGGTGATTTTTGTTTTATTAGCGGCAATATTACAACAAACTAGGTTGAAATATCAGCGTTAATAAATTATATACAGCAAAGATGCGTAGCATTATGCTACGCATCTTCCGTAATAAAGATATAAAAAAATCGTTTTAAGCGCAATATTCATCGAAGGCAGCTATGAGATTTTCAGCTATCATCTGCGCCGAGCGTCCTTCGATCATATGTCTTTCGATGAAATGTACCAATTTGCCATCCTTAAACAAAGCAATGGATGGAGAAGAGGGTGGGTAGGGCAGTAAATGTTCACGAATTTTTTTTACCGCATCAATATCGTATCCTGCAAAACAGGTTGTGAGATGGTCGGGTTTTTTAGTGGCATTCGCAATAGCCATCAGCACTCCCGGACGCGCAGTTCCTGCAGAACATCCACATACAGAATTGATTACAACAAGGTTGGTTCCTCCTTTGGCCAGGCTGGCCTCCACATCTTCCGGAGTGAGCAATTCTACGAACCCGTTATCGGTGAGCTCCTCCTTCATGGGTTGAACTATTTCAGTGGGATACATACTTCTATACTGTTTTAAGATTTAAATACATTCAACGCAAATTTAGAGAAATTGTTTAGTGTAAGCCTGTAAACCTTCTCTCTTATTCGTCGAATTTATCCCCTTCCAGCATGATATATGCTTGAGCGACAAATTTACGATTAGGAATAAGGTTTTATGACGGATTGTCATTTTACAAAGGTTGAAAATGACAAAATGTCTCTATAAATGATATTGGTTCATAGTTTGAATAGAGATAGGCGAAATCGATTATTGAATAATATTCCAAAAAACAATAAAAAGGAGGATTGACACTATGAACTTAATAAAATTCAACAGCATTCCTTTTGAAAGAACTTTCAACAGTCTGGTAGATGATTTCTTTACCGAAATCCCTAGCTTATTTAAAACTGATTTACTGGTGCCGGATAAAAAAGGTTTTGCCCCAGTAAACATTACTGAAAACGAAAAAAACTATCAGATTGAGGTAGTGGCTCCAGGCTACGATAAGGCCGATTTTAAAATTACTGTAGATGGTAATTTACTTACTATCTCAGCCGAAAAGAAAATCGAAAGTGAGGAGCAAAAAGGTAAGAGTTTAAGAAAAGAATTCCATTTGCGCTCTTTTAGAAGGGTATTTACTATTGATGATAAGATTGATACAAATAAAGTTGAAGCAAAATATGTTAATGGTATCTTAATAGTAACCCTTCAGCGCAAGGAAGAAGCTAAAGCAGCGTCAAAAGAAATAGAGGTACAATAAGCAAGTTTTTCTCATAAGCAGTTAGTTTTGGTTTAAGCCCTGCGTTTCCACGCAGGGGCTTTTTTTAAAGAATATTGAAAGCCTCAGCCCACTTATTCAGGCTATTCGACGTCTATTGCCTAACTTTGTAAATTCTGTGAATTCAAACACTTATCAGTTATGCGCAATATCAAGCTGGCCCTTTTATTAGTAGTGTTTTTACTTTCGTTATCAGTGAGATCGCAGGTGAGACCCGATAGCATAGTATTGAAACCCGCAACTGAAGTGTCCCGCATGGATTCTTTAAGAATAGTGAATTTCAGCCCCTTTTTCTCATTGCATGTGGATTCCAGTCTCTCTTATAAATTTTTGATTAATAAGGATCCCAAAAAATATTACTGGTTCTTGAAAGAAGCTCCGGTGGGTTTTAAGATGGATAAAGATAATGGGGTACTTTCGTTTAAATCTAATAAATCATTGTTTCTTGCAGGCCGATTAAAATATGATCAGGAATATCCTGTAAAAATTGGTGTGCAAAGTTTGTCTAATCCTTTGGATAGGCTGGATACTACCGTCCGTGTGATCTTTTATAGTACTGATGTAGTATATCCCCGAATTAAACCTTCGGTGGTAAGTCCAGTTACGATTGTGGAGGGAGATCGACTGAGCTTTAGTGTATTGTGTGAAAACGGTAATTTCCCCATTGATAAGATACTTGTATCCAGCGATGTGTCCATTGGTAATTTCAAATTGCCCAAAACCTGTGACGATTATTTTGAGTGGGTGCCAGGATATGACTTTGTTACGGATCAAGACCCCAAAGGGGAGCGTGTCGTGAATCTTGAATTCATTGGTAGTACTAACTTTAACTATGCTGATACGGCTCGTGTAAAGGTGATTGTGAAAAACGGATTAAATTATGATATAGCGACAAAAGAATATAATGACGCCCTCAATAATCTAAAAACTTGGATACTTCGATATAAATACACCTTTCTGCAGTTAGACAAAAGGCTTAGAAAAACGAAGAACTGGCGGTCGGGATTTGATATTACCACTGCAACAACTACACTTACAGGTACTGTGCTGGCAACAACTGCGGGTGAAAATAAAAGCAAGCAAAATACGGGGAAAATACTGCCCAGCATAGGTGTGGTCGCTATGCCGGTGAAAGAAGCTGCTGCCCCTCAGAGAACAACAGAGCAAAATCAAGCGACGTTGTTGCGTACGAACATTAAGCGTTTGGATTATATTCTTACCGAAAATCAGCTGTCGGGCGATAGAGATCCTCTCATTTTGGTAAAAACCGAGACGCTGAAAAAAGAGTTAAGACAAAGTCAGACACAGCTAGCAGAAGTACCTACTGAGATGTCGGAAAATCTTTCGGAGAAACAGCTGAATGAATATTTCGATGATCCGAAAGTGCAGAAAAAATACAGGCTACGGTAAAAGGCGCCGAACTTGTTAAGAGTTCGCTAAGGTGCGTAATTATTCGCCTTTAAATTTTTTCGGTTGAAGAAAATTAATTACTTTGCACTTAACACGAATTAATTTTCTTCATTCTTTAAAAACGCATTTTATGGAAACAACTTATATCGATCTCTCTCAGGACGAACTGCAAGTAACAAGATTGGATGAAACTTCGGCAACAGCACAGGCTTATGACGGAGATGGAGATGGAGGTGCTGACGGAGGCGATGGCGCTGATGGAGATGGCGGAGCCGATGGTGACGGCGGAGCAGACGGCGATGGTGGCGCTGACGGAGATGGTGGTGCAGACGGTGATGGTGGAGACGGCGCATAAATCTTATAACGCTTGAGTTCTATTAAAAAACTTTTTACAAAGCTGCAGTGATATTCTTTTCTGCAGCTTTTTTACATTTTGCATTTACATAAATCATATTTTATATGACGCGTTTTTTTGAATCGATTATCGCACCTTATACTATTGACGATTTTTTTACCCGATACCACGAAAAGGATATTCTATACATTAACCGCAACGATGCATCTTATTACAACCCTATACTTACTTCACAGGAAATTTCAGATTATCTGGATAGACAGGATATCTTTTACCCTTCTGTGCGTATGGTAAAAGACGGGAAGGAAGTTCCTAATGGCGAATACACGCTCAAAAGCACACCTATAGGCCATCACAGAAAAGATGGAATTATCAATACCGATAAAGCTTTTGCACTGTTTAACAACGGTGCTACCTTTGTAATTCAGGCAGGACAACGTTATTTTAATAATCTTTCTCATTGCTGTTTGCAATTATCGCAAAAATTTAATTCACCCGTTCAGGCCAACTTATACATTACGCCCAGTCGTTCGCAGGGATTTCATCCGCATTGGGACACTCACGATGTATTTGTACTGCAGATAGCTGGCACCAAAACCTGGCACCTATACGGCTTTGAAAAAGAACTACCTACCAAGAATCAATCTTTCGTTAGCAAAGATTATAACAAAGAGCCCTTACAAACCCTTCAGATTAAGCCTGGAGATTTTCTATATGTACCTCGTGGCTATGTGCATGATGCCGTAGCCGATGATGGCGTTTCGGCACATATCACCATCGGTATACTCTCTTTCACCTGGGTACGATTCTTCAACGAAGTATTTCCGCAACTGGAAGCGTTTAAAGAATTTAGAGAGGCGGTTCCGTTTTGGAAAGACAATCTTGACGAGCTAATACAAGAAAAGGTAAAACTTCTTACGCAAAAATTATCAGAGCTGAATTTTAAGGATGGCATAGAGAGGCTCAATAAAAGTTACCGTACTGCACAGCCGCAACCAGTACGTAATTATTTTGAAAGCGTATGCAATGTACAGTCTATTCAGCCGCAAACGTCTTTTCGCTTGAATGAAGGGGTACTTTTCTCTTCTGTCGAAAATGATAACGGTTTTGAACTACGTTTCTGGGGAAAGGCTATCCAGTTAAGCAATGCAGTGCGACCGGTGATTGATTTTATATTTGAGCGCAAGCAATTTACATTAGACGAATTACCAGGCGAGTTGAACGAGGAAGTCAAAAAAAAACTGCTTACGCAACTAGTGAAGGAGGGCGTTGTTTATATTGAAGCGTTATAAAGATTATTTTTTTGAAACAGATAACTGATAAAGACGTATTTTTTTGCAGTGCAGCTTCGCGATATTTTAAAGAGCCACTGGCAGGAACTGCTGCCAACAGCAGCGTTTTTATATTGATAGAGCATTGCAATCCTTTTCCGGCAAAAGTAGGGGAGGCGCATTTTGATAAAGCTTGGCTTCAAGGTATACAGAAACTGGCAAAGTCTCTAAAAGGGAAAGTTTTGCTAATTCGCAATAAGAAAACCAATTTCAGAGACTGTCGTATCATTTTTGTCGATTGTAAGAAATGCGCCTACTTTACTATTCAACTACCTATTGAGCAGGTGGCTACGGTTCGTCTTGCAGATTACATACATTCCGAGTCTACTGAATGGGAGACCGACCCGTTTTTTGTAATCTGTACCAATGGGAAAAAAGATAAGTGTTGCGCTAAGTTTGGATATCCTGTATTCAAGTTTTTTGAGGCTTTCAATACCGATGTGCAAGTATGGGAGAGTTCTCATGTAGGTGGAGACCGCTTTGCGGCTAATGTTGTGGCCTTGCCTTTTGGTATTTATTATGGACATGTAGTAGTAGAAGATGTAGGCCATATTATGGTGCGCACCTTGCTTAGAAAAATTTACAAGAATAAATACAGGGGATTAAGCCGTCGCTCATTTTTTGAGCAATCTGTAGAATGTTATGTGCGTGAGTATCTGCAAAACTATGATATCGATTTTGACATTAGCATGAAACTCCTGCATCATGAAGAAGACCGATATACCGTAGGGGTAAAGACTACCAGCAATTTTCACTGCGAAGTAGTGCTGCTAAAAGAGCGTATCGATTATCCGCACTTGCTTACCTGTAAATCGAGGGCGCCGGAAACTATTGTAAAGTACAGATTGCTAGAGTTAAAGCCCTTCGACGTTATATAAGCGTAACATTTTTGTGAAACCATGCGCAGGCCTGTTGTAATCCGCATTCGCGGCATTTGGGGTTGCGTGCCATACAAGTATAACGTCCATGTAATATCAGCCAGTGATGGGCTTTATGAATCAACGAGGGGTCAATATTTTTAACCAGCTCCTTTTCTACAGCCAAGGGTGTGCTCGCTTTGGGTGATACAAGTCCTATTCTTTTGCTTACCCGGAATACATGTGTGTCTACAGCCATATTGGGCTGCTTTTCAATTACCGAAGTAATCACGTTAGCGGTTTTGCGCCCTACTCCCGGCAGCGTAGTTAATTCCTGTACGGTCATAGGTATTTCGCCGTTAAATTCTTCCACAACCTTCTTAGCCATTCCTACCAGATGTTTGCTCTTATTGTTAGGATAAGAGATGCTTTTGATAATAGGAAACACTTCTTCCGGAGTGGCTTTACTTAGGCTGTATATATCCGGATATTTTTGAAAAAGATGCGGTGTGGTCAGGTTCACACGCTTGTCGGTACATTGTGCGGATAATATTACAGCTACCAACAATTGATAGGGGTTATCATATATCAACTCCGTTTCAGGTTCGGGCATATGTTCCGAAAAATAATCAATAACAAACCGATAACGCTCTTTCTTTGTCATCCTTACATTTAAAAAAGACCCAATGATTCTTGCAATGCCCTTATTGGGATTGCGTTATTGATAAGATGGTGAAGATGCTTGGCTGCGCTGTGCGTATTAACACATTGGTATATCTACTATTTCGCCGCGGCTTTGAACAGCCAAGAATCTTCCAGCGCCTTAACGGTTACTTTGGCTCCGGCAAATGCAGCAGCAGCAATATTACCACGATGCAGGGGTACAGTAGTCTTTTTCGCTTTCAGTGTCACGTTGCCCTCCATCAATAGGAATATTTCGGTAGTGGCAATATCCAATTTTATGGATTCGCCTTTTTTTAATTTATAAGAGGCCAGTGCAAAATCTTTCACGGGCGCTTTGTATTGCTGGCTGGCAGTACGCGCCTTTTTAATGATTTTGGGATGCGTGGCTTCGCATTTGGTGTGTTTAAGCAATTCTGCAGTGTCGATGTGTTTAGTAGTAAGACCGCCACGCAGAACATTGTCACTGCTGGCCATGATTTCTACATTGTAACCCTCTAAATAGGCATGGGGTACGCCCGCATCTTGGAAGATAGCTTGTCCTGGTGTAAGATGTACTAGGTTGAAGAAATAAACCGAAAAGATGCCGCGGTCTATTACGCCAGGTCTGTCAAATGTAAGTGCAGCACGAGCCGCCCAGAAGTTTTCATCATTTTTCTGCAGCACACCGTTTTGATATAAAGGTATGATGCGTGCTAACAAGGGATGCAGTACTTCATTTACTTTTTCCTGTGGCATTTCCATAACTGTCTTATACAGTCCTGCGTAACCTTTCTTTTTAAATATCGGTTTCAAAAATTTCAATTCTTTGGTCTGAGTGAGTATAGCTTCCATTTCTTCTTCGGGCTTAAACCCATGTAGCAGATAGAACTCACTCATGGCTACCATCAACTCGGGTTTATGATTGGTATCCTTGTAATTTCTGTGAGGCGCATCCAGCGGAATGCCTTTTTTGTTCTCTTCCTCAAAGTCAATGACTGCCTGCTTTTTGGAAGGATGTACTTGAATCGAGAGCATATCTTTCACGTCCAGCACTTTCAGCAAGTAAGGCATATTACCGAAGGTCTTCAGTATCTTTTTGCCCAATGTTTTCTCGGGTTGTTGCTGAATATAATCTCTCAGTAATACTTCGGACCCGTCATCCAAGGTAATTTTACAATTAGCTTGAGGATGTACGCCTAGCCAGTATTCGGCATAGGGCTCCATATTAGGGTTCTCAATTTCTAGAAGTGAAGGAATGTAATGAATACCCCCCCAGTCGTAATGCTTAATATCTCCGCTTAATGGTGCTAACACTTGCATAGTATAATTTGTAGTAACTTGTTGTAAAGATAGGAAATGGCGGCACATAATCAGTTAGGAAAGGCCGGGGAAGCCATGGCCGTAAAGTTTTTTACGCAAAAAGGCTATCTCATTGTTTGTCGTAACTGGCGTTATGGCAGGCATGAAATTGACATTATCGCCACGAAAGACAATAAATTGCATTTTATTGAAGTGAAGACCAGAAGCTCATCCCGTTACGGCTATCCGGAGGAGAGCGTAACTGCGAAAAAATTTGCGTCTTTGAAGGCTGCTGCCGATGCATATTTATTTCAGCACCCGGGTTACAAATGGATACAGTATGATGTATTATCCATTACACTGCATAAAAATAGACCTCCTGAATACTTTTTGCTCGAAGATGTTTTTATGTAATACGGTTTATAAAAAAATGTGTAGGTTTGTTTTCAGGCATTTAATTTTATGCCATACCCCCCCTGACAGAGGAGGGTTTAGCTTGTTCAAACAACCTTCAAACTTTAAATAAAAACAAAAACAAACAGTATGAGACTATTATTTTTTGCTTCAGCCTTTGCAGTAGTAACGCTTGCAGCTTGTAAAGGGGAAGACACTTCATCACAACCATTCTGTGCAGATGAGACTTGTATTGAAGAGCCAATGCTGGTGGAAAGTACAGCTCCCGGCAAACCTTTTGTGCGAATTAGCTTTAAAGATTGTCAAATAGATTCCATACACTGGGAAAAGAGCGGTGGCGTAGCAAATGATATTATCTTTAATGAATTTATTGAAAAAACAGTAAAACCTTCCAAGCAGTTTCTTACTTGCGATATTATCGAAGGTAAATACGCATGGGTGAAGTTTAACGATTGTGCTACAGGGCGTGGCTATCTTTTGAAACTGGGTTTTGATAAAGATGGCGTTACCAGCAAGTTTACCAGTGCGATTAATAATTTCGATCCTAAATTCGCCATAGAAGATGGTCTGGTAGCATATTATGACAATACGTTCATTTATGTAGAGGATATGCAAACCGGCCAAATCGCTAAGCAGCTCTTAACAGATACCGGTGTGACCGAAATCGATTATGACAATATTCATAGCCTGATTGATTCGGTAAACATCACTAAGACGAATATTTACGCAAAACTTAAAGTAAAAAATCAGGAAATCGTACATAACAACCCACTCAATTTTAAATAATCAAATGTGGGAGGCGTATAAAAAAGGCTTTAAAGCGTACTTGCAATTGGAGAAATCGCTTTCTTCAAACTCTACAGAAGCCTATCTGCGTGATTTGGATAAGCTCACGCAATTTCTTGAGATGAATAATATGGCTAAGAGTCCTGCAGCGGTTACCCTGCAGGACTTGCAGTTTTTTATAAAGTGGATAGCCGAGATGCAGTTGGCCGATACTTCACAGGCACGGATTATATCGGGGATTAGGGCATTCTATAAATATTGTTTGCTAGAGAATGTTGTAGAAGAAGATCCATCTATACTACTGGAAGCGCCTAAAACCAAAAGAGCTTTGCCAGATGTGCTCAGTTTTGAAGAAATTGAGCGCATCTTACAGCAAATCGATTTAAGTAAGCCCGAAGGTACGCGCAACAAAGCTATTCTGGAAACATTGTACAGTTGTGGCTTGCGTGTGAGCGAAGTGGTGAATTTGCGCATCTCCCAATTGTATTTGGATGTAGGATTCATACGGGTTACAGGAAAAGGAGATAAAGAAAGGTTGGTGCCTATTGGCGCTGCAGCAGTCAAATACATCAATCTGTATCGACAAACGGTGCGAGTACATATCGATGTGAAGCCCGGAAATGAAGATATTTTATTTCTGAATCGAAGAGGCACAAAGTTGTCGCGCGTAATGATTTTCTTAATTATAAAAGAGCTGGCTCAAAAGGCCGGGATTACCAAAACGATTTCTCCGCATACCTTTCGTCATTCTTTTGCTACACATTTAATAGAAGGTGGAGCCAATCTGAGAGCGGTACAGGAAATGTTGGGCCATGAAAGCATTACTACCACCGAAATCTATACACATCTGGATAAAGAGTTTCTCAGAAAAACATTGGAAGAGTTTCATCCTTCCTTTAGCAGGAATACTTAACGTTACCGCTTAATATTTTCCTATTAAATAAATCTTTCTATATTGCTATCTTAATTCTATAAAAAAATGACTGCCATGAAACGAATTGTTTTGTCCATTGTGTTATTGTGTGCTCTGCATTTGGGAAATGCTCAGCAGCTCGTGTTACCAGCACCTAGTCCGGCTCAAACCGTTAAGCAAGACTTTGGCTTGTCTTATATAGAACTCTCTTATAGCCGTCCGGCTGTACGCGAAAGGAAGGTTTTTGGAGACCTGGTTCCATACAACAAAGTATGGCGTACCGGTGCAAATGGAGCCACTACATTGACATTCGGTGATGAAGTAAGTATTGGTGGTAAACGAATTCCGGCAGGTAAATATGGTTTGTTAAGTATTCCGGGTGAAAAAGAATGGGTGTTGATTATTACCAAGCAAACCAATGTGACCAGCCCAGCAGCCTATAAACAAGAGGAGGATGTGGTAAGGGTGGTAGCAAAACCTCAAACGCTGGCTAATAAGGTAGAGAACTTTACTATTCAGTTTGAAAACATTCAGCCGGAGTCTTGTGAGTTGCAAATCATCTGGGATAAAACAATGGTAGTATTGCCCATCAAAACCCATATTGATGCAAAAGTGATGGCTGCAATAGATGCTTCCATGAAGTCGGATAAGCCTGCCTATTTTCAGGCAGCTACTTATTATTTCGAGAGTGGCAAAGATTTAAATAAAGCTATTGATTGGTTTGCTAAGGCAGCAGAACAACAGCCTAATGCGTTCTGGATAAAATATCAGTATGCGCGGGCCCTTGCTAAAGCCGGAAAAAAGGACGAGGCTGCTAAAGTTGCACTGCAGTCGAAAGAGCTAGCAGCGCAAGCTAAAAATGATGATTATGTTAAGTTGAACGAGAAACTATTAGCCTCGTTGAAATAAAATGGGACAATTTATAATCCTAAATAGCACTTCTATGAAAAGGCACTTCTTCTTAATTCTGGCTAGTACGCTGCTGGTATTAGCTGTGAATGCTCAAAATTATTCCATCCATTTTCAGCCGAAGAAAAATGATGCGTATGATGTACGTACCACTTTGAAATCTACTATTACGCAGCAAGTGATGGGAGAGGAGATGACGGTAAATATGGGAATGGATATGAATTCGGTGTATAGTTTCGACGATGATGGAGCTAATAAAACTCTACACATTACGTATGACAAAATGAAAGTAGATATGAATATGCTGGGTATGGCAACTACTATCAATAGTGAAGATGGTATGAAGCAAAGTGCCATACTAAAACAACTGAAGGGGAAGACCGTAAGTTTAAGCATAACCCCTCAAGGAGATATAGTAAAAGTTACGGGCGCTGAAAATTTGCTGGATGGCATCGATGCTGATCCTTCTCAAATCGAAACCATTAAAGGTATAGTAGGTAGCGATGCTGTGAAAAGCTCTATGGCTATGAGTATGGGTTTTTACCCGGGTAAGCCGGTAAAAGTAGGGCAAACTTGGACTAAAACCATTACCCTTACTCATCCATATGAGTTAGTGTCGGAAAGTGCCTATACACTAAAACGTGTAGAGGGTAAAAAAGCATTCATTGAAGTATTGAGCAAACTACATACTCCCGCCGATGCTAAAATGGAATACGGAGGGATGACGATGTCGGTACATCTGGAAGGAGATGTTACAGGTACTTACGAAGTGGATCTGGATACAGGGTTATCGGTTGTTAGTATCACGAAGCAGAATATGAAAGGAGATATCGAAGCCATGGGGCAAAAGATTCCTATGACAGTTACTACTGAGATGAACAGCACATCTGTGAAACACTAGGATGGCAGAAATACATTTATTGGAAAATGAAAGGCTGCTGTAAGGCGGCCTTTCATTTTTTAGTCCAGTATCAAATGCTTTCGAGTTGTATTTAATTATATTTAATTTTGTTTAAAAATATTTTTATTTATCTTTAATATTGTTACGTTTGTTCCAGTGAGGAGTGATTATAGGTTGCTTGGGAATGTTATAAACGATTGAGTTTTTTGTTTTATAGCGATTGCAAACTGAACAGTACGTGTAGTAAAACAGGTTTGTTTCGTAAATGAAATAGTGTTTTCGAAAACTTAATAAGTCATAATGCGTATTAGGCCTGAAACAAGACGCTGGTTGATTGTTGCCGTTATTTTTCTAGCGATTGTATTTAATTATGTCGACCGGCAAATCGTGTCTGTTTTAAAACCGATGTTAAAGTCGGAGTTTAATATTGATGACGATGGGTATGCTTTAATTGTAAATGTATTTACCATTTGTTATGCGCTGATGTATCCGGTGGCGGGATGGTTGGTAGACCGTTTTGGTGCCGGTAAAGTGATGCTATACGGGGTGTTGACATGGACGCTGGCTTGTATCGGAGGAGGGATTTCTAGAACTTTAGGACAATTTACTTTTTTCAGGGGATTATTAGGTATTGCTGAACCTTCCAATTTCCCCGCACAAATACGGGTAGTGACGGTCTGGTTTTCGGATAAGATGCGTGCTACTGCTAATAGCTTGTGTGTAGCCGGTAGTTCCGTGGGGGCCATCATTGCACCCCCGCTTATCGCATGGCTTGCGCTTTCTTATAATTGGCAGACAGCGTTTATAGTGTCTGGATCTGTAGGGTTGATAATTGTCATTTTATGGGCTCTGATTTATCGGGATCCACCTGCTGAGGTATTGGCTAAAAATGTGAAAGCTTCTGCTACGCAGGTGAATACTGAGGCTTTTAAATGGTCTCAGTTGTGGAAGACTCGCAGTCTATGGGGTATATTGTTGATACGTTTTATTAGCGACCCGGTATGGTATTTCTGTTTGTTCTGGTTGCCGGGGTATTTGCAGGAAAACTCAGGCCTTAGTTTGGCACAGGTAGGCATGTTTGGTTGGATTCCATTCTTATGTGCAGATCTGGGAGCTATTGGCACATCGGCTTGGTCGGACAGATTGGTGCGCCGTGGGAAGGCGCCACTTCAAGCACGTAAAATCATGCTTACAACAGTATCGCTTGCGGCTCCGTTGTGCTTATTGATCTCTTATGTATCCCATAATCCAGTGCTGACCATCTGTTTGTTCAGCGTTATAGCCATAATGTGCTTGACCTGGGTGTTCAATACACCGGTGGTGATGAGTGAAGTATTCCCCGTAAAAAATGTAGCCAGCGTGTTGGGAATAGCCGGAGGGTTCGGGGCTGCCGGGGCTGTGTTGTTCAACTATTTTGTAGGACAGCTTATCGGCACTTTGGGTGCAGGCAAGATTTTTACATTCATGGCTTTTTTACATCCCATTGCAGTACTACTGCTGTGGACTGTCATTAGAAAAGAAAAACCTCAATCATAAAATAATATGGAAACCAATAGTACTAAAAAGATAGTAGAACCGTCAAGAGAAATAAACGTGCGTTATGAAACCGATGTATTGGTAGTAGGTGGTGGACCTTCGGGTATTATGGCTGCTTTGGCTGCTGCAGAGGAAGGACATAAAGTAATGCTTATTGAAAGCAGAAGTTTTGTAGGTGGTAATATGACGATAGGTCTACCTATACTAGGTTTCTTAGGACAAAAAGGAAATCAGATTATTAAAGGGCTACCACAAAAATTTATCGATCGTTTAAAAGAAGTTCAGGCGGCCAGCGAACACCGACCCTGCCCGCTACATATGAGTTTGACCCTTGTAGAGCCTGAAGCTGTAAAGACGGTAGCACTCAAAATGCTGATTGAAGCAAATGTGCAGGTATTGTTTTATGCTTTCTTTGCAGGAATAGTGCAGGAAGGGGATGATCTAAAAGGTGTTATTATTGAAAGTAAGGCCGGTCGAGAAGCTATTCTAGCTAAAGTAGTTATCGACTGTAGCGGTGATGCCGATGTTGCTTATAAAGCAGGTGTTCCATGCGAGTTTGGAAATGAACAGGGAGGGGTACAACCACCTACATTGATGTTCTGCATGGGTGGAGTGGACACGGAGGAGCTGCGCCTCAGTATTGCTCAGGAGCCTCGCACGTATTTAACAGATTTTATCCCTGCCGAATATTTTGGACAAAACAATCAGTTTGTACTAGTAGGCTTACGCAACCTGATGAAGCAGGCTAAGGAAGCAGGAATGCAATTGCCTACCGAACGTACTATTTTGATTACAGGTTTACGCAAAGGTGAGATATGGGTAAATATGACAAGGGTGAATGGTGTGAATGGAACCGATCCTGCAAGCCTGACGCAGGGCGAGATTCTGGGACGCCAACAAATAGAAGATGTACAGGAGTATTTGATTAAGTATGTTCCGGGATTCGAAAATGCATACTTCGTAAGAACCGCACCCTTCCTTGGTATTCGTGAAACCCGTAGAATACGTGGGTTGTATACAATGACCCGCGAAGATATATTGAGTTGTCGTCATTTCGAAGATGCAATTGCTGTGGCTAGCTATCCTCTGGATATTCATCATCCGGTAGGAGGCGATTGTACGTTGGAGTGGTGTGGCGATTGCTACGATATTCCTTATCGTTCTCTGATACCTCAAAAAATAAAAAATCTAATTGTCGCGGGCCGTGCTATCTCTACTACACATGAGGCAATGTCGGCAATCCGAGTAATGGCACCTTGTATGGCTATGGGAGAAGCCGCCGGACGCGCAGCCAAAATGGCTATCAAGAATAAAGTGCAACCGGCAGATATTGATGTGAAAGCGTTGCAACAGGAGTTATTAGCCAAAGGTGCTTGGTTGCGAACTGAAAGTGTGGTGCCTGCTGAATAATTGCTGAAATGTGGTAACACCAATATGAAATCAATTTTCATGTAATGAGAAAATATATATGGATTGTTTGCTGTAGTCTGTTGTGGAGCCTGTCAGGCGCTTCACAGACGTTGAATACTTTTAACATTAAAAACACCAAGGAGCTTCGCGAATTCTTTACCTATTCCAAGGATCGCATTCCTATGATATGTGGTCATAGAAGCGGGGCACAATCGCTCTATCCCGAAAATACCATCGCCGGTATGGAATATGTGTTACAACACATGCCTGCTTTTTTTGAAATAGATCCGCGCCTTACCAAGGATAGTGTCATTGTGGTGTTTCATGATGCAACATTGGAAAGGACGACTAACGGTAAAGGGAAGTTGATAGATTATACTTGGAAAGAAGTGCAGCAGCTGCGATTAAAGGATAGTAAAGGAAATCTTACCGACTATCGCATTCATACACTTGATGAAGTATTGCAATGGGCCAAGGGGAAAACGATTCTGATGTTGGATAAGAAAGACGTGCCCTTTTCGATGATCTACGATGCCATCAAAAGGAATAAAGCCGAGCACAATGTACTAATATCGGCGTATGAACCGGAAGAAGCAGCATATTATTACAGCCGCGATCCTAATCTGATGTTTGAAGTGTTTGTTTCCAATGAAGAACGGTTACGAGCCTACGAAGCTACCGGAGTGCCTACAAGCAATATGGTGGCTTATTTTGGTCAGCCTAAGAAAAAAGCTTTTTACGATTTGGTACATAGTAAAGGCATGATGGTGATCATTTTTACAGCAAAGATTATGGAAAAGGAAGAAGATGAAGCAATAAGAGTACAATCGTATAAGAAGGTAGTACAACAGGGAGGTGATATTCTGCTAAGCGATAGGGCTCTTGAGGCTTATGAGTCGATACGAGAGTTTATACCTGCAAAAAGTTCAAAATATAAATTTCTCAGACAGATAAAGAAACGATAACTAAGGTTTAATGGTAAGATAATCTTTGTTGCTACCTTACCTGTTACAGCTTTAATAAATTGCATATCATGAATGGAAGAAGAAAATTCTTAAAGAACCTCGCTTCTTTAGCAGCTATTCCTGCATTATCTCTGAAAGAGCTTAAAATCGGCACGCATGTGGCTGAAAAAAGTTTCAGGGTAATGAGTTGTAATATTCGAGTAGCTCTGGATGAAGATGAAAAGAAAGGAGTAGGCTGGTCTTCCAGGAAAAACATTTGTCTAAAAATCATTGAAAGCAAAAAACCAGATATTATTTGCTTACAGGAAGTATTGCGAGTACAGGCAGATGATTTCAGGAAGCATTTTTCTTCTTATCAACTTTTTGGATTCGATGGTCCTGAAATGGATGTACATCCTACAGGTTATCATGGGATTGCCAAAAATCCTATTTTGTATTCCAAAGCTCGGTATGAGCTGCTTTCGGGTGGTGCATATTGGTTGTCAGAAACGCCGTTGATTGCAGGAAGTAAGTCTTGGGATACTGCCCGCGCTCGAAACATGTGTTGGGTTCGTCTTAAGGATAAAATTTCAGGAAAACAGTTACGGGTAGTCAACTTGCATTTAGACCATGTGTCTGCTCAGGCTAAAACTGAGCAACTGAAATTGGTAGTGGAAGAAAGTGCTCAATATTTGCCTGAGTTTAATCAGATAATGGCCGGAGATTTCAATAGTCGTTACCAGAGTAAGGTGCTGGAATCGGCTCGAAAAGGCGGTTGGAAGGAAAGCTATGAAACTATTCACGGCGAAAAAGAAGCCGGCTTTACTGCCCACGAGTTTCAAGGACTGAATTATGAGAAGGGCCCATCTAAAGGTAGAATAGATTATATCTGGTACAGAGGAAAAATTAAACCTCTTGCTACAACTATTGTCAAAGATCACATCAACGGTAAATACCCCAGTGATCATTTCTTTTTGCAATCTGATTTTATAATGGAATAAAACTATATGCTAATGAAAAAATATCTTATTCCCACGCTGGTTTTTTTATTTATTACGATAAGTGTTTTTGCGCAGCAAGATTATAAAAAGCCCACTCTTGAAAATAAAGACTCTTGGTCGTTAATTCTAATTCCGGATATTCAGAATTATGTAAAATGGAACCGAAATACTCCTATTCTGGATTTAATGATGGCGTGGATAGAAGATAATATTGATTCGCTAAACATTAAAATGGTGATGTGTGCGGGCGATCTAGTCGAGACTGATGAAAAAATTGCCAACGATAATAACGGCGATCGTACCACGCAACAGCAATGGGAGACAGCATCTAAAGTATTTTCGAGATTGGATGGAAAAGTGGCTTATATTGCCGCTACCGGTAATCATGATTACAGTATTGACCGAATGGGAAATCGATCAACTCGATACAATGATTTTTTCACTATTGAAAGGAATCATCTGAACAAAAAATATCTAGTTCAGCATGGAAAAAATGAGCAGGGAAGACCCTCTCTGGATAATGCTGCTTATGAGATTAAAAACCTAAATGGAAAGGATTATTTATTTCTAACACTGGAGTATGGTCCTCGCGATTCAATGCTTACTTGGGCTAAGAAAATTGTGGACCTAAAGCAGTACCAGAATCATCGCGTAGTGTTGCTTACGCATAATTATCTTAACACGAAGGATAAACGTACTACCAGTGAAATAAAGTGGAGATTTTTGGAACCTTATATCATAAACAATGCAACTGTGAAAGCTCCTGCTATACCATTACCCAATGCCAACAACGGAGAGCAGATATGGCAAAAATTGGTAGAACCTGCTTCTAATATCGAGTTGGTATTATGTGGACATATTTCAGGCGAAGGTTATCGTAAGGATAAAAACAAGGCAGGAAAAACCGTGCATCAAATGTTGTTTGATGCACAGTCGATGGGAGGTGGACATAGAGAAGGAAATGGCGGTGATGGTTGGTTGCGCATTCTAGAATTTATGCCCGATGGTAAAACGGTGAAGGTGAAAACTTTCTCACCCTTGTTTGCAGCTTCGCCATCTACAAGGCATTTGGCCTGGAAAAAAGATGAGCGAAATGAATATGTGTTTAAGTTTGATTAGACGGGATAAAATGTAATATATAGCAAGCCCATAGGAAATCTTATTGAGAATAACTCCTATGGGCTTATCTATGTTTTGCAACTAGAGATTAAAAATTAGGCTTTGGACGCAGCTTTGGCCCAAGTATCTTTTAATGTTACAGTTCTGTTGAACACCAATTTGTCTTTAGGGCTTTCTTTATCTAATACGAAATATCCTTTTCTTAAAAACTGGAAGCGGTGTTCCAGGGCTGCTTCTTGTAAAGAAGGCTCAGCCAGTGCATTGGGAACCACATTTAACGAGTTCGGGTTGATATAAGCTGTATAATTTTCAACACTACCCGGATCCTCGATAGTGAATAAACGATCATACTCGTTTACAGTAATCGTAATATATTCTTTTGCATTTACCCAATGCAGCGTTCCTTTTACATGGATACCCGATGTATCTTCACCGCTCTTGCTTTCAGGAATGTAAGAACAGTTCAGTTGTATAATATTACCTGCATCATCCTTTATCACTTCATCACATCGGATGATATAGGCATGTTTTAAGCGAACCATTTGTCCGGGGGCTAGCCTGAAGTATTTTTTAGGCGGGTTTTCCATGAAGTCCTCCCGTTCAATATATATTTCATTACTAAAGCTGATGTCACGATAACCTGCATTCGGATCTTCGGGGTTATTTTCTGCTTTTAGTAGCTCACTTCCTTTTTCATAATTAGTAATCACCACTTTGATGGGATTAAAGACAACCATTCTGCGAAGCGCAATTTTATTGAGATGTTCGCGCGCACAAAACTCCAGCAAACTCATGTCCACCATATTCTCGCGTTTACCCACACCGATGCGCTCACAGAAGTCCCGAATGCTTTCAGGAGTAAAACCGCGACGTCGAAAACCCGCAATAGTTGGCATACGCGGATCATCCCAGCCGCTAACATACCCAGCAGTAACCAGATGCAATAATTTTCTTTTGCTGGTAACGGTATGACTCAAGTTCCTTCTAGCGAATTCGTATTGTTTGGAAGGATAAATTTCTAGTTTTTCGATGAGCCAGTCGTAAACTTCGCGGTGTGGTACAAACTCCATCGTACATATGGAATGTGTAACACGTTCGATGGAATCGCTTTGCCCATGCGCAAAATCATACATGGGATAAATACACCAAGTATCTCCCGTACGATGATGATGTGCGTGCTTGATACGATACAAAATAGGGTCGCGCATCAGCATATTAGGCGATGCCATGTCTATTTTAGCGCGCAGTACTTTTTCCCCATCTTTATATTTTCCGGCACGCATTTCGGCAAAAAGCTTCAGATTCTCTTCCGGGGTGCGGTCCGCATATTTGTTGCGATATCCCGGTTGAGTGGGCGTACCTTTTTGTTCGGCTATCTCTTCACTGGTACTATCATCTACATATGCCAGTCCTTTTTTGATCAGTCTTTCGGCATATTCATACAGCTGTTCGAAGTAATCCGATGCATAAAGCTCATGCTTCCACTCGAAGCCCAACCATTTAATATCTTCCTTAATACTTTCTACGTATTCGGTATCTTCTGTGGTGGGGTTGGTGTCGTCGAATCGCAAATTGGTGTAGCCTTTGTATTTACGGGTTAAACCAAAATTTAGGCAGATACTACTTGCATGCCCAATATGCAGATAGCCGTTCGGTTCCGGAGGAAACCGCGTTACTATTGAGTCATATTTACCTTCTGCCAGGTCCCTTTCTATGATTTCTTCAATGAAGTTAAGGCTCTTTTCTTCCTTCACATGATTTTCTTCGCTCATATTTGTAGAACTTGAGTATCTGCAAATTTAACTTTTTTTAGACAGCTTTAATCAATGTATTTTCCCAAACATTCTATTTCAGTCAACTAGATCGGATCTGTATTTAGTTCGTATAAATATTGCGTACAATCAATTGACCGAGTGCATCAATCGTTTGTTTATTTTCTTATCTTCATAGAAAATAGTTGCTTAGCTAACTAAATATATCCGTAAGACGGTTGCATGATTATGACGCGTTGAATGAGCGTTTAGTTGTAATCAAAGTTCATATTTCGAGAGCTTTTTACGTAAGAGCATTGCGGCCGGTTTTAATAGCAAAAGCCATGAAAAGAACAATTAAAAAAGTTGCTGTTTTAGGTAGCGGTGTTATGGGTTCCCGTATTGCTTGTCATTTTGCGGGGGTTGGTATTCCGGTGTTATTATTGGATATGCCGGCTCCGTTACCACCTGAAGGACAATCCACATCTTATGACAAGAATAAACTGGTGAATGAAGCCTTACAAGCCGCTTTGAAGAGCAACCCCTCGCCGGTTTATACTCGAGACGTGGTTAAAAAAATCACCACAGGTAACTTCGATGATAATATGAAGGATATCGCTACCTGTGATTGGGTGATAGAAGTGGTGGTGGAAAGATTGGATGTGAAGCGAGCCATTTTCGATCAGGTAGAGCAATACCGCAAGCCCCAGACTCTAATAACAACTAATACTTCTGGCATTCCCATACATTTGATGGCAGAGGGTAGAAGTGATGACTTCAGAAAACATTTCTGTGGTACGCACTTTTTCAATCCGCCACGTTATCTACGTCTTTTGGAAATCATTCCTACGGCCGACACAGACCCGGAAGTTGTGCAATTCCTCATGGATTTTGGAGATGTGATACTGGGTAAGACCACTGTGCTGTGCAAGGATACTCCAGCATTTATTGCCAACCGCATTGGCGTATTCAGTATTATGTCTGTTTTTTCACTGGTAGATAAGCTGGGATTAACCATTGATGAAGTAGAGCTCCTTACGGGGCCGATAATAGGGCGTCCCAAATCTGCTACTTTTCGTACGGCAGATGTAGTGGGTATTGATACCTTGGTAAAAGTGGCCAACGGAATATATGAAAACTGCCCTTCAGATGAAGCGCGCGAGTTATTTAAAATACCGGAATGGCTGCATAGCATTGTAGCCAATAACTGGCTAGGAGATAAAACTGGGCAGGGTTTCTTTAAAAAAATGCCCCCTACACAGGAAGGAGAAAAACAAATCTATTCGCTGGACTTAAAAACACTGGAATATAAGCCTAGAGTAAAAGCAAAATTTGCTTCAGTCGATGCTGCTAAGCCGGTTGAGGATTTGTCGGTAAGGCTGAAAATGCTGTTTCAGTCACCCGATAAAGCCGGAGAATTTTACAGACATTTTCACTACGGGCTGTTTTCTTATATCAGTCATCGTATTCCGGAAATAAGTGAGGAGTTTTATCGCATAGATGATGCTTTAAAAGCCGGATTTGGATGGGAGATCGGCGCATTTGAAACATGGGATTTGCTTGGGCCTGAAAAAGTAGTGGCCGATATGAAAGATGCGGGCTATGCCGTAGCTCCCTGGGTAGAAGCCATGATTGCTGCGGGACATAAAACATTCTATAAATCCGAACAGGGTAAAACTTTGTTTTATGATGTTGCAACAGCGAAATATATACCCATATCCGGTAAGGAAACGCTCATCCTTCTTAAAAACTATGCTGATAAATTAATTTGGAAGAATAACAGTTGTAAGCTCTATGATATTGGAGATGATGTGTTGGCGCTGCAATGGAATACCAAGATGGGAACTATTGGAGGCGATGTGTTAAGCGGCATTCAGACGGCTATCGATAAAGCCGAAAAGGATTATAAGGGGCTTGTAATAGCCAATGATGGTACAAACTTCTCTGCAGGCGCCAATGTGGGCATGATATTCATGCTGGCTGTGGAGCAGGAGTTTGATGAGCTGGACTTTGCTATTCGGTCCTTCCAAAATACGATGATGCGGGTACGCTACTCTTCAGTTCCGGTAGTAGTGGCGCCGCATGGGCTTGCATTAGGTGGTGGTTGTGAATTGAGCATGCACGCAGATAAGGTATGTGCCGCAGCTGAAACGTATACGGGATTAGTAGAACTAGGTGTTGGTGTGATACCTGGGGGCGGAGGGACCAAAGAGTTTGTATTGCGCGCAGCGGATGATGTGCAACCCGGCGTTCCGGAAAACATTCCTTTGCAGAATCGTTTTATAACTATTGCAACTGCCAAAGTTGCTACTTCTGCATTCGAAGCTTATCAATTAGGTATTTACCGTAGCGGACAGGATGAGGTGGTGATCAATCAGGATCGTCGTATTACAGAAGCAAAAAACCGTGTTATCAGTTTGTATGATGCGGGATATGTGCAACCGGTACCCCGCAACGATATCAAAGTATTAGGTCGTAGTGCACTTGGCGCTTTGCTGGCTGGTATTCACGCCATGCAGCGGGGTAATTATGCCACCGAGCATGATGCTAAGGTGGCCCGGAAGCTGGCCTATGTGATGTGTGGTGGAGACCTTAGCGAACCTACATTGGTATCGGAACAATATTTGTTGGATCTAGAGCGTGAAGCATTTCTTTCGTTATGCGGAGAAAGAAAAACACTGGAGCGTTTGCAAAGTGTAATTAAAACCGGCAAACCGATACGCAATTAAAAGGTATCTATGGGTACTGCAGAAATTCAATCTCATAAAACGATTCTAATTCGCTCGCATATTGTCACTTATGGCAATGCAGCAGACCCGAAGATTACGGAACAAATACGGGATGAAATCGAAACCATGTGGAACGCGCCGCAGGGTAAAATCTATTTTGATAAAGAGGTGTACATAGTACAGTTTAGCATTACTGCGGAGTATAACCCGGAGATTACCCCCTTAGAGGTTTTGAGTAACGATAATCCCCGCAATAATTATTTTCGTATCGAGGAGTTTGCTTACGGTAATATTTCGTTTGTTGATGGAATAGGCTGTAATTCTGGATACTTCAAGCTGGAGAACCTGTATAGGGGATCCACAACAGCGGCACATGAATATGGTCATACTCTCGGATTGGAGCATCCATCAGACTTAGATTTTCGAGGCAAAGGAGCTCCAGGCATCATGTATCCACGGGGTACTTTAGTAGATCCACAATATCAGTACGACCCTACAAAACCAGCGGGTGTAACGGGTGGTACACTGCATCCTATGTATCGGAAGGTAAGACAGCAGCAAGATATTGAAATGCTGAAAATACATCGGTTGGACTTTTCAGATAGTATAGCCGTTATAGGAGAATTTAGTAGCGTGTGGCATCCTGATCATCTTGAAATTTCGTATTGAACAAAAACTTAGGTATAAAAAAACCGGCATTAAGCCGGTTTTTTTATTGTGCTCCACTTTATTAGTTGAATGTGTATCTAATACCAAATTGCATGTAGTAAGTGGAAGTGATTGTCTGGTTAGTGCGGTAGGGATCTCTGATGATATCACCGTTGGCACTGTTAATTCTGAATTGAGGTCTGCCATCAGGTGCTGTACCTGCAGGAACCAGAATATTGGAGTTAGCGATCTTATAAACGCCCCAGTGGGGGTTGAACAGATTGCCGACATTAAATACATCCCAGAACACTTCCAGTGAGTGTTTCGCACCGCCTAAGCCATTGAATATTTGCTGAGCGAATCTCAGGTCAAATTGATTTCTCCAAGGCAGTACTGCACCGTTTCTCTCTGCATACATACCTTTTCTTTTTCTTAGGTATTTATCTTTTTCAATGAAGTTCATAAAGATCTCCATTTGTTCTTCGGGAGTATATGTTTTACCTCCGTATGCAGAACCGCTAGCAGTAACGAATACAATCTCACTTGGGTCTTTCGGAACATATATCAGATCATTAACCTGACCATCGTTGTTGAAGTCGCTGGAGTAAGAATAAGAGTATCTACCCTGATGTCCTCCTGTGTAGAACAGGGTTACAGAAGTTTTCAGGTTGCCAATCCAGTTGTTGCTATAGGTAACCGAACCCACCAGACGGCTAGGCAACACGTTGCTGGTATAGGAAAGTGATGGTTCGTTGGGGTTGCCAGTGTTTTGGAAAGGCAGCGACCACAGATTCGCAATTTGGTCACCACTTCCATCGCCGAAGTTTTTAGCTCCACTTCTAGTGTATGCGATGGTGGCAGAGAAGCCTCTCTCAAACAGTTTAGTTAATGATACGGTTGTAGCCCAGTAATGACCACCTTTTGCATTCTTCATTACAATCGCATCAAAACCGCTGGTACCACTAGGATCAATTACCCTATTGCCATTAACATCTGTGATTAGTTTATTGATATATCTATTCGCTCCTGAAGGGAAGATGTATCTATTGTCTGGATATCCGGCTATATTCATGCGAGTAGGATCTACTAAGTTGGCATTCATTGCTACTACGCCATTGATGTCCTTATTGTAGATACCTTCGATAGTACCGATGATGTTCCAAGGTAATTTCACGTCCAAAGCCAAGCTCGACTTCCAGGTTGACGGGAATTTCAGATTGGAAGCCATCGCTGATACGCTTGAAGGAATGGATGTTCCTGCTTGAGGTAAGGTAGATGGATAATTAGCCTTGATATCCGGGCTGAAGTTAGGCATGTTGGGATCTCCTGCCTGATAGCTTTGCAGGAACTGCAACATACCGGCATCACCCGACTGCGCCACAATCCATACGTAAGGGATTCTTCCGGTGAAAATTCCGGATCCGCCACGTAATACCAGAGAACGATCGCCTAAGATATCATAGTTAAATCCGAGGCGAGGAGACAACATGGCTGTAGTCTTGGGTAGGCTACCTGTATTAATTTTCAGACCATTAGCAAATGTAGCTTCTGCCACCAGCGGGTGTGTCTTTATCTCTGCTACGTTTGGATAAGAAGGCAGTTCCACTCTCAGTCCGGCCATTAACTTAAAGTTTGGAGTGATGTTAAACTCATCCTGTAAGTATAAAGACCACTGAGCAAATTTAAAGCTGGGGAAAGCTTGAGATCCATCCTCAGTAAGCGGGAACGTTAAAGCATAGTTGATGGGTTTGGCACCGTTTACAAAGTCTTCCCATGATGCAAAGGTATAAGCACCGGTACCAAATCTTTGGAACCCGTTTTTGGTGCGGCTGGTTTCGTACTGGATACCTCCGGTTAAAGTGTGGTCTCCTAGTGTATAGCTCGCATCATAATTGAGGGTAAGCGTTTTAACATCCCTTAAGTTTCCGAAAGTGAAAGGTTCGTATCCAAAAGTTGTAAGTACGTTATTGCCACTTAAGCCACCTTCATTACTTAGAATATCTACTAGCGGGAATAAACCTCCGGGAGAGCTTCTAGGTGCGTTTTGGTGTACATAAGAAGCTCTGAAAGAATGGTTCAGATTACCAATTTTACCGTTGTATTCCAATGTTCCTGTGTACAGGTTATCTTCTTGGAAATAGTTGGAGTTGGCAAAGTGCATTGCGGTATTGGCAGTTCTGCTACCTGCGTAGGAAATCCCTTGGTTTGTAGTAGATGCACTAATTAAAGAAGGCGTTTTAGATTCTACCTGTGAATATCGGAAGTTGATTTTATGCCCTGTAGCAATGTTCCAGTCGATTCTTCCGAACATTTTAGTATTATCACTCTTATAGGAATATCCCTGATAAGGTCCGGGATCATATCCATAATTACTGATCAGGTAGTTACGTACACTATCCAAGAAAGAGGCTCTCGGTCTAGCTACGTTGGTATTGGAAGGTGACCAGGGGTTGCTGGGTGTCTGCGCGATTTTAGTAGGTCCCGGTTCTGTTTGCTTCATCTGTTCGAAGTTCAAGAAGAAGAACAGTTTGTTTTTGATGATAGGACCTCCCAAGCTAGCTCCATACTGTTGAATTTTTAAAGGAGCGATGTTGGTAATGTTAAAGTCTTCGACTCTATAACCTTGCTGTTTATCAGATCTGCCGGTATAAAAAGCAGTTCCGAAAAACTCGTTTCTACCGGAACGGGTAACTGCATTGATAGCGGCACCAGTAAACCCTGTCTGACGAACATCGTAAGGGGTTACGTTTACGGTAATTTGTTCAATCGCGTCCAAGGAGATAGGAGAACCACCAGCAGGTACATTTTGACCAATACCGAACTGGTTGTTAAAGTTAGCACCATCTACGGTGAAGTTGTTAGAGCGATAGTTACCACCACCAATAGCGGTTCCGTTGGCCTGAGGAGCCAGGCGGGTAAGATCGTTCACACTTCTGCTGATGGATGGTAGGTTTTCAATTTGGGTTCGGGTTACGGTGGTGGAAGTTCCGATACGGTTCCTTTTCATTAACGCATTGGCTCTACCTACCACAAGTACCTCTTCCATTGTCTGTCCGGCTTGCTGCAGTTTTACCTGCAATACGTAAGGCTGACCCAGTTCAAGATATACATCTTCCTGAACATCGGGTGCGAGTCCTACATAACTAATTTCAATTTTGTAAGGACCGCCTACGCGAACATTTCCTAGGTTGATATTACCATTATCATTGGTTACGCCCTTGTATACAGTACCTGTGGGCGTGTGGGTTGCAACAACAGTAGCTCCTTGTAAGGGTGCTCCTGCATGGTCGGTAACTTTTCCTGTAATACTACTAGTAGTTACCTGGGCCCGAAGTGCAACTGTAAAAATAATTAGTGTGATAGAGAGAAGGATTTTTTTGAGCATGTAACTGAGTTTTAATATGGCAAAGAAACATAATAAATTTTAACATTTCCTTGCTATATGTTAACAAATTGTAAACGGATTAAGAGGTTTAAAGAAATTGACTGCAATCAACCGTACAGTTTATTTTATTATTTGTTATATTTAACGGGATTTTTTGAGAAATTTTTAATGAACCGTTCATGTTTTTAATAAAAAAACCTGCCATTCCAGGCAGGTTTTAAAGTATTATGAAAATAGTTAATCGGTACTACAAGTATTTTAGATTTGTTTTTGGGCTTAACTGCAGCAAAGTTTCGTACATAAGCCTTATGGTATTTTCGATATCATCTTTATGCACCATTTCTACTGTAGTATGCATGTAGCGCAATGGTAATGAAATCAATACAGAAGGACATCCATCGTTGGCATAAGCAAATGAGTCGGTGTCAGTACCAGTGCTACGGCTTAATGCTCGCCATTGCACAGGGATATTTTTCTCTTCCGCAATTTTCTCCACAAAGGCTAAGAGTTTGTTATGAATAGCCGGACCATAAGCCAGTGACGGACCTTTACTGCAGGAAATATCTCCTTCTATTTTTTTATTGATTAAGAAGTGATTAGTATCGTGTGTAACATCGGTAATGATAGCCACATCGGGTTTAATACGGCGCGCAATCATCTCTGCTCCGCGTAATCCAATTTCTTCCTGAACGGCATTTACAATATACAAGCTATAAGGGAGCTTCTTTTTGTTTTCTTTAATCAATCTAGCTACTTCAGCAATCATAAAACCACCTGCACGATTATCGAATGCCCGACCTACATAGAAATCATTGGCCAGTTCATCAAAGCCGTCTTGATAAGTAACTACCGCTCCGATATGAATCCCTAGGGCTTCTACCTCTTTTTTGCTACGTACGCCACAATCGATACACAGGTTTTCTACTTTAGGCTGGGTCTCATTATCCTTGCCAATACGGGTATGAATAGCCGGCCATCCAAATACACCTTTTACGATGCCTTTTTTGCCATGCACATATACCCGCTGACCTGGTGCAATTAGATGGTCTACGCCACCGTTTCTTTTTAGGAATAATAGTCCACTTTCGTTAATATAGTTTACAAACCAACTAATTTCATCGGCATGCGCCTCGATAACTACTTTAAAAGGCTGGCCGGGATTGATAACACCTACAGCTGTTCCATAAGGGTCAGTAAAATATTCATCAATATAGGGTTTCAGATAGTCCAACCATACCTTCTGACCTGCACTTTCAAAACCTACCGGAGAAGGGGTATTGATGTAATCTTTGAGGAATTGTAGTGAGGTTGGTGTAATAACTTGTTTTTGAGTGGTTTTCTTTTTCGTATTTGTAGACTTTGCCATAAATCAATTGTATGAAGTTCAAATGTAAATAATAATACTGGATGTGAATATAGAAATAAATGGGGAAAATGCAGGTCTGATGGAGCGAAAAGCCCTCTATAAAATTTATTTTATCGCATGCAGCCTTTTTAGTTTTTAGCGCGTCTTTCAAAAAAACAAAAGGGAATGAAGCGTTTTTTATTTTCAGCCTTTTGGGTAGTTTTTTTCTTTCTTTTTTATAGCGAGATTAATGCACAGCGGGTACGCTATTATCGCCCCTATCCAGTATACCGCACGCGTCCTGTGATAGCGGTGGGAGTAGGTGGATTATTTGGCGGTTATTGGGGACCTGCTGTGGGTGTGGGCGTGAATGTGGTATTGCCCCCTCCCGGAGCCAGAACTCATCATTTGCCTGCAGGGGCTGTGAGAAAAGAAATTAACGGTATTACTTATTATTATAAAAACAATACTTATTTCCGCGAGCGAGAAGATGGCGGATTTGAAGTGGTGGAACCACCGGTGGGAGCGACACTACATAGAATTCCCATCGGTGCTAAGTTGACAAAAATTAACGGGAAGTATTACTATGAGAAGGATGGGGTGTTCTATTACAAAGACAGGGACGATGCCGGTAATACCGTATATATCATAAAAGGTAAGAATGGTGAGTTGTACACCGATGAAAAAGAGGATGCAGAAAGAACACCATCTTATCGTTACGAAGAATCATCGGGAGATGAAGTGCCATCCCATTCTTCTAAAGATAGCTCTAGTTTCTATTTTATTGAGCCGGAAATTGGAGATCGTTTTGAGCAGTTGCCTAAAAATTCGAGAGAGGTAATTGTGGATGGTGAGAAACAATATGTTTCACCTAATGGGTTTTATTATAAAGAGGTGAGAGAGGATGGAAAGGTTCTCTATGAAGTGGTAAAAAAGAAGCCGTGATTGTTTTTTTTGTTTTGAAAAAGAGCCATCGTATTAACGACGGCTCTTTTTTTATTAAAACTCTTTTTCTCCAATTTCACTCTGTGGTAGTTTAATTTTTCGGTTTTTTCTAAGGAGATTAAAGCCCACCGAAAGTTGTAGTTGGTCAGGTTCATAAATGTAATTAGTGGTTGTATAAAAGTCGTTACCCCAAGTGGTAATACGCTGGCGGTTAGATATCTTCATGCCGGCATCTATATTCAGCCATTGCAATTGGAAATACCATCGTTTATCAGTCGTTGTTTTTTTCACCGTAAAATGCGGTGTTAAAAACGCACCATCTTCCCCTTGCGCCGTAGCTCTTAAGGAAAGATAGTTAACGCTTAATTGCAGTAACCAATTTTTGGGCAATGCGAACGACTGTGTACTATTGATACTGTATACCCATTTTTGATTGTTTACAGGGATGGTTCCATGAAAAATGGCCCCTTTGATTTTGTATTTGTATAGGTTGCCGCCTAATAAAAAGCGCCATACGTGGGTAAGCTGCCAATCTAAATTTGCCTCCACACCGGTTTGTGTGGCTTTTCCTGCATTTGTGAACACTCTATTTAAAATGGTATCATTAAATACTTTGTTTACGCGTTGAATAGGGTTCAGTATTCGTTGGTGATATAAAGTGATAAAAAAATTACCTCTTTTTAAACCTTGTTCTACACCCAGCTCATAAGTCCCTGTGAGTTCGGGAAGAAGATTCGGGTCACCTTGTTCCAGCGTTTCAGAGTGTTCTCTTTCGGGGAAGGGATTGAGCTCATAATTATTGGTTCGTTTGATACGTCGATTATACCCTGCTTTTATCACACCTTTATTCCATGCGGCGTAGCGCAATTGTACGGATGGAAAGAGATTGGTAAGAGATAGCTTGTTGTTTTCACTGCTCTGTGAAAAATATAAGTTTCGCTCGGAGTGTTCCAATCGTAGTCCTGCTGAGTAGTTTAATTTATCAGCTCTACCACTGTATTGTACATATCCGCCATGAATATGATTCTTTACATCGACCTTACTTGGAAATGTAGGATCGGTTTCAAAATCATTAGAACCATTGATTTTAGTAAGATACAAAAAGTCGCCATTTTGTATATCGTATCTGTACTGATATCCTATTTGAAGATTGCCATTAGCAATGTCTTTAGAGTAGTCTACTTTTCCTCTGTATGCTTTTAATGGATTGGTGCTAGGATTTACCGTATATTGAATGGTATCTATTAGCTGCGGATATTGGAGATTAAGATTGTATGTGGTACCCGATAGTTTAGCCTGTTCAAATAACCCAGAGAAACTGATTTTAGAGTTATCTTCAAAGGTATGTATATAGTCTAGGTTGGCTAATGTAAAAATTCCTTCTTTATTCTGTGTATTTTCGTTGAAATAATTAAAGTAGGTGATCGCCCCTGTATTTAAATTTTCTCGGGAGTTATGATACAATAGATCGGCTACCCGGCTTTGATATTTTTTTCCGATATAGAAGCCCGTTGAAAAGGTATTGGAAGAATTAGCTTGGAAATCCACAGCCATTCTGGCACCATAATTATATCTTTTATAACTCCGCTCTCCTGTAGAAGGGAAGGATGTTTTTACCTCGTCAATGATAGTGTATACATCCCCCTCTCTAAATCCTGCCAGATCATTGCGCAAATAGTTGATACCTGCATTTATGTTCCATTTATTTTTATTATACCCTGCTAAAACATCGAAGCCATAACGTTTAGGATGGTTGTAACGTTTATTGTCGAAATCATTAATAGGGGGTGCGCCTCCCATAAGATTGGCCTGAATGATCCAACCGTCCTCTACACTATCTTTTGTTACAATATTAATAATCCCACTTTTCCCATCAGCATCATAAGCGGCAGAAGGGCTTGTAATGAGTTCTATATCTTCAATGGCTCCTGCCGGTAATTGGCTCAATACAAAGCTAGGATCTCCCTGTGTAGGTTTGCCATTAATTAGCACTAAAAAGCTGTTGGACCCTCGAAAGGAGATGGTCCCATTAGCGTCTACCGAAATGGCGGGTAGATTGCGAATTACGTCCACCGCTGTTCCATTAGCCGCATTGGTAAACTGAGAAGATTTATATACTTGTCTATCTACTTTAAATGATACAGGAGCTTTACGTCCTTCCACCACCACAGCTGCTAAGGAATAGGATTGGGGCAATAAGTAAAGTATGCCTAGGTCGTAGGTTGGCTGTATTTCTAATGGTAGCGTTATTTCTAGAGGTTGAAAATTAATATGACTAATTATTATTTTCCCCTTTGATATGTGGGGTGTAGTTATCTTAAAGTAGCCCTTATCATTGGTTTTTTCGCTTTTTATTATTGAGCCGTTAGCACTTAGTACTTGTATGGTAGCGGCGGGGAGTGGTTTTTGTTCTACACTATCTACAATAGTTCCACTTATTACAGATTGGGCGTTTAAAGACAAGGAGAGGGCACATATCCATGCCATGAATAGTAATCGTTGTGTCATAAAAGCTTGTTAGAGATCACGAAGTTGCGTAGAAGCAACCTATTTGTGTGGTCTATTTGAAAAAAATATGGTATTTATGGATGCTTTCTTAAGAAAGAAGGCGTGGTGCCTGTATTTTTCTTATAATATTTAGAAAAGTGTGAGTTGTCTTTAAAGTTAAGGAGGTATGCAATTTCCGAAATAGATAGTTGGGTGTATAACAAAAGCCTTGTCGCTTCTGCGATTACATGTGAAGCAATTATTTCTGCTGCAGCCTTGCCCGTTTCTTTTTTGCAGGCAGCATTTAGATTTTGTGGTGTGGTATGAAGTAGCTTTGCATAATGTGATACTGTATTCATCTGATTTTTGGATGAGATCAGTAGTTGGATAAATGAAGCATACAAACTTCCGGCCTGAGGTTTTGACACTGATGCTGTACGCAACACTTTTGCAAGTAAGGCTTTGAGAAGACTTAAAAATGTGATATCGGGATAAGTATTCAATTTTAGCTCCTCTTCCAACAGATGAAAGATGTGGCTAATAGATGGTGCTTCCTGAGAAGGTTCACTTAATTTGGTGTATTGATGAAGTTGGGTAAATAAATATTTTAATTCCGGGTCAAAATATTGTTCTGCAAATTCTTTTTTAAGAATAAGTACAAATCCTTCGGGTTCTACTGTGATATCCCAAAAATGTAATTGATCCTGTCTGATTACAAAAAGAACGGGTGGCTCAATAGGGAAGGTTTCAGCATCTATAGTATGCGAACCTTTTCCTTGAGATAAGTAGATTAATTCCAAGTAGCTATTATGCTTGTGAGGGTTGGTTTTTCTAATATTTTTTCTAAAAGTTTGAACCTTTATCCCTGTGCTATCCTTGGCTTTGTCTTTGATTTCGATATTCGATGGCATGCATTGTTGTTGTATCTTTCATTCGATTGTTATCGAATAAAAAAATCCCTTTTCATAAAGGGATTTTTTTATTTATGATATTCTTTTTGTTTATTGAAAATTCATTAGTATAGAACTTTCTTTGCTTTCCAGTAGGGAAGTACCCATCAGGTATTCGTCGACTTTGCGCGCGCATTCGCGTCCTTCGCTGATTGCCCATACTACAAGACTTTGACCCCGACGCATATCGCCTGCAGTAAATACCTTAGGTATATTAGTAGCATATTTCCCTTCTTCAGCTTTTACGTTGCCACGGTTATCCAATTCTACACCCAATTCTTCCAATAATCCCTGATGCAGCGGATGTACGAATCCCATGGCCAGCAGCGCCAGTTCACAGGGGATTTCTCTTTCTGTTCCCGGAACTTCGGTAAAGCGGGCAGGCTGACTAGGAGCTGGTGTAGACCATTCCACATCTACTACTTTTAACGCTTTAAGATGCCCGTTTTCGTCGCCGATGAACTCTTTGGTAGAAATGCTCCAGTATCTCTGTGCTCCTTCTTCATGGCTGGTAGTAGTTTTAAGTAATATGGGATAAGTAGGCCATGGCATCGAAGGAGTTCTCTCTTTCGGAGGCATGGGTAGCAATTCGAACTGTGTTACAGAAGCTGCTTTATGACGATTGCTGGTGCCTACGCAGTCGCTACCGGTATCTCCACCACCAATCACCACTACGTTTTTACCGGTTGCTAATACTTCTTCGGTAAGAATATTGCTCTCGATGTCTTTGTGTGCTAAGAAATCTTTTCCGGCTACGCGCTTATTATTTTGCTTCAGGAATTCCATTGCAAAATAAACACCTTTCAGGTTACGTCCTGGAATAGGAAGATCGCGAGGTACAGTAGAGCCACCGCAAAGTACGATAGCATCGTACTGACGCATGATATCGCTCACCTTAACATTTACCCCCACGTTAGCGTGACATCTGAATTCTACTCCTTCCTCCTGTAACAAAGCAATACGCCGGTCTACCACCCATTTTTCCAGCTTGAAGTCTGGAATACCATAGCGTAATAAACCTCCGGGTTGTTCATCGCGTTCAAATACGGTTACAGAGTGACCTGCGTAGTTCAGTTGTGCCGCTGCCGCCAGACCTGACGGTCCGCTACCGATAACGGCAACTTTTTTGCCGGTTCTAACGTTAGGTACTTTTTTAGTAACGAAGCCTTTTTCGAAAGCGATTTCGATAATATGTTTTTCGATCTCTTCAATGGTTACAGGAGGTTGATTGATACCCAGTACGCAACTCATTTCACATGGTGCTGGGCAGATGCGTCCTGTAAACTCAGGAAAGTTATTAGTGGATGCTAATATTTCGTATGCTTCGCGATAATCTTTTCTATAAACGGCGTCATTAAATTCGGGAATAACGTTTCCGAGCGGGCAACCACTATGACAGAAAGGTATGCCACAGTCCATACAACGGGCTGCCTGGTTGTTTAACTTTTCCTCAGGGAAAAGCTCCACGAATTCGCGATAGTGTTGGATTCGCTCCTCCACCGGCTTTTTGGAAGGAAGCTCCCTAGTAAATTCTAAAAATCCTGTTGGTTTGCCCATTTGTTATATAAGATTTCTAATTTTTTGATATTGAGATTAATTACAGAAGGAACATAGATGATCGGAAATCCAATCAGCTATGTTCCGCATGGTAGTCGTTTATGCAGTTTGTTTTTGTGCTACTCTGGCCTGCATAACTTTCTTGTACTCGGTTGGATATACCTTTACAAAGTTTTTAAGCTGGTTTTCAAAGTCGTCCAGGATAAACTTAGCTACGGTACTTTCGGTGTACTTATAGTGCCTTTCTATGTATTGTTGTAGGAAAGTCACATCGTCCGCTTCTAAGGGATCCAGTTCTACCATTTCCATATTACAGTTACGAGCAAACTTTTGTGCTGCATCGTAAATGTAGGCGATACCACCGCTCATACCGGCTGCGAAGTTCCTACCGGTTTCGCCCAGTATAATGGCTCTACCTCCGGTCATGTATTCGCAACCATGATCACCCACGCCTTCCACAACTACTATAGCACCGGAATTACGCACGGCAAATCTTTCACCGGCTTTTCCACGGATATAGGCTTCGCCGCTGGTAGCTCCATAAAAGGCTACGTTACCGATAATACTATTTTCTTCCGGAACGAATCCTGCTTTTTTATTAGGATAGATGATTAGTTTGGCACCACTTAAACCCTTACCAAAATAGTCATTTGCATCGCCTTCTAACTCCAGCGTAATTCCTTGATTACAGAAGGCTCCGAAGCTTTGTCCAGCGGTACCTTTCAGTTGCAGGTGAATGGTATCTTCGGGAAGGCCTGCATCGCGATACTTTTTGGTAAGTTCGTGCGACAGTACGGTACCTGCGGCACGGTCGGTGTTTACGATATCGAAAGAAGCTTTTACCGGAGTACCGTTTTCCAGCGCCGGTTTGGCAGCTTCAATAAACTTCCAATCGATGATGGAATCCAAACCATGATCCTGCTCTTCGCAGTGATAAATTGCTACACCTTCTTCAGCAGGCTCTTTATAAAGAATAGGAGAGAGATCCAGATTTTTATATTTCCAGTGATCAATTCCCTCTCTTACTTTCAGCTCATCTACCTGACCTACCATTTCATCGATAGTTCTGAAGCCGAGTTCAGCCATCAGTTCACGTACTTCTTGAGTCAGGAACTTGAAGAAGTTGACTACAGCCTCTACAGTTCCAGAGAAGCGTTTTCTAAGATCGGGGTCTTGAGTGGCGATACCTACCGGACAGGTATTCAGATGACATTTACGCATCATAATACAACCTTCTACCACTAGGGCTGCAGTAGCTATACCCCATTCTTCGGCACCCAGCATGGTGGCGATAATGATATCACGACCACTACGTAACTGACCATCGGTTTGCAATACTACACGACTGCGTAGTTTATTTTTCACCAGGGTTTGCTGTGTTTCGGCCAGACCCAGTTCCCAAGGCAGACCTGCATGGCGAATAGAGCTTAATGGAGAAGCTCCAGTACCACCGTCGTGTCCTGAGATTAATACTACATCGGCCTTAGCTTTTGTTACCCCTGCAGCAATAGTTCCTACACCGGCTTTACTTACCAGTTTTACATTGATGCGTGCATGACGGTTGGCATGCTTCAAATCGTGTATTAATTGAGCTAAGTCTTCAATAGAGTAAATATCGTGGTGTGGGGGAGGAGAAATCAATCCTACACCCGGAGTAGAGTGTCGGGTACGACCAATCCACTCATCCACTTTATGCCCTGGAAGCTGTCCACCCTCACCGGGTTTTGCACCCTGAGCCATTTTTATCTGCAGTTCATCTGCTTCTGTAAGATACAAGCTGGTAACACCAAAGCGACCACTAGCTACCTGTTTGATAGCACTACGCATGCTGTCGCCGTTTTCAAGTGGTTTATAACGAATCTCGTCTTCACCACCTTCACCGGTATTGCTTTTACCTCCTAGTCTGTTCATGGCTATTGCCAAGGTAGTGTGTGCTTCCCAGCTGATAGAGCCGAAGCTCATTGCACCAGTAGCGAACCTTTTATAAATGTTTTCAGCAGGTTCTACTTCTTCTATTGGAATAGAAGGACGCGTGCGTTTGAAGTCGAGCAGACTGCGGAGTGTGATTGCTTTTTTGCTTTGCTCATCGATAAGCTTGGTGAACTTCTTAAACAAGTTGTAATCGCCCATTCTTGTTGAGTACTGCAACAAGTGGATGGTTTGCGGATTGAATAAGTGGGCTTCACCTTTGCGTTTCCATTGATAGAAACCTCCAGTGGGTAGCATGTCCACCGGCAACTGTTTACGAGTGAATGCAAAGCTATGTTTTGCCAATGCTTCACGGGCAATTTCGTCCAAGCCCATACCCTCGATACGTGAAGTGGCATTGGTAAAGTAGGTGTTTACTACATCTTTATTGATACCGATAATTTCGAATATCTGTGCTCCTTGATAGGACTGTAGGGTGGAGATTCCCATTTTAGAGAATACTTTCAACAATCCTTCATTTACAGCTTTGATGTAATTTTTCTCAAGTTCTTCTACAGATTTATCGGTCTTTATCTTACCGGTTTCTTTTAACAGTTTAATTGTAGAAAGTGCCAAGTAAGGATTGATGGCGGTAGCACCAAAGCCCAGCAAACATGCATAGTGGTGTACTTCCCATACATCACCGGCTTCAACAACTAAACCTACTTTTCCACGCAGGCCTTTTCTGATAAGGTGATGATGCACTGCCGAAACTGCGAGCAGCGAAGGGATCGCAGCATGCTGACCATCGATAGCGCGGTCTTGCAATACCAATACCTCGAAGCCGTCATTTACTGCATCTTCGGCATAACGGCACAATCGGTCCAATGCACGGCGTAAAGATCCGGGCTTACCATCGGCTACGAAGTAACACTGCAGGGTTTTGGCCTGGAAGCTTCCTGTATCGATACTGCGCAACTTCTCCAGCTCGTAGTTGGTTAATACAGGCTGCTTCAGTGCCACAACGTGGCAGTCTTTTTCATCTTCAATTAGCAGGCTTCCATTATTACCCACGAATGTTGCTAACGACATTACCATCCGTTCACGGATAGGATCGATGGGCGGGTTGGTTACCTGTGCAAATAATTGTTTAAAGTAATGACTTAAATGTTGAGGTTGATCGCTCAATACAGCGAGCGGAGCATCTACACCCATGGATCCTACCGGCTCTTTACCATCGGTAGCCATAGGCATGATGATGTTTTCTATATCTTCTGAGGTATAACCAAATGCTTTTTGATATTTAAAGATTTGTTCAGAACTAAGATCGCTGAACATTACGCGAGGCTCAGGAAGCTCATGCAAACGGATTTTATATTTGTTCAGCCATTCGCCATAAGGCTTTCTGGAGCAGATATCGCGTTTTAGTTCATCGTCGCTAATAATGCGGCCCTGTTCCATATCCACTAGGAACATTCTGCCAGGCTGCAATCTTCCTTTTTCTATTACGATACTCTGATCTACCGGTAAAGCTCCTGTTTCGGAACCCATGATTACACGTCCATCGTTAGTAACGCAGTAGCGCGATGGGCGTAAGCCGTTCCTATCCAGTGTAGCACCGATGATTTTCCCGTCGGTGAATGAGATAGAAGCCGGGCCATCCCATGGTTCCATCAAGCAGGCATGGAACTCATAGAAGGCTTTCTTTACTGGATCCATGTCTTCATTACCATCCCATGCTTCAGGTATTAGCATCATCATTACATGGGGTAATGAACGGCCGGTCAGATACAGCAGCTCTATCATATTATCTAAACATGCAGAGTCGCTCTGATCGTTGCTCACGATAGGTACCAGCATATCCATTTCTTCGTCGCTAAACAAAGGCGATTCGAAGCTGGACTCAGCGGAGCGTAACCAGTTTAGATTACCTTGTAAGGTATTAATCTCTCCGTTGTGTGCAATAAAGCGGAAAGGTTGTGCCAATCTCCAAGATGGGAATGTATTGGTCGCAAACCTAGAGTGTACTAATCCAAATGCACTTACTACACGTTTATCGGAAAGATCAGGAAAGTATTCACGTACCTGATGGCTAGTAAGCTGCCCCTTATAAATTAAGGTGCGGCATGATAGAGATGCTATGTAGAAACCAATGGGATCTTTCTTAACTGCGTTACTGGTAATGTGGGTTGCGTACTTGCGTAATACAAACAGCTTACGTTCGAACTCGATGGCTGTTTTTACACCAGCAGGACGCTCTACAAAAACCTGCTCGATAGTAGGCTCGACCTCTAGGGCGCTAGGGCCAATGTCTGAGTTATTTACCGGCACCTTGCGCCAGTGTATAACACGCATGCCCAACTTTTCAGCAGCCCTGTTGAAGATGTCGCGGCATTCTTCTCGTGTTCGTGATTCTTTAGGGAAGAATACCATACCTACAGCATACTCTTCAATAGCAGGGAGTGTAATACCTAAGTGGAGACATTCATCGTAGAAAAATTCATGGGGGATCTGAATCATAATTCCTGCCCCATCACCTGTGTTGGCTTCACAACCACAGGCTCCTCGATGCTCCATATTTTCTAAAATCGTAAGCGCGTCTGAAATAGTTTGATGGTTCTTGTTACCTTTAATATTGGCGACAAAACCAATACCACATGCGTCGCGCTCGAAGGCGGGGTCATAGAGACCTTTGTTTTTTGTCATACCTTACGTTCCTCTTATAAATTTTTTACATAAAAATTTAGCTTTTCAATATGGAGCAGGCAATCGTGAGCCATGTAAAATAGTTAAAAAATCGTCAAAAAGGATAAAAAAAATAAAGAAATTTCCAAATTATTGAATTTTTACAAAAGTTTGCCGTTTTTCTTAGATTTTATTTAATTGAAAAGTGCTGTTTTCTTACTTCAATTCCTGCAACGAGAAGTTGCGTTTAGGGCATAAAAATCCTTCTCCTTCTCAGGATATTGCCAAGAAAATGAGATGATGATTTATACTAGGTAGCTGAATAAAGAGTCGTCTTTGTTTAGTTCTTTAAACTGTATATTCAGTTTTTGCATGCGCTCGATGAGGTGGTTGTAATCGTTTTTGTTTTTCAATTCAATGCCAATGAGTGCCGGCCCACTTTCTTTATTAGTCTTTTGCATGTATTCAAAGCGTGTGATATCATCGTCTGGTCCCAGTACATTATTTACAAACTGTTTTAAAGCACCGGGTCTTTGTGCAAAGTTGATAAGAAAGTAATGTTTTAATCCTTCATACTGTAAGCTACGCTCTTTGATTTCCTGCATGCGGTCGATATCATTATTGCTACCACTTACAATGCATACTACATTCTTACCTTCTATATCGTCCTTTAAGAAATCAAGGGCTGCAATAGAAAGTGCGCCGGCAGGTTCTACAACAATAGCATCTCTATTGTACAGTTCCAGAATGGTGGTGCATATTTCCCCTTCCGGCACTAGAATTACATTATCAAGAATGTCCTGGCAAATTGCAAAAGTTATATCACCTACTCGTTTTACAGCTGCACCATCCACAAAGCGGTCGATGTTGTTTAATTCAACGGGATGGCCGGCTTTCAGTGCTTCCGTCATGGAAGGAGCGCCTTCTGGTTCGGTGCCGATGATTTTAGTGGCAGGACTGATTGTTTTGATATAGCTGCCAGCACCCGCACAGAGGCCTCCACCGCCAATAGGAACAATGACGTAATCGATATCTTTCAGTTGTTCACATATTTCATATCCCACAGTAGCCTGTCCTTCGATTATTTTTTCATCATCAAAAGGATGGATAAAGGTCATGTTGTTTTCTTCCGTAAACTTTTTGGCAGCACTGGCACAGTCGTCATAGGTATCACCAGTGAGGATAATTTCAATATTGTCCTCACCAAACATTTTGGTTTGTGTAATTTTCTGCTTGGGAGTAATGGAAGGCATAAAAATGGTGCCTTTAATATTGAGGGCTTTGCAGCTGAAAGCAAATCCTTGTGCATGATTACCTGCACTGGCACACACCACTCCACAGTCGAGTTGTTCTTGAGGCAAAGAGCTCATCAAGTTATAAGCACCGCGTAGCTTATATGATCGTACCAGTTGAAGATCTTCGCGCTTTAAATATATATTGGCTTTATAGCGACGACTTAAAGATATGTTCAGCTGTAAGGGCGTTCGGGTAACTACGGATTGGAGTCTTTGTGCGGCGGCAGTTACAGCTTCGACTGTTACGGAATGCATATGTTTATGATAAATGTTATTAAATAGTTCAGCAAAAATACAAACATGGGTTGGATACGGTTATGAGAAATCTTTTTTAAAGCAGAACTTGTTGCATATTTGCATAACCTAATTCTGTTTGATGAAACTGCATTCGAAACACTCGGCACCTCGCCTGAATATTTTTACGTCCATGACCAACCTTGCGCGTGAGGAAAATGCTTATAATCTCTCGCAAGGGTTGCCTGATTATCCTATAGCGCAGGAGCTGCATGTATTACTACAAGAAGCCGTTGTGAATGGATATAATCAGTATGCTCCCATGCAAGGATTGGTTGAGTTGCGCGAGATGATTGCTCAGGAACTAAATGAACGGTATAATACGAATTTCTGCTCGCCGCATGTGGTGACGATCACGCCAGGGGCTACATATGGTATTTATACTGCGCTTACAGCCTTAATAGATAAAGGTGATGAAGTGATTTATCTGGAACCTGCTTTCGATTGCTATCTTCCAGCTATAGAAATTAACGGTGGGGTACCGGTAAAAGTTACATTAGATGCTGCCAATGGTTTTAAAATGGATTGGCAGCAGCTTGCAGACGCCATCACAGAGAAAACCAAAGCTATACTGATTAATACGCCGCATAATCCTACGGGGTACGTTTGGACGAAAGACGACTGGCAACAGCTGGCATTGTTGATTCAAGACAGGGATATTTATGTGGTTTCGGATGAAGTGTATGACAGTATTGTTTATGATGGATATAAGCATGTTCCCGGATTTTTGCAAGAAGGTTTGCAGGATAAAGTCATTTCTATTTATTCATTCGGTAAAACCTTTCATATTACTGGATGGAAGGTGGGATATTGTGTGGCTTCAAAGGAAATTACAGAGGCATTTCGTTCTATACATCAGTATCTAACTTTTAGTGTTAATACACCTGCCCAGTATGCACTTGCAAAATATTTGGAAATATATGAAAGAGAAGCTGCCGCGAAGTTATTGCAAAACAAAAGGGATTTGCTAATGGAGGGGATGCAACAATCTCGCTTCAAGATGCTCAATAAGAGCATCGGCACTTATTTTCAGTTATATGATTATAGTGCCATTAGTGATATCGATGATGTAGCATTTGCTCAGTGGTTGACTAAGGAGCATAAAGTCGCTACCATACCACTGAGCGCGTTTTATAAAGCTCCACAAAATTCCAAAGTTATTCGTCTTTGCTTTGCAAAGGAAGATAACGTGATAAAGGCTGCTACGGAAGCTTTGCGTCGTGTGTAGTAGTGGTACGTTCTACAATACGACCTTCTTGTAATACTAGTCTGTGAGTTAGACAGCTGGGTAATAGTGATTCGAAGTGCCCAACGTATATAATCGTTATACCGTTTTTGCTGATTTCGTCTATTAAGTCGTTGAAGTATTGCGTCTGTTCATTATCCAATCCTTGGCAGGGTTCATCCAGCACTAGTAGTTGCGGGTTCTTGATAATGGTACGTCCCAACAATGCCAGTCGTTGTTTGCCCAAGGGCTGGGTTGCCAGCAGCTCATTTTTTACATCGTACAGATCGAGAAAGTGTAACAGCTCTTCTAACTGTACTTTTTGAGAATACCTCAAAGGTTGATACAATCCATTGGCGTCAAAGAATCCGGAGGCTATACTATCTGCCACACTTGCGGTGGTATCGAAATACCAGTGCAACTCTGGAGATATCATGCCAATACGTTTTTTAATGTCCCAGATGCTTTCGCCACTGCCGCGTCGTACGCCAAAAAGTTTTATGTCATGTGCATATGCCTGTGGGTGGTCGGCGGTAATGAGACTTAATAAAGTAGATTTGCCTGAGCCGTTAGGGCCTTGCAGAAGCCATCGTTCTCCAGCATTCACTTCCCAATTGATGTCGCGGAGTACATACTTTTCATCATAATGGATGTTTACATCCTTCATGCTGATTAAATTTGTGCTGGTATACTCAGGTGATGTTTTTAGAAAATCGGGCAGCGGTTTCAATGCCTTTTTAATGCTTGTAGGAAGATGATCTCCTAATGCTAGTTTGCCATGGTTCATTGTTGCAAAGTGCAAATCTCCTTCTGGTAGTTCTGGATCGTTGCCTAAAAGCAACAGCGTACCTCCCGCCTGCGTGTAGGTGTAAAACAAATTATTCAATGTTTTTCGGGATGCGGTATCTAATCCAGTATAGGGCTGATCTATAATCAGCAGTTGTGGCCGCAGCCATAGGGCTTTAATCAGCTGTAGTTTTTTATGTTCGCCACTGGAAACTTCAAAGAGCTGCTCATCCAATACTTTTGAGTAGTTAAAAGCAGCAATGAGTTTGTCAAGAGTTTCTCTTTGTAAAGCATGTGTTGCTCCGAATACTTCTAGTTCACGTTCAATTGTTAAAGTTTCTCTTCGTTGCTGGCGATTATAGCGTTGTTGATAATAAAAATTTCGATCCCCTTCAAGGTTAGTAAAACGATACCAGTTCTCTACATATAATGTCTGTGCGGGAAGAGGGCTGTTCTCGTCATACTGTATATGGATACCACCCATATATTTTATTCTTCCTGCAATTGCTAGTCCTAATGTGGTTTTCCCACTCCCGCTTATACCACGTATGATCCAACAACTGCCTGCATCAGCCTTAAATGCTATATTGTCTAATACAGTTTTAGTACCGTAATGTACCGATAGGTTTTCAATCCTCAATCTCGTCATGGAACAGATATAAAATTTAATTGCCGCGAGTGCAACAAAATTAGTTTGTGCACTCGCAGCAATGTTTATAGTTGTGTATTTATAGCATAGCCCGGGGAACCGGGCTACGAAATATGTGAAATATTAAGATGCTTTGATAGACTTCATTGCTGTCATTGCTTTACGCAATACACGACCTACGTCTTCAACGGGGTGATTGCGGATAGCCTCGTTGATTTTAATCAGCAACTGGTTGTCTACCGAATTGTCTTTACCTTCATTAAAGTTTTTACCTACTAAGTCGGTATCCACTTTCTTCATAAAATCTGCCAACAACGGTTTACAAGCCTGATCAAACAGGTAACAACCATATTCAGCTGTATCAGAGATGACGCGGTTCATTTCGTAAAGCTTCTTACGAGCAATTGTGTTGGCGATTAGCGGGGTTTCGTGTAATGACTCATAATAGGCAGATTCGGGTTTAATGCCTGCATCCACCATGGTTTCGAATGCTAGTTCCACGCCCGCTTTGATGAAGGCCACCATTAGGGTGTAGTTATCAAAATATTCCTGTTCGCTAATAGGCATATCTCCTGCTGGAGTTTTTTCAAATGCAGTTTCAGCAGTTTCAGCTCTCCATTTCAGCAATTTGGCATCACCATTTGCCCAGTCCTCCATCATGGTTTTGCTGAATTCACCGCTGAGGATATCGTCCATGTGTTTTTCGAACAATGGGCGCATGATGCTTTTCAGCTCCTCAGCCACCTCAAAGGCTTTTATTTTAGCTGGATTGCTCAGGCGATCCATCATGCCTGTAATACCGCCGTGCTTCAATGCTTCGGTAATAACTTCTACTCCATATTGTACGAGTTTGGCAGCATAGCCGGGGTCGATACCTTTTTCAATCATCTTATCGAACGACAAAATCGAAGCTGTTTGTAGCAGACCACAAAGAATGGTTTGTTCTCCCATTAGGTCTGATTTCACTTCAGCCACAAAAGATGATCTCAGTACACCGGCACGATGTCCGCCGATACCTACACAGTAGGCTTTGGCCCACTCTAAGCCTTTTCCTTCCGGATCGTTTTCGGGGTGTACGGCGATAAGCGTAGGCACTCCAAAGCCGCGCAGATATTCCGCTCTTACCTCGCTACCCGGGCTTTTGGGAGCCACCATAATTACGGTAATATCCTTACGTATTTGCATGCCTTCTTCTACAATATTGAAGCCATGTGAATACGATAATGTAGCACCTTTTTTCATCAATGGCATAACCGCGTTGATAACGCTGGTGTGTTGCTTGTCGGGTGTAAGATTGATTACCAAGTCAGCGATAGGAATCAGCTCTTCGTACGTACCTACTTGAAAGTTGTTGTCGGTAGCATTTTTCCAACTTGCTCTTTTTTGCTCTATAGCTTCTTTTCTCAAAGCATAGGAAACATCCAGTCCGCTATCTCTCAGGTTTAACCCTTGATTTAAACCCTGAGCACCACAACCTACGATAACGATTTTTTTTCCTTTCAGCGCATTAACACCATCTGCGAACTCATCTTTATCCATGAATTCACAAACACCTAATTGTTTTAGCTGCTCTCTGAATGGTAACGTGTTAAAATAATTCGCCATTGTTGTTTTAATATTTAAGATTTATGATTTAAGGATTCTTTTATAGTCTTTTATAATCTGCCAATGAAGTGTGTTGTGCATAGCAATGGTTGTCAGCATATCGTTAATGTTTGTTATAGGTACACCAAAAGTTTGGGTAGTATAAGTGTTGATATGGCTGAATTTATTTGCATCTAATGCCGCACGTACTTCAGCGGTAAAATTATCAGCTAAAGATATTAATTCGTTTATTTCTTCCTGCGATACAGGTCCTTGGGGGCTGCTACCTCTTTTATATTGCTCTACATATGGTAGTTGAATGCTTGTGTCGGCCCCGGTGGCAAGAAATGCCAGACTGTAACTACTGATTACAATATGGCCAAAGTTCCAGGCTATATTGTTATTAAAGCCTTCTGGAATTTTATTAATAACATCCAACTCCGTTTCGGAGACGATTTCAACTATTTTTTTATTTATAGTATTTATGTTGTCGAGAATAAACATATCTGTTTTAATGAACTAAAATAAATTACATTGTGAACACTTTGTCATTTTGATTGAGATATTCGTTCTCGACGGCTTCTTCACCTGGCTCTTTAGCTTCAAATTCTTTGATTTTTTTGTGAAAGCCTTCGCTTTTTTTGATGATAGCTACACGGGCGCCACGTACAAACTCAATGAGATTATATTTTTCAAATACTTTCACCAGTCTGTCAGTTTCCTCTCTGTGTCCTGTGCATTCAAACACGGTATAGTCGTTATTGATTGAAACGACTCTTGCTCCATACTCTCTCAGAATGCGTTCTACGACCATCTTATCTGTAACCTCAGAGGTAGGAACTTTGTATAATGCAAGCTCTTGCCATACAATTTCCTCGTTCAGGTTGTAGTAAGCTTTTAATACATCTACCTGTTTCTCTATTTGGCGACAAAGTTTTCTTACGACTTCTTCTGTTTCGTCAATCACGATATTGAAGCGATGGATACCAGGAATCTCGGACGCAGAGGTGCTTAAGGAGTCAATGTTGATTTTACGTCTGGAGAAGATAATGGTAATGCGTGCCAGCAAACCTGTTCGGTCTTCAGCATAAACGGTAATTGTATATTGCTGTTTCATTTTGTTAATAGTTAAATTGAGTTCAACTGTTTTACTGCAATCGGGGCTACAACCTTTTTATTTTAATCGAATTTCTGCCACACTACATCCCTGTGGTACCATGGGGAACACGTTATTTTCACGGCCTACCATTACTTCCAGCAAATAGCTACCATTGTGTTCCAGCATGGTTTTAAGTGCAGTCTTTAGATCATCGCGTTTGCTTATAGAATTACCTTCTATTCCATAAGCTTTGGCTAATGTAACGAAGTTTGGACTAGTAATATTTACAAAGGAGTATCGTTTGTCGTGGAACAGTTGCTGCCACTGACGTACCATGCCTAAGAATTCATTGTTCAATATTAGAATTTTTACGGGTGCGCCAAACTGCATAATGGTACCCAGTTCTTGCAATGTCATCTGAAAACCTCCGTCGCCAATAACAGCAATTACTTCTCTATCAGGTGCGCCATATTTGGCCCCTATAGCGGCCGGCAGGCCAAAGCCCATGGTTCCCAATCCACCAGAAGTAATATTGCTTCGGGATTGATTGAATTTTGCATAGCGACAGGCTACCATCTGGTGTTGGCCTACGTCTGTAACGATGATGGCTTCACCTTTAGTAAGCTCATTGAGTTCTCTTATAACCTCAGCCATGCTCATTATATCGCCCTGAGGATACATTTCTGGTTGAATGCATTGATTGTATTCTTCCTCGGCGTATTCTTTAAACTTATTTAACCAGGCAGTATGCTCTTTCTTTTCGATTAATGCAGTAAGGAGTGGTAATGTTTCCTTACAGTCGCCCCATACAGGCACAGTGGTCTTTACATTCTTGTCAATCTCTGCAGGGTCAATATCTAAATGGATTACTTGTGCCTGTTTGGCGTATTTGTCTAGACGTCCGGTTACGCGGTCATCGAAACGCATACCTACAGCGATGAGTACATCACATTCATTGGTTAGAACGTTGGGACCGTAATTACCATGCATACCCAGCATACCTACGCCCAGCGGGTGGTCGGTAGGAATAGCACCTTCTCCCATAATGGTCCATGCCGTAGGAGTACCGGCTTTTTCAATAAACGCTTTGAACTCTTTTTCGGCATTGCCCAATATTACTCCCTGACCAAAAATTACGAAGGGTTTTTCCGCTTTATTAATAAGCTCGGCCGCTTGTTCAATGTACTCTTTGCGCACGATAGGTTTAGGGCGATAGCTGCGAACATGGGTACATTTTTGATAAGGGGCTGCTTTGAATAATTGAAGCTGTGCGTTTTTGGTGATGTCTATCAGTACCGGACCCGGACGGCCACTGCGGGCAATATAGAAAGCCTTAGCCATTACCGAAGGAATTTCGCTTGCATCGGTAACCTGATAGTTCCACTTGGTAACCGGCATGGTGACGTTGATTACATCGGTTTCCTGAAAAGCATCAGTACCTAACAGATGTGCGAACACCTGACCTGTGATACATACAATAGGAGTGGAGTCTATCTGAGCATCGGCTAAACCTGTTACCAGGTTGGTGGCACCGGGGCCACTGGTAGCAAAAGCCACACCTACTTTCCCGCTGGCACGTGCATAACCCTGTGCGGCATGAATACCTCCCTGTTCATGACGGACCAGTATATGTTTGATTTTATCGTTATAATCATAGAGTGCATCATAAATAGGCATTATAGCACCGCCCGGATATCCGAATATGGTATCCACGCCTTCAGCTATTAATGCTTCCAATACAGCTACACTACCGCTGATTTCTTTTACTTCGGGTGCGGTTGTTTTTGTTTGTGGTGTTGTTGCTGTTTCCATAATAACTTTCTTTTTATTTATCGCACCATGCGATAAGGTCAAGACTTTTATGATTGTCGGTAAAAGTTTAATAAGTCGGTAGATGCTACTTCCGTAAAGCCCACTTGCCTCAGCATGGTTACCAGTTGTCCTCTGTGATACGTGCTGTGATTGAACATATGAGCAAAGACCTGATAGTAAGGTTTTGCATCAGGGGTTCCGTTCAATGTTTTAAAATGCAGAGGCGCATGGAGCTTGCTTTCTTCAAAAGTCTCTAGGAAGGTTTTTATATCTCTGAACACATTTCTCCAAATATCCACAAGCTCTTCTTTTGTTCCGCTGAACGATGACTGCAACCATTCTGTGTGTTCGAGCTCCTGAAACCTTTGCAGCCAAATATTTTCGGCACTGACGACATGTAGTACGGTTGCCTCAATACTGTTAAAGCTGCTTGTCACCTGTTGGCCCCACTGCTCGTTGCTTAATTGCAGGATCCAGTTACAAACTTGGGCGTTAGCCCAAGCATTGTATGAAGCTAGCTCTTTGAAATACTCTTTTGTCATTTTTAATCTTCGTCGGTTACACATCCCTCAGAAGCATCTTTCACCAGTTTTGCGTATTTGTACAATACCCCATTGGTGGCTTTAAGCGGCGGGCGTTGCCAGTTGGCTTTGCGCCTTGCTATTTCCTCATCCGGGACTTTTAACGTGATTTTATTATTGACAGCATCAATTTCAATAATATCATCATCTTGTACGAATGCGATTAAACCGCCTTCATAAGCTTCCGGAGTTACGTGACCTACCACAAACCCATGCGTACCCCCACTAAATCGTCCATCAGTAATAAGCGCTACTGATTTTCCTAATCCTGCTCCGATAATCGCACTTGTAGGTTTCAGCATTTCGGGCATACCAGGAGCACCTTTAGGGCCTTCGTTTTTGATGACGACGACATCTCCGGGTTTTACTCTGCCATTGGCAATGCCTTCAATTAATTTCTTTTCCCCGTCGAATACACGAGCAGTTCCTTCAAAGCGCTCCCCTTCTTTACCACTGATCTTTGCTACACTACCTTTTTCGGCGAGGTTTCCGTATAAGATTTGTAAATGTCCTGTTTTCTTGATGGGTTTATCGAGCGGCATTACGATATCTTGCGAGTCAAAATCCAAGTCTGGAACATTTTCCAAGTTCTCTGCAATGGTTTTACCGGTAACGGTAAGACAACTACCATCGATAAATCCGTTCTTCATTAAATATTTCATCACGGCTGGTATTCCGCCGATTTTATGTAAATCCTGCATCAGGTATTTACCACTGGGTTTGAAATCTGCCAGCACTGGTGTTTTATCACTGATTTTCTGAAAATCATCCTGTGTCAAGGGCACGTTAACGCTTTTTGCCATGGCCAGCAGGTGTAATACGGCGTTGGTGCTTCCTCCCAATGCAATTACAATGGTAATCGCATTTTCAAAAGCCTTACGAGTCATGATATCGCGAGGCTTGATATCTTTTTCCAGTAAGATGCGGATGTATTTACCGGCTTCTCTACACTCGCGCCTTTTTTCTTCACTTAAAGCCGGATTACTACTGGAATAAGGAAGGCTCATACCCATTGCTTCGATTGCAGAAGCCATTGTATTAGCCGTATACATACCTCCACAAGCTCCAGCACCCGGACAGCTTCTTTTTACAATTTCTTTAAAGTCGTTTTCGTCAAGCGTTCCGGCTATTTTTTGGCCCAATGCTTCAAAAGCCGAAACAATGTTTAGATCCTGACCTTTATAATGACCGGGGGCAATGGTTCCTCCATATACCATGATGGCTGGGCGGTTCAAGCGCCCCATGGCCATTAGGGAACCGGGCATGTTTTTGTCGCATCCGGGAATAGCAATCAATCCATCATAATACTGAGCTCCACAAACGGTTTCGATGGAGTCGGCAATAATATCACGGCTTACCAGCGAATAACGCATCCCGTCGGTACCGTTACTCATTCCATCACTGACGCCGATTGTATTAAATATCAAACCTACGAGGTCGTTTTCCCAAACTCCTTTTTTTACTTCTGCTGCCAGCTCATTCAGGTGCATATTACAGGGATTACCATCGTACCCCATGCTTACGACACCCACTTGGGCTTTTTTAAGGTCTTCTTCTGTTAATCCTAAGGCATATAGTTGAGCCTGCGCGGCAGGCTGTGTAGGGTCTTGCGTAATGGTTTTCGAGTATTTATTTAGTTCGCTCATAAAATAAATAATGTTCTAAAAGTATGTATGATCCGCTTGTAATTATGTTAAAGGCTAACTACGTGTTCAGTTTTGCTTGTACTGCAACAGGTAGTGGCAGACAATATTGCTGCTGATTATAGTAATGATTTTGCGATGATTATTCGGCAAGTGCTTTCATTTTATCCGCAATTACAATGAGGTCTGCATCTTCTACTTCTTTCTTTTCATCAGCAATGCGTAAGAATTGCTGATAAAGTTCATCTACCTGATTGCGGTCGAAATTATATCCTAGATTCTTAAATCGGTAAGCCAATGCACTGCGTCCGCTGCGGGCTGTAAGCACAATACGCGATGTATCGGCACCTACTTCATCAGGAGAAATGATTTCATAAGTGGAAGCTTCTTTTAAGAAGCCGTCTTGATGTATTCCTGAAGAGTGAGAGAATGCATTGTCACCGACGACGGCCTTGTTAGGCTGGACGACCATACGCATGGTTTCTGAGACAAGACGACTCATCGGTAATAATTTAGTAGTGTCGATATTGGTATAGAGGTTCAGTTCGGGATGTTTTTTGATAATCATCACTACTTCTTCCAGAGAAGTATTACCGGCCCTTTCTCCAATTCCGTTGATGGTACATTCGATCTGGCGTGCCCCCGCCATGGCACCGGCGATGGAGTTGGCTGTTGCAAGTCCCAAATCGTTATGACAATGACAGGATAAAATAGCTTTATCGATATTGGGAACATTGTTGATCAAGTAGGCTATTTTTTCCTGATACTGATGCGGCAGGCAGAATCCGGTAGTATCTGGAATATTTACCACTGTGGCGCCGGCTGCAATTACCGCTTCGGTGAGCTGTGCTAAAAACTGAATGTCGGCACGGCCAGCATCTTCGGCATAAAACTCTACATCAGGTACCAGATTGCGCGCCAGTTTTACAGCAGCTACGGCCCGTTCCAATATGTTTTCTCTAGTGGAGTTAAATTTGTATTTGATATGATTGTCTGAAGCTCCTATACCTGTGTGAATACGAGGTCTAACGGCAGGTTTTAATGCTTCTGCGGCTACTTCAATATCTTTTTGTACTGCACGGCTTAGACCGGCTACTGTAGCGTTTTTTATGGCTTTTGAGATTTCTTCCACAGATTTAAAATCCCCCGGGCTGGAGATTGGGAAACCAGCTTCGATAATATCTACACCTAAAGCCTCCAGCTTTAAGGCAAGCTTAATCTTTTCTTCGGTATTAAGTTTGCATCCTGGAACCTGTTCTCCATCTCTGAGGGTTGTGTCGAAAATAAATACTTTGTCTTGTGCCATAAATTTTAAAGCATTATAAATGAATAAAATTTCAGAATTTTAGCACAGCTATTCAGCCTTTATAAATAGCTGTCAATAAAAGTAAACATTCCTATATTGTGCAGGAAACCCAATTAAAAAGGATTTACGCCATATAAATTTTGTTATTCTTTGATATCTTATTGATTTTCAATCTATGACAAGTGTAAAAATTACAATGCCCAGTAGAAGTACAGATACGTTGTTTCAATTAGTAAAGTCTCTTCAGAAATCAGAAAAGAGAAATTTGAAGCTTTTTGTGAAAAGGAATTCCGGTTCGGAAAGCTTCAAGAGTATACAGCTATTTGATGCCTTGGACAAGATGCAGGAATACGATGAAGCTTTGCTGCTTAAAAAGGTGCCCAGTGTGAGTAAAGCGCAACTGTCTAATACCAAAGCATTATTATATCGTCAGATATTAAGTAGCCTGAGGGTACTCAAAGAAGATCGCAACATTGACCAGCAATTACATGAAATGCTGGATTTTGCCCGCATCTTGTATAATAAAGGTTTGTATCATCAGACCTTGAAAATGCTGGAAAAAATTAAGGACATGGCACGTACGCATTATCAACTTACGTACTTACAACAGGCGCTCTTCTTCGAAAAGAAAATAGAAGCTTTATATATCACGCGCAGTCTTACTACAAAGGCTGATGAACTAACTGATGAGTCGCAGAAGGTCAATACTACCATCAGCAGCATCAATAGTTTGTCCAACCTTACTTTACAACTATATGGCTGGTATATACAAAATGGTCATGCCCGTAATGAAAAAGACATGAAAGTGGTGCAGGCTTTCATGGACTTGCATCTTAAAACGGATATTGGAGACAGTTTTTATGAAAAGGCTTATCTATATCAGAGTTATGTTTGGTATGCCTATATCCGACTCGATTTTCTGATGTATTATCGATACAGCCAAAAATGGGTAGATCTCTTTGAGCAAAACCCCAAAATGATAGAGGCAGAAACAATTATGTATGCCAAGGGAATGCACAATTTGATGGCAGCACATTTTAATCTGCTAAATCACGATAAGCTGGCTGCCACCATCAAGAAGTTTAAAAAATTTGCGCAGAGCAGTTTAGTGCAGAATATCGATAACAACCGCATTGTAACGTATGTGTATTTGTACACGGCAGTAATCAATCTGCATTTTCTGGAAGGAACTTTCCAAAAAGGGTTGAAAATGGTGCCTTTCCTGGAGGAGATGCTGGTGAAGTATGGGAAATACCTCGATCGTCATAGAGTGATGGTGTTCTACTACAAAATCGCCTGTCTGTATTTTGGCAGTGGCGATAACAGTAAGGCCATAGACTATCTGAACAGAATTATCAATCAGAGAGATGATTTACGGACTGACTTACAGTGCTATTCTAGACTGTTGCATCTTATTGCGCATTACGAGTTGAAAAACTATAATCTGCTGGAGTATCTGATTAAATCCGTATATCGTTATATGGCTAAGATGCAGAATTTGAGTAAAGTGGAGGAAGAAATCTTTGCCTTCTTAAGGCGTGCATTGAAGTTCAATGAAAAGACCATCAGGCCTGAGTTTGAGAAGCTATTGGCTAAGCTGAAGAAGTATCAGGAAAATCGCCTAGAAGCTCGAGCTTTTGCCTATTTGGATGTTATCAGCTGGCTGGAAAGCAAAATATCCGGCATAAATGTGCAGGATGTAATTCGATCTAAATATCTGCGTGCAAAAAGAGGAAAATATACCCGTTAAGCTTTTTATATAGCACATCGGTAGGATTATATTGTAAGAAGACGTCGATAATATTTTCGTTTACACTCTTAAGCGTCCTGTTTGTGCTGAGGCAATAATGGCGTACAGTTTCCTTATCTTTACAGCCCCTAAAACGTATTTGACAATAATGCAATCAAGTTATAAAGAACCCAACGAGCTGGGTTACTACGGCGAATTTGGCGGTGCTTATATTCCGGAAATGCTATATCCCAATGTGGAAGAGCTTCGTGTCAATTATCTCGAAATTATCCATAGTGCTTCTTTTCAAGAAGAATATAAGGGTTTGCTGAAGGATTATGCCGGACGTGAAACTCCCTTGTATTATGCATCTCGTTTATCACAGAAGTATAATACTAATATTTATTTGAAGCGTGAAGACCTCTGTCATACAGGAGCCCATAAAGTGAACAATACTATAGGCCAGATATTGGTGGCAGAGCGTTTGGGTAAAAAGCGCATTATAGCCGAGACTGGGGCCGGACAGCATGGTGTGGCCACGGCAACAGTGTGTGCGCTGAAAGGACTGCAGTGTATTGTGTATATGGGTGAAAAAGACATTGAGCGTCAGGCCCCCAATGTGGCTCGTATGAAAATGCTAGGAGCTACGGTGGTACCAGCTACCAGCGGCAGCCGCACTTTAAAAGATGCTACGAATGAAGCCATTCGTGATTGGATTAATCATCCCGAAGAAACGTTTTATATTATAGGAAGTGTAGTGGGACCTCATCCTTATCCGGATATGGTGGCCCGCTTTCAGAGTGTTATCAGCAGTGAGATTCGTACACAGCTGAAAGAGAAAACAGGTACGGAGTTACCTAAGGCCGTTATTGCTTGCGTAGGAGGTGGAAGTAATGCCGCAGGTACTTTCTATCATTTTCTAGATGAACCTTCAGTAGATATCATCGCTGTAGAAGCAGCAGGTTGTGGAGTACATTCTGGTAAAAGTGCTGCAACGACTCAATTGGGCCGTCCAGGTATTCTGCATGGTAGCAAAAGTTATGTAATGCAGACCGAAGACGGTCAGGTAGTAGAACCTCATAGTATTTCTGCCGGACTGGATTATCCCGGTATCGGACCGCTACATGCGAATTTACACGCCACCGGGAGGGGTAAGTTTTTGAGTGCAACCGATCAGGAAGCATTGGATGCAGCTTTCGAATTAGCGCGTCTGGAAGGTATTATTCCTGCCTTGGAAAGTGCCCATGCGTTGGCTGCATTGAATAAAGTGCAATTTGCGAAAGAGGATAATGTTGTGATATGCCTTAGTGGTCGTGGAGATAAGGATATGGATACTTATATGAGAGTGATGGCCACAAGCTAAACACTTTTTAGAGAGAAAGGAATGCACAGTTCGGATACCATGAATATTGATTTTGCCAAGGATTATATTTTAGAGGATGAGCGTGTACTATTGAGGCCGCTGCAATTAGGTGACGATGCGCATTTGAATATTTTTTATGAACAGGAACCCGATCTGTGGAAGTATTTTCCTATAGGCTCAGCACCGGTAGATCATGGAATGAAATATTATGTAGAACAGGCAGTGCAGGCTAGAGTAAACGGATTGTATTATTCCTTTATCGTATTTGACAAAATCAAGAACGCTTATGTCGGTTCTACGAGGTATTATGATATATTTCCGGTGCATAACGTGCTGAGCATAGGTAATACATGGTATGGCAAGGAGTTTCAAGGTACTGGTTTGAATAAGCATGCCAAATATCTATTGTTACAATTCGCTTTTGAGAATATAGGCGCTGTGCGTGTACAGTTTGAGGCTGATAATACCAATGAAAAAAGTATAGCGGCTATGAAGAGCATTGGGTGTACAGTAGAAGGTGTATTGCGCAGTAATAGAGCGATGCATGGAAGAAGAAGAGATACCATTGTGCTCAGCATATTAAAAGAAGAATGGTTGCAGCATGTAAAGGATCATCTTAGAAGAAAATTATAAATGCAATTATATTGATGAGCAGAATAAAGCAATTATTTGAGCGTAAGAACAATCATGTACTGAATATTTATTGTACTGCCGGCTTCCCCAAGTTGGATAGTACATTACCCGTGATGAAGGCTTTGCAAGAAAGCGGTGCCGACATCATTGAGTTGGGGATGCCTTACAGCGACCCACTAGCCGATGGTGTTACCATTCAGAATAGCAGTACGGTGGCTATCGCCAACGGTATGAATATGCGGGTACTGTTTCAGCAGTTAAAGGACATGCGTAAGGCACCGGAAGAGGGAGGTATTGGTAATGACATACCTGTGGTGCTGATGGGCTATATGAACCCGGTACTGCAGTACGGCTTTGAAAAATTCTGTGCCGATGCAGCTGCAGTAGGAGTAGACGGACTCATTTTGCCGGATATGCCACCTCATGAGTTTGAAGGAGTGTACCGCTCTATTATTGAAAAGTATCAGTTGGATTTTATTTTTCTGGTAACTCCCGAAACTTCGGAAGAGCGTGTTAGAAAACTCGACAGCTTAAGTAGTGGGTTTCTCTATGCCGTGTCTTCGTCCTCTACCACCGGAGGTGAAAAAGATTTTGAGCAAGTGGCAAAATATTTGCAAAAGTTACAGAGTTATAAATTGAAGAACCCGATTATGGTAGGTTTTGGTATTAAAGACAAACAGTCGTTTAATAAGGCCTGCCAATATGCCAATGGGGCCATTATAGGTTCGGCATACATCAAGTTTATTCAGCATGCTCAGTCGCCCGAGGTGATTACAAAGAGTTTTGTGCAAAGCATTATCAATTAAGTAAGACATCGCGTACTGCAACCATGAATTTTATTATTGCGTCTATCGTGTTAATTTTAAAGAGTGGTTGAGCACGTTTCTATCGCAAATTTTAAATAAAAATTAATGAGGATTATTATTTGTATTCTGTTCCTGTGGTTGCCTGTGCTATCTTGGGCACAAAAGCTTAGCTTGTCAGGAATGTTGAAAGGATTACCTGATAGCACTAAGATTGTATTGGTAGATCTTCAGAACCCCGGGACACCTTTGGCTGAAACGTTCTCAAAATCCGAAGCTTTTACTTTATCTGCATCGCTTGCAGAACCATCGATAATCGGGTTAAGTATAGGCGATTCCACCAGAACAGCTTTGTTTGTTGGCAATGAGGACGTAAAACTTACAGGTTCTTTACAGCAATCACCTGATGAATGGGAATACACCGGTTCATCGATACAAAACTCTTTTATAGATTATCAAAATACTTTTGCTCCCAAGTTTAAAAACTTAAATGCGCTGGTGATGGAGTTGCAGAGTCAGGATGGTACACTTGTGGGCAATAAGAAATTGCAAGACGCACTTGATGATATTCAAAATGCTGTTGATGCTTTTATTGCCAAGTATCCGGCTTCTCCTGTGAGTACATTGGCTATTTTATCAATCATTGGTATTACGGATAATACAAGTCTGCTCGAAAAACGCGCGAAAAGCCTAAAAGAGGAGGCTTTAAATAATGTACTGGGCCAGCAATTGAAGAAAGCAATTGAGGATGCTCGTTTTAATGCAGTAGGAGAGACGGCGTTGGATTTTTCACAAACCGATACTGCCGGAAATATGGTATCTCTGGCACAGTTCAGAGGTAAGTATGTATTGGTAGATTTCTGGGCTAGCTGGTGTGGTCCTTGTCGCAGAGAAAATCCTTTCCTAGTAAAAGTCTTCGAGAAGTATAAGGATAAAAACTTTACAATTCTTGGTGTTTCGCTGGATGAGGACCGTGATGACTGGCTCGATGCAATTAAAAACGATGGGTTAAAATGGACACATGTAAGCGATTTGAAAGGGTGGGGTAATGAGGTAGCAGTAAAATATCGCATTTCAGCCATTCCTCGTAACTTTCTGATAGATCCCGAAGGAAAAATTATCGCCAGAGACTTAAGAGGAGATGCCTTGGCTGAGAAGCTCAAAACTTTATTCGGAGAATAATAGAGGATTGTTTTTAAGTAATTTTAGCATTACAATTGTTGCTCATATAACTATAATTTTAATCGTATGAACAAACTACAGTTTTTAAGATTGTCCCTATTTGTGGTGATCTTAGGGTTGAGCGCTTGTTCAACCAGTAAAAATGCAATTGCTCCCAGAAAAGATTTTGTAGGTAATTGGGAAATTATCTCTGTAAGAGTAGAGGGAGCTGAAGGAAAATTGAACATAACTGCATTTGACGATGCGGATTTAAACTGTTTTAGAGGTAGTACCTGGTATTTGCCTAGCAATGGCTACGGTTCTTATACCATAAACAATGGTGAGTGCCCGTCAGGTGCCCGCCAGATTTTGTGGTCGCAGCGCGTAAACGGAGGAGCCACTTTATTCAACTTTAAAAAGATGGATGGTGTAAGGAAAAAAGACTCTAAGGATATCCTCGAGGGTTACTCACTAGAAGTCACTTCTTTTGAAGGAAACAGCTTTACACTGCGTAGCCCTGTTCTATTCGAAGGGAAAACGATTTATATCGTATATGAATTCTCAAGACGCTAATTAGCTGATAATTATCAAAGAATATTAAATCCGGCTGGGAGGCCGGATTTTTTATTTTGTTTTGTAGAAATGCCGTGTCCACTATGATAATAATATATGTGTAAGGCCAATATACATTTCTGGTGTAAAAGAAGCATTTGTAAGATATATAAGCTAAGTATATATTGCTCAGTGTCGCCACAATGCTTATCTTTGCGCCTCCCCGAAGGAGTTCTTCGGGCAAAAAATGTAAGCTTATAATGAAGTTTGATCGTAACACCGTCATAGGGTTTGCACTTTTAGCGTTACTCTTTTTCTTTTATTTCTATTACAACTCCAAGCAATACGCTGCAATACAAAGGGAGCAAGCAATTAAGGACTCGATTGAGAGGGCCATGCGTCCGCAGGTGGACACTGCTGCAGCATCTTCTGATGCTGCTAATATTCAGGCGCAATGGTACGCAACCAGAGCTGGTATTTTTCAGCAGGCTGTTGCGGGAGAAGAAGAACTCGTAGTAGCGGAAAACAGTGTGTTTAAAATTGCATTTACTAATAAAGGTGGCCAACCTAAATATGTGGAGCTGAAAAACTTCAAAAATACAGCTAACAACCAGCCGGTACGATTGGCAGCATCCGACTTCGATCAATTGATTTATACTATCAATACTGCTCCGAATCAAAGTATGCTTACCAACGAGCTGTATTTTAGTGGAGGTAAGGTAGAGCAGGGACCATCCGGTTCGCAAATTGTAACCTTTGAACTAAACGGAGGCGATAGTGCCAGCACACGCAATTATATTACGCATCAGTATATCATTTATCCTAACAGCTATAAAGTTGATTTCAATATTTTACTATCACAACCCCGTAGTCTACTTACTGATGGAAAACTTAATCTGACCTGGCAGTATGAAGCTGCTCAGCAGGAAGCCGATCTGGAATTTGAAAAACAAAATACACAGATAGGTTATATGGAAAACGGTAGCTTTGACTACCATTCCATAGGTCGTACCAACAGCGTGGGTTTTGATGAAACGGTTGAGTGGATTGGTGTAAGACAACGTTTCTTTAATACTTTCCTTATTGCAAAAGACAAGTTTGCGAAAGGACGAATGGATTGGACCATGCCTAGCGATACAGGCCATGTGGTAGTGCGCTCTACTGCTAATATGCAGTTGGCCGTAAATGCCGGCGCTCAAGCTACTGTGCCATTAAGCATCTTCTATGGTCCAGCAGATTACAATATATTGAAACGTGAGGGAGGAGGTTTAAGTAAGCTGATTAACTTGGGCCAAGGTGTATACGCTTTTGTGAGGCCGATTAACCAGTTTATCATTATCCCCATTTTTAATTTCTTCAAGGGATTTGTAGGAAGTTATGGTATTATCATCGCCTTATTGACCTTAGTAATACGGTTACTTATTTCGCCACTTACCTATAGTAGCTATCTCAGTGGCGCTAAAATGAAAGCCCTGCGACCGGAAATTGCCAAGCTGAAGGAAAAATTTGGCGATGACCAACAGGCGATGAGTATGGAGCAAATGAAGCTATTTAGAGAGGCAGGGGTAAATCCATTAGGAGGTTGTGTGCCGGCATTGTTGCAAATTCCTATATTCTTTGCTTTGTATAGCTTCTTCAGTTCTAATGTAGATCTGCGTGCTGTAGACTTTTTATGGGCAAACGATTTATCGGCATATGACGATCCTATTAAATTTGGATTCAATATACCGCTGTTAGGTAGTCACCTTAGCTTATTTACTATCGCGGCAGTGGTAACCAGTTTGCTTATCTCTTTATACAGCATGAGTCTAACTCCGGACCAAAGCAATCCGATGATGAAATACATGCCTTATATTATGCCTGTATTTCTATTGTTTATCTTCAACAAGCTTCCATCGGCGCTCACCTGGTATTATACCGTATCTAACATTATTACATTGATATTACAGTTCGTTATTCAGAACTATATTATCGATCATAATAAAATATTGGCCAAGATTGAAGAGAACAGGAAAAAGCCTAAAGTCAAGTCGAAATGGCAAGAAAGGCTAGAGCAAATGCAGGAGCAACAACGCCAATTACGAGAGCAACAGCAGAAAAGAAAATAGTTTAAAAATCCGGGTTATTGACAGCCCGGATTTTTTGTAAGCAACTAATTTTTTATCTTGTATCGTCTAATACAAATACTGAATAAGGTTAGATATGAAAATGAAACTTTTAATACTGCTGCTATTCACCGCGCAATATACATTTGCCCAAAAACGGCTTACCGAAGCCGTAATTTACTACGATGTAGTGATCAACACCTCCAACGAGACGCCTCAAGCTGCTGATATGCTGGATGGTTCTACTAATATTATTTATGTAAAGGGCAATCTGAACCGGTCTGATTTTATCAGTTCACTGGGATCCCATTCTACAATATTTGACGCCAAGGACGGATCGGCAGTAAACATCAGAGATTATGGAAATAAGAAATTCATGATTACTTACACTCCCGAGGAGTGGAAGGTGTATAATAAGAAATACGAGAGTATTACTTATAAGATAGAAAACGAATTCAAAACTATAGCGGGTTATAAGTGCCAGAAAGCGATTGGTAAGCTTTCGGATGGTACTACGTTTACGGTGTACTTTACCAAAGACCTCTTACCCTTAAATGCCGATTTTCAGTATATCAATAAAAATCTTCCGGGCTTGGCCATGCAGTATGATGCTACAAGAAGTGGCACAAAGGTAACCTTTACCGTTTCTAACATAGAGTTTTCAACCGTACCCATGGCAAAATTTGATATTCCCAAAACAGGGTATAGGGTAATGTCTTATACAGAATTCAGGAAGCAAAATCCTTCTGGAAAATAAATGTGTTAAAACATGATAAAAAAATCCCGCTGATCAGCGGGATTTTTTTATAAGATTTAAAATTACTTCGCTGAATAATTCCTTAAAACTTCGTTAGGATTGAATGTAAGTTTGTTCAGAATAGCTTTTTTCTTGTGGGGCAATACGTAGCTGTTCTGGCTTTTCTGAAATGTAATGTTATTAGCCCAGTTAAAGCTGCTATTCTTACTAATTTCAGAGGGAACATCAATGATGTTTTCACCCTTGAAATACATGCCAGAGCGCAGAGTAAAGGATTGGTTCAGTTTTTCTTTCTTACTTCCTATGGTATAACCTTTTGGTTTTTCTTTTCCATAGGTATCAGCATATACTTCCTCTGCGGCTATGGCAACAACCGAAAAGGAAAATATAAACGCTACGTTAAAAAATAATGCCTTTAGCATAATTTTACAGTTATTAAAATATCGCACACTACAAAGATACATATTTTTACCATAATATACACTTAACTTTAGGATTTTGTTAACATTTTTTTAAGTAGTCCAAGTTTTTCACATTTGAGGAAAACTAACCCGTTATCAAGTTGTTGTAATGTTATACATTTATTGTGGACTTGATTTAGTGTGTAATTAAAAAGACTTTGTATGAAGGAATTTTACGACGAGGAGAGAGACGAGCTGGAAGAATTGTTGCAGCAATATGACAATTTGCGAAAAGGGAAGGCAGTTTCTTACCTTGAGGAAGAAGCTTTTGAAAAGCTTATTGAGTACTTCGAATCGCAGGAACAATATATAAAAGCATACCAGGCGGTAGAAATCGCCATTGAACAGTTCCCTTATTCTGCAAGCTTTCTTATTAAAAAAGCCGATCTTTTAATGAATAAGCAACGCTACCAGGAGGCACTGGAGCTGTTGGATCAGGCTTATATCTTCGATAAGAATCATATAGATCATTTTATACTTAAAACGGAAGCTCTTCTGGCTCTGGATCGGCAGGAAGAGGCGGTAACTTTGCTTAACGAAGCTTTACAACATTTTGAAGGAGAGGAGAGAATTGATTTGCTGTTTGAATTAGCCGATGTTTATGATGATTACGAAGACTTTGATAAGGTATTTGACTGCCTAAAGGAAATATTGCTGCAGGATCCTAATAATGAGGAAGCACTTTATAAAATTTGCTTCTGGACCGATTATACCGGCCGCAATGCCGAAAGCATTGAGTTGCATAAAAAAATTATCGACGAATCTCCGTACAACGAACTGGCTTGGTTTAACCTGGGGGCCGCTTATCAGGGCATCAAGCTTTATGAGAAAGCTATTGATGCCTATCAGTATGCATTGGCCATAGATGAAAAAATGGATTATGCATACCGCAATATTGGAGATGCATACATCCGACTGCGCAAGTATAAAGATGCCATTGAGTATCTTGAAAAAGTAGTGGAGCTGTCAAAGCCCGAGGATGTGATTTATGAGGCGATGGGCTATTGTTATGAGAAAATGAAAAACTACGCGCAGGCAAGATTCTACTATCGTAAGGCTTATCATCTCAATCCAGAGGTAAGCCATCTGCTTTATAAAATTGCCTACACTTACTTTCAGGAAAATAAATATGAACAGTGTGTGAAGCAGCTGGAAGTAGTGTTGAAAATGAAGCAGAATAAGGCAGAGTACCACATTTTGATGGGCCAGTGCAAAATGTTATTGGGCTATACCAAGGAAGCTATTCAATACTTTACCCATGTGGTACGTTTAAAACCCAAGTCCTCCAAAGGTTGGGAAGCATTAATTCGCTGTTTGTATTGTGTCTATTACTACGAACAAGCATTGGATCAAACCGAGCAGGCATTAATTATGACCGGAGGGAGACCTATTTTTCTATACTTCAAAGCGCTGATTCATCTGGCGTTGGGTAAGAAAAAACAAGCCTTAATTTATCTGGAAGAAGCATTAATTCAATCTCCTTTACAATTAAAGAAAATATTGCAAGTAGAGCCATCTATTTTACAACACCAACAGGTGGCAGATCTTATACTGAAATATAAGAAACGTAAAAAAGGCAATTGATATTGAAAGGTATTTATTATATCGGCGATAGATTTTTTATAGCTGATATGATAAAGTGGGCCCTAGTTATGCACTCATTTTTGAGTAATATATAATACATTTGCCGCTATACTAATTTAACCAGGGATGAAGTTTAATCTGACTCAATTACCGGAAAGAAATAAGCAACCCCGAAAATCCGGTCTTACAATGGTGATGGATAAAGGCTTAAGCCTTGAAGAAGCAAGAAACTTTATGAGCGTTGCGGCTCCGCATGTAGATTTAGTAAAACTGGGGTTCGGTACAGCAGTCGTTACTCCCCATCTCGAAGAAAAAATAGCTTTGTACAAATCGCATGGCATGGCCGTGTATTTCGGGGGTACCTTGTTTGAAGCATATGTAATCAGAAATCAGTTTGAGGATTATATTGCTACCTGTAAAAATTTTGGAATTGATTACATGGAAGTAAGTGATGGTTCTATTGTAATTCCTCATGCTGAGAAGTGTAGTTATATTGAAAAACTCACCCAATATGGGACCGTATTGAGTGAGGTAGGTAGCAAAGATGCCACTCATATTATTCCTCCTTACAAATGGATCGAATTGATGAAAGCAGAGTTGGAAGCCGGTTCTTCCTATGTTATTGCGGAGGCCAGAGAAGGAGGTAATGTGGGAATCTACCGCGGAAGCGGAGAAGTAAGAGAGGGTTTGGTGCAGGAAATCTTAACACAGATTCCTTCTGAGCGTATTATCTGGGAAGCGCCTCAGAAAGAACAGCAGCTGTACTTCCTCGAACTGATAGGTTGCAATGTCAATCTAGGAAATATTCCGCCTAATGAAGTGGTAGCATTGGAAGCTATGCGCATCGGCTTGCGTGGGGATAGTTTCTATTTTTATCTCGATAAAAAAACATCGTAATGCGGTTATTTGGGCTTATCGGCATGCCGTTAGCACAATCTTTTTCCAAAAAATACTTTACCGAAAAGTTCGAGAAGGAAGGTATTGCCGATTCGATGTATGAGTTATTTCCATTGGAAGAGATTCATCAACTGTCGGATTTGCTGTTGCGGCATTCCAATTTGGAAGGGTTGAACGTTACCATTCCTTACAAAGAGCAGGTATTGCCCTATTTGCACGCCATAGATGAAGAGGCAAAAGCCATAGGTGCGTGTAACTGTATCAAAATAAAAGATGGGAAACTTACCGGCTTCAATACCGATGCGCCCGCTTTTAGGGAGTCGTTATTGCAACAGTTGCAACCGCATCACAACAAGGCATTGGTACTGGGAACAGGGGGTGCAGCCAAGGCTGTAGTACATGTGCTGCGCGGTTTAGGTATACCATTCACCTATGTGTCTCGCAGTTCGGGTAGCGGTTTGGTTTATGAAGAACTTTCCCGGGAAATTATGGAAGAGTATCCCCTCATTATTAATACTACGCCGCTAGGCAGTTTCCCCAAAGTGGATACGGCACCGGCTATTCCTTATGAATATCTTACCGAGCGGCACTATTTGTACGATCTGGTTTACAATCCAGCCAAAACGCTTTTTCTGCAGCAAGGAGAGGAGCGAGGGGCTACTATCAAGAACGGATATGAAATGCTGGTAGGGCAGGCCGAACTAAGTTGGAAAATCTGGAATACATAAAATAATAAAGCCTCGGACACCGAGGCTTTATTATTTTTAAAGAGTATTGCTTTTATTTTGCAAGTGACAATGCTTCATTAGCTTTTTGGTACACCAAGGCTCGCTTTTTTTCGTGCCACCATTTGGGAGCGGTTTTTTTCATGAGGGTATCAATGTTTCGCATACCGAACAGATTCCACACGCCACGCAGTTTTCCGATAAGGCTTTTCTGTAATGCACGCAGGCTCATGGCAAAACCTGCATCTAGGTATTCCATGTGATGCCAGTAACCGGCCGGCATGAACAGCGTGTCGCCGTGCTCGAGAATTACCTCATACCCTTTGGCAAGTTTTACTGCAGGGAAGTTCTCATAATCGAAATTTTCGTAGTACCGGGTATAATCGGCCAGACTCAATACTTCCCAGGGTTTGCGATAAAGTTTGTACTGTTCTTCAAATGGGAAAAGTAATACTCTTTTGCGTCCTACAAATTGGGTGTGCAGTATATGGCTCATGTCGATATCGAAGTGCATATGGGTTACGGCACCTTCTCCACCTACAAAAAGCATTGGGAATCGCTTTACAAAACCGCTCATGTATTCATCGGGCCATGTAAAATCACTGACAATTTGTGGTGCATGCTGGAAAATATTAAATAGGAAGATGCGTAGGTCTACGGGGCCTTTTTGCACCAGTTGTAGGTATTCGCCAAACTTCATATATCCGTCGGCAGTGTTGATGGGCGTATAAGAGTCGCTCTTTACGTTGTTGTACACCCCAACTTCTTTATCTCCTACAATCTTGATAAAGAAATCCCAGTTCCATTTGTTATAAGCCGGCCATTTTTTAGAAAGGTCTTTAATGACTACCGGCTTGCCTGCGTTGTAATATTTGCTCTTAAATTCTTCAGGAGAAAGCGTATCAAAAGTATCAACAGTTTGTAACTGCATATTATACGTTTATAATTGAGTGATGCAAAGTTAAGTGTCTAGGGGATAATCTTTACGGATAATTTAAAGAGGTGTTATTTTTCGCTTAGTTGTTGGTGGCGCAAAATATATTTCCCGATCACATCAAACTCAATGTTTACGCTATCGCCCTCTTTGACCAATCGGATATTGGTATGTTCATAAGTATAGGGTATAATAGCAACCTTGAAAGTATCTTCACCTACATCAAATACAGTAAGGCTAATTCCGTTCACGCAAGCCGAACCTTTTTCAATGACGAGCGGAGCAAACTTTTTGTCAAAGCTGAAGATATATTCGTGACTGCCGTTTTTTTCGGTAATAGATATGCATCGGGCAGTACTGTCTACATGTCCCTGTACGATATGGCCATCGAGGCGGCCGTTCATGAGCATACAGCGCTCTAGATTTACAATGTCTTTTTCTTTGAGTGCTCCCAGATTGGTTTTTTTTAACGTTTCTTCAATGGCAGTTACAGTATGTATATTGCCTGCGACTTCCTCTACGGTAAGACATACGCCGTTATGGCTGACACTTTGGTCGGGCTTTAATTCAGAAGAAATTGCACTTTCTACGGTAAATGTAATGCCGGAGCCTCTGGGGGTAATGTGTTTGACGATACCCACAGCTTCAACAATTCCTGTAAACATGGTGCTAATTTCTATTAAATAGGATTCTGGCCAAAATATTTGTTTGTTAAAAGTAAAATATTATCTTTGCAGCCTTAAAATTTTTACCAAAGGAGGTATATACATTATGCTAATTATCGATTCAAAAGACTGCGAAAACATAGACAAGGCGTTAAAGAAGTACAAGAAAAAGTTTGAAAAATCAAAAATCCTGCTTGAACTTCGTGAGCGTCAGCACTTTACAAAGCCATCTGTAAAGCGTCGTAACCAGATTCTGAAGGCGATTTACAAGCAGCAGATTGCTAGCGGCAAAATTGAAGTGAAATAAGCATTGAATTGAACGAAATTTGGATAAATTGCAGTCCCGCATATTATTGCGGGACTTTTTTATGTTGCTGCATTTTAATGAACATATCAGCACTTTTATCAGCCACCTGAAATTTGAGAAAAGGTACTCTCAGCATACCATTATCGCCTATGAAGGAGACCTAAGCGAATTCTCTGTGTTTTTGCTAAGTACATTCGGTGAATTACCGCTTTCTGAGGTTAGTTATCAGCATATCCGCAGCTGGTTAGCCGAGCTAAAGGAGGGAGGATTATCTTCCAAAAGCATCAATCGTAAGATATCGGCTTTAAAATCCTTCTTTAAGTTTCATCTTAAGTTGGGAAACATACGGTCTAACCCGACCACCAAGGTAGTTACACCCAAAGTCAATAAACGGTTGCCTGCATTCGTCAAAGAAGAAGATCTGCATCAACTGACGCATGCTTTAAAAATGAGCACCGAAGACTGGAAATCACTTAACGGGTACATGCTGGTACATTTGTTTTATGCCACCGGCATGCGTCTTAGCGAGCTCATCAATCTGAAGGAACGGCAGATCGATTTTAGTCGTCGGCAGGTAAAAGTGTTGGGTAAGGGTAATAAGGAGCGTAGTATTCCACTTGCATCCGAAATCCTGGATTCGATTCAGCGATATATGGATTTAAAACGGAAGGAGTTTGCGGAATATGCCGAAGAGTTGCTAGTAACGGAAAAAGGAAAGAAAATGTACCCTAAATACGCCTATCTGTTGGTGAAAAAACAGCTAAGCCAAATTCCTACACTAGATAAGAAAAGTCCGCATGTATTGCGTCATACTTTTGCCACCCATCTTGTCAACAAAGGAGCCGAGTTAAATGCCGTAAAAGAACTGCTGGGTCACGCCAGTTTGGCGGCTACTCAGGTGTATACGCACAATACCATCGAAAAGCTCAAAGAGATCTACCGCAATGCCCATCCCAAGGCCTAAAATTATATAGAAAACTTTAGCATTTATTTTTTGCAACTCGCCCCTTTTTTCATTAACTTTATTACGAACCAGTTCTTTGATAGTATGAATTATTCACTTTTAAATATATAGCTATGAATGTGAACATTCAAACGGTAAATTTTGATGCGGACCGGAAGTTGCTTGACCTTGTTAAGCGTAAGATGCAAAAGTTAAATACTTTTCACGACCGCATCATAGCCTCTGACGTGTTTTTAAAGCTGGATAATGTGGTGCATCACATTAAGGACAAGATTGTGGAGATTAAGGTACATGTGCCGCGTCATAGTTTTTTTGTGAAGTGCTCCAGTAAATCCTTCGAACAGTCGTTTGAAAACGCATTTGATTCACTCGTCAACCAAGTGAAGAGACGTAAAGAAAAAATGATTGCTTAAATACACAAATAATTATCCAGCCTCGTTCTAAAAAACGGGGCTTTTTTATGCAAAAAATAGAGTGTCCAAATTGTTCTTATTTTTTTGAAAAAAAATCTTGCAAAAGGTTTTTGAACTTTCAATTTTTCCCTTACCTTTGCCTTCCCAAAATCGAAAGTGGTAGTTGAATTGCTTGTGCAAGTGAGAGTTATCAGTGGTTTTAAGTTCTTTTAGATAGTTATTTAAGCCGAAGTAGCTCAGCTGGTAGAGCAACTGATTTGTAATCAGTAGGTCATGGGTTCGATCCCCTTCTTCGGCTCTCTCAAAAATGGGTAAGTAGCCAAGTGGTCAACGGCAACAGACTGTAAATCTGTCCTCTTCGGAGTTCGGTGGTTCGAATCCATCCTTGCCCACAGTTCTTTGAGAACTATTTAAAACTTTTACTGATTTATAGGCGGGAGTAGCTCATTTGGTAGAGCGGTAGCCTTCCAAGCTTCAGGTAGCGAGTTCGAGCCTCGTCTCCCGCTCTTTTACTTGGTAGATGGCAGATGAGAGTGGGGAGTTGGCGGGCGATAAGCAGTCAACTCGCGATCAACTGCCACTGACACGCCGTTGTAGCTCAGTGGTAGAGCACTTCCTTGGTAAGGAAGAGGTCGTGAGTTCAATTCTCATCAACGGCTCCGCTATTAGTTTGAGATGAGCGTTAGGGCAGTGAGTGGCTGCGGCGCTGCATGCTGGAGCTAATGAGATTTGGAAACTAATAATGTATTAATTTGCTCCCGAAAATATTTTCGGGAAAACTCATAAATACAAAAACAACTTTAAAACAGATAACAATGTCAAAAGAGACCTTTAAGAGGGAGAAACCCCACGTTAACATTGGTACTATTGGTCACGTTGACCATGGTAAAACTACTTTGACCGCAGCTATTACTTCTATCCTTTCTAAACAAGGATTAGCTGAGGCAAGAAAATATGATGATATTGACGGAGCTCCTGAAGAAAAAGAAAGAGGTATTACTATCAATACCGCTCACGTGGAATATCAAACAGCTACTCGTCACTATGCACACGTGGATTGTCCCGGTCACGCTGACTACGTGAAAAATATGATTACTGGTGCTGCTCAAATGGATGGTGCTATCCTGGTTGTGGCTGCTACCGATGGTCCTATGCCTCAAACAAAAGAGCACATTCTGCTGGCTGCACAAGTAGGTGTACCTAAAATGGTGGTGTTCTTGAATAAAGTGGATTTGGTGGATGATCCTGAACTGTTGGATCTGGTGGAAATGGAAATCCGTGAAGAACTGAACAAACGTAACTTCGACGGGGATAACACTCCTATCATTAAAGGTTCTGCAACCGGTGCTTTGGCTGGTGAAGAAAAATGGGTTAACGCCATTAACGAACTGATGGATGCAGTAGATAACTGGATTCCTCTGCCTCCTCGTCCGGTTGACTTACCGTTCCTGATGTCTGTAGAAGACGTATTCTCTATCACTGGTCGTGGTACTGTAGCTACAGGACGTATCGAAAGAGGTCGAGTTAAAGTGGGTGATCCTGTTGAAATCGTAGGTTTGATGGAAAAACCGCTGACTTCTACAGTAACTGGTGTGGAAATGTTCCGTAAAATCTTGGAAGAAGGTGAAGCTGGTGATAACGCAGGTCTGCTGCTGCGCGGTATCGAGAAAACTCAGATCCGTCGTGGTATGGTAATCTGTAAACCAGGCTCTATCACTCCGCATACAGAATTCAAAGCTGAAGTATACGTACTGAGCAAAGACGAAGGTGGTCGTCACACTCCGTTCTTCAACAAGTATCGTCCTCAGTTCTACTTCCGTACAACTGACGTAACCGGTGAAGTTGCTCTTCCTGAAGGAACTGAAATGGTTATGCCTGGTGATAACACTTCTATCACAGTTAAACTGATCCAGCCTATTGCGATGGAAAAAGGTCTGAAATTCGCTATCCGCGAAGGTGGACGTACAGTAGGTGCTGGTCAAGTAACTGAGATCATTAAGTAATCAGAGCCCCCATTTCCCTATAAAGGGAGTATTTGGGCAGGTTTGAAATAAATTTGCAAAGTACTTGGGGTATCTCCAGGTACTTTGTTTTTAAAAGAAAGCTCTTTTTATAATAAAATATTGTCAAGCTTTTAAAGCTTGACATTTATACGGGTATAGTTCAATGGTAGAATAGCGGTCTCCAAAACCGTTGATCAGGGTTCGAATCCTTGTACCCGTGCCACAAATTCATATATTTACTTCGTACCTTTGCAGAGACGGAGTAGGGTGTATGAATTTTAATCCCTAAGCGATGAGCAAATTTGGAAATTATATAAAGAACAGCTACAAAGAGCTGGCTGAAAAGGTAACTTGGCCCACTTGGGCACAGTTACAGCAATCTACCATGATTGTACTGGTGGCCACAATTATTATCACCCTGATTGTGTGGGTAATGGATTTTATTGCGGGCGGTGGCCTAAATTTATTGTACAAAATTTTATATAGCTAACAATGGAAGGAAATACTGTTGGAAATACTGCTGCGGAAACTCCACAACAAGATACCAAATGGTATGTGTTGCGTGTGGTGAGCGGTAAGGAGCGCAAGGTGAAAGAGTATCTTGATAAAGAGATTGCGCGCAGTCCTTTTAGCAATGTAGTAAAACAGGTGTTTCTTCCTGTAGAAAAAGTATATAAAGTGCAGAACGGGAAGAAAGTGATGAGGGAGCGTAACTACTACCCCGGATATGTAATGATCGAAGTGGTGGATGGAAAGATGAGCGATGATTTAAGGGATATGGTAGTAGGTACTAACAGTGTTATCCATTTTCTCGGAAAAGAAAACCCTATTGCATTAAGAAAGGCAGAGGTAAATAAAATGCTTGGCCGCATGGATGAAATGAATGAGGCCGGCGGCGTTAATATGGTAGAGCCTTACATTGTAGGCGAAACTATTAAGATTGTGGAGGGACCGTTTAACGACTTCAATGGCGTGATTGAAGAAGTGAATGACGAGAAGAAAAAGCTAAAAGTGATTGTAAAAATATTTGGCCGCTCTACTCCTGTAGAACTGAACTACATGCAAGTAGAAAAAATTATTTAATTCATACTCATCAAAGAATATTAAAACCATTCCGAGAATTCGGAATGGTTTTTTGTTTGTATGCTTGAATGATTCTAAAAATACACTTTTATATTTAGTGTAGAATAGGGTGCGGTTTAAATTCTTTTTCCCTATCGAACAAAAATCTGTATGTTGTTAGTTTACGAGTGCGTTGTGTACCCAGTGATTCTGCTACATTAATCATTTTGGGATTAAACTCGCCAATCCATTGCATTTCGTATTTGTCGTAGATAGGTTTGCCCACAATGTATTGTCCGTTTTCTATCTTCAGTCTTTGCATCAGCTTACAGCCTTCTACGATTAGATAGGCATCCACGCCTTTACCTTGAAATTCCGGTACTATACCAAATACAAGCCCTACGAATTTGGTGCAGCGTTTTGTTTTCTTATACCATAAGAATTTCAGTTTGTCCAGCAATCCAAATTTTCCATTCAGATATTTGAACCATTGGTTCAGGTCGGGCAGATTAATCCATATACCAATAGGTTCGCTCTTGTAATAGGCAATCCAGCTGATTCGTTCATCCATTACGGCTTTCATAGATTGAAACATTTTAAGCACAGTACGCTCTTCAATTTGCTTCATGCCACCATGACCTGCCCATGCTTTGTTGTAAACAACGGTAAAATCTTTTGCGTACTTAGCCAGATTGCTGATTTTGATATTATCTGCAGAAAAATTAGGGTCTTTAGATATAGCAGCATGGCGCTCATAGAATTTTTCATGCAGACGGTTTTTAACTTGTAGTCCGAAGCAGATTTGATTAAAAAAAGGCTTGAATCCGTAGGTCTCGAAGAGATTTTTATAATAAGGTTGATTATAGTTCATTCGGTAAAGAGGTGGTTCAAAACCTTCCACCAGTAAACCCCACCAAGTATCTCTTTCACCAAAATTGATAGGTCCGTCCATTGCTTCCATACCTTTTTCGGTTAGCCAGTTTTTGGCAATATCAAAAAGCATATTGGCCGCCTCCTGATTATTAATACAATCGAAAAACCCGATACCCCCTACAGGAATATCGTCGCCTTTGTTTTTATATTTCTTATTGACAAATGCTGCTATGCGGCCAATTAAATTGCCCTGATTGTCCTTTAAAATCCATCGCTTAGCTTCCCCAAAGCGAAAAGCTTTGTTCTTTTCCTTATCAAAAACATCATAGATATCTTTATCTAAAGGGCGGATATAATTAGGATCTTCTCTGTTGATAAGAACATTTACCTGAATAAACTCTTTTACCTGTGCCGGTGTAGTAACTTCAATCAGATTCATTTTGCAAAAATAGGGAGCCGCGTCATCATATGGTCGAGTCGGCAATATTCTTCGTCTTTTTTAGGGTATCCTCCATTTTTATGGTTGAGTCTCTGCGCAGAGTTCGATTCAGAGAATCTTTTCTTTGTTGTTCTTTTAGTTTTGCCATGTCTTTCGCGCGTTGCAAACTATCTGCAATCGCTTTTTTGCGTGTATAGCTCGTGCCTACACTGTTCAGGAACATTTTCTGAGCAACAATAGCGTCGTGTCCGTAAATGTCTTCTCGAAAATTCAATACACTACTATCATTCACCCAAGCGGTGAAGTAAGTAATCAGCACGGGTACAGGATTTTTTACCTTTACGTATTTTTCTTTATAAGTGCGCATCAAACTGTCCACCTTCTTTGTATTGTACCTAACGGAGTCATCTAAAATATACACAGCCAACTTAGTAGGTTCTTTCAGACGGATACAGCCGTGACTGAAGCTTCTTTTATCGCGATTAAAAAGGCTTTTAGCCGGCGAGTCGTGGAAATAGATATTATAGCTATTGGGAAACAGAAATTTTACTAATCCCAAAGAGTTCCAAGGGCCAGGTTTTTGCCTTACCTGACCTTTTACAATTTCCATATGATGTTTTTGCAAGTAAGCAGCACTAGGCTTACCGTTCATCTCGTTTTTAACGATGCTTGGAGGGACGTTCCAATAAGGGCTAAACACGATAGTGCTGAGTCTTCCGGTGAAGACAGTAGTGTTATTACCTTCTTTACCCACCACTACGTCCATATTCCACGCGGGTTTGCCATTCTCGTAAACGTGAAGACGAAATTCTGGTATATTGACCATAATGGAGCGGCCATATTCTTTTTTAGTATCACTCGGTAGCCAGCGCATACGTTCCATGTTGATAAGAATTTGCTGTATACGTTCTTCTACAGGAACGTTTACGTCTTTTAGGAAGGTTTGTCCGGCAGTCCCGTCGGGCTTATAGCCATAAGTCTTTTTTATGGCATTTACGGCGGTTACCAGTTCGTCGTCATATACATTTGTTATAGCACTATCGGGTGTGTCGAGAAAACCCTCGGCTTTTAAGCGTTTTTTGAGCATCCCTACGGCGATGTCTGTATAACCTTTTTTCATTACCTCTACTTTGCTGTTCACTATTGGCCATCCACCGCTGTCTTTAATGCGCTTGTACTTGATAAGCTGATTGCGAAGTTTAATGTACTGCGGATTATGCGGAGCATATTCATCAGCATATTGTCCGCTATGGCTTAGCGCGGAGTCCAGCATGGCCTCCAGCGTAAGTTTCTTTTTAGGTATGTACCATTCCAAAGATTTTATATTGAAAGTGGGATCGTCTGCATAGGCATGATCGGCATATATATAAAAGTATTTGGTAAGTAACACTTCGAGATTTTGGTATAAAGAGTCGTTTTTGGGCCTGACATTACCGGCGGTAATCAATTTTTCCATTTTTTCTGTAACCCAGGAATCATATACCGCTGAATCTTTGGAATAGTTAAGATAGTTTTTAAGTAAATTCCAGAAGGAGATTGTATGCTCAGGTAGGCCTTCCTCTGAAAACCAAGCATATTGGTAATTGCGGCTATTGTAAAAGCTTCTTATCCGATTGGTAAGTGTATCACCCAGGTCAAGCTGATGTAAAATATCTTTTACCACAAAACTGTCAATAAAAAGCGAATTGAAAGCATTGGTGGTGTCTATAGTAACATCTACTTTGGTTACTGGCTTTTCTTCTTTGACTGTTTTTTCTTTTTTAGACGATGATTGGCAGGAGAGAACCCCTAATGTAGCAGTTAGTACAATTCCAAGCAGTAGCTTAATATTCATGGACACTTAAAACTTAGCGTAAAAATAAGGGGAATTGCTACAGAAACAATAGGTATTAGTATATTTTATTATAGATAATGTGTGCAGAAGATGATTTTACCGGGCAGAAGGGGGCAACTTATATTTAATGTGAATAATTTATAACGGTTCTGCAAAATAATCCACTTAGAAACCTTACTTTTGCACCCACAAAATAACCACACTAATTAAAATATGGCAAAGGTTGGTAAAATTAAGCAAGTTATCGGAGCCGTAATTGATGTGCAATTCGACGATTCGCTCCCCGAAATTTATAATGCGTTAGAACTTACAAAAGATAATGGCGACACGCTGGTACTGGAAGTACAGCAGCACCTAGGTGAAGATACTGTTCGTACTATTGCGATGGATGGAACAGAAGGCTTGGTGCGTGGTACAGAAGTACGCGATACCGGAAGACCTATTACTATGCCTACCGGTGATAAAATTAAAGGTCGCTTGTTTAACGTAACCGGAGATCCGATTGATGGACTTCCAGCGGTACCAAAAGAAAATGGGCGCCCTATACATGCCATGCCGCCTGCATTTGAGAATCTGAGTACCACTGCGGAAGTATTATATACAGGTATTAAAGTAATCGACCTGATTGAGCCATATGCGAAAGGTGGTAAGATCGGTTTGTTCGGTGGTGCTGGTGTGGGTAAAACAGTATTGATTCAAGAGCTGATTAATAATATTGCTAAAGCCTATTCTGGTCTTTCAGTATTTGCCGGTGTGGGTGAAAGAACCCGTGAAGGTAATGACTTAATGCGTGAAATGATCGAGGCCGGTATTATGAAATATGGTGAGGACTTTAAGAAGAGCTTGGAAGAAGGTGGCTGGGATCTGAGCAAAGTAAATTTTGAAGAATTGTCTGATTCTAAAGCAACCTTCGTATTCGGACAAATGAACGAACCTCCGGGAGCTCGTGCTCGTGTTGCTTTGAGTGGTCTGACTATTGCCGAGTATTTCCGTGATGGTGATGGCGAAGGAAAAGGAAGAGACATTCTGTTCTTCGTGGATAACATTTTCCGTTTCACTCAGGCGGGCTCTGAGGTATCGGCCCTGTTAGGTCGTATGCCATCTGCTGTGGGTTATCAACCAACCTTGGCTACAGAAATGGGATTGATGCAGGAGCGAATCACTTCTACTAAAAATGGTTCTATTACATCGGTACAGGCGGTATACGTACCAGCGGATGACCTTACCGACCCTGCGCCAGCAACAACCTTTGCTCACCTGGATGCAACAACCGTATTAAGCCGTAAAATTGCCGACTTAGGTATTTACCCGGCTGTGGATCCTCTGGATTCTACTTCTCGTATCCTTACTCCTCAAATTGTGGGTGAAGCACACTACAATTGTGCCAACAGAGTGAAAAGTATTTTGCAGCGCTATAAAGAACTTCAAGATATTATTGCGATCTTGGGTATGGATGAACTGAGCGATGAGGATAAAATGATTGTTGCTCGTGCTCGTAAAGTACAGCGTTTCCTTTCTCAGCCGTTCCATGTAGCGGAGGCATTTACCGGATTGAAAGGGGTGCTAGTACCTATCGACGAGACTATCCGTGGTTTTAATATGATCATGGATGGTGAAGTGGATGAATATCCTGAGGCTGCGTTTAACCTCGTAGGTACTATCGATGAGGCTATCGAAAAAGGTAAAAAATTATTATCCGGCAACGCTTAATATACCGGCTAATAAAAGAGGTATCCGAAACATTCATTGAATTAGTGATTCTTAAAGATGAAACTGAATATATTAACCCCGGAAGGTAGCATTTACAGTGGCGATGCATATGGAGTGCAGCTGCCCGGTGTAACCGGTTCTTTTGAGGTGTTGGATAAGCACGCTCCTTTGATAGCAGCGCTTACCAAAGGTAGGCTAAAAGTGCTGGAAGGTTCGCTCAATGGTACTGCCACATATTATGATATACAAGGAGGATTTGTAGAAGTATTAAATAATAATGTGACAGTTTTGGTGGAAGGCGCTAATAAAGTGTAATTCTATCTTACCGAAAGTTTTTTAAAAAGCCGGCTGATGCATATCAGTCGGCTTTTTAGTTATTTGTTGTATGCTGAGCTATATTGTTTGGAGATGGAAGCCATAGACTGGTAGGTAAGAAATTGTATATGAAAGCTACCGATCTATCGTTTATTTACGATTAATTCTTAATTTTAGTTGATTTTGCTTTCATTATATTTGAAAAGCGTAGCATTTTCTTTCATTAATAAAATTCATTTAAAATTATGAGCGCAAGCAAAGAACACGCACGTCGATCCTTCCTCAAAAAACTGGTATTGTCCTCCGGTGCGCTGGCGGCAAGCCGATATCTGAGTGCCTCTTCAACCGAAACAAGAAAAATAATTGGTCTTACACGTAATCAAACTTTTGCAGCCAATGATAATGTAAATGTAGCCCTCATAGGGGCAGGGAGCATGGGTGTAAACGACATGAATACAGCGCTCATGGTACCCGGAGTAAAGATTGTTGCCGTTTGCGATTTGTACACAGGCCGACTGGAAAGTGCCAAAAAAAGATGGGGCAATGATCTCTTTATAACTAAAAGTTATAAAGAAGTTTTAAATCGCAAGGATGTTGATGCTGTCATCATTGCCACACCGGATCACTGGCATAAACAAATATCGATTGATGCTATGAATGCCGGGAAACATGTGTATTGCGAAAAGCCTATGGTGCACTCCATAGATGAAGGACCTGAAGTGATTGCTGCACAAAAGAAAACCGGAAAAGTGTTTGAAGTGGGAAGTCAGGGAGTATCTTCTCTAGGAAATGAAAAAGCTAAAGAGCTGCTGAAACAGGGCGCTATTGGAGAATTGAATTATGCCGAAGGTTTCTGGGCACGCCGTGATCCTGTTGCTGTATGGCAATATCCTATTCCAGAAGACGCTTCGGAACAAACCGTGGATTGGGAAACTTATATAAGCAATACTACAAAACGCCCCTTTGATCCACTGCGTTTCTTCCGCTGGAGAAATTATAATGATTATGGAACCGGTATGGCCGGCGATTTGTACGTGCACCTATTCTCTAGTTTGCATTTTATTACTGATTCCTTAGGACCGGAGAGAGTGTATTCTACCGGTGGCTTACGCTTCTGGCATGATGGTCGTGAATGTCCTGATGTGCAACTAGGCGCTTTTGATTATCCTAAAACGGATAAGCATCCGGCATTTAATCTTTCATTGCGTTGCAACTTTGTTGACGGCACGAGTGGCACTACCTTCCTGCGGCTGGTAGGAAGCGAAGGGGCTATGGATGTGACTTGGGATGATGTAACGCTCAAGCGAAACAATTATTCCGATTCCGGAGATCCCTTCCTGAAAAAACAGAAAAAAAGTAATGCCAACGAACCACGTAAACGTATTCTACCCCCTTCTGTTATGACTTATAAGGCAGAAGAAGGATACAAAGGTGGTCCCTACGATCATATGGTAAACTTTTTCACCGCTATTCGTAATAATACTTCGGTTGTGGAGGATGCCGTATTCGGCTTCAGAGCTGCCGCTCCAGCATTATTATGTAATGACAGCCTGCGTGAGAAACGACCTATACAGTGGGATCCGGTGAAGATGAAAAGAGTCTAACTCAGTCTAACATCACATTAGTGATAGTGAATCAGTTGCGGTGGCTGCAGCGAAAACTCAGTACCGCAACTTTTTTATAATTTGAAAGATTTGTAAATTGTATATGAAAACAAAATCATTGTTATTAAACTTGCTTTTTGCAATTATATTATTTTCCTGTTCTCCTAAAGTCTCTAAAACCGGAAAATGGGAAGTTCTTTTTGATGGTAAAACCCTTAATGGATGGCATGGCTATAATAAAGGGAATGCGCCCATTACGAACTGGACAATCATAGATGGAGCATTGGTATGTCTAGGAGCAGCAAAGCATGATACCGGTGGAGATATTGTAACCGATAAACGATATGAGAACTTCGAGCTGGAATGGGAATGGAAGATAGATAAAGGAAGTAACAGTGGTGTGATGTATCATGTTATTGAAGACAAAAAATACAAAGGACCCTATGAAACGGGACCGGAGTATCAGATTATAGATGATGTAAATTATCCGGGCAAGCTGGAAGAATGGCAACAAACTGGAGCTGACTATGCCATGCATGTGGCAGGGCCTAATAAAAAATTAAAGCCTGTAGGAGAGTGGAACCACAGTAAAATTATATTTAATAAAGGTAAAGTAGAGCACTGGCTAAATGGTGAGAAGATAGTAGCATTTGAAGCTTGGACCGAGGAATGGTATCATAAAAAGAACACGGGCAAATGGAAGGATTATCCTGATTATGGTATAGCTAAAAAAGGACATATAGCCCTACAGGATCACGGTAATAAAGCCTACTTCAAAAATATCAAAATAAGGCAGTTGTAAAATCTTTTATATGGACACACCTTCTGGCACAAGAAGTTTTTGGGGTTTAAATTTTATAGGAACTGCATTAATAGCTCTAGCCATTGTTATAGGAGCTCTTGCTATTGCCGGTGCATACAAGTACAAGTTTAAGACAAGTCAGACCATAAAAGTTACAGGCAGTGCGGGAACAGATTTTACTAGCGATTTGATAGTGTGGAACGGTAGTTATAGCCGTAATGCCTATGATTTAAAGGGCGCTTATGCTTTGATAAAAAAGGATGAAGAAAACGTTAAAAATTATCTGATAAGCAAAGGCATTAAGCCGGAAGAAATGATTTTTTCTTCAATAAAAATTGATCGTCAGTTTGAATATCAATACAGTGATGAGGGAAAGGTTACAGGTTATCGTTTTACCGGGTACAACCTTACACAAAATATAAAAGTAGAGTCCAGCGATGTTGCTAAAGTAGAAGCCATGGCAAGGGAGATCACAGGTCTTATCGAAACAGGAATCGAACTTAACTCTCCCGAACCCTTATATTTCTATACAAAACTTGCCGACCTCAAGCTCGATTTGCTGGATAAAGCTGCTGAAGATGCTCGGAAGCGCGCTGAAATTATCGCTAAGAATACCAATGGCACTATTACGGGCGTTAGCAAGGCTACCATGGGGGTATTTCAGATTACGGGGCAGAACAGCAATGAAGATTATAGTTATGGCGGCGCCTTCAATACTACATCCAAAAATAAAACAGCCAGTATTACTGTAACCCTTGAATGTAGCGTAAAATAAATTACTACAGATTTATCATTTTATTGCCACTGTATTATTTTAACTTGCGCGCGTACATCGTTAATAGTAATTAAACTATCGCCATGGCATATAGAAATCTGCAGGAATTTATTAGAGTATTGGAAAAAGAAGGGGAACTCATCAGAATCAAAACTTATGTCGATCCTCACCTGGAAATGGCAGAGATAACAGACAGGATGAGTAAGGAACCGGGAGGAGGAAAAGCATTGCTATTTGAAAATACAGGTTATGATTTTCCAGTACTCATGAATGCCTATGGCAGTGAGAAGCGCATGTGTTTGGCATTGGGAGTAAAGCATTTGGATGATGTGGCCCGCGATATTGAGGACTTGTTTAAGTTATTGTCCTCGCCAAAAGAAAATATTCTTGATAAGCTGAAGTTATTGCCCAAGCTGAGTGAGTTTGCCTCTTGGATGCCCAAGGTGAGGAAGGGCAGGGGCGAATGTCAAGAAGTGATTCTTACGGAGAGACCATTACCTACCGGCGAAAGATGGATGGGGCTTCCCGATCTTACCCGTCTGCCTGTAATTACTTGTTGGCCGCAGGATGGAGGACCTTTTATCACACTGCCTATTATCAATACTAAGGAGCCTCATACCGGCGTGCGAAATGTGGGTATGTATCGTATGCAGGTTTTTGGACCGCAGCTTACGGCAATGCACTGGCACAAGCATAAGGTTTCTGCGAAGCATTTTAATGAGTATAAAAAGCTAGGCAAAAAAATGCCTGTAGCAGTTGCGTTGGGAGGCGATCCCGTATATGCTTATTCGGCTACAGCACCGCTACCCGAAAATGTTGATGAATACATGCTGGCCGGTTTTCTACGTAAGAAAAAAGTGGAACTGGTAAAATGTATTACCCAGCCCGAAATTGAAGTGCCGGCAGATGCCGATATTGTCATTGAAGGGTATGTAGATCCTAATGAAGAAATGATTTGGGAAGGCCCCTTTGGAGATCATACAGGATATTATTCTTTGCCTGATTGGTATCCCCGATTTCATGTTACTGCTATTACGCATAGAAAAAATGCCGTATATCCGGCGACGATAGTAGGAATCCCTCCTCAGGAGGATGCCTGGTTGGGTAAGGCCACCGAGCGTATATTTTTGGCTCCTATAAAAATGACTTTGGTACCGGAGATTACTGATATGGACATGCCGGTGGAGGGCGTATTTCATAATCTGGTAATTGCAGAAATTAAAAAGGATTATGCCGGCCAAGGCAACAAGGTGATGAATGCCATGTGGGGGGCCGGACAAATGATGTTTAATAAAATCCTAGTTGTTACATCTCAGTCGGGAACGGCCATTACGGATTATAAGAATATTGCGCGAGAAGTGTTCAGAAATTTAAATCCGGCTACCGATATCTATTTCTCTCAAGGTCCTATGGATGTTCTTGATCACAGTTGTAGTAAGCTGGGATTTGGAGGTAAAATGTGTATAGACGGTACTTTCAAATACGACGAGGAGAAAGATGATTCTTATATTGATGTGCCCTCTCCTAAAGCAATTAATATCGAAGCGCTAAAGACAAGTTTTCCGGAAATTAAATATTGTAATAGCAACCTATTACAACACGATATCCCCTGCCTCATAATTTCTGTAGAGAAAAACAGAAGAGGACATATTAAAGAACTGCATGAAGCATTGAGCAAACTGGAAATGCTCAACGGCATTAAAATGATTTTGTATGTGGAGCATACCGTTAATGCAATGGATTTGCCCACTGCATTATGGCGTTTTTGCAATAATCTGGATCCTAAGCGAGATCATTATCTCAACAAGAAGGGTATAGCAGGAAAATACACGGCTATCTTAGGATTGGATGGAACCATTAAAACAAAAGAATGGGATGGTTTTGAAAGAGATTGGCCCAATATTATTGTAGCTGACGATAAAACCATTGCGGCGGTAGATGCTAAATGGGAGCAGTTAGGAATTGGAAAATTTATTCCATCCCCATCCTTAAAGTATAAGGACCAAATGTATGGCGATAAGGCGGTAGCAAGCCTGTCCTAAAAAAATAAAAAAGACGGTGTTGTACAGCACCGTCTTTTATATGGAAGTTATACTAAGCTTTACTTCTTAATATTGTCTCTGATATCTTTTAGTTTCGAAGTAGGTAAGTAAATCTGGAAGCCTAATCCAAGATGTGGTTTAAACGCTACACCATGGGTTCCACCTCCTGTAGTAATATTACCCTTTGCCAATAGTTCCAGAGCAATATTTTCGTTTACAAAGAAAGCCAAACCTGGGCCGAGACCGGCTTCAAATCCGTTGGTAGAGCGTCCCCCACCATTAGTACCTCCCAGACCGGCATTTGCTTCTGCAAAAAGGCGGGTTTGTTTGGGAGTGTTTACTTGTTGTTCTCCGAAATAATAACGGGCCATAGGGCCTACAAAGTAATTGATGGCAGGCCCTCTGCCTCGTCCGGCATCTAGGCCAAAGCTCACCTGTCCACCAATTGCTAAATCATCTTGAATAAACCAGGCAGCTTTCGGTTCAATTTTTAGGTTAAAGCTTTTTTCGTTGGTATTACCTCCTACACTGGCAATATTGCCACCAATGAGGTAATAACCCTTTTGTGTCTGCGCTTGAGAAACAAGACTCGCCACACAAAACCCTGTCAATAATAAAAATACTTTTTTCATAAGAGAGATTTTACGCAAAAGATACAATAACTGTGCCGTATACATAAAAAAAACCCGATATTTAATATAACGGGCTTTATTTTCTATAAAACTGTTTTAGGCCATCTGCACTTGTTTCTTCTTTTCTTTAGCAGCGCTAGCGGTTTTTTGGGCCGACTGGCACTTCTCGAATTTTGTTGCTGTCCAAACATGGTCTAGCTCAACATTTTCAGTACCTACATACCCTTTTTCCGTAAGTTTGGTCCAGCTCCTTTCACGGTTCAGATCGGTTACGATCTTAGAACTTGTTTTAGGATACGCTACCCAAAACTTAGTATCTTCTTTTAATGAGGGCATTACATCACTCAAAATACCATTGAGTTGGTTTTCATTCACAGCAAAAATTAAGGCAAAATCGAGCTTTCTTGCCCTTAACAACGGAGTCATGTTTTTTGCGAATGATAATTTACTAAATTGTTTCTCAATGGAGGAGGGTAAACCCTGAATTAAAAGATTCTTTTCGTCTGCGTACTGTAGTTTTTCGAAAACAGATTGAGTCATAGAACTTGTGGGATTTATTAACAAATACCAGATATCAAGCTATCCGGATTATATATGGGTTTTGAAAATATTTGCAAATTTAACTCAAAACCGCCTTATGAAAGGTATATTTAACAAAAAACCCGTCAGTTTTTTATAACCAACGGGTTTTGTATTATTGTAAAGTATAATATCTATTTACTTACAGGTCTGTAATATTTCATAGCCTCGGGGAGGTATTTTCTAAGCTGCTCAATTCTTCTTTCTGGCCCCGGGTGGGTGCTCAAAAACTCGGGAGTGCCCCCTCCACCGGCGTATGCTTGCATTCTTTCCCACAGTCCAATGGCTTCCTCTGGATTATATCCTGCCATCGCTGCCCAAATCATACCGTAGCGGTCTGCCTCCAACTCCTGTTTTCTGCCAAAAGCCAGTATACCCAGCTGCGAACTCATACCTACCGCCGACCCAAAGATGTTGCGCATAGCTGCCGAAGATTTGTTGGCCATAAAGGCATCCAGAATACTTCCCCCATATTGGGCAGCTATAGCCTGACTCATTCTTTCATTAGTGTGTCCAAAAAGCGCATGCGATACCTCATGTCCCATTACATTGGCTAGGGCCGCTTCATTCTGGGTAATGGGTAATAGTCCGGTATACACTACAATTTTACCGCCAGGCATACACCAGGCATTGGCTTCGTTGCTCTGCACCAATTTAATTTCCCATTGATACCCCTCAAGCTCCTGAGCCATATTATTCTGCTTAAAGAATGTTGTAACGGCATTCACAATTCTTTGTCCTACGCGACTTACCATTTCTGCGTCTCTGTTACTAGAGGTGGCTGGAATAACTTTATTGCTGGAAAGAAAAGATTGATATTCGCCAACAGCCATCTGTTGCAACTGTGACTCGGGGAGCAGTTTGAACTGGCTCCGACCGGTGATGGCATTAGTGGTACATGCCACAACAATAGCTGCAATAGCTATCAAGCCTGCTAATTTCTTTATCATGAATACTGCTTTTAAAACTTGGATGCAATCTTTATACCAAATCAAAGATAATATTGACGGTGCTGGATTTTGTATGGTTGTAAAAAATACTCGTTAGTCTTCGGTATTTCTTTGCCTGCGTCTATCGCGATGTTTGAAAATGGGTACCTTGCTTTCTCCGCCTTTAATAATACGACTAATATTTTTCTGATGGGTAAGAATAACTAGCGATGCTACAGCTACCGCAAACACACGGTACACATGATTTTCTACATTAAAAATAACTAGTATAAATATAGGAAAAGCAATGCTAGCCAAAATAGAACTTAAAGATACAAATCGGGTAAGGTACAAAACCAATAAAAATACGCCGGAGCAGGCCAATGCAGTCCAAGGCGAAATGGCAATTACCAGCCCGAATAAAGTGGCTACACCTTTTCCTCCTTTAAAATCAGCCCATATAGGAAAAATATGTCCTAATACAGCAGCAACGCCTAAGGCGAGTTGCATATTGAGTTCTGCAATTTCAGTATGAAATGGGGGCAATAGAAGAAACAGTTTTACTGCAAGAAAACCTTTTAGCACATCACAAATCATCACAAACGTACCCCAGCGGGGACCCAGTACCCTAAAGGTATTGGTGGCACCTGCATTACCACTACCATAATCTCTAATATCGATGTTGAAAAAGGCCCGGCTCACCCATACCGATGTAGGGATACTTCCAAGACAATAGGCTAAAATGATTAATAATGTTTCCTGCATTATCTGTCCGTTATTTGAGCAATCGAAGAGTAAATATAATATATAATCCCGTATAGGAAAATATACAGGCCATTAAAGTTATAATTTTTTAAAACTCAAACACATCCAGTTACTCTTCTCAGCCTGACCGGACAAAGATAAATGGTTGTTTTTACAACACTGCTCTATTATCGCAATATCTTCTCTAAGGATACCACTTAGTATTAGTAATCCATTGTTATTCAATTGATTACTAAGATGTGAAATATTTTCTAAAAGCACATTTCGGTTAATATTTGCCAAAATAATATCAAAATGCTCGGCCATCATACCGGAGTCGGAGTGCACCAGCCTGATATCCGTTACATTATTAGTTTCGAAGTTTTCGCGGGCATTCTGTATACTCCATTCGTCAATATCGTTGGCGGTTATCTGTTGGGCACCCAACTTAGCTGCCAGAATTGCCAGAATGCCTGTTCCCGTTCCGAAATCAAATACTGTTTTACCCTTAAAGTCTATCTGCTGCATTTGCTGAATCATGAGATAGGTGGTGGCATGATGTCCGGTGCCGAAACTCATTTTGGGTGTAATGATGATTTCATGCTGTACATCAGGAATCGGTGCATGAAAGAAAGCACGTACTCCTACGAAGTTCTCTACAATCACTGGTTCAAAATTGGATTCCCACAGTGCATTCCAGTTTTGAGGTGCAATCTCATTTTCTGTAAAAGTGATATTATGCAATGCTGCCAGAGAGGTAACCGCTTCGCGGTCGTATTTTTCTTTCATAAAAAAGGCATGCAGGTCGGTATCCGTTTCTTCAAAACCTTCGGCTATATCGGCCAATTCTGCAATCAGTAATTCTTTAATAGTGTCGGATATATTGTTAAATGTTATCTGTATATGCATGAAAATAAAAATTAGATAGTTTAACTATTTTGAATAAGTTGTGTAATGGTATAAATCAGCAAGCCTACTAAGCCTCCTACCAGTGTACCATTGATGCGTATAAATTGCAAATCTTTACCCACTTCCAGCTCGAGTTTATTGCTAAGTTCTTTTCCTTGCCAGTTACCCACCGTGTTGCTAATAAGCATTCCTACTTTTGATGCATTTCTTAAAATAGCTTTGTAGATATTATAACGCACCCAGCGATTGATTTTCTCCTGCATTTGTGGGTCTTGTTGCAGGTCTTCCATCATATCTTGGATTGTTTTGCTGAAATAACGTCGAATATGCGAGTCTGTGTTTTCCAGATCCTTGATAATAGCACTCTGGATTTGCTTCCATATAGAGTGGGCATATTGCTGTACTTTATCTCCTTTTAGTATATTTTCTTTAATGCCCTCTAGCTCTTGTTGCCATTTGGGGTTGCTCCGTACATCTTCAATAAAGGCCTGTAGGTGTCCGGTAATATCGCTTTTGATTTTATGGTGGGTATCCTCTTTGATTTCGGCTAGATAGCTCGCCAGCCCACTAGTTATTTTTGCTGCAATTAGATTGTCTACAAATCCCGGGATTAAAAAGTGGCTTTCTTTCTTTACTCTTTCGCGTACCATCTCTTCATTATTGAGTATGTAAACACGCAGCTTCTCGGCCAGGTAGTCCAAAATACGCAGATGATCGCCTCTATCTATAAGAATGCTTAATCCCGATGCAAGCACCTCATTCAATCGAATATCGTTGAGCAGGTCTTTGGATTTGCGGGTAATAAAGCCAGATACCAGTACATCATCGGCGCGGGTAACAATATTTTTTAGAATTTTAGATACTTCTGCTACCAGCAGTTCTGTATTTTTTGCATTCTTAAGCCAGGGGAGGAGCAATGCATTGATGTCTAGCTTTTGGATGTAGGGTCTTACAGTTTCACTGTTTAAAAAATTTGTAACAATAAATCCTCCCAGATTATCTCCAATGCTCTTTTTGCGCGTTTCAATAAGATTGGTGTGAGGAATAGGAATCCCGAGCGGATGGTGAAAAAGTGCTGTTACTGCGAACCAGTCGGCCAAAGCCCCCACCATGGCAGCTTCGGCAAAGGCTCTTACATAGTGCAACCAAGCAAGCTCTTGTCGGTGTAAAACCCACGTCGTTACGGCATATATAACTACCATTAAGATGAATAATCCGGTAGCAATGGCTTTATGCCGGCGAAGTTGTACCGTTTTAATGTTGTTTTCTTGGGTCATGAATCACCGTTTCTGTAAAGGGGAGTTTATGCCGTTTTTTGTTTAGTAGCTATGTCTTTCAGAATTAATACTGCATGTTCTCTGGAGTTTTCGATAAACAATCGGTGTGTGTTCATACCGCCGCAAACTACTCCCGCCAGATACACTCCCGCAACATTGGTTTCATGTGTATCAGGATTGATGGTAGGGGCACGCACTTCATCTTTGCTGAGTTCAATACCGATATCCTCCAGAAATTTCAGGTTGGGCTGATACCCTGTTGCAGCAATAACCCAATCATTTTTAATAGTCACCACACCTTCTGGAGTGTTGATATCCACTTCGTGTTCGCGAATTTCTTTTAAAGTAGCATGAAAATAAGCTTTAATAGAACCTTCCTTAATGCGGTTTTCAATATCGGGTCGTACCCAATATTTTACACGGGAGCCGATTTTGCCTCCCCTTATAACCATAGTAACACGAGCACCTTTGCGGAAAGTTTCTAGAGCGGCATCCACGGCTGAGTTCATCGCTCCTACCACTACTACATCCTGAAAGGCATAAAAATGAGGATCTTTGTAATAGTGCGTCACCTTGCTCAGGTTTTCTCCCGGTATATTCAGCAAATAAGGAATATCATAAAAACCGGTGGCGATGATGATATAGTTGCTAGTATAAGTAGCCTTGGAGGTATGAACGACGAACCTTGGCCCCACAGCCGCAGCTTTCTCAATTTTTAACACTTCTTCAAATAAGTGCGTATTGAGCTGGTAGGTTTGAGCTACCCTTCGGTAGTATTCCAGAGCCTCGTTTCGGGTAGGTTTGGGGTTATTGGATACAAAGGGAACATTGCCAATTTCTAATCGTTCAGAGGTCGAAAAAAAGGTCATATTCACAGGGTAATGATACAGAGAGTTTACCAAGCACCCTTTTTCCAAGATCACGTAATCAATATTATTTTTTTGTGCTTCAATGGCGCAGGCCATGCCTATAGGTCCGCCACCAATAATGATAAGGGGGAAATGAGATTGCATAGCACAAAGATAACAGCATGCTTTTATTAACAATTTTATATTTTATATTGAATATTCTACATTTTACGTTTAAATTTGCCCACTTTAAGAGAAATAACTAATAAAATATGGCAAGAGTAATAGCATTTAGGGAAGCTTTAAGAGAGGCGATGAGTGAGGAAATGAGAAGGGATGAGAGAGTGTTTTTGATGGGGGAGGAAGTGGCTGAGTATAATGGAGCTTATAAAGTGAGCCAGGGCATGCTGGCCGAATTTGGTCCAAAAAGAGTGATTGATACGCCTATCTCTGAATTAGGTTTTGCTGCCGTAGGTGTGGGCGCAGCTCAAAACGGTCTCAGACCTATCGTAGAGTTCATGACTTGGAACTTTGCTGTACTGGCGCTGGACCAGATTCTGAATACCGCTTCGAAAATGCTGGCGATGAGCGGCGGACAGATTTCCTGTCCTATCGTTTTTCGCGGTGGAAATGGTTCGGCCGGACAGTTGGGGGCACAACACAGTACCGCTTTTGAAGCTCTGTATGCCAACATTCCCGGCATTAAAGTGGTATCGCCAAGCAACCCCTACGATGCAAAAGGATTATTAAAACAGGCTATCCGTTACGAAGAAGACCCCGTGATGTTTATGGAAAGTGAGCTGATGTACGGGGATAAAATGGAAGTACCTGAAGAAGAATACTACATCGAGTTAGGTAAGGCCGATATAAAAAGAGAAGGCACCGATGTTACTATCATTTCCTACAACAAGATGATGAAAGTAGCGTTGGGTGCAGCAGCTGAACTGGAAAAAGAAGGTATCAGCGCCGAAGTGATTGATTTGCGTACCATTCGTCCGCTGGATATTCCTACTATAATTAACAGCATTAAGAAAACGAATCGATTGGTGATTGTAGAAGAACAATGGCCTTTTGGTTCTGTTTCTTCAGAAATATCTTACAATGTTCAGAAAGATGCATTCGATTATCTGGATGCACCTATTCGTCGTATTACTGCTGCCGACGCACCATTGCACTATGCACCTAACTTGGTAGCTGCCGCATTGCCTAGCGTGGAACGCACGGTAAAGCTGGTGAAGGAAGTAATGTATTTGAAAAAATAATTAACAAACCCTCAAGCGGGTTTTAAAGAAACAAAGATGCGCATGCAACAAAGCTTTAAAACCCGCTTTTATGTGCTGCCTTGTCGGTTGCTGTTCTTTGTGCAGAGTAGAGAGCGGTGTGAGCTCCGAAAACATTAAACGTAAACACTTAAATTCCGGTATATATAGTGCCTCACAGAACAAAAACAGATAACGGCCACACAATATTAGTCATCGATGATGAAGCAGCTATCAGAAAAACACTGGTAGAAATCCTTTCTTACGAAGGCTACAAAACCCATGAGGCTGCTGATGGCGAACAGGGGCTAAAAATTCTTAAAGAAAACAATAAGTTTGATGCCATTTTGTGCGATATCAAAATGCCCAAAATGGATGGGATTGAATTCCTCAACAAAGTGATGGAATTCGCCCCGGATATCCCCGTTATCATGATTTCCGGTCACGGAACTATCGAAACGGCTGTGGAGGCGGTGAAAAAAGGAGCTTTTGACTTTATCTCCAAACCCCCGGATTTAAACCGCCTGCTGATTACCATCAAAAACGCTCTGGACAAAAAGAATCTGGTTACCGAAACCAAAGTACTTCGAAAAAAAATTTCGGGTGTTCAGGAAATTATCGGCGACTCAGAACCTATCCGCAAAATCAAGGAAACTATAGAAAAAGTTGCTCCCACTGAAGCACGTGTATTGATTACCGGCGAAAACGGTGTAGGTAAAGAGCTGGTTGCCCGTTGGCTACACGAAAAAAGCCATCGATGCAATCAACCACTGGTGGAAGTAAACTGTGCAGCGATTCCTACAGACCTTATCGAGTCCGAACTTTTTGGTCACGAGAAGGGTTCCTTTACCTCTGCAGTAAAGCAGCGTATCGGAAAGTTTGAACAGGCTAATGGCGGTACGCTTTTTCTGGACGAAATAGGCGACATGAGCCTGAGCGCACAGGCCAAAGTACTCCGTGCCCTGCAGGAAGGAAAAATTACAAGGGTAGGTGCCGATAAGGATATCAACGTAGATGTACGCGTAATTGCTGCCACCAATAAAGACTTATTAAAAGAGGTTGAAGAGAAAAACTTCAGGTTGGATTTATACCACCGTTTAAGCGTGATCCTAATTCATGTACCATCTTTAAATGAACGGCGCGATGATATTCCACAGCTTGTCGACAAGTTCCTTGAGGACATTTGCTCCGACTACGGTATTGCGAAAAAAAGCATCGATAATGCCGCTATGAAGCTATTGAAGGAATACAACTGGACCGGAAATATTCGCGAATTGCGCAACGTTGTAGAACGTCTGGTAATTCTTAGTGGTAAAACCATCACTGCCGACGATGTGCAGAATTATGTAAATCCCAAATAATCGCTCTTATTGGTATCAGCTGGGGAACCTATAGCATCGTATTTGCGACGCTCCGTTCAACTGTAGTGCATATAGCAGCTTCCTTAATGGTATTCTAATGCTTTAAATATTAGCGAACTATTATGAAAGTTCGCGTGTACTGTTGTGCGTCTGCATTTATCTTTATAATATGATAAAAAGTGCAACCCGTATCTTTCTGCTTGTTGGCGTTATATTGTTCTCTATTACCGGAAACGCCCAGGATAAGCTTTTGCAGATTCTGAAATCAGAACTTCAACGCGAATATGAGCAGTTAAGAAATGCCGATTCCAATGTTTACTACATTAGCTACAGAGTAGATGATATCACTACTTATCGGGTAAGTGCCACTTTCGGTGTAGTGAATGCTATTGATTCCAGTCGTGTGCGTGTATTTACGCCTTCGGTACGATTGGGTACGTATCAGTTGGATAATACGCATAATATGCAGTTTGGCAATACATCGGGCCGGCTAGCTTTGGTAGATGATGAAACATTAATCAAATTGGCTATCTGGAAAAATACCGATGCTGCTTATAAGAATGCAGCTCAGATTTATGAACAGCTGCTTACCAATAAACGTGTAAGAGTAGTAGAAGAAGATACGGCTGCAGATTTCTCGGCCGCTAAGAAAGAAGTTTATTACGACCCTCCGGTGCACTATGCGGCATTAAAACCAGATTTGTTACGTGTTGCCGAAGATCTGAAAGCCATTACGAAGGTATTTAAACAAAATCCGGATTTGCTGACGGGCAGTTGTAATTATGAGTTTAAAATCACGCGCAAATATTTTGTAGATACCGATGGCTCGGAGATTATTGAGAACGCCACAGGGGTATGGCTGTATATTTTTGGTAACACTAAGGCGGATGACGGCATGGAATTGCCATTAACGAAGCTATATTTCGCATTTGAGCCCGCGAGGTTACCTTCGAGAGACAGTATTATTGCGGATGCAGTAATCATCAGTGAAAAGCTTAGCAAGCTGCGTACTGCCCCGCTGGCCGACCCCTATGTAGGACCGGCTATTCTTTCGGGCCGCGCCTCAGGTGTTTTCTTTCATGAAATTTTCGGCCATCGCCTCGAAGGCAAGCGCATGAAGAATGAGCATGATGGCCAAACCTTCAAAAATAAAATTGGCACCGAAGTGCTACCTTCTTTTCTAAGCATTACCATGGACCCCACTGCAAAGCAGGTGAACGGAGTGGATGTAAACGGCTATTATCGTTTCGATGATGAAGGTGTAATGGGACAAAAAGTAGATGTAGTAGAAAATGGTATTCTTAAAAATTTTCTGATGACGCGAACGCCCATCAATGGCGTGTCGGGTAGTAATGGTCATGCCCGTACGGCACCGGGTGGTATTCCCGAAAGCAGACAAAGCAATCTTATTGTTACAGGTAAAACAGATAAAACTGAAGCAGACCTGAGAAGCATGCTCATCGAGGAGTGTAAGAAACAGGGTAAACCTTTCGGTTATTATTTTGCTGATGTGCAGGGGGGCTTTACTAATGTAGGCAGAACAACACCCAATGCGTTTAATGTTATTCCTACGGAGGTGTATCGAGTATATGCAGATGGAAGGCCAGATGAGTTGGTAAGAGGTGTAGACTTGATTGGTACACCGCTTTCTATGTTTATGCGCATTGCCGCCTGCAGTAAGGAAATGGATACCTTCAACGGCTCCTGTGGGGCGGGCTCAGGCTGGGTACCGGTATCGGCATCTTCTCCGGCCATATTTGTAGACCTTATCGAAACACAGAAGAAGAGTAAATCATCCGAGAGGCCGCCGGTATTACCTCGCCCCGACTTGGATCATGAGTAATAACGAAGCTGTATTAGTATTCTGAAAGAAATTATAATTAATGAACATGAAAACGAAGACAGGCTGGATAATGCTGATGTTACTGGTGGCTGTTATGTATGCATCGGCCCAGCCTTTGCAAGATAATTTCTATGTAAAAGTATTGCATGAGGAGCTGCAGCGTAATATTAAAAGACTAAAGTTGCCAGACTTGGAGAGGCCGTTTTTCATTGCGTACAACCTCAGTAATCATTACAACCTGGAGCTAAATGCTGAGCGTGGTATTATTACTTCAACTGTAAGTGAACCCGTAAACAGAAAAGTATTTGCAGTGAAACTACGGGTGGGAGATTATCATCGCAATTTCGATTACATGATTAACGACGTATACTCAGTATTATTACCCCATGAAGAAGATGCTGATGAGTACAGAAGGTTGATATGGCTCGAAACCGATAAAGCATATAAGAATAATGCCCGTCAGTATACTGCCTTTATGTCTTCTTTGAAAAGAGTAAATGTAGATCCTAAGGAGCTGGCCTTGGACGATTTGTCCATCATCACACCACTGACGCAAGATTTTGGTGCAGCAACACCTATCGTAATCGATACCGATAAATGGAAAGAGCGTTTAAAGCGATTATCTACTTTGTTTAATGAACATGCTGATATTACTACATCTTACTGCCGCCTTTCGATGAATAGTGCGGAAGAGTACCTAGTTACCAGCGAAGGAACTACTATTAGAAAACCCAAGGGGCATGTGACTTTTACAGCTTACGGCGCTTTAATGCAGGAAGATGGTAGCAGCATTAGCCACACGTACTCGCTAATTGTAAAGAATATTCATGAGCTTCCATCATTTGACTCACTGGAAACAGCTGTAAAACAACTTATCTCAACCCTGCGCAATAAGCAAAAAGCAAAACCCTTCGAAGGCTCGTATATCGGTCCGGTACTTTTAGAGGGAGATGCTGTTCATGGTATTATTCAAAGTTGCTTTACTTCTAACTTGCAAGTAAAAAGAAAACCTATAATAGGGTATGGTATGCCTGATGTAGACTATGAGGAAAAACTCGGACAGAAACTGGTTGCTTCGGCGCTTACAGTAACTGCTATACCTTCTTTAAAAGTATTTGAAGGCAAAAAAACAACAGGCGCTTATGAAGTAGATAATGAAGGGGTGAGACCTCCAGACTCGCTGGTGCTTATTCAGCATGGTGTGTTGAGATCACTGCTCAATGGGCGTACTCCTACGCATAAGTTTCCGGTTTCTCAGGGATTTTCGGCATCAGTGTTTGGCAGTAATACGTATTCTCCCGGGGTACTACGACTTACTTCCGATAGCATCGCTTCCGCCGATTCTATGAAAAGCCGATTATTGCAACTGGCCAAAGAAGAAGGGCTGCCTTATGCTTACATCATTAAGGGACTTCGCCGTTATGGAAACGATACAGAGATTTATAGGGTTAATGTAGCTACAGGCGAAGAAGAGATGATTAACGAATGTGAAGTACTGCCATTAAATATAAGATCCTTAAGACGATTTATTGTAGCATCGGATAAGACCATGTTAAGGAACTATGCTGATTTAAGTATTATTGCTCCCCAATCGATGATCATCAACGAAGTGGAAATTGAAAAAAGTCGCAATGCTACTAAGCCCAAGCCCTTTATAGTATCCAATCCTTTGTTAGAGCCATCTCCTTCAAAGGCTGTTAAGAAGAAAATAAAGAAATAAAGATGGACTTAAAAGAGTAGGCATAATGCTACATTCTACAGATTAAATATTTGTACCGGAACACTATTTGCTGATGCACAGCAACTCCGTTGCTCTTATTTATTAATCAAAAGATTTTACCACAAATAGTATCGGGAGTAAAGAGTAACTTAACTAGATATTTTGGGTAGCGTAACCGAGTGCTGGTACCTGATGTTTTTAATGTTGATAAATGGTATCAGGGTAAAAATCATGCTCAAACCCATTTAATGAGTGTAAGCAACTGGTGTATATGCTTAGTTTTATTGAAAAACATCCCATTCTTCAAGGCTTTACCGATTCAAAAAACTGTTTTACCGAATATATTAGGAATTCGTCTCCTACATAAATGAATTATGTTAAATTTGTTTTGTTAACATTAAAACCGAAAACATGAAAAAAGGATTAGGACTTATTGTACTGATAGTATTGGTCATCTTTGGCTTTATGGGTTGTAACGGATATAATAGTCTTGTACAACAGGATGAAGCCGTGAAAAAAGCATGGGCAAACGTACAGTCTGATTATCAAAGACGGAATGATTTGGTAGGGAACCTAGTGAATACGGTAAAAGGTGCCGCTAAGTTTGAACAAGAAACATTAACTAGAGTAGTGGAGGCACGTTCCAAAGCTACCTCGGTAAATATCTCTGCTGACCAGCTGACTCCTGAAAATCTGGAAAAATTTCAAGCTGCGCAGGGCGAAGTAAGTAGTGCGCTCAGCAGATTGCTGGCAGTGGTAGAAAGTTATCCTGAGCTAAAGGCTAACCAAAATTTCCTGCAATTGCAGGGACAATTGGAAAGTATCGAAAACGATATTAGAGCTTCTCGTAATGCTTTTAATAGTGCAATAAACGTATATAATACTAAAGTGCGTTCCTTCCCAATGAACATCTTGGGAGGTATCTTTGGTTTTAGAGCAAAAGAACCTTTCAAGGCTGATCCGGGTGCAGATCAAGCTCCAAAAGTTGAGTTTAATTTTGATTAGTGATGCAGCAGAAAAAACTATCGGGTGTACTCTTCGGTGTATTGATTGTATTACTGGTGCTTTACACCGCGGTGGCCTATAATTCTTTGGTAGCGAAAGAGGAAAAAATGGAGCAGATGTGGGCTGAGGTGCAAAACACTTATCAGCGTAGACTCGATCTTACCCCTAATCTTGTCAATACAGTAAAAGGGATATCTGGTTTTGAGCAGGAAACGCTTACCAAAATCGCCGAAGCCCGGAGTAAAGCACTCTCTGTTTCAGTAACAGAGATTAATGCTGATACCTATAAACAGCAGACGCAAGTACAGGATGAACTGGCTATGTATACCAACCGGCTTATTGCTACGGTGGAGAGATATCCGGTACTCAAAGGTACCGATGCGTACAGAGGACTGCAAACCCAACTGGAAGGCAATGAGCGCAGGATAAAGGTAGCGCGTGCAGATTTTAATGCTGCAGTAGCCGATTATAATCAGGCTGTGCGTAGCTTTCCTAAAAACATTGTAGCCAAAATTTTCGGATTTAAGGAAAAGCAAGGTTTTCAGGCCGATGCCGGAGCCGATAAAAATGTTGAAATAAAATTTTAAGCTTTAATGTTCTCGTTCTTAAATAAGAAGCCCGCCAACTTCCTGACAGATGCAGAGAAAGAGCAGGTGGTGAACGCAATCCGTCAGGCAGAAACTCGTACTAGCGGCGAAATACGAGTATATATAGAACGACACTGTAGATATGTGAATCCTCTCGACCGTGCTGCTGAAATTTTTTTCAGCCTGAAAATGGATCAGACAAAGGATCGCAATGCCGTACTGTTGTACATTGCCGTAAAAGATCATCAAATGGCAATATTTGGTGATGAAGGTATCTACAAAAAAACAGGGCGTGAGTATTGGGAAAATCTTGTCAACCGCATCCTTCAATATTTCAATAAAGAAAATTTTGTAGAGGGTATTTGTGAATATGTACACGAAATAGGAGAGGGGTTGCGCAAGTTCTTCCCTTACGACAAAGAGACTGATCATAATGAGCTGCCCGATGAAATTGTATTTGGGTATTAATGCACATCATCAACGTACTGATTCCGGTAAAAGGGCCGGCAATATCGTTTCACTAATAATATCAATGAAGAAATTCTTATTACTATACATCAGTCTGTTTTTTACTCTTTTTGTTCAAGCGCAAATAGATGCTGTGCTCCCCCCGGTGCCTAATCCTCCCCGATTGGTGAATGATTTTACCGGTCATTTTTTAACAAAAGATCAGGTGCAGGCGCTGGAGGATAAACTAGTGGCTTATGATGATAGTACGTCTAATCAGATAGCCATAGTAATTGTAGATGATCTGAAAGGATATTCGCGCGATGAATTCGCCATTGCATTGGGGCGCAAATGGGGTGTTGGTGGCCAAAAAGAGTTTAGCAATGGTATTGTGATTCTGGTAAATACCGGAGAGAAGGGTGGACAGCGTGGTGTATTTATAGCTACAGGATACGGACTGGAAAGTTCGGTAACTGATTTGGTCGCTGATCAAATTGTGCAACATACTTTGCTGCCGCATTTTAAAGCAGGCAATTATTATAGGGGCTTAGATATTGCTACTACCGAAATCATGCAGGCTGCCGCAGGAAAGTACAAAGCTCCTGCTAACTATCGAGCCAATAAAGGCGGTGGTAGTATTCTCGGGCTTTTGTTTGTAGCCTTTATTCTCTTTATTATACTCGTTATTATCAGTCGCAAAGGCGGTGGTGGCGGGGGATATGTTTCTCGCAGAGGATATCGCGACGACTGGGGTGGCCCCATTATCTTTCCCCAAGACTGGTCGGGCGGGGGTAGAGGCTGGTCCGGAGGTGGTGGCTGGTCGGGTGGTGGCAGAGGCTTCGGAGGCTTTGGGGGAGGAAGCTTTGGCGGCGGCGGTGCCGGAGGCAGCTGGTAAGCTTTTGGGATCAATCTTAATGAAGTTGTTAATCTTAATATTGAGCCCAATTACTAATTAACTATTAGCTAAATTTGCCCCAAGGAAATAAAAACTCATGAACAGGCGATTTATTTTATTGGCTTTATTGGTTTTGTCATTTGTGTGGTCCTCAGGGCAGGGGTATCAGGTACAATCGAATTATTTCGTATACCTGCAAATAGAGCCGGCACAGCCTTTCTATATCAGAATTAATGGTCAGAAAATAACAGCAAACGCTTCCGGATATTTAATTCTGCCTCAGCTCCGCGATGGTGATTATAAACTTATTGTAGGTTTTCCCGAAGGTAAAACCCCAGAGCAGGCATTCAATTTCCGTATCGACTCCAAGGACAAAGGTTATTTGATTAAGGATTATGGCGAAGAAGGATGGGGACTGTTTGATCTCCAAACCATGGCGGTGCAAAAAGCCCTAACAGGCGAGGAAGCCGAAGCGGCTATTAAAGGTAGAAGGCCCGCTCAGCAGGTCCCTCCTACAAGGCCGTCCACTACAACGCCTACCACTACACCTGTCGCCAATCAAACACCACCAGTGTCTACCGCACCTGAAAAGCAATCAGAACCAGCGGAAGATGTATCGGACTTTACAAAAATTTTATCTCAGGCAGCCAATGATCCTAGTTTGTTAGAGAAACCTAAAGAAGAGCCTGAAGAAGCTCCTGTAGTTGTAGAGGCAAAGCCTGCCGAAGAACAAACCTCAAATGTGGGGCTACCCTCGGCTCCGGTATCTTCTGGCGAAGGTGTGACATTGGTGTATGATGATCGCGATGAATTTGGAAAAGTAGATCCTATTACCATATTTATTCCTGCACCGGCCACCTCGCAGGGAACGTCTGCAGCCAATACACAAGCTCCTTCTTCAGAAAATACCGAGAATAAGGCACCGGCTCAGGAAGCCCCCAATGCGGGAAATGTATTGTCGGCGACAGCAAATCAACCTGCTCCTCAAACAGAGGTAGCTGCCCAACCAGAAGTTGTTAAGCCTACCAACGCAGCTTGTAAAGCCGTTGCCGGCGAAGACGATTTCTTGAAACTGCGTCGTGTGATGGCTGCGGAAACTAACGATGACAGCATGATAGCTCAGGCTGTAAAGGCTTTCAAAGCCAAATGCTATACTACCGCACAGATCAAATATCTGAGCAGTATGTTCCTTTCTAATGCTGGTAAGTATAATTTTTATGCCGCGGCGTATCCTTATGTAGCGGATCGGGAAAATTTTGCTTCCCTAGCATCCGAAATCAAAGAGCCATCTTATATCGAAAAATTCAATAGTTTGCTGCAATAAGGTTAAGGAGAATTAGGTTTTAATCGTTAGTTTAAAAGTTTAGGGTTTGCGTTACTTTCTTGAAGTTGCATACAGGGGAACACTTTATAAGGGATCCCAAACTCAGCATAATGCGCCCACTATTCAGGGAGAGATCGAAAGAGCTTTTCGTATCTTCTTTCGGCTGCAACCAGATGAAATAAAACTAACGGGTTCCTCACGTACCGATGCAGGTGTACATGCCCGACAAAACTTTTATCATTTCGATTGGGAAGATTATTTCGAGCATAGATGGATTTACAACTTGAATGCGATACTTCCCGATGATATAGTGGTTACCAATGTATTTAAGGTGCACGATGAGGCGCACTGCAGATTTGATGCTACCGGGCGGCGCTATCAGTACAGCATCTATCAGTTTAAAAACCCATTTCTGCAAGACGTTGCATATTATTATCCTTACACACTGGATATTGAAAAACTAAAAGCTGCAGCGGCTATTATAAAGGAGTATAGTGACTTTACTTCGTTTTCAAAACGCAATACCCAGGTAAAAACCTTTATCTGTGATATTATTAGCAGCCACTGGTTTACGGATGGCGATCGTATCGTGTACGAAGTAGCAGCCAATCGCTTTTTACGGGGAATGGTACGTGCATTAACGGCTACTATGCTCAAAGTGGGCCGCTCCATTATAACATTGGATGAGTTTCGTGCGATCATCGAAGCAAAGGACTGCACCCGGGCTTACTTTGATACACCTGCTCATGGTTTGACATTGGTGCAAGTGTATTATCCGTATGCTTTGGATTAGGAACGCGTTTCAGCAATTTGTTTTATTACCAATGCTATTCGATCATCAATATGTCGTATTGTACAGCTATAGAAAAAATGCAGCCGGCGGAAAGGAAAGCACTGCATCAACACTATCATGACCATCATTATGGATATCCCATTCATGACGATAATGAATTATTCGGCAGACTGATTATGGAAATCAATCAGGCCGGATTGAGTTGGGAAACAATTTTAAAAAAGGAAGCAGCTTTTCGTAAAGCTTACAGCAATTTCAATATTAAAAAGGTGGCAGCTTACACCGATGCAGATAGAGAACGTCTTTTGGCAGATGCAGGTATTATTCGCAATAGATTAAAGATTAATGCCGCCATCGAGAATGCCCAAACCATTCTGGCCTTGCAACAAGAGTACGGTTCGTTTCAAAGCTGGCTCGAGTATCATCATCCCAAAACCAAAGAAGAGTGGGTGAGGTTATTTAAAAAGACATTTCGCTTCACGGGTGGTGAAATCGTAAATGAGTTTCTGCTGAGCATTGGTTATCTAAAAGGTGCCCATGATGAAAGCTGCCCGGTGTATAAGAAGATACTAAAGCTTAAGCCCATGTGGTTAAGGCAATAATTTGTATTCTATAAGCATGATTACAATCATCTCTTTTTATTTTTTTGAAAAAAACAGCATAAAAACTTTGTGCCTTCAAAAAGGCTCGTATATTTGCACCCGCGTTTTGAAAAACGCATAGTTCTCTGAGCATACCAATAGTTTAAAGAAGCAAAGATGCCGCTGGAAGAAGTGATATAAATAGCGATCTACACTTCATTCTTATGAGCAGTTATTTTTAAAAATAATTTTTTTATTAGCTAAAAATCAACGTATCTTTGCAGTCCGCTTTTAAAAAACGAGCACAGTTCTTTAGACGATATTTGAGATAATTTTTTTTCTTAAAAAGTTTGGTGGTTTGCAAAAAGGTTATACTTTTGCAACCCCGATTCGGAGGGGGTGACTGAGAGGGTCACCGAAGTTCTTCAAGTTAGTTCAATTTTAGATATAGCGTTATAGGCGCGCTGGTGGTTCAAGTCCACTGATATCGGCAAGAAGACAGATGCTGAGCTTTATAGTTCTGTCATTTGTGAAGTTCTTTGAAAGGTTGGAAACAATAGCACCGAGTTCAAATGTAACAGTTTGGACCAGGTAGGTCAAAGCGAAAATAATTGGTCTGGTATTAAATCAGATCAGAAGAGATTTACAACGGAGAGTTTGATCCTGGCTCAGGATGAACGCTAGCGGCAGGCCTAATACATGCAAGTCGAGGGGTAACAGGGGAGCTTGCTCCTGCTGACGACCGGCAAACGGGTGAGGAACACGTACACAACCTTCCTTCTAGTGGAGGATAGCCCAGGGAAACTTGGATTAATACTCCGTAAGATGTTAGGGAGGCATCTCCCAGACATTATAGTAGCGATACGCTAGAAGACGGGTGTGCGTCTGATTAGGTAGTTGGCGGGGTAACGGCCCACCAAGCCGACGATCAGTAACTGGTGTGAGAGCACGACCAGTCACACGGGCACTGAGACACGGGCCCGACTCCTACGGGAGGCAGCAGTAAGGAATATTGGTCAATGGACGAAAGTCTGAACCAGCCATGCCGCGTGAAGGATGAAGGTCCTCTGGATTGTAAACTTCTTTTATATGGGACGAAAAAAGGGTTTTCTAACTCTACTGACGGTACCATATGAATAAGCACCGGCTAACTCCGTGCCAGCAGCCGCGGTAATACGGAGGGTGCAAGCGTTATCCGGATTTACTGGGTTTAAAGGGAGCGTAGGTGGGCTGTTAAGTCAGTGGTGAAATCCCGGGGCTCAACCTCGGAACTGCCGTTGATACTATCAGTCTTGAATATTGTGGAGGCTAGCGGAATATGTCATGTAGCGGTGAAATGCTTAGATATGACATAGAACACCGATTGCGAAGGCAGCTGGCTACGCATATATTGACACTGAGGCTCGAAAGCGTGGGTAGCAAACAGGATTAGATACCCTGGTAGTCCACGCCCTAAACGATGGATACTCGACATTAGCGATATACTGTTAGTGTCTGAGCGAAAGCATTAAGTATCCCACCTGGGAAGTACGATCGCAAGATTGAAACTCAAAGGAATTGGCGGGGGTCCGCACAAGCGGTGGAGCATGTGGTTTAATTCGATGATACGCGAGGAACCTTACCTGGGCTAGAATGCTAGGGGACCGTAGATGAAAGTCTACTTTCCAGCAATGGACCGCTAGCAAGGTGCTGCATGGCTGTCGTCAGCTCGTGCCGTGAGGTGTTGGGTTAAGTCCCGCAACGAGCGCAACCCCCATCACTAGTTGCCATCAGGTAACGCTGGGAACTCTAGTGAAACTGCCGTCGTAAGACGTGAGGAAGGAGGGGATGATGTCAAGTCATCATGGCCTTTATGCCCAGGGCTACACACGTGCTACAATGGGGCGTACAGAGGGTTGCGACATAGTGATATGAAGCTAATCCCAAAAAGCGCCTCTCAGTTCGGATTGTAGTCTGCAACTCGACTACATGAAGCTGGAATCGCTAGTAATCGCGCATCAGCAATGGCGCGGTGAATACGTTCCCGGACCTTGCACACACCGCCCGTCAAGCCATGAAAGCCGGGTGTACCTAAAGTCGGTAACCGCAAGGAGCTGCCTAGGGTAAAACCGGTAATTGGGGCTAAGTCGTAACAAGGTAGCCGTACCGGAAGGTGCGGCTGGAATACCTCCTTTTTAGAGCGATACTTACCTGTGGGTGTTTATTGTTTCCTTTACTTTCAATTAATATTAATAAGATCTTTGTAATACTGACCTGATGGCCAATTTGAGTACGGCGATCTAAAGCCAACTGATAATTAAGGAGGTTCGTCAACGATAATTATCATATTGGCTCATTAGTAAACAGATCCGTAGCTCAGCCTGGTTAGAGCACTACACTGATAATGTAGGGGTCACCAGTTCAAATCTGGTCGGGTCTACTAAATAGCATAAGTAGTCATAAAATCCGTTAGGAGAGAGTGCGCTGATGAGGTAAGAGGGTCAAGGATTATTAGGACTAAACCCCGGGGGGTTAGCTCAGTTGGCTAGAGCATCTGCCTTGCACGCAGAGGGTCATCGGTTCGACTCCGATATCCTCCACAGTGAGAGAGGGGGTAGGGAGTAGAGGAGAGAGATGATAGTTCTTTTTATTGAAGAGAGAGAGATGATAATGGCATTGAGGCCTAAAGGTTCGTAACCTTAATTATCACAATCAAGCTCTTTGGAAGGATGAATATTCTGAAGAGTAGTTGTAAAGTTCTTTGACATATTGGAAAAATATTTGTTAGGAGAGTACCTAACAAGTTATCACACATGTTTGCGAAAACGCCAGAGATGGTGGTCTTAAGCAAAGTGAGTGGGTAACTACAATTTTAGAAACTTATTTAAAGCGACTAAGGGCGTATGGTGGATGCCTTGGGTCTGAGAGGCGAAGAAGGACGTGGTAAGCTGCGATAAGCCAGGGGGAGCTGCACACAAGCGTTACATCCCTGGATTTCCGAATGGGACAACCTGGTGCGTTGAAGACGTATCATCCTGAGCAATCAGGAGGCCAACCCGCTGAACTGAAACATCTAAGTAGGCGGAGGAAAAGAAAACAATAGTGATTCCCTGAGTAGTGGCGAGCGAAAGGGGAAGAGCCCAAACCAGAGCGGCGTGCTGCTTTGGGGTTGTAGGACCACATTTAGGATTCGATCTCAAGCTGAATCATCTGGAAAGATGAACCGTAGGAGGTGATAGTCCTGTAAGCGGAAATGATCGATGACGCGTGGTATCCTGAGTAGGGCGGGACCGGAGGAATCCTGTCTGAATCTGCCGGCACCATCCGGTAAGGCTAAATACTCCTCAGACACCGATAGTGAACCAGTACCGTAAGGGAAAGGTGAAAAGTACCCTAAATAAGGGAGTGAAATAGTACCTGAAACCGTACGCCTACAAGCGGTCGGAGCCGCGCAAGCGGTGACGGCGTGCCTTTTGCATAATGAGCCTACGAGTTACTCCTCACTGGCGAGGTTAAGTTAAGAAATAACGGAGCCGTAGCGAAAGCGAGTCCGAATAGGGCGCTTAGTCAGTGGGGGTAGACGCGAAACTTTGTGATCTATCCATGGGCAGGATGAAGGTGTGGTAACACACACTGGAGGTCCGAACCCGTAAGCGTTGAAAAGCTTTGGGATGACCTGTGGATAGGGGTGAAAGGCCAATCAAACTGAGAGATAGCTCGTTCTCCCCGAAATGTTTTTAGGAACAGCCTCGGTTAATAGTCTGTTAGAGGTAGAGCTACTGATTGGGCTAGGGGGCTTCACCGCCTACCAAACCCTGATAAACTCCGAATGCTAATAGATGTTTACCGGGAGTGAGGCTGTGGGCGCTAAGGTCCATGGCCGAGAGGGAAATAACCCAGAATAGCAGCTAAGGCCCCCAATACATAGTTAAGTTAATCAAACGATGTAGAGTTTCTATAACAGCCAGGATGTTTGCTTGGAAGCAGCAATTCATTTAAAGAGTGCGTAACAGCTCACTGGTCGAGAGACTCTGCGCGGAAAATAATCGGGTATTAAACTATGAGCCGAAGCTCTATGATTGCCACTAGGTGGTAAATCGGTAGGGGAGCATTCCCATCTGCGTTGAAGGTGTGTGGCGACGCATGCTGGAGCGTTGGGAAAAGAAAATGTAGGCATAAGTAACGATAAATAAGGTGAAAAACCTTATCGCCGAAAGTCTAAGGGTTCCTGATCAACGTTAATCGGATCAGGGTTAGTCCGGTCCTTAGGCGAACCCGAAAGGGGTAGCTGATGGAAAGCAGGTTAATATTCCTGCACCTGCTATACATTAAAAGTGACGAAGGGCCTTAGGTAACTAGGCTGACGGAATAGCCGAGCGGATCCTTCGGGTGAAGCGCATTACTGAAAGCACTTCCGAGAAAAGCGAGTATAGCAGCCGGTACCGCAAACCGACACAGGTAGACGGGATGAGTATTCTAAGGCGCTCGGGTGAGCCGTGGAGAAGGAACTAGGCAAATTGACGCTGTAACTTCGGGATAAAGCGTACCTACTTTGTTGGTAGGTCTCAGTGAAAAGGTTCAACCAACTGTTTAACAAAAACATAGGGCCCTGCAAAATCGTAAGATGACGTATAGAGCCTGATACCTGCCCGGTGCTGGAAGGTTAAGGAAGGGTGTTCGGCGCAAGCCAAAGCTCCTGACTGAAGCCCCAGTAAACGGCGGCCGTAACTATAACGGTCCTAAGGTAGCGAAATTCCTTGTCGGGTAAGTTCCGACCTGCACGAATGGTCTAATGAGTTGAACGCTGTCTCCTCCACGAGCCCGGTGAAATTGTAGTATCGGTGAAGATGCCGGTTACCCGCCACGGGACGGAAAGACCCCGTGAACCTTCACTACAACTTTGCATTGATTTTGAATTACGGATGTGTAGGATAGTTGGGACGCTATGAAGCCTTGCCGCCAGGTAGGGTGGAGCGGTCGGTGAAATACCAACCTTCTTTGATTTGAAATCTAATCCCTGTTTAGGGAGACAGTGCATGGTGGGTAGTTTGACTGGGGTGGTCGCCTCCTAAAGAGTAACGGAGGCTTGCAAAGGTACCCTCAGTACGGTTGGTAATCGTACGTAGAGCGCATCAGTAAAAGGGTGCTTGACTGTGAGGCAAACAGGCCGAGCAGGGACGAAAGTCGGCTGAAGTGATCCGGCGGTTCTGTATGGAAGGGCCGTCGCTCAAAGGATAAAAGGTACTCCGGGGATAACAGGCTGATCTCCCCCAAGAGCTCATATCGACGGGGAGGTTTGGCACCTCGATGTCGGTTCGTCACATCCTGGGGCTGGAGAAGGTCCCAAGGGTTGGGCTGTTCGCCCATTAAAGTGGCACGTGAACTGGGTTCAGAACGTCGCAAGACAGTTCGGTCCCTATCTGTGGTGGGCGTTAGTAAACTGCGAGAACATGACCTTAGTACGAGAGGACCGGGTCGTACGTACCGCTGGTGTATCAGTTGTGCCGCCAGGTGCAGTGCTGAGTAGCTATGTACGGAAAGGATAAACGCTGAAAGCATCTAAGCGTGAAACCTGTCTCAAGATGAGTTTACTTTTAAGGGCCGTTCGAGACTAGGACGTTGATAGGCTACAGGTGTAAAGGTGGTAACATCAAAGCCGAGTAGTACTAATTGCCCGTAAGCTTTAATTTTATTTAGTTAGGTACTCTTCTTTAAATATTTTTTCAATATGTTATGATATTGATGGTTTTGTTGAGACATACGGTATGTTGATACAAGATCTGTAAGATTTTATGGTGGTTATACTAAGGGTGTTCACCTCTTCCCATTCCGAACAGAGAAGTTAAGCCCCTTAAGGCCGATGGTACTGCACCACAATGCGGGAGAGTAGGTAGCCGCCGTATTTATTGAAAGCCTTCGTTATTACAACGAAGGCTTTTTTATTGCCCCGCCTATAGCAATGTTTGATATTTTGTTAAACGTAATAGCTATCTTACAATATCCATACGCGCGAATTTGTTTTCTAGCCATATGCTCCCTAAATTCGTCGTGTCGGCCCGTTTAATTTATTACATATGCTAAGTTTACATTCAATGCGAAAAATCTTCACTTTCTTTTTCAAAAATCATCCCTCTCTCATTGTCATTTTTGCTTGCTTATTCTTCTGTGTATCTGTGTCCATCGCACAGCATCATACCAGTAATGACAAACCAAATATTATATATATTCTAGTAGACGATATGGGGGTTGGCGATGTAGGGGTGTTTTATCAGAATCAAAGAAAAAATCAACCACGTATATATACACCACAGTTGGACAGAATGGCGGAGCAGGGCGCTCTGTTGGCACATAGTTATGTTAATGCGCCTGTATGTGTAGCTTCTAGGTCTTCTCTTATATTGGGTGTGACACAGGGACATACTACTGTAAGAGATAATCAGTTTGATAAGGCGATTGAGGATAATTATACATTAGCTAATACTTTGAAACAGGCCGGTTATACTACGGCTGCAATCGGAAAGTGGGGACTACAGGGACAAGGAGGAAAAAAGAACTGGATCGCCCATCCACTGAAACGTGGATTTGACTATTACTATGGATATATACGTCATTCGGATGGACACGAACACTATCCTAAAGAAGGGTTGTACAGAGGTACTAAAGAGGTTTACGATAATTATACTAACGTTACTCCCGACTTGGATAAATGTTATACCGGAGATTTATGGACTGCGCGGGCCAAGCAATGGATAATCGATCACGTGAGGAAGAATCACGCCACACCTTTTTTTATGTACTTGGCCTATGATACACCTCATGCTGTAATAGAATTACCTACCAGTGCTTATCCAGCAGGAGGAGGTTTGCAGGGCGGTTTACAATGGCTGGGAAAGCCCGGAAAGATGATTAATACCGCTGATGGTAACATCGACTCATGGATGGATCCGCAGTATGCCAATGCTACTTATGATCATGACAATGATCCTAAGACTCCGGAAATACCTTGGCCGGATGTCAATAAGCGATATGCAACTGTAGTATCGCGTATCGACCAGCAAGTAGGAGATCTGTTGCAGCTTTTAAAAGATCTGAATATTGATAGTAATACGTTGGTAATATTCACCTCAGATAATGGCCCCAGCCAAGAGTCTTACTTGAATGAACCTTATACACCGGAATTTTTTAAAGGCTATGGACCACACGATGGCATCAAAAGAGATACTTGGGAAGGAGGCATTCGGGTACCTACTATTGCTACCTGGCCGAAAATGATTAATAGAGGCACCGTGGTAACTACGCCACATATGTCATCCGATTGGATGGCTACATTCCTAGATGCTGCAGGATTGAAAGCTCCTGCAAGATCCGATGGAGTATCCATACTGCCTTCACTTACCGGAAAAGGTGAACAGCTACCTACACAAGTGTATATAGAGTATTTTCAGTCCGACAGAACACCCCGCTACGAGGATATTGAGGAGGGTAGAAGAGGTAAACGCAGAAATCAGATGCAGGTAATAAGAGTAGGTAACTACATGGGAGTACGCTACGACATTAAAAGTGCTTCGGACGATTTTGAAATATACGACGTGGTGAATGATCCTAAGCAAACCCAGGATCTGGGACACACTCCTGAAATGGTTACCATTCAGCAACTTATGAAGGAGCGAGTGCTACAACTCAGAAAGCCTGATTCTGCAGCACCGCGCCCGTACGATACTGCCTACGTTCCTTCGTTGAAGGATGATATAGAACAACAGCCAGGACAAATTACTTGGAAACTGTATCAAATGAATACTCCTTGGGTAGCCAATCCTGCTGGGATGAGACCGCTGCATACAGGGCATAGCAAGATCCTGCAAGTACCATCGAAAGTTATCACTAAAGATGCATTGATCGTGTTTGAAGGGTTTATCGATGTACCTATCGATGGGGCTTACACTTTCTATCTGCAAACCGGTGGCAAAGCGTTTGTACGCATTCATGATATTCCACTGATTGATCAGGATTATGGATATGTACCCCGCACAGAAACGTCCGAAACAATTTTGTTAAAAGCCGGGGTGCATCCTGTGAGAGTATTTTATAAGCCGGGCTCCGATAATTCTATCAAGTTGGAATGGTCAGGCCCCGATTTCACTCGTAAAGCTGTGTATTAATAACAGTGCAGTATATTACTTGCGTAATGCAAGTTTTTACCCTTTCGGGATTTACGAAACGCTATCTCCAAGTAAATAGGAGAGGCATAATTCTGGAAAAGCGTGGGTGTGAATAATTAACTTCGAATTGTTCTTTTTGAAAAGGCATCTGAAAGTATTGTCGCCATTGGCATAGGATAGCAGACAGATGTCTTTCTTAAAGTCTACTTTGCCATTGCCGTACCATTTAAACACAGCCTCTTTAGCGCTCCATATGCGTGTAAAATCTTCCTGTGTAAGAGGATGGATGGCTGCCATTTCTGCATCACTTACGAACTTATGCTGCACTTTTATTACTTTATCGCTGGGTATTTCGATATCAATGCCTACACGATAATGGCGGCTTACTATGGCAGCAGCGTAATTGCCACAATGCGAGATGGAAAAATGATAGGTTTCGTCAGGCAAAAAGGGCTTTTTCGTATCGGCAATGCTGATAAGATGCGAAGGAAAATCAGGGTATAAGTATTTTAGTAGAAATCTACCGGCCAGGTGCTGCAGTCTTTTATGGGGATGGGTAACTTCGCGATGAATGGGAACGAATTGCTTGAAAAACGATTCTTCTTCCTTAATTTCCCATATTCCTAGGCGGGCGTTTGCATCAATCTCTTGCTGATAAAAAATCGGCATGCTCGTTTTAATAATTTATATTGCACAAAGTAAACAACAATTGTCAATTGAAACCTATAAATTCGAAAATATATGATTCTTTCAGACACTCGGATATTGGAAGAAATTGATAAGGGTACAATAGTGATAACTCCTTATCGTCGCGAATGTTTAGGTAGTAACAGCTATGATGTACATCTGGGAAAATGGCTGGCTACTTATCGCAACCATATATTGGATGCCAAAAAGCATAATGAAATAGAATATTTTGAGATTCCTGATGAGGGATTTGTATTATATCCTCACGTGTTTTATCTGGGTGTTACCGAAGAATATACCGAAACACATGCTCATGTTCCTTTCTTGGAAGGAAAATCATCCACAGGGCGTTTGGGTATTGATATACACGCTACTGCCGGGAAAGGCGATGTGGGTTTTTGTGGGCACTGGACCCTGGAAATATCTGTGAAACAACCCGTACGTATTTACAAAGGAATGCCGGTGGGACAGCTTATCTATTTCCCTGTAGATGGAGAGATTGAAATAAAATACAATCAAAAGCAGAACGCGAAATATAGTCGTCAGCCAGACAGGCCCATTGAAAGTATGATGTGGAAGAATAAGTTTTAGGATTTACCATTTTGTTTAAACAGCGGAAACTCGAGAGTGAATGTAGACCCCTTTCCCAGTGCACTTTCTACCCTGATGGTTCCGTTGTGCGAATCGGTTACCGATTTTACATAGTTCAATCCTAAACCAAATCCTTTTACATTGTGCAGATTACCGGTGTGGGCACGATAGAATTTTTCAAAGATGCGTTTCTGCGTTTCTTTGTTCATGCCTATACCGTTATCTTCAAACTTAATGACGATATTATTGCCTGAGTTGTGGGTAGAGATTTTTAAATGAATAGGCACATGCTCTTTTGAGTATTTAATAGCGTTATCGATAAGGTTGTTGACCAAGTTGGTAAAGTGTACTTCATCAGCTTTAATGATATCCTTTTGAGCTTGAAGTTGCAGTGTTGCATCTCCATTTTTTTCATGTAGCTGTAACTGAAAATTATCTACCACATTACCGATAACTTCATGTACAGATAAGGGCTTCAAATCGATCTCAGCTTCTTTCTTCTCAAACTGCGAAGCTTTAAGTATCGTTTCTACTTGGCGGTTCATCCGCTGGTTTTCCTCTTTTATAATGCTGCTGAAATAATCCAGCTTTTCTCTATTAGTTAATACTTTTTCGTTTTTTAAAGCATCCACAGCCAGCGATATGGTGGCAATAGGCGTTTTAAATTCATGCGTCATATTGTTGATGAAATCATTTTTAATATCACTCAACTTTTTCTGACGCAGCATGGTATGTACGGTAAGATAAAATGCCGAAATGATAATAAGTGTAAAGAGCACAGCGAAAACAATACTCCAGAATAAGGACCGCTTTACAAAGCTTTTCCAATTGAGCGCAACAACGGCAAGAGTTTCATCCGTAGTAATACTTTCCGAAGCTGTACCACTTTGGGAGCGAATGAGTTTATAATCGGGCGTATAGTTATGAACAGTATCAATCTGTGCATCGAAGAAGTTGGGTGAAAGTTTTTCAAACTTTACATTGCCCATCATAGGGCCAGATATAAAGGCATATTCGAAATCGATCTTCTCTAACCCCGCTTTATCAAATGCCGCTCGAATTCTTTTTTCTATTTCATTACTACTCAATATGGAGCCTATGGTCACTGCCCGAAACGGATCGAATACGTTTTTTTGAGAAAAGAAAATGGAAAAATCATTGGCATTGGCATTGATGTATTGCTCGCGCAGGTGTCCAAACTCTACAATCAAATTCTGATACACCTCGTCAATTTTCTGCTTTACCCGATCTTCTTGTAAGGCGATCAGATTTTTCAGCCAAGATACTTGCATTACAATAATCCCAATCAGGGACAACGTAATGAGTATGGTAATGTAGGAGAATAATTTTTTCACAGCAGCAAATATAGCAATAGGTTAGTACCGTTTTATGATTAGTACTAACGATTATGATATTTAACTTTTTATAAAAATTAATAGAAATCCGCTCTTGAATTTAGTGAAAAAGTATTTATATTGGCTTATGATCGAACCAAAAGCAGGAAGATTACTGGTTGCGAATCCACACCTTGACGACCCCAACTTCCTCAGGAGTGTGATATTTCTATGCGAACATAATGAGGAGGGGAGTTTTGGATTTGTGCTGAACCGAAAGTTGGATTATACTGTAGATGAATTGGTACCCGAGCTGGGCGATTTTCAATTGCCCGTATATGAAGGTGGACCGGTAGAGTTGCATACACTTCATTTCTTGCATCAATATCCTGAGCAGATACCCGGCGGTCAGGAGGTGATGGAAGGCGTATATTGGGGTGGTGAATTTGAAAAACTCATAGAATTGATTAATTCCCGTACTATAGATACTGATAAAATAAGATTTTATTTAGGATACAGTGGCTGGGGGGCCGGGCAACTGGCTTCCGAAATGGATGAAAACACTTGGATTGTTTCTGAAGCCTCAAAAAAGTTTCTTTTTGCTTCTAATGAAAAAGAGTTATGGAAAGCCGTTCTGAAAGAATTGGGTGGTACCTATGAGTTATTCATAAATGCCCCTGTAGACCCAAGGTTGAATTAATAAGAAATTAGAGAATTAAAACAAAAAGCAATGAAACGATTAGTATTGGTATGTATCATGAGCACAACTATATTCTTATCGGGTTGTGACACGTTGAAAAACGTTGCAAGTAGTTTATCAGCTTTTGAAGTGGCACAAGGACTGAAGGAAGCACTCACACAAGGACTGTTCAGCGGCTTTGATGCATTTGCCAATCCCAATAAGGGCAATCCATTGGTGCGGTTTGCTTTTCCAGGTGAAGCAGAAAAAATCGAAAAAACACTTCGTGATTTGGGGCTTAGTTCCGTAGTGAATAACGTAACTGCAAAGTATACTAATGCTATGTCTCAGGCGGTGAAACAAGCCAAACCCATATTCCTGAATTCTGTAAAGAATATGAACATCACTGATGCCATGAATATTTTGTTGAGTAATAACCAACACGCTGCTACGGAATACTTTAAAAAGTCGATGAGTCCGCAACTCATGACGGCATTTCGTCCTATCGTGGACAGTACGGTGCGGGTTAGTGGTGCCGGTAGTGAGTACAGTAAAATCGTATCAGCCTATAATGCTATTCCTTTAGTTACCAAAAAACTGGAACCTAATCTAAATGATTTTATTGCAGCTAGAGCTATTGACGCTATGTTCTTGTATGTAGCTAATAAGGAAGAAGAGATCCGTTCTAATATATCAGCAAGAAATACGCCTTTATTGCAAAGAGTATTTGGTTATGCTGATATGCATAAAGGAATCAATAGTGGGGGCAACCGCAATTAGATGATTACATTTTTTACGGAGCGATAAAGCTTATTAGGCAACAGGCCTTAGGTTATCCACCTAAGGCCTGTATTACGTCGTATTTAGTAATAATGTGATAATTGCCGATTTCATCCTTACTCATTGCTGCTCCATTGTCCTTAGTAATGAGTGTTCGCAGTTTTTCAACAGGGGTATTAAAATCAACTATAGGGAATGGTGGCTCAATAACATGAGCAATAGGCTGATGTTTAATATCAGGATTATTGAAAACCTTTTGGAATAGTCCTCCCTCGCTAATCGAACCTACTATAGCTTCTCCACGTGTAACAGGGATGTGCTCAATATCGTATTGTTTCATCAAATCCACAGCTTCAGCCACTTGCTTTTCTTCGCTGATGGTGATGAGTTTCTGAACCATGGGGCGCCCGTTGACGATGTCTTTGAAGGTTTTTACGTCTAGGAAGCCGCGTTCCATCATCCATTGATCATTATATATTTTACCCACATAACGACTGCCATGATCGTGGAAAATGCATACTACCAAATCATCTTTAGTGAGTGATTCCTTGAGTTGCATTAAGCCTTGGAGGCAACTTCCAGCACTGTATCCGCAAAACAATCCTTCCTCCTTCGCTAATCTGCGTGCCATGACAGCGCCATCTTTATCCGTAACCTGTGTAAAGGCGTCAATAACACTCATGTCATAGTTCTTGGGGATAAAGTCTTCTCCAAAGCCTTCACTAAAATAGGGGTATACCTCATTGGGATCAATTTCTCCTGTATAGTAATATTTGGTAAGCAAAGAGCCGTAGGCATCTACTGCCCACACTTTAATATTGGGATTTTGTTCTTTTAGATACATGGCCGTACCGGTAATAGTACCTCCTGTACCTGCAGTGCAGACGAGGTGTGTAATCTTACCTTCGGTTTGCCGCCAGATTTCAGGACCAGTGGTTTCGTAGTGTGCCAGTCGATTGGCCAAGTTATCGTACTGGTTCATGTGATAGGAATTGGGGATTTCCCTTGCCAATCTTGCAGCTACGCTATAATAGCTTTGTGGATCCTCAGGCTCCACGTTGCTGGGACACACGATAACTTCGGCACCCATAGCTTTCAGGATGTCGGCCTTTTCTTTTGATTGTTTATCCGTAGTAACAAAAATACATTTGTACCCTTTCACAATGGCGGCAAGTGCCAACCCCATACCTGTATTGCCACTGGTACCTTCAATGATGGTACCACCCGGTTTCAGTTTGCCTTCCTGCTCCGCTACTTCCACCATTTTCAAAGCCATGCGGTCTTTTATGCTATGTCCCGGATTGAAATAATCTACCTTGGCCACTACAGTGCAAGGAAGATGGCGGGTGATTTTGTTCAAGCGTATGAGTGGTGTATTCCCAATGGTTTCGAGTATATTATTTTTTACGTCCATTACTTTGAAGTTAAGGGTTACAGATATATTATTTTCCCAATTCCTCCAATGCTTTCAAAACTACAGAATCTTTGCTATTCATTACCTGATAAAAGCCAGAGTCTCTCCATTTGAAACGTGCTAATTGCGCTTCCATTCGGTCGATAACTCTTTTTTTCTCGAACTCGGGAATGCCTGATAGGTTCACGGTGTCTTTTTTTACCCACTCGGTAAATTGTGTCCACATATCTTTGGAGGGATCAAAGTGCTGTGCAAACTCTTGTGGCGTTTGATAAGGTGTGAGTAGCTCTTGATGGCTCAGGTAATAGTGAAATACAAAATCGTTGAAAGAACCATTCAGAAAAACTTTATTGATTTCACGTGAATATCTGGAAGTATCTAATCCTACAAATACATCGGGCATAATACCGCCGCCACCGTATACAGTTCTACCACCATGGGTTTTATAAGGAGTACCATTGGTTATCTTATTACTATCAGCATAATACAGCTGACCGCTGGCATAGCGTTCCCATACTTCATCAAGGTACACTTTTTTACCTCCAGTATAGGGTTTTTGTATGCTACGTCCGATGGGCGTATAATAGCGGGCTACGGTAAGACGTAGTGCAGAGCCGTCGCTTAGTAAAAATGGCTCTTGAACCAAACCCTTTCCAAAAGTGCGTCTTCCTACCACCACAGCTCTGTCCCAGTCCTGTAATGCACCGGCCACAATTTCACTGGCACTGGCGCTGAGTTCATCTACCAGTATAGCAAGCTTTCCTGTTTCAAAGATACCTGCCCTTTTGCAGCGGTATTCTGTTTTAGGGCTATGTACTCCCTGGGTATAGACAATCAGTTTATCACCGCTCAGAAATTCATCTACGATTTCGATAGCCTGATCCATATAGCCGCCACTGTTGCCCCTCAGGTCAAAGATGAGTTGCGTCATGCCCTGATTTTTCAAATCCTGCAGAGCTTCCATAAATTCTCGATAGGAGCTGTTGGTAAACTTGCTGAGCTTGATAAAGCCAGTTTTATTATCCAGCATATAATAAGCTGTAACGGAAGGGGTGGCTATATTATCGCGGGTTACAGTAGCCGTAAGTGGTTTCCCGTTGCGTAACAAATCTAGCTTTACTTTAGAGCCTTTAGGACCTCGAATTGCAGTTCTGATTTTGAAAATATCAATATTTTTTCCTGTCAGGCTTTTATCATCTACTTTAATAATCTGATCTCCGATGAGAATGCCTGCTTTGTCACTAGGCCCTCCTTTAAATACATAAGTCACATTTACAGTATCCCGAATTTGGTTAAACTCGATGCCGATACCCTCAAAATTTCCCGAAAGATCTTCATTGGCTTCTTTGAGTTCAACAGGGGGGAGGTAAATGGAATGCGGATCAAGCTCATCCATCATGAGGTTGATAGCGTTCTCTCGCAGGGTGTCTATATTTACCGAATCTACATATCTGGTACGGATAATGTCAAAAACTTCCTGTAGTGCATTAGCAGCATCTTTCTTGAATATCTTTTTGTTGGGTTGTTGTACTGCAAAACGGTATCCAACGAACATACCAAGAATCATCACAATGGATAACAGCAACGGGAGCCAAACCTCAAACTTTTTTTTCATCTTAATAGACCTTATGTAGTGTTTTCTGCAACGATTGCAAGATAGATAAAACTGATCCTTATTATTGAAACATTATCCTGCAAAGTTAGGAGGATGGCAGGATCAGCCAGTTAGAAAAAATGTTAGTATGTTGGTAAATCACTATAATCTGCTTTTGAATTCATATTTATCATGGTTTAAACTGTTTTGATACTTATATTAGCGGAACTTTTTAAGCTTCTTGTTAAAATGTCAAAATCCATATTAATAGCTGATGCCGGCTCAACGAAAACGGAGTGGTGTCTTCTTACCGATCGTAAAACAAAATCGGTATACACCCTAGGAATAAGCCCTTATTTCCTCAATCAGGAGCAAATTACAGAGTTGTTAAATAAAGATTTGGCTCCTAAACTTAAAAAATACCAGATTAGTGAAGTGTATTTTTATGGAACGGGTTGTTTGAATCCTGCCAATAATAAAATTGTTAAGAATGCCATCCGTTCCGTTTTCCCGGAAGCTTCAAAAATAAGTGTGACAAATGACGTAGAGGGGGCTGCTATTGGCTTATGTGGCCGTAGCAAAGGGATCGCCTGTATTTTAGGTACCGGCTCGAGTAGTTGTTATTTTGATGGTAGAAGGATCAAAAAAAACAGTCCAGGGCTGGGGTATGCCTTGGGCGATGAGGGTAGTGGTGCCTATTTGGGAAAAAAGGTGCTTCAGTATTATTTGTATAATACATTTGATGATGAACTACGTGCCCGCTTTGATGCTACCTACGCTACAAATGCTACCGAAATACTAGAAAATGTCTATAAAAAGCCACTTCCCAATCGGTATCTGGCATCATTTACCCGGTTTTTAGCCGAAAATAGAGGCCATTATATGATTGAAAATATTATAGAAGATGGTCTGAATGATTTCTTTTTCACGCATCTTTGTAAGTATAATGAGGCATGGAAATACCCCATCAATTTTGTAGGAGGGGTTGCTTATGGGTTCCGCGACGTAATAAAAGAACTATGTAACGCTTATAATTTTGAATTGGGACGAATATTGCAAAAACCTATGAAGGGATTAATTGAATTTCACCGTGAAAACTAAAAAAATGCGAGATTACTTACTTATATGTCTTGCCGAATGAATAATTTTGACAGACTGAAGATGCGTTAGACAAAAAGCCGTGATATGATTGAGACGAAAATCACCGAACAACCCAGTAGTTACGATCATTTGGAAAAAATGAGCATAAGCGAACTACTGGTGTCAATGAACAAAGAAGACAAAAAAGTCCCCCTCGCCGTAGAAGCGGCAATTCCTCAAATAGAGGCATTGATTGAAACCATTGTAGATTGTATGATGGCCGGCGGCAGACTGTTTTATATAGGTGCGGGCACCAGCGGACGATTAGGAATACTCGACGCCAGTGAAATCCCTCCAACCTATGGCATGCCTCCAGGGGTGGTTATTGGGGTAATAGCCGGAGGAAATAAGGCGATTACCACTCCAGTTGAAAATGCAGAGGATGATGAACACCAGGGCTGGCTGGATTTGTTGGCGCACAATGTAAACCAGAAAGATGTAGTGGTGGGCGTAGCCGCTAGTGGCACTACCCCTTATGTAATGGGAGCCCTTAAGCACTGCAAAGAAAACGGAATTGCTACAGGCAGTATTTCATGCAATCCAGGAGCTGCCATCAGCAAATTGGCCGATCACCCCATTGAAGTAATTGTGGGGCCCGAATTTGTAACCGGTAGCACAAGAATGAAAAGCGGTACCGCTCAAAAGCTGGTATTGAATATGATTTCTACTACGGTGATGATTCAGTTGGGAAGAGTAGAGGGTAACCGTATGGTGAATATGCAGCTTACCAACGATAAGTTGGTGGACAGGGGTACACGTATGGTAATGGAAAAAACCGGAATTCAGGATTACGAAGTTGCGAAGAAGATGCTACTGGAACACGGTAGTGTAAAACGTGCTATAGAATCAGTATTACCAAAGAATGGACAATAAAAAAGGAAGGGTAAACCTTCCTTTTTTATTTGAATCAATATCGTAACACAAGTCTAAATTAATTGCCAGCTGCACCGGCAAGACTATTAATTTTTTTCGCCAGCTTGCTTTTCAGGTTGGCGGCTTTATTGCGATGGATAACCCCGCGTTTTGCTAATTTATCAATCATGCTCATAACTGAAGGCAGTTTCTCGGATGCTTCATTCGCGTCAGTTACAGCTCTTAACTTTCTAATGGCATTACGGGTAGTTTTACTATAATACCTGTTTCTTTCACGACGTTTAGCCGCCTGACGTGCATCTTTCTTTGTAGCTTTATGATTGGCCATCTATTTCTAGTTTTATTTTAGGACGGCAAAGGTAAGGCATTTTCTGGTATAAGCAACTTTTTTTTCGTTTTTTTACATCAATCGATTGAAAAAATCAAAAATATATGCGGTTGATTATCCCTTCGTATTTTTAGCAGCAAATTTTGTAAATAGGTTTTAACGCTTTATATGATATCTTTATTGTGCTTGAAGCAAATTAAATCCTAATTTCGCAGAGTCGAAAATCATCGATAGCAAAAATTTCCCGATTTATATCGATTTAGATTATTTAAATATATATTAACGATTCATTTATAATGAAAGACTTTTCGTATATCACTAATTCGTCTCCCGCATTCATAGAAAATATGTATAAGGAGTTTGTGGCCAATCCGGAAAGTGTGGATGTGGAATTCCGTAAATTTTTTGAGGGTTTTGATTTTGCTGTGACGAATGGGTTGGCTGCTCAAAACGGAACATCCTATACCAGTCAGAACGGAACGAGTAGTGGAAGTGGAAAATCTGAATGGAGAAAAGAACTGGCGGTATATCGCCTGATTCTGGGCTATCGGAATAAAGGACATTTGCTAGCCCATACCAACCCGATTAAGAAAAGAAAGGATCGGGGGGCTAATTTGGAACTTTCATTTTACGGGCTTAGTGAAGCTGACCTCGATACGAAATTTGAGGTGGGTAGCTCTATTGGACTAGGTACTGCTACCTTGAGAGATATTCTTGCTCACCTACAGAGATGTTATGCGCATCATGTAGGAGTGGAGTTTAAATATATCAGCGACCAAAAGAAAATAGACTGGATAACCACCGAAATCGAACAAAATTTTTCAAAACCACTACCCCTTGATCAAAGAAAAAGAATTCTACAAAAGCTCAATGAAGGGGTAATGTTCGAAAAATTCCTGCATACAAAATATGTAGGACAGAAGAGGTTTTCGCTGGAAGGTGGTGAAACTACGATTCCTGCACTGGATGCTATTATCAATAAATCAGCAGAACTGGATGTAAAGGAAGTGGTAATTGGTATGGCGCATCGCGGCCGTTTGAATGTACTCGCTAATATATTGGGTAAAACCTACGAACAAATTTTTAGTGAGTTTGAAGGCACCGGCGAAATCAATCAAACCATGGGTAGTGGCGATGTGAAATACCATCTAGGATTTGGAAGTGAGGTGGAAACCCCCTCAGGTAAAAAAGTGCATCTGAAGCTGATGCCGAATCCTTCTCATCTGGAAGCTGTGGATCCTGTCGTTGCGGGCTTTGCCAGAAGTAGTGCTAATAATATTCATGACGAGGAGTATCACAAAGTACTCCCGATTTTAATACATGGTGACGCTGCTATTGCTGGCCAGGGTATAGTGTATGAGCTGTTGCAGATGTCTAAGCTGCCTGGCTATTATGTAGGCGGGACCATTCATTTTGTAATTAATAATCAAATCGGATTTACTACAGATTTCTCAGAGGCGCGTAGTACTAATTACTGTACCTCTCTTGCAGCGATGACGCAGAGCCTGGTACTGCATGTAAATGGTGATGACCCCGAGGCTGTGGTGAAATGCGCCGAGATCGCTGCACGCTACAGACAAACCTTCCACGAAGATGTGTTCATCGATATGGTTTGTTACCGCAAGCACGGTCATAATGAAGGTGATGATCCTAAGTTCACCCAACCTTCAATGTATGCTTTGATAGAAAAGCATCCTAATCCACGTGAGGTTTATGTAAAATATCTTTTGGATAACGGTGAGGAAGATGTACGGGAGTTGGCCAAGGAAATGGAAACTAAATTCTGGGCCGATTTACAAGATCGACTAGATGAAGTAAAACAACGCCCGTTGCCTTATACTTATCAAACACCGGAATTGCTGTGGAAACAGTTGCGAAAAGCAACGGAAGAAGATTTTGAGAAAAGCCCGGACACTAGCGTTTCCGGCGAAAACTTCCAAACAGTATTCGATGCCATTATGCATCTGCCTCCAGATTTTAAGCCACTCAAAAAAGTGGATAAGCTGCTGAAGGATAAAATAAAATTATATAATGAGGAAGGAAAGATTGATTGGGCTACAGCTGAGCTAATGGCCTTTGGTACCATCATGCTGGATGGTGCTGATGTACGCATGAGTGGTCAGGATGTGGCTCGTGGTACATTTAGCTCTCGTCACTGTTTGTTAAGAGACGAGGAAAATGATACACAATACAACCGTCTTTCTAACATTCCGGGAGCGAAAGGTAAACTCAGAATCTACAATTCATTGTTAAGTGAGAGTGCTGTTCTAGGTTTTGAATACGGGTACTCACTGGCATCGCCCAATGCATTAGTAATATGGGAAGCTCAGTTTGGCGATTTTGCAAACGGCGCCCAAACCATCATTGACCAATTTATCACCAGTGGTGAACAGAAGTGGAATAGGATGAGTGGATTGGTAATGTTATTGCCGCACGGTTATGAAGGACAAGGGCCAGAGCATAGTAGTGCACGTATGGAACGCTTTCTCATAGCTTGTGCAGAGCTCAATATTGTTGTAACCAATATTACCACTGCAGCTAATTACTTCCATGCATTGCGCCGTCAGCTGGCATGGCCGTTCAGAAAACCTTTAATCAACTTTGCACCTAAGGCATACTTGCGCCATCCGGGAACTTATTCCTCAAAAGAAGAATTCCTGAATGGTTCATTTAAGGAAGTAATTGATGACAGCGACGCTAATCCGGCGGATGTGAAAAAAGTACTCTTTTGTACTGGTAAAGTGTATTACGAATTATTGGAGAAAAAATTGGCCGATAACCGTAAAGATGTGGCCATCGTAAGACTCGAACAGATATATCCTTTACCTGCTAAGCAATTGGAAGCATTGTATGCAAAATATAAAAATGCCGTTTGGTATTGGGTACAGGAAGAGCCCTTGAATATGGGTGCCGCTTGCTTCCTACAAATGAACCTCAAGAGTCTGAACTATGGCATTATCGGCCGTAAAGCGAGTGCTTCTACCGCTTCCGGATTTATGAAAGTGCACAAAGCTGAGCAGGCAGAGATCATCAATACTGCTTTTTCTATTTAGTAGCTGAATTAACAAATTAGGTATAATAAAGTATCGGGCGGAATAGACATTCCGCCCTCTTGTATTCAAAACTAAACATGAGATGCTTTAAATAAGCTTTTTGTTCAAGGCTTTTACTACAGCTTCCGCCACAGAATTTACCTGCAACTTTTCGTATATTTTTTTGATATGAGTATTGACGGTGTGAATACTTAACCCACAGGCAGAAGCTACCATTTTATGACTATAGCCTTTTACCAGGAAACCTAGCACTTCTCTTTCCCGGGGTGTTAATGAAATTTCCTGGTCATTCTCATAAAACACGTTTTTTTGAAAAGCAGTTAATACTTTTTTGGCTATAGAAGCAGTCATCGCTGCATCTCCGTTATATACGTCTTCGATCGCTTGTAAGAGTTGTGCAGGACTCGATTTTTTTAAGATATAACCCGATGCCCCCGCGCAAATGGAAGCAAAGATTTTATCATCATCTTCAAATACGGTTTGCATCAACACTTGAACTTTTGGGAAATTCACCCGGATTAACTTTACACCTTCGATGCCGTTTACATTAGGCATGTCAATATCCATCAATACCACATCGGGGGCCGATCTTCTCACATCGGCGATAACATTACTACAGTCAAAGAATGCCCCAGTGCAAGTCATTTTTGGCGATGAGTTAATCAGCATACACAGACTTTCTCTGCGATATGCATTATCATCAAATACTGCAACTCTAATTGTTGTATTACCCATCTTATAATCAAAGATAATTGATAAGGTGTTAGTAATTCATCACTAATTCATGGGATAGGTAGCCACAATTTTTAGTTTATGTGAAGTATACTTACTTCCTGAGAATGTGCAATAACCCAATAAGTTCTGAGTAGGCATTTAAGAGGAGTTTTTGAAGCATTTCAGTAATGGAGTTTCTTAAAAGTGGTGCTGTGCTGAATGGGGAGGAGATGTTCTTTATGTTTAAAATTGTTAAAACGAATACGTAATTATCAATTTATTAAATATACATTTATTAATATATTATTGTTTATTCTATTTTTGTAGTTGCTTGGTAGCTAGGGAAATATAAGTGCAGATAGTTCTTGGGTGCTAGAAAGGTGCTATCGGTACCTATGGAAAGAGGTATGATGTGTGGGCGTATATGCGAAAGAGTTATTAAATCAAAATTGTTGCATCCTTAAAGACTAAGGTGGAATTCTTGAGGGATTAGGACCTTTAAAAGTATAATTAGTGGCTGGTAAAGAACCTTAGTATACGAATATTGTTAGTGATACAAACGCATAGCAGATAGCAGGGGGTAACCAAGCAAGTATAACTCCAAGGCTCAGAGGAAAACTTGTAAAAGCTTATCTCGGGACTATACTGGTGGTTGGACATGTAAAAATTGGCGCTCATTTGTTACTTTCGGTATTGTCATTTTTACGTAATTTGCCGAACTATTACAAAAAGTATTATTTATGGCTGTTGAAATAAAAGTGCCTACGGTTGGCGAGTCGATAAGTGAAGTAACTTTATTGCGATGGGTGAAAAAAACAGGTGATTATGTGGAGCGTGATGAGGTAATAGCTGAACTAGAGAGTGAGAAAGCCACTTTTGAGGTAAATGCGGAAAAAGCAGGTGTGTTGACAACCTTAGTTGCTGAAGGGGACTCCATCAATATCGGATCGGTAATTGCCTCAATAGATGATTCAGCAGCCAAGCCTGCATCAGCACCTGCACCTGTTGAAGAAAAAGCCACTGAAGCAAAAACTGTAGCTCCTGAAGAAATACCAGCAGCGTCCTTGCAAGTTACCGGCAAACAGGTCGAATTAAAGATACCTACAGTGGGTGAATCCATCAGCGAAGTAACCCTTCTGAGATGGGTGAAACAGTCTGGTGATTATGTAGAGCGCGATGAAGTAGTAGCAGAACTGGAGAGTGAGAAGGCCACATTCGAAGTAAATGCTGAAATTGCGGGATTACTCGAAACCTCGGTAGCTGAAGGCGATACTTTGAAAATTGGCGATGTTATCGCCGTGATTAAAGAAACCACAGGAAAACCTGCAGCAGCCAAACCGGCACAGCCTGCTCCAGCGGCAGCTAAGCCGGAAACAAAAGTTGAGACCGATACCGCCATCAAAAAGCCCGATGTTAAAGCTACGCCTGTGGCTTCTGCTATTATAGCCGATAAAAAAGTTGATCCCAAATCGATAAAGCCTTCTGGATTTTCGGGAAGAATTGTAAAAGAAGATGTGTTGGCTGCTATTGCCAATGCAGGGCGCAAAGCTTTTGATGGTGCTGAGTTGTTCAGTCGTAATGAGCGTGCGGAAAGAATGTCTAATCTGCGCAGAACCATCAGCCGCCGTCTGGTAGAAGCTAAAAATACTACGGCAATGCTGACCACTTTTAACGAAGTGGACATGCAGCCGATTATGGATATACGCAAACAGTATAAGGATAAGTTTAAGGAAGTACACGGTGTGAATCTGGGCTTCATGAGTTTCTTCTCCAAAGCTTGCGCTATTGCCCTCTCTGAGTGGCCCAGCATCAATGCGTATATCGATGGAGACAATATTATTTATCACGATTATGTAGATATCAGCATAGCAGTAAGTACTCCTCGAGGATTAACCGTACCGGTAATCAGAAATGTAGAAAGCCTGAGTTTAGCCGAAATTGAAAGAAAAGTGTTAGAACTGGCGGCCAAAGCTCGCGATAGCAAGCTTACAGCTGAAGATCTTACTGGAGGTACGTTTACAATCACCAATGGCGGTGTATTTGGTTCATTACTCAGTACCCCCATTATCAATATGCCTCAGAGTGCTATCTTAGGTATGCATAAAATACAGGAGCGCCCGGTGGCAATAAACGGTCAGGTGGTAATCAGGCCGATGATGTATGTTGCATTGAGTTATGACCATCGTATTGTGGATGGTCGAGAGTCGGTGAGCTTCTTGGTGCGTGTAAAAGAGTTGCTGGAAAATCCTGCATTACTCTTGATTCAGAAAGACCCGATAAAAACTTTATTGGAAATCTAAGCGTAGATAATTTTAAGAAAATAAGAAGCTGTCTTAAGAGCGTTTCATGCTCTTAAGCAGCTTTTTTAATAATGGGAGGATGCAAAATTTAAAGCTCAATCATTTCTATTCTTATGTGAATACGGCATCGGCCATCATACAGTCATATGATGGCAGCATCCCTTTTGCACATTTTATCAAAGACTATTTTTCCAGAAACAAAAAGTTCGGCAGTAGAGACCGTAAGTATATTACACAGTTTTGTTACAGTTATTTTCGGTTAGGAAGATCTTATCCTCAGTGCAGTGTGCATCAGAAAATACTGAAAGGTCTCGAGTGCACCGGATTTAAACTCGATCCCACACATGTAGCTGTTTTAAAGGGAGCTGCGCTACCCCAGGATAAGCCCCAAAAGATTTTTAATTATGATGCTCCTTTAAGTGAGCATATTGACCAAGCTGCATTTGAACAATCCCATTTAGTACAGCCGGATCTGTTTTTACGTATTCGGCCTGGGAACGAAAATGCAGTCATTAATAAACTACAATTATCTGCCGTAAATTTTACTGTAGAAGGGAATTCGGTGCGGCTGCCTAATAGTTTTAAGGCGGAATCGGTTATTGCCATCAATAGAGAGGCCGTTATACAGGACCTGAATTCGCAGAATGTAGGAACTTTATTGAAGCTTTATAAGGAACAGGCTGCAAAGGATGCTAAAATAAAAGTATGGGATTGTTGTGCTGCCAGTGGAGGTAAATCTATTTTGGCAAAAGATATTCTATCAGATATCGAACTTACTGTATCTGATCTTAGACCCTCGATTATTAGCAATTTGAGACGGCGATTTGAAGAAGCGGGTATTAAGCGCTATAAATCCTTTGTTACAGATGCCACTAAGGCTCGCCCCGATCATCTTTTTGATTTGATAATAGCCGATGTGCCCTGTAGTGGAAGCGGTACCTGGGCGCGAACACCTGAGCAGTTATTATTTTTTAGTGAAGATAAGATTGGTGATTATGCTGCATTACAACGTGCCATCCTCTCAAATGTGATAAAATATCTAAAACCGGGGGGCTATTTGCTGTATATAACCTGTTCGGTATTCCGTCAGGAAAATGAAGATCAAGTACATTATCTTCAGGAGCAAGGGGTGCAGGCCATTCAGCAGCAAGTTTTTAAAGGGTATGAGATAAAGGCCGACACCATGTTTGGCGCATTGTTAAGAAAGTAAATCGGTAGCGTGGAACAAAGACTTATCCATTATATATTTGCAGCATGACACAGGAAAAGTTACAGGATATGCGGTCCCGCATTCTCGGGATAAGGAGGTTTCTTTGACGTCGATAACCGCGAACAAAAAATTCAACAGGATAAGCAGTTATCGCTAAGCCCTGGTTTCTGGGACGATAACAAGAGAGCAACCGAGATACTTAAGTCGTTAAAAATAAACGAATATTGGGTTGACTTGTACCGTCGTGCTGAAACGGCGGTAGAGGATTTTGCCGTACTATTTGAATTCTGGAAAAGTGGAGATGCTACGGAAGAGGAAACCCAGCAGGCTTATGATCAGGCATTGGAGACATTGGATGAGGTAGAATTCAAAAGCACGCTGAACGAGCCGGAGGATGAACTTCCAGCTATATTACAAATTAATTCCGGAGCAGGCGGAACCGAGAGTCAGGACTGGGCTGAAATGCTGGCTCGTATGTATCGTATGTATGGCGAAAAGCAAGGCTGGAAGGTTACGGAGCTAGATTGGCAGTGGGGTGACGGTGCCGGCATTAAAACCGCTACGCTACAATTTGATGGCCCCTTTGCATATGGATTCTTAAAGGCTGAGTCAGGCGTGCATCGTCTGGTGCGTATTTCTCCTTTTGATAGTAATGCTAGGAGACACACTTCGTTTGCTTCGGTATTTGTGTACCCACTAGTGGATGATTCTATCGAGATAGAAATAAAAGATAGTGATGTAAAGATGGAAACTGCCCGCAGTGGAGGCGCTGGTGGACAAAACGTAAACAAAGTAGAAACTAAAGTGATGCTGACGCACATACCCACAGGAATCGTAGTAGTTTGTCAGACCGAGCGCACGCAGCTAGGCAACCGTGAAAAAGCCATGCAAATGCTGAAAAGCCGCTTATATGAAGAAGAGTTACGTAAGCGTGAAGAATTGAAAAACGCCGCCAACGCCAATAAAAAGAAGATAGAATGGGGTAGTCAGATCCGCAGCTATGTATTCCATCCTTACAAAATGATTAAAGACCATCGTACCGATTATGAAGTAGGTAATGTACAGGCCGTTATGGATGGCGATCTGGATGGCTTCATAAAGGCTTATCTCATGGCCAGTAAAAGTGACGAGTAGGCAAATCGATAGATGTAGTATTGTGCTCACCTTTGCTCAAAGGGACTGAAAACCATGGGAGATCTTTTTGTAGGCCGCGAAAGCGGCTTACCTTTGTTACAGCTATTGTAAACCATTCATATAAAAAGTATATATGTACCAGGGAACATTTTCATATCCGTTACCAGCCAATGAGCCCGTACTCAACTATGCTCCGGGTTCTAAAGAAAGAGAACAATTGAAAGCAACGCTAGCCCAATTGAAAAGCGAGCAGATTGAAATTCCTATGTATATAGGAGCTGAGAAAGTGTATACAAAGAATAGAGTGCCTATACATCCTCCTCACGAAAGAAATTTTATATTGGGATATTTTTCCAGAGGCGATAAAAAACATGTGCAACAAGCAATAGATGCGGCTTTGGCAGCAAAAGAGCAGTGGGCCGCTATGAGTTGGGAAAATCGCGCCAATATATTTTTGAAAGCAGCCGACCTTATCGCTACCAAGTATCGTTTTCACATGAACGGTGCGACTATGTTGGGCCAGAGCAAAAATGCATATCAAGCAGAAATAGACAGTGCTTGTGAAATTATAGATTTCCTCCGCTTCAATGTGCATTACTTAAGTGAAATCTATAAGCAACAGCCCATTAGCAGTCCGGGTATGCATAATAGAGTTGAGTATCGTCCGCTGGAAGGGTTTGTATTAGCTGTAACGCCGTTTAATTTTACCGCAATTGGAGGCAATCTCCCTACTTCGGCTGCTATGTGTGGCAACGTGGTGGTGTGGAAACCTGCCGATACACAAGTATACTCCGCCCAGATGTTTATGCGCATTTTGAAAGAAGCTGGTTTGCCCGATGGTGTAATTAATCTCATTTATGTAGATGGTCCCGAGTTGGGAGATGTATGCTTTAATCATAAAGACTTTGCCGGTGTCCATTTTACCGGCTCTACCTGTGTATTTAATACCATGTGGGAAACCATCGGCAGAAATATTGGTAAATACAAAAGTTATCCCCGTATTGTAGGTGAAACCGGTGGTAAGGATTTTGTGATTGCACACAAGAGTGCAGATCCTGATGTGTTAGTAACAGCATTGTTGCGTGGAGCTTTTGAATATCAGGGACAAAAATGTTCTGCAGCCTCACGTGCCTATATTCCTTCCAATATCGCAAAAGAAGTAAAAAAGAAGCTTGTAGATGGCGTGCGTAGTTTCAAAATGGGAACTGTGGAAGATTTTAGCAATTTTATCAATGCGGTGATTGATGAGAAAAGTTTTGATAAAATTAAAGGATATATAGACAGAGCGAAAAAGGATAAGGATGCGACTATATTGGTGGGCGGCGATTATGATAAAAAAGAAGGATATTTTATCAGCCCTACTATTATCGAAACCAAAAATCCTCAGTATGTAACTATGTGTGAGGAGATTTTTGGGCCGGTACTTACATTATATGTTTATCCTGCCAACCAATTTGAAAAAACTCTGGAGCTGGTTAATCAAACCTCACCTTATGCACTTACCGGTTCTATTATTGCAACCGACCGTTATGCGGTAGAACTGGCAACCCAAAAGCTTTCCAACGCAGCCGGAAACTTTTATATCAATGATAAACCTACCGGTGCCGTAGTAGGACAGCAACCCTTTGGTGGAGGCCGTGCATCGGGAACCAACGATAAGGCAGGTTCTATGCTGAATCTTTATCGCTGGTTAAGTGCAAGAACTATTAAGGAAACCTTTAATCCGCCAACTGATTACAGATATCCTTTTCTTTCAGAGGAGTAGCTTGGTTACTCTTCTGAAAGGAAGTTGTAATGCTCTATGAAAAGTGTGTGAAAAGATTTATCTTCCGATTTTCATTTTAAAGGAGATACAAAGTGAAGTCGATATTAAATAAAGAACATATTGCAATTACCATTAAAAGACTGGCACAGCAGATTATAGAAAATCATGCTGATGCATCGAATGTTGTAATCATTGGTTTGCAGCCTCGGGGTATATATCTTTCCGATAGAATCTATAAGGAGATCTTGCAATCGGAAAAGGATGCGAAATTGCAGTATGGTAAGTTAGACATAACTTTTTATAGAGATGATGTTCGCAATGCATTGCATAAAGCCAACACAACAGATATTCCTTTTAGTATACAGGATAAAACAGTAATCCTGATTGACGATGTGTTGTACACAGGGCGCACCATTCGGGCTGCGTTAGACGCCCTATTGGATTTTGGCCGTCCTGCAAAAGTGGAACTTTGTGTATTAATTGATAGAAGATTCAGCCGAGAATTTCCAATACAGGCGGATTATGTAGGTAAGTCGATTGACAGTTTCGAAAATCAAAAAGTATTAGTACGCTGGGTCGAAAATAGTGATAAGGAAGGCGTATTTATACAAGGATAGAGCGTGCAGTATAAGATGTTATAACTGATTTCAGTTACAATTAGTTTTCCAAAATATCAATCCGATAATAAGTATTCCCATACTTGTTATCGGATTTCTTTTTATTGAAACCCTTTCCTATAAAGCACTTCAGACGATGTTTTAAAGCGCTTGATGCCTGTTGTCGAGCATCACTCATTTTAGTTATCCTCTCAAATTGAAAAGCTAGGTAATTTTACTTGTAAATCTAAAGTGATTGCTGTGCAAGTGGTAACCGAGAAAAAGCAACTACAATTAATGCACTTTTAACCTTGTAAAAATTAATATTATGCCTATTGAACCCTACGGAATTGGCGGAACCGAAGTAAAAAACGATGCTTCTGAAGCCTTTGCTGACATTCCTCAGAATCGCGTATTAATGGTTGAAAAATTAACCGATCTGCCGCCTGTACGCCCCGAAATTGTTCACGGGCTTACAACGATTGAGGCTGTATTTGAACATTACAATCCTTCGGTGGAAATGGAGTTTGAAACTGATGACGGAGCTTCAATGCAGGAAGAGCTTCATTTCAAAGGTCTTGATGATTTTGGCTCCAAGGGTATTATCCGCCAAAGTCAATATTTAAGTGAGTTAGATATGAAGCGTACGCAATATGAGAAAATAGTTAAGCAGCTTAAGACTAATAAGCTGTTAAGACAAGCCTTGTCCGATAAAAGCATGAAAGATAATCTTGTGTCAGCATTAAAAGTACTGGTGCAGGAACTTGAAGGCAAATCAAAATAATTATTCAAAAACTAATCATACCGTTATGTCTACAACTCAAAATCAACTTTCTCCCGAAGAGCAAAATATGCAGAAAGAGTACCGCGAACCTGCGGCAGCGGAGTTGGGTACTCTGGATTCCTATTTGCAACCACTTGCTAAACTAGGTGGGTACGATTTGTTGGAATCCGCAATTGATAATGTGCAGAACCTCAATCCCGAAAGAAAGGCAAGAAAGAAAATCTTTCTAGAAGAAAATAGTAAAAAGCGGGAAAGAGAAGAACTGAAAAATACGCTCAACTGGTGGATTGGTATTCTGCAGTCGACAGATGATGTAGGAGAGATGGTGGAGCATTGCAATCAGCTTGCAGAGCAGGCCGATAGAACGCTTAAGACGAATGTTAAAAAAGCGTTGGAGCGCACTGCCGATTTGGAGCGTTCCTATCGTTCTGTAGGATTGTTCTTTAAGAATACTGAAAGTTCAAAGGTGAAGAATGTGTCCTTTATGAACGCTGAGTTGGATCAGCTTAAAGACTTGGACAATACGCGTTTTATTGATTCTGTAAGGGAAGAGTTGGTTAACAATTTTGATAGACTTGATCTCCGTAATAATTATGGCATTTTGATTATACCGGGTTATCTGGGCTCAAATAAAGTTGTAGAGAAGTGGGCAAAGATTGCTCATGAGAATAAAGTGATGATGGTGACCGATTTTGAAAATTTGGACACACCTGACGATGTGATGGAATTATTCGAAGCAGCAAATCTTACAGGAGGTGATATCTATCGCTCCAATGTAGTAATGACTTGTAACTGGCTGGTAGGCCGTGAAAAGGATACACAGGTAGGGGAGGAAGAGGATTTATATGTGCCCCCTTCTTCAGCATTGGGAGGAAAGATTTATTACACACTGATGTCGCAGGTAACGGCCGGAAAGAAGCACGGGTCTATGAACGAGGTAGACGGCGTACGGTTCGATCTAAAGAAAAGTGAAATCGCCAGTCTGGAAAAATTAGGGTTGGTGCCTATGGCAAAAGAATACGGAAAGGTGATGGCATTTTCTGCAAAGACTTTGTTTAATGGCGACAATATAGGCCTGCAAACCTATTCGGTAGTACGTGTATTTGATTATGTAGCAAAAGTAATGATGGATTTTCTCAACAGAAGAGCTTTCGAAAACTTTAATGCCAATACCCGTAAAGAGTTGAATAGCCAGATAGTAAAATTCCTGGATAGCATTACAGGCCCGAATAAACTTATTGAAAACTTCACTATTAAAAGGTTTGAGCAGGATCCCCTGCAAAAGGATAGAGTATTTCTGGATATACATCTGAAACCGTATTTCCCTGCCAAAACATTTCTTATTAAACTGGATGGGCAGAAAGGTGATGACGCTGATGGTGTGGCATGGGCTTCCAGTTACGAACAAGATTAAAGATTCCGTCTATTTAAACTTTTAGTAAAATCTATTTATTCACTAATAAACTAAAATACTCCAGTTATGTCATTTAAAGCACAATTAGAAGTAGCAGGAACCAAACACAATATCCTTGACCTTAGTTATGCAATGAAGCAAGAAACCGATGCTACCGGACGTCCTTCATCCATTACCAGAGGCGGGCAGATTACTATTACGGTAGAGTCAACCGGCGACACCAAATTCTTTGAATGGATGTGTAATAATTTTGAAAGAAAAGATGGTAAAATTACTTTTACCAAAAGAGACTCTGACGCTACAATGAAGGAGCTGTCTTTTAAGGAAGGCTATCTCGTATCTTATCATGAGCATTTTAATGCTACGGGCGAAAATCCTATCATCGAAACATTTACTATCAGTGCTAGAGAAATCAGCATGGGGAATGCCAGCCATGTTAATGAGTGGGCTGTGTAGGTGTTGATAATAACTTGCTTCATGCAAGTTTGTTTTAACTCTCATTATGTGCATGATGATGAGGCTTGTACAGGCTGAGTCGGATGCTACGCTAACCTGTAGGAAAAGAAGCTTATAGGTTATATTGATCAGTTATTGAACAATGTTCTAACTGTTGGTCAGCTATTGTTCATTTTTTACCTTACTGTATAGGTGAAATAGGCTTCTGTTTTCTGTTGTTTTATCCCTGACTATTAATTTATGCAATTATCCCCGACGCTTCAAAAGGCAATTAACATAGCCAAGGCTATTGCCAAGGAAAATATGCATCCACGCTATGCAGCTCCACATTTGTTAAGAGCATTACTTCACGACGATGTGGAGCTAGATGCATGGCTGATGAAAGCCGATATCGATATGTATTATCTTGCCGAATGGGCTGATGTACGTATCGAGAATTTACCTAAAAGCACTGCACCAAAGGATGAGATCCCGCCGGCTGATGACGTTACTGCTATTCTTGATGATGCAGATAATATTCGGCTAAAACTTCAGAGCGACGAGATTCAGCCTCTTTATGTATTGGCCTCATTGAGCACCCCGGGCGTAGCTTTTTCCTTCGATCAGCTGAAGACTTTTCCTTTAAAGCGTGATGATCTTATCGGGCTGGCTCAGGTAGGAAGCGATGTAGATCAACTGTTGCGCGATATTCAAGTAGGAGCTTCGGAACAGCGAGGTCCCCTTCCGGCAAACAATGCGTTGCAGAAATACTGTATTGATAAAACTTTACTCGCATTAGAAGGGAAACTAGATCCTATCATCGGCCGCGATCAGGAAGTGCGGATGATGGCAGAGATTTTATGCCGTCGCAGTAAACCCAATGTGATTTTAGTAGGGGAGCCTGGTGTAGGGAAAACGGCACTTGTGGATGGTTTTGCTCTTGCCATTGCCGATGAAAAAGTTCCCGCAATCCTGAAAAATGCCAGAGTGTTTGAACTCAATAATGGGGCTATGGCTGCTGGAGCTTCTTATAAAGGAGAAACAGAGGAAAGGTTAAAATCGGTAATAACCGAGATTAAAAAGTTTGAGAAAGCAATTTTATTTATAGATGAGATTCATGTATTGCTGGATAAAAGTGGTCCGTTTGCCGGTGCTGCTAATTTATTAAAGCCCGAACTAGCGCGAGGAGCCATTACCATCATCGGAGCTACTACTATTGATGAGTACCGGAAGCATATCGAACGTGATGAAGCTTTTGCACGTCGCTTTGAGATGCTAGATGTTGATGAACCTACTCCAGCTGTGGCATTCAGAATGATGAAAATGGTGATGCCCTTATATGAGCAACATCACAAAATATCGGTGCCGGACGAAACCATGCAAGAAGCAATCCGCTTGGCAAAAAGATATATTAAAGATCGTCGCTTACCCGATGCCGCTATCGATCTGATGGACCGATCTATGGCAGCATTACGATTAGTATCAGATACCGGTGCTACAACACTTGCATTACGCAAATCTGATTATGAAAAGCTGAAGGAATCTTCTGATGCCGATCTTGCAGAATACAAATGGCATTATCACCAGCTTAAAACAGGAATGAGCCCTGTAGTATGGAGTGCCGTTCCAGCTGCCGATGATCCAGAAAAAATGCAGTCTGTAAAAGAAATTTCTGATTTTCTTGATAAAGTATATGAAGTATTGCAGCCTTTGACAAATGAGGACCGTACTGTGTTGGATAAGCATGATGTAATTTCCATCGTAGCTGATAAAACCGGTATTCCTTTAGGAAAACTCCAAGCTCAGGAAAAGGAAAGACTGCTAAATATTAAAGAAATTTTATCACAAAGAGTAGTAGGACAGGATCACGCTATTAAGGTAGTAAGTGATGCGATCCTAGAATCCCGATCAGGATTGGGTAAGCCGGGACAACCTATCGGTTCGTTTTTCTTCCTTGGCCCTACTGGAACGGGTAAAACAGAGTTAGCCAAATCGCTGGCGGATTTTCTGTTTCAAGATTCTTCGAACATTATTCGCTTTGACATGAGCGAATTTAAGGAAGAACATTCAGCTGCATTACTGTATGGGGCACCTCCCGGATATGTAGGTTACGAAGAAGGAGGTTTGTTGGTGAATAAAATTAGACAACAACCTTATGCCGTGGTATTGTTTGATGAAATAGAAAAAGCCCACCCCTCTGTTTTCGATCTTTTCCTGCAAATACTGGACGAAGGTAAATTACATGATAAGCTGGGTAAGGAAGGTGATTTTTCCAATGCACTTATCGTATTTACTTCCAATATTGGCAGCCAGTATGTGGTGGATTCGTTCAATAGTGGTAGTGTGCCCGATCATACACATTTGTTAGGTGTGATGGGAAATTATTTCCGTCCAGAATTTTTGGGGCGTCTTACTGAGATTGTTCCTTTTGCTCCTATGACACAGCAAATGGTAGAACGCATCTTAGAAATTAACTTAAAGGACCTGCATACAGCATTGGAGAGACAACAAATTACCTTAACGATTACTGCCGATGCTAAGGCAAAGATTGCTCAACTGGGTTTTACCCCTGAGTTTGGAGCCCGTCCTTTGCATGGTGCCATACGGTCACAGATTCGCAGACCTTTATCTCAAAAGATTATTGCCGGCGAATTGAGCGCTGGAAGCCATATTACGTTAGATCTAGAAGAGGATGAGTTAAAATGGATATTAGAATGAGTTATAAATGTTGTTCTTTGAAATTGTCCTTTTCTAAAATAGAAAAGCTATGTTAACATGGGAATGCTAGATCTGTACATAGCCGTTCCGAATTGTTCAAGCGTATATGAGTAGGTGATGTTGAAGGGGGATGTAGGTAGTTCCCTTGGTGTATTATTACAGTATAGCATCTAGGAGATTCACAATAGGATCTACACTTGCACTAAAAAGTATGCATATCGTTGAGATAAAAGACAGTCAATGAAACAAAGGAAAAAGAATTGCAAAAGGAGGCAAGGAGCTGGTATAAATGGTAGGTCATACACATATCGTAATTACCCTAAGGAATTATCCAATAATTGTTGACTCCGAACGAACTACATGGTTTAGGAAAGAGTATTCGAGTATTAAATAATAAAATCTATTTTTTTATGAAGAAGATAAGTTTATTACTACTTGTGGCACTAGCAGCATTGGCAACACAATGTACTAAAGAAGGGCCTGCTGGCCCCGTTGGCCCCGAAGGACCTCAAGGACCTCAGGGTATGCAAGGTCCGAAAGGAGACAAGGGCGACAGAGGCGATCGAGGCCCGGCAGGGGCGCAGGGACCTCAGGGCCCGCAAGGGCCTCAGGGACCACAAGGTCCTGCAGGCACTGCCAACGTTATTTACAGTGACTGGCTAAGTTTTGCGCAGGCACAGCGGGATTCATTGATTGACGGGAGCAATGTGAAAGTCAATCACTTCACTGTACCCCGGTTAACGCAAGCGATTATCGACGGTGGAGTCATTCAAGTGTATATGAGATTTGCAAGTACCGTCATACCATTGCCATATACCTCCGATGCCGGTACAGGAACCGGCCCCGCGAAAGCCAGCACCGTTAGTTTTATACCGAAAGTGGGCGGTCTGGTGATTACTCGCTATACACACGATAATTCTGCATCAATCGGGTTTGGTGGTGTGCAATTTCGTTATGTACTTATTCCCGGAGAAGTTTGGGCAAGCTCGTTAAGCTTGAGCGAAAAAACGGTTGAGCTAAACGGCAAAATGTACACGGAGAGTGAATTTAAAGCCATGCCTTATGAGCAATTATGCCAGTTGACGGGCATTCCGAAATAAGTAAGCAATATTATACATCACTCACTATTAAAGTCGTCTCATAAGATTGAGACGGCTTTTTTTATAGGCTTTCGATGGGTTAGAATTTGCATTCTGAGTTGGTGAAGGAGCATTGTGCCTTATCTAAATTTGCTTAAGTGAGAAACGTCTGGTTTATGATTGCCCCAATGAATTATTTAATGATTATTGAACCCAAGCGGTCAACTTTATTTAGGGGGATATGTATATTGATATATTTTGTGACATGGGAAAATGAGAATGTTTTAAAAGAAAAATCTTAAATGTAGTAGCGTATTTACAATCTTGTTCTGTTCTCTTGGTGACAAAAAAAGAGCCTGCTTCAAACTTGTGAGACAGGCTCTTTTGGTGTGATTAAATCTAAAATTATTAAGGGAAAATGCCTAATTCGGAATAAGTAGTTGCAACTTTGTTGATAGCTACTACATATGCTGCAGTGCGCATATCGGGAATGCGAGGGTCGGCTTTCCATTGTTCCATGATTTCTCGAGTAGCTGAAATCATGGTTTCTTCCAGACCACTGTACACCAGATCGATTTCATCGGCGCCATGTTTTATCAATGAGCGACTGCCATCTTCAACGCGTTTGCCGGTGAGTTTTTCCATTTCATCCAGTATCCGTGCATTCATATTTTCGGTAAACCTTTTTTCTAATCGTCCATAGCGCACGTGGCTCAGGTTCTTCAGCCATTCGAAATAGGAAACGGTGACACCTCCTGCGTTCAGATAAATATCGGGAATGATCAGTACGTTTTTCTGTAGCAGAATTTCGTCGGCTTCGGGTGTGATAGGTCCGTTGGCCGCTTCTCCGATAATTTTTGCACGGATGCGTGGAGCGTTCTCGGCATTGATGACATTTTCTAAAGCCGCAGGAATGAGAATGTCACAATCCAACTCCAGTGCAGCTTTCTTGTTCTCCAGATTCTCGGCACCGGGGAAGTTCAGGATGGAGCCCGTACTCTTGCGGTGATTCACAAGCTCGTTGATATCAATACCATCTGCTTTATAAATAGCTCCTTCATATTCTGCTACGCCGATAATGAGGGCCCCTGCTTCGTGAAAGAATTTTGCGGTATGGTATCCTACGTTACCCAATCCTTGTATCACTACTCTTTTCCCTTCCACGCCGGGTGTAAGCCCCCGTTTGGCCATTTCGTCTTCCATAGAGCACACCTCCTTTATTCCGTAAAACACACCTAATCCTGTGGCTTCTCGACGTCCTCTCACACCACCTTGGGATACCGGTTTACCTGTTACACATCCTGCAGCGTCAATGTCATGCGAATGCATAGCAGTATAAGTGTCAAGAATCCAGGCCATTTCACGCTCTCCGGTTCCGTAGTCAGGAGCAGGAACATCTACGGCTGGGCCGATAAAATTTTTCTTAATCAGTTCTGAGGTGTAACGGCGGGTAATTTTTTCCAGTTCGTAAGGAGTATATTTTTTAGGATCGATTTTAATACCTCCTTTAGCTCCTCCGAAGGGTACGTTTACAATGGCACATTTATAAGTCATCAAGGCAGCAAGAGCCATCACTTCGTCTTGGTTTACCGCTGTAGAAAAGCGAATACCACCTTTACAAGGGGTTTTGTGGTGGGAGTGTTGTACACGATAAGCTTCAATTACTTCTATTGTGCCGTCTTCTTTTTTTAGTGGGAATCGCATACGGTATACCGCATTGCAGGCACTGATCTGTTCTAACAACCCCTTATCCCAGTGGGTAAATTGAGCTGCCTTGTTAAAACTCTTTTCCACAGCTGCAAAAAAGCTGTAATTATTAATGCTTGACATAGGATTTATATTTAAAGTATTCTAAGCAATCCGTTAGGTGTGTTTGATGCAATAGTAAGGTACGGTGAAGTAGAGGAAGGTTAGCTGCTTTCCTTTTCCAGTCTGTTCAGTTTGCGTTCAATTCTTATGAGGTATAAAATAACCCCTAAAAGAATAATTAGTAAAACGGCAATAACCACATAAATTCTTCCACTGCTGTACATGAAACTTTGTTCGGTTTGCGTTTGTGCAAACACCCATGAAGGAAGCAGCAATAAGAGGATGGATAATAGTTTCATTATTGAAAGTTTATTTAAGTAAATGTTTTTCTCTGATATAATGCAATCTTATCTTAAGTGTCGCAATCCATACACCTAATAAGGTCCATCCGATAAAAGCCGGATATTCAATCATGCGCAGCTCTGGACTGGCGTCTTTGAAGTTGAGGGCCGGATTACCTTCCTGTCCGGGATGCAGACTGGGTAGTAATCGGGGTACGATCATAATAGTTGGGAATAGCATTGCAAATGCAAATATGTTATATACTGCACTGATTTTAGCTTTCTGGTCTATATCCTGAATAGAGCTTCTTAAAATGAAATACGCAAAATATATCAGCAATGCTATAGCAGTACCTATTAATTTGGGCTCTCTCGCTACGGCACTGAAAGAGTCGAACGCGGGATTATTGGGATCGGCCCAGGTGTAACTAGCCCATACAGCGCCGGTGGCGTAACCTAATATACCAAAAAGGATACCTACTGAAGCGTATTGGCTGGCTGCAATATCATTCTTTAAATTGGAATTTCGCAAGTAGCGAATAGAGTGTACTAGTGAGCAGGTGAATAATACAAACATGGCTGCCCACATCCCTACATGGTAGAATAGATTGCGAATGGTTTCTCCTAAAACAGGCAGGTTAGGAATTTTTACCAGCATACCGCCAACAATGGCATATACCAGCAAAATAACACATAGAATTTTCCACCATGCCTTTTTCATATAATAAAAATTCAGTTTAGATTGATAAACGCAAAAGTAAGAGGAAAGTTCATATTATGAATTGATTAATTGGATGATTAAAATTTTATGCTCCTTTTTAGCTTCTATGTTTGAATTTAATCTTTCCAGAGAAAAGGAAACAGGATGACCGACAGCAGTCCCACCAGTAAATCCATGGCAATCAGTAAAAGGATATCATTCCAGTGAAAGGGTATATCGGCACGTAAAGTACTTTGCGAAAGTTTCATTAACAGCATAAGTTGGGGAATAATCAGGGGAAAGCCGAGTACAGCCATGATGGCTGCATTCTGTCTTGCTTTTGCGGCAATGGCCGCCAGAAAGGTGAAGACCATACTGAGGCTAAAACCACCCAATAGCGCAATACCAAAGAAAGCGCCTATTTTTTGAATGGGATTACCGATAAATGCAAAGAAAAGCCCTAAACTAATGGTAGTCATGGCCAGCATGAGTACACTATTGAACAGGATTTTGGCCACCACGAAATGTACTGGAGACGAGACCGTGTAGAAATAGAGCATTCGGGCCTTGGTTTCCTGCATAAAAGATTTGGCTACAGCATTAATGCAGATAAATAATTGTATTACCCAAAAAAGTCCATTCCATATTTCTTTTTCGGGCTCCTCCACTGCCATGAAAAGCACAAAAATAGTCGCCGCTATGTATAGAAGAATACCATAAAAGCTGTACTGCTGTCTTATTTCCAGCAACAAGTCTTTTCGAAATAAAGTGAAAACGGCTTTCAAAACGGGTTGAGTATGATTTTGCTGATTAATAATATTCAAAATTAGGAACTTTTAGTCCTCCTTCTCATAATAGCATTTGCGGCAACGGGGTTCATATACATCCATGGCTCCCAACATCAACTGATCGTCATCGGGCAGTTTTCGGTACGAGTATTGTGCTATAGCGCCGCATTTCACACAAATAGCATGCAATTTGGTTATATAATCCGCTTTTGCCAACAAGAAAGGCATCTGACCAAAAGGTTTCCCGGCGTAATCCATGTCCAAGCCAGCCACAATGATTCTAAGTCCTTTGCAGGCGAGTTGGTCACAGACGTCGGGCAAACCATCGTCAAAAAATTGAGCTTCATCAATTCCAATCACATTGGCATCCTGTGCCATCAGCAATATTTCCTGAGAGCTAGTTACAGGAGTAGAACGGATGGTATTGGTATCATGCGAAACAATATCCGATTCATCGTAACGCGTATCGATAGCGGGTTTAAATATTTCCACCTTCAGACCCGCAAACTGAACCCTCTTTAATCTCCGGATAAGTTCTTCTGTTTTTCCGCTAAACATGGAGCCACAGATCACTTCAATCCAGCCATTTCTTTTACCACTTAGATTCGGTTCAATAAACATTGTTAATATTTGTTTATTTATTGATGTCGGAACAATAATTGTGTTTTCTGTTCGTATATAGTTTTAGCCCAAACGTACAAGAAATTTTTCATTCGCTGGATAGGATTGTATGAAATCCCGATAGCGTTTTCAGGTTCTTAAACCGGGGATGTGTGCTATTTTTAGTAATTGTATTAAATTTTTTGATAAATTTATATGCTGTATGGCATTGAGTTTGTAGCCACACTTCCCTTTAAATCCTTTATTTATTAACAATGGGAATGGAAAAAATCAAAAGCCTTGTTGAAAAGGTCAAGAGACAGACTGAAGAGGGGGCTCCCTTGGAGCAGTTATTGGCTACGGTTCAAATGTTACAAAAAGAAATCGTCGGTTGTCAGAAAGAGATTAGTGTGCTTGGGGCATCGCGCATCGCGGTGATGGGACCTGCTGTTCCTCAGGCAATTGATAGTGCCGAAGTTAGCATTGTTAAGGAGGAGAAGGAGTATTTTGAATTAAATGTGGATGCCGACGTCTTCAGTGAAGAAGAGCTACCTCCTGCAGGCATTCCCACTTACGAAGAAGTAGAGCAACTGATGAAACATTCACAGCAGGGAGCTAAAGGAAGCGCGGTGATAAATATTGTTGCAGACCCTACGATGGAGGAGCTGCCTACACTTGCTAGACAGCCTAAACCTCCCACCCGAGTAGCCAAGCAAGCACCACGCTCGGGAAAAAGTAGTATTAAAGATTTACGCAAAGCGATCAATGCTCAGGATCGGCTTCGTTATATAAAGGAACTTTTCCGGGGGGATGAAAGTACGTTTGATAGAAGTATTCAGACGATTAACAGGTTTAACACTTATAATGAAGCTGACTACTGGATTACCCGAGAGCTGAGGACTAAAAACGGCTGGCTGAGTTCCAATCCTACCGTCCAAGAATTTGAGCAACTGGTTAGGAGAAGGTTCTCCTAACCCATGTAATAATCTTTTCTGTGGCGCCGGTATTGTTTTTCACAAATTGATCGGCTGCGGTACCGACTGATTGTAATTTTTGCTCATTTCCCAATAAAGATTGTACCACTTTAATCAGTTCGTTGTCATTTTGATAACTAAATCCACCACCGCAGTTGATTAACCCCACGGCTTCTGCAAATTTTTGATAATTGGGCCCGAATACTACTGGTTTGCCATATACAGCAGCTTCTAATGTATTATGTATGCCAGATTTATTAAAGCCACCACCAATGTAGCTTATTGTACTGTAATGATAAAGCTTTGAGAGCATGCCAATATTATCGATTATCAGTACGGAGCCATTTAGTTGGGGATTTTGCTTGAGCTGCGAGTAGAACACGCAGCCGGGGAAGGTATTGTTTACAAATTGTAAATGGGTTTCGGTGATTTCATGAGGCGCTATTATCAGCAACATCTCATCCTCAAGCTGATCCATAAGTTTTTTCAGCTGTATTTCATCCTCAGGCCAGGTGCTGCCGGCTACAATTACTTTTCTGTCTTTAATAAAATCTGCAATAGCCGGAATCGGTTCGAAGCTACCTGCAATCTCATATACACGGTCAAATCGAGTATCGCCTGCAAGCGTAATTTTTTCAGAAGAAACGAATTGTTTGACGCGTTCAACGCTATCGTATGTTTGCACAAACAGGTGACTAAACAGTTGTAGCATCTTTCGGTGCAAGGCTCCATACCATTTAAAGAATATGGCATTCTCTCTGAAAATGGCAGATATGAGTATCGCAGGAGTGTATGTGTTATGGAGTTCGTTTAGATAATGATACCAGTATTCGTATTTAACAAATACGGCCAACTTTGGCTGTACTAACTGTACAAATGTGCGAGCATTGGATTTTGTATCGGCAGGCAGATAAAATACCCAGTCGGCCTGATTATAATTTTTTCTGATTTCGTAACCAGAGGGAGAGAAGAAAGTCAGCAAGATTTTATAATCCGGAAACTCTCGTTTGAATCTTTCAATAAGAGGACGGCCCTGCTCAAACTCCCCCAAAGAAGCGCAGTGCACCCATAAAATGGGGTGTGTATTACCGGATAAAGCGTTACTCAATTTGGTAAAAATATCTTTTCTACCATTTACCCATAGGCGGGCTTTTTCATTGAACAGCGCTGCTATGCGAATGGCTGTCTGATACAGAAAGATGAATGTATTATAAATTGCAATCTCCACATACTTGTCTTTCGGCAAAAGTAAAAGCAATCAATATAAATTGCCGTATTTTTGTTCACTTTAAAACTAAAATATATTTGATGCGTCCTATACAAATGGTTGATACACGCAACCAGTATCTTAAGATTAAGAATGAGGTTGATAAAGCGGTGTTGGAAGTGATGGACAGTGCTGCTTATATCAACGGTCCTGCGGTTAAAGAATTTGCCAGTAATCTGGCGGCTTATTTACAGGTAAAGCATGTGATTCCCTGTGCCAATGGTACTGATGCACTGCAGATTGCTTTAATGGCATTAGACTTAAAACCCGGGGATGAGGTAATCACGCCGTCCTTTACCTATATTGCTACAACTGAGGTAGTGGCTTTGTTGGGACTGAAACCGGTGTTCGTGGAAGTTGATAAGGATACCTTTTGCATGGATATTGCCGATCTGGAAAAAAAGATCACCCCCAATACAAAAGTAATCGTACCAGTGCATCTGTATGGTCAAGCGGCAAATATGGAAGCTATTATGCAGATAGCCGAAAAATATCAACTGTATGTAGTAGAGGATAACGCCCAAGCTATCGGTTGTACCGTAACTTTTACCAATGGCGAAAAGAAAAAAACCGGCACTATTGGGCATATTGGCTGTACATCATTTTATCCCAGTAAAAATCTCGGCGCTTTTGGCGATGGGGGTGCAATATGTACCAACGACGATGACCTAGCTGAGAAAATGCAAATGATTGCGAATCACGGGCAAAGCCGCAGATATTATCATGATGTAGTAGGCTGTAACAGTAGACTGGACAGTATACAGGCTGCTATACTAAATGTGAAGTTGAAGCACCTAGATGTTTATAATGCAGCAAGGCAAAAGGTAGCTGCGTATTATGATCAAGCATTTAGTGGTAATAAAAAAATTATTACGCCGATTACGGCTGCTTTTACAAATCATGTTTATCATCAGTATACCTTAAAACTGAATAATGTAGACAGGGATGGATTAGTAGCCTTTCTCGCAGATAAGAAAATCCCTGCTATGATTTATTATCCTGTACCTGGGCATAGACAAAAAATGTTTGCGCATTTTAAAACCGAGCAACAGGATATGCCGGTTACAGACTGGCTTACAGAGCGTGTGATTTCTCTTCCCATTCATACCGAAATGGATGAGGAGCAGCTTCAATATATTACACACTCTGTGTTGGAGTTCGTAAATCAGTAATGCCACTTGTGTAGCAATGTATAAAGACCTATTAGAAAAGCAGACAAAATTGGCAGTTATAGGGTTGGGCTATGTGGGGAAGTCCATAGCGCTGTAGTTCGTGGATTGAAGTTGATTAATGGTCTTTGATACTGAATAATGAAATTTTTTGAAGCACCAGCTGGCGATAGATGGTTATTGCCGACCTAAAGGGTATCTATAGAAATAAAATTATTAACAGAAGTTACTTTAGCTTGTAGTATGGCTTTTACGGAAACAGGTATAGAAGGGTTGTTGATATTTGAACCCAGAGTTTTTGAAGACTATCGGGGATATTTTTTTGAATCCTACAACCAATCGGCATTTGAAGCGGCTGGCCTGCATTACAATTTTGTACAAGACAATCAGTCTTTTTCAAAATATGGGGTAGTGCGGGGGTTGCACTATCAGTTGAATCCGTATGCACAAGCTAAACTGGTCAGGGTATTGCAAGGCCGGATTTTGGATGTCGCTGTAGATATGCGAAAAAGTTCTCCTACCTATGGTAAACATTTTGCTATTGAGCTCTCTGATGAAAATAAGAAGCAATTGTTGATACCTAAAGGTTTTGCCCATGGTTTTTCCGTATTGAGTGAAACTGCTCTTGTAATGTATAAATGCGATGCTTTCTACAATAAAGAGAGTGAGGCCGGTATTATTTATAATGATGTAGATTTAGCTATTGATTGGCGGTTACCCGGAGGCGCGGCTATCGTATCAGAAAAAGATTTGGAGCTGCCTTCCTTTAAAGAGTGCATCAATAACTTCGAATAAGGAATGGATGAAAGAAAAAAAATACTGGTTACAGGTGCCAGAGGTCAATTGGGATCGGAAATAAAGACTATTGCAGACAAGTACCCTGCGTTTGAATTTTTATTTACCGATCGTGAAACCCTTTCCGTAACGGATGAAGCAGCCATTCTATCTTATTTTCAGCAGCATCAGCCGCAATATTGCATTAACTGTGCTGCCTATACGGCGGTAGATAAAGCTGAAGATCCTGCAGAGCGTAGTCTTGTAGAAGCTTTAAATAGCGAAGCGCCCGGCTATCTTGCAAAAGCTTGTACTGCTTATGGAGCTAAACTGATTCATATTTCTACAGATTATGTGTTTGACGGAAATGGAACTGTTCCTTATAAAGAAGAGGATCCTACCGGCCCTGTCAGTGTGTATGGTATTACTAAGCTGGAAGGAGAGAAAAAGGCGTTGCAGTATACAAATGCCATCATTATCCGTACGGCGTGGGTGTATTCCACATATGGGAAAAACTTTGTGAAGACTATGATACGGTTAATGCAGGAGCGTCCGCATATTAATGTAGTATGTGATCAGTATGGTACACCTACTTACGCCGCAGATTTAGCCGAAGCTATTATGCAAATTATTGTTTCAAAAAAATGGCGTTCGGGTATTTATCATTACTCTAATGAAGGGAAAATTAGTTGGTACGACTTTGCTGTGGCTATTAAAGATCTCATACATGCCGATACGGAGATAAAAGCTATTCCCACTGTAGCCTATCCTACACCGGCAAAAAGACCGGCATGGAGTGTATTGGATAAGACGAAAATTAAAGAAACATATAATGTCCCTATACCAAATTGGAGCAACAGTTTACAAGCTTGTATTCAGAAATTGCAATAAGAACAATTTGAATAGCTTATTGTTGTTATCTTAAGTGCCTAAAAGCTTTGTATTACTGAAAAGTACGGGGAAGGTGTTTAAATATTGTATTAGAATAAATTACAAATACATGAAGCAATTGCTTATTATCCTGATGTCATTATGGGTGGGCTGGGGTGTAAGTGCTCAGGATTCGACGCATGTGAGATTTTCTTACGCGCACAAAAGAGTGAATAATCAAGTAGTGGAATTCACGATAACTGCTCATGTATTGCAGTCTGATACCCGCCTTTACCCGTTGCAGCAAAAACCTGAGGATGCTGTATATTCTCAAGTAGTATTTGATAGCAGTGTTTTTTCATTTTTAAATGGGGCTATTGTAGAGAAAGGCACTATCGAAACGGAGTACGATGCTATTTTATCGGTCGATGTACGGTGTGTCAAGGACTCCGTACAATGGGTACAACAGCTCAATATCCCTGCTTCGGAAACTGCTGTAGTAAAGGGGCAAATTAATTATATGTATAAATCCGGCGATACGTTCTCGTCGGCAGAAGCAGTTTTTCGTGAAATTATAGAACCCAATGCTGGAGATGGGCCAACGATAGGCGTAGCCCCTGCTGACACAGAGGGCGCTAATCCCAGGGATAATTCGTTATGGTGGATCTTTCTGGCTTCCTTTGGTGGCGGGCTGATAGCATTAATCACTCCTTGTGTATACTCTATGATACCGGTTACCGTAAGCTTCTTCACCAAAAGAAGCAACACGAAGGCCAAAGGAATACAGAATGCCATTGCGTATTCTTTATCCATCATCATTATTTTTACTTTACTAGGATTTGTAATTACACTGATTTTCGGGCCTGATGCACTTAATAAGTTGGCCACGCACTGGCTAGCCAATTTGATATTCTTTTTAATATTTCTGGTCTTTGGTATTTCCTTTCTGGGCGCCTTCGATATTGAATTGCCAGCTAAATGGAGTACGGCTGCTGATAGTAATGCCAACACTAAAAGTTTTAAAGGCATCTTTTTCATGGCTCTTACTTTGGTGATTGTGTCGTTTTCCTGCACTGGTCCTATTATTGGCAACCTATTGGTGTTGGCTTCGCAAGGTAGCCGGTTAGGTCCACTCGTGGGTATGTTCGGTTTTTCTCTGGCACTCGCTTTACCATTTGCACTTTTTGCCTTTTTCCCCAGCAAGTTAAACGCACTGGGAAAAGCAGGGGGGTGGCTTAACTCAGTAAAGGTAACTTTAGGTTTTCTGGAGCTAGCTTTAGCGCTCAAGTTTCTTTCCAACGCCGACCTTACACAAGGGTGGCGCATTCTGGATAGAGAAATCTTTTTAGTACTCTGGATTGCAATTTTCCTTTTGTTAAGCTTGTACTTATTGGGAAAGCTCAAGTTTAAACATGATGACGAATTGCCCAAAAATGATTTCGGATTACCATATTTATCTATCACACGTTTATTTTTCGCGATAGTTTCTTTGTCATTTACGATATATCTAGTTCCCGGTTTGTGGGGTGCTCCGCTGCATGGAGTAAGTGCTTTCTTGCCACCCATGGGAACTCAGGACTTTAATGCAGATGATATTCCCTCGGGGCATTCTTTAAATAGTGTTCCTTATGTCTCTGGTGCCGCAGACGCTGAAAGTGGAGTACTTCCTAGACCTAAAAAGTTTGCAGAGGTGATGAAGAATAATGAACCCGCTGTAGTTGTAAATAATGGGCTGGTTACGTATTTCGATTATGAAGAAGCGTTGGAAGTTGCTCGGAAAGTGAAGAAACCATTGATGCTTGATTTTACCGGTGTGAACTGTGTCAATTGTCGAAAAATGGAAGGACAAGTGTGGAGTCATCCCGAAGTTATGCGTCGTTTGAAAGAGCATTTTGTTATAGCGTCTTTATATATGGATGTACATGGCAAGGGAGTAGTTTTGCCCGTTGAAGAACAGTACTACTCCAAACATCTCGGAAAACATGTTGAAACACTTGGTGAAAAAAATACCGATTTGCAAATATCTCGTTTTGGCTCTAATGCACAGCCTATTTATTTCTTTTTAGACCAAAACGAATCGCCTCTGGCTCCCCAAGGCTACGGTTATGATGCATCAGTAGAAAAATTTATCAATCATCTCGATAAAGTAGTCGAAGAATATCGGAATAGGCAAGAAGAATAAAAGCATTCTTATGGAACTCTTATTTTAGTACTTTCATAATGAAAGTTATTGTAATGAGAATGCTTATGAAATTTCTGTTCTGGATAAAATTCTTGCAAAACGATTTACATCGGCTTCAGGAAGGATAGGAGCATTTTGAGTAATATGAGCAACTAATTGCGCAGCAAAATAAGGCGCAAGGGAGCAACCTTTAGTCCCTAATCCGTTTAATATGCCCACATGAGGATATAAAGGATGAAATCCTACAAAGGGTCTGCGTTCTACAGTTGCAGGACGTATAGCAGCTTTATGCTCCACAATGCGAAAAGGTATTTTTAGCCAGCTTTTTAATACTTCTTCGGTATGTTTTCTGAAGGATTCGGTAGGCATATCGTCGTCAAAGTCCCATAAATAATTAGTACCAACCCAAAACACTCCTTCCTTGCCAAAGGGAGCTAGTGTCATTGATTTTTTATAAACCATGTCGGATGGTAAACCAGGTATATCCAATATGAGGGCCTCGCCTTTATTGAGTGCAAAAGGAAGCAGAGAGAAGAACGGATTGTGGTTGCCCGGAGAGCCATCGCAGAAAATGATTTTTTCTGCCGCTATATTTTGATAGTTAATTTGATTTTTGTCAACCTTCAGTTCCGAAAATTTAAAACTGCTTGATATGAGGAGGTTGTTCTTTAATAGAAACTGACGCCAGGCGGGCAATAGGTTTTGCAAGTGCACAATATAGGCAGGCGCTATTTTCCCGACTCCGAATTCATATTGAAAATATTCCGAAAAATAGTTTTTTTCATCAATAATACTGATATAAGGAGCTCCCTGGCTGATTTTTTTCAGGAAGCTTTCTTTCATAAAAGGATTAGGAAAGAAATCAATAATACTGGTGGAGGAAATGGCAGTAATATTTAAGAAGTCAGCCATTGTCTTATAGGTTCTTTCAGCAAAAGGCAATAGTATATCATCCATCCAGACGGTTACCACACGACGACCTGTTACAGGATTAATTATTCCTGCTGCAGTTCTGGATGGGGTATTGCTGATATTATCATCTATAACGACAAAATCAATCCCTTCTTTGTATAAAAACCAAGACAGCATGGTGCCTGCAATGCCCTGACCAACGACGATAACCTTTGTTTTGTTCATTCAGGCTAATTATTAAATATTTTATTAAAGATAAATCGGTTGTAAATATGTTAACAATTTTAATGACTTAAAGCCACCTTTAAAAATTATATCGTATGTGCAACTTATTGACTTAATTTGCCATCATTATGAGAATGTTATTAACCCGTTGACTATTAGGGATGAAATTGTTATTATTTTGTGCAAGAAATATATTGATAATAAAATAAATTGGAGTCATATATGAGTAATCGAATATTGAAAGCTTCACTGTTTCTTATAATCAGTGGCATATTGTTTTCGGGGTGTGTAAGTACCAAGAAGTTTACGGCTTTACAGGAAGACTATAATAGTCTTAACAGCCGATATCAAACGGTGGTGAGTCAACATCAGAATACCCAGATAGAATTGGCGGCAAGTCAAGCACGTGTGAAAAGCTTGGAGGAGCTATTGAGGCAGGAGCGAGCCAATAACGCATCGCTTAAAAAATCGCTTGCTTCACTACAGGCTACGCTGGATAAGAGCATTACCCAAAATACACAAGGTAATATCAACATATCAAAACTGGTGGATGAAATTAATGCCTCAAATCGCTATATCCAGCATTTGGTAAATGCTAAGAACAAAAGCGATTCTTTAAATATTATTCTAATTAACAATCTTACCCGTTCTCTCAGCCGCGATGAGTTGAAGGATGTAGACATTAAGGTGCTGAAAGGGGTGGTATATATCTCCTTATCTGATAATATGCTTTACAAATCGGGAAGCTATGAGATCTCGGAACGTGCAGGAGAAGTATTGCGTAAGATTGCAAAAATTATTTTGGACTATAAAGATTATGATGTGCTGGTAGAAGGTAATACCGATAACGTACCTATTCATCGTCCGAATATTCGTAATAATTGGGATTTGAGTGCCCTGCGTGCATCATCTGTAGTTCAAGCTTTGCAAAACGATTATGGAGTGGATCCCAAACGCCTGACAGCTGGAGGACGTGGTGAGTATAATCCCGTGGCTGATAATGATACCGAAGAAGGGCGCACCAGAAACCGCCGTACCGAGATTATCATTACGCCTAAATTGGATCAGTTTATGGAGTTGATTGAGCAAGCTCCCAAAAATGAGGAAAGCTCAGTAACCAACGGGTAATAACGAAAAATGATTAAGGTATGATAATGGCCGCTTCCTAGCGGCCATTCTTTTTATATCAGTTGTTTCCCATTTTTTATATACTCCGAAGGACCGATATTAAAGTGCTTTTTTTAAGTTATTCCCCAGCTGAGTTATATCCGCGCTATATGCTACTTCATTGAGCCTTGCTGAGGGATTACTCAACAGTTTAGCAGTTTTTTTCAAGCGTACCAGATTGATCATTTTGGAGGGAGATAGATTGATATGGAGCTGATTTTTCTGTAGAGGTTGGTGCGGCTCATGTTCATGCATTTGGCCAGTAAAGCTACGTCCAAATCGGGGTTCATGAATATTCTCATTAATATATTTGTCCAGGGCTTCCATAAATACTTTATCAGTATTTGTATGCGCAATAGTGGTGATATGCACGGTAGGGGACTGGCATAATAATTTTGAATTTTTTCGCTGTTTCTTAAAAGACTTCTGATATATCGAAAGTCGGATTTTATAGTATCGCAGAAGCTGAGCCCATCTATCTCTGGCATCATAATATCTGTGATAATAAGATGTCCATTTTCTTTATCAAGTTCGTTTATGGCTGCTTTAGCATTTTGGGCGCATATGGAATTGTATTGTGTATTCAAGCCATCTGATAAAACGAATAGTAAATCTTCGTTATCGTCTACAATCAGAATCTTTGTTAGTTTGTTGTCCGTACAGATAAGTATTATGTAAATGTTAGCATTATTGAACTGTAGGAAGAGTGAGAATAAAGGTGTTGGGATTATATTTTATTAACCCTTTGATGCTTCCTAAATAGTGCCTTCGTCATCTTTAAAGATGGATTGGTAATTAAACTGATTATTTAAGAGACCGCTTTGTTGTGTAAATATCTTCATTTTACGATTGGATACTCCATGCGAACCAGTCCATGTGAGGTAGTGATCCCGTAATTTGGGTGATTATCCTGAGCAATGTTGTAAATAATAATCCTGGGCAATTCATTCTTAGTTGTATAATGTTTTGTATCCAGATTGTTTAAATTGACACTGTAAGGGCTATCTGTTGTTTATATCCATAAAGTGTTATTCCTATCTTCCATCAAGTAGACAATACGCGTTGCGTTCAAAACGTTCATATTATTTATATGGATTTTGAGTGAGCCCATTTTAATATCTTCCCAATAAATAAGCTTCTGTATAGTGTTCCAATCCAAATGTTGTTTATACGGGCCTAAATAATTGCAGAATGAAAGCAGTTGGGAGGGGAATCCTTTAGTGCTTGAAAATATTTGTTTTTATATTAAACTCAAAAATACCTTCTTCGGTACAAATCAAAATACGATTATCGAATGTTTGTACAATATTTCTGTAAATATTTTTCTGACCACGTTTTTGGGCATATAATAGTTTGTGTACTGATATTTTTCGTATCAAACATTAAGGCTCCTTCTATAGAAGTTTTGATTATCACTGTATCGGTGGTATGGTTTCAATGCTATTTTGTTAGACTGCGAGATGCTGTGGATGTGTAAGGTGTCATGTCTAAAGTTGCCCATTTCTCCGTTTGCGAAGTCTATTCAGATAGCAGAAGAAGATTAGCATGTGATCATTGATGACGATATGTATTAATACTTTCCCGAAATTTGTTATAAATAGGCGTAGTTTTGGTACAAATTGAATATTCTCTTTAATAAAGCCCAGTTGTTTTACGTTTCATGGAACATGTATGTATTTCCTTGTAAATGCAATCTTATTTGACAGAACAATAATTTTTTGTCCGCTGCAAATAAGACTGGAGTTAGAACTAAATTTTAAATATTAATTAATATGATTAGGTATTGTGTATTATTATTAGGTTTTTGGCTTGCCTCTTTATTTACCATTGATGCTCAGATACGTAAGGCCCCGGCATATCCGCTAATTACACACGACCCGTACTTTAGCGTCTGGTCATTTACTGATGATGTTACTGCATCTACAACAAGACACTGGACGGGGACGGAGCATTCGCTTACAGGGTTTATTAAAGTGGATAATAAAATATACAGATTTTTAGGAGATGTAGAGCGTATGTACGACGTAGTACTACCTGCTACAGAAGATAATGATTACACTGTAAAGTATACAGAGCAAAAGCCCACTGACGATTGGAACCATATTCAGTACGATGATAAAAACTGGAAAGAAGGGCTAGCGCCGTTTGGTGATGATAAAGGAGTGGTCAAAACTTTCTGGAAATCCAATGATTTATGGGTAAGACGATCATTTACGTTGACCGATAATAAAATGGATGATCTTTATCTCAAGCTGAATCATGACGATAATATAATTGTGTATTTGAATGGTGTTGAAATATACAACACTGTGGGATGGGTGCACAAGTTTATTTATATCCCTATTAGAAACGCCTCATCTATTCTTAAAAAAGGGAAAAATGTGTTAGCCGTTCATATTAAAAATACAGCAGGTGGACAACATCTGGATTTTGGATTGGTAAAAGAAAGGAAGTTCGATGTGTCAAAAGATTTATTAGTTGCCAAGCAGCAAAATGTTGAAGTAAAAGCCACCCAGACTACCTATGATTTTAGCTGTGGACCTGTAGATTTGAATGTGACTTTTACTTCTCCTTTGATTCTTACGGATATTGATTTAATGGCTCGCCCCGTTTCATATGTGACTTTTACTGCTACTTCCAAAGATGGAAAGCAAAGAGACGTTGAGATTTTGTTCAATGCTTCCACAAATTTAGCAGTAAATACACCTTCGCAAGAAGTAATAGCCAGTAGGTATAACTCCAGTAATCTTTCTGTCCTAAAAGCAGGTACTACTGCTCAACCTGTATTGGAAAAGAAGGGAGATGATCTCCGTATCGATTGGGGGTATTTGCATATCGCTACGTCAAAAAATGCAGCGTCAAAGCAGTTTATTGTTGCTTCTGGTGAAGAAGCTTTGAAGGTGTTAAATAAAAAGATTAAAGCCCCTGAAATATCTCATCGCAAAGGAAAACAAATGGTTTTAAGTACCATATTAAAATTAAATACAACCCAATCTGCTAGCAGTAAGGTTTTGGTAGCATATGATGATATATGGTCTATTCAATTCTTTGGACAAAACTTGAGACCATGGTGGAACCGCAACAATAACTCAACCATTGAACAACAATTGCAAGCTGCTTACCAGGATTATGAATCCGTTTTGGCTAGTTGTAAAAAGCTGAATGAGACAATTTATGGAGATGCTTTACGAGCTGGAGGTGAAGAGTATGCACGACTTTGTGAAATTAGCTACAGGCAGGTAATGGCTGCTCATAAGTTGGTACAGAGCCCACAGGGAGAACTTTTGTGGTTGTCTAAAGAAAACTACAGCAACGGCTGTATCAATACGGTGGATCTTACTTACCCATCAGCTCCGTTATTTTTAGTATACAATCCTGAACTGCAAAAGGGAATGATGAATGGGATTTTTTATTACAGTGAGAGTGGCAAATGGAAAAAGCCCTTTGCCGCACATGATATTGGTACTTATCCTTTAGCTAACGGACAAGTATATGGTGAGGATATGCCGGTCGAGGAATCAGGTAATATGGTGATTCTAGCGGCTGCTATTGCTAAAGTGGAAGGGAATGCAGCATATGCTAAAAAACATTGGGAAACCTTAACTACTTGGACTAATTATCTTGTTGAGTCAGGGTTTGACCCGGCGAATCAGTTATGTACTGATGATTTTGCTGGACATTTAGCACGGAATGCCAATCTTTCATTAAAAGCCATTATGGGTATAGCAAGCTATGCAATGCTGGCAAAGATGCAGGGCATGCAGGATGTGTATGAAAAGTATCACAATATCGCTTTGAAGATGGTCCCTGAGTGGATACGTCTGGCCGATGATGGGGATCATTATACACTGGCATTTGAAAAGAAAGGCACCTGGAGCCAGAAATATAACCTTGTTTGGGACAGGGTGTTAGGTTTTAATATATTCCCTAAAGAAGTAGCACAAAAAGAAATAAAATATTATCTACGTCAACAGCAGCAATACGGTCTTCCACTGGATAGTCGTAAAACTTACACCAAAAGCGATTGGATTCTATGGACAGCTTGTTTAACAGGAAATGATGAGGATTTTCGTGCATTAATGCTACCAGTTTATAAATACGCATTGGAAACACCAACCCGTGTTCCTCTTAGCGATTGGTATGAAACTACAAATGGTCAGAAAGTAGGATTTCAAGCTCGTAGTGTTATAGGTGGACATTGGATGAAAGTTCTGGACGCTAAACTGAAAAAATAGTGCATACTTTATTTATAATAGTTGCCTGATGCTATGAAATATAAAAGCCCGCATTTGCGGGCTTTTATATTGTTAGTGCTGACCTTTATTCAATAGTGATGCGCATCCCCTCGCTATGAGCAGTGAACTCGGGCGCATACATACATTGAATACTGGTAATACCGTTGCTGAAGTTGCCAGTAACACTTGCATGTAAGCTATACTCAAATACATATGTACCCTTGGGAAGATAGTCGAAGAAGAAATGGGTGCCAGCGTCTTTTGTGGTTTCATAATAGCCTAGCCCACCTTGCCATTTGTATTGGCTTAAAACGTTTACGGGTTCCAGTGCTGAGGCTCTCATGTCTTTCATGTGTACGAACTCCATATCTCGATCTACTTTCAGCTCTATACGCACTTTGATTTTATCGCCTACTTTTATTTTGTCCTCTACCGTAATAGGCATTAATACAGGCCCTCGCTCTGTATTTCTTTCAATAAACAGCTTCTTATTGAGCTGTAGGGGGGTGGCCGCGGTGGTAATTTTGTCAAGATCTTCAAGGTACTGCCAATACACACTTCCCCAGGTTGGTAAGGAGGCATTAGATGGAGTTTGCTCCACGTTTACGGTTATATTGCCCATATCCGGTCTTACCTTATAACCTTCTATTACTTTTTGGAAATAACCTGTACCGGCTTCACTTTCTGTATTATCAAATGTAGTATTTCCGAGTGCAACACTTACTTGTGGTGTTATACTTGTCCAGTCAGAGCCACGCAGTAAAAGTGCATACACTGCCTCGGCAGTGGCTTTTGTGCTTTCCCATTTGTTCGTTTGTTTATTCTTCAATAACCATGTTCTTAAATCATCGGCAGTTTTACTGTCTTTGGTGATTTCTTCAAATGCTTCTATAATCAATGATTGTGTTTCAATGGGTGCTTCATACCACCACCAGCTTCTGTATGTATTTTTATAATACATACCTAGCTCTTCATGTCGTATTGCCGTTTCATCTAAAGATTTTAAAATAGCTTTAGGTGTAATCTGATCATTATTTCTATGCAATGCCAGAGCAATCATTGCCTGCATATACTTATTTTGTTTTGTCCAAGTCTTTTGAGCTCGTTCAATAAGGTATTTTACAACCGGCTCGGTAGCTGTCGGGATTTTGTTTTGCGGGAAGAAACTACGCATGTAGAGATAGTGAATGAAGATATAAGAAGGAGTATATCTCTCGAGGTTTATTTTGCTTTCTTTGAGCATGTCATACTCCCGTTTAATTCGTGCATCTACATAGGGTAAAGCTTTTTGTAAAATACGATTCAGATTGGCTTCCTGCACGCCACTTACTGCTTTTAATTTTTTAAGATGCCCGATTCCAGTCAAGATATACTGCGTGATATAAAGATTATCTAATCCGCCTTTAAACCAAGCGAAACCTCCATTGGGTGTTTGTAGTTCTTTTAACTTTTCATATGTCTTGTGTAGTGCTGCGTTCATTTTTATCAAATCGAAGAGCAGCGCTATATTTTTCTTTTGTTGAGATTCGTTTTTAGCAGCCAGTACCCATGGCGTTTCTTCCAGTAATATCGATTTTAATGTTTCATTTTTGTGAAGATTACTTAACAGGGCACTGCTATCCTGTGTCTGCCAATGTTCAAATATTTCTTTGATTTTAGGTATTTGATCTACGATGTGATGTGCTAGTGCATTAGCGAAATAACGATTCCAAGTTTGCTCGGAGCATTCGTAAGGATATTCCATCATATAAGGAAGTGCCTGCACAGCATACCATACCGGATTGGATGTATATTCAATTGTGAGAGATTGAGTAGTTAAAGTTTCGCTATTGCTGCTATTTATTAATTTATCGAACTTAAAGGTTCTCGAACCATTACCTCTCATATGGAGAGGCATAGCTTCTGTTACTAACATGCGGTTTGTTAGAACTGGAAGTATATTCTCTTCTCCATCACTCAAATTCTGTCCCTGGGCATTTACCGAATCTGTTTTAGCGATAATTCTCCAGGCGATTGCTTTATTAAAGTGATAGGGCACTTCGATAGGGAATTGTATAGCCTGACTTTCTCCTGCACCGAGGGTAAAGTATTGTTGCGGAATAACATTTTTAAACCAACCATCGACAGTGTCGTAGGTTTCCGCATCAAATAACTGTAAAGAGGCAATGCCGGTAATTTCTTTATCAGAAAGATTTACCACTTTAGCGCTAAAATGTAGTTTATCTCCTTCTCTTAAAAATCTGGGTGGATTGGGTTGTACCATTAAATCTTTTTGTGTGATGATTTCGTGGGTGCTATATCCAAAAGCCAGATCCTTGGTGTGCGCAAGTGCTTGAAATTTCCACTTTGTAAGCGCTTCAGGAATGGTGAAGGTGAAGCTGATATTACCGTCCTTGTCTGTCTTCAGTTTGGGGAAGAAAAAGGCGGTTTCATTAAAGTTGGTACGTATTTGTATATTGTCGTTCTTGAGATGATCACTTTGTTGAGTATCGGGTAGCGGTGCTATTACTTCTTCATTTTTTACTGTCGGGGCTTCACTCATATTTACAAATCCTTCGGCATTGCTGTCTACTGCTTTCGCCATGGCAAGACCAGATACTCTACCAGATAATACATGATCAATGGTATTCTCGTATAAAATATTACTTGTAGATATGAATATAAATCTGTCGTACTCTTTTTTAAAGCTTTCTATTGATGTGGAATAGCTTCCTTTTTCATAAGCATCTACTTTTTTAAAATTTGAATATGCTGTCCAGTCAGTTCGGTTGTAATAGTTGTTCCATATGTATGGAACTTTCCAATGGTGAGGGTAGAACTGGTCTAAAGATGCGTCATACATACTTGCCATTACTTCTGCCAGTACTTTCTCCTTTTTATTGCCTGATATTTTGATAGTCCATTGTTCTTCGGATCCCGGTAGTGTTTTATCTCGGAATGTACTGTATTCAACTTTTAATTCTTTGTTAGACCAAGGAACAACTATTGTATGTTGCTTTTTGAAGAGTCTGTTATGCCTTACAAATACAAAGTTGACACCATAGCCACCTCGATCGTTTTCGGTTGCAGCAAACACAAATGTTTTATTTCCGTTGTTGAGTTTGTGGTAATCAAATTGACTGTCTTCTTTTTGAATGTGTTTGATTAAAAAGATATCATTTGCAGCTGTGGTGAATTCGATATTTGCTTTTTCTCCAGGTTCTATTGTGCGTGGTGTAGATGTTTCTATATAGCTTAGAGCGTTTGAGTGTTGCTGTTTGCCATAGATTTCTATGTAACGAACATCTTTAATCTCGTTGCCATCACTATCTTGAGTGGTTACCTGTAGTGCGTATCGTCCTGGTTGTATTGCTTTTGTTGAGTGCAGTGTGAATATACCTGAATCTTCTGTCATGCCCGATTGCTGTAGTACCACTGCGCCTCTTTTCCAAGAATTTGGATCGTCTTCATTGTCATAAATGTCATTTGGAAAATTGTGTACATAAGTAGCCTTGTCGATTGCGAACTGATCAGGTTTTTCCCAGTAACGTGGGCGTAATAATCGTTGTTCGGGTATCAACTCCGTAATAGTTACTTGAATATTGGTTGGGACGAAATTGCCCGCCATATTTTCTGTACGGATGTGCAAAGTTTTCAGACTATCTATGTGTACTTTTTCATCGATGGTTGTTTTCAGTAATATAGATTTGTACCCAGCTGATACATATTGGCTACCGCTTCGGGTTTCACCATTGATATCGGTAACATCCACATAGATTTTATAATGAAATACAGGGTCGGTTTTTTTATCCAGTTTTAAATCCGGAAGAGCTGTAAATGAAATTTGGAAGAAACCTTTATCATCTGTACTAGTTGTGCCATGAGCGATTTGTGCCGAAGCTGTTCTGGGCCAGAACCAGCTACGTAATAACCAGGGATAAGGAAAATAAACTTCTCGCACTATACGATATTTAACTTGTGCTCCACTGATATTGTTACCGGCATAAGCTTTCGCAAATCCAGTTACTTTTATTTCGTCATTTACCTTATAAGCTTCTTTAATCGCTTCAAACTCTACATAAAATTTAGGGCGCTTGTATTCTTCCACTCGGAAGGAAACGTTGCCATAATTTTTTTTAGTGCGAATGCTGAATAGCCCATTCAACCCGCTTGCGGGTAGTGTAAATTGCCCGCTAAAAGTACCATATTCATTTGTGGTAAGCTGAAGTGTGCTTACTTTCTGCCCATTTGCACTGTAAAGTATGATGGAGTCTTTGTATCCTTCATATACGACCGCTTTTTTGCCATCACTTTGCTTTTTAATGACAAGTCCTTTAAAGTATACCGTTTGTCCCGGTCTGTAGATACTTCTATCGGTAAATAAAAAAATTTGGGGTTTGGTATCTGTAGTGTGGTTGTCAAAATTTGAATAGCTGTAATATGTGAAGTTGCTTTTCTCAAGAAAGAGTCTGTCATTTTCATGTTCTATTTCAAAAAGTAGCTCTTTTCTTTCATTTGGGTTTAAGTTGGATGTAAGAGTTATTGTAGCCTGTCCATCTTTATTTGTAATGTAACTACCCACTTTCTCTTTTCTTTGTTTTGATGTAGTGTAATTGTAACGCGATTGCCACAAGTGTACTTTTGCATTAGATAAGGGGTGTCCTGTATTGCGATGTAAAACGAATATGTTGTTTTCAAATGTTACATAACTGATATTAGAGATATGAGTAAGAGCGGCCGCTAGAATATTATCCTTAGTGCTGAAATTATCTTCAATTGATGCAATAATAAAGTATTCTCCTATAGGTAATGGATCAATTTTGATTTCCACCAGATGTTCTTGTAGATCGTTAGTTTTAGGTAGTTCTTGAGCCCAACTTCTGATAGGGGTTTTATGGAGAAGACTGGACCAGATGGAATCTCTGTAGCTATAATCTGCAAAATCTTTTTTCAATGCTTCATTTGCTGAAATTATGCGTAGATGAATATTCTGAATGTTTTTATATCGAATTAGCATTCTGAAGGGTAAATCCGGAATGTTGACGTTTTCCACCTCACAGCTAAGTTGTGGAGTAAGGAGTTGTTGTTTGAGGTTGTATGCATTGACCCAACCTTCACTTTTTTCTTGTTGCTTTAAAATAATAGCTGTTATTTCTCTGGCTTTTATGCGTTCGTAACGATAGGCGGTATCTTTATTGGGAGTATATTCTTTTCCTAAATCAGCATGCCATTCGGCCATTAAAAAATATGCTTGAGCTGTGGCCGGTATATTCCCAAATTTTTGGGTAATCTGTTTTAAAGCATGATAATAGAGAATATCATTTAAGTTAGCAGGGGAAGTGGTAATTGGTAATTCGGGATAAGAAGATATACTTTTAGTAATGACGTGTATGGCCCCGTTTAAGGCTTTGTTACCGTATAGTGCAACAGCTTCTTGAGGAGGAATGATTTGAACCGATTCGATCAAATCCATCGGCATATCTAGAGCGTGAACGGGTTGTCCATCTACTATATAGAATGAACGGGTATGATCTTCGGGAACTACAAAATGGGATCGTACAAATTGTAATCGTTTCAGATCTACGTCTATTAGAGCATCCGGTTTGGGATCATTTAAGTGAAAGCGTATCAATTTCTGATAAATTAGTAGCGCTACGTATTTAGGTGCAGTAGAATCGGTCGTAAGTAATTCGGTATTTGCAAAGGCGGTGGCAGGAGCAAAAGCATCAGCTTGTTTGATTTCGAATTTATTTTCTGGTTGGATGATCTCTATTTCGTCGTTTTCAAAATAATCTAATGCTTCATGAGCCAAAAGGTCAAATAGGGTGGGTCTTAAATGTCGACTGTTGCCTTTCTGGATGAGAGCATCGTACGGCTCAAGTTTTGTTTGCTGAAGTTGTTTTGAGTTTTGTAATGAAGCGAGATATAATTCAGTAATTTTTTTATGAAAATCTTCGGCACTCCATGTGGCTATGTCATCTTTTTGATATGTGGGGGTATTCGTTCTATTGTATAATTTGTATCGGATGTCTTGAAAAAATTCCCAGTAAAGCGTTGCGAGATAATTTCGAAGTATGGATGCTGCGGGTTCTGTGCTTTGGGTGATTTCATCTTCTATTTCTTTGATGCTTTTTTCCAGATTGTCTTCGCGATTCTCATCTTGTAGTTGTGTAATATACATCAGCGATTTAATCACTTGTGCATCTTGTTTTTGGGCCTTGGCTTTTTGGTATATATCTTTTACTATCTTTAAGGCAGAGGTAGGGCGTCCTTCCTCTATCAATTTTTCTACATTCAGCCAGTCCGTTTTGTAGTATTCAGTTTGAGCATTACTTTTCATCACGGTAAAAATTATAATGGTCAGGATTATGATGGTATGTAAAGATTTTTTCATGTTTTTCAATAAACTTTTAAGATTCCGTTTCAATTGATGCAAAAAAATTAAAACTGCATAAAAGAAAGCTTGTATTTTTATGAAATAACGTATAACTATGGTTCGCTATTTATTAAGTATAGTGCTTTTTCTTTTTTTCACTTCGTTTGGTAATGCCCAGTATTACGACTCGGTGTGTGTAGTAAATGCACCTTGGAAGGTGGAAAAACTGGGTCCTAAAGTAAAGTTATATCATTATCACTTCACTAATGGCAAATTATTTAAAGCCAATCAGCATATTAGTTTTATAGTGGCGAAGAATAAGAGGGCTTGGTATGAGTTTGCCATGGCGGCCGAACCTCGACAATTGCGTACCGTAAGTGATTTTGCTGGACAATATGAGGCGATAGGGGCTATTAATGGTAACTTTTTCGATATGAAGAATGGAGGTGCTGTGGACTTCACAAAAGTGAACGGAGATGTTATCAATACAAATAAGCCGGGTAAAAATGGAAAACCGGAGTTCCACCAAAAGGCTGCTGTGGTAATTGACGATAAAGGAAGTATCGGGATTAAAAAATGGGATGGGCTAGTAAACTGGGATGAGTGGTTGAAAGAGCCACATGTGATGTTTACCGGGCCTTTGTTACTCCTAGATAGACAAATAGAGAAACTGGACTCGAATAGTTTTAATGTAACCAGACACCCGCGTACTGCTGTTGGTATTGCGAAAAGAGGAAAAGTGATTATGCTGGTGGTGGACGGCCGTCATACTAATTCGGCGGGGATGAGTCTTTTTGAGCTCACCAAGGTGATGCGCTGGTTGGGATGTGTCAGTGCTATCAATTTAGATGGGGGAGGGTCCTCTACTTTATGGGTAAAAGGAAAAGGTGTTGTAAATTATCCCTCCGATAACAAAAAATGGGACCATGAGGGTGAAAGGAAAGTTGCTAATATCTTATATTTGAAAAAACGTAAATAATATTTATTCGCGAAAGTCAACTTCAACTAACTGCTAGAAAAAATGCCGAAGGGTAAAAATCCTCGGCATTTTTATTTGATTAATTATCAAATACAATTGTTTTGTTGTGGTATACGAGTACTTTATCCTGTAATACCAATTGCAGAGCATGTGCCAGCACCGATTTCTCTATTTCTCTTCCGAGTTTTACCATATCTCTTACCGAATGTGCGTGATTTACCGGAATTGTTTGCTGGGCAATAATGGGCCCTTCATCCAATACATTGGTGACAAAATGTGCAGTGGCCCCGATGAGTTTTACTCCACGCTCATGAGCCTGTTTGTACGGATGAGCTCCTACAAATGCCGGCAAGAATGAATGGTGAATATTGATGATTTGAGACGGGTATTGTTGTACAAACTCTGGTGAGAGGATGCGCATGAACTTGGCTAGCACGATATAGTCAAATTTGTATTGAGCAAGTGTTTGCAAAATTTCCTGTTCAAATACATGTTTTTCTTTGCCTTCATGCGTGATGTAGTGAAAAGGAATATCAAATTTTTCGGTGAGTGACTGTAAAATGTCATAGTTCCCTATGACACATTCTACTGAAGCTCCAAGTGTGTTAAAATAATTGCGCAGTAGAATATCTCCTAGGCAATGGTATTCCTTTGTTACCAGAACCGCAATTTTCTTCTTGACATAAGGGCGTATGCTGATTTCTGTATCTGCAGGTAAGCGGTTCTTAATTTGATTTTGGAGTTGTTCTAAATCGGTCTCTCCACTAACTTCCACACGAATATAAAAGCGATTTTCATCTACATGAACATACTCCTTCATGGATACGATATTTAGATTAGCGGCGGCCATGATAGCCGCAATATCTGCCACTAGTCCTACTCTGTCGCTACATTGTAATAGTATAACCATCTTACTTTATTAGCTTTAATGTTAGTTGAGCTATATTCACTCTTTAAATCTGATCAACAAAGGCTTTTAGACTTTCGAACAGCAAATCTATATCAGAATGCGGTAATGTAACATTTTTATTGGTTGTAGTTACGAAAACCGTGTACATGCCCGCATAGCGTCCAAATTTCATATCACTAAGACTATTACCTACGATAATGCATTTCTCCGGCTGAATGTCAGGAAAGTCCCGAATAGCCTGAAAAGCCATGCCCGGATTCGGTTTACGGTAAAATGCCAGGTCATCGATATCGGTACAGTAATAAATGCGCTCAATATTTCCTCCGACTTGCTTTACGCTTTGCAGCATTTTTTCATTCATGGTTATGAGATCCTCGTGTTGGATAATACCTCTGCCTACGCCACGCTGATTGGTGACAACAATAATACGTTTAAACTTGTCGGAAAGCTTTTTGAATAATGCGGGCGCCCCTTTTGTGAATACGAATTCATCGGGGGTTGTGATATAGTCTCCCGGCTTGTCTTCATTAATCACCCCGTCTCTGTCGAGAAAAAGTGTCCAGTCATCATGGATGTCTGATAAATTCAATAGAGGCCTAGCAAATTCTTGCTGTGCACGGTTATAATCTTCAGGAATACCGATATCGATAAAATAAGCATCTTGTTCTACTCCTGAGAACTTTTTATCAGTAATAAACCGCTCCAAATAATCCTTTTCAAAGGAAAATTTTGTGGGAAATAGTTTTTGTAAAAAACTTTCTTTATTAATAAGGTATACGCCTGCGTTGATCAGTCCTTGAGCGTAATATTGTTTTTCCTTAAAATGCGTAATAGTATTGTCTCCGGCCAGCGCTACCACTCCATATCTATCAAAGTGCAGCATGGGTTTTAATGCCAGCGTACATGCTGCATTGGATGTAAGATGTTGCTGCAACATTTTTGCTGCATCAAAACGGAATAGGGTATCCCCATTAACGATAAAAATGTTCTCTGTTTTTGTTTTCTGCAAAGCAAATTGAATGGCACCTCCGGTTCCCAGAGGTTCATCTTCGATAACGCATTCATAGTCCAGCGTGGGATATTCTGCTTGAAGCCAGTTCAGGATGGCCTCATGCATATATCCTAGACTAAAAATTAGTCGACTGATTCCCTGCATGCGCAGATGATTAATAACGTAGTATAGAAAAGGTCTCCCTGCTACAGGTGCCATACATTTGGGTAAATCAGGAACGGCACTTCGTAGGCGTGTACCCAAACCTCCAGCTAGAATAATGGCTTCGGTCTGTTGTAGATTCTTAACCGTAAGATGTTGCTGTTGGCTCATCAAAAACATTCCCATTGATATGTTATCCAAAAATTCTTTCTTCAACCAGCTGACAAATAATATGCCCTAGCAACATATGGCTTTCCTGTATGCGAGGGGTATCAGTAGCAGGTATATTAATGAGGTAATCACTCAGGTCTTTCATGGCACCACCTGTGCTACCTGTAAATCCTACTGTAATCATGCCTTTGGCTCGTGCAGTTTCAAAGGCTTGTACAACATTTTTAGAATTTCCGGAGGTACTGAGGCCAATTAGTACATCGCCGGGTTTCCCCAATCCCTGAATCAGCCTTGCATAAATAAGATCAAAACTGTAGTCATTTGCTACAGCTGTGAGGTAGGAGGTGTTGCAATGTAATGCTTCTGCAGGCAGTGCTTTTCTATCTTTATAAAATCTTCCGCTGAACTCTGCTGCCAAGTGTTGAGCATCTGCAGCGCTACCGCCATTGCCGCAAAAGTAAACGGTGTTGCCACTCTGAAATGCCGCTACAATAGCGTCGGTTACATTGCTTACGATTTGCAATAATGCTTCGTTTTGCAACACTTGCTGCTTTGTGAATATAGATGCCTGAATAAGTTCCTGTATCTGTTGTTTCATTAAAAATGAATTTGTATTATGATATTTGCCTGCTAAGTTAAACCGTCCAGGTTTTTAGGCCATGCTTGGTAAACTGATAATTGTGTGGTTTGCCGCCAAACTGTTCTAGTGCTTGAATGACTTTGTATTTGGTATTGCCAGGGCAATAAAAAATCATAAACCCGCCGCCCCCTGCACCACTTATTTTCCCTCCGGTCGCTCCTGCACTTTTAGCAGCATAGTAAATATCATCGATAAGCTGGTTATTTATTCCAGATGCCATTCGTCTTTTTTGTTCAAAACCGATGTCAAGAATATGGCCTATCTGTTCGAGCTGTCCTTTGAGCAATGCTTCCTTCATCAACTGAGCTTGTTCTTTTAATTGATGCATCGCTTCGATGGAGCTTTGATTTCTTTTGACTACATTTTGACTTTGCTCCTCTATAATCTTCGCCGATTCTCTACTGGTAGAGGTGTAATAAAGTAGTAAATTATTTTCTAATTCGTCCAAATAGCGTTGACGGATGCGCAAGGGGTTGACAATAACTTTGTCATCACTGTAAAACTCCATAAAGTTTACGCCTCCAAACGTTGCGGCATATTGGTCTTGGCGTCCTCCGGCTAATTGAAGGTCTTTTCTTTCGATATCATAAGCATAATGGGCGATGTCGTATTCTCCCAATGGTAGTTGTAGCATTTCTGCAAAAGCGCCCACGATTGCCACTACAAGTGTGGAAGAGGTGCCTAGGCCTGAGCCGGCTGGTGCATCTACATAGGTGCTCAGCTTGATACCTTTTTTCTCAAACGGGTAGTCTTTCTGAATTCGGTTGTATACGCCTTTTAATAGATCCAAATGTCCGTTTAAAGGGAGCATGGTAGCCCACTCGAATATTTCTTTTTCATCTCGGTCAAATGCTTCCAGAATTATTTTGTGTTCTTCAATCTCTTCAATGGTGGCGTAAGCATTCAAAGATATGGTGGCATTGAGAATAGCGCCTCCAAACTCATCGCAGTACGGGCTTACATCGGTACCGCCTCCGGCCAAACCAATTCTGAGAGGTGCTTTACTTCTATGTATCATACTGATATTTCAAATCGTTTAGTATATGTTTAATAAGAATATTTATACTTTGGAGATAATGGCTTCTGCTATATTCCCCCAACCGTATTTTTGTTTTTCATTTTGAAGATGAGGGATAAAATGTTTTTCTCCCAATTCATAAAACCGACGGATACCCTCTGCGATGGACTGTGGTTCCGGTTGAACGATTAATCCACATTTTTCATGAGGCACTAAGTCCGGCAATCCGCCTACATTGGTTACAACCATCGGTTTTTCGAAAAAGTATGCCAAAGGGGTTACACCGCTTTGAGTAGCATTTTTGTAGGGTTGTACCAACACATCTGCAGCACACAAATAATACTTTACTTCACTGTCTGCAATAAAGTTGGATTTTAATATTACGATATCCTGAATTTGCAATTCTTGGATTAAATCAGAGTAAGGTTTTTCATCTTCGTAAAATTCCCCGGCTATTAAAAGTTTGAGATTAGGAATTTGGTTTTTTAGCAGGGCAATGGCATTTAATAATAAATCCAGTCCCTTATATTTCCTTATAAATCCGAAGAATAAAACAATATTAGCCTCTTGGGGTAAATTTAGGTGTAGTCGGGCTGTCTCTTTAGAAATGATAGCTCCGAAATTATCATATAAAGGATGTTGCACCAATGCAGCAGGAGCTTGAGTAGTAAAAGTTCTGAGATCCTTCATTACCTTTTCACTCATGGTAATGAAGCCATCCACAGGTTTAATAAAATATTTCGTAAAGGCAGTATCGCCAGGTCTCTTTTCATGGGGTATGATATTATCGGCAATGCATACGATTTTAGCTTGGCCACTTTTTTTAGCTGATCTTAAAATAGTACCCAGTGCAGGTCCCATAAATGGCAGCCAATAACGCACCACAATAATATCGGCATTTTCTTTTTGTAACTGCCGTCCTACTTTCAGCCAGTTTAGTGGATTTATGGAGTTGATAACTGTTTTAATCGGAATGCCTTCCGGAGCCGGTTCATCCGAATATTGCGTCTTACCGGGGAATAGCAGAGACGGATATTGCAGGCTAAATGAATAAATAGTACAATCATGACCCATTGCAATAAATTCTTTTGCAAGTCGATGATTAAATGTTGCCAATCCTCCGCGTAAAGGATGCGCCGGGCCTATGATAATGATTTTAGCCATATATAGGGCAAATATAAATGATAGTTGTAAGGTATACATATCTGCTATTTTTAGTGGAAAAGATTGTGATAAAATAAGTTCTGAAGGTCGCTTCTCGCCAACTTATTAACTAATCATTTACATTTGCTGTATGAGGCGTAGTTATGAAGATACTTACAGGCACAAGGGATTAAGAAAAAAACTTGTTGAGGGTATCCGGAGCAAGGGTATTAAGGATGAAAATGTGCTCAACGCCATCAATACGGTACCTCGACATTTTTTTCTGGACTCAGCATTTGATGATGTGGCTTATGTAGACAAGGCTTTTCCTATTGGCGAAGGACAAACCATTTCTCAGCCTTATACTGTTGCGTACCAGTCGGCGTTATTGGAAGTGAAAAAAGGAGAGAAAGTATTGGAGATCGGTACGGGCAGCGCTTATCAGGCGGTGATATTGGCTGTGTTGGGCGCGATGGTATATACTATTGAGCGGCAGAAGAAGTTATATGATGAAAACAAAAAGTTTACTTATCTCAAACAATTTCCTACAATAAAGTTTTTTTATGGCGACGGCTATGAAGGCCTCAAAGCCTACGCCCCCTTCGATAAGATTATCATTACGGCCGCCGCACCGGAAATTCCTCCAAAACTTCTGGAGCAGCTGAAGGTAGGAGGGAAAATGGTTATACCTGTGGATATTGGTAACGTGCAGCAAATGCGTCGTATTACAAAACTGGAGGATGGTATCGATATCGAGTATTTTGACAACTTCTCATTTGTTCCCATGTTGCAAGGTCGAAATTCATAAATACTACCCATGAAAGGCGCGCTACGGATTTTTTTTACCGGAATGTTGGTGAGTTTTTTGGGTAGTCTACCATTGGGTACGCTCAACATTGCCGCTATGCAAATTGCCATTGCAGAGTCGGTGCGAAACGCGTTACTTTTTTCATTGGGTTCATTGACTGCAGAAATGATATATGTGCGTCTCTCGTTGGTAGCCATGGACTGGATTCGGAGGCAGGAAAAAATTTTTAAACTTTTCGACTGGCTGGCACTGCTTATTATTATAGCCCTAGCAGTAAGTAGTTTTATAGCGGCATCACATCCTCATGAAAACAGGAATGTTATCCTAAATAATAATTTACCGTCTTTCCTTTTGGGGTTAGCTATGAGTGCGGTTAATCCCATGCAAATTCCTTTTTGGTTTGGTTGGAGTACGGTATTATTTGCCAAGAAAATTCTATTGCCTGTAAAGGTTCATTATAATTTTTACACTATTGGCATCGGAATAGGTACACTATTGGGTAATTGTGTTTTTATATTTGGCGGAAGGCTGATTGCATCTAAAATTCAGAACAATCAGTCTGTTGTTAACTATGCCATTGCTGGAATCTTTGTGCTTACAGCACTAATTCAAATATGGCGGATGGTGGTAAAAAAGAAAGACTTCAGTAAACAGCTACATGAAGCTGAACAAAAAAAACAATAGCGGTTTAGCTTTCTGCCATCCATTTACTACGGTCTTCGGGACTAAATTTCCAAGGTGCAAAATTGTTTTCGATATTGCTAAACATGGCATTCCATTCCTGTGGAGCATTACTTTCTTCCATGATCAACTGACGACGTAATTGCAGAATAATGTCCAGAGGATTGATGCTAACCGGACATTCTTGTACACAAGCATTGCAGGTGGTGCAGGCACGCAACTCTTCTACGGTGATATAATTATGCAACAGGCTTTTACCATCACCGTTCCAGGCTTCGTCTTTAGATTTTTGTTGGATGATTTCTTCGGCCCGGTCGCGTGTATCCATCATAATCTTACGTGGCGAAAGCTTTTTGCCGGTAATATTGGCAGGACAAGCGGCAGTACATCTTCCGCATTCGGTACAGGAATAGGCGTCTAGAATATTTTTCCACGAAAGATCGGTTACATCTTTAGCTCCAAAACGTGTAGGTGGAGTCGCATCCGTAGGAGCCAATTCGGGCTGCATGGCATATAATACTTCCTGCTGCACCTGTGGCATATTCTCCATCTTTCCCAAAGGAGTAAGTCGCGCATAATAAGCATTGGGGAATGCCAGAATAATATGTAAATGCTTAGAATAAGGCAGATAGTTAAGAAATGCAAATATGCCGATGATATGCAGCCACCAACAAGTTCTTTCTACTCCAATAAGCTGGGAATTGCTCATGCTTTGTAATAACGGATGTAGCCATTGAGAAATTATGAAGTTGCCGGTATTGGCTTCGGTATAATGACTGATACCTCTTTGTTGCAAAAGGGTATCGCCACTGTTCATGGTGAGGAACAGCAGCATCAATATAATTTCGGTAAACAATATGTAGTTGGCATCACTACGAGGCCAGCCGTCCAGTTCTTTGCTGATGAAGCGCTGTAGTTTGATAATATTTCTTCTGATAAGAAATATTGCACAGGCAACAATAACCAGCAATGCCAGTACTTCGAAGGCATTAATCAAAAAAAGATATAAAGTCCCTAAACTGTTAGCAAATAATCTATGCGTGCCTAACAGTCCGTCTAAAATAATTTCTAGTATTTCTATATTGATAATAATAAATCCGGCGTATACCAGAAAGTGCAATACTCCCACTAGCGGGTTGCGGAACATTTTTTTCTGTCCGAAAGCCAAGAGCAGCACATTACGCCAACGTTGCGCTTTATTGTCGGCGATCTCTTCCTCAACACCAAGCTGGATAGCTTTTCTTATTTGTCGGATTTTTTTAGTGAAAAGGGTGACCGCTGTAACGACAAGCAGGAGGAATAATATTTGTTGCAGAATATGCATACAGTTTGGATTATAATTGCTAATTTACGTTATGTAAGCGAGTATTAATATTTTTGTTGATTTAAGTTAGGATTTAAATGTCCAAGGAAACATGGCTAAAGAGAAAAAATATATTTTAAGTAGCGACATTGTGAACCGGAAGTTGAGCCGGCTGGCACTGGAGATAATTGAGGGCAATATGGGGGAGAAGGAGCTTGTTTTTGTGGGAATAGAATCCACGGGTGTTATTCTTGCAAAACGGCTGCAACAACTGGTGGAGGCTCAATCTGTTTTAAAGGTAGAGCTCCTAACAATGTCGATGAATAAGCAAAAGCCGGAGGAAATTGTATTAAGCAAAGAATTGAATTTTGATAATAAAGTTATTGTTATCATTGATGATGTTACCAATACCGGCAAAACATTGCTATATGCGATGAAGCCTTTTCTAAGATTTCATCCACGTGCCATACAGACATTGGTATTAGTAGAAAGAAGCTATACCCAGTTCCCCATTAGAGCCAATTATAAAGGGTATTCCCTTGCTACTACCTTTCAGGAGCATATTACAGTAGAAGTAGAAGGCGATAATATTACGGGTGTATATCTGTCTTAATTAGTGATCTGTAGAATCTTTTTTCCACAAATTAGGTATGTCATTGGGTGCAGGAGTTCTGTGCTTGCGTGCATTGGGCATCTGTTCGCGATAAGCGGGCAAGATGCAGGGCATGTTATCCTGTTTTAGGCGTCCTACCTTTCCATATTTGTAGGTATACTTATGCGAACTGTCTAGTAAAGACGGATACTTTCGATCTGAGTGCGTATCGGGCAAAGCAGGGCGTTTCTCTCGAAGCTCATCCTGAGCATTGACGGCTGTGCTGAGTAACATTAAGGCAGCCATGAAAACAGTTTTCATAATTAATGATTTTTAGGCCGTGATGTTGTTCCCTCTTTATAGGGATGCTTGTAGGAGATAAATTACACAACGCGGGCATGGATTTTTTTTAGATTTGAGCAATAATGGTTTATCATAAAAACAATAAAAAAGCAGGGTAGGGATCCCTGCTTTTCAACGTGATATGTAAGGACTTTTATTGTCTCATTTTTTTATACATATTGATGAGTGCATTGGTGCTGCTATCATGACCTGTCACCTCTTCATCTCCCTGTAATTCGGGTAGAATTTTGTTTGCCAATTGTTTGCCTAATTCAACCCCCCATTGGTCAAAACTGAAAATATTAAAGATAATGCCTTGTACAAAGATTTTATGTTCGTAAAGCGCAATCAGTTGACCCAGTGTAAAGGGCGTGATTTTTTTAATTAGGAAAGAGTTGGTTGGTTTATTCCCTTCAAATACTTTGAATGGCGCCAATTTGGCAATAGCTTTACTGTCCAATCCTTGTTTTTTCAACTCGGCTTTTACTTCGGCCAATGTCTTACCATTCATTAAAGCTTCTGTCTGGGCAAAAAAGTTACTGAGTAGTTTGGCATGGTGGTCGCCAATGGGATTATGTGTTTGTGCCGGCGCTATGAAATCGCAAGGAATGAGTTCTGTGCCCTGATGAATGAGCTGATAAAAAGCATGTTGGCCATTAGTGCCGGGTTCTCCCCAGATGATTGGCCCTGTCTGGTAGGTAACTCTTTTGCCGTTTCTGTCTACACTCTTTCCATTACTTTCCATGTTGCCTTGTTGGAAGTAGGCCGCAAAGCGATGCAGGTATTGATCGTAAGGTAAAATCGCTTCGGACTGGGCACCCAGAAAAGTGGTGTTCCACAAGCCTACCAGTGCCATAATTACAGGGATGTTTTTTTCGAAAGATGTTTTTTTGAAATGTATATCCACATCGTGGGCACCTCTCAACAATTCCTCGAAGTTGTCATACCCGATGGTAAGCGCAATAGATAAGCCGATGGCGCTCCATAGTGAATAACGTCCGCCTACCCAATCCCAGAACTCAAACATGTTCTTGGTGTCGATACCAAATTCCTTTACGGCAGCAGCATTAGTACTGAGTGCCACAAAGTGCTTAGCAATATGTTTTTCTTCCTTTGCCTTTTTCAGGAACCATTCTCGAGCTGTATGGGCGTTGGTCATGGTTTCCTGAGTTGTAAAGGTTTTGGAAGCAACTAAAAATAGCGTGGTTTCGGGATTTACTTTTTTCAGTGTTTCTGCTATATGGGTACCATCGACGTTAGAAACGAAATAGGTTTCGATGCCCTTTATTTTGTAGGGTTTCAATGCCTCGGTTACCATCAGAGGTCCTAAATCGCTACCGCCGATTCCTATGTTGACAATGGATTTTATTTTCTTTCCGGTATACCCTACATGTTTTCCCGAGTGTACCGCCTGGCAGAAGTTTTTCATTTTTTTCAGTACGGCTTTTACTTCAGGCATTACGTCTTTGCCGTTGCTTTTGATAGGGTCTTTACCAAAATGGCGTAATGCCACATGCAATACAGAGCGATTTTCAGTTTGGTTGATTGCAGCACCACTGAACATCGCTTTAATGCCGTCGGCCACGTGGGTTTGTTCGGCTAGTGCTAAAAGGGTTTGTAGTGTTTTTGAAGTAATCAGATTTTTTGAATAATCGAAGTATATATCTCCATGTTGTAGGGAGAAAGCACGGGCGCGGTCAGGGTCTTCCGCAAAAAGCTGTCGCATATTCCAATGCCGCGCTTCTTCGGCCTGCTTGAGTAGTTGTTTCCATGCTTTTGTTTTAGTAGGATTAATTGTTGGAAGAGTCATAAATCTCGTTTTTCGGTTTGAATAAATGAAGTTAAATATTTAAAGTGCATTCAGCACCTCGATGGTTCTTGCTACCATCGCTTCAGTAATATCTAAATGAAGAACCAGTCGCACTCTGTAAGGTGCAATGGCATAGCCCAGAATCTGATGTTGTTTCAATTTTTCAACCAGCTCTTTTGCTGTAATACCTTTGGTTTCAAAGATGATGATATTGGTTTCTATAGGTAAAATGCTTGCCACAAAAGGCTTATTTTCCAAAGCCGCTTCAATGAGTCTTGCGTGTTCATGGTCTTTCTGCAGTCTATCTATATTGTTTGTTAATGCATAGATACCTGCTGCGGCTAAAAAACCTGCCTGTCTCATTCCTCCGCCCAGTACCTTTCTGATACGTCGGGCTTGCTTAATGAATGACTTACTACCTAGCAATATACTTCCTACCGGACAGCCCAGGCTTTTGGAAAGGCAAATGGAAATACTATCGAATAACGCACCGTATTGTTGAGGCGACTGGCCTTTTGCTACCATAGCGTTGAACAGGCGAGCCCCGTCTATATGAAATGCCAAATGGTGCTCGGCACAAACCTGTTTTATTTTCTCCAGTGCTTCCCATTCATAACAACTTCCGCCGCCACGGTTGCTGGTATTTTCTACACATACTAGGCTAGTACGTGCTCTGTGCACATCATCAGGCTGAATGGCTTGGCGTACTTGTTCGGCATTGATACGCCCTCTGTCGCCCGATAATAATTTTACAGAACACCCCGAATTAAAGGCAATCCCGCCTCCTTCGTATTGGTAAATATGTGCATCTGCATCGCAGATAACTTCATCACCCGGTTGTGTATGACATTTGATGGCTATCTGATTGGTCATGGTACCACTGGGGCAGAACAAAGCCGCTTCCATACCAAACATCGAGGCTGCTAGGCTCTCAAGCTCATTGACGCTAGGGTCCTCACCAAATACATCATCTCCCACACGGGCCTGCATCATGGTATCCAGCATAGCGGGAGAAGGGCGCGTAACCGTATCGGATCGAAAATCGATATAGGTGTTCATAAAATCAGTTGTGAATTCAAATTTACAGGAATGACAGTATTTGCACGAAGTTTGTGTGTATATTTGACAATACCTGCTTGCCTTGCTGGTGTTTTATGCAGGATATCATTAAGAGTGATTTTATAAGATTGCCTACAGATTTCAGGGGCTGTAGGCTTTGTATACTTATATCGTTTGAACTAAAAGTAAATTTGGAAATATGCCTTCATTCGATTTTGTTAGTAAAGTAGATGCGCAGGCGCTCGATAATGCCGTTAATGTAGTTCATAAGGAACTCTCTAATCGTTTTGACTTTAAAGGCTCGCATCTAGTCATTGATTTGGACCGTAAGAATTATATCTTGAAAGTGGAAACAGAGGATGAAATGAAAATGAAGCAGCTGATTGATGTGTTAATCAATCGAGCTCATAAGCAAGGAATTGCTCCGGAAGCATTTGACCTGAGTAAAGAGGGAGGAATGGTTGGTAAAGCGTGGAAAAAGGAAATTTCAGTGCGCAATGGTATTAAACAGGAAGATGCGAAAAAAATCGTTAAGCTGATTAAGGATACCGGACTGAAAGTACAAGCTTCCATTAACGATAATCTGGTGCGGGTAACCGGTAAGAAAATCGATGACCTGCAGTCTGTTATTCAAGCATCCCGCGGCTGGGATCTGGGAATCCCCCTGCAGGTAGAAAATATGAGGAGCTAGGTAAAAATTTCAGGTTTTGGGCCTAATATTTCTTATTTATCAGTTAATATCTTACCTTTGCGCTCCCTTAAGCGCGAAAAAATTATTTAATAATTGTACGGCAAAATCCGTACAACCTTAAAAATCATATAGTTATGAAACAAGGTATCCATCCTGAAAATTACCGCCTCGTGGTGTTCAAAGACATGAGTAACGGTGATGCTTTTTTATGCAGATCTACTGTAAACTCTAAAGAAACCATAAAATGGGAAGACGGTAATGAATATCCGCTGATCAAATTGGAAATTTCCAATACATCACACCCGTTCTTTACTGGTAAAAATGTGTTGGTTGATACTGCAGGACGTATTGATAAATTCAAAAGAAAATACGCAAAGAAGTAATCTTTCAGGTTTAAAAAATATTTATTATTCTATGGTACCCTGCTTCAGCAGGGTATTTTTTTGCTTGCTGGGTTTCGACAATCGTGTAATTATTACACCTCACATTTTATTATCTTAGCGCCTTCAACATGCGGCTGTTATTTTCCCATACCAATATAGATGTGAAAAACTTATATCCTTTTACTCTTACTAGAAGGGTTGAAGATATCAGGGTGGGGATTTTTACTATTCGGGAAAAATGGCTTAAGGGTTTGGGGCTGCGTGAAAGCGCTATTGTAACCTCCTCAGCTGATGATACGCTTATCATTGCGGCTAATATTGTTCCGGGAAAGGGGATGATAAATAAGGTGAAGAAGCTAAAACCCGGACAGCGCATGAGTGATGAAGCAGGCAATACGCTGGTGCAATATGGTATGACAGTCTCCGGTGAACCTGTTGTTGTGGACGATTTTCTAAGAATTGAGTATTCCTGGAATATATTTCAGTATAACGGTAAGGCGTTGACATGGGACTTTGATCTGGCAAGAAAAGGACGGAAGCCGATGAGCAGCCTGAAAAATATCTACGTAAGTAATAAAAAAAATGTTTTTATAGAGAAAGGGGCTGTAGTGAAGCATGCTATTATTAATGCAGATGAAGGTCCGGTGTTTATTGAAAAAGGGGCATTAATAATGGAGGGTGCGCTATTGCGTGGTCCGCTTTATATCGGTAACGGTGCGGTAATAAAAATGGGCGCTAAGATATATGGTGCCACAACTATAGGTCCGGGGTGTACAGTAGGGGGTGAGGTAAAGAACTCTGTACTGTTTGCTTATTCCAATAAGGCGCATGACGGTTACCTAGGCGATTCCGTAATTGGTGAATGGTGTAACCTTGGAGGGGGAACCTCTAATAGTAATTTGAAAAATACAGGGGGGGATATCACAGTGTATTTACAGCGTCAAGCATTTAAAGTAGGTAAGAAATGTGGTGTGTTGATGGGCGATTACACGCGTACTGCTGTAAACACTTCTATTAATTCGGGTACCGTAATAGGCATTAGTGCCAATGTATTCGGTACGGGTCTTACTCCTAAGTATATCCCTTCATTTAGTTGGGGATATGATGATAAGGTAAAGTACAAGCTGGATAAGGCATTGCAGGATATTGAGCAGTGGAAAAGTTTTAAAAATGCCATACTTACTGAAGAAGAAAAACAACTGATCACTAATATTTATAAAAGTAAAACAAAGTAAAATGAGAAAACAAATTGCAGCAGCAAATTGGAAAATGAATCTGACTTATTCGGAAGGTCAACAATTGTTGAGCGATATATTAAAAGAAAATATTGGCGGTAAAGAAAATCATGAAGTGATTTTTGCCGTTCCGTTTCCTTATCTAGCAATGGCTAAAGAAAAAACCAATGGTATTCAAAATTATCATATAGCCGCTCAAAACTGCAGCCATAAAAAATCCGGAGCTTATACAGGTGAAGTATCTGTAGGTATGCTGAAATCTATCGATGTAAATTATTGCATCATCGGGCACAGTGAAAGAAGAGAGTACTTTAATGAGACCAATGAGGTGCTGGCAGAAAAAGTGAACTTGTTATTGGAAGCTGGTATGACGCCTATCTTCTGTTGCGGGGAACCTTTATCTATAAGAGAAGCGGGTACGCAAAACGAATTTGTTGCTAATCAACTGAAAGAATCCTTATTTCATCTGAATGCAGATGATATTAAAAAAGTAATCATTGCTTATGAACCTATCTGGGCTATAGGAACCGGTAAAACCGCTACCACCGAGCAGGCTCAGGAAATGCATGCTTACCTGCGTTCTGTAATTGCAGCGCAATATGGAGCCGATGTAGCTAATGAGATTTCGATTTTGTACGGAGGAAGCGTAAAAGCTAACAATGCAAAAGAATTATTTGCTTGTGCTGATGTAGACGGCGGACTTGTAGGGGGAGCCTCTTTAATTGCTACTGAATTCGTAGAAATAATAAAAGCGTTGAAATAAAATTCAACGCTTTTATCTTTTTATAAAGCTTTATTTATACTTAAAATACCAGATTATTGAGATAGGCGGCACCTTCCTTCACACAATCCAGAGGTGCTTTTTCGTATGCTTCTTGTTCCAGTATGTAGTACTGCATTCCCAGATTTTTAGCTTCGCCTAAAATAGTTTTGAAATCGATAGAGCCGGTACCTACGATACAGCTATTATTGTCATCGCCGTTAGGACGTGCATTTTTCTTACGGTCTTTGATATGGCATAATTTGAAGCGCCATCTGTAGCGTTTCATCCACTCTACCGGATTTTGTCCGGCTGCAACTACCCAATACATATCCATTTCAAAGTCTACTAAGGCGGGGTCGGTGTGTTCCATCAAAATATCCTGTGGAAACTGATTATTTTGCTGACGGAAGCTGTAGTCGTGATTATGATAGGCAAACCGTAATCCGTTTTTCCGGCATATTTCGCCCGCTTTGTTAAATTCATCCGCAATTTTCTTATAATCGTCTAAAGATCTTTGTGGGCTTACCCATGAGCATATCAGATATTTCATGCCAATTTCTCCGGCTTGGGCAGCCTTTTTCTCAAAATCTTTTGTATGGTCACAGTGGCTGCTCACTATAGTGAGACGTAGACTGTCCATGTATTGTTTAAAACCTTTGTGCCCGAGGCCCCAGAACATGCCTTGAGGTCCTTCGTAACTTTCAATTTCTTTATACCCGAAAGAAGCTAGTTGCTTTAGTACGCCTTTTGGGTCTTTAGGCAAATCGTCTCTGAGCGAATATAATTGAATGCCTAGATTTTTGATGGTGCCTTTGTTAGTATTAGCTTTTCCTCCGAAGCAGGAAGCAAATGCTGCACTCATGGCAGCGCCCCCGCTGAGTTTTAAAAAGTCTTTTCTGTTCATGTCCTCGAGTTTAAATGTTTTCGTTTATGAAAAGTCCTGAAGGACCTCTTTGAATACGGATTGCGCTATTTTCTATACATCACATACATGTACCGCCTCTTCTAGGGCTTTAAGTCTATCTTCCTTGGTTTTTCCGGTGGGAATGAATTCCTGAGCCACATATCCTTTAAAACCGGTTTCTACAATGGCTTTCATGATGGCAGGGTAATATAGTTCCTGCTGGTCATTCAGTTCATGTCTTCCTGGTACACCTGCTGTATGATAATGTGCAATGTACTGATGGTTATCTCTAATTGTCTGTATGACGTTGCCCTCATCTACCTGCATATGATAGATATCGTAGAGCAACTTGAAGTTTTCACTTCCTAGGCGCTTACATAGCTCTACACCCCAGGCAGTATGGTCACACATGTAATCCTTGTGGTCTCGTTTGCTATTGAGCAATTCCATTACCAATACCACTTTGTGTTTTTCAGCAAGGGGTAGAATTTTTTTCAAGCCTTCCTCACAGTTTTTTAATCCGGTTTCATCATCCATACCTCTGCGATTACCGCTGAAGCAGATGAGGTTTTTATATCCTGCTTTAGCTACCAGAGGAATACCTTCTTCATAATCTTTTATGAGGGATGCATGAAACTCTTTTCCGGCAAAGCCATCAGTCAGACTTACTTTTCCGGGAATGTAGCACATGCTACAGGTAAGGCCGTGTTTTTGAATAGTAGGCCAGTCTTTAGGTGCCAGCAGGTCTATAGCTGTTATTCCTATTTTTTTTGCAAATACACACAATTCATCCAGCGGCATATTACCATAAGTCCACTGGGTTACACTGTGATTGATATTGCCCTTTAATGGATACATAATTTTTTCGTTATTAGCATAAGTACTCAGTGGGGAAAGACTTGCAGCAATAGAACCGGCGGCAAGCGTTTTTAATACATCTCTTCTGCTAGGCATTAATTTCAACTTTTTTATCGTTTTTAAATACAAGTGCAAATAGTACACTTACTATAGCCGCGATGGCTGCAGGCACCAACCATACATTGTGCCAGTAACCGACATTGTCAGGATTGGTTGCTTTATAATGTTCGGTTACGAACCCTGCTACCCAAAATCCAATGAGCATACCTACACCGTAGGTGGCTAATGTAATTAGGCCCTGTGCTGAGCTTTTGTATTTTTCACCAGCCTTTGCATCGGTATAAATCTGACCTGATACAAAGAAGAAATCATAACAAATACCGTGCAAAGCAATACCGATAATGAGCATAAATGCTAGTTCGCCGGCATTACCATAGGCAAACAATACATATCTTACTGTCCAGGCCAGCATACCAATAAGAATGGTATTCTTAAATCCAAATCTATTAAAGAGGAAAGGTATTAAGAGCAGGAACAATACTTCAGAGGCCTGGCCGATGGCCATTTTTGCGGTAGGGTTCTCAAGGCCTACAGCTGTTAAAAATGGATTGGCATTTTGGTAGTAAAAAGCCAGTGGAATACAAATTAATATAGATGCAATAAAGAAAATCAAGAAGTTTTTATCCTTTAGTAGTTTCAAAGCATCCAGTCCCAGTATCTGACTTATCGAGGCTCCTTGTTCTGTTTTAGCAGGAGGCGTTTTAGGAAGGGTAAAGCTAAATAATCCCAGTAGCAACGATGCTAGAGACGTCATGAGGAACGTATTTCTTAGTGAGTCGTTAGTAATATTATTTTGTTCATTATCCCAATGGAATACATAGCTGATCAGTACTCCTGCCACAATCCAACCTATCGTTCCGAAAATTCTTATGCTAGGAAATTCTTTTTCGGGATTCGACATCTGACGGAAAGAAACTGAATTTACCAGCGCCAGTGTGGGCATGTACAGAATCATATATACCAGTACATAGGGATAGAACTGTCCTACACTTTCTGCTTTAAACATCATGTACATTAATCCCGCACCAATCAGATGCAATAACCCTAATATTTTTTCTGCATTGAAGAAGCGGTCGGCAATCAAACCAATGATAAAGGGTGCAATGATGGCTCCCCATGACTGCGTGGAGAAGACGTTGGCAATTTCCAAGCCATTAGCCTTGAGGTTGGTTCCTAAGAAGGTTCCGAGGGTTACAAACCATCCTCCCCAGATGAAAAATTCCAAAAACATCATGAGGGATAACTGGATTCGAGTTCCTGATTTCATATGCGTTCGTTATTATGATTTTTTAGAGAAGATTTGATGATAAATGTACAATTATATCCATAAAAAAGCATGTAGCTAAGAAGATTTTCTTCTATTCTTATTGTTATATATAGAGGCAAAATAAATACGGCCCTTACGTTGTGTAAAGACCGTATTTATGATACTTCAATTATATAAGATGTAAAATAATTGCGATGGGGTGAATTACATCTTAGCCATTTCATTTTGATTTTTGTGTGTTTTGCATGCTGCACTATACTTCATGGCAGCTTTCACAAAGTTCACAAAAATAGGCTGCGGGTTTTCAACTGTACTTTTCAGTTCGGGATGATATTGTACACCGATGAAGAAAGGATGCGTTGGCAGCTCTATAATCTCAACCAAGCCACTATCCGGATTTTTACCACTCGCTACCATACCGGCTTGCTCAAAACGTTCCAGATATTTATTGTTGAACTCCCAGCGGTGACGATGTCTTTCACTGATGGTGTCGGTACCGTAAATGGAGCTGGCCAAGCTATTGGGTTTAAGTACGCAGGTATAAGCCCCCAGTCGCATGGTACCGCCCTTTTCGGTAATCTTCTTTTGTTCTTCCATAAGGTCGATTACGGGTTCGGGCGTGTTTTCGTCCATTTCGGTAGAGTTGGCTTGTTTAATGCCTAATACATTTCTTGCAAATTCGATAGCCGCCATCTGCATCCCCAAGCAGATTCCAAAGAAGGGGAGTCCATGTTCACGTGCATACTTTACGGCAGTGATTTTTCCTTCTACACCTCTGATCCCAAAGCCGGGCGCCACCAATAAGCCATCCAGTTCCGACAATTTTTCGGCTACGTTTTCTTCGGTGATGTATTCGCTATGAATATTGACAATCTGTACTTGACATTCGTTCACGGCTCCTGCATGTACGAATGCTTCCAGAATAGATTTATAGGCATCTTGTAATTCCAAATATTTCCCTATAAGTCCTATGCGAACTACTGATTTGGGATATTTCAGTTTGTCTAGGAAGGTGTACCATTTTTCCAAATCCGGCTCTTTATATCCTGTGATGTTCATTTTTTTCAAACAAATGACATCCAGTTTTTCACGAAGCATTGCCAGTGGTACTTCGTAAATGGTGGATTGGTCGGCCGCTTCAATTACTGCTTCCTGTTTTACATTACAGAAGAGAGCGATTTTTCTTTTCAGTTCTGGTGTTAATGATTTTTCGGTGCGGCATACAATGATATCAGGACTTACACCTTCCTGGCTCAGCATTCTTACACTGTGTTGGGTAGGTTTGGTTTTCAGCTCTTTTGCCGCTTTCAGATAGGGGATATAGGTAAGGTGAATTACCACTGTATCTTCTTCGGGTAGTTCCCATTGTAATTGTCTGATGGACTCTACAAAGGGAAGACTTTCGATGTCACCGATGGTACCCCCAATTTCCGTAATCACAATATCATATTCGCCGGTATTGCCCAGCTCCATCATGCGGCGTTTGATTTCATTGGTGATATGAGGTACTACCTGAACGGTTTTCCCCAAGTAGGCACCTTGCCTTTCTTTGTTGATAACAGTTTGATAAATACGACCTGTAGTAACGTTGTTGGCCTGAGAAGTGTAAATGTTCAGAAAGCGTTCGTAGTGCCCCAAGTCAAGGTCGGTTTCGGCACCATCTTCGGTAACAAAGCATTCTCCATGTTCATAAGGATTGAGTGTGCCGGGATCGATGTTGATGTAAGGGTCGAATTTCTGAATCGTCACCCTGAAGCCTCGTGCTTGCAATAGCTTAGCCAGTGATGCAGCAATAATACCTTTTCCCAATGATGATGTTACACCGCCGGTAACAAAAATATATTTGGACATACCCGAAAAAATTTTTTATACTAAGATTTCAGATTTATACGAATTAAATCAATCCCATCCCAATAACTTAATCTTAATCCAAACGGAAAAATAAAATGACCGGCAGAAATAATCCTGAGAAAGGAAATTTGTGTGGTCATGCAAAGATATGCATTATTGGGATAATGGGGTGAGTGGTTTTGCACTTTTTATCCGCACCTGCCTTGCGCTGTTAAGCGCAAGTGCTAATCTTTTGCGATTTTCTTATAGCTGGTAATGATTCCCCGTATTAGGGATGAGCTGAATCCTCTGTGTTCCATTTCGTTCAGCCCTACAATAGTGCAGCCTTTAGGCGTAGTTACTTTATCGATTTCCTGTTCCGGATGGCTATGATGTGTGAGCAGGAGTTCAGCTGCTCCTTTTACAGTTTGAGAAGCAATGAGGCTTGCGGTTTTGGCATCAAATCCAATTTCAATACCACCTTGAATATTGGCGCGCACATAACGAAGGGCGAACGCAGTACCGCAGGCGCCCAGCACGGTTGCCGCATCCATGAGCTTATCATCGATAACGGCTACTTTACCTACAGTGCTAAACATTTTTGTTACCAATTGCACCTGTTTGTCTGTAGCATTTTCATAACTGATGCAGGTCATGCTTTCTCTGATGGCAATGGCTGTATTAGGCATTGCACGAAATACAGGCAATGCTATTGAGGCCATATTTTTCAGGTCGTCTAAAGTTACTCCCGTAATTACCGATATAAGAATATGTTTTTTGGTCAATACAGGCACAATTTCTTTCATCACATTTTCTATCTGGTAAGGTTTTACCGCCAGAATAATTACTTCACTGGAAGCAACAGCCTGAACGTTATCGCTTGTAATATGAACAGTCTTGGGTAGTTCGCCTTTAAGCGTCGCAACATTTCTTTTGGTAATCGTAATGTCTGCAGCATCGCAGAAAGCGCTTTGAATAAGGCCCTGCGCTATGGCAGTTCCTAAATTACCTCCACCTATTATAGCTATTTTTTTTGCCACGGGAATGCGTTTTAAGCTTTATACTTAAATGAACAACATGAAAAGCCTGCCAGCATCTCATTAGGAATGTAAAATGCCGATTGTTTTATAAGCTACTCAGGGCATCTGCAGCAGTTTCCTTGCTCAAATATTTTTCAATGGCTGTATCGTAAATGTTCTGCCATGTTGTAATCTGTCCCCAGTTTTCGCCATCTACCAGTAAGTCCCCAGCGGTTACTGTACCTAGTTGTGCAAACGGTACATCGGTGGGGAGTGCTGCTTCAAAAGCTTTTATTTTATCAGCTGCCACACTTACCACCACTCTGCTTTGCGCTTCTCCAAACAGGAATGCATCTTTACGAAGATTGCTGTTGCTTTTAATATCGAAGCCGAGAGCACGATGGAAACCACTCTCGCAGAGTGTTACAAACAAGCCGCCTTCGCTCACGTCGTGCGCCGAACGAATTAATCCTTCGCTAATCAATTTCAGCACGGCTTGTTGAAGCACATATTCTTCATCCAAATTGAAGTAAGGTGCCGGAGACTTTTTCACTCCGTGAATATGATATAGATACTCCGATGAATTGATATCGTCTTTTTGCGCACCGAGAATATAAATTACATCGCCTTCTTGTTTGAAGTCGAGGGTCATCTTTTTATTGATATCTTCCAGCAGCCCTACCATTCCGATGGTGGGGGTAGGATTTACCGGTCCTTCGGGATTTTGATTATAGAAGCTTACATTACCTCCGGTTACCGGTGTATCAAATTTGCGGCAGGCATCTCCCATGCCTTTAATAGCGTGTACAAATTGATAATATACTTCAGGGTCGTAAGGATTGCCGAAGTTGAGACAGTTGGTAACACCCAGTGGCTGGCCGCCACTGCATACGATATTTCTGGCAGCTTCGCTCACTGCTATTAAAGCACCTTTATACGGGTCGGCATATACATAGCGGCTGTTGCAGTCGGTTGTTACTGCCAGTCCTTTTTGAGTGCCTTTCACCAGTACTACAGCTGCATCTGAAGGTTCATTTGTGGATGTGTTTACAGTGCCTACCATGCTGTCGTACTGATCATAAATCCATCTTTTGGATGCGATAGAAGGCAGCGCAATGATTTTTTCTGCAACTGCTTTCAAGTCTGCAGGTTGTGGAACAGTGGAGGCATCGAAAGCAGCTATCTCTTTGAGATAAGCGGGTTCTTTGTATTCACGTTCATACTGAGGAGCACCACCGCCCAATACTAGCTCTTGTGCAGGTATGGATGCTTCAAGTACTCCGTTCATGTAAAAGTTAAGAATACCGTCGTTAGTGACGTGGCCTATAACGGCGCAAGGTAGATCCCATTTTTCAAAAATGGCTTCAATTTCTTTTTCTCTACCTTTTTCTGCTACCAGCAACATGCGCTCTTGGCTTTCACTAAGGAGCAGTTCCCATGCTTTCATATTTTTTTGACGGGTAGGTACTTTCTCTAAATCTATTTTCATACCTACACCACCTTTGGCACTCATTTCGGCTGTAGAGCAAATAATACCGGCAGCTCCCATGTCCTGCATACCTACTACGGCACCGGTTTTTATTACTTCCAAACAAGCTTCCAGTAGTTTTTTTTCTTGGAAGGGGTCTCCCACTTGTACGGCAGGTAGTTCTTGCACACTTTCGGAAGTAATATCTGCCGAAGCAAAGGAAGCTCCACCGATCCCGTCTTTTCCGGTAGCGCTACCCACAAACATTACAGGGTTGCCTTCGCCTTTGGCAGTGGCCGAAACGGTTTCGCCTGTTTTTACAATACCTACACTCATGGCATTTACCAGAGGGTTGGTATGATAGCATTCGTCAAAATATATTTCCCCTGCAACGGTGGGTACACCAAAGCAGTTGCCGTAATGACCAATACCGTGCACTACTCCGGCAAGCAGGTGCTGTGTTTTAGCTTCTTCGAGTTTTCCGAAACGTAGGGAGTTTAAGGCCGCAATGGGTCTGGCTCCCATGGTAAAAATATCGCGGTGAATACCCCCTACGCCTGTAGCAGCTCCTTGAAAGGGCTCCAGTGCAGAAGGGTGGTTGTGTGATTCAATTTTAAAAACCACTCCAAGACCATCGCCGATATCCATCAGTCCCGCATTTTCCTCGCCTGCTGCTACCAACATTTTACCGCCTTCACGCGGGAGTGTTTTTAACCACTTAATGGAGTTTTTATAACTACAGTGCTCACTCCACATGGCGGAGAAGGCACACAATTCGTTGAAATTAGGGGTGCGACCCAATTTTTGTTTGATTAACTCAAATTCTTCTGCTGTTAGTCTTAACTGTTCGGCGGTTTTTACTGTTACTTCCATCTTAATTTATAGGTATAGATCACATTCCTGATTGCGATATCGCGATAGGTCTGTAGGTTTTGCGTTTAAAAAGCGCAAACTTACATGAAATTTTTCATCCCTAACATTGTACTACAGAAAGCCATGGAATAAATATTATCAAATGCAGATGGAATAGGAGATGGGTAGGGTGTGCATCTGATAGCTCAATTGGTGTGGGTGGAGAGTTTGTAAAATTTCAGATGTATTTATAATAAATTTAATATTTAATTTTTATAGAAATTTGACTAAAAATCCACAAGTTTTTCAAAATTTTTGATGAAAAAAATAAATTTGTATTGTTGTTTTTAGGTGTAATCTTATATTTGCACACAAATTAAATAAACTTACACACAATGTCTTTAAGAATTTCTGCACTTAACAGCATTCCTACTACAAAAGAGCAGCCAGGGAAAATTACGCCCAAGATTACTGCAGTATTTGGTTCGCATGTTTTCAGCCTTAAAACTGCCAGAGAATATTTAAGCGACGAGGCATACAAAAGTTTAGTAGCCTCCATCAAAGCTGGGCAAAAGATTGACCGCAGCATGGCTAATCAGATAGCCAATGGTATGCGCGCCTGGGCTGAAAGTAAAGGAGTTACACACTACACTCACTGGTTTCAACCATTAACAGGAACTACTGCCGAGAAACATGACTCTTTTTTCACGTTGAAAAGCGACGGTACTCCAATCGAGGAGTTTGACGGCGCTGCGCTGATTCAACAGGAGCCTGATGCATCTTCTTTCCCTAATGGTGGTCTGCGTGCCACTTTTGAGGCTAGAGGTTATACAGCATGGGATCCTTCTTCTCCTCCCTTTATCATTGAGATCGGTCACGGACGTACACTTTGTATTCCTACCATCTTCATTTCTTACACCGGAGAATCATTAGACTACAAAGCTCCGTTGTTAAAATCAATCGATGCTTTGAATAAAGCAGCCGTTGATGTTTGTCACTACTTCGATAAAAATGTTACTCGCGTTACACCTACTTTAGGTTGGGAGCAAGAGTATTTTGTTGTAGACGAAGGTTTATACAGAGCAAGACCTGACCTAGTTATGTGCGGTCGTACATTATATGGTCACAACTCTGCTAAAAACCAACAGCTGGAAGACCACTACTTCGGTTCTATTCCTGAAAGAGTATATGCTTTCATGCGCGACTTTGAGCATGAGTGTTATAAACTAGGTATTCCGTTGAGAACCCGCCACAATGAGGTGGCTCCTGCTCAATTTGAGTGCGCTCCTATATTTGAAGAAGTAAACTTGGCGGTGGACCACAACACACTGTTGATGGATGTTATGAGCCGCACCGCTTTGAGACATGGTTTGCGCGTATTGCTTCACGAAAAACCTTTTGCAGGTATTAACGGAAGCGGTAAGCACAATAACTGGAGTATGGCTGCCGATACCGGTGTGAACCTGCTGTCTCCAGGTAAAACACCTAAAACCAACTTGATGTTCCTTACTTTCTTTGTGAACGTCATCAAAGCGGTTCATGATTATGCTGATATTTTAAGAGCTTCTATCGCTTCAGCTTCTAACGATCACAGATTGGGTGCTAACGAAGCGCCTCCAGCTATCATCTCCGTGTTCATTGGTGAATACCTGACTAAGGTATTGAACGATGTAAAACAAAGAGTAACCGATAATATGGATGAGCAAGATGAAACCATGCTGAAGCTCGATATCCATAAAAATATTCCAGATCTATTACTCGATAACACAGACCGTAACCGTACATCGCCTTTCGCGTTTACCGGTAATAAATTTGAGTTAAGAGCCGTTGGTTCTTCTGCTAACTGTGCAAGCCCCATGACGGTACTGAACACTATCGTGGCGCAAACTTTGAAAAACTTCAAGGCTGATGTAGATGCCTTAATCGAAAAAGGTGAGAAGAAAGAAATCGCTATCATGCAGGTGATCAATGAATACATCATCGGTAGCGAGAAAATTCTTTTCGAAGGCGATGGTTACAGCGAAGAGTGGGAAAAAGAAGCTGAAAAAAGAGGGTTGCCCAATCTGAAAACAACTCCGTTGGCCTTGGATGCTATGGTGAGCGAGAAAAATGTGAAACTGTTTGTAGAAAACGGAGTGTACACTCCTTCTGAAATCCATGCAAGACACGAGATCGAACTTGAAAAATACATTAAAAAAATTCAGATTGAGGGAAGAATTATGGGCGAAATGGCAACCAGTATGATACTGCCTCCGGCCATTCGTTACCAAAACCTTCTAGCTAAAAATATCAAAGGATTAAAAGAAGCAGGTTTGACAGAAGAAGCTTACGCTAATCAAAAACAAATCCTTGATAAAATATCTGAACACATAAATAAAGCAAGCGATCTGGTAGAACAAATGATCGAAGCGCGTAAAAAATGTAACGCAATAGAAGATACACGTGAAAAAGCTATTGCTTACGAGCGCGAAGTAAAAGCCGCTTTCTTTGATAAAATCCGCTACCATGCCGATAAGCTTGAGCTGCTGGTGGATGACAAAGAGTGGTATCTGCCTAAATATCGTGAGCTCTTGTTCTTGCGTTAATAATCTGACAACATTTGAATGTTGAACGTTTTATAAACCGTCTGCTTTGTGCAGGCGGTTTTTATTTTAAGACTCCTCTGCATAGTCCTGCAGATAGGTAAAATAAGGGCCCAACTGTCCATTGACAGCGATAGTGGCTCTTTGAAGGGTAGGACTTGGAGAAGCTTTTAGTAAATCGTCTAAGATGTACTTAATCAGTTGCTCCCCGAAGTAGCGGCTGGCATCACGAGGTAATTCATTAGGCAGATTACCTACGGCCATTATATCGATGCTACCCGGCTGATAAGGCGGCGTCTTCTCTAAGGTAGTGCGACTGATACCATACACCGGATCTTCGATGGTTTGACTGCAGATATTGATGGGAACGGATCCATAAGGGTCGTCAGACACATCTGCGATAGTTTGTATGATAAAATCATCGCGCTGAATATCCGACGGACTGAACAGCGGAGGGATGCCTTCTTCCCAGTATACGCCATTCAATAAGACATCGGTTTGCGAAGCGTAAGGTAAAAATCGGCACAAATAATTTTGCGGATCTTTATGAAAGTCTTCTCGTGAATATTTTCCAGTAATCTCATGTTCATAAAGGGAGCTGCCTTTGAGTTGCGTATACACGGGATAGGAAAATCTTCTTACCAAGTAGTCCTCTGGCTCTACTTCGTGAATGCCCATGAGGTTCATTACTTCCACTAGCCCGTGTGCTACACGGCCGCTACCGGTAACTACTACTTTAATGTTGGGTAGCCTTAGTCCGAAATAAGTATGTATCAGCTCTTTAAAATTGCGCTGTTTGTATACACGCTCCAGATGAAATAAACCGGTTCTTTTCCCGTAGGCCATAATGCCGTTGTGAGCTCCTACAATACCGGCAAAGAAACCAAAACCGATGATCCGCTGCCCATCTTCGTGTTCCAGGCATTCGTAATCAACTAGCGTAATATTTTTTTTCAGGATGGTTTGTAGCAGTTTCCTGTTATGCGGTTGCTTTTTCTTGGTATGAGAAAAAAATAGGTAGGTTTTGTTTTCGATAAGACTGTCCACCGGCACTTCTTTAATCCCCAGTAAAATATCGCATTGCTGCATATCGTCAGTAATAATCGCTCCAGCACGTGCATATTCTTCGTCCTTAAAACATCTGATTTCGGAGGGCTGAACAAAAAAGGCAATATTGTTGCGATTGTTAAGCAGCCATTTACACTGATCTGGAGTAAGTGCTACGCGATTGTCCTGGGGTACTTTTTCTTCTTTTATCAGTCCTATTTTAATCATGTATCTTTGAATAAAATTTATAGTTAAAGAATGAAGCAGGTATTGAATAAAATATGGAAGTGGTTAGTCGCTTTTCTGATACCCAAAAGAAGTTGCTGTAAATAAAGCTATATAAATAATGCGGAAATCCATTGTTTTTTAACGATAAATTTCCGTAATATTGCACCCCGTTTTAGCCCAGATGGCGGAACTGGTAGACGCGCTAGACTCAAAATCTGGTTCTCGCAAGGGAGTGCAGGTTCGATTCCTGTTCTGGGCACTTGGGAAAGCATATTTTAAAAGACCCATCTAGTGGGTCTTTTTTTTTTAAATTGTTTTATCCTTATTAGTAAATCATTATAGCATATCGTCTTAATGAAAGCGATTATCCGAAAAGACTTGCATTGTATAATAATATTTAGCTATTTTTCTTGAAAAGCCTTAATTTCATTTTTTTAATCAAAAAAGTATAATCATGGCAGATGTAACTCTTACTGCTTATAACGTAAAAACAAAGGAAAAAAATGTTCCTATTCAGGACGCAGTAATATCCCGCACTGCTAAAGGCGGCTATATAGCTAAAGGACACGATGGTAAGGGCAATAAGCTGACTGCGTTACTGGGCGAGGAAAAAGCATTAGCGGCTATCAAGGCCGGAATTGCCAAACAAGACTGGTAATAGAGACTCTTAATAATTTATTTGATAGAACCTCGCTCAGGCGGGGTTTTTTGTTGCGCAATGTACTTTTTTATCATACGGATGCACTTTATTATTATCCTCTCATTAATGGAAACGTTTGCGTAAATAAAGTAGCGCTTAATCCTTCTAAAACTAAAGATTCTATTATACCTTGTACGCAATAATTGTTTTGCCGATGTATCGAAAAATAGTTTTCTTATTATTGCTTGCTTGCAGCATTAAGTATAGTTTAGGCCAGGATGGCTGGCGCTTGCCTAAGGTGACAGAGCCTATATTTAAAAATGTACAGTATCCCATTACCAAGTATGGTGCCATTCCTGATGGGCATACCCTTAATACTCAAGCTATACAAAAAGCCATAGACGAATGTCATGCTAAGGGTGGCGGAATCGTGAGAGTGCCACAAGGATTGTGGTTGACGGGTCCTATTGTATTAAAAAGCAATGTAAATCTGCACTTGGAAACGGGAGCTACTTTGTTATTTACAAAGGATAAAGATCAATATCCTTTGGTAAAAGGTAATTGGGAGGGGATGCCGCAGATGAGAAATCAGTCTCCTATTTCAGCTGAAAATGCTAGTAACATTGGTATTACGGGAAATGGTATTATAGATGGAAATGGTGATGCCTGGCGCCTTGTTAAAAAAGAAAAGTTGACAGCAAGCCAGTGGAAAAAGCTGGTGGCTTCGGGGGGTGTGGTAAAGAACGGCAATTTATGGATGCCTTCGGAGAGCTTTGCTCGTGGATACGAGATGAAAGACCCGGGTAGACTTAGTCCCGAAAAGGATGTGGCTTTCTATCAGTCTATAAAAGATTTTTTACGTCCCAACCTGGTAGTATTTACTAAGTGCGATAAAATTCTGTTGGAAGGTGTTACTTTCCAGAATTCTGCAGCTTGGTGTTTACACCCCCTTATGAGTACAAATATCGTGGTACGTAACATTTTTGTTAAAAATCCCTGGTATGCACAAAATGGCGATGGCATTGATTTGGAAAGCTGTTCCAATGTGCTGATTGAAAATAGTGTTTTTGATGTAGGAGATGATGCGCTGTGTATGAAGAGTGGGCGTGATGCTGATGGACGTGCACGCGCTATGCCTACTCAGAATGTAATTATCAAAGGGTGTACGGTATATGCCTCACACGGGGGATTTGTGGTAGGTAGCGAAATGAGCGGGGGCGTTAAGAATGTGTACGTCAGCAATTGTACTTTTATTGGAAGTGATATTGGCCTGCGTTTTAAAACAACTCGTGGTAGGGGTGGTGTAGTGGAAAATATCTTTATTAAGGATATATATATGAAAGATATTCCTGGAGAAGCCATTTTGTTCGATATGTATTATATGGCCCGCGATCCCATCCCGTTGGAAGGAGAGAAACGCGAGTTGCCTAAAGTAGAGATGCTTCCGGTTGATGAAACCACTCCGCAATTTCAAAACATACATATTAGTAATGTGTATTGCAATGGAGCGAAAAAAGCCATTTTCATACGCGGTATACCCGAGATGCACGTTAAGAATATTCTGATTGAAAACTCCGTTCTTCAGTCAGAACAAGGCGTGGATATTCAGGAAGCCAGCGGAATTAAGTTGAAGAATGTAAGTGTGTATGCTACAAAAGCGGATGTGGTAGTGGATATTGTAAATAGTGATGATGTACAGATTAGTGGGTTGAAGTATGCAGATGGAGCCTCCGTACTATTGCGAGCTGCAGGAGATCGCACTAAGAACATTCGGATTGAGAAAACAGATTATACCCGTGTTAAGGAAAAAGTAATAACTGAGTTGGGTACACCATCTGCCGCAGTACAATTACATTAAGTTATCATCTATTAAACGAAGCATTGTAAGATATGAAGCGTCTGATTTATTTAGTGTTTTTATTAATCTCCTTGAATGGGAGCGCTCAAGAATTGCCTTATTCGCAACAACTGGCGCTGACAGCCATGCATATCTGGCCCGATTCGTTTAGTGTAGTACCGGGTCGTCCTGCGCGATGGAGCTACGATCAAGGAGTAATATTAAAAGGTATTGAGGGTATCTGGTTGGCGACAGGCGACGCAAAATGGTTTCGTTACATACAGCACAGCATGGATCATTATGTGCGTGAAGATGGTTCTATTAAAGATTACAATCCTGAGCATTATAATATTGATCATATCAATAATGGCAAGCTGTTACTTACCTTGTATAGGGTAACGGGGAAAGAAAAATATAAAAAAGCGGTGCAGTTATTACGTAAACAGTTGTTGACACATCCGCGAACTAATGAAGGCGGTTTTTGGCATAAAAAGATATATCCTTTTCAGATGTGGCTGGACGGGCTTTATATGGGACAGCCGTTTTATGCCGAATATGCCCAGGTATTTGGGGAGGATACTATTTTCAACGATGTGGCTCGTCAGTTTGTGTTGATGGAAAAACATAGTCGCGACGATAAAACCGGCTTGTTGTATCATGGTTATGATGAATCACGTCAGCAACGATGGGCTGATAAAGTAACGGGGCGTTCTCCTCATTTCTGGGGACGGGCGCTCGGATGGTTTGGTATGGCAATGGTGGATGTGCTCGATTATTTCCCGATGGAACATCCCGGACGTAAGCAAATCATCGATATTCTAAACCGCTTTGCAACAGCTGTAGTGAAAGTGCAAGACGCTCATACCGGAATGTGGTACGATATAGTGGATTTGCCTCATCGCGCACCTAATTATTTAGAGTCCTCTGCTACGGCAATGCTAGCTTATACATTGGCTAAAGCCTCTCGTAAAGGATATATTGCAGAAAGTTATAGAGCTCATGCCCAAAAAGCTTTTGAAGGACTTGTAAAGTACAAGCTTTCTAAAAGTGCTGATGGCTTTACAAATCTCGAAGGCACCGTGAGTGTCTCAGGATTAGGAGGTAATCCATATCGCGATGGCAGCTTTGAATATTATATGAGCGAAAAAGTGGTGCAAAACGATCCTAAGGGGATGGGAGCGTTCATACTTGCTGCTAATGAAATTGAAATGATTCCTAATCTTTCCCAAGGAAAGGGAAAAACTATATTGCTGGATAATTTTTTTAATAACGAATGGAAGGCCGGGCCGTCAGGAAAACCTGAGCCTTGGCACTATATCTGGGAAGAGCGTGGTAATAATGGCTACTTTTTTTGGGGCAGCATTTTTGAACAACACGGAGCTGCTATCAGTACTCTCAAAGCAGCTCCTAGTGCTGCCAATCTCAAGAAAGCTGCTGTGTACATTATTGTAGATCCTGACACTGATAGGGAAACAGCGCATCCTAATTATATGACTCGGGCCTATGCAACGATAATTGCGAATTGGGTAAAGGCTGGCGGGGTGTTGGTAGTGATGGGAAATAACTCCGTTAATGCCGAACAAGAAAAAATCAACTTGCTACTTCAGAAATTCGGTATTCGCTTCAAGGGGGATGATCAGTTAATGGTGAAAGGGAACAACTACGACGAAGGTAAAGTGGATATTGATGCAAATCATCCTATATTCAAAACCGCTCGAAATGTATTCCTCAAGGAGGTGACTTCATTACAAATTACGCCTCCTGCAAAGTCTATTTTGCGGACCAAGGATTTTGATATAATGGCCTCTGCGAAATATGGTAAAGGAACTGTGTTTGTGGTGGGCGACCCTTGGATCTATAACGAATATGTAGATGGTAGAAAACTACCCTCAAAATATGAGAATTACGCTGCAGCTAAGGATTTGGTAAAATGGTTGCTAAGTAACACAAGGAGGATGTGATAATACCAGAAGTTGGAAGTTGCTGGCTATCTTAGCACAAAAAAGTTTGATATGAAAAAGATTCTTATTGCATCGCAGTTATTTTGTTTGATAGTGTTAGTGACCGCATGTGGTGGATCATCTTCTACCAATGACACAGCAAATGTTGATAACACTACGGAAGGAGCAGTAACCGTATTGCTGGACAACTTCTTCAATAATGAGTATATGGAAGAAAATGGTCAGCAAGTAAAATGGCATTATCTGTGGGGCGATACCAGTATGGGTGGCTATTCGGAACTGGGAGCCTTGTTTGAAAAAGAAGGTGCTAGACTTGCAACACTTACCGAAGGTCCTACAGCAGATAATTTGAAACAAGCCTCCATCTACATTATCGTGGATCCGGATGATGAAAAGGAAACTGCAGTACCCAATTTTATTGATGAGACATATGCTGCTGCTATTGCAGACTGGGTGTATAATGGGGGCGTATTGGTAATGCTAGCTAATGACTCGTCTAATTGCGAATTGGATAGATTTAATATCCTGGCGCAAAAATTCGGAATTACGTTTAATAAAGATAATCGATTGGTAGTGCAGGATCCTCATTTCGAGCAGGGAGAAATAAAAATAGAAGCGGGTCATCCCATATTTAAAACTGCCAAAAATGTATATATCAAAGGTATTTGTTCTGTAACTGCTACAGATTCGGCACACGTTGTATTAAAAACAGATGATTTTGATGTAATGGCTGTAGCCACATATGGAAAAGGAACTGTATTTGCGCTGGGCGATCCCTGGTTGTATAACGAATATATTGGTCATCGCAGATTACCCGAATATTTTGAAAATGATAAAGCGGCAGTGGATTGGGTAAAATGGTTGATCGAGAGAGCGAGGAAATAGTTTTTATCAAAATATGAGACCGTTAAATAAGACAACTGTACAAAAGCCGCAGTATCCTACTAAAGTATTGCAATTTGGAAGTGGGAATTTTCTCCGTGCTTTTGTAGACTGGATGATAGATAAGGCAAATGACGAAGGATTATTGAATCATGGTATAGCAATAGTACAGGCTACTCCCGGTAGTGTTAAGTCCAAAGAGGTTTTTGAAAAACAGGACTGTTTATATCATGTATATCTGGAAGGTATAAAAGATAAGCAGCCCATTAAGGAGGTGTCATTAATTAAGTCCATAACGGATATTGTGAATCCTTACACCGACTATAAAAAATATGAGGAGCTGTTTCTTCGTGATGAGTTGGAAATAATTGTTTCCAATACTACAGAGGCTGGAATTCGTTATGAAGAAGGGGATGATTTAAATGCTGCGCCACCCAAATCTTTTCCGGCGCAGATTACAGCGTTGTTGTATAAAAGATATCAAAAGTTTAATGGAGCAAGACATAAAGGATTAAGTATTCTTTGTTGTGAACTAATTGAGGATAATGGATCTACTTTGCGTGAATATGTTATTCGACATGCTCAGGATAATAATCTAGGCTCCGACTTTATAGAATGGGTAGCGAACGCTAATTATTTTTATGATACACTCGTGGATCGTATTGTCCCCGGATTTCCGAAAGCAAATATTGAGGAAATAAAGGCGGAAATTGGTTTTGATGATAATCTTCTGGTAAAGGGTGAATACTTTCACGTTTGGGCCATTGGAGGTGACAGTAGCATAAGACAAAAGCTGCCCTTGGATCAAATAGGATTGAATGTATTATTTATGGATGATATCCGTCCTTTCCGATCCAAAAAGGTACGAGTGTTAAATGGTGCGCATACTGCAATGGTTCCTGTAGGCCTGCAAATGGGCGTGGAAACAGTAAAGGAGGCATTTGATAATACACTGGTCGAACAGTTTATCAAGCGTATGGTAGAGGAGGAGGTGCTGCCGGCTATTGGTGAGGATTTGGAAGAGTTGAGAGCTTTTGCAGATAAAATTCTCGAACGTTTTTACAATCCTTACTTGAAGCATTATCTAAAGGATATTGCATTAAACTCTTTATCAAAATGGGAAACCCGTAATTGGCCTACGATAGTAGACAACTATACCAAGCGTGGCAAAATAGCCAGCTTTACCGCATTTTCATTTGCGGCGTTATTGGTAATGTATAGTGGTAAATCAGAAATAGCTTTTGAGCCAAGAGATGTACAGGATGCGGTATCGCTAATACAATCAACTTTCGATTGTAACAATATTAGCGGGTGGGTAAGCAAAATCCTTCAGGATGCATCCATCTGGCGAGAAAAGCTAAATACCATACCCGGATTTGAAGAAGAAGTGACTAGGGGGGTTGAAGCTATTTTGAACAATGGAATGAAACAGGCACTGAGTCAATGGCTACAAGATTAAAAAGAAGATATTGTAGTTCGAGGAGTTGAATTTATTAAACAAAAAACAAACAAAGCGATTTCTCATTATTTCAGGAGAATATGGATAAAATCGCAATTATGGCTGAGTTAGTATTAAAAGTGCATCCGAACGATAATGTGATTGTTGCACTTAAAGATTTGCAGAAAGGACAAACCATTACATACAATGGTGAAGCGTATGTATTGCAGGATGATGTAAAGGCGAAGCACAAATTTTTTACGACAGATCTGCAGCCAGGGGATGAAATTATTATGTACGGAGTTCTGGTAGGTAAGGCGCAATATTTTATTCCCAGAGGAGCTGTGATGACTACGGAGAATACCAAGCATGCCGCAGAACCTTATAAATATCGCCCTTACCAATATCAGTGGACACCCCCGGATGTATCCAAATTCAAAAACCGAACATTTAATGGATATCATCGTAAAGATGGTAGGGTGGGCACTGCTAACTATTGGCTATTTATGCCCACCGTATTTTGTGAAAACCGCAATCTCGACGTTATTAAGGAAGCGTTGCATAACGAACTGGGGTATGCGGTATCGGATAAATATAAACGCTATACACATCAGCTGGTAGAAGCTTATAAAAAAGGTGAAAATATTGCGGAGTTGGATTTAAGTCCTGCTCATACTACCTCTCCCAATGAAAGAGTATTTAAAAACATTGATGGTATTAAGTTCTTAAACCATCAGGGAGGTTGTGGCGGTACTCGTCAGGATGCTACTATCTTGGGTAAGCTACTGGCTGCTTATGCTGATCACCCTAATGTAGCCGGTGTAACAATTCTGAGTTTGGGTTGTCAGAATTTGCAAACAAGTCAGTTGTTGGAAGAGATTAAATTGCGTAATCCTTCATTCGATAAACCGTTGTTGGTGTACGAACAGCAGCAATCTCAAAGTGAAGAGCAGCTGATAAGTGATGCGATAAAAGATACATTTGTTCATTTAATAGAGGCAAATAAAATAGAACGCCAACCGGCACCACTATCGGCCTTGACTGTGGGCGTAAAATGTGGCGGCAGCGATGGTTTTAGCGGTATCAGTGCCAATCCGGCCGTAGGTTATACAAGCGACTTGCTTGTAGCGCTAGGTGCTAAGGTATTGCTTGCTGAGTTTCCGGAATTATGTGGAGCCGAGCAACAATTGATTGACAGAACAATTGATGAAGAGAAAGCGAAGAAGTTTATTCACCTGATGAGTGCCTATAACCGTCAGGCCGAAGCTGTTGGTTCGGGTTTCCACATGAATCCCTCTCCCGGAAACATAAAAGATGGGTTGATTACCGATGCTATTAAAAGTGCAGGTGCCGCCAAAAAAGGTGGCACTTCTCCAGTAGTAGATGTATTGGATTATACAGAACCTGCCACTAAGCCCGGATTAAATTTAGTATGCACTCCCGGTAATGATGTGGAAGCAACCACAGGAAAAGCAGCTGCAGGAGCTACCTTGATATTGTTTACCACCGGATTGGGCACCCCTACAGGGAATCCCGTATGTCCTACTATAAAAATTGCCACTAATAATGTGCTTACAAAGCGCATGAGTGACATTATCGATATCAATTGTGGTCCTGTAGTAGAAGGAGAGAAAACAATCGAAGAGATGGGTGAAGATATTTTGGAGTTTTGTATCAAAGTAGCTAGTGGAGAAGTGATCCCTAAGGCGGTGCTTTTAAATCAAGACGATTTTATACCCTGGAAGCGCGGTGTGAGCTTATAATTTTTTTACTTCAAACGTTTGAATACAGAATATTTAAAAATCTAACCGATATTGTAAGGGTTTCTTGCTTACTTTTCCTGGGTAATCGGTTGCTTGTAGGGTATTTCAGCGGAACGAGACAACTCCCAAAAACAGAAATACAATAACATGGCTAAAAAATTTTTAGACGAAAACTTTTTACTTGAAACGCAAACTGCGCAAACATTGTATCATGAGTTTGCAAAGCAAATGCCTATAATTGATTATCACTGTCATCTTCCTCCTGATCAAATAGCCGAGGATAAGCAGTTCGACAATCTCACACAGATATGGTTATACGGCGACCATTATAAATGGCGCGCGATGCGTACTAACGGTGTGGATGAGAGTTATTGTACCGGTAATAAAAGCGATTATGAGAAGTTTGTAAAGTGGGCTGAAACCGTGCCGTATACCATGCGCAACCCGCTGTATCACTGGACGCATCTGGAACTACAGCGTTATTTTGATGTGTACGATTTGCTGGATGGTGATTCAGCGAAAAAGATATATGACGAGTGTTCAGCCAAGCTACGCACTAAAGAGTACAGTGTACGAAATCTGCTGCGTAAAATGAATGTGCGAATGGTGTGTACCACAGACGATCCTGTAGATACGCTGGAGCATCATAAAAAGATAAAAGAAGATGGGTTTGAAATTCCGGTGTTACCGGCATGGAGACCCGATGCGGCCATGAATGTATCTAATGCTGCCAATTTTGTGGCTTATGTAAAAAAATTGGAAGCAGCAGCTGATGTACATATCGTTTTCTTCAACGATTTTCTGAACGCTTTAAGAAAGCGTCATGACTTCTTCGCAGAGATGGGTTGTACGGTATCAGACCACGGGTTAGAACAAATATATGCTGAGGAGTATACAGAGCACGAAATAAGTGCCATCTTTGATAAAGTATATGCAGGACATGATCTGAACTTGGAAGAGCAAAATAAATTCCGCTCAGCAATGCTAGTATACTTTGCCGAGTGGGATCATGAGAAAGGATGGGTACAACAATACCACTTGGGCGCCATTCGCAACAATAATCTCAAGGCGCTGCGTGTGCTAGGGCCTGATACCGGTTGGGACTCTATTGGAGACTTTCCGCAAGCTGTTGCGTTATCAAAATTTTTAGGACGACTTATCAATACTGATAAACTTACCAAAACCATCCTGTACAATCTCAATCCCGCGGATAATGCGCTGATGGCTACTATGATTGGTAACTTTAATGATGGTTCGGCTCCAGGTAAAATTCAGTGGGGATCGGGTTGGTGGTTCTTAGATCAGAAGGATGGCATGACGCAACAACTGAATACTTTGTCTAATATGGGGTTGTTGAGTCGTTTTATTGGAATGCTTACGGATTCGCGTAGTTTTCTTTCTTTCCCGCGGCATGAGTATTTCAGACGTATTTTATGTAACTTGTTCGGCCATGATGTGGAGAACGGAGAGCTTCCGGAAAATATAGCATGGATTGGCAAAATTGTGCAGGATATATGTTTCAATAATGCCAACGAGTATTTCAATTTTAACTTGAAGAAATAATACAGGGATTGCGTGTTTGTCAACCTTCCCGATATTATTGTTAGACGATTATGAGTACAAATCTTTTTGATCTTACTGGCAAAACGGCAATTGTTACTGGAGGTAACAAAGGAATTGGGTTTGGAATGGCTTTAGGACTTGCGCAGGCCGGGGCGGACATTATCGTTGCTTCTAGGACTGTGGAGGCAGGCTCTGAAATCGAAAAGGCTGTGACCGCCCTGGGGCGCAATTTCCAATTTTATAAAATGGATGCGGCAGACAGAAATAGTGTTTATGCATTTATTAAGGCAGTATTGCATGATCACAAGCGCATTGATATTCTGGTAAACAATGCTGGAACCATCATGCGCAAACCTGTAGCGGAGCATCCTGATGACTGGTGGGATAATGTGCTGGCCATTAATTTAGATACTCCTTTTATACTGGCCCGAGAAATAGGCAAACATATGTTGGAGCAGGGTGGGGGTAAAATTATCTTCACTTGTTCTCTGCTGTCATTTCAGGGAGGCATTACGGTGCCCGGATATGCCGCCAGTAAGGGTGCTCTTGCCAGTGTGGTAAAAGCCATGTCTAATGAATGGGCCTCCAAAGGCGTGAATGTAAATGGTATTGCTCCTGGCTATATTGCTACAGACAATACCGAGGCTTTGCGGAACGATCCAGATCGTAGTCAGTCTATTCTAAGCCGCATTCCTGCCGGAAGATGGGGAACTCCAGAAGATTTTGCTGGACCCGCTGTGTTTCTGGCATCAAAAGCTAGTGATTATGTGAATGGTGAGATACTGGTAGTGGATGGCGGATGGATGGGCCGATAACCATTCTATTTATGAAATTTGAACTAAAATGAAGCAATAAATGGAGATTCGATTTGCTAATAGCCCTGCAGAAACCAGACAAATGACAACAGCCGAGCTGCGTAAAAATTTTCTGGTACAGGATCTGATGAAGGCTGACAAGCTTACGCTTGTATACACACATTACGACAGAGTCATCATCGGTGGAGTAAAGCCGGTGAGTAAAACTGTTCCATTAAAGAATGAAGAGGAATTAAAGGCCGATTTCTTTTTACAGCGTCGCGAGCTGGGAATCATCAACGTAGGAGGTAAAGGGATAGTTACGGTGGATGGAGTAAAATATGAGTTGGACAAATTGGAGTGCCTTTACGTGGGGCGGGGTAGTAAAAAGGTTAGCTTTGCAAGCTCCGGAAAAAAGAACCCGGCATTATTTTATATGTTGTCTACTCCTGCACATAAGGAGTATCCTACAATAAAATATACCAAAGAGCAGGCTGCTCCGGTATCATTAGGAGATATTAGTACTTCCAATAAAAGAACGATTTATAAATATATTCACGAAGATGGTATCCAAAGCTGTCAGTTGGTAATGGGACTGACTGTATTGGAAGCGGGTAGTGTGTGGAATTCTGTTCCTCCACATACGCATACAAGAAGAATGGAAGTATATTTTTATTTTGATATACCCGATGGTCAACGATTGTTCCATATGATGGGAGAACCGCAGGAAACCCGCCATCTAATAATGGCGAACAATGAAGCTGTGATTTCTCCTCCTTGGAGTGTGCATTTTGGTTGTGGCACCTCTAATTATGGATTTATCTGGGGTATGGCGGGTGAGAATAAACAATTTACCGATATGGACGGTACCCCTGTAGATACATTACTGTAGTTTTTAATAACAATTTAAAATACCAATATTCAATATACACATATGTCAAAGAAGGTAGTAACTCTTGGAGAAATTATGTTGCGTTTGTCAACGCCCGGTTATCAGCGTTTTGTACAGGCTGAGTCTTTTGACGTTACCTATGGTGGCGGCGAAGCCAACGTAGCTGTTGCATTGTGCAATTACGGATTAAACGGTGTTTTTGTTTCAAAAGTTCCCGATAACGCTATAGGTCAGTCAGCAATCAATCATCTTCGTCGTTATGGGGTGGATACGCGTTTCATAGCTCGCGGTGGTAGCAGATTAGGAATTTATTTTCTAGAAACAGGAGCTTCCATGAGAGCTTCTCAGGTAATTTATGACAGAGCTGGAGCTGCAATTGCAGATGCTGATCCGAGCGAATTCGACTGGGATGCTATTCTGGATGGCGCCGATTGGTTTCACACCACAGGTATTACACCTGCTTTAAGTGATAAGGCTGCAGCTTTAACCGAAGCTGCTTTGAAAGCGGCTAAAGCCAAAGGTATTACTACCAGTATTGACCTGAATTACAGAAAAAAGTTGTGGAGCAAGGAGAAAGCTCAGGCAGTAATGACAGAGCTTTGTAAATATGTTGATGTATGTATAGGTAATGAGGAAGATGCTGAAACTACATTGGGTTTTAAAGCTAAGAATACAGACATCACTAAAGGGGAACTGAGTCTCGAAGGATATAAGGATGTAATCCGACAGATGAAGGAAAAATTCGGATTTAAATACATCGCATCTTCTTTGCGTGAAAGCTATAGTGCTAGCGATAATGGCTGGAGTGCACTGGTGAGTGATGGTAATGAGTTTTATCATACTCGAAAATATAACGTGCGTATTGTGGACAGGGTAGGAAGTGGAGACAGCTTTGCAAGTGGACTGATTTATGGTTTGATTACCGGTATGAGCATGGCTGATGCTGCCGAGTTTGGTGTAGCTGCTTCGGCATTAAAGCATACTATTCCCGGCGACCTGAATCATGCTACATTAAGTGAAGTGCAAACTCTTATGAAGGGAGATGCCAGTGGAAGAGTTCAGCGCTAGATTTACACTCGCTGCTTGCTATCTGAAGATAATTGAGCAATTTATCATTGTAAAATACAATCGATTTTAAGATAAAAGCATGTCCGGACGCCCTCCGGCATGTTTTTACTTTTGGAGAATACGGTTGCTAATTAGCACAAGACTGTAAAAATAACGACTTAATATGGCTACAATACGACAAGCAATTGATGCTATTATAGAGCAAGGTATATTACCGCTATATTTCAATGCCGATGAAACTGTTAGCTTGGAAATTTTGCGGGCAGTGTACAAAGCAGGAGTAAAAGCAATTGAATACACGAACAGAGGTGAAGCTGCGTTGAAGAACTTTACAAAAATGGTAGAGGTGCGTAATGCAGAAATGCCTGGATTATTGTTGGGTATCGGCACTGTAAAAACATTAGATCAGGTAAAGCAATATCTGGCAGTAGGAGCCGATTTTCTTGTAAGTCCGGGTTATGTAGCGGACATTGCAGAGTATGCTGTTTCCAACGATATTCTGTATGCCCCCGGATGTATGACTCCTACAGAAATTATGACAGCAGAGGCTGCAGGAATCAAACTCATTAAATTATTCCCTGGTGATACACTAGGTCCTAAATATCTGTCTGCTATAAAACCGGTGTTTCCTAATCTTCTATTTATGCCTACAGGAGGCGTAGATACAACAAAAGAAAATATCGAAGGATGGTTTAAGGCTGGAGTATGCGCAGTGGGGATGGGTAGTAAGCTCATCAGTAAGGAACTAATGGCTGCAAAAGACTATGCAACCATTGCATCCAAGACCAGAGAAGTATTGACAATTATTCAATCTGTAAATAAATAACGATATGCAAGCTATAGGAAAATATCGCTGGACTATTTGTGGTCTTTTATTCTTTGCGACGACGGTAAACTATCTGGACCGCCAGGTGTTGAGTCTGCTGGCTCCCGAGCTTACTGATAAGTTCGGTTGGACCAATACTGATTATGGTAATATTACTGCCGTTTTTCAGTTCGTTTATGCACTATCCATGCTCTTTGTAGGCCGTATTATAGATAAAATGGGAACCAAAGCGGGCTATACTTGGGCCATTATAATCTGGTCATTGGGAGCAATATTGCATGCCTTGGCAGTACAAATAGGTGAGGGCCTTCATTTATTGGGTTTTACAGCTGTTTCGGCTTCAGTAATTGGATTTATGATAGCTCGCGCTGTACTAGGTTTTGGTGAAGCCGGCAACTTCCCTGCTGCTATTAAAGCCACTGCTGAATATTTTCCTAAGAAAGAACGCTCTTTTGCCACCGGAATTTTTAATTCTGGGGCGAATGTTGGGGCTATTTTGGCTCCGTTAACTGTACCGTTTATTGCCGCGAAATGGGGTTGGGAAATGGCCTTCATAGTAATAGGTGCCATTGGCTTCCTTTGGATTATTTTCTGGTTTATTTACTATGATAAACCTGAAAAACAAAAACGCCTTTCGGCTGCGGAATTGGCTTATATAAGAAGCGATGATGACGAAAAGGCCGAACAAACTACCGAAGAGGATACCTCCTCCAAGGTAAAATGGTTCAAACTACTGGGCTATAACCAAACCTGGGCTTTTACTATAGGCAAATTCCTGACTGATGGCGTATGGTGGTTCTTCTTATTCTGGTTGCCTAAATATCTCGATGTGCAGTATGGTCTTACCGGAACTCAGATCGCGCTGCCTTTGTTTGTGCTGTACAGTCTGACCATGTTTGGAAGCATTGGTGGAGGCTGGTTCCCTATGTATTTCATCAAAAAAGGATATGCAGCGTATGATGGTCGTATGAAAGCGATGTTGATGATTGCTGTGATTCCGTTGGTCGTATTGCTGGCACAGCCTTTAGGTTCTTATACTTATTGGTTGCCGGTATTGCTCATCGGTATAGGAGCTTCTGCGCACCAAGCTTGGAGTGCCAATATCTTTACTACAGTATCTGATATGTTTCCGAAAAAGGCTGTTGCCTCTGTAGTAGGTATAGGGGGCATGGCCGGAGGTCTTGGCGGAGTGATTGTTTCAAAAGTGGGTGGAGCTCTTTTTGATCACTTTGATAAATTAGGACATATTGAAACAGGCTATACGATTATGTTTGCTTTCTGTGCCTTAGCTTATCTGCTAGCTTGGATTATTATGAAATCGTTAGTGCCGAAATATAAACCTATTACCGATTTATAATACAAGAAGAAAGAGGCGCTCACGAAGCGCCTCTTTTATTTTGCAAATTACCAGTTATTCGCTTGGTCTTTGTTTAATCTTTCTGAGAAATCTGGAGGTTGATTTTCTCGCCAATTGGGGTCATATTTTACAAACCACGAAAGCCATAAGCTTCTAGCCAGTCGCATCAACCACGGCTGCAGTACGATTAATAAAATAGAATTGAAGAGAAGCCAGTACACAAATCGGTTATCATGTAATGAAAAACCAATGAATATCCACCATGCAATTGCAGTGGCAACACTTATAGCAACGGATATTGCATAACTTACATAGCCGGTGCCGTAAAAAAAGCCCACTTCTATTTCTGTCGGTTGACCACATACAGGACAGCTTTTATTCATTTTCATAAAACCACTGAGTTTGTGCAGCTTTAAAGGCTTTTCGAATAAACGTCCTTCGCGGCAACGCGGGCAATAACATCCCATCATTGCACTCAAATAACTTCGTTTTGCTTGTTGAGTATCGTCCATGATGTATTAATTTGTAATTGAATTAAGAATTTTTTCCATTTGGGTACTACGACTTCCTTTTATTAGGATACAGGAATCTTCGAAAGCTTGATTTTTAGCCCATTCAGCTGCTGCCATAGCATTGTCAAAATAGCGGAAGTCCGAAGCGAAAGCCTTGAAAGGAAGTCCTACCAACACTACCTCATGCCAAGGGTGTTGCTTAATGAGTGTAACAATATGCTCATGTTCTTGCGCCGTATCTGCGCCTAGCTCTGCCATGGCACCCAGCATGAGAATTTTTCGAGAACAATTAATGTTGACAAAATTTTCTATTGCCAGCCGCATACTACTTGGATTGGCGTTATATGCATCCAATATAATGCGGTTGCTACCATGTTGTATTAATTGAGAACGGCTGTTAGATGGTCGATAATTTTCAATAGCGTATTTAATTTGTTCAATAGGTACATGGAAAGTTGTTCCAAGGGTTATGGCAGCTAATACATTAGGTAGATTATAGCTGCCTACAAGGTTAGTCGATATTTGTATTGATGTGTCATGTACCCAAGCCAACACTTGCAAAAAAGTACCTGCGTCTGCCACTTTCCCGTTGATATCGGCATCAGCGGTTCCGTAGGTTATAATTGTGGAAATATCATGACTCATTTGTAGCAGGTAGTCATAATCTTTCATAATAAAAGCGGTGCCATCCTGCCTTGTTCTCAGATAATCGAATAATTCGCCTTTCGCTTTTTTTACACCTTCTTCGCTGCCAAAGCCTTCCAGATGCGCCTTCCCACAATTCGTTATTAAACCATGCGTGGGTTCTACTATTTTACAATAACCTTCTATTTCGTGCAGATGGTTAGCCCCCATTTCTACAACGGCTATTTCTGCATCCTGCTTTATTTTAAGTAGCGTAAGAGGGATGCCAATATGATTATTGAGGTTCCCTTCGGTAGTATACACTTTATACTTTTGACTCAGTACCGCATGAATCAGCTCCTTAGTAGTAGTTTTTCCGTTACTTCCTGTGATGGCAATAAAAGGGATAGAAAATTGGCGCCTGTGATAACGGGCTAATTGTTGTAAAGTACTTAGCACATCATCAACTAGGATGGTCCTGCCGGGAATGTGGAATTGCTCTTCATCTATAATGGCAAATGTTGCGCCGGCATCGAGTGCTTGGCGGGCAAATGCATTGCCGTTGAAATTGGGCCCTTTTAAGGCAAAAAACAAATCACCTGGCTGAAGTTTTCTGGAGTCTGTTTGTACTGCGGGATTCTGAAGATAGATTTGATATAGCTCTTCCACATTCATAATGTGTGCAAAGTTACGCAAATGCGGAGCGAGTTGGTTATATTCGCAAAAAAACAGGTAAGAATAACACAATATTCTTGTCTGATTAGGTGTATTTTTCGTTTTTCGCAATTAATTGAGCAATCATGTCATACAGAATTGGTAGTGGTATTGATTTCCATCAATTGGTGGAGGGCAGGGATTTATGGATCGGGGGTGTTCGTATCCCTCACCACAAGGGCGCATTAGGGCATAGTGATGCAGATGTGCTATTACATGCCGTTTGTGATGCATTGTTAGGTGCTTTAGCCCTAGGAGATATCGGCGTGCATTTTCCCAATAATGAAGACCGCTTTAAAGATATTGACAGTAAAATTCTATTACGCGAGTGCGTTAGGATAATTACAGACAAGGGTTATAAAGTAGTGAATATTGATGCTTCATTATGTTTACAAGAACCTAAGATTAAACCCTACGTTCCTCAAATGCAGGAAGTCATTGCCTCTATTTGTAATATAGAGATAGAGGATGTATCCATCAAAGCTACCACTACCGAGCATATGGGTTTTGTGGGAAGAGGAGAGGGCTTAACAGCCCAAGCTGTGGTATTACTACAGAAAGTGTGATTTTAACAAATTGTTGCTTTGAGTCGGATTTCGATTCAGGTAATTATATGCTTGTTTAGTTTCAACCGGTTATCTTTGTCGCTATGCCACAATTAGAAGTAAAAATCGTTAACAAATCCAAGCATCCGTTGCCCACTTATGCCACTTCAGGTGCATCCGGCATGGATCTTCGTGCGTCTATTGAAGAGGATATTGTGCTCCAGCCTATGGAGCGAACTTTGGTACCTACAGGAATATTTATAGAGCTGCCTGAGGGTTATGAAGCGCAGATACGCCCTAGGAGTGGGTTAGCCATAAAACAGGGATTGACTTGTTTGAATACACCCGGTACCATTGACGCCGATTATCGAGGAGAGATTAAGGTGATTTTGATAAACTTGTCCAAAGAACCACAAACCATCCAAAATGGTGACCGCATCGCACAAATGGTGATTCAGAAAGTAGAGATAATACAATGGGTGCCGGTGGAAGCTTTAAGCGAAACGGCGCGCAATGCGGGAGGATTTGGCCACACCGGTAAATAACCTACCGGAGATATAAATTATAAAACATGAAAAAACTATTATTAATAGGTGTCGTAGCTTTATTGGCCTCTTGTAAAGCAGGGAAGAAAGCTGCCAGTACTATACCGGCCAAGAATATAGATACTGCTGCCATGAAAGCCGAAAGCCCCGAAGTGATATTGTCAAATCTTAACCATATCGATTTTAAAACATTCTCCGGAAGAGTGGATGTAGATTTTGATGATGGTAAAAATGCCCGGAGCGTGAATGTAAAATTGGTGATGAAGAAAGACGAAGTAATCTGGATGTCGGCAGGATTAATGGGGTTTGAAGGTGTGCGGGGTATTATTACGCAAGATTCCGTAAAAATTATAAACAAACTTCAGAAGGAATATATCGCTACTAGCCTGAACTATATTCAGGAACAGATTGGATTGCCGGTAGATTTTGCTACTATACAGGATTTGCTAATTGGCAATGCCGTATTCGTAAATAAAGATAATGCTAGTGTTTCCACTGAAGGGGAGAAATATGTAATAACTACCCAGGGAGCTCAATTTAAAAACCTTCTTACGGTATTGATGCCAGGATATTTACCCACAGAAACTAAGCTTACTGATGTAGAGGCATCCAAAAAGCGGAGTGCAACGATTATTTATGATAGATATAAAAATGTAGCCGATCGAAATTTCTCTACACTACGCAATATGCAGGTGCGTTATAAAAACAATGTAACTTTAAAAATGGACTTTAAATCTTATACCTTCGATGGAGAAGTAAGTACTCCGTTTTCGGTTCCTTCGGGATATAAAACAAAGCAATAAGTCAATATCGGATAGAAAATATGTATCGGGCTACTTCGTTATTATCGTTGATTTGGTGCTTTTCCCGGCAAACTCTGTACGGAGTTGGGAGCCGTTTGTGGGGGCATTATAGAGTGCTTTATTTTCCTACGATAAGGCGTTGTCTATACATGGTGGTGCTTTTAGTGACTGCTATGTTTACTGCGTCAGCCCAAAAGACCAGTGATAAAACAGCAATGGAAGAAGAACGGAGAAAGCTACAATTGGAGCTGAGACAGATTCAAGCGGCTTATGATGCGGTGAAGGGGCAGAGTACAAATGCATTACATCAGTTGGCTGCACTCAATAAAAAAATAGAGTTGCAAGAACGCTATATCAATAACATCAGTAAGGAGATAAGGCTTATTAATGATGATATATACTACAGTTCCTTGGAGATTAACCGCTTGAAAAAGCAAATGGATACATTGAAATCTCATTATGCGCGCACTGTAGTATATGCCTATAAAAACCGTAGCAATTACGATTATCTGAACTTTATTTTTTCTGCAAATAGTTTCAACGATGCTATTAAACGTGTGGCTTATCTGAAGAATTACCGCAACTATCGGAAGCAGCAGATGGATGATATTCTCAAAACCAGTGAGCTTATCAGCAAAAGATACAATCAGCAGCTCGAGAGTAAAAAGCGGAAACAGTTTGCTTTGGACAAGCGTTCAGAGGAGATTGTAGTACTTGATCAGCAAAGAAAGGAGAAAGATTCTGTGGCGCGAATGTTACAGTCGCAGGCCGGGCAGTTACAAAGGCAGATAGCCAGAAAAAAAGAACAGGACCGCCAGCTTAAAAATAACATTGCGGCAGTTGTAAGAAAAGAGATTGAGGAGGCAAGAAAAGCGGCACAAGAAGAAGCACGGAAACGTGCGGAGGAAGAAGCAAAAGCACGTAAGGAAGAGCTTGCTAAAAAGATGCAAGAAGACGTAGAGAAGGCACTGACTGGGGCTACGGCCACTAGCACACCTCCTAAAAACGAGGTTGTTGAAGAAACTCCAGTAGCTTCAGCACCCGCAACATCTGCCAGACAGCCTAGATTTGACCGCGTAAACCCTAGCACGACCACTACAGTAAAAAATATTCCGGGTTCTTCGGGAAACATTGTAGTAAAGGAATCACCGGTGACGGTCCCGCAGAATCACACTCCTCCTTCCACCGCAGTTGCCACAACGCGTAAAGAACCCGAAGGGGGCTATCTGAATTATAAGGCGGATGATATTGCCCTGAATAGCGATTTTTCGCAAAACCGCGGCAAACTGCCTCCACCGGTTGATGGAGTGATTACGCTAGGATTCGGTCGCTATAAAATTGAAGGACTAGGTCCCGCTATCGTGGGAGATAATCCAGGTGTTACTTACACAGCTCCGGTAGGAGCGCCGGTAAGGGCAGTATTTAACGGAGAGGTAGTGAGTGTGTCGAAAGTGGGCAGTACCTCGTTTGTTGTGATTAGGCATGGAAAATATTTTACGGCATATAGTAATCTGGCATCAGTAAGTGTGAGCAGAGGCGCTTCGATATCACGTGGACAAACTATCGGTACTGTGGGTGCCGACGAAGAAACCGGAACTGGCAAATTGGACTTTATATTAATGATTGAAGAAAGGAATGTGGATCCTCGTCCCTGGTTGCGTCCATAGACCGCTATTTGCACGGTACCTAAACGACAATAATAGTTTATCGTATGTTTATCTGAATGGATAAATCAATTATAAAGGAAGTAGAAATAGTATCAGTCATTCATGAAACAGCTGATGCCCGAACGCTAGTATTGAAACCACTACATGGCTGGCAACCTCGTTATAAGGCAGGCCAGTTCCTTACCCTCATTTTTAATACTCCGGGAGGGGAGAAAAGGCGCTCGTATTCCATATCATCGTGCCCCGATACAGGAGAACCATTGTCCATCACTGTAAAGAAAATTGATAACGGAGAGTTTTCTCGGTGGTTAGTGTATAAGGCTAAACCCGGCGATATATTGTCTACCTCAGGTGTGGGTGGTTTTTTTGTGCTGCCTGAAAATGTACAGGGTAAGACATTTTGTTTTTTAGCAGCAGGAAGCGGTATCACTCCTTGTTTTTCGCTTATCAAAACATTGCTGTTGACCACTTCGCAAGATGTGTTTCTATTTTACAGTAATAAAAGCGAAAAAGATACCATTTTTTTGAAGCCGCTGCAGGATCTAATGCAGCAATATCCCCATCGCTTTCATATTCATTTTATGTATAGCGATCGATTGGATGTTTATAATAGCCGCATGAGCAATATGGTGCTAAACTGGCTATTCGATAAGCACTTTGCCCATAGAGATAAAAGTAGTTTGCTTTTTTACATTTGCGGCCCTTTTGATTATAAGCTGATGGCAATGATTTCGCTACACAATAACGGCATCAGCGATAAACAAATCTTTAAAGAAGACTTCAGCACATTGCCTCCGGTAAGATTGCCCGAGCCGCCCGATAAGGATATGCATAAGGTAACGCTTCATCTACATGGTAAGGTGCATGTTATCGAAGTACAGTACCCGAAAAGTATAACTGCGTCAGCCAGAGATCAGCACATTAATATGCCTTATAGCTGTGAAGCCGGTCGTTGTGGAAGCTGCGTGGCTACTTGTATCTCGGGAAAGGTGTGGATGGCTTATAATGAAGTGTTGATGGATGAAGAAATTGAGAGAGGCCGGGTCCTTACTTGCCAGGGGTACCCTATTGGTGGAGATGTTGAACTCGTTTTCGAATAGTTGGCTCCCCGTTTTTTTATTTTCATCCTCCGCCGTAAATAATAAAAAATACCCTTTCAAAAAATATTTTTTTCTTTATTACGCACGCCTACATTTGCATCCGATTAGAAATAAAAGTGTCTACAATGGATTTGAAGTATATACAGCAGATTGCAGCAGATTTATCATTGCCTGTAAAAAATATCCTTAATATACAGCAGTTGCATGCCGATGGGGCAACCATCCCCTTTATCAGCCGATACAGGAAAGAGGCAACTGGTAATATGGATGAAGTGCAGGTGGGAAGTGTGATTGATAAGATTAAATATTACGACGACCTACAGAAGCGGAAAGAAACCGTTCTGAAAACTATTGAAGCCGCAGGAAAATTAACTCCAGAATTAAAGAAGAGGATTGACGATTGTATCAGCGATACAGAGCTGGAAGATATTTATCTGCCTTATAAGCCTAAGCGCAAGACTAAAGCTACTGTGGCCATTGAAAAAGGTTTGGAGCCCCTTGCTCAACTAATTTTTACCCAAGCGGAAGAAATTTCAGAAGAAAAGATCAAGCCTTTCCTCAATGAGCAAGTAAAAACTGAGGATGAAGCCTTACAGGGTGCTCGTGATATTATTGCCGAGTGGATTTCAGAAAATGAACAGGCGCGAACGCTCGTGCGCTCAATGTTTCAGGAAAGCGCAATTATTTCTTCGCGCGTGTTGAGTACTAAAAAAGAAGCTGAAGAAGCGCAGAAGTATAGAGATTATTTTGATTTTAAGGAGCCCCTGGCCGAATGTCCCTCGCACCGCTTACTGGCGATTCGCCGTGGTGAAAAGGAGGGCTTTCTCATTATGGATATCTCCATAGAAAAAGAATCTGCTATTGCGGCACTCAAGGAAATCTTTGTTAAGTCAAGTAATCAGTCTGGACAACATGTAGCTACCGCTGTGGAAGATGCCTATAATCGCCTGCTCAAGCCCTCTATCGAAACGGAATTCCGTATGAGTAGTAAGAAGAGTGCCGATGAAGAAGCTATTCGTGTATTTGCGGAAAACCTAAGACAATTATTGCTGGCTTCACCCTTGGGACATAAACGAGTGTTGGCCATTGACCCAGGTTACAGAACAGGATGTAAGGTAGTGTGCCTGGACGAAAACGGAACCTTTCTTAAATACGCTACCATTTATCCACATGCTCCACAAAATGAGTGGCAAGAAGCCATTGCAATTATTAAAGACTTGGTATCATCTTATAATATTGAGGCAATTGGTTATGGAAATGGTACGGCAAGCAAGGAAACAGAGAAGTTGTTACGGAGTATTGATTTTGGCAAGCAAATACCTATTTTCCTAGTCAACGAAAGTGGGGCATCTATCTATTCGGCCAGTGAGGTAGCGCGTGAAGAATTCCCCGATGAGGATGTTACAGTACGCGGGGCCATCAGTATAGGTCGCCGTCTGCTCGATCCTTTAAGTGAATTGGTGAAAATCGACCCCAAAAGTATTGGTGTGGGACAATATCAGCATGATGTAAATCAAACCCGCCTAAAGGAAAGTCTGGATACCGTGGTGCAAAGCTGTGTAAACTATGTGGGAGTGGATGTAAATACTGCTAGCAAACACTTGCTGATGTATGTATCAGGTCTTACTCCTACCATTGCTAAGAACATTGTTGAATTTCGCACGAAAAACGGGGCTTTTACATCGCGGGAGCAATTATTGAATGTACCCATGCTGGGACCCAAAACATTTGAGCAATGTGCCGGTTTTTTACGTATTCCCAATGCTCCCAATCCTTTGGATAACTCGGCGGTGCACCCGGAGAGCTATGGTGTAGTAGAGGAGATGGCAAACAAGCTCAATTGTACCGTTAATGATATCATTGCAAAACCTGAGTTAAGAAAAAAAATCAATATTAAAGATTTCGTTACAGAAACAGTAGGTACTTATACCATTGAAGATATTTTAAAAGAGCTTGAGAAGCCAGGTCGCGACCCACGTAGTCCTATCGAGGAATTTCGCTTTGCCGAAGGTGTAAGTTCTATTGAAGATCTTCAAGTGGGGATGCAATTGCCCGGTATTGTTACCAATATTACCAACTTCGGGGTATTCGTGGATATAGGAGTGAAGCAAGATGGACTGGTGCATGTTTCTCATTTGTCCAACAGATACGTAAGTGATCCCAACGAAGTAGTAAAACTAAGTCAGAAAGTAATGGTTACTGTACTTGAGGTGGATGTAGCTCGTAAGCGTATTTCTTTAAGCATGAAGGACAACCGAAAAGAGGATGGCGGTTCGCGGACTTCTCATAAATCTGGCGGAAAGGGTATACAGACTTCCAAACCCAAAAGCCAGTTTCATTCGGCCTTAGAGGCACTGAAAAAGAAATTTGATAATTAAAACTACGTTAATATTGTAGCTTGATACGCTGGTGGGTTAACAGAACTATGACAGAATAATGTATGGGTTTTAGTACCTTTGTAGTATGGAAACAACCTCTGTTGCAACTCCGGTTACCTTCACAGCCGGAGCCGTTAAAGAGCTTAAACGGCTCATGAGTGCACCCGATTTCGATAAATCGCAATACTTACGCATTGGTGTAAAAGGAGGAGGATGTAGTGGTATGAGTTATGTTTTAGGTTTTGATACTAAAACCGAGAGTGATAAGGAATTTGAAATAGAAGGCATCCCCTGTGTGATGAACAAAGCCCATGAACTGTACCTTATGGGAATGGAGATTGACTGGAGCGAAGGACTGGATAATCGTGGGTTTACATTCAATAATCCGAATGCTAGCAGTACTTGTGGCTGTGGCAGTAGTTTCGCCGTTTAATACTCCCATATTAAAATCTTCGTTTAAAAAATACTAATCGGACAAAACCGCGCTCAAAAGTTTATTAATGCCAACAATTCATTACTCGGAGTGTCCGCTTTGTAGCTCCACGAATCTAAAATGGGTTTTTGATGTAAAAGACTATACGGTTAGCGGAAAAGAATTTTCAATCATTCATTGCGAAGATTGTACCGGAAGGTTTACACAAGGCATTCCCGATGTGGACGAAATCGGAGTGTATTATAAATCGGAGGATTATATTTCTCATACTAATACTACTAAGGGGTTTATCAATACCCTTTATCAGCGCGTACGTAGAATAACTTTGAAACAAAAGGCTGCTATTGTAAAGCAGCATACTGGTTTACAAACAGGCCGTGTATTGGATATTGGTTGCGGAACAGGTGCTTTTCTGCACACCATGCGGGCACAAGGCTGGCAGGTAACAGGCTTAGAACCTGATGCAGATGCTAGAGCTGTTGCTCAGAAAACGTATAAAATTGTAGCGCAACCGTCGCACGAGTTGTTCATCCTACCCGAGGGTAGCTTTAATGCTATTACATTGTGGCATGTATTGGAGCATGTTCATGCCCTTCATGAGTATTTGGAGCGGATGAAAAAATTGCTTACACCCCAGGGTGTGCTTTTCATAGCAGTGCCCAACTATACCAGTAAAGACGCACAGGTTTATGGTAAGTATTGGGCAGGTTACGATGTTCCTCGCCATTTATATCATTTTTCACCTAAGTCCATGAAACTGCTGGTTGAGCAACACGGTTTGCAAATTGCACAAATGCTGCCGATGTGGTTCGATAGCTTTTATGTGGATATGCTGAGTAGTAAATACAAGGCAGGAAAGGTGAACTATCTCAGCGCTGGACTACATGGCCTTGCTTCCAATATCAATGCGCTGGGTAATGTGGAGGCGTGTTGTTCGATTATCTATGTAGTTCGAGCGGTTGAATAAATTTTAATTCCCCAATTGTACTTCGTATAGCTCAGGCCATTTCTTACCAGTAATGTAAATCTTTTTGGCTTCAGCATCATAAGCGATACCATTGGGAACATCCGCCATGGGGTCAATTCTTTTGATTCTTTCCCAAATCTGGGTTACGTCGATACGGCCTACTATCTGCCCGCTTTCGGGCTCTATTTTATAGATATATGGTTGTTGCCACTGATTTGCATATACGTATCCTTCGATATACTCAAGTTCGTTAAGATTAAACGAGAGATCGCCATTCTGAGTTACGGCCTGCGTGCGCATGAGTCGAAAAGTCGAGGGTTCGTAGAAATATAAATTGCTGGAACCGTCACTGACGATAAGTTGTTTACCATCTGTAGTAATGCCCCAACCTTCAGTATTTAAAGGCAATTCTTTTACTTTTTTCAAATCGGGTAGGGTATATACGAATACCTTATGTTCTCTCCATGTCAGTTGATATACGGTATCATTTAGAATTGTAATGCCCTCACCAAAGTATTGGGGGGCCAGACTCACCGCTTTTTCTGCTTTCCCAGTTTCGATATTCACTCTTAATAGTTGCGAAAATTTACTTCCCACCGGGCTATACTCAGCTCCACCTGTGCCTTCATACAACTGTCCTTTATACACTACAAGCCCTTGAGTAAAGGATGCAGTATCGTGCGGGTAACTTTTAATTACTGAAATACTAATGTTTGCAACATTATTGGCCCTATATGTGTTATTATAATCATCGTTTGTTTTATCCGCATTGTTGCTGTCGCAGCCCAAGAAAGCTGCAATCAGTATAAATAGTATTGAAACTGTAAAAAGTCGCCTCATCTTTTGCAATTAAATTAGGTGCAAACGTACATTAAATTTTTTTGTCTCAGATTACTCAAAGTGGGAATGGGTAATCGATTGAGGTAAAGTTACAAATATATCAAAAGGGGCAAAGTGGTGATGGTATTTTTTGTCCGGGTTACTAAATGATAGGGTAGGGTATTAAACTAATATTGATAAATTAACTGATAATGAGTGAAACTAAGAACGGATCGTTTTTATGGGTAATTCTTGCTTTTGCGGCAGTGTACATCATTTGGGGATCGACCTATTTTTTTATAGAATTGGCCGTAAAATATTTACCTCCACCTGTATTGGGTGCTGTGCGCTTTTTCGCATCGGGGGTTATAATGCTGATATGGGGGATGCTGCGCGGAGAAAAAGTCTGGGATAGAAGTGCCTTATTACCGTCGATTATTAGCGGCATACTAATGCTGTTTTTGGGAAATGGAGCTGTTATCTGGTCAGAGCAGTATCTGCACAGCTCATTTGTAGCCATTTTTATGGCTTCTGCGCCGTTATGGTTTTTATTACTGGATAAGTTCAACTGGAAGGAAAACTTTAGTAACCGATATACTTTATTGGGTGTGTCCATCGGACTCATTGGGGTGATTGCGCTTTTCTATGAGAAGGTATCGTTATCCAGTTTTGGGCAGGGGATACTGCCGCTCGTAATCTTGTGTACTGCCAATATCAGCTGGTCCATCGGCTCATTATATTCAAAATACAGGGCTAAACAAGTATCTCAAACTATGAATGCGGCATGGCAGATGTTAGCCGCTGGTGCAGCATTTGCTATTACAGGCGTAGTGCATAATGATTTTGCAACAGTAGACTGGGCTACCATACCACTGAAGGCCTGGATGTTTATACTTTATCTTGTAGTGTTTGGTTCTATAATCGGATATAGTGCTTATGTTTATTTATTAAGTGTTAGAAGTGTTACTACGGTTAGCACATATGCCTATGTCAATCCTCTTGTAGCAGTGCTTCTGGGCGTACTGATTAATAAAGATCATTTGTCCGTTTTGCAGTTGAGCGGATTGGCAATTATTTTGTGTAGTGTTTTCTTTATTAATCTGGCAAAGAAGCGTAGTGCAAAAGCGCTTGCCACATAAAGTAGTAAAGCTTTATGAAACTTTTTGCAGGTGTTGTTGTTTTATTTAAAATAGCAACACATGTATCCTACTGCGACGGCTCAGATTAAATTTTCGGTTTTGGATTTGGCAACGGTTTGTGAGGGCGATAGTGTGCATCAAACTTTTCAGAGAAGCTTGCAAACAGCTCGATTGGTAGAAGAGCTAGGTTATACTCGTTATTGGTTTTCTGAGCATCATAATATGGAAAATGTGGCCAGCGCCGCCACATCAGTCTTGATTGGATTTGTGGCTGGGGGCACACGTACCATACGAGTAGGTTCGGGAGGCATCATGCTGCCCAATCATTCGCCATTGATAATAGCGGAGCAGTTTGGCACCTTAGGCTCTCTGTATCCGGGGCGTATTGATTTAGGCCTAGGGCGGGCACCAGGCACTGATCCTCTCACCGCAATGGTTATTCGAAATAGGCCGGTAGATGCCCCATATGATTTTAAGGCCCATATTCAGCAGTTGCAAACCTATTTCAGCGTAGAAAATAAACATGCTAAAGTGAGAGCACTGCCAGGAGAAGGTGTGGATGTGCCGATATGGATATTGGGTTCTAGTACCGATAGTGCTTTTCTGGCGGCTCAGCTGGGATTGCCCTATGCTTTTGCTACACATTTTGCTCCTGATCAATTTTTGAGGGCTATCTCTATTTACAAGGATTCTTTCCAGCCTTCAGCAGTATTGAAGGAGCCCTATTTAATGGCCTGTGTAAATGTAATCACGGCCGATACCAATCAGGAAGCTGCTTTTTTGGCCACCTCTTTATATAAAATGTTTTTGGGAATTTTCACCAATTCGCGTGCTCCACTACAACCCCCGTTTCCGGTGGAAGAATTGGCGCACATGTGGACGCCAGAGCAAGCTTACGGAGTAAAGCATATGCTCTCTTACTCATTTATAGGCGATAAAATCACCGTAAAAAACAATCTGAGCACTTTCCTAGAAAAAACAGGGGTGCATGAGATTATGGTCTCTTCGGCCATATTTGATCAGAGTAAAAAAGAGCACTCGCTGCGCTTGTTTAAGGAGGTTGTGGAGGAGTTGAATAGTGTTCGGACTGGAAATTGAGGATGTCTTTTTGCATTAGCACGAATTTATTTATCTTCATTTCCTAAACAAGACTGTTATGGATAGTGCTATTCAACAAAAGGTGGATCAATGGTTGCAGGGCAACTTTGATGAAAACACCAAGAACGAAATAAGAAGATTGCAAGAAGAGAATCCTCAGGAGCTTGTCGACTCCTTTTACCAAAACCTTGAGTTCGGAACCGGGGGGCTTCGCGGCATTATGGGAGTGGGTACCAATAGAATGAATAAATATACCGTGGGGATGGCTACGCAGGGGTACGCTAATTATCTGAAACAAATTTATCCAGGTACAGAAATAAAAGTGGCCATTGCGCATGACAGTCGCAACAACAGCCGCTTTTTTGCCGAAACCACTGCAAATGTTTTTGCCGCCAATGGCATTAAGGTGTTTTTGTTCGAAAACTTACGTCCTACGCCGGAGTTATCCTTTGCTATCAGAACCTTAGGATGTCAAGGAGGTGTGGTGTGCACAGCTTCGCATAATCCCAAAGAATATAACGGGTATAAAGCTTATTGGAATGATGGAGGACAACTGGTGCCCCCGCACGATAAAAACGTAATTGCTGAGGTAGAAAAAATCAAATCGGTAGACGATGTACAGTGGAGTGGGGGAGAAGAAAATATTACCATCATAGGTAAGGATATAGATGAGCAATACATTGAAATGGTTAAGGGATTAAGTGTATATCCCGAAATTATCGAAAAGCAAAGCGATCTAAAAATCGTTTATACTCCCATTCACGGTACGGGTATCACGTTGGTGCCTAAAGTGCTGGAGCGTTTTGGTTTTAAGAACGTGCATATTGTAGCGGAGCAACAAACTCCTGATGGAAACTTCCCTACAGTAGCGTATCCTAATCCAGAGGAAAAAGAAACCATGAGTATTGGCCTGCAAAAGGCCAAGGAGCTAGATGCCGATATATTGTTGGGTACAGATCCTGATGCAGACCGAGTGGGCATCGGTATCAAAAATCATCATGGAGAATGGGTGCTAATGAACGGTAATCAAACCGCCGTACTTGCCTTTAACTACTTACTAGAAGCAAGAAAGGAGAAAGGAATAGCCCAGCCCAATGATATGATTATTACTACCATTGTAACAACAGGTATGGTAGATGAGCTGGCAAAAGGAAACAATGTCGCTTGCTACCGAGTGCTTACCGGTTTCAAATGGATTGCTGAAATGATTCGCTTAAAGGAGGGAAAGGAAAATTATATTGTGGGGGGCGAGGAAAGTTTTGGTTTAATGATTGGCGATAAGATCAGAGATAAGGATGCGGTGAGTGCTGTGGCTCTTCTATGCGAGATGGCTGCTTATGAGAAAGAAAAAGGTAGAACCCTGTTTGAAAAACTAGTAGAGTTGTACATCAAATACGGCTTCTACAAGGAGCATCTTATTTCCATTACCAAAAAGGGAATGGATGGTCAACAACAAATTGCAGCCATGATGCAAGGCTATCGTGAGCATCCACCAAAAGAAATCAACGGGGCCAGAGTAGTGAAGATACTGGATTACCAAAGCAGTAAAGCTTTGGATGTGCTGACTGGAGATATTACGGATATTCATCTGCCAAAATCTAATGTACTGCAGTTTGTGACAGAGGATGGATCTTTAATTTCCGCACGTCCCAGTGGCACCGAGCCTAAAATTAAGTTTTACTTCAGTGTGAAGGAGAAACTGGAGAGTGCAGCTCAATATGATGCGGTAGAAAAAATACTCGATACTAAAATCGCGAATATTATAGCTGATATGAAGCTGCAATAATAAAGGCGTTAAATAATTCAAAGCCCGGTTTCTACCGGGCTTTTATGTTTAGAAATAAATTGCGTATTTCAGTCCGTAAGTAAATACTAGGTTTTCTTTTTCTGTTCGACTGATTTTGTTATACATGAATCGTGTGTTCAACTGCAGGCCTTTCCATAACTGATAAATGAGTTCCGTATCGTTGGTAAGAATATGATCACTAATATATTTTAAAGAGGGTTGGAAGAAGCCTCCTGTTTTAAAGGTAAACCGTTCTCCCAATTTCAGCATAAACTGTACTCTCAGGGAATTTCGTATGGTTTGATAATTCACGATGGAGGTATCGTTTTCTATGATGCGGCTGAGCTCACCTATAAATCCGTTGCTAACATTCAGCCATATATCTTTTTTGTTCAGGAAGTTATAGGCTACACCAATACCCACTTGGCCCTGATTTTTGATATTCAGCGAATAACTGGTAGTGTAATGTAATAAACCCCAGTAATAAAATTCCGCAAAATGCCGGTATAGATTCACATTACTACTTAATGAAAAGTCGTTGTTAGTAAGTTTTTCGGGATTAGCCCCGTAGATCCAAGTGGCGGACGAGTTCAATGTAGTACGCTGTTTTTTTACACTAAATTGTACGCCATTATTCAAAAGATAGTTGCTTCCGTCCTTGGTTTTATTGATGGAACCACCTGAGTTTATATTCAGGTATTTCGTAGTACTATCGGTAAATTGAGCATTTAATGGAATAGTAATTATTGCAAAAACTAACAGGGCGAAAAAAAACTTCATTGGATGGATAACTGTCTTAGAGTTTGGGTGAGCAATAACCATATGTTATCTGAGAAATCTTTTCATTTCGCGTTCTACATCTTTTTTCTTGATGGATTCGCGCTTGTCATAGAGTTTTTTACCTTTTCCTAATCCGATTTCTATTTTTACTAGGTTACGTTCGTTAGTAAAGATTCTTAACGGTATCAGCGTATAGCCTTTTTCTTTCAACTTCGATTCAATTTTTCGGATTTCGCGTTTTTGTAACAAGAGCTTTTTGTCTCTGTCGGGGTCATGATTGTTTACTGTACCGTGAGAGTAAGGCGATATGTGCAGATGTTTAATCCATATCTCGCCTTTATGGATAAAACAATAACTGTCGTTAAAGCTGGCACGACCCTGTCGCAGGGATTTCACCTCTGTTCCCAATAACACCATACCTGCCACATAAGTACTGTCTATAAAGTACTCATATGTTGCGGAGCGGTTTTTTATGGATATAGGTGCTGCCAAACGTAATTAGGTTTTAATACGGTTAAAAACAAAACCTACTTCCGTAGCCTCTTTGGAATAAAAGGCTGCGGTAGTGGATAATGCTGCAAAAATATTAGTTCTTAAATAAGCGGATAACGGTTGCGATTTTATTTTTCAGTTCTTTACGGTTTACTATAAAATCCAGAAAACCGTGTTCCAGCAAAAATTCACTACGTTGGAACCCTTCGGGTAGGTCTTTTTTGATGGTTTCTTTAATGACACGCGGTCCCGCAAAACCAATTAGGGCCCCCGGTTCCGCTATATTAAGGTCTCCAAGCATTGCAAACGATGCGGATACCCCTCCGAAAGTGGGGTCGGTGAGTAAGGATATATAAGGCAATTTCGCATCGCTGAGCTGCGATAATTTACCACTTGTTTTAGCCATCTGCATCAGGGAAAAGGCGCTTTCCATCATACGCGCACCGCCACTCTTGTTGATTACCATGTAAGGCAAACGGTGTTGGATACAATAATCAACGGCACGGGCAAATTTTTCTCCCATTACACTTCCCAGCGAACCTCCGATAAACTCAAAGTCCATACAAGCAATGACCATTTCCTCTCCATCTACTTTCCCCACAGCCACACGCAGAGAGTCTTTGAGGTTTGTATTATTCTTCCAAATGTCTTCCAGACGTTTTTTATAAGGTTTCAGGTCGGTGAACCCTAAAAAGTCCTTGCTTCTTATATTGGTGAAGAGTTCTGTATACTCATTATTGTCAAACAGAATCTCGTAGTATTGTGAACTGTTTAAGCGATGGTGGTAACCACATTTGGGACAAACAAATAATTGTTCTTTCAACTCAGCAAATGTGGATATATAGTTACACTCCGGACATTTAGTCCAAAGTCCTTCCTGAGTTTCCTTCTTTTCAGATGTTTTCGTCAGGATACCTTTCTTAATTCTTCTAAACCAACTCGTTTTTTGATCTTTTCCCTGATCTCCTGAAAGATTTTTTTCGAAATCTGCTATCTCATCAGCCATAACTAGACGAATATATTTAGATAAGTTACAAATATAAGCATTGTGTTGTAGATAGGGTCGATTTCGATGGTTTGTGGAAATTTTGATGATTTATTCGTACCGCAAAGCTTCAATAGGGTTGAGTTTTCCTGCTTTTACGGCAGGGTATAAGCCTGCTAGCAACCCTACGAGCGTACAAATAACAATACCATATATCACCCAGCCCCAAGGTACTACAAATCCTGTATTCAATACCAAGGCAAAGCTGTTGCCTACCAATATGCCCAATAAAATACCAAAAACTGCCCCTAACACACTGATTATGATAGCTTCAAGCAAAAACTGCCTTTTTACCACACTGCTTTTGCCCCCAATAGCCTTTATAAGTCCTACTTCTTTTGTTCTCTCGGATACACTGACCAGCATAATATTCATTAGCCCGATGGCTGCACCGATGAGTGTAATAAGGCCGATCACTGTAGCGGATATGGTTAGAAATCCCAGACTATTCATAGCTTGTTCTGCAATGCTGTCACTTTTATCCAGTACGAAATTGCTTTCCTCGGTAATACCTATTTTTCTAACCCCTCTAAATAAGGCCTCCGCTTCACCCATCGCTTGATTGAGGTTGTTAATATTGTCCACCTTTACAGCTATAACATAAGAATTATTGTTCGAGAAGTCTTTGGCCACGTTTTTATAGCCCACAATAATCATATTGTCTCTACTGAACCCGAAAGTAGAACCACGACTTTCTAGTACTCCGATTATTCTGTAGGACCGGCTATTAATAAGAATAATTTTTCCGATGGCTTTATCTACTGCTTCGTTAAAGAATTTTTTAGCAATATCATAACCAATGATGCACACGTTTTGCACACTCTGAATTTCGCTTTGGGTCATATTACGACCGTTGAGCAGTTTGTACCCATTCAGATCAAGGTACTTTTCATCCCCTCCAAACAGCATTACGTTAGGGCTGGTCTTCTTATTGCCGAAAGAAACAATATTGTTACGCGTTCCAAAAATAGACAGTCCAGCAATGGCTGCGGGAAAATGATAATGATTGACAAAATACTCGGCTTCTTCTTTGGTGATTTTGCGGTCGAGATTGGATTTTTTTTCCTTTTTAGTTTGCTTTTTAGATACGGTAAGTTCACGGCTGCCTCCACCGATGCGTATATTCTGTTCTTTGTAGCGAATAGAAAAGGCGTTGGCGCCCATATTGGAAAAGCTTTCCGAGAACTTCTGATTCATCGCCTTGATGGCCGTAATAATACCTATCAATGCCATGATGCCAAAAGCAATTATGGCTACTGTAAGGGCGGTGCGTAGTGCATTACTCCTTACGGTGCGAAAGGCCAGTAGCAATGTATCGTTGAATCTCATATTAAACGTTGCGTAAAGCTAAATGCATATGATAATAATTGCAAATTTATTATTGAGTAGATTACAGAATAATGCTATAGTCCAATTGGGAAAAATAAAAAGGGAGCTGATCCTTTCGGAAAGCTCCCTATTAAGGCCGGATTTAAAGAAATATCTATTTCCAGCCTGGATTTTGTTCTTGTATGGCCGGATTGGCTTGCATTTCTCCCAACGGAATGGGCCATAAAAGTGCATATTCCGGTATGGCTCCCACTTTAGTAAAGCCATCAGGTTTGTTTTGGATGGCTGCAGAAGCAAGAGGAGTCCATTTAAGTTTTCCAGATTGATGCCCATCAGCTTCGGGATATAATCTTGTACGACGAATATCATCCCATATTTTAAATTCTAACGGGAACTCATGTAGGCGTTCTGTTAGAATCGCGGTAATCAGATTAGGGCCACTGGCTGTTTCATCCGGTAATCCTGCACGGCGACGTACTTGATTCAGATAACCACGAGCTTCAGCTTCTTTACCGGTACGAGCCAAACCTTCTGCCGCAATCAGCAATATTTCGGCATAACGAATCATCGGCATATTATAGTCGCCATCGCGTCCGCTCTTCAGTGCTGCCTCATCAAACCATGCCCAGTTACCCACGTTGCTGAGTGTATGGGAAATACCTGTGGCATCGGTATAATTTCTGAAAAAGAATTGTTTTTCTTTAATGCGGATGTCTTGTGGTGCATAGCTGTTAAGCAGCATATCACAAGGCAGATAGGCGTTGTACATTACGTCGCCTGCAGGTTTGAACACGTTGTTATTGTCAGCATCTTTCCACTGAAAGGCATCGGCGCCGATAGAGCGTGCAGGGTAGGAGTTCCCTACATTATAACTTGTCATGTTATACTCCTTGGCATAGATGATTTCGTTGGAGTTTTTTGTGGTTTTAATAATGTTATAGGCCGAGTTTAAATCTGCTGTTGTACCGTTTGGATGAATTAGTGCGTGTTTTCCGCCATTAATTACCTTCAATGCCCAATCGGCTGCTTTGGCGTAATATTCATTACCTCCGTTAAGTGGCGCCCCGGCCCATTGTAAATATACCTGTGCCAGCAACGACTGAGCCATAGGCTTGGTTACATAACAGCCGTTATCGTAGAAGGCTTTATCGGGTAGCGCATTGCCGTCTGCGATACTGATTAGATCCTGCTCGATGAAACGATAAATGTCAGCTGCAGGAGTGCGAGGTTTGTAAATACCATCAGTAGAGGTAAATGGGGCATCAATGAGGGGCACATCTCCGAAATCTTTTACCAGAGAGAAGTATGCCAATGCTCTGAAGAATTTGCCCTGTGCTACGTAATTGTCGATGGTAGCCTGATCCAATACCCCAGACATAGTAGGGATATTGGCAATTACAAAATTGGCACGGGAAATACCTATGTAGTACTCACTCCACAATTTTGCCGCTGTAGAGTTGAAAGACTCGATATTAAACGTGCTGTTTTCCGAAGCGTTGGTAAAGGTTCTGTCTTTACGCTTGTCGACAAACAGTCCTGACATAATACCACCCCACATGGTAGCTTTGGGTGTCCAGCCTCCATCCACATCAATATTGTGGAGATAAGGAACACCGCCGAAGTATAATCCATTTACTGCGGATTGAGCATCAGCAGGAGTTTTCCAGAACTGATCAGAAATTTTCGTATCTAGAGGATTTTCTTCCAAAAACTTATTGCACGAACTCAAAAAAACTGAGAGTGCTAAGGTTGAGAATATCGCTATATATAATTTGTACGGTTTCATGTGGATTGTTTTTAATAACATGAATTAGAATGTTACATTAACGCCAAGTGTATAAGTTCTTGGACGAGGATAGGTGAAGAACTGACGATTGGCTCCCCATTTATTATCTCCCAAGCGTGAAGAGTTGTCAGGATCATATCCCAGGTACTCTGAGGATGTGTTCAGGAAGGCATTGTTCACGTTGGCATAAACACGGAATGCAGAAAAGCCCATCTTCTTAGCCGCTTTAGGAGAGAACGTATAACCTAGCTGGAACAGATTCCCACGCAGATAAGAACCATCTGCAACCCAGGTATCATCAGCATTGGCATTACTTCCCATTCCAAAGTTGGCTAAGCGTACAGCTTGAGATTTACCATTAGGATTTTGGGTGGGATGCCATGCATCGTAATACAACTTCTTCAAACCACTGGTAAGGAAGCGTCCTTCGGTAGAATGGAAGAACTCTTGCATTACATCTACACCCCAAGTAAATTGTAAATCGACAGTGAGATCGAAACCTTTGTAGTTAAGGGTGTTGATGAAAGACCCCATCCAGTCAGGCAAACCTTTACCGATTACCTGACGATCCTTATAAGTTACTTTTTCTCCGATGATAGCCGGAATATTCATGGTATTGGGATCCCAGTTAGCGGGATTTCCATCGTAGATTCCCACTCTCTTATAACCATAGAAGGAAGAAAGCTCGTCGCCTTCACGGATAAGAATATCGTAGCCCACAAATCCGTCGGTAGTGATTTGTTTTTTACCGGTAATGGGATCGATAGAAGCTTTCTCATCTAGTTTTTCTACACGGCTCTTGTTATATCCCAAATTAAGTGTAGAAGTCCACTGGAAGTTGTTGTTCTGAATGGGGTAGGCAGTAAGCAAGATATCTACACCACGGTTGGAAACAGAACCGATATTTTCTGTAACAGATGAGAATCCAACAGATGGTGGAAGTGGACGGCTCAGCAGTAGGTCTTTAGTGAGCTTGTAGTAGTAAGACACTTCCATATTCAAGCGATTTTGGAATAGTCCTACATCCAAGCCAACATCCCACTGAGTGGTTTTCTCCCATCTTAAATTAGGATTGGGCATATTGCTCAGGTACGATACTACGCGCAGCGCATCTCCAATAATAGTGTTCGATTGTCCTATACGAGCCAATGAAGCGTAAGTACCAATTTCTGAGTTACCGGTAACACCCAGTGAGGTGTGCAGTTTTAATCTGCTGATGGCATTTAAATTCTTCATGAAGTTTTCGTTGGATATCATCCACCCCAAACCTAGTGATGGAAAGAATCCATACTTGTTATTCGGTCCGAATTTAGAAGAACCATCATAACGACCGGTTAATGTGGCCATATAAGTTCTGTCGTAGGCATATGCCGCACGGAAGAAGTAAGAGTTCATGGCCCATTTATCGTAATCACTTCCAACGGAAGGACGGTTAGTACCACGTCCCATATTGTAGAATCCGAAGTAGTCATCTACATAGCGGCTGTCAGATGCGGAAAAATAATCGTAGATATTTTCCTGCCATGACATACCGGCCATTGCATTGATCGAGTGCTTATTGATCAGTTTTTTATAAGTCAGGTATGTCTCTTCCTGCCAATAGAATGTAGAAGCATGTGAAGCTGAAGCTGATCCTTCCGCATTCTGGTTAATCAGCGGGCGAGGAGTAAACGGTGTATAGTTTTTGGCGCGGTTATTATGATAATCCACACCAAATTGTGTTTTTAATTCCAAGTCTTTTGTCAGATGGAATGTAAGGGCTGCGTTACCGAAAATTTGTGTACGGTATTGCATAGCCTGTATACGCTCCAGCAGCTCAACAGGGTTACCTACACCCTCAGGCTGAAAACCCTGTGTAGGGCCGCTTGGATTGTCTTTGTCTATCGGAATTGCGGTTGTTCTGATATTATTAGTTTGAGCATAGGTGCCATCTGCTAGTTTTACTGGGAGGAAAGGTAGTTGTTCTACCATAGTACGCAAAGCTCCCAAGCCGTACGGGTTATCTGAAGTTCTATTACCCCAGGTATGGTTCACTAATAAGTTTACAGATGTAGAAAGCCAATTGGTAGGCTTATCATCATAAGCCAGTTTAGCATTCAGACGTTTAAAATAAGTATTGCGTAAAATGCCTTGTTGGTCGGTATAGTTCAGAAATGCACCTGTGGAAGCATTGTTCATTCGGCGCTGTATGCTAAGCTGGTGGTTGTGTGAAATAGCTGTTCTGGAGGCTTCTTTTTGCCAGTTGGTATTGTATTTAGGAGTACCGTCTGGATTAAACAACTCTGGATCAGTAAAGATTTGTGACAGGTCGGTAGTAAAGTTTCTGCCCTGCCATGCGTTGGCATTTTCCAATCCTTGTTTAAAAGCTGCCATCCATTCGTTAGCATCCAATACATCAATGTATCTGGACATTGTTCCCACAGATATAGAACCATCATATGAAATTTGCGCATTCTTAGCTCCAGTTGCACCGCGCTTAGTGGTAACTAGTATTACACCATTGGCACCGCGAGCACCATAAATGGCTGCTGAGGACGCGTCTTTTAGAACTTCGATGGATTCAATATCGTTAGGGTTTAAAAACTGGAAGTTTTGCATTACTACTCCGTCAACTACATAAAGCGGATTAGCAGAAGCGTTGATAGTAGCAATACCACGAATAATTACACGCATTTCACCACCGGGTTGTCCGGTATTGGAGAAGATGTTTACACCAGCAGCTTTACCTTTTAAACCTTCCAGCGCATTAAATGCCTGAGCTTTGATGATATCACTTCCCTTAGCTGTGGAAATTGACCCGGTGAGATCTGATTTACGCATAGTACCATAACCTACCACTACTACTTCGTCCATTTCGTTGACAGTAGGGTTAAGCGCAACTGTAATTGGTTGATTACTAGTAACAGTTACTTCTTGTTCGGTGTATCCCACGCTGGAAATCACCAAAACATCTCCAATGCTCGCATTAATTGTGAATTTACCGTCTGCATCGGTAGTAGTACCAATAGTCGAACCTTTAATCGTAATAGAAGCTCCGGCTATCGGCTCTCCTTTATTATTGAGTACCGTACCGCTGATAGGATCAGCTTCTTTTAGTTTGGTAATTGCCTCGGGGCTGATAGGAGAAATCACTACGTTGTTTTTCTTGTAGATTTTCCACTGAAGCGGATATCCCTCGAATATTTTATGCATAACTTCGCTGATGCTGGCGTTGACAACATTCACCGAAACAAACATTCGCAACGGCAGCACATCGTTTGAGTAACTGAAACGATACGATGATGTTTTCTCTATTTTTTCCAGCACTTCGGCTACCGTAAGATTATTGGCTTTGAGACTAATTCGCTCCTGCGCCATATTGGTTGCCGAAACCTGAAGAGCAATTACCAAGAACAGCAGAGATAGTTTCATATAAACAAGTATTCTTCTGATAAGCATAGTACTGACTATGCCCCTATAAACATTTTTTTGCATATTTTCGTTTTGCAGAGTTAAACAATCACATTAAGGGCTCTAACTCAATGTGTGATTACTATCTGTGGAAGGGGAATGTTGGCGCATTCTCCTTTCCTTTTTTCTTAAATATTTATATAAAGGGTTATGGCTAACTTGTGTTTATGATCATACGCAACCGTTTTTAGTTTTATTCAATAATTAATGTATCCTTTGAAATGAATCTGTAATTTATATTTTGCGAAAGTTTGATGATCTGTAGAATTTCTTCCAAGTTATAGTTACTGCTGTGAATAGTGTAACGATAGTGTTTTACTACGTCGTTTTTGAAGATGATAGTAGTATTAAATACCCGTTCCAATTCCCGGGCAATTAGATCTAGAGGTTTGTTTACAAAATAAAGCTCATTATTAATCCAGGCCAGTTCTGCTATGGTGCTATCTTCTGCAACAATGCGTGTGAGTTTAAAAATATCTTCTTCACGATTGTTTTGTTTTGAAGTGGTATTTTGAGAAAGGCCTTTCTTGGAGATGATAATTTTCTCCGAAGGGTTGAGAATAACTCTATTGTCCTTTTTATCATCAAAGGTAAGCTCTATCTTACCTCTTATTAAGGAGGTTTCTATAATATCTTCTTGAGGGTAATTCCTTACGTTAAATGCAGTGCCCAAAACTTTTATTTTGGTTTTATCGGTATGAATGATAAAGGGCTTTTCCTTGTTATACTTTACATCAAAATACGCTTCGCCTGTAAGCACTACCTCACGTGATTGTTTATTGAAATGCTCATCATAAGTAAGGCGGCTATCCGAATTAAGAATTACCATCGTACTGTCTGGAAGCATAATCTTGGACTTGGATCCTTTTTCTGTAGCCACCTCATTTTTAAACTTCCCTTGAGTGTTGTGCTTGGTGTTGTTTTTTTCATATAGGTTATAAACGGCCAACCCTACTAGGGGTAGTAATATGAGGACTGCCGCATATTTGAAATAATTGCGAATTTTAAAAGAATGTTTTTTCCCGGAAGTAATAGGGGCGTAATTTGCCTCCGTAGGGGCAAGAAGTCTTTTTTTAACATAGTGACTGGCATAGGACTGCTCCAATATCTCAATCGGATAACTGTCCAGTCGTCCGGCATTTTCAATAGGGGTATACAGAGTCATGAACTCCGGGAATTCGTTCATTAGCTGCTGCAGACGCTCAAGTTGCTCCGGGGTGGCATCGCCCGAGAGTTTTAAACCCATAAGGTCATAAAATTCTATTTCAGCATTATTTGCCATGTACTCTTAATAGATTGAAATCTGCCCACTTGGGGTGAAAGATGTGAGAATTATTTTATTTTTTGTTTGTTACTCCTTTGTCCGGAAACATCCTCCAGAGCCATGCGGATTCGTTTTAAAGCAATGCGGATATGTGTTTTGATGGTATTATTACTGATTCCCATAACAGATTGTACTTCTTTGTAGGACAGTCCTTCATCTTTAATTAGTCTGAATACCAACTGACTTTGTGGTGGTAATCGTCGTACAACGGATTCAATGCGATGGCTGATTTCTTTAGCGTTAATTTCAGCATCGGCATGGCAATACCCCATCTGGTCGAAATGCTCTTCGTCTGTATTTTGTACAATTATAGATTTCTTCTCATTGATATGCGCTAAAGCTGCATTTCTCACGCACTTGAATAAATAAAGGTCAAGGCGATTGATATTACTGAGCTTTTCCTTCATCATCCAAATGCGAATCATGACGTCTGATACGAGCTCCTCCGATATCTCAGGATCTCCAATAAAAGCTACGGCAAAGCGATGTAGGGAGCTATAGAAATGAAAATAAAGCTTTTTGTAGGCGTTTTCATCTCTATAATAGGCTACCTGCTGTTGCCAATACAGAATATCAGACAGTTCTCTTTTCAATCGATTGAATGAGTTTATACAACAATATTAGCCAGTGCTATATATTATTAGTGTTGTTCCAGTTTAAGCAAGATGTACGCTTATATAAAGAGTAAATTTTATGCCAGAAGGGTGAATCCGGCGGTAATATTTTTATGATTTTTTTATATGACAGGGGGTAGGTATTTTATAATTAAGTAATAAATAAGGGGAAGTTCTATTGCTTCCCCTTATTTGCCGAAATATTATGAGCTAGAAGTATAGCCAACTAAATAGAATGTTAGGGAAAACACCCAGTAATATAATAAGTATAGTAATACCTATCAGGATATATTTTTCCAAAACAGTAGCCTGTATGGTAGGTGCTGATCCCTCTTTAAAATACATGGCTTGTATTACACGGAAGTAATAATAAACACTGATAGCTGCCATTAATACTGCAAAGATTACAAGCCATAAGTTTTTACCTGTAAGAACTACTGCTTTCAGCATATAAAATTTTGCTAGGAATCCAGCAGTAAGAGGAATTCCAGCCAATGATAAAAGACATATGGTGGCGGTAAATGCGAGTACAGGTTGATGTTTAGCTAGACCGTTGAACCCTTCAAAAGAATAATCGGCTATTTTGGCCAAAACTCCGAAGACCCCGATAGTAGCCAGAGAGTAAGCTGCTGCGTATAGTAACAGTCCTTCGCGGGCAGTATCGTTGAGCGCCAGAATAGCCAATAGCATAAATCCAGCTTGTGAAATGCTCGAATAGGCGAGCATACGCTTAACACTCTGCTGGAACACAGCGGTGATATTTCCAATAAACAGAGTAACGGCAATCATTACGGTTACCCACAGTCCCCAGGTGTTCTGCAGTGCTTCAAAAACGCCTCCGAACAAGCGCATAAATCCTGCAAATACGGCCACTTTAACAATGGTGGACATGAAGGAGGTAAATACGGTGGGTGCGCCATCGTATACATCTGGAGTCCAGAAGTGAAAAGGTGCTACGGATACTTTAAAACTCATGGAGAACAGCAGGAGCAGCATGCCTGCAATTTGTAATGCCGATTGAGCGTTTTTAGCAAAGTCCATTTTGTCAATAAAGAAAGAGCCCTGAGCTCCGTATATCAGCGCTATCCCCATAAGCATAATACCGGTAGAGAAGGAACCCATCAAAAAATATTTTAAGGCAGCCTCATTACTTTTCAGGTTCTTTTTATCTGCACCGGTAAGTATATACAACGGAATGGAAATAATTTCTATACCGAGAAATAAAGTTAACAGCGATTTGAAGCTGGTGGTAAGTATGATACCTGCTGTAATAAAGAATATCAATGCCAGATACTCGGCAAGATTCTTTCCCACCTTTTCCATCTCGGAGTAGGTAAGCAACAGGTATACCAATGTGGCAAAAATCGCGACACCGTTAAAAAAAAGTGCATAGCTGTCAAAGGCCATGAAATTGGATACATCGAACCGGAAAAGCAGCTTGCCCTGCATTTCCAAGTAATTGACCAATAATAGCAGCAGCATTGCTATTAAACCTATGACTTTTACGGGCGCATTTTTTTTGATAAATGCACCGCTAAACATCATCACCACTCCAAAAATTGCAGATAATACTAATGCATTCATATTTTATTGATTAATGCCTCTTTATTTATGAAGCACATCCGAATATTTTATAATCGAATTGGTTATTTCTTCAAATGAGCCTAACAATGGTTGTGGATAAACACCAACAACAATGATACATATAGCAATTATTGCTAGTATTGTTTTTTCATGCCATTGTATATCGCTGCCTTTTTCAGTAAGTGCGTTGGTCTCTCCCAGAAATACCTTGCGTCCCATCAACAATGTGTATGCAGCTCCCAGTATGATGGCAGTACCTGCAGCAACGGTAAAAGCTACCCCATACTGCGTGATTTTTGAGCTGAGTATACCGTTAAACATCAGAAACTCTCCCACAAAAGCGTTGGTTAGAGGCAAGCCTATATTGGCAAACGCAATGATGAAAAAGAATATGGTAAGAGCCGGTGCCTTTTTTGCAATACCGCCCAGCTCACTCATTTTTCTGGTGCCAAATTTTCTTTCAATAATTTCGATTACTACCCACATTCCTAAAATGTTGATGCCATGCGAGAACATTTGAAGCATAGCACCCTGTACACCACTTTCTGTTTCTGCGAATATTGCTACGCACATCAACCCAATATGTGCAATCGATGAATAGGCTACCAAGCGCTTCATATCATCTTGTTGGAAAGCTATAAGTGACGCATAAATGATGCCTATTACCGCCATAGTAGATACGGTATCACCCCAAGCATACGAAGCTGCAGGTAATACAGGCAATAACCAACGTAACAATGCTAATACCCCCATTTTTACCATGAGACCACTCAATACCATGGTGGTAGCGGTAGGGGATTGTTCGTAGGTATCTGGCTGCCAAGTATGGAAAGGGAATATAGGCATTTTGATGGCGAAGGCAACAAATAATAGCCAGAACAACCATGCTTGCTCATCACCACTGAAGCCTGTCTGATAGAATGCTGTAATATCGAATGATTTCGTTTGGGCGTAGATGTAAATAAGTCCTACTAGCATTAAGAGCGAACCCAAGAATGTGTATATGAAAAACTTGAAGGTTACTCTTATGCGTTTTTCTCCGCCCCATTGCGAGCAGAGAAAATAAACAGGTATCAATGCCAGCTCCCAAAAGAAATAGAATAGTAGGGCATCCATTGCAAGAAACACCCCCATCAAGCCCGCTTGCGCAAGCAGCATTAATCCTAAAAAGTTGTTGACATTATTATAGGGAGTCGTCCATGTGGATACAAAGATGATAGGGAAGGAGAGCGCAGTAAGCAAGCACAGCATGGAGCCCATCCCGTCGGCGCTAATCGAAAAACTGCTATTTAGGATACCCATCCAAGAAGTGCGAAAACTTAAGGCTTCGGGATTGTTCATGGTGATTCCTGCAATAGCAATCAGCAATGTGACCATAGCCACTAAGAGTGACCAAGCTCTTACGCTCTGTTCTTTTTTTATAAAAAAAGTAATGATGCCTCCGAGCAAGGGGATCAATATCAACAACAATGCGATCATATCTGAATTCTAAAAATTAAATTTCAATTTTTCAACTTCCCTCTATCTAACCTAATCAAGGGTTATATCTATTTTCTTAAAAAGAATTGTAATGTAAATACGATAAGCATGCCTACTACCATCAGCAACACATAAGCACCTGTTTGACCGCTTTGCAACCAGCGTAATTGTCTTCCTCCGTAACTCACTAAGCGTCCCACTCCATTTACAATGCCGTCCACAATATTTTTTTCAAATACATTGTTCAAGAATTTGCCCAAGGCATCCAATGGTCTTACGATTAAAGCATTATAAAGCTCATCTACATACCATTTATCCTGCAACAGTTTGCCGAAACCTTGTGCTTCATCCAAATCGGGTTTCTTGCTATATCGTGTCCACGCTATGACGATCATGATAATGATGAGTGCAGAAGATACTCCGGTTAATAACCACTCTGTGCTATGGTCGGGATGGTGATGTCCCAGTTTTGCCAGCTCTGGAGCGGAGGCTGCAAATACGGGGTCTAGAAACGCCTTTAAAGAATGCGCACCGTGAGCCAGAAACTCAGGAATTCCAACATAACCACCTATGATGGAAAGTATAGCCAGTACTATCAAAGGAATAGTAATAGCAGCGGGGCTTTCGTGCAGATGATGTCTCTGTTCTTCAGTACCGCGGAAATCACCTTTGAAAGTAGTGGCATATAGGCGGAACATATAAAATGCAGTCATTAATGCTCCTATAATACCCAATACATATAATACGGGTGAAGTGGCAAAGGCATTGGCGAGAATTTCGTCTTTGGAGAAGAACCCAGAGAATCCGGGGATACCGGCAATTGCCAAACATCCGATAAGGAAAGTAATATTGGTTACTTTCATGTATTTGCTGAGTCCCCCCATTTTACGCATGTCTTGTTCGCCACCCATGGCATGGATTACCGAACCGGAACCCAAGAATAATAAAGCTTTGAAGAATGCATGCGTCATTACGTGGAATACTGCAGCTACATACGCTCCGGTCCCCAATGCGAGGAACATGTACCCCAGTTGACTTACGGTAGAGTAAGCCAATACTTTTTTAATATCATTTTGTTTCAAAGCAATGCTTGCAGCCAGTAAAGCTGTGGCAATGCCTATAATGGCTATACAATTTAACGTGCCCGGAGCCATAGAATACATCAGATTGCTACGTGCGATCATGTAAATACCGGCTGTTACCATGGTTGCAGCGTGGATCAGTGCAGATACAGGTGTGGGACCTGCCATCGCATCGGGCAGCCAAGTATATAAAGGAATCTGAGCGCTCTTACCGGTAGCTCCTATAAATAATAATGTTGTAATTACGGTAATATCAAAGCTCGATAATTTGCTTAAAGTCTCTATAGTAAAGATTTCGGAAAAGGTGACTGTACCCAGCTTATTGATAAGCATAAATAATGCAATAAGAAATGCTAGGTCGCCAATACGGTTCATCACAAAAGCTTTTGAGGCAGCTTTTGTATAATCGATATTTTTAAACCAGAATCCGATGAGTAAATAAGAACATAAACCTACACCTTCCCATCCGATGAAGAGAATGACAAAGTTAGCTCCCATTACCAGCAGCAGCATGGAAAACACGAATAGGTTGAGGTAGGCAAAATAACGGGCAAACTGATGCGGTTTTTCCTCATGCATGTAGGAAGTCGAGTATACATGAATCAGAAAACCTACACCCGTGATGATTAAAAGGAAAAGAGCAGTGAGCTGATCGACCTGAAAGGCAAAAGGAATGCGCAATGTTTCTATCTTGATAAAATCAAAATACTCTACAATAGCCGTATTCCCTGCTTTTACCTGCAGAAATGCCATTACACTCAGTATAAAAGAACCGAGTATGGTGCCACTGCCGATAATTCCCACAAGCCCTTTCGATAAGTAATTTCTTAATAGCCCATTGACTATAAAACCTAATAACGGCAATAATGGTATTAAGATCAGTTCAACTTTCATCTAAAATGATTTATGTCCACGCTCTCTTCGCATCCTTTGCAGAAGAGAGGATAAATAATATTGCTTAATGTTTTAGTCTATTCAAAAAATTAATATCTACCGCATGAATGTTGCGATACATCATTACGATGATTGCTAGGCCCACGCTTACCTCGGCTGCTGCTACTACCATAATAAAAAATACAAACAGCTGTCCGTCTGAACCGGAGAATGCCGGTAATGCTTCTTTGGCTACTGCCTGCATTTTTGAGAAGGCTACCAACAGCAGGTTGACAGAGTTCAACATCAGCTCAATGCACATAAATACAATGATGGCATTTCTGCGCGTGAGCACACCCACTATTCCTATTGTGAATAGTGCTAAAGACAATACGATGTAATAATTTATAGGCATAAGATTGCTTTCTGCACCCTTCGTAAGAAGGAGTATATTTTTATAAATTTTTAGTAACCAATATTTCCTATAAGCTTTTCGGGTTGCGTTATTGGCAGCAGTCTATCATCAGTCTTTCTTACCAATAACTACGACACCCACCATCGCGCTTAAAAACAGAATACTGCTGATTTCAAATGGCACAACAAAAGTGGTAAACAATTCTTTACCCAGATTACTGATCAGCCCCACATCTCCACTATTAACTTCTGCTATATTCTTTGAAATTTCAGTATTGCGAAGTGCTGCCACCAATACCAGCAACAAACATCCACCTGATATCACCCCAATAATCTGCAACCACCGGTTTTTGAGAGGTTCGGTGCTCTTGTTTAAATTCATCAGCATGATTACAAACAGAAATAGCACCATGATGGCTCCGGCATACACAATAATGTTTACTATAGCCAGAAACTGCGCATTCAATAAGATATAATGACCCGATATAGCAAAGAAAGTTGCTACCAGCCATAGTACACTGTGCACAGGATTTTTACTAGAAATCACCATAATGGCACTAAACAATGCTGCCACTGTAAGAATCCAGAAAAGTATATGTGTAATGCCCATTGCCCTTAATTATCTTCAGCTTATTATTATTTTTCTCTATTGATAGTTCCCAATGCTTTCTGATAAGCTTCTGGTTCGGTAACAGGATTGGGAATCAACAAATCTTCTTTTTTATAAATAAAACCTTTACGGGTATAATTGGCAGGCGTAACTGTCTGCGAAAGATAAATGGCATCTTTAGGACAGGCTTCTTCACAAAGGCCACAGAAGATGCAGCGCAGCATATTGATTTCGTACTTCGCAGCGTATTTTTCTTCCCTGTACAGATGTTCTTCGCCTTCCTGTCTTTCTGCCGCTTCCATGGTAATGGCTTCTGCAGGGCAGGCTAGGGCACAAAGACCGCAGGCAGTACATCTTTCACGTCCTTCCTCGTCTCTATTCAATATATGAAGCCCACGAAATACCTTGCTGAAAGGCCGCTGTTGTTCAGGGTATTGAATGGTGGCTTTTTTTGAAAAGAAATGTTTTAAAGTAATCGCCATCCCTTTCAGAATGTTCCACAGATACAATCGTTCTACGAAGGTCATGGGACTGCGATCCACCGGTTTGGCTCTATTTGTATATTGAATACTCATTAGTTTTCGAGCAGTGATTTAAAATTTTCGCAAATATAATTTAGTTGATAGTATTATAACCTTTACTTGTTCACTATTTGATGCTTATGTTGAGATATAAGTTACTGCTACTCTTTACTTATTTAACATGAGTACAATCACTGCAGTAACTATCATGTTTATTAGCGCCAATGGCACCAGTCTTTTCCATCCCAAATGCATGAGCTGGTCGAACCTAAAGCGCGGAACGGTCCAGCGTATCCACATAAATACAAACACAAAGAAGAATGCTTTTGCCATCAATACCGCGAAGCTTATAAACGCCAGCAGATTCGGTGAAATATTCCATGATGCTTCATTTACAAATGGAATATCGTAACCACCAAAATAAAGTGTGGACATGATCACAGCACTGATGAACATATTGATGTACTCGGCAAACAGATAGAAGCCTAGCTTCATACTGGAATACTCTTGATGATAACCGAAGTTCAGCTCGCTTTCTGCTTCAGGCAAGTCGAAAGGCGTGCGGTTACATTCTGCAAGTGCACAGATGAAGAAAATCAAAAACCCAAGAGGCTGATAAACAATATTCCAATTACCATCGATCTGGGTTTGTACAATCTGACTCATTTGCAGAGAACCGGCGAGCATCAATACGGCAATGAGCGAAAGGCCCATAGCTAGCTCGTAAGAAATCATCTGCGAAGCTCCGCGAATAGCAGCTAAAAGCGAGAATTTATTGTTAGAAGCCCAGCCTCCAATCATAATACCATACACGCCTAAGCTCACCACACCAAACACATATAGAATGCCGATATTGATATCTGCTACTTGTAAAGGTACCGTTCTGCCACTGATGACAGCAGGTGTACCCCAAGGAATAACGGCACTGGTAAGCAGTGCTGTAACCATAGCCAGTATCGGCCCTAGGATAAACAAAAACTTGGAGGAAGCCAGCGGAATAATTTCTTCTTTAAAGAACAACTTACCACCGTCGGCTAAAGGTTGCAATAATCCAAAGGGACCGGCACGGTTAGGCCCAATACGATCCTGAATAAACGCGGCTACTTTTCTTTCGGCATATGTTGCATACATGGCAACAATCATGGAAAGCGTCACCACAAGTGCAATCAGAATCAGCTTTTCCAATATAAAAATCCAGTCTATTGCGAGTAAGTACATATTGCGTTATAATAATTTGATTTCAGGTTCTGCTTAAGAACTGCTGTCGATTATTTACTATTATTCCTGCTCTTTCTTTCCGTTTCCCAGATGCTTTTGATTAAATACGGCACCTGTGGCCGGTCCGGGAATTTTGCTTAAATCCACTCCGGGTTGGTTTACATCGCTTACCTCGTGAATATCCATCAGCAATTTGGGTTGACGACCAATTACAGCCGGAATAGTTTCTTTGGGTTGTTCTAATCGCTGATAATGATTTACGCCAATAACCGAATGACGTGGCACAGCAGTAGGTCCTTCAATCACCCAATCGCTTACATTCTTCTTTTCAAAGCGACATTCATTACAAATCCAACCAGTTTTTCCGTCGTAGGACTGAATTTCTCCCCACTGATCTTTACGAGCAGTGACACGCAACACTTCATCACCACGTCTCCACAAGGTTACTTTACCACAGCATTTGTCACAATTCCTGTGGGCGTCTACTGGTTTGGTAAACCACACACGGTTTTTGAAACGGAAGGTTTTATCAGTTAATGCACCTACCGGGCAAACATCAATGACGTTTCCAATAAAGTCGTTATCCAACGATTTTTCGATATAGGTAGCAATTTGTGCATGATCGCCACGATCTAGTACGCCATGCTGGCGCTTGTTGGTTACTTGGTCTGCAGTAAACACGCAGCGATAACAAAGTATGCAGCGTGTCATATGCAATTGGATATAGGGCCCTAAGTTATGAGGTTTAAATGTTCGTTTTTTAAACTCGTATCGTGTGCCGGCTTTGCCATGCTCATAACTCAGGTCCTGCAGATGACACTCACCAGCCTGATCGCATATAGGACAATCTAACGGATGGTTCAGCAAAAGAAACTCAACCACACCGGCGCGTGCATTGAGCACCCGATCACTGGTGATATTTTTAACTTCCATGCCATCCATTACGGTAGTGCGACAGCTGGCTACCAATTTGGGCATGGGGCGTGGATCTTTTTCTGAGCCTTTGCTTACTTCAACCAAACAGGTGCGACATTTACCGCCACTTCCCTGAAGCGGTGTATAATAACACATTGCAGGTGGGGTAACATCGCCACCAATCATTCGAGCCGCCTGTAGTATTGTGGTACCCGGATCCACCTCAATAGATATATTATCTATTGTGACTTTAAACTTTTGAGGTGCTTCCTTTTTTATTTCGTCTGCCATGATTTAGTTTCACGCAAAGCTGCTAAGAGCTGTGTTGTTTTTATTGTGTTATAGATTACTTTCTGTTCCAAATCTACAATATCCATTCGTAGGAGCTATACTGCTATACGCGATTAGGCAGGTATAGGCTGAATGGGATCGGCATAATGAGCCAAGCCAAAGTTTCTTACCTGTGCTTCTTCTGCATGTGTAACATGCCACTCAAATTCGTCGCGGAAATGGCGAATGGCCGCAGCTACCGGCCAAGCTGCCGCATCACCCAGCGGACAAATGGTATTGCCTTCAATTTTGCTCTGGATCTCCCACAGCAAATCGATATCACTCATTTTGCCTTGTCCGTTTTCTAACCTCCATAAAAGTTTTTCCATCCATCCAGTGCCTTCTCGACAGGGAGAACATTGGCCGCAACTTTCGTGACGATAGAAGCGCGCCAGAGTATAAGTGTGTTTTACGATACACTGATCTTCGTCGAATACGATAAAGCCTCCGCTACCCATCATAGAACCTGTCTGAAATCCACCATCGGAAAGACTTTCATAGTTCATCATTCTTTGCTCGCCTTTGGCAGTTTTCAATAATAGATTGGCAGGTAAAATGGGTACCGAGGAACCTCCTGGGATGCAGGCTTTTAATCTTTTACCGTTAGGAATACCACCACAGTATTCATCGCTATAAATAAACTCCTCAACGGAGATGGTCATGTCTATTTCATATACGCCAGGTTTATTGATGTTGCCACAAGCAGAGATCAATTTAGTTCCTGTGGATTTCCCAACACCAATTTTGGCATATTCTTCTCCTCCCAGATTAATAATAGGTACTACAGCGGAAATACTTTCCACATTGTTCACCACGGTAGGGCGATCCCATGCGCCTTTTACGGCCGGGAACGGAGGTTTGATACGCGGGTTACCTCTTTTGCCCTCGAGCGATTCCAGCAAGGCGGTTTCCTCGCCACAGATATAGGCTCCGGCACCTCGTTGTACATGGATGTCACAATCGAAGCCGCTATTTAAAATGTTCTTACCCAGAAAACCATTATTCCTAGCTTCCTGTATGGCCTGCTCGAGAATGTCTACGATCCAAGCATATTCACCACGTATGTATATAAAAGAGGTATTGCTACCCAATGCATAAGATGCTACTATAATTCCTTCGATGAGCAGATGCGGAATGTGCTCCATCAAGTACCGGTCTTTAAAGGTACCTGGCTCACTTTCATCAGCATTAACGATCAGGTGGCGGGGCACACCTTCCGGTTTTGCCAGAAAGCTCCACTTCATACCTGTAGGGAATCCGGCTCCTCCGCGTCCGCGCAAACCTGACTTTTTTACTTCTTCCACTACATCGTCAGGCGACATGGTCTTCAGTACTTTTTCTACACTTCTGTACCCCCCCCTCACGCCGATAGGTATCAAAATACCTAATGCCTTCTACATGTACTTTCTCTAATAATAGTTTTCTACCCATTTATTAAAGTCGATAAATATTTTTAATGATCGTTACTGTCTGCAAGTAGTCTGAAAATTATTTCAGACTTATTGAACCGCAGCCTCTTTATTTCTACATTCCTCAATAATGGCATCTACTTTTTCTTTGGTAAGATGCTCTTTATAGTATTTACCCATCTGCATCATTGGGGCATAGCCACAAGCTCCAAGGCATTCAACTGTTTTTAAAGTAAACATGCCATCTGCGGTAGTTTCGCCAGGCTTGATGTTGAGCTTTTGACTAATATATTCGATGATTTCATCACAACCTCTGAGCATGCAGGGACCCGTTTGGCAAACTTCAAATACGTATTTACCCACGGGTTTCAAATTAAACATGGTGTAAAACGTTGCCACCTCATATACTTCAATGGGTTCAATATTCAGCAACGAGGCAACATAGTCCATCGTTTCTGCACTCAGCCATCCAAACTGCTCCTGCGCCAGATGTAAGACCGGAATCAGTGCACTCTTTTGCCTGCCTTCTGGGTATCGGGCGATAATCTTATTTACCTTTTCTAAGTTTTCCTGAGAAAATTGAACCATATTGATTGTATATTAAAGTCAAAATTAAAAATCGCTACTGCATTAGCAGGCAGGTTTTAATTTATCATTTTAGTATTAAGCATCCATTTCACCGGCAATCAAATTCAGCGATGACATTACAATGATGGCATCACTGAGCATACCACCTTTTACCAGCTCTTCATACGCCTGATAGTAAATAAAACAAGGACGTCTGAAATGCAGGCGGTAAGGAGTGCGGCCTCCGTCACTAATAATATAGAATCCTAACTCCCCATTGCAAGCCTCTATGCTGTGATATAACTCGCCTTGCGGCATATTGATTTCTCCCATGATGATTTTGAAGTGCCATATCAAAGCCTCCATTTTAGTATACACATCCTGTTTGGGAGGAAGATAGTATTCCGGAACATCTGCATGATATACGGTGGCTTCTTCGCCTTTCAGTTCATTGAGTTTTTGTAATGCCTGTTCGATAATGCGCATGCTTTGCCACATTTCGGCGTTGCGCACGAGAAAGCGGTCGTAACAGTCACCGGTAGAACCTATAGGGATGTCAAACTCAAATTCTTCATAACTACAATACGGCGATACTACACGTACATCGTAGTCCACGCCGGCCGCCCGCAGGTTAGGACCGGTGAATCCGTAGTTCAACGCGCGTTCGGCACTGATAGGCCCTGCACCAATCGTACGCTCCATGAAGATGCGGTTACGATTGAACAGGTTTTCAAACTCTTTGAGTACTTTGGGATATTCGTTTAAGAATTTTTCAATTTTTTCGAAAGCCGTATTAGAGAAATCTCTTTCAAAGCCACCGATACGGCCAATATTGGTAGTCAGGCGGGAACCGCAAACCTCTTCATAAATTTCGTAAATCAGCTCTCGGTACTGCATTACATACAGGAATCCGGAGAACGCACCACTGTCCACACCCACGATAGAGTTGCATATCAAATGGTCGGCAATTCGCGCCAACTCCATAATGATGATGCGCAGGTAATCTACGCGTTTAGGCGTTTGAATACCTAACAGCTTTTCGCAGGTAAGATGCCATCCGATATTGTTAAGGGGGGCCGAACAGTAGTTCAACCTGTCGGTAAGCGGGGTGATTTGATATAATGACCTACGCTCTGCAATTTTTTCAAATGCTCTATGAATATATCCTACTGTTTGGGTGGCTGCTACAATTTTTTCACCATCCAATTCCAGAATATTTTGAAATACACCGTGTGTAGCAGGGTGTGTAGGACCTAAGTTAAGGGTAGTGGTTTGTTTTTCGATACTACCCGCCGGCAGATTTATATTTTGATGTATATCTGACATTTCGAAAATGTTGTTCTATTTTAGGGTTACAACTACAATTTTGGCCTCAGCAAAATGCGTCGTACAACTTTATTTACAACGATTATTTTTCATTTTCGACAACTGAATCCTGTAATCTTTTTCCTAGGTCGAAATGATCCGAACCTCCACGCCCGAACATCTCATCGTCCTTATCGATACGAGACTGGTCTTCCAGCGGATATTCTTTTCGCATAGGGAAGTAATCCATTTCGTCTACATTGAGGATTCTCTTAAGATTCGGGTGGCCTATGAAAATGATGCCATAAAAGTCGTATGTTTCGCGCTCCATCCAGTTGGCAGCTTCGTAGATGCCGGTGGCGGTATACACCTCGGGTTTATTGATATCGGCAAAAACCTTAAAGCGCAATCTTACGTTCTCTTTTATATTATGTAGATGGTATACTACTGCGAGTTCGGCGCCTTTCTGATCGGGATAATGAACGCCACAGATGTCGGTAAGAAAATTGAAACCAAGTGTTTCATCTTCTTTAAGGAAGGATAAAATTTTGAGATTAATTTCCTTATCGGCATGAAAGCTTAATAGGCCAAATTGTTCTTCGAATGCGAAAACCTGGTCTCCGAATTTATCAATCAGCTTTTGTTTTATAAACTCGTTTGTTAATGCCATAGCTCAAACCCTGAAACGGGTATTTATATTGTTATAATGCTTCTATATAGGGAAGCATAAGATTATTGTATTCCGTAGCTTTCCAGTAGCCCTTTGTATCTTTCACTGTTTCTTCTACGCAAACTTTCTTTACCTACAAGGTCCTGAACCCGCATCACACCATCCAGAATAGCTTCAGGGCGGGGCGGGCATCCGGGAACGTATACATCCACCGGAATAATTTGGTCTATTCCTTGAAGTACGCTGTATGTGTCGAAAATACCGCCACTACTAGCGCAAGCACCCACGGCAATCACCCAGCGAGGTTCGGCCATCTGGAGGTACACTTGTTTTACTACCGGGGCCATTTTTTTGGCAATGGTTCCCATTACCATCAACAAGTCGCACTGGCGGGGGGAGAAGCCTACACGCTCACTTCCGAACCGTGCCAAATCATATGTTGCGGCCATGGTAGCCATGAACTCGATACCGCAGCAGGAGGTTGCAAACGGTAGCGGCCATAACGAATTTTTTCGGGCAAGTCCTATTACACTGTCAAGCGTTGTGGCAAAGAAGCCCTGTCCCTCATATCCCGGGGGCATTTCAGCCATCATGAGGCTGTCGTTTACGTCAGCCTTTTTGGGTTTTATATTAAAAGATACAGGTCTCATTGAAGTTTGAATTTGAATTTGAACCCTTGCGGATATCAAATCATAAGTTTAAAAATTAGAAACATCAAAATGTCGTTAATCTTCCCATTTAAGAGCGCCTTTCTTGATGATGTAAATGAAGCCGCATAAAAAGAAAGCAACGAACATCAATACTGCATAAAAACCATCCCAGCCCAAAGACTTAAAATTAACAGCGTAGGGGTAGAAGAAAATAACTTCTACATCAAATAAAACGAAGAGAATGGCTGTTAGAAAGTACTTGATGGCCATGGGCTGGCGGGCATCTCCGTGCGAGCGGATACCACTTGCAAAGTTTTCGAGCTTGTCTTGTGTTCTACGTTTAGGACCCAGTAAGTGAGTTACCACGGTAAGGGTAACGATGAGTCCTGCCGCAAAAATCAATTGCAATCCAATCGGCAAAAATGATTGTGCAGTATTTTCAGCAACAACGGTTTTAAGTAAATCAACCATATTTAACACACTAATAAGCAAAAATAAGACAGGTTCCTCAATTAACCTTAATATGGAGCGTAAAATAAATATTATTAAAAAAACAGCCCGCCATATAGCGGGCTATTTTTTATTTGTAGGATTTACTTATAATTTTTTAGCGCTTGGGTCCTGAGCTGGAACTATTGCGTGCAGGAGCGGTAGCTGCTCCGTTTTGGGTAGAATCGGCACCAGTACCAGGTGCTGTGGGAGCTCCTGGTGTACCACCCAATGCTTTAATGTATTGCGCAATTTGTTCTTTTGCAGTAGGATTATCTGCATTGTTGTAAGCTAATTGCAGATATTTCAAAGCACTTTCGTTGTCTTTTTTCACATTAGCGCTGTAAATAGCCAGATCTGCTGCAGTTTTGAAAATTTCGCCACGTTTTGCTGCTACTTCGGTTGTATCATCAGGTGACTGAAGGAATGCTATGTATCTATCTCCATCAGTAACCATTATATTCTGGGCATTAGTAGAGTCGAATATTTTACTGCTTGCATAAGCCAGCATGTAGCCATAGTTCCATTTAGGGAATCTGTTACGTGCCGCATCGAATATTTTCCAAGCTTTCTCGTATTCTCCGGCTTTGTAGAACCCAGTATAACCTGCGTAGAAGTAGTCATTGATGGTGTGCTTGTCTGACGGCTTTATTTCCAGAATTTTTGCATACAATTCACCGGCCAGAGCGCTCTTGCCAGCATCAGCGAACATTTTTGCTCCGTTAGATAGGATCTCTACCTTACCAGCAATACTAGTATCAGCTGCAGCTGCGTCCAGATAAGTTTGTACTACTTCTGCTTCTTTACCTGGAGTTGTAGAGTAAGCTGTTGCTTTTAAGCTATAGTCTTTCGGAACGATGTTGTCCTTAACCTGAGTTTTAAAATAATCTTCTACATAAGGAATTGCAGATGCGGTATCCTTATTTTCAATAAGGCTATAGGCCACTAATTTGTAAACCAGAGGATTGGTTTGTTCTCGGGCTTGCGCAATAATGTTTTTACCGATATTGATAGCCTCACTGTAGTTTTTATTAAAGTAAGCGGCTACACCTTTAAAGTACTCGTTATTAGGACTTGGCGGTAATAAAGACAAAATTTTATCGCCGTAAGGTTTTGCCTTATTCAAATCTCCTGCAGAGAATGCATAATATTCATATAAATCTTCCAATGCAGGAAGGAAAGATGGATTCGCTGCAATAGCTTTTTCCAGAGATTGAATGTAAAGGTCTACGTTATTCTGAGATTTAAAGATTTTAGATTTTCTGTATTCGGCCAAGGCAAAAGAAGGTTCTGTTTCCAATGCTTCTTGATAATAAGTAAAGGCAGCGCTTCCTTCGCCCGGATTGGCTTTAAGAGTAGCATCAGCCAAGTTGGTATAGATGCTGGCGATCAACTTGGGGTCTCTCTTTTTGCCTTTTAAATTCATCACTAGGTTTTTAGCCTCAGTAAGTTTTGCAACGGCAAAATTGATGTCACCCACTCTGTCAATATTATTATAGGCACGGGCGAGGGCAAAGCCTACAGCGTTGAGTACCTTTGCTTTTTCTACATCGTCTTTACCTAGTGCATTTAATGCTGCATTGAACTGTTGTTGCGCCTCAGCTCCTTTTTTTTCTGCAATCAGCAACTGACCCTTGGCAGCTAGCAGATAAGGATCTGCAGGCTTGGCGGCTAGTGCTTTGCTGATTACGGCATCTGCCTGTGCATTTTTTCCTAATTCGTAATAAGACTCTGCAAGCCAGTAAGCAGCATCTGCTTTATCGGCATGTTTTTCTAAAATACTCACTGCAGAAGCATAGTTGCCATTGTAATAAGCTTTTACACCATCCTCTACGGACTGTGCATACACTCCGGCATTCACCAATACTCCAAGTGCAAGTAGACGGATTGCTTTCTTCATCATCGTTTTTTTATTGTTTATTTTAAAAGTTTAAAGCGGTTTGTTAATAAACCGTAAATATAATTTTTATTTTAAATAGAATCTTCATTTAATCGAACCGGCCGGAAGATGAAAAATCTTCTTCCCGGCATAAGATAAGCCCTCTTGAAGATCAACTGACCGATTTCTCCTCTTAAAAAACTAGCGAACCCATTTCCTAGGCCCACATGGGTTTCTTTAAGAATATAGGTGAGATCTCGAGTCATCGGATATTTCCGGTCATATAGATTAGCCTGTACTGGTAAGATATATTTTTCGTCGCTATTGTTGCCTTTGAGGTAGGCAATTTTAACTTTTTTTAAGAAACTTCTTTGCTTGCTATCTTCGGGATTGCCTATCCAGCTTACTCCAATAAATCCCACAGCATTAGGTGTTTGAGCTACATAATTGATAACAGAGTCGCTCGTTGATGCTGCTACTGCCGCAGGATTGAGTGTTTCGCCACGCAATACGGAGTCCAGTATATATCGTATAGTACTCGTGGTTTTAATACCATCAAATACCGGAATCAGCGGTCTTGAATAAGTGCCCGTAAGGATACTTTTGATTTCGTTCATGTCGAACAGAGAATCGGGAGACATCGGGTTTACAATTACCGCAATGGCATCACGGGCGATAGGCAACTGATCTACCACTACATTCATAGAATCGGCAAGTGTTGCTTTTTCCGACTCGGTGAGCGCAATGGTAGAGATAACCATTCTGATACTGTCGTTCCAAAGATCTTTTACACAATCTGATTCGGGCTTGTATTGTACATTAATTTTCGTGCCAGGATTATTCGACTCGAAAACTTTTATCTGCTCATCTATAACAGGCTTGAAAGAAATATCAGCGCTAATAGTAATACTACCGCTTGTTGGCGTATCTGTAAAATCTGGTCTCGTGCGTTTGTTAGCTTCACAGGCTGTTAATAATATTAATAAACACCAGCACAGCCAGGGGTATGCTTTTCGCACCTTCACGTTATTTAAAATAATTTTTTTTATAAGCACGGTATATACGCCAACTTCCATATAAAATAACAATTACTCCATATACCTTATCCCAGACGTCTGGTGGATATATTTTATTGAGCCGAAAGTCGAAGGCTCCTCTTGCCAGAAGAAAAACTCCGATAAACACAATTAGCGCTCCCATAATATAGTCCAGTGCAGATCTCATCTTAGATACCTGCCGGTTGCGCTGCTGTTCATAATCTTCGTTTGATTTCAGAGTCATCCTATATATGTGATGCGGCAAGATAAAATTTTTTCTTTTGAGATGCAAAATGTTTGAAAGTTCACACACGAACAATGTATATAGAATGTTAATAATAGTCAACGCAAACAAATCCTACCTTTGAGCTGTATGTATTTTGTTAAAACGCCGCGATGGCTTAAAAAAATATACGGCAATTACATTTGGGATATTAAGGCGGATACTCCTACGCTTTATCTTACTTTTGATGATGGGCCTCATCCCGAAGTCACTTATTTTGTGCTGAATGAATTGGAGAAATACAATGCAAAAGCTACATTCTTCTGCATAGGCAAAAATGTGCTATTATATCCTCACGTGTATAAAGCAATATTAGATAAAGGTCATGCAATAGGCAATCACACACATAATCATTTCAATGGCTGGAAAACGCCTTTGCAAGCTTATATAGATAATGTAGCACAATGTGAGCAGTATGTACAATCATCTTTATTCAGACCTCCCTATGGGCGCATCAAAAACAGTCAGGCCAAATACTTGCGCAATAAGGGTTTCAGCATTATCATGTGGGATGTACTTAGTGGTGATTTTGATACAAGTATTGATGGGAACAAATGTTCGTCGAATGTTATCAATAATGCTGCAAGCGGCTCCATTATTGTGTTTCACGACAGCGAAAAAGCATTTGAAAGACTGAAATATGCATTACCCGCGACTCTCGACTATTTTAGTAGGAAAGGATACAGTTTTAAACCGTTGGATATAATATAATGTTAGATGGTTATTTAATAAAAAAGGGCCTTGGGTAAACACCCTGGCCCGATTTTTAATCCGTACCCTATGAAAACTTGCGATGAAGTTAGTGTTTTTTGTGCATATCTACAAAGAAATATTTTATATTATAGAAAAAATTTAAATAAAGGGGTAATTTTTTGAAAAATGTATATCGATAGTCATTCTCACATTTATTCTAATGAATTTTTTAATGATACATTTGAGATGTTACAAAGGGCAGGGGCGGCAGGTGTGACTACCATATTAATGCCCGCCATCGATTCTGAAACCCATGAAAGAATGTTCGAATTGGAGCAAACTGCTCAGGTGCGTTGCCTGAGCATGATAGGATTACATCCTTGTTCTGTAAAAGAGGATTATGAAAAGGAGCTTAAGATTATTGAACAGCACCTGCAACAGCGGAAGTTTGTTGCTATTGGGGAAACCGGATTAGACTTTTACTGGGATGTTTCCTATAAGGAGCAGCAATACCGAGCCTTGGAAAAACAGATTCAATGGGCGTTGGAGTATCAGTTGCCATTAGTGATACATAGCCGCAATGCTACGCAGGAATGTATAGACATGGTGGCCCAATATGTTCCGGAAGGATTGCGAGGGGTATTTCACTGTTTTGGAGGTTCTATCGAAGAAGCGCAGAAAATTATGAACCTAGGTTTCTTTCTGGGCATTGGAGGGGTGGTTACTTTTAAAAAATCCGGACTGGCGGAGGTGATAAAGAATATTGGTTTGGAATATGTGATTTTGGAGACGGATGCCCCATATCTGGCTCCGGTACCACATCGCGGCAAACGTAATGAACCTGCTTACATACCGCTGATCGCTCAAAAGATTGCCGATGTACTGGAAATGCCTGTGGAAAAAGTGGCTGCAGTCACTACCGAAAATTCAAAAAAATTATTCTCTTTATAGCGAGAGAAGCCCTATTTTTGCAGCCCGTTTGGATAACGGCAAGGAGACGTGTCCGAGTGGTTGAAGGAGCACGCCTGGAAAGTGTGTATACGGGCAACCGTATCGCGAGTTCGAATCTCGCCGTCTCCGCAGAAAATGTTTAGCGGTATAAAAATTGGTAATCGATTTTTATATCGCTTTTTTGTTACACAAGTTTGCCGATGGCATTGTTGTAGGGGGTGTTTTAACACATCTTTTATCAATTTCCTGGAAGATCTGCGTCGCTACGGTACTCCTTCCCGCTTCAAATAATTACATTTGTAGATATGAATCAATCATCGGCAGGCTTCCGTTTTCGCGAAGCCATGAAAAAAGAGCATCCTTTACAAATCGTAGGCACCATCAATGCTAACCACGCACTACTTGCTACACAGGCAGGCTTTAACGCTATTTACCTATCCGGCGGCGGCGTAGCAGCAGGTTCGCTGGGCATCCCCGATTTAGGAATTACTAATCTTGAAGATGTTCTAATTGATATTCGCCGTATTACAAACGTAACGGATACGCCGCTAATGGTGGATGTAGATACGGGTTTTGGCCCTTCGGCTTTCAATATTGAGCGTACTGTAAAATCTTTAATTAAGGCAGGAGCAGCTGCGTTGCATATCGAAGACCAGGTAGGTGCCAAACGGTGTGGACACAGACCGGGAAAGGAGCTGGTGAGTAAGGAAGAAATGGTTGATCGGCTGAAAGCCGCTGTGGACGCTCGTTTTGATGAATATTTTGTAATAGGTGCCCGAACAGACGCTTTGGCCAATGAAGGATTGGAAGGGGCCTTGGAAAGGGCCGTAGCGTACAAAGAGGCCGGAGCAGATTTTATATTTGCTGAGGCTGTAAAAGATTTAAACGACTACAAAAAGTTTGTAGAGGCTACCGGATTGCCGATATTAGCCAATATTACCGAATTTGGGATGACACCTATGTACACCATCGATGAATTGCGCGACGCCGGCGTATCATTGGTATTGTATCCGCTGTCTGCCTTTAGAGCTGCAAACAAAGCAGCACAAAATGTCTATGAGCATATACGCAAAGATGGTACGCAGCAAAATGTACTGCATACTATGCAAACCAGGGAAGAATTATACGCCAGCATTAACTACCATGCGTATGAAAAAAAATTAGATCAATTATATAAAAAATAAAAGACGATGGCTGCCAATACCGAACCTACTTTTAAGCCCAAAAAAAGTGTGGCACTTTCAGGAGTGTCTGCGGGAAATACCGCCTTATGTACTGTGGGCAAGAGTGGTAATGATTTGCATTACCGTGGATATGATATTCATGACCTGGCTACAAAGGCTACATTTGAAGAAGTGGCTTATCTCCTAATACACGGGCATTTACCTATACGCCCGCAGTTAAATGCTTATCGTGAAAAACTGAAATCGTTGCGGGGGCTTCCTGAAATGGCGCAGGAAGTGCTTAAAAAAATTCCTGCTGCCGCCCACCCGATGGATGTGCTGCGTACCTACACTTCGATATTGGGAACTCTTCTTCCTGAGAAAGAAGATCATAATGTGGCCGGGGCTAGAGATATAGCCGATAAGTTATTAGCTTCTTTCGCTTCGGCATTGTTGTATTGGTACCATTATACACACAACGGTAAAGAAATTGATGTTGAAACAGACGATGAAACAATAGGGGGACATTTTTTACATCTGCTGCATGGCAAGCGTCCTACGGATATATGGATAAAAGCCATGGAAGTGTCCTTGATATTATATGCAGAACATGAGTTTAATGCTTCTACATTCACAGGAAGGGTAATTGCGGGTACGGGTTCCGATATTTATTCTGCCGTAACTGGTGCTATCGGTGCTTTGCGCGGGCCTAAGCATGGAGGTGCTAATGAAGTGGCTTATGATATTCAAAGCCGTTATGCTAATGCCGATGAAGCAGAAGCAGATATTAAGGCAAGACTGGAGCGTAAAGAAGTGATTATAGGATTTGGACATCCCGTATATACTGTAGCGGATCCCAGAAATGTTATTATCAAAAAAGTTGCGGAAGATCTTTCGAAGCATGCAGGAGATATGCTTCTTTACTCGATTGCGGAAAGGCTGGAAAGAGTAATGTGGGATGAAAAAAGAATGTTCCCGAATCTGGACTGGTATTCTGCAGTTGCGTATCACATTATGGGTGTACCTACCTTAATGTTTACGCCTCTGTTTGTGATATCTCGTATTACAGGATGGAGTGCTCACATCATTGAGCAAAGACAAGATGGAAAAATTATTCGTCCCAGTGCCAACTATGTGGGGCCAGAAAATTTAGAATTTGTACCTATTGATAATAGACAATAAATGTGGATTTATAGATATTGATACATTATTATACCAAACTTTTAAAGCGAAAGATTACACATGTCATCTCAGATTTACAATGAAAGACCACAGCCTGATAAAGTGCTGGTGGATATAGCCGATTATGTTCTCAATTATGAAATAAAAAGTGAGCTGGCGCTGCAAACGGCTCATTATTGCTTATTAGATACCTTGGGTTGTGGATTTGAAGCTTTGACTTACCCTGCTTGTACCAAGTTGCTTGGTCCTGTGGTGCCCGGAACAATTGTTCCTAATGGAGCCCGGGTTCCTGGTACGAATTATATTTTAGATCCTGTTCAAGCTGCATTTAATATAGGGGCTATGATTCGTTGGCTGGATTTTAATGATACCTGGCTGGCGGCAGAGTGGGGGCACCCTTCGGATAATTTAGGTGGTATATTGGCCACTGCAGATTGGCTTTCACGAACCAATATTGCCGAAGGTAAATCACCTCTTACGATGCTGCAGGTATTGCACGCCATGATAATGGCGCATGAAATCCAGGGGGTGCTTGCATTGGAAAATTCATTTAATAAGGTAGGATTGGATCATGTGATTCTGGTAAAAGTGGCCTCTACTGCGGTGGTTGGAAAATTATTAGGATTGAACAGAGAGGAACTGATTAATGCACTTTCTCATGCATTTCTCGATGGGCATTCATTGAGAACTTATAGGCATGCTCCTAATACCGGAAGCCGCAAATCTTGGGCGGCAGGGGATGCTACTTCGAGAGCGGTACGCCTAGCATTGATTGCTAGGACAGGGGAGATGGGGTATCCATCTGTTTTAACTGCAAAGACATGGGGATTCTATGATGTATTGTTTAGAGGCAATGAGTTTAAATTTCAGCGGGACTATGGAACATACGTAATGGAACATGTATTGTTTAAGATTTCTTATCCCGCAGAATTTCACTCTCAAACCGCAGTGGAAGCGGCCATGAAGCTGCATGATATTTTGAGAGCAAAGGGTAAGACCAGTGACGATATTAAAAAAGTTACTATTCGTACACATGAAGCAGCTATCCGTATCATTGATAAAAAAGGTCCTTTGAATAACCCCGCCGATAGGGACCATTGTATTCAATACATGGTGGCTGTTCCATTAATCTTTGGACGGCTAACAGCAATGGATTATGAAGATGACGTGGCTGCCGATAAAAGGATTGATGCGCTACGCGACAAAATCGTGTGTGTAGAAGATCCGCAGTTTACGTTGGATTATCATGATCCTGAAAAGCGCTCCATTGCAAATGCACTTACGATAGAATTGAATGATGGAGAAATATTGGATGAAGTGGTTGTAGAATATCCTATCGGGCATAAGCGAAGAAGACAAGAGGGTATTCCTAAATTGTTAGAGAAGTATAAAATCAATCTGGCTCGTATCTTCGATAAAGTGCAACAAGACCAAATATTAGAGGCTAGCTTGGATTATGACAAATTGGTAAATATGAGCGTGAATGAATATGTAGATTTGATGGTAAAACCATAGAAAAACAAGCAAGAATTACCAATCGGGTTTTCAGCATCTACGATATGCATGTAAAACCCGATTTTTGCTATTACTAAAAATCTGTTTGTGCATTGCGTATGTTTCGCATCATATTCTTGTTGGTGATGGGCATATTGGTTGGGTTGAATATGCAAGCACAACATCCTGCTCCTAATCTTCGTAGTAATTATAGAGAAAAGTTGGTTCCAGTGATTCCGGGCCAGCCTTATCAGCTTGATACGCTCAGTATTATCCCCTCTTCATTTTCTATAGACGGTGTTGATACTTCATACTATTTACTGGATTATGTGAATGCTGTTTTATATTGGAAGAAATCGCCGTCCGATTCTGCGGTGAAAGTAATGTATCGGGTATTCCCCGTATCATTAAATATAAAAACTCAGGGAAGAAATTTTGATAGTATTGTCTATTACGCTGCAGCGCCTATTCCCCCGCCTGTTTCGGAAAGGGTAGGGGGTGGTGGTTTGTTTAACTTCGGAACTATCAATGCGCAAGGAAGTTTCGGTCGGCAAATAGGTTTTGGATCTCATCAAGATGTGGTGTTGAATTCAGAATTGAACGTTCAGTTGAGTGGTATGCTAGCAGATAGCATCGAGTTGCAGGCTGCTATTACAGATAATAATATAGCCATACAACCAGAGGGGAATACGCAGCAATTGAATGAGTTTGATGAAGTGTATATACGCTTCAAAAAACGAAACTGGCAGTTGAATATTGGGGATATGGACCTGAGAGAGGAAAAAAGTTATTTTCTGAACTTTTATAAAAGATTGCAAGGGATTTCCTTTCAGACTATCAATAACATCTCGCGCAACACTCTTGCGCATACGCTTGTAAGTGCCTCTATTGCTAAAGGTAAGTTTACGCGTAATGTATTTCAAGGACTGGAAGGTAATCAAGGTCCTTACCGCCTTTCGGGGGCTAATGGCGAATTGTTTTTTATCGTACTGGCCAATACGGAGCGTGTGTTTATTGATGGCGAATTGCTGAAACGAGGAGAGGACCTGGATTATGTAATCAATTATAATACCGCTGAAATTACCTTTACGCCCCGACGTATGATTACAAAGGATTCGCGTATTCAGATAGAATTCGAGTACGCAGATCGCAATTTTTTAAATACCAATCTGTATGCCATGCAGCAGGTGAATTTTGGGGAAAAATTGCGGCTAAGTATTGGCTACTTTAATAATACAGATGCGAAAAACTCTTCTATTAATCAGGTGCTCGATGCCCAGCAAAAGCAGTTTCTGTTTAATATAGGAGATAGTGTGCATAAAGCTTATTATCCATCTGCGGTGCACGATACGCTTGGACCGGGAAAAATTTTGTATGAGTTGGTGCAGGATACAGTGGGAGGAGAGGTAAGGAGTTATTATCGTTATTCCACGGATCCCGGTAAAACACTGTACAGCCTTTCATTTACAGAAGTGGGATTAGGTAAAGGGGATTATATTCCCGATAATGGCAATGCTAATGGAAAAGTATTTACATATGTGGTTCCGGTGAATGGCGTGAAGCAAGGAAGCTACGAGCCGGTAATATTATTAATAGCACCGCGTAAGCAGGAGGTGCTTACCCTCGGTGCAGATTACAATATTTCTACCAACACACTGCTTCGGGCCGAGGTAGCGGCTAGCAATTACAACATCAATACTTTTTCTACCTTACATAAAGGAGATGATAAAGGATATGCTGCAAAAGTAGGATTGACGAATCGACATCAGCTCCGGGAGCGGGATATGTTACATCTGGAAACAGCGATCGATTATGAGTATGTGCAACAAAGGTTTCAGCCTTTGGAACGTTTGCGGAATGTGGAGTTTACCAGAGATTGGGGTTTATCTTTGACCGAAAGTCGAGCTACAGAAAGTATCATCAAAGCTTCGGCCGCTTTGCGCAATGAAAAAGGGAATGCAGTAGAGTATAAGTTTACTAATTATAAACGCAGCGATGATTACAATGGCTTTCAGAATGCCATTACGCAGTATACCCAATGGAAGAACTGGAGCTTCAATAATCAGTTAGTATTGACGAATTATAACACTACGGTGGATAAGGGGTATTTTTTACGGCCTATAATTGATGTTAGCAAAACATTGCCTTGGCTGGATAATTGGAGAATCGGTGCTCGATATACACTGGAAGAAAATCTAAGCCGTAATAAGACAACAGATACTTTAAATCTGACTGCTTTTTCATTCGATACATATACCGCATATTTAAGATCGAAGGACGGGGCAAGAAACAGATACGCAATTAATTTTTATACAAGAAGCGATAAATACCCGCTGGGCAAGGAGTTAGTTCGAGGAGATAGAAGTTATAACCTGAACTTGCAAGCTGAAATATTGTCCAGTGCTAAACGGCAGTTATACATCAATACTACTTTTAGAAAACTGAAAGTGTATAACCAAACGATAAGTCCGCAGCAAGAAGACAATACTATTCTTGCTCGTATGGAGTATCAGATGAACGAATGGAAGGGCGCTCTCACCGGAAATGTTTTATATGAAGTAGGTTCGGGACAGGAGCAAAAAAGAGAATATGCCTATCTCGAAGTGCCGGCGGGAACGGGCCAGTATACTTGGATAGATTACAATGAAGATGGCATTCAGCAATTGAACGAATTTGAATTGGCAGCATTCCCGGATCAGGCGAAGTTTATCAGGATATATATACCCACTAATGAGTATATCAAGGCTAATTATACTACACTCAATTATACACTATATTTTACTCCTAAGCAGTTCTGGCAGGGTAACGAACTTTCCTCTTTTCAGAAATTTATATCGCGATTTATTTTGAATAGTTCATTGCAGGCAGCAAAAAAGAATATGGCTACAGGATTGTTTGAGTTTAATCCCTTTGAGTATAGCTTAAGCGATAGTAATCTTATTACCCTAAATACTGTTTTTACCAACACTTTATCCTTTAATCGACAAAGTAGTAAGTGGGGGGCTGATCTGAGCAATTTGCGTAGTCACAATAAAGCTTTTCTGACTTATGGGTATGAAACCCGCTTAAATAATGAATGGGGGCTGCGTGTACGCTATTTTATTTCTAGTTCATTTACCTTGAATTTGAATACTGCTACAGGAAAAAGTGGGCTGTATACGGCAGATGCTTCTTTTCAGAACAGGAACTATGAGATTGAAAGAAATAGTGGCGAAATGCTTCTGTCGTATGTGCGAAGCACCTCTTTCCGTCTTACCGGAGGATATAAATATGAGGTGAGAAACAATGCTCAGCAATACGGCGGAGAACAGTCGGTGTCTAACGCGATAACGCTTGAAACGAAATATAATCTCTTACAAAGTGCTTCTTTGATAGGAAAGTTTACATACAACGGCCTTAATTATTCTTCTGCTGATGTGCAAAGCACAGTGGGATACACAATGTTGGACGGATTATTGCCGGGCAAAAATCTGTTATGGAATGTGATGCTTACGAAAAGGCTTTTAAGTAATCTGGAGTTGAATTTTCAATACGACGGACGCAAATCAGGGAGCGCACGAACTGTACATACAGGAAGGGCTACCTTAACAGCGATCTTCTAAAAATGATGGAAATAAAAATCCCGGTTGCTCCTTACAACCGGGACTATATGCGAGTCTGTATTATGCTAAGTTTATGCTACGGCTTTCTTCACTAGTTCGGCTGCTTCGCTTAACAATATTGCAGACTGTACTTTAAGACCACTTTCGTCAATCAGCTTTTTAGCCTCTTCGGCATTAGTACCTTGCAATCTTACGATGATAGGAATATCGATATTGCCTAGGTTTTTGTAAGCCTCAATAACACCAGCTGCAACGCGGTCGCAGCGTACAATACCTCCGAAAATGTTAATCAGAATGGCTTTCACTGCAGGATCTTTCATGATGATTTTAAAGCCTGCTTCTACGGTTTGAGCGTTTGCTGTACCACCTACATCTAGGAAGTTTGCAGGTTCACCTCCGCTCAATTTAATCATGTCCATCGTAGCCATTGCGAGTCCGGCACCATTTACCATACAACCCACATTGCCATCTAGCTTCACAAAGTTTAGATTGTATTTGCCAGCCTCAACTTCGGTAGGATCTTCTTCAGTAATGTCTCTAAGTTCAGCAAGGTCTGCATGACGAATCAGGGCGTTGTCGTCCAGATTCATTTTACAGTCTACTGCAATGATTTTATCATCAGCAGCTTTAAAAAGCGGATTAATTTCCAACATGCTGCAGTCCAGACCCACGTAAGCGTTGTATAAATTAGTTACAAATTTTACGCAGTTTTTGAAAGCCTCGCCTTTCAATCCTAGGTTGAAAGCAATTTTTCGTGCTTGGAAGGGCTGAAGGCCTCCTGAAGGATGCACCCACTCTTTAAAGATTTTTTCCGGAGTTTCATGTGCTACATCTTCGATATTCATTCCTCCCTCGGTGCTGTACATAATCACGTTTTTACCTTTCGAGCGGTCTAATAATATAGAAAGATAAAACTCCTGTCTTTCGCTGGGGCCATCGTAATACATATCTTGTGCTACGAAGATTTTATTTACCACTTTTCCGGCAGGACCCGTTTGCACTGTAACCAGGGTGTTGCCCAGAATGCCTTTGGCAAAAGTTTGTATATCTTCAAGAGATTTAGCAACTTTTACTCCGTTCAAACCGGTTTCTTTAATAGTACCCTTACCACGTCCACCAGCATGGATTTGCGCCTTTACAACGGCAAACTTGCTTCCGGTTTCTGCTTGAATTTTACTGTAGGCCTCTTCTGCTTCCTCTACAGAGCTACATGCATAGCCGTTCTGAACAGGTACATTGTATTTCTTTAAGAGCTCTTTCGCCTGGTATTCATGAAGATTCATAGTCAAAAACTTTTGCCACGAAGATAAGTGAAAATGATATTTAAGAAATGATAAATATGGCCTACACAAGATAAGGGTGTAATTATAGCTTAATTACAACCTATTTTATGTATAGTATAAACAGAAATTTTTGAACTATCGCCTCCTGCAGGAGCTGCCAAAACATAGGGAAGGCTTTTGAGTATAATTTTCTAGGTCTGATTAATCTGTTAACGTTAGTGCAATCTTACCGAGGCATGTCAGCTTTCGCTATATTTGCTCACTTAAACAATCGTTCTTATGGCGGAAGCTATTGTAGAAAAAGTAAATGAAACGGCGGCTTTTTTAAAAACTCAATACGCCGAAATACCCGAAGTTGCTATTATTCTGGGAAGCGGGCTGGGAAATTTTGTACATAATATTAATGTGGAAAAAGAAGTCCCTTACAATGAAATACCCAATTTCCCTATATCTACCGTAAAAGGACATTCGGGTAAGCTGATTTTTGGAGAATTATCCGGTAAGAAGATTGTTGCTATGAGCGGCCGTTTTCACTATTATGAAGGCTATACGCCGCAGGAGGTGGTATTCCCGGTACGTGTATTGAAAATGTTGGGAGTAAAAACCCTACTACTGAGTAATGCGGCCGGAGGTGTAAATCCCGCTTTTGCAGTAGGCGATATTATGCTCATTAAAGATCATATCAGTTTTGCCATAGTGAATCCACTGCTGGGCAAAAACATTGATGAGTGGGGGACACGTTTTCCTGATATGAGCGAACCTTATAAAAAACATCTTATAGAGAAAGCAAAAGTTATTGGAAAAGAGGCAGGTATTAAGTTGCATGAAGGGGTTTATTTTGGAGTAACTGGCCCTACGTTCGAAACTCGTGCCGAGTATAAATTGATACAGATAGTGGGGGCTGATGCGGTGGGTATGAGTACGGTTCAAGAGTGCATAGTAGCAAATCATATGGGTATGGAGGTTTTTGCGGTGAGTGTTATCACCGATCTGGGGATTAGGGAGGAAGAAAACGTTATCACGCACGAAGAGGTTCTGGAGGCTGCTAATGCGGCGGAGCCTAAGCTGGCCCATCTGTTTACCGAATTAATCAAAGTAATTTAAAAATTGTCGATGAAGGGGCTGTTTGCATTTTTATTTCTTCTTATATCCGTTGCTGCATTAGCTCAGGATCCGGTAAGAGGTTTGAGTGACAGATTTCGAGGCCTGCGTAATGTGGGAACCGGTAGCGATACCCTTGCCCGCAGAAATAAATGGGAGGATTCTATTACCATCAGTTATCGTTATCTGGATACTTTAAAAAGTTATAAGCTAGATTCATCTATTCGCGATTATTCGGTGAAGTACCCCATTCCTGCAGATTATTATTATTTGGGCAATACCGGTAGTGCCGCTCAACCTTTTTTATTTGCTCCTTCGATGAAAGCCGGATGGGACGCGGGGTTTCATGCTTTTGATGTTTATAAATATACGGTAGAAAAAGCCCGCTTTTTTACATCCACTCGCCCTTACTCGGAAATTAGTTATTTGTTGGGGACCCGTAGTGAACAAACTATTGAACTGATGCATGCGCAAAATATCAGACCCCAATGGAGCGCGCATTTTCAATACAGAATGATTAATTCGCCCGGCGTTTTCAAAAACATGAAAACTAGCCATAATAATTATTTATTGACCAACTGGATTCAATCTAAAAATAAACGTTACAATAATTATTTCATTGTAGCGGCAAATAAGTTGAAAGCAGGGGAGAGTGGTGGTATCGATACATCGCAGAACTATATAGATGATCCTGATTATTCGGATAGGTATGCCATACCTACCAAAATCGGAAACGCTTCTTACAGTACCAACTTTTTCAGTACGAATATTGAAACCGGTAATATTTATGAAGATTTCAACGCTGTTATGCGGCAGCAGTTTGATTTAGGGCGTAAAGATTCATTGGTTACAGATAGTACTGTTATCCCTTTATTCTTTCCTCGGGTACGTCTGGAGCACACTATCCGATACAGCACCTACAAGTATATGTTCCGTGATGTGAACGCAACGGCCTCCGCCAGCATTCGTCAGTTTTATCGCGATTATTATAATATTGAGGAGGTGCAATCGCCCTTCAGAAGGCAGGATTTTTGGAAAGAATTATACAACGACTTTTCTATCTACACATTCCCTGATGCAGAAAATACCCAGCAATTCATCAAAGTGGGAGCAGCTGTGCAGAATCTGAAAGGGGTATTTAGAGACGGAGTTACCCAAACCAATGATGATATTCATTACACAGATGATGTCACTACAAGCGGGTATAATATCATAGGGCACGGGGAATATCGTAATCGTACCAAAAACCAGAAGTGGAATATATTGGCTCACGGAAAATTTTATTTCGTAGGAATGAATGCCGGGGATTATGAAGCGGGAGCCAGCATTCAAAGCATACTGGGGCGTAAAATTGGTTCTCTGAAATTAGGATTTGAGAATGTCAATCGCACGCCATCGTATATTACCAACTCCAATAGCTCGTTTTTCTTAATGCCACAGGCGGTGGATTTAAATAAAGAGAATACTACACATTTGTATGCTGATATTTATCAGCCAGTGTTGAGATTGGGATTGAGTGGGCATTACTATCTGATTAATAATTATGTTTATTACACCAATTATTACACTGTTCAACAGGCTCCTTTGTTTAATTTGTTTCAGCTGGTAGTAAACAAAGCGTTTGTTACCGGTAAAAAAGAACAATGGAAATGGTTGGCCGATGTATATTTTCAGCAAGTGATTGGAAATGGTCCTGTGAATGTTCCCTCAATATTCACTAGAAATCGTTTCATGTATGAGGGTAATTTAGGATTCAATAACCTGAAAATTGCTATGGGCTTTGATACCCGCTACAGAACAGGGTATAAGGCCAACAGGTATTCTCCTATTTTAGGACAATTTTTCTATCAGGATGAAACTACGCTCAATTATAATCTTCCTGATATTGCTGCGTTTGTCCATTTTCGTATAAACTCCTTCCGAGCTTTTGTAAGAGCGGAAAATCTTAACACTTTCAGGTCTTTGAATGGGCAGTATGGTTTTACGAACAACAACTTTGCAGCACCTGAATATCCTTATCCCGGGTTGTTGATACGTTTAGGCATCTCTTGGGGATTTGTAAATTAGTGAATGTTTGTTGGTTCAAGGACAATAAAAAAACCGCCTATCCATGAGGCGGTTTAAAGAGCTCTTGTTACTTGTTAATTGTGTTGTAATTAACCAAATAATCCTTTTCTCAAACTTCTAATTCCTTCTCCAATCTTAAACCCATTGTGATATACTTCGATTTTGTAATCACCAGGTTTAAATCCTTCATCACTTTTAATGGGGAAAGAAACACCTTTACGGGTTCCGGTTTCATATTCCACAGGAACTTTAGCTGTAAAGTTTCTATCTCCATCCTGACGGGTGGTCATAGCTCCCGATCCCAATTCAGGATTTTGAATAATCTTGCCTGAAGGATCTGTAACAATTACATACAAATCGGCAGGGCCTGATGTAGTAATGCGGTTTTCAATGTTGAATGAAATTTTCAGCTTATCCACCCTTCTAGCAAAAGAAGTTTCTTTTTCCTTGCCGTTTTTCTTTTCGTGAACGGGAGTAATAGACATTCCCGATGCCGATAAAGTGCTGGCTATATCCACAGCATTAGCCAACTCTTCATTCTCGGATGTACGAATGGCAAGGTTCTGAGTTAAAACTTCTTTTTCATTGGTGAGATGAGCTGTTCTTGCACGCAACTCCTGATTTTCGCCTTTCAGTCTGGTGACTTCAGCTTCGAGCCGACCTATCTGACCATTCAGCTCACCAATTAACTGACGGGCTTTTTTGAGATCAGCAGCCGTTGCGTTTTTATCAGTTAAGATTTTACTGATTTCGGCTTTTTTCTGATCAATTTCTTTTTGTAAAGCCGTTTTTTCTCCCTGGAGGTTATTATTGGCGCCGGTGATAGAGTCTAGACGCATTTCAGCCAGGATAAACATCTGTTTTAGAGAGTCGATTTCAGACATCGCTGTTTCTGACTGCAATGCATCGGGCGTTCCCGAGTTTGAACCAGAACGCGAACTCTTATCCCACAGCATATAGCCCCAGGTTCCCAACAATGCCGCAATAAGTAAACCAATAATTAAATTCCTGCCTCCTCCGGCACTGCTTGGTGTATTCGAATCTGTTGGATTAGAGGCAGAAGGGTAATTCGTGTTTGCCATAAAAACAATTGTTTTAAAAAATAAAATGCTACAATGATGTGTAGCAGGTTTTAATAAAAATTTGTCGTACCTAAAAAATCACTTACACAGAAAATCATAAACTATGCCAAACCAAAATAAAGCCTCCAAACTGTAATTTTTTTGGTCATATTTTAAGATTTTTGAAATTATATTGCAAATATGACGGTAGATAAAGTAATATCAGATTGGAAGAAAAAGATATATAAACCTGTATATTGGATAGAAGGTGACGAGGAGTTTTATGTAGATATGCTCGTAAATTACGCTGAGCAACATATACTTTCTGAAAGTGAAGCCTCTTTTAATCTTACCATTTTTTACGGAAAAGATGCCCAGTGGGCCGATATTGTTAATACCTGCAGAAAATATCCGATGTTTTCGGACAGGCAGGTTGTGATAGTGAAAGAAGCGCATCAGCTGAAAGATGCTGATATGTTAGCCCCCTATATTGAGTCTCCTTTAGATTCTACTATATTGATTATAGCTTGTAAGGATAAGAAACTGGACGGTCGTTCCAAGTTTGCCAAGCTTGTAAAGGACAATACGGTATATATTCTTACTAAAAAAATTTATGATAGTGCACTACCCGAGTGGGTGAATACTTACGTAAAAGGTCTGGGATACACTATTTCGCCAAAAGCCAACGCGCTGATTGTCGACCATATCGGTAATGATTTGAGCAGAATTAAAAATGAAATTGATAAAATTCTTATCAACCTCGGCGATCGTAAATCGATTACGGAAGAAGATGTGGAGAACTATGTAGGAATCAGCAAAGAGTATAATGTATTTGAATTGCAGGCAGCCATTGCTTCAAAAGATCTAGGAAAAGCCATAAGCATCATTCAATATTTTGGAGCGAACCCCAAAATGGGGCCTATACAAATGGTGCTGCCATCCCTTTATTCCTTCTTCAGTAAAGTGTATATGGTTTTTGGTGTAGGGGGAGGAGAGGATGCGGTGGCCAAGCAGATTGGCGTTTCCCCCTATTTTGTAAAAAATTATACACAAGCTGCCCGCCTGTACGGTGCTCGAAATATAGAAAAGATATTGCTCTTACTGCATCAGTACAATCTGAAAAGTGTAGGTGTTAATACTGCACCTACAGAAGATGCAGAGTTGATGAAAGAAATGGTAGTAAAGGTAATGGCTTAACGTTAAGCCTCCTGTCCCATCCACAAGGCCCCGCCTACACTATCACGATCGGCTCCTGTAACGGAACTCAGTACATTGTACTCTTCGCGCCAGCGCAGTACACCTATCAGCGCCATAATGAGGGCTTCTTTGTACTTTACCAATTGGGGATCTCCCACTACCACCTGAATGTTGAGTTCGTTCAAGTGAAAGGTTAGCCTTTCTATCAGATATGTGTTAAAAGCGCCACCACCTGTAATAAGTATTGGTTGTTCGGAGTGAAATTCCGCAGCATGCGGTTGTAATGCCTGTTTTATTTGGATAGCTATATGTTCGGTATAGGTGTGCAAGGCATCCGAGGAGCTGAGAGCATATTTTTTAATGAGGGGGTATACAATGTCTGTACCGAATTCGTTTGCCAACGATTTTGGATGCGGTTGTTGATAATATTCCAGTGCATTCAATTCTTCCAGTAATGCAGAATGAAGTTGCCCTTGTCGGGCTAGATGGCCTCCTTCATCAAATTCCACACCCGATTCTTGAGCTAACATGTTGAGTACCCGATTCGCAGGGCATACATCAAATGCGATGTAGGGATCTTTATTAATGGATACATTCGCGATACCGCCGATATTGAGTAAATAAGGATAATTGCTAAAAAAAAGTCTTTCCCCAATGGGAACAATAGGGGCGCCCTGACCTCCGCAGGCCACATCCATTGCCCGTAAATCAGATACTACAGGTAGTTTGGTAACGGCAGCTATAGCCGCTCCGTCGCCAAGCTGAGCGGTCATCTTTTGTGCCGGAAGATGAAAAGTTGTGTGCCCATGCGATGCTACTACTGCTACTTTAAACTGTAAGTGATGGCGGGCAATAAAATCATTAACACATGCTCCAAGGTAATGCCCATAGGCGGTATGCAAAAGCTGATAGTCAAGAGCTGATAGAGATGTAGCATTTTTCAGCTTATCTACCCATTCCTGCGGGTAGGGCATACATTCGGCATGCTGAATGTCATAGCTCCATTTTCCGCCATTTTCCAATATTTCAGCAAAAACAATATCTAGTCCATCCAGAGAACTGCCGCTCATTAAACCAATTGCACGATAAATCATGTATATATGTGAGGTTTAAAATATTAAAAAAATTAAACAACTTGTTTGTTCAAAATAGTACACATTGCGCCACCCTAAGCCGAAAAGGATATCCAAATACAATTGGATGTATTCAGGAAAAAATATAATGGCGTATGTTTGCCAAAAGTAGTGAAAACTCAAATTCTGAATAAAAACCGCACGTATAAAACCCGAATGTATGATTATAAACTTAAGCCAAAATCATAGCCTGGTGAGTAACTGGGTACGCGAATTGCGTGATGTGGACATCCAACACGATCGCATGCGTTTTCGGCGGAATTTAGAACGCATCGCCGAAGTAATTGCTTATGAAATCAGCAAGGAGCTGCCCTACATGCAGGTAGAAACTCAAACTCCACTGGGCATTTCTAATAGTCTGGTGTTAAAGGAACAACCAGTGTTAGCTACAATATTACGTGCGGGTTTGGCTATGCATCAGGGTTTTCTGAATTACTTTGATAAAGCGGACAATGCCTTCATTTCGGCATACAGAAAGCATCATAAGGACGGAACGTTTGATATTGAAATAGAATACATGAGTACCCCCGATTTAGAAGACAGAATTGTAATTATTTCTGATCCGATGCTAGCAACAGGCGCGTCCCTAGTTAAAACCGTCAGGTTTCTAAAAGAAGAGGGTAAGCCACGTATCATTCATATCGCGGCAGCTATTGCCTGTACAGAGGGGTTGGAATATGTAAGTCGTGAAATCCCTGAAGCGAAAATTTGGTGTGGAGATATTGATGAAGAGCTCACAGCGAAGGGATACATTGTACCCGGTCTCGGGGATGCCGGGGATTTAGCTTACGGCAGTAAAACGCAGTATTAGAACAGTGTTTGAACATTAAAAATAGGAACGAAATGCGGCTCTTATGTAGCCGCTTTTTTTATGCATAATTGGAGATAGAGTCGAGTTATGTAGGTTTTATGCAGATATTGCTACAATGCTGTAAATATTTACGTATTTTTCCAGGCTGAACCTCTATTGATTATTAAGGAACTAAGCAGAAAAAGTATGAACGATCCTATTCAAAATTTTATTGAGATGGTCCGTGCTAAAAACGCGGGCGAGCCAGAATTCCTGCAAGCGGTGAGCGAAGTCGCCGAGTATATTGTCCCTTATGTGGAGGAGCATCCGCGATACAAAAAGGGCAAAATCCTAGAGAGAATAGTGGAGCCGGAAAGGGTAATTATATTTCGTGTACCATGGGTGGATGATCAAGGCGAAATTCAAGTGAATCGCGGATTTAGGGTGCAGATGAACAGTGCCATTGGCCCCTATAAAGGTGGGCTGCGGTTTCATCCTTCGGTAAACCTCAGCGTACTGAAGTTTTTAGCTTTCGAGCAAATATTTAAAAATAGTCTTACAGGTCTTCCCATGGGAGGAGGAAAGGGTGGTTCTGATTTCGATCCTAAAGGTAAATCAGACAATGAAATCATGAGATTTTGCCAGAGTTTTATGACTGAGCTCTATCGCCATGTAGGGGACGATATCGATGTTCCTGCCGGGGATATCGGTGTGGGCAAGCGCGAAATCGGTTATCTCTTTGGTCAGTATAAACGCATTACTGGTACATTTAACGGTGTATTGACCGGAAAATCCTATGAGTGGGGTGGTAGCCTCATTCGTCCCGAAGCTACGGGATACGGGCTGGTATACTTTGTCGAGGAGATGTTGAAGATGCAGGATGATACTTTGCTGGGGAAGAAAATTCTTATTTCCGGCTCCGGCAATGTAGCACAGTTTGCAGCTGAAAAATGCATTCAACATGGTGCCAAAGTGCTGACGATGTCAGATTCTAACGGATTTGTATACGATCCTTCAGGAATCGATCAAGAAAAGCTGGAGTTTATCAAAGATTTGAAAAATAATCGCAGAGGAAGAATTCAAGAATACGCTGCACATTACGGCTGCGAGTATTTTGCTGATGAAAAACCTTGGAAAATTAAATGCGATATTGCCTTGCCAAATGCTACACAAAATGAGCTCGATGGCATCGATGCGGAAGTATTAATCAGCAATGGTTGTTTTTGTGTAGCAGAGGGGGCTAATATGCCTTGTACGCCCGAAGCGGTAGCTACTTTCAAGAAAAAAGGTATCTTGTATGCACCTGGTAAGGCCGCTAATGCAGGCGGGGTGGCTGTATCGGGCTTGGAGATGTCGCAAAACTCTCTTCGTTATTCTTGGAGTAGAACCAAAGTGGACAATAAACTAAAGGAGATTATGAGCGATATTCATGAGCTTTGCGTGAAGTACGGTAAAGATGAACATGGTCATGTGAATTATGAAAAAGGAGCCAATATCGGAGGTTTTGTAAAAGTTGCGGAAGCCATGTTGGCACAAGGTGTAGTATAATTGTATTGATTTTGCGGATAATAGGATGAAGCGGATTGTATCTGCAGCAACATTTCGATTCGCTTCATCTTTTTAAAGAGAAATTTTATGGCAGTTGTTTACCTTATACCTACTTTTTTGCATGAAGGAGCACTTCATGTACTGCCTAGTTATATACTGGATGCGGTAGCCGACTGTCAGGTGTTGTTTGTGGAGAATGAACGTTCCGCCCGCCGCTATTTAAAACAGTTGAAGAAAGAAATAGTGATTGATCAATATGAGTGGTTTACTATAGGAAAAGCGGAGGAGGCTATGCGTGATACCTTCCGTAACAAGCTTAAGGAAGGGAAAAATATCGGTATCATTAGCGAAGCCGGCTGTCCTGGAGTGGCAGATCCGGGTCAGCTGTTGGTGGCCGCAGCGCAGGAAATGGGAGTAAAGGTGGTGCCTCTTGTGGGACCCAGTTCTATATTGCTGGCACTAATGGCCAGTGGTATGAGTGGTCAGCAATTTAACTTTGTTGGCTATCTTCCGATAGAACAACATCAACGGATAAAAGCCATTAAGGAGCTGGAGGCCGAGTCCAGAAAGAAAAACTGTACACAGATTTTTATCGAAACTCCTTATCGCAACAATCAAATGCTGGAAGCTTTGTTAAAACACTGCCAGCCAACAACCCAGTTGTGTGTTGCGGTAAACATTACCGGCTCTGATGAAAGAATACACACCCGTACCGTTGCAAAATGGAAGCAGCAAGTACCTAATTTGCACAAACAGCCTGCCATATTTCTTCTAAAAGCCTGATGGCTCAGGAGCATCCCGCATGGAAATAATACTGTCTACAATATATCGAGTGTTGCCTCTCCAAGGTATAACACCATTGTATTCCTTGTAGTGTAAATCCACACGTTTTCCCGAATTCATTTTAAGAATATCGAAGATTTTTTTGTCTTTAATAGAAAACTCAAACTCATTGGATTGGACACCACCTCCCATTACTCCGCGTATGCCCTCTTGTATTAACTTACCTTCGTAAGTTTTGAATATTTGGCCTTTTTCAACAGCAAAGTTCAGGTATCCGGATTTTACGCCATCGGAGGTATAGGGATAATAAAACTTCCAGTAAATGTATATGCCTCCACATACAAGCACCAATAAGATGGCAAAGACAAGGTTCTTAAAGCAGCCGCTTCTTTTCTTCGGTTTGGGTGGGGTAACGGTTAATGGTTCTACTGGCATAGCAAAAAATTTTATTGGATAAATTTTAGGATATGAATATGAATATTGTATTATTTTTGCACGTCTAAAATACTATTTGTTTCTAAATGAACCATTGGTTTACTCATACCAAACATTTTGTGTTTCACGCAGGCATTACTACTGGCGTGTATGCGGTTGGTTTTGATGTGTTTACCTTCTCACCTCGTCCGCAGCGTTGTCCTCTTTGCTGACAGGCCTCACCTCTTGCCGAAGGTCCCTGTCAGTGAATCCCTTCTGAAAATATAGTTGTTTTTTTCAGGGCCGGCACCCACCCATCTTATTAATTTGAACATAGTGGACAATCAGGACATTATAGTAAGAGTAGCAATCTCTGAAGATAAAAAGTATTCTACCCAGATTACCGAAGAAATGGCCGCCTCTGCCGCAGCAAGAGGTACTGGAATTGCAAAGCGCAGCCCCGAGTATATTGAAAAGAAAATAGAGGAAGGGAAAGCGGTGATCGCCGTTACTAAAACCGGGGAATGGGTAGGTTTTTGTTATATCGAGACTTGGAGCCATGGTGAATATGTCGCCAATTCCGGACTTATTGTTGCGCCTCCTTATAGAAAGAGCGGTGTAGCTAAAAGAATTAAGCATACTATCTTTAATCTAAGCCGAACAAAATATCCCGATGCCAAGATCTTTGGGCTTACAACTGGCTTGGCTGTAATGAAGATTAACAGCGAGCTTGGCTACGAACCGGTTACCTATTCCGAGCTTACACAAGACGAGGAGTTTTGGGCAGGTTGTAAAAGTTGTGTGAACTACGATATTTTGATTAGTAAGGATCGTAAGAATTGTATGTGTACAGCGATGCTATACGATCCTAAAGATCACTACGAACCGGAAGAGACTAAGGCTTTTTTCGAGGAAAACAAATCGGGACTGGAAAGATTGCTGCGGTTTAAGCAATGGAAGTTTTTGAAGTCTTTCCGTCGTAAGGAAAAGAACGGAGGTACTGGCTCAGGCATCAAAGTATTTTTGAATTCACTCTTTAAATAAATATTCAATAGGATGAGTAAAAAAGTAGTATTAGGCTTTAGCGGAGGCTTAGACACATCTTTTTGTGTGAAGTATTTGACTGAGGAGCAGGGGTATGAAGTATACAGCATTATTGTAAATACAGGTGGTTTTAGTGATGAGGAGTTGGAGAAGATTGAGCAGCATGCAAAGAATCTAGGTGTGAAATCACATAAAACCGTAAATGCTGTAAAGAACTATTATAATTCAATCATTCGTTATCTGATTTACGGCAATGTATTAAAGAATAATACTTATCCGTTAAGTGTTTCGGCTGAGCGTTTGAGTCAGGCTATCCATATTGCTGAATATGCAAAGGAAATACAGGCCGATGCTGTGGCGCATGGAAGCACCGGTGCCGGTAACGATCAGGTGCGCTTCGATATGATTTTAAATATTATTGCACCGGGTACAGAAATTATTACTCCTATTCGTGATTTGAAATTAAGCCGTGAAGCTGAAATCGAATACCTAAAGAGCAAGGGTGTAGAAATGAATTTTGAGAAAGCCGTATACTCAATTAATAAAGGCTTGTGGGGCACCAGTGTGGGAGGAAAGGAAACTCTGAGTTCAAAAGGACTGCTTCCTGAAGAAGCATGGCCTACTCAGGTTACTAAAACAGGTTCTGAGGAAGTAGTGTTAACGTTTGAGAAAGGAGAGCTGGTGAAGGTAAACGATGAGGCCTTCGATCATCCTACTGAAGCTATCCAATATCTGCAGTCCATTGCCGGTCCTTATGGAGTGGGACGCGATATTCATGTGGGTGATACAATTATCGGTATTAAGGGGCGTGTAGGCTTTGAGGCGGCAGCTCCCATTCTTATTATCAAAGGTCACCATGCATTGGAAAAGCATGTGCTTACCAAATGGCAATTACAATGGAAAGACCAGATTGCCCAGTTCTATGGCATGTGGTTACATGAAGGACAGATATTAGATCCCGTAATGCGCGATATGGAAGCTTTCCTTGAGAGTTCTCAACGTAACGTAACCGGTAAGGTGTTTATCCAATTGCATCCTTATCGTTATGAAATAATCGGTATTGAGAGCGATTACGATTTAATGAATAGCGAATTTGGTAGCTATGGAGAAATGAATGCCGGTTATACTGCGGATGATGTGAAAGGATTTACGCGTATCTTCGGAAACCAGACCGGAATCTATCATCAGGTAAAAGAAAAGGCCTATCAAAAGAACGGACAAAGGTTCTAATAGGTTGAGTAAGTTGGATGTGATGCGTATTTTATAAATCTCCTCTAAAACAAAATACATCATGATTAACGTCGGAATAATTGGTGGCGCTGGATATACTGGAGGCGAATTGATAAGACTGCTTATCAATCACCCCGAAGTGGATATTAAATTTATCCATAGTCGTAGTAATGCCGATAAGTACATTCATGAAGTGCATAAAGATTTAATAGGAGATACCGATTTAAAGTTTACAAATCAGCTTTCGCAGGACATTGATTGTTTGTTTCTATGTTTAGGACACGGTGAGTCCACTAAGTTTTTGCATGAAAACGATGTGGCCCCGCACATAAAGATTATCGACCTAGCCAATGATTTTCGTTTGAAGAAAGATCGGGTACAAGCGACACTGAACCGCACTTTCATTTACGGGTTGCCCGAGCTGAACAAAGAAGAAATTACTAAGGCATCCAATATCGCCAATCCGGGTTGTTTTGCCACAACCATTCAATTAGGATTGTTGCCTCTGGCTAAAGAAGGCTTATTGAAGGATATCTATACCACAGGTATTACCGGCAGCACAGGTGCCGGTCAAGCACTTTCAGCTACCTCACATTTTAGCTGGCGGGCTAATAATATTCAGGCATATAAAACGCTTACTCATCAGCATCTGGGAGAAATAGGAGAATCGCTGAGTCAACTGCAACCTAATACCGATTTTGATTTAAGCTTTGTTCCTTGGCGTGGCGATTTTACACGGGGTATTTTTGTGAGCTCTACGATTACCACCGATCTTTCGTTGGAGGAGTTATTCCCTTTGTATGAAAGTTTTTATGAAAGCCATCCTTTTACACAGATTAGCCGCACACCTATATTTTTAAAGCAGGTAGTAAATACAAATAAAGCTATAATTCACCTAGAAAAAGCTGGGAATAAACTTGTGGTGCACTCTGCACTGGATAATCTTTTAAAAGGCGCCAGCGGTCAGGCTGTGCATAATATGAATCTATTGTTTGGCCTTGAAGAAACGACAGGTTTGAGATTGAAGCCTGCAGCTTTCTAACATAGAGCTACGTTTCGCAAAAATTATTCGAAGTATACTTTTACTGTTTGATACAGTAATTGATGCTGCATGATTACTGCAGAATTGTGGGCTTTTTCGGAATAGCCTTTTAAACCGAATAACCCTGCGGCATTTCCCTTATTGATGGCTATTTCTAGATAATCGGCGCTGTTGAAAAGCGCTAATTTTTCACCTTCGGGTACGTCGGCGTAAGACTCACTGATCTTATTGATTACCTCATCTCGTAAGAACACAATCTTAAAAGCACGTCCCTGTCTTTGTTCTTCAAATTGTTTTTTGGTGATGTTGACCACCACATTTTCAAAATTATCAATAAAGATAATTTGCCCTTCTATGTAGTTATTGGTTTGAATAGGCATTAGCGGATTCTTTTCAATAAAGCTTACATCCGGAATGCCAATTTTTTGTATAGGTTCTCCGTTGGATAAACGGCGTATGGTGTTGGCTATTACTTCGGTGCAATACAATGTATTTTTAGTAGCCGTTTTTTCCAGAGGAATACCCATTACGATATCTGGCCGTTCTTCTAGAATCATATTGAGCAGTCCGTTGTCGGCACAGAAGATGTATTGATTTTTATGAAAAGCCAGCAACAGGTTCTGCGGTTTCTTGTCGAAGAGATTAATCAGTATAATATGATACGTGTACTCCGGAAAATTTTTAAAGGCTCCACGGCATACATAAGACGCCTGCGGATAGTTGAACGGTGCAATGTTATGCGAAATGTCTATCAGTAAAAGGTCAGGATTGGCTTGCAATAACTGGGCCTTTATCGCCCCGATAAGATAATCGTTGTTCCCAATATCGGATGTAAGTGTTACAAAGTTCATTGAGTGAGTACCAGCCTACCTTTTAATTTTGGGTGCAATTTATCTTTTTTTGCTTAATCGTGCATGTATTTACGCTGAATACAGACTTATTTCACCAGTTCTTTATTCTTGAAGTAAAATTTATGTACCAGCTTATCTGCCAGTTTGGGGAAGAATTTGTTCAGCAGCACGGTTTCTTTACCGGTCATTGTTAGTACTAGCGTGCGCTTTTTCTTCATGATAGCTTTGAGCAGATGATCTGCACATTCCTCAGCGCTCATCATTTTATTTTCGTCCATGGGATTTTCTTTTTGTTGCTCACCTTTATCGTTAAGTGCGTGATCCCTGATTTTGGATGAAGTAAATCCGGGGCAAACCCACATTACATGCACTTCGTCGTCCATCAGTTCGGTTCTGAGACATTCCAGAAAGCCCTGTAGGGCAAATTTGCTAGCAGAATAGCCTGTGCGGCCCGGAAGTCCACGGTAGCCTGCTATAGACGATACGCCTACAATAGTACCTTTGGAACTGATTAGAGCAGGCAGCGCGAATTTGGTACAATGTACTGCTCCATAAAAATTGATATCCATTACTTTTTTAATCACCGACACTTCTAGGTCTTTAAATAAAGCCCTCATGCTGATGCCCGCGTTGTTGATAAGGATATCGATTTTCCCAAAAGCTTGTAAGGTCGATTCTATGAACCTTTTACAATCGGCTTCATTGCTTACATCAGCAACCAGTGTATGTAATGGTAATGAGGGGTGTTGTGCTTGTAACTCATAGAGTTTATCATGCTTACGTCCGCAGGTGGCTACTTTGGCACCTAAATGTAATAATTTGCTCACTAGCGCACGACCGATGCCATCGGTTCCGCCGGTAACCACAACAACTTTATCTTTATAGTAATGGTTCATCTGCCCAAGGTGTTGATTATAGAGACAAACCTAATTATAAAACCTCAAAAATCAATACCATTGAGCCTTATGATTTTCGTAAATTGATGTAAAAATTTAGATTATGATTCAAAAGCATGTCCTTTGTCAGGTACTGATAACCTTATCGATGATGTTTTTGTGGGAACGCATATATGCACAGCAGGCCTGGATACGGATAAATCAGCTAGGGTACAGAGAGGCAGATGTAAAAGTGGCGGTAATGGGCAGTAAAGAGCCTATAGAGTGCACTCGATTTGAAGTAGTGGATGCCGCTACCCACAAAGTGGTATATGAGGCAAAAGCTGTAAAGTATTTTGGTAAATACGGTCCTTTTGCACATACTTGGCGATTGAATTTTTCTCCTTTCTCCCGAAAGGGAATTTATTACATCAAAGCTGGCTCCATAAAATCTCCGGAATTTAAGATAGATAATCGTGTGTACGAGGGAACGGCTGATTTTGTGTTGAAGTATATGCGTCAGCAGAGGAGCAAGTATAATCCGTTTCTAAAGGATAGTTGTCATACAAAAGATGGGTTCATCGTTTATCATCCTGATAAAAACAAAGACTCCACATATATTGATGTAGCCGGTGGTTGGCACGACGCGTCGGACTATTTGCAATATTTGCCTACCTCGGCCAATGCTACATTTCAGATGATGTTTGCTTTCATGCAGCATCCGGAGAGTTTTCAGGATAAATACGATGCTTGGGGTAATGAGGGCAGCAATAATATTCCTGATGTGATTGATGAAGCCAAATGGGGACTGGACTGGCTGGTAAAAATGAATCCGGGGAAAGGGGAGTATTATAATCAGATTGCGGACGACCGCGACCATCAGGGCATGCGCCTGCCCACACTGGACTCTGTGGTATATGCTCCCAATAAGGGATTTGCCCGCCCAGTCTATTTCATTACGGGGAAACCCCAGGGCGAAAAGTACAAGAATAAAACTGTGGGGGCTGCATCCTCAGCTGGAAAATTTGCTACAGCTTTTGCCATTGGTGCACAGGTGATGAAACCTTATTATCCGCAGTTTGCTGAAAGCCTCGTACAAAAAGCTATCGATGCCTATGAGTTTGGCAAACAGCATCCCGGCAATACACAAACCATATCTGTCGTATCGCCTTACATCTATGCAGAGGATAATTATGCGGATGATATGGAGTTGGCTGCAATCACATTATTTAAGCTTACCGGAGATAGTGTTTATTTGAAAGATGCCATACAATTTGCCCATATGGAACCTGTAACGCCGTGGATGGGAGCCGATAGTGCCAATCATTACCAATGGTATCCTTTTGTCAATCTGGGGCATTACTTCGGTGCAAAGTTGGATCATCATAATCGGGATACTTATATCCGTTACATGCGTGAAGGGATACAACGTGTGGTAAATCGGGGTAAGAATAATCCCTTCTTGATAGGAGTACCATTTATTTGGTGCTCCAACAATCTGGTGGTAGGTATGCTAACGCAGATGAGTTTGTATCGAAAGATTACGGGTGATAAAAGTTTTGAAGAAGAAGAAGCTGCCTTGCGCGACTGGCTGTTTGGCTGTAATCCTTGGGGCACCAGTATGATTTGCGATTTGCCGGAAAACGGTATTGCGCCTAAAGATCCGCATTCGGCATTTACACATTTGTATAACTATAAAATTTCTGGAGGACTGGTGGATGGTCCCGTATATGGAAGTATTTGGAACAAACTCATCGGCATTAAACTCTATGCGCCGGATGAGTTTGAAGCCTTTCAGTCAGATGTGGCGGTGTATCATGATGATTATGGCGATTACTCTACTAATGAACCTACAATGGATGGTACTGCTAGTCTGTCTTATTATTTGTCCATGCTACAAAGTGATACCTTATCTCGATTGGAATATGATAAGGAGGGTGGTGTAATAAAAATAGATAGTGATAAGAAGCATGTTTATTTATTATTCTCTGCGCACGAATTTGCAGAGGGAGGAAAGCATGTAGTAGAGACGCTCGCCAGAAATAAGGTTAAGGGGAACTTCTTTTTTACGGGAGATTTTTTACGAAATAAGAAGCATTATGCTTTACTGCAACAATTGCATCGACAGGGGCATTATATCGGTTCGCATTCTGGTAAGCATTTATTATATGCCGATTGGACAAAGAGAGATTCTTTGCTAGTAAGTAAAGACTCTTTTAAAACAGATTTAGAAAAATCATTGGAACAATTGCGCAAATTGAATATTGAATCCGGGAAATGGTATTTACCGCCATATGAGTGGTATAACAAGCAGATAGTAGAATGGTGCAAGGAGTTGGGATTAACAGTTCTTAATTTTACTCCGGGCACGGGCACCAATGCCGATTATACCTGGCCTGGTTTAAAAAATTACAGGAGTAGTGGAGATCTTTTACAGCATCTTTTTAAGTTGGACGAGAAAATATTAGGGGGTAGTTTATTACTTATTCACTTGGGAACCGATCCACGCAGAAAGGACAAGTTCTACAACAAGTTAGATATTATTATAAAGCATCTGCAGAAAAATGGGTTTATGATAAAAAAATTACCAAATTGATGAAAAAAAGTTTGGAGTATTAAATTCATACTCCTATTTTTGCACTCCCAAAACGGGAATGGTGATACAAAACAACCATTGGAGATTCCGTAGCTCAGTTGGTAGAGCACAACACTTTTAATGTTGGGGTCCTGGGTTCGAGCCCCAGCGGGATCACAAAGCGCAGCGAAAAAGCTGCGCTTTTTTAATGTATATTCTATTGCATTTATTATTATCTGTGTAGTTCTCTCAGCAATCTCCCAAAAACTACATGTAATAATCGCATAAAAAAACGAAATGCCTAGTATTTTTAAACACAAGCATTTCGTTTTGCTCAAAAATTTACGCTTACAAGTATCTGTCTGTTTCTTTTATTTCGAGATCATTGATGCTTGCATAACGTTTTTTCATGAGACCATTTTCATCAAATTCCCAGTTTTCATTACCATAAGCCCTGAACCATTTCCCATCTTTGTTTCTGTATTCATATTCGAACCTTACCGCAATCCTATTATCGGTATGAGCCCAATATTCTTTCTTAAGTTTATAGTCCAGCTCATTTTCCCATTTTTCAGTTAGAAATTGTACAATTTCATCCCGTCCTTTGAGAAAAAGGTTGCGATTGCGCCATTCGCTATCAATGGTATAAGCCATTGATACTTTTTGAGGATTTTTAGTATTCCAGGCGTCTTCTGCCATTTGTATTTTTTGTTTAGCGGTCTCCACGGTAAATGGAGGCAGAGGGGGTCTTTGTTCCATAATATTAAATTAAAGTGTGCACAATTCTTTTCGCTTTTTCGACCAGCTCATTGGATTTAAAAAGTTGGCTTTCTATAATTGAACTTTCAAATAGCAAGTAAATATGAGCAGCCTGTAGCTTATCGTCGAGTTCTTTTTCAAAAAACTTTCTGAGATCGGTTTTATGAGCTTGTATTACAGAAAGTATAGCCTCTTGCTCTTTGGATATTTCAGACAGAATGTTTAAAAAACTGCATCCTCTGAAATGCTCCTTTGCGTTCATATATATAATAAAATCGAATGCGCTGAGTATTCTTTTTTTATGGCTTTTAGAGGTTGATACGTAGGCCATCAGTTCAGAAAACCAATATTCATGTCTCGCATTCAAGTATGCCACACATAAATCGTCTTTCGATTTGAAGTGCTGGTAAAAGCTTGCTTTGGCTACATTGGCTTCACTAATGATTTGATTGATGCCGGTACTGTTATATCCCTGTTGATGAAACAGGTACGATGCAGTTTCCAGAATGCGTTCTCTTGGACTAGTCATGTCGAGATGGATATGAAAACAAAGGTATGGAATTTTCAATGTACAGACAAGTCTGTCTATATTTTTTTATTTTATTATTGGAACATTAGAATAAGGAATTTTCTAATGGAGCTCTTATTAAAGTAGAGATGGAATTTAATGTATAAATAGGAGCATTACTTCCCGGTAAGAGTATGCCATAGGTGGTGGATGCGCTATATCTGAAATAGAAGTGGGACTAAACGGGGCTTTGGGATAAAAGGCATTATAAAGATTTTATTGTTATTCCCCTAAAATAATCTTCCTACGATGCTGCGTGCCCCATTTTTCCATCGCATTCATTACTTCGTCTAATGTTTTACTATAAGGTGTAAGCTCGTATAATACCGTAATAGGTTTGGTTTGACATACTTCACGCTTTACCAAACCATTGAGTTCTAGTTCTTGTAATTCTTTCGATAATATGCGAGGAGAAATGCCGGCTTCGCGTGATAATTGATTAAATCTTTTTTTACCACTACGTAGTACAGCAAGTAAAACCAATTTCCATTTACCTCCAACCACATCTAATGTATCTCTAATCGCCAGTCGGGCTTTGGCACAGCTTTCGGGAGTGTGAGTAACCATGTGCTATTCTTTTTGTAACTACTATCCTTTTTGTAACAGATAACAAATGTATAGCATCTATTCTGAGATTTGCTATAAAAATTAAAAGTTATGCAAACAAAATTCGCCAAAATCGCCGGATGGATCTTAACCTTCCTTTTAAGCTTTCTTTTTATTATGAGTGCTTATCTAAAGCTTTCTCAGAACGAGACGGCAATCGCACAAGCCGAATATTTCGGTATCAATGCAAAAACATATTTATTGATAGGTATCGTAGAGATGGTATCATTAATATTGTTCATTATTCCGAGAACAGGGGTGTTAGGTACCTTGATGCTGGCTGCTTATTTGGGTGGAGCTATCGCCACACACCTGCAACATCAGCAACCTATTGTTATTCCTGTGCTGACTCAAACATTGCTGTGGGTTACAGCAGTAATTCGTTTCCCCGAGGTGAAATATCGGTTGATGCGTTCTATGCTTTAAGTCGTATTACAGCTAATGCGTGTAGGATGGATCGCTGAGCTGCTTCAGATGCGCAATGTGCGAAGCCACTGCATCAATTACCCTTTTATATTCGATATAAGTGACGTTAAACTCCTGGCAAGTACTCTTAATGATCTTGTTGATTTTGGGGTAATGTATATGTGATATTTTAGGGAATAAATGATGTTCTACTTGAAAATTCAGTCCGCCCATAAACCAACATGCCAGTCTATTATTGGTAGCAAAGTTGGCTGTGGTTTTTAACTGGTGAATAGCCCATTCGTCTTCTATTTTATTTGTATGGCTATTGGGCTGTGGAAAGTGTGTATGTTCTACAGTGTGGGCTAGTTGAAATACGATGCTTAACACAAAGCCAGCAAATAGGGCATATACAGTAAATCCTATAGCCCAGGGGCCTACACCCACAAAAATGATGGGAAGTACTACAAACAAAACAAGGTGTAATATTTTAAAACCCCAGAAGATAAAGTGGTCTTTGGTGGACATCTTCTTAAGAGGAATATCACCTATTCGCCGTGTAAAATATTTCTGATAATCGGAGTAGAAAATCCAAAATAGATAAAGTAAGGAATAGATAAACCAGAAGTACAGATGTTGAAACTTGTGCACTTTGTAATGCTTCTGGGTTTCGCAAAGTCTTAAAAATGGCTTGGCATCTAGATCATCATCAATGCCGTCGATATTGGTATAAGCATGGTGAATGACATTATGCTTCATCTTCCACATGAAGGTATTTGCACCTAGAAAATTAAGAGATGATGCAGCCAGATTATTGACCCATTGTTTACTACTGAAGCTTCCATGCGCACCATCATGCATAATATTAAATCCGATAGCCGAAGTAAAAAGACTCAACAGGAGACATTCAAAGATGGCCCATGCTGCCGGCGGTGTAAAGAATACAAGATGTATATATAATGCAATAAAACCGGTAACTAAAAAGAATGCTTTGGAATAGAGCCTTATATTTCCTGTGCTCCGCAAACCTTGCGTTTTAAAGTAATCGTTGATTCGTGACTTAAGTACTGTATGAAACGAAGGGGGAGAAGGAGAGGCAAACTTAGGAACAGACATTCAATGTGATATTTTCTACTATTTTATATTGTGTGAGGCACAAAGGTAACAGATTATTACTGCTCCTACAATAAAAATATGCAAAAGTCCTCCTAAATTATGTTTCTTGCAGTATTAAGTTGTCTAAACTATGTATGCCGATATGTTTATCACTGATAAAGCCTTCGGCGTATTTCACACCGATACGTCTTCCTAGCATGCGCATGCGCGCGAGCAAACTTTCCTTGAATTCGGGAGTAGAAATATAAGTTACAGGACCATCTTCACTGGTAGGTGTATGAAATTGTGTAGTATACGCTTCTATGGCCTTCATTTTTTTATCAATTACATCACTTATATCAATCAATATGTCAGGCTCATAGAACCAGTCTTGGATATATTGCAAAAAATAACGAGGACGCCATTTTTGCTGAGGCTTGCCATTTTCGTCCATGGTTTCGATTTTCAAAAGACCTGATAAAAAGCAGGCATCATTGATGAGATCGCCGGCGCGACCATGATCCGGATGTCGGTCTTTTCGAACGTTTCCCAGGATAATATCTGGCTGATATTTTCGAATAGCCCGGATAAGTTGTAGCTGATGTTCTTCATCATTCTTAAAGAAGCCGTCGCGCATTTTCAGGTTTTCGCGTACCGCTACTCCCATAATTTGAGCAGCAGCAGTAGCTTCAGCATGACGGGTGGCTGCTGAGCCTCGTGTTCCCAACTCCCCTTGCGTAAGGTCAATAATTCCAACCTTTTTACCGTTTCTTATCTCTTTAATGATGGTGCCTGCACAACCTAGCTCCACATCGTCTGGATGCACTCCAATGGCTAATATATCCAGTTTCATACGCAAATGAACAATATTGAAAAGTAAATGTTGGGCACATACCCATAAATATCTGGGGTATTATATTCCGATTTCCAGTTGTATCATCCCATTCACACGATTCTTAAAGGGATCGTCAAGTTCGTCCGAATCGCCCATTCTGTCATCTAATCCTAGATAACCCTGCAATTTTATTTTGTGCTTGTTAAAGTAGTGCGAATAACCTATTGCTTTTGTCGCCATCCTATACTGATACAAGGCCACTTCTTTATGGGGTTTTATTTGGGTGTATCTGATCACGATTTCATCTTTTTTTGAAACCATCTTTGACCCCTGAACATTAATGGCTTTACCGGCGGGCATTTTTAAAAAGGTGACCAAGTCATCAGGGCGGTCTGAGAAATCTTTTACTGAGAAATCATCTACTTTACGATCGAAATACTCTCCCATAAATGCCCAACCATTATATTTAAACATTGCGTCAGCAATAATAGTACGAATATTGGCATATAACGCTTCTTCTTCATCATATGTACTATACATATGTTTTCCTAATTGACCACCTGTACGGTTGGCTCTGAAATTCTTAGAGTAAGTAAGCCCCAAAGAAAGCTTGGGCGTTTCTTCAAACTCTAAATCACCCTCAAAATAGTGGCCCTTGTTTTTAAACTCACCAAAAGGTAAATATTCTATTCGGCCGGTATAGGCAAGACCTTTGTCAACACTGACCTGTCCACGGCCGTCTCCGGTAGAAATAGCAGTCTGTAATTGGATTACCTGTTTTTGTATGGCGATTTGACGATTAATAAAAATACCAAAATCCCGGTCAAGAGTAAACTTGCTATTTGCAATAGAACGATCTGGCATTTGTAATTCACCGGAAGAATTAACACGCTCTCTATTACCGGGTAGTTTGGTTTGCCCTAAACCTAGCGACCAGTATTTATTGGGGTTATAATAAAACACTGCATCTCTAACAATTTGCGGATCGCCGCTATCAAGATCCATGTCTCGTTTGGAAAAACTAAGTTGTAACTTGTATTCGAGTTTGGGAGATAATAAATGCCCTTCAAAGCGCAAGCGAAACCGGCGCACCATTCCTTCGAAACCATGTTCATCGACATCATCGGTACGACTGTAATAGCCGGCTCTTAATTGGGTGCGAAACCGAAAATTGAGTAGGAAATTATCTCCTTTCGTAAATTGAAGACCTTTATCAGTGAAATCGGTCTTCAGTTTGTTCGCATCTTCGATATCCTGAGCTAATGAAGTGCCATATAGGCCAATGGCACAAAACAGTAACCTTATTGATTTAGTAATTCTCATTTCAAAGCAAAGAAACGAAATCTTTATTTGACCATATTTTTTATTTCCTGCAGTTTCAGAAGGGCTTCAACAGGGGTAAGCCTATTAATATCAATGTTGGCAAGCAGTTGTCGTATTTCTTCAAAAGTTTGACTATGTGCGTCAAATATCGACAGCTGGTACTGGGCGGTATTGATATTTTTTATTTTTTCCGAAAGATCTTTATCGGCTCTTCGGACTGGTTGATCCGCATTTGTGTTATCATCCACATGTTGCGATTCTAAATGGGCTAATATTTCATTTGCTCGTTGAATAAGCGAAGGAGGCATCCCCGCCATTTTGGCCACATGAATACCGAAGCTATGGGTACTGCCCCCACGTGCCAGCTTGCGCAGGAAGATGATTTTATTGCCCGCTTCCTTATTTGTGATATGATAATTCTTAATGCGCGGGAATTTTTCTTCCAGTTCGTTTAATTCGTGGTAGTGTGTTGCAAATAGGGTTTTAGGCTGGTGTGGCGATTGATGCAGGTATTCGATAATGCTCCAGGCAATAGAAATTCCATCGTAAGTAGAAGTGCCTCGTCCTATTTCATCCAACAATACCAAACTCCGCGGTGTAATATTATTAATAATAGCAGCAGTCTCATTCATCTCTACCATGAATGTACTTTCTCCACCGCTTAGATTATCCGATGCTCCTACACGTGTAAATATTTTATCGGTAAGCGAAATTTTCGCTTCGGTTGCCGGCACAAAACTTCCCATATGAGCCATTAAAGTAATCAGCGCCACCTGCCGCAGCAATGCTGATTTACCGCTCATATTAGGACCGGTAAGAATGATAATCTGCTGATCGGTTTTATTCAGTTCAATATCGTTATGAATATAGCTTTCTCCCGGAGGCAGATTGCGCTCAATCACCGGGTGGCGTGCCTCTTTCACTACCCAATCGTCACCTTCATGCAGCTCAGGTTTTTTGTATTGATAATGGATGGCATTATGAGCAAAACAGCAGAGACAATCCAGTATTGCCAGTAAGTTCCCATTAGTCTGTACAGGCTGTAGATAATCCATCAGCTCACTGAGCAATTGATCGTAGAGCTGTGCTTCGATTTGCAGAATTTTTTCTTCGGCCCCGGTGATTTTTTCTTCGTACTCTTTTAGTTCGGGCGTAATGTAGCGTTCGGCATTTGCCAAGGTTTGTTTGCGTATCCAGTTTTCGGGAACACGGCTTTTATGGCTATTGGTAACTTCTAGATAATAACCGAAGACATTGTTGAACCCAATTTTAAGCGAAGTAATGCCCGTTTTTTCAGCTTCAATAGCTTGCAGTTTGGCCAAATAAGCCTTGCCGCTTTGGGAAATATCGCGCAGCTCATCCAGCTCGGGGTTAACTCCATTATTAATTACCCCTCCTTTGGCAATGGTAGCTGGCGGATTATCTATAATTTCTGTAAATATTTTTTCCGCAATCAGGGGGCAAGGATTCAAAGCATCACCGATGCGTTGCAGATACGGATTATTGTGCTTCGTACACCATTCCTTAATCTGCTGCACCTGTTTTAATCCTTTAGCCAGCTGCAATACCTCACGTGGGTTGATTTTTTTGGTAGGTATTTTCGATATCAGTCTTTCAATATCTCCACACTGTTTAATGGCGTGGGAGAGGTCGTTTCTGAGATCCGTTTCTTTAATAAAAGTTTCTACCAGTTGCAGTCTTTCATTGATTTGATTGATATCGATAAGTGGAAAGAGTAACCAGCGTTTTAAAAGACGGGCTCCCATGGGCGACACGGTATTGTCCAGTACACTTAGTAATGTATGGTTCCCCTCCGCATTGCCATAGGTAAGCTCCAGATTACGGATGGTAAAGCGATCCATCCATAGAAAATTATTCCGGTGAATGCATTGTATAGAGGTAATGTGTTGCAGATTGGGATGCTCTGTATCCTTTAGATAATGGATCACAGCACCCGCTGCCGTAATACCCTGTTTATATTCCTCTATTCCAAAGCCTTTAAGGGAATGCGTTTGAAAATGTTTCAAAAGCGTTTCTTCTGCATAGGCGGTATCAAATATCCATTCGTCCAGCGTATAAGTATACATTCTGGCATCGAAGAGTTCCCGAAAGGCTTTTTGTTTATGGCGCTCAAAAATTACCTCCGAGGGGGCAAAGCTTTGTAGTAATTTATCTGCATACTCTCTGTCCCCTTCGGCAATTAGAAATTCACCGGTGGATAAATCTAGAAAGCAGAGCCCAAACAAATTATCGCCGGCAAAATGTACACCTGCCAGAAAGTTATTGCTTTTATGCTCGAGTAGTTTATCGTTGATGGCGGTCCCGGGAGTGACCATCTCGGTTACGCCACGCTTTACAATCCCTTTGGCTTGTTTGGGGTCTTCCAGCTGGTCACAAATCGCTACTCTATAGCCGGCTTTTACCAGCTTATGTAGATAAGTGTCTAAAGCATGATGCGGAAAGCCCGCTAGGTCAAGAGAGGCAGCCGCGCCATTATTTCTTTTGGTAAGGGTAATACCTAATACCTGGGAGGCAATAATGGCGTCTTGTCCGAAAGTTTCATAGAAATCTCCTACCCGAAACAGCAAGACAGCATCAGGGTATTTCTGTTTAATAGCCCGGTGCTGCTGCATTAATGGAGTCTCTGAAGGTTTGTTTGCTTTGGACATGGTGGGCAAAAATAGCAAAATGTTATTGTTACTTTGGTATTATCAAAGTACTAAAACTTTCTTTTGAACAGGCTTTGATTTAAGGCTGGGAGGTATGATTCTCAATATATCCCTGTATTACATTTCTTATGGAGGGATAAGCTTTGGCAATATAAGCTTCCAGCTTTTCCGAAGCTACCCATTCAATCTGTTCAATGTCTTCTTCGGTCTGGGGAATTAGTTGGGAATCGGCGGGGGTGGACATCAGGTACCAGTGCGATTCCTTCAGAATATGATGGGTTCCTTGTTCATAAGTATGATAGGTAATAGTGAGCGGCTTAATAATCTCGAGCGCTTGTATGCCGGTTTCTTCCTGCACCTCCCTAATGGCACAGGCTTCTAATGTTTCGCCTTCATCAATATGACCTTTGGGTAAATCCCAGAAGCCGCGGCGGAAAATCATCAAAATCTCTTTCCGATCGTTAAGCACCAGGCCTCCCGCGGCCACATGCTTTTCAAATTTTTTAAAGAACGCTTTTTTTAGCGCTTCCAAGTCGGGATGCAAAAAAATACCGCAGTGGATTTCAGGAAGGGCTATTTCCCGGAGCATGGCTTTGATACTATGTGTACCTAGTTCATCTATGAATATGGTATCGGGCCGATGATGCAGTTGCTCCAGTTTGGAATCAAGCCGATCGCAGAGGTAAACGGGTTTATTATGGATATAAATAATAATATACATGGTTGATCTGCTTTAGAAATGGATAAATGGGTAAGATGCACCCGATGATGGTTTTACGCGGATAAGATACATGAGATTTGGAAATCTTCGTGCATTTCGTGGCTTTATTTCTATTTTCGCAGCTTAAAAGTAAATACAAGCCATGAATGATGCAAAAGTAGTTGCAGAAAAATTACTGGAGGCGAATGCGGTGAGGCTGAGCCCCGAAAATCCATTTACTTGGGCCAGCGGCTGGAAGAGCCCCATTTATTGTGATAATCGCAGTGTATTGTCTTATCCTTATATCCGCGATTTTGTAAAAAGCGAGCTGTGTAATGTATTGTTTGAGCAGTTTGGAGAAGCGGAGGCCTTAGCCGGGGTGGCTACGGCCGGAATCGCATGGGGAGCTATGGCTGCCGATCAAATTAAGTTGCCTTTTTTATACGTAAGACCTAAACCCAAAGATCATGGCTTAGGTAATCAAATTGAGGGTAGATACGAACCCGGACAAAAAGTGGTGGTGGTGGAAGACTTGGTGAGTACCGGTAAGAGTAGCCTCCAGGCTGTAGATGCCCTTGTTGCTGCCGGACTGGAAATTGTGGGCATGGTATCTATTTTTACCTATGATTTTACAGTAGCGAAGGAGGCTTTTGAAGCTAGAAATATTAGATACCAGGCTTTGACGAGCTATCCGGTACTATTGGAGCTGGCGCTGGAAAGAGGTATTATTAAACCCGAACAATCTGAATTACTCTTAAAATGGAGAGAGGATCCTGCCAATTGGACAGGCATTTAAAAGAAGGGGAGGGGAGTAGTCTCGATATGAATTAAGGCTAAATCTCATTTCACACACAACGTCGTAAGCATTCTTAAAGGATGTTTACGACGTTTTTTTATTGCCCGAAGAGAGCAGGAGATGGGTGAGGAATATGTTAAGGTAATTTTCGTAACTTATAATGGAAATTTTTTTAATGCATGAAGGGTGGTCACCATCTGGTTATAGTGAGAATGTTTACTTTGCTATAATTTTTATCTAAAATATTTAGTATTAGGAGTTAATACTGTAAGAATTTAGGATGCTAATTTATTTAGTTTTATTTTATGTATTTAATTTAATGATTTATAATTGTTTAATGGTGTTTAACTAATTTGTAAATTAATGTTGTATTATTTGCCAGAAAGAATTATTTGGGTGAATTTTGATATTTTGTAGAATACTTAAAATATACTTATTAAGTAGCTGATTATTATGTAATTATATTTAGTTATATAAACTATTGCTTTTTATATAGATTACATTATTTATTATGACTATTTTTCTTAGTGGTCTAAGCAAATTTTGGTATACTATATACACTGTTTTTGCAATTAGCGAGTGTCAAAAATTTTTCAAAATACCGGCTATCTACAATTAAAGTTAAGGTAATTTCTGAAGATAATAAAATTTCGTATAAGGATGGTTTCATATTTTGAGGAAGCATTTTTCTCGCAGGATCGCATACTACTCCACAAGCCATTAGACTACAAATAAAAAAGCTCCCAAACAGGATGGGAGCTTACTATGTCAAAATGACGTGATTTTATGGATAGAAAAATTTAGTTTACATAAATGCGTACCACGGCATTTTTATCGATTGTTGAGTTTTTCCATTTGTGTTTTTTAATTTGCTCGATAACTTTTCGAGCTTGAATTGCATCCGGGCTCTCTACGATTTCAAAATCTACCGGGTCGCCATTATCGTCTACCCTAAACCGTATTTGAATGGTTTTGGTAGTGGTTCTCGTAGAATCGATATGAAGAGTATTGCCCAGCTCTTGATAAAAATGAGCCCAACCTTCTTCTGGGTACACCAGTTCTTTTGATTTTAATTCTCTTGTGGATTTGAATTTTCGGAAATCTCCTATTGTTCCTATTTTCGGGTCTTGGGACGGCACTACCACCACTACCGGTTCTGATGATGAGACCCTCTCTTTGCTTTTTACCGGGGCCATAAGTTGATTTTGAACTGTAGTGGGAATTTGGGAGGAGATGGCGGCTGTCGACTCCTGCAGGGACATAGCGATAATAATACTACTGTCTACATTGCGGCTGGAAAAAAGCTGAGCTTCCTGCTGTAAGTGTAAGGAAGCGACCGGGCTAGTCATGGATTCCGATAGTTCGATAGGCACTTGCGGAGCGGATGTGGCGGTTTTGCCAGAATGCGCTGGTGATTTCGTTTCGGATGTATAGATGCTAGCAATCCTTCTTTTCTGCTCTTGATTATCTATTTTCTCTATTGTCTTTTTTTCCTTTGGAGGATGGGGGTTTTTGGTGTCTACTACATCTTTCTGTACAGATTTCGGTGTTGTAGGTGTGGGCTCGTGGGTTGTTGATAAAGCCGGTAGGTCTGCCAATGGAGTGGATTCCGATGACACATCTTGAGTTTGCCACCAAATACCGATACCTATTACCCCCAAAATACAGGCAGCTGCAGCCCCACGCCACCATTTTGAAGCATTTTTTTGCAATGGAACTACCAGGTGATGGCCGGTAGAGGCACCTGTAATCTCCGCCTTTATTTGATTGAAATGGAGTCGGCTCAGTTCCCAGTCTGCCTTACTGAAGCCATCAATAGCATCGGCAAGTAAAGGGTCTTTCAATGCCGCTTTTTCCAGGTCGTGCATTTCCTGAGCGCTCATATCCCCTTTTAGATATCGCTGTATTTCTTCCGGTCCGTAAAAAGTATATGTACGATTATTTTCCTGCATTTTTTTCCATACAGATTTTAAGATTACGCCTTCCATTCTGGATCAAACTCCGCACTTTATTCCAATCCATTCCCGTAGCTTCCGCGATTTCGTTATAGCATTTGTTATCGTAATAAAACAGCTTGATGCTGTTTTTCTGGTCTGTGGGTAGTTTTTCAATGCATTTTTCCAGCCTTTTGAAGGCTGCCTCTTTTTCAATCACGCTATCCAGATGCGAAAAATCCTCCGATTGCATAGGGTGCTGTTCCAGATTTATGGTAATATGCTTTCTAGCGCTACGTAATTGCATCAGGCAATAATTCTTGGTAAGAGTATATACCCAGCTTCTGAATTGCCGAATTTCGTGTCGGGGGACTTTATTCAACAACTCCTGATAAATATGCATTACAGCATCTCTAGCGTCCTCCGCATTTTCCAGATATTTCAAGCATACCCCATAGAGCATCTCACTATATCGTAGATACAGTTCGCTCAAATAATGCTGATTGCCGGTTTGGGTGAACTCCTTCAGGAGCGTTTCATCATCGGCCTGCCGTAAAGCTGTTATATGTATTACCTGTGACAAATACCGAAAGATATTTTATTAGGTAGTCCGCTACAGTACTACTATCATCGCTCTTGTGTCACTCACTTCACTTGTAGTGCATACCTGACCTTTATAAATATGATGCAAAATCCTCGCCGATTACATAATTCTTAGCTGTGTAAGAAATTTCATCCCTAATCCTCTTCAGGAGTGTCTCCCATGAGGCGGAATAGGGACAGTGTAAAGAAATTTTGTTAAAATATTTTAATTGTAAAAAATTGATTATCAGTTTTTAATAATTAAAAGTTAACATATACCCCTAGCGTAACCCTATTTTGGCATAGTATTTAACACTAATAGGGCGAAACAAAATTCATTGTATGAAAATTTTAAAGAAAACAACAGCTATGAAAAACAAATTTATTATTGGTGCATTAGCGTTATTGTTAGGAGCTGGTGCTGTTCAAGCTCAGGATTTTGCAAGACCGAAATTTGGAATTAAGGCCGGATGGAATAATTCCAACATTACTAACGGCCGTGAGGGAAATCTGGATGATAGTAAAAGACTTAATAGTTTTAATGTCGGTGTGGTGGGCGTTATTCCATTGGGATCCACATTTGAAATCAGAACCGGTTTGGATCTGCAGTCAAAAGGTACCGAATCTTCAACTTCGTTGGTAGATGGCGTAAAGAGTACCTATAAAGTAAATCCGCTTTATCTGGAGTTGCCTGTAAACTTTGCTGTGATGCTGCCTTTTAATGAAAAGGTAAAAGCTTATATTGGAGCAGGTCCTTACGCAGCTTTGGGAATTGCCGGTAAACTGAAGACCACTATTAAAACCGACGGAACCACTACTACTTCCTCAGAAAGTATTAAATGGGGTAATGACAATCCGTTAGATGGTGATGACAGAAACGGTACTGTAGGTTCCGGTCAGTTTAAGAGATTTGACTTTGGTGCCAACATTATCGGCGGTGTAGATTTCGGCCGTTTTGGTGTACATGCTCAGTATGGAATTGGTTTGACCAATACCGCTCCTGGTGGAAGCAACGAAAATAATGCGAATAAAAATAACCAACATCGCGTATTAGGCGTGAGTGGTGTGTTCTATTTCTAAGCACTAATAATAAATAATGTAATAAGGCGCTCTCTAAAGAGCGCTTTTTTTATTGTGTGGAACAACGTTATTTTGCAGGCTATGAGTCGGTCGCAAATCATTACAGTTTTAGCTATTGTGGTAGTAATAGTGGCTTGTTTCATTCCTTGGATGCGGGTGGAGGAGCCGACCCTACTTACCATTACCGGAGTGGATACTGAGGGTACCCGTTACGGTAAGCCCGCTTATGGGCATTTTATATGGTCGGTATTGGTATTGCTTTGTACTTTTATTCCCAAAATTTGGGCAAAGCGTATCAATCTTTTATTTGCGGCTTGTAACCTAGCTTGGGCAATAAGAAATTTTGCCATTATTCCGTCCTGTGATGGAGGCATTTGTCCTATAAAGCTTACTGGCTTATACCTTATTTTGGGTGCTTCAGTAGTAATCATGATTACAGCCTTTTTTCCTAAAGAACCTCCGATGAAGCCCCTTACTCATTAAAATTTCAGCTAGATATTTATATAAAAAATCCTCCGGCGTAATAAGCTCCTACTGCTGCGGCTATACCCGATAATGCGATCAGTAGCATACCGGTTAGCGGATTCTTGTTGGAATATTTGTATTTCGTGTAACCCAAAAATCCTAATACTAGGAGGGGGAGCAATAATGCCTTGTAGTCGGGCATCTGCATGAAATAATTATTGAGTAAAATAAATAAGCTGCCGGTGATGAACCCCAAGAGCATGGATGAAGCATAACCTTGGGGGGTAAGGCTGCTGGTAACATTATCCTCATGTTGCCAAGATAATTCCCAATTTTTCTTTTCTTCTATGGTATCGGCTATCATGGCGTCTTTCAGTCGGTCGTCAATATCCAGTGCCTTATATATTTTTAAGGTTTTGCTTTCTGTATCGCTGGCATCCAGTTCTTCTTTTCGGGTATAGTAGGCCCCGCCGTACAAAAGTGCGGCGATAAATACGATGGCTATTGTTGTATATAAATATAGGTGTTGCAGGTGGGTGCCCTGCGCCTGCATAAAGCAAAAGATGGCCAATATGACGATAATCCCTTCTATCGCACCCACTATAAATACGGGTATGCGATTATGGAGTGGTTTATGGTTACTCAATTTCCTTTAATGTTTTTTGAATGATAAAAATACATTCTTTTATCTCTTCGCTGGTAATACAGAGCGGTGGGGCTAATCTTATCTTATTACCATGAGTGGGTTTGGCCAATAAGCCATTTTCTTTTAAAGCCATGCAAAGATTCCAAGCAGTATCATCCTCTATGCCACTATTGATTTCGATAGCATTTAGTAAACCTTTGCCGCGCACTTCTTTTAATAGTGCAGAAGGTGTTTTACGCAACTCCTCCCTAAAATAGGCCCCCAGCATTTCGGCATTCTCTGCCATGTTTTCTTCTTGTAGTACTTTTAAAGCCGCGATGGCTGTTACTGCGGCTAGAGGGTTTCCTCCATAAGTCGATCCATGTTCGCCGGGCTTGATTGTCAGCATGATTGCATCATTGGCCAGCACCGCGCTAATGGGCATGGTACCACCACTCAGTGCTTTACCAAGAATTAAAATATCGGGTTTTACGGCTTCGTGGTCACAGGCCAGCATTTTTCCGGTTCTGCAAAGTCCCGTCTGAATTTCGTCGGCAATAAACAGTACCCCGTGTTTTTCACAAAGCTTCTTGCAGGAGTGCAGATAGCCTTCGTCGGGTACAATCACACCGGCTTCTCCTTGAATAGGCTCAACCAGAAACCCTACAATGTTTTCTTCGGTTTCCAATACTTTTTGCAAGGACTCCACATCGTTATAGGGAATATTAATAAAGCCTGGTGTATAAGGCCCGAAGTTCTTTCGAGAAGAAATATCAGAGCTAAATGATACCACAGTAGTAGTACGACCATGAAAATTGTCATTACATACTACAATCTTTGCCGCATTTTTTCCGATGCCTTTTACTTCGTATGCCCATTTCCGGCAAAGTTTGATAGCGGTTTCTACTGCTTCTACCCCGGTATTCATGGGCAGTACTTTATCATAGCCCATTAGTTGGGTGATATATTCTTCAAATAGTCCTAATTTATCATTGTAGAATGCTCTGCTGGTAAGGGTAAGCTGTTGGGCTTGTTCCGTAAAAGCTGCTATGATTGCCGGATGACAATGTCCCTGATTTACGGCAGAATAGCCACTTAAGAAATCAAAATATCTTTTGCCCTCAACATCCCATACATGTACGCCCTGTCCTTTACTTAATACTACCGGCAGGGGATGATAGTTATGGGCTCCATATTGTGCTTCTAATTGAATGAAATAATCGGTTGTTGCAATAGGTGTAATGGCTGACATAAGAGTATCTTTTTTTAGATGAAAGACAGATTACAAATGAAAACATGAAGTAAAAACTACCCGACAGGGTGGAGACCCGTCAGTGATTCAGCCAATCCAAATTCTGCTTTAAAAAAGATAATATGTTTTCAGGAGTGTTGATAGTATTTGTTTTCTACAAAGAAACAACAATTATCGCAAATGGTTAGTTCGAATTTGATTCGGGGGGAGTTGAAAATATGAAGGTTGTTTATTCAAAATCATCTATCAGAGAAATCTGACCTAAATTCGCAGTATGACACCATTAGCAGAAAGGATGAGACCTCGCACATTAGATGAGGTAGTAGGACAGCAGCACTTGATAGGCCCCGGTAGCATTTTGCGGAACGCAGTGGAGAACAAAACGTTGGGCTCAGTGATTTTTTGGGGGCCTCCCGGTACCGGTAAAACTACACTGGCCAATATCATTGCTAATGAATTGTCGTTTGCGTTTTTCTCGCTCAGTGCCGTAAATGCGGGTGTTAAGGATGTACGTGAGGTGATTGAAAGAGCGCGGCAGGAAAACAACAGTATTTTATTTATCGACGAGATTCATCGGTTTAATAAAAGCCAACAAGATGCTTTGTTACACGCCGTCGAGAAAGGCATTATTACACTGATGGGTGCTACTACCGAAAATCCATCATTTGAAGTAAACAGCGCCTTGTTGAGCCGTTGTCAGGTATATATTTTGCAGGCTCTTTCCGAAAAAGATTTGGTAAGCTTATTAGAGCGTGCTATTCGTGAGGATATTGTGCTTAAAGAAAAAAATATTGAATTGAAAGAAACGCAGGCGCTCATTAATATTAGTGGGGGCGACGCGCGCAAATTGTTGAACTTGCTAGAGCTGGTATGTAATACCGTAAAGGATAATGTGATTATTACCGATAAGCTGGTAATGGAAGTAGCGCAGAAAAAAATTGCTTTGTACGATAAGAGTGGAGAGCAGCACTACGATATTATTTCTGCATTTATAAAATCCATACGTGGGAGCGATCCCAATGGCGCCGTATACTGGTTGGCACGAATGATAGAAGGAGGGGAGGACGTAAAATTTATTGCAAGGCGCCTTGTAATCTTAGCGAGTGAAGATATCGGCAATGCGAATCCTAATGCTTTGCTATTGGCTAATGCTACCTTTGATGCAGTAAACAAAATAGGCTTTCCGGAGGCGCGCATTATTTTATCGCAGTGTGCAGTATACCTCGCCTCTTCACCTAAGAGTAATGCTTCTTATATGGCCATCAACAATGCGGTGGCCGCCGTGCAGCGTTTTGGCGATTTGCCGGTTCCTTTGCACTTACGGAATGCGCCCACACAACTGATGAAGCGCATGGATTATGGCAAGGGATATAAATATGCGCACGATTATGAAAATAATTTTAGTGAGCAGGAGTATTTGCCCGAAAAACTTTCTGGAACTAAATTTTACGACCCTGGTAATAATGCTCGCGAAAACGAATTACGTAATTATTTAAAGAAATTGTGGAAGGATAAGTACGGTTACTAATTATAATTACGTGTATAAATATATATATGTAGTTGCTAAGTTTTATATTGAAAATTTTCGGTATACGAAAAAGAAAAAGACCAGAGTGTTCAATTTGCTGAAACTCTGGTCTTTCGTACCGCGTACGGGAATCGAACCCGTGATTCATCCGTGAAAGGGATGCGTCTTAACCCCTTGACCAACGCGGCTTGTTGTTTTTGGGAGTGCAAAAATAGGGGGAGGATTTTTATTCGCCAAAAACTTTCTGAAAAATCTTGAAAAAAAATTTAGACAATCGAAAAATAAAAAATGTGATTGATACACATTTTACTTGAAAATTACTAATTTCACGCCTCCAAAAAAAGTACTTATTAAATTAAACTTCTAAAAAATCATGAGCACAGTAAAAGTAGCCATTAACGGTTTTGGTAGAATTGGTCGTCTGGCTTTTCGTCAAATCTATAATCGCGAAGGCATTGAGGTTGTAGCGATCAATGATTTGACCAGCCCCAAAGTTCTAGCACATCTTTTAAAATATGATTCTGCGCAAGGCGGATTTAAACAGGATGTAAAAAGCACTGATAACTCCATTATAGTTGATGGGCGCGAAGTAAAGATATATGCTCAAAAAGATCCTGCTCAAATTCCTTGGAAAGACCACGATGTAGATGTGGTATTGGAATGTACCGGATTCTTTACTGATAAAACAAAAGCTGAAGCGCACATCGCTGCCGGAGCTAAAAAAGTTGTAATTTCTGCTCCTGCTACAGGTGATCTGAAAACCATTGTATTCAATGTTAACCACGATATATTAGATGGTAGCGAAACGATCATTAGCTGCGCATCTTGTACCACCAACTGTTTAGCTCCAATGGCTAAAGTTTTGGATGATACTTTCGGTATTGAGTTGGGTATCATGACTACTATTCATGCTTACACTAACGACCAAAATACATTGGATGCACCTCACGCTAAAGGTGATCTGCGCCGCGCACGTGCAGCAGCAGCTAACATCGTTCCTAACAGTACCGGTGCTGCAAAAGCTATCGGATTGGTGTTACCTAAACTGAAAGGCAAACTGGATGGTAGCGCTCAACGCGTTCCTACTATCACCGGTTCTATCACCGAGCTGAACGTAATTCTGAGCAAACCTGCTACAGAACAGGAAATCAACGCTGCCATGAAAGCAGCTGCTAACGAAAGCTTCGGCTACAACGAAGATGAAATTGTAAGCAGCGACGTAATCGGAACTACTTACGGTTCTCTGTTCGATGCAACTTTAACTAAAGTAATGCACGTAGGCGACAAGCATATCGCTCGTACAGTTTCATGGTACGATAATGAAATGAGCTATGTTTCTCAGCTGGTGCGTACTTTAGAGTACTTCGCTAAGTTGATTAAAAAATAATCAGAAATAAAAAGGGCGAAACACCACCGTTTCGCCTTTTGTTTTTGCGCATTCGCGATTGGATGTAATGTCAGTAAAGAGGAACGGTACATTTCTCTCAAGTTGGATTTTTTTCAAATGAGGAGCTAAGTATCGGGGCATTCGTATTCCCTCTTTTCTGATGTTTTAGTATTTCACACTTAACTAAATTCTTATTTACATGTCAAAATTTAGCGATTATAACTTTAAAGGTCAGAAGGCATTGATTCGGGTAGACTTTAACGTACCACTGAACGAGCAACTGGAAATTACTTCCGATGCGCGTATGAAAGCGGCGGTTCCTACCATTAAAAAGATTCTGGCCGATGGAGGTAAGGTGATATTGATGTCGCACCTGGGGCGCCCGAAAAATGGTCCTGAAGATAAATTCTCTTTGAGACATTTGGTAAATCACTTGAGCCATCTGCTGGGTGGTGTTACGGTGCATTTCGCAAACGATTGCATCGGCGAGCAGGCTTATCAGTTGGCAGATGCGTTGAAAGAAGGCGAAGTGCTGCTGCTGGAAAACCTGCGTTTCTATAAGGAAGAAGAAAAAGGCGACGAGGCTTTTGCAGAAAAGCTCAGCAAGCTGGGCGATGTATATATTAATGATGCGTTCGGTACTGCGCACCGTGCACATGCCTCTACTGCGATTATTGCTAAGTTCTTCCCTGCCGACAAAAAAATGTTTGGTCTGCTGATGGAAGCTGAGGTAAGCAGCGCTCAAAAAGTATTAAACGAAGCACAAAAGCCGTTTACCGCTATTTTGGGCGGAGCCAAAATCTCCGATAAAATTCTGATTATCGAGAACCTTATGGAAAAGGCTACCGACATCATTATCGGCGGTGGTATGGCTTATACTTTCTTCAAAGCCTTAGGCGGTAACATTGGTGCTTCACTTTGTGAAGAAGACAGACTGGAAACCGCAAAAGAAATTTTGGAAAAAGCTAAAGCCAAGAATGTAAATATTCATCTTCCTGTAGACAGTATTATTGCAGATAAGTTTGCTGCCGACGCTCAAACTGCCGAAGCTGCTAGCGATAATATACCTGAAGGTTGGATGGGGCTGGATATTGCCGAAAAGGCCAGAGCGCAGTTTGCGGACGTAATCAAAAACGCCAAAACTATCTTGTGGAATGGCCCAATGGGTGTTTTTGAAATGGAAAAATTCCAGGCCGGTACGAAAACCATAGCAGAAGCTGTTGCCGCCGCTACTCAAAACGGAGCCTTCTCTCTCGTAGGTGGAGGGGATAGTGTAGCTGCTGTAAATAAATTCGGTTATGCTGATAAAGTAAGCTATGTGTCTACCGGTGGTGGTGCTATGCTGGAGTTCTTTGAAGGAAAGGAGCTGCCCGGTATTGCTGCCATCAACAAAGGTTAAGCATATCCATCTTTTTATAATAAAAAGTGCGGGGCCCAAGGTTCCGCATTTTTATTAATGTGTGAAAGTTAAAAAAATCTTAATGCTCTGTGTGCTGTACAACCTTTGGGGTAAATATGAGTCAATAAAATATCAAGCATTCATTAGCAGTTAGTTGGATTACCCCGCAATCATATGCGGGGTACTTTTTTGCTAGAAATCGTCAATATTATTATTCCTAGCTACATTTTTGATATAGGATCTTTGCCTTGTTATTTATATTGCTCTCCCGCATTATTGTTTGCTTGTCCTGATTTTAATCATTGCTTGAGATGCTTCTTAAAAAATACAAAACAATGAAAGGTTTTGCCATTAAGTTAGATTTAATAAAAATTAGTAAAGCGGCAGTCATCGTGTCGACTTGCTTATGTTTATGTACACAGCTATGGGCTCAAAGGCGACCTAATATTGTCATGTTTGTTGCAGATGACCTCAATCAAGAGGACTTGGGATGTTATGGGAACAAAGATGTAAGAACCCCCAATATTAATAAGCTGGCCGCAGAAGGCTTACGGTTTACCAAGGCTTATGCAGCTTCATCCATGTGCACCCCGTCACGCAGTGTAATGTATACTGGCTTATATCCCTTTCGCAATGGAGTACAAATGAACCATTTTGCCGTGCGAGCAGGTATGCGTAGTTTGCCCCACTACCTGAAAGAATTGGGGTACAGGGTGGTAATCGCCGGAAAAACTCATGTGGGACCGCAAGAGTGTTTTCCATTTGAAGAGATAGGGAAGGAGTTTGGAAAATATGAGCCTATCGAAAACCGAACAGACCGAAAGAAGGAAACCGTAAAATTTATCGAAGAACATTTCAGAACACAGTCTGATCAGCCTCTTTGTCTCATTGTTGCGCCCTGGGTGCCCCATGTACCGTGGTTCCCTAATAAAGATTTTGATCCACAGAAGTTCCAATTGCCCGACTATCTGGCCGATACCAAAGAAACCCGTCAGGCTTTGGCCGCCTATTATCAGAGTATAGGAGAGGCCGATAAGATGATGGGAGAGGTAATGCAGGCTGTAGATAAGGCAGGTAAAAAAGAGAATACGGTAATGATTTTTACTTCCGATCAGGGGGTGCAGTTCCCGGGAGCAAAGTGGACCGTTTATGATCGCGGTTTAAGAGTTCCCTTTATTGTTCGTTGGCCCGGAAAAATAAAAGCCGGTAGTACTTCCGATGCGTTGATTTCGCTGGTGGACATCACACCTACTTTCATTGATTTAGCGGGAGGGAAGGAACAGCCGTATCTGGATGGTAAGTCTTTTAAAGATGTAATGTTAGGGCAAAGACAAAAGCATCATGATTTCGTGTTTGGCGAAACGTCGGTAGAGCCTCATTATTGGTATAATTATACTCCGGCACGTACCGTTATCACGGCCGACGGATGGCATTATATCAGAAATTATCATCCGGGTGTAAGATTTATCACACATATTGATAAGGTAGAACGCAATGAGTTTTATTTTGATTCCTGGGTGGAGAAGGCTAAGAGTGATACCAAAACCAAATTCTTGGTCGACCGTTACAGCTATCGCCCACCAGAAGAGTTGTATGATTTGAATACCGATCCTTCCGAATTTAAAAATCTGGCCGATGTGCCTGCATATCAACAAAAGCTACATGCGATGCAGACTCTGCTTAAAAAAGAGTTGGATCGTCAAGGTGAAACCGAAGCCATGATTCTGGAGGGCTTCCTGCCGAAGTTCTTCGACCAAAGCTACACCATTGCACAAAACAAAAGCGCCGCAAATCTTTCTTTTAATAAAAAGTTTTGGAATCCCGAGGTGCTGTACATTACTGCTTATCTGGAAGGTGTAGACAAAGGAGGGGTGGTATGCGAGTACTTTAACAACTTTAGATTGTATGCGTATCAAGGCAAGATAGGAATGATAACTGCCGACGGAGAGGAAAAGGAAACTTCGGTACTGCCTACGAATAAAGGGCATCTATTGGTGCGTTTAGCTGCTACTGGTGATCTGGAAATATTGTTCAATCAGCAACCAGTGCTCACGGGCCGATTGAATAAGGATTACACGAAGATTAAAAACGGATATGTATCCTGTGGCATGATACAAGGAAAGGCTTTTTCAGGAAAGTTGCAGCCTTATGAAGGGCGCATTAGCGATTTGCGTTTTACAATGAATGAACTTTCCAGAGAACCGTAATACTAATCATTTGCTTTCAATTTGCAAGATAAATTTTTGAATATAGATTTAAAAACATTGCTATGTTTCATATAAAAATTGCTTCCCGTCTATTGCTTGCTGCCATACTGCTGACCATGCACGCTTTTGCCGGGCCAGGTCCATCTAAGGCGAATCCCAACAAACGCCCCAATATTGTTATCATTATGGCCGACGATTTGGATTCGCGACAGCTGAGTTGTTATGGTGGTACCAATCTCAAGACAACTAATATCGACAGATTGGCCGCTCAGGGCATGAAGTTTAACTCCATCATCGCCTCGGAGGCAATGTGTATACCCATTCGCGCGTCATTGTTTACGGGGCTGTATCCTGCTCGCCATGGAGCCTATCAGAATCACAAACAGGTGCACAACCATCTGAAGAGTGTGGTGCATTATCTGCGCGATAATGGATACAGAGTAGGACTTACCGGAAAAAATCACATGACCAAGCCCGTATCGGTTTTCCCGTTTGATATCATACCGGGTTTCGAGCCCAATTGTGTTTCCCCAACGGATGAGTATTTTTTGGACAGCATCAGAGCTTATATTCAAAAGCCTGAGCCTTACTGTCTTTTTGTAATGAGTATTAACCCTCATGCGCCGTGGACAGTGGGTGATCCGTCGGAATTCGATCCTGCTAAATTGAAACTGCCCAAACACTGGGTAGATACGGAGCTAACGCGAAAGCATTTTACCAAGTATTTAGCAGAAGTAAGGCAACTAGATAACCAGGTAGGTGATGTGGTGAATCTGGTAAAGGAAACCGGGGGAGAAGACAACACTATCATAATTTTCTTAGGTGAGCAAGGCGCCCAATTTCCCGGAGCTAAGTGGAACTTGTATGACGAAGGACAAAAAAGTTCCATGATTGTAAAATGGCCGGGTGTGATAAAACCGGGATCGGAGAGCCATGCTATTGTGCAATATGAAGATATTACGCCTACGCTGATTGATATTGTAGGAGGCAAGCCCGTAAAGGGTTTGGACGGATTGAGTTTTAAGGACGTACTCTTAGGTAAAAAAGCGGATCATCGCGATGTAGCTTTTGGCATTCATAATAATATCCCTGAAGGGCCGGCTTATCCCATTCGCAGCATTCGCGATCATCAGTATAAACTTATATTGAACCTGACGCCTGATTCCACTTATCATATTAAATACATGATGAACACTGAGCGTAAGGACTTGGCATGGACTACTTGGGTAGCGAAGGCTGAAACCGACGGATATGCAAAACGATTGGTAAAGCGGATTAGCAATCGTCCGGCTGTAGAATTGTATGATGTGGTAAATGATCCTTATGAAATTGAGAACCTAGCCGATAAGCCGCAATACCAGCCGCTCATTAAAAAATATGAAGCACGCTTAAGAAAGTGGATGCAAGAGCAAGGCGATAAGGGGGTAGACATGGACAAACCTTTCCCACGCAATAATCAAAACGCCAATAAGAAGAAAAAGCAATAAGCTAACTCATAAGTAAAGCGCTCCGGTGATTAGGCCGGAGCGTTTTTTATTGATGCGTGATCTTGTGGTTAATAAAGTAGGAGTAGCATTAAAAAGAATACTGCTTTCAGTTCTACAGCAGTGCGATTAAAGCTTTCTAAAAAATAAAAGCCTAAACAACATTAACACCGGGACATTAACCCGGGCCGTTGCTTAGGCAATACAAATATACAAATATTATATATAAAAAACACCCCCTCCCCAAAAACACAATCGTAGATTTCAATTCTAGAATAGTGCGATTAAAGCCAGAAGATAAAGGAATTACACAACAGCAAATAGCTTAATTTCAATTCTACAATAGTGCGATTAAAGCTATTATGGAAAACAAATTAGCTATTATCTTGCTGGATTTCAATTCTACAATAGTGCGATTAAAGCCGGAGACGCCAGGCTAAACCGCCCTGAGTATATTACATTTCAATTCTACAATAGTGCGATTAAAGCAACCACCCGTGGTGAAGGTAGTTTATGCGATTACATATTTCAATTCTACAATAGTGCGATTAAAGCGCTGAACGCCTGGACAGAAGTGGCTCCTAAATATCAGATTTCAATTCTACAATAGTGCGATTAAAGCTTAGGCGAACGAGCATACGCAATCATACCCGGTACATTTCAATTCTACAATAGTGCGATTAAAGCCGGTAGGGCTAATCCCGTGCAGCTCTAGATTAGCCGATTTCAATTCTACAATAGTGCGATTAAAGCACATTAAGCGTATGGAAGCAGAGACAAATAATATATTTCAATTCTACAATAGTGCGATTAAAGCCTTTTCAGCCGCTACCTTGTCTGCTTTCTCTTCTTATTTCAATTCTACAATAGTGCGATTAAAGCTTACGTAATTTTCGCCTATTCCTTTGCTCATTAGCATTTCAATTCTACAATAGTGCGATTAAAGCTTTCTATTTCCGAAAACTATTAATAAAATAATAAAATTTCAATTCTACAATAGTGCGATTAAAGCCACATTAGGGTATCGTCCCTTTCAACCTTCTAAATTATTTCAATTCTACAATAGTGCGATTAAAGCCAAAGGAATTTCGTAAAACACACTGCAACAAAATTCTATTTCAATTCTACAATAGTGCGATTAAAGCGAAGTAAAAGTACGCACTACTAATAGCGAGTGCTTATTTCAATTCTACAATAGTGCGATTAAAGCTGGCACTAAGGAGAAACCCAATACACTACCTTCTAATTTCAATTCTACAATAGTGCGATTAAAGCTTAAATACACAAGACATTTCAATAGACAAAGGTTTATTTCAATTCTACAATAGTGCGATTAAAGCTAAAGAGCTCCCGAAATGGGCTATTTCAATGCTCTAATTTCAATTCTACAATAGTGCGATTAAAGCTGTTGCGGGTTGTCCTAATTGTGTTTGCGGAAGTGCATTTCAATTCTACAATAGTGCGATTAAAGCGTGTTGAAATAGCCCATTACTGCATCTCCTATGCCATTTCAATTCTACAATAGTGCGATTAAAGCATACAAAACACAAAAATCCCACAAACTCGGTTGAAAATTTCAATTCTACAATAGTGCGATTAAAGCGAAATGTGGGTGTCCACACTCAGAAGAAGATTATTAATTTCAATTCTACAATAGTGCGATTAAAGCCCTAAACGTTTGCGGTACGTACAAACTGCATTATTATTTCAATTCTACAATAGTGCGATTAAAGCCTATTAGCGGCACCGGACTTGTTAATGTCGGCTTGATTTCAATTCTACAATAGTGCGATTAAAGCCCCTTCTCGGCGGCTACTTTGTCTGCTTTTTCCTCTTATTTCAATTCTACAATAGTGCGATTAAAGCACATACTGCGGATAAGTACCATCAATTTCAGTCTGCATTTCAATTCTACAATAGTGCGATTAAAGCCTATCGAACTGCGAATGGTCTACTTCAATAAACTGCATTTCAATTCTACAATAGTGCGATTAAAGCAAAATATATTGAAAACACCCATAAACTGGTAACAATATTTCAATTCTACAATAGTGCGATTAAAGCCAAATGGAGCGATAAGAAAGCCGGCATACCTATAGAATTTCAATTCTACAATAGTGCGATTAAAGCAATTCTGGTCTCTGTAATATTCATTATATATCTTTATTTCAATTCTACAATAGTGCGATTAAAGCTGAGCTGTGGACGGACAATAAGTATTGCCGTTGGGATTTCAATTCTACAATAGTGCGATTAAAGCGATAATTTCATCTTTGAAAAGCGCACCTTGTACGTAGATTTCAATTCTACAATAGTGCGATTAAAGCTTACCCATAGCAGTTGTAAAAAAAATAAGAAACAAATTTCAATTCTACAATAGTGCGATTAAAGCCGGGTTTAACCCCTTTCATGGTGCATTATCTTTTTATATTTCAATTCTACAATAGTGCGATTAAAGCATTCAGGGTCTGCATTAAATAATATAATGTGATAGATTTCAATTCTACAATAGTGCGATTAAAGCGACACAAAAACGTCCAGCCGTAGTACGATTAAAGTATTTCAATTCTACAATAGTGCGATTAAAGCGGATTGATTACTGCCATTCGTCAATAACTCATCTTCATTTCAATTCTACAATAGTGCGATTAAAGCTCGTTATATTTATAAGACAAAATTATTAATTTATAGCCGGTTATGTGAATAAAAATGTAAATTTTTTATTTAAAGAATCGTCTATCTAAAATTGTCAGATTTTGATGGGCGATCGACGATTGCGAAAATTGTTGATTATCAGGGGTAGGGAATGTGTATGATAAGTTTAATCTCTTCGTTTTGTCATTTTAGATCCAATCGACGACTAAAGAAAGGTGTCCAGCTTATTTTTTTCCTGCCCAATAATATCTTTTTCCAACCATTTTTGTTCCCGACTTTTGAATACAATGATACTATCTTCTTGGCGATCCATAATTTTTTTAGCCTTGTGTAGCAATTCTTTAAGTTTACTATCGGTAATCTCACCTTCAAAAACGCTGTTCTGGATCCAATTTAAGTATTGTCTACAGAGTCTTAGCATTTTGGCTACTCTTTTTTCGCCAACATCATATACAAGTATTATGTACATTGTTTTGGTTTTATTATTTTGAGATAGATACTTAATGCTTTTTACCACCAAGCTTTGAATGGCTTGTACTCCTCCATGCCCAAGATATGTTTTGTTAATTTGTAGCATTCTAGCTTTATCAGATGCTTATAGCTTACGTTCCTTTTCAAGGAACGGTGTTTTATGGTTTCGGATAACTTTTCTTCAAAAACTTTTACAAAGGTCTTTTTCCCAGATTCCTTGAGTAAGACCCCATTGAGATGGACATCAAAATCTGTATGTTGAATCTCTTTTTTATTTACAACCTTGAAGATGGTGCGGTCTACTAAAATGGGCTTGAAAATTTCGGACAAATCTAGGGCTAGCGAATACCTTCGGTAGCCGGGCTCGTGTAAAAAACTGATGGTAGGGTTTAGTTGAGTATGATATATTTGACTCAAACAGAGGGTGTAACACATCATATTACCAAAAGATATAAGAGCATTGACTTCGTTATGGGGCGGTTGTTTGCTTCGACCTCCCATTTCAAAGTCATTGAGAATAATATCAAATGCATTATAATACACCTGTCGGATATTACCTTCAAGTCCCATAAGAGTTTCTATATCTTTTTGTTCATTTATTTGTTTATAGTAGTTTTCTATTTTTTCTATATGAAACATTAAATCTTTTCCTCGAGTGTTATAATATCTTAGATTTTTAAGAATATTGAATGCAGCACCTTCCACAAATTTTTTGGCTAATACCAATCTTTTACTAGCAGAAATATAATGTTTGGTTTGCTCAATTTGCATTTTACCAGCTAGCAGATAATCTTTGGGCATAAAACTACCCGTATAATGTTCGTAATAATCAAAAAAGTGAACGGCTATTTGATTTTTCCCTAAGAAATTATACAGGGCGGAATTAGCATCCAGTGCTCCAAAACAATACAAATCAGAAACGCCTTCAACCGGAATATATTTGGAAGGCCCTTCTGCTCCATTTTCGTCCACCGGTGTAAATTTGAGGGTATTGTCTTTACGAGACATCCTTCCGGGATTAAAGAGATAGTAGGTCTTTTTCATGACTAATTCTTTCTACCACTTTGTCAATATTTTGTATAAACCTTGCAATGCAACGTCTCTACGGGTGATGGTTGGATAATAATTATCCCATGTATATGATTGGGCATGATCACAAATTGGTCTAACTGCACATTGGGGAAATGTTGGGGTATTTCCTGCCAAAACTGCCATGTTAGTGCTCCGATTTCGTTAAGGTATATGCATTTACGTACACAGGTACTGAAAAAATGTGCCCTTTCTTTGGTACAGATGGTTACAAAATATGTAGCGGCATTGGCATCATTCCAATTTCGCCATCGGGCCGACTCGATGCGGTATTTATTTTTATACAAAGCCATAAGCTATTCGTTCACATAACACAGTTCGTAGTATGAGCAGGATTTGCAGATTTTAGCATTTATCACAGTGGGACATTGGTCTGATTGTAGTAATTCATAAATTTCATTTACAAACCTTTTTAACGTTTTAATATCTGATTCAGACAAAAAAACTTCTTCTGTTTGTCTAAAAATTGGGTAATCTATAACACCTTTAGCTCCTTCTATCCCATTTAACTGCAATAACCACAAATAAAACTTTACTTGCCAGATATGGGCATCTTCTACTTTATCACTACGTTTGGTTTCGTGTATGATTTTTCGTTTTGCATCATAGAAATCAATTTTTCCATAAAGTGAATTGGACCCAAACGATGCTTCAATAGAAAGTTCTGAATATTTTTTGCTTCTGTCTGTATAACTCGTTTCATGCAGTAACTTACCATCAGCAACCACCTCACTGGTATGCTCCATACGTATCCCATTAGCATGAAGCCAACATTCGCGAGGGCACACTCTATATAGGTTTATAAGGGTGGCATTAATATTCATAGTCCTTAAATAAAATTCGATTTATCCAAATCCAGATGTAAGCCAAATATAGGATCATAGTCCAAGTTTAAAAGATAAATGAAAGTGTCATCAATCATTTTCTTAAACCCAAATTTCTTGACAAGGTATATTGGAACCTTAATGGTATACTCATTTAGGATATCGAATCGCTTATTCCTTATGATTTCATCGAAATCGACTTCCTGGAAATGTTTCATGGTTACTGCATCAACGGTAATGTAATCGGATTTTCGCGAAGTAACCTTATGCAATAATGCATCTTCTATGTCCAAAGTGTAAATCATTTTCAGTACATCTCTCCATAGAGTTTTCACCAATTGCTTTGCGTCATTAATTTCCTTAAAGTAATCTTCACCCAGTGCCTCTCTTGTATATATATTATTGACCAACTCTCTAAAATCTTTCTCCTTAAAATGCCCGTTGTTTTCGTTGGAGCGGATTAACAATTGGTGATATGTTTCAGTAACAATTCTATCCAAACTGTTATAAACGTATTTACGACTTATTTCCGATTCTCTGGTTATAACAACCTTCCCAAATTGTAAATCAGGATGCCTTGCATTAATGGTTCCCCTACGATTGACACGTCCAAGTCGTTGGATAATGGCATCGATAGGAGCATTCTCAGTAATTAGAACATCAAAATCGATATCCAGACTTACCTCCACAATCTGGGTACAAACAGCAACATAGGGTCCGGGAACTTTTTTTAGTTCTTCTAAGATCTGTTCCTTACCTCTTTTATCCGACAAGAGAAATTGCGAGTGGTAAAGTAATTTCTTATCATAAGGGATGCTAACTAATTTTTGAAATACTTCTCGAGCTTTCGCAATTGTATTGCAAACCACCAAGACTTTGTAACCCTTATCAAAAAAATCGAAAATTCTTTCAGTCGTTTCTTCAATTAAGCAATCTGACAACTCGAGAGTATGTCTTTGCAGATGATCATGTTCGGGTGCGTGGATTAATTTATAGTCCGGAAGAACCTTTTCTAACTCCGATTTGAGTACATTGGGAAGTGATGCACTCATTAATGCAAACCGAGCGTTATATGGTTTAATACATTCTATCGCTTGCAACAATAAGCCAAAGGTAAAAGCGTCATAAACATGAATTTCATCGATAATTATCTTGGCATTATAACTTGCAACGCCGGTCATTACCCAATGTCCCCAATTGAAAAAGCTATAAATCAATTGATCTATTGTTGCAACAGTGACTGGCTTAAAAAAAGTTCGATTATAAAGTGAATGCTTCCTTTTTTCATCGGTATCGAATTCTTCATCCCACAAGTAGTACTCTGCCGCACTATGAGAAAGCCCAACGATGTCCTCCTGCCCGAAAAATCCCAACATTCGCTTGTACATTTTGTTGGTTGTCACCATGGTGGGCAAAAGGAAAATGATCTTTTGCGAAAAGTTATTATTTATTGCCCAAAGGATAGCTGCTTCAGTCTTGCCTTGACCAGTAGCTATTTGAACAAAAATATTTTTATCAAATGATTTGGCACTTTCGATTTGAAAGTTAGTCCACTGATTAAAGTCGGGTTGACTGTTACGCAACTTTGATGTAATTATTGCTACATTCAAGTCATTCCCGTAATGGTAAGTACGATCTCCCGATGAGGCGATCCAATCGCAATAATGCAATATTGATTTAAATACCAGAAAAATATCTCGTGCTTTGGTAGATTTTTCATACCTAAACGAATCTCTGTCGAATTGGGAAATAAGCTCATATCTCAAGATGTGTCTTGGATCACTATTTAAGCATGATTCGTTATAGGTTATTTTGGTGCTGTAAGAAAGTTTTTGCTTATGTGCTTCTTCGTTTACAAACGAATAAAACTTCTCGAAAAAAGATTTAGGAGCGTATTCGTTTTTAAGCCTGATAGTATCAAACAACTTCTTATATAGTTTGCTGTGATGAGACGCAATGCTAATCAACTCGGGATAGTAAGGCACATTACCAAACTTTGTTACAGGATTATCCTTAATAATATCATAAAGGAACAATACAGATGTTAAGGCGTGAGATTCTTGCCCAATAAAACTCTCTCCTCTAACTTTTGCTTGAAATGCTTTGGTGGCTTTACCAATATCATGGAACGCGACTGTTAAATAGAGTCGCCATATCAAGAATTTCTTCTCTATCTCGTACTTTTCCGATAGTCTATCTAAAAGTATCTCATGCCACTTGATTACGTTTGAAAATACTCTTAAGCAGTCCTCTGTGTGCTGCAGAAGAGTAACTTCAGGGTTAGATTTGGCTAAGATTTTATCGTACGGAAACATCAGAAAATGAAAAAAAATTGATTATCAAAATCATCATAATAACAATCTTCTTCTAACGAGATTGGCAAGCTACTTATGAATGTAAATTTTTGATACTTAGTTGGGATTCTCGCTTCCGAATTCCTTTTCGTATCAAAGAAAGATGGTAAGTTAACAATTCTGGGTGCTTTCTGTAACAAATTCCCCTTTACTCCGTCTTCCAATACTGGTCTGTAGCCTAATTCATTGACGTCACCGGGTATAATGGTATCTTTAAATATGTATAAACCTTTTTCTTTTTTCTTAAGTTCAACTTCATTCATTGAGCTTATTCGTATCAATTCATCTTCTCGTCCCAATGACAATGCCCATTTGGGGTTAGACAGTGCAGATTTTATTGCGTCAAAATCCGCACTGTCAGAAAAAGTCAGGTACAAGGTAAGGTTGAGTCCGTATAATAGCTCTCTTACAATGACAGCCGTCTTATAGGGTCTCTTCTCTTCTCCTTTTTTGTATTTATTTAAGTGCTTGTTCTCATACTTTCTTATTTGCCATAAATCATTAGCTTGACCATAATGTTTGCCGACGACACCCATTTTAAAACGATCAGCTCTTAGCCATTGATCATTAACTTCAATTGGAGAGATTCCAAGTGCACTTCCAATCATCCCTGCTACCGTGGTTTTAGGCGGTAATGGCAAAGTTTTATGATATGTATGAAAATCAGGTTGTCTAAAGGAATTAAAAGCCCCATAACACTTTATCTTCAGGAATCTCATACGCTAAAACACTAAATTGTCTATATAATTCAGAATGGAATTAAAAGTATTTTGTACAGTATCAGGTTTGAATTCTTTGAGGTCTTCAGCTACATTATTTTTAAAAATCCCCGACTGTACTCCAATAAAATTATGTTGAACTATATTGGTATTTCCTTGCAAAACTTCCTTAATAGCAGTCGTATTCAGCTCTTCTTCTTCGGTTACTGTCAAGGTTTCTAAGAAAATTGGGCTCTTAGCTGTTTGAAGTGTCACTACTAGGAATTTGGGCGACATGTCCGTAAGTAAGCGAGACTGTTTTCCTCCACCCCAAATATTGGCAATCGCGTTTAATAGATATTTCAAGCGTTGTCTTCTTTCTTCTAAGCTTAAACTTTCCACTTTCCCTTTATGAGTCTTTGAGAGTTCATAATCTTGAAACACGCCTAATCGGTCGAGTTCAATTAGAAAATTCACCCTGAAATAGTTGTAGTAAATCTCCGTTTCGAAGATATTGCCGCCAGAACCCACGTCTCCACCTGTTTTTTCTTTCGATTTCGTCCCTAAATCCCTGTCATTTCTAAAAGGGAATATGCCAATAGCTGCCGAAGCTCTAACCGCAGCTGTTCTGCGACGATTCTCGCCAGATGATGCTATCATAAATCCAAGTAGATCATCGTCAATGTAATTATGTGGTTCACCTAGCGTGTTGTCTACCCCCGACTTCTTTTCGGCTTGTTTGACTTCCGAAAGCAAGTGTGATAATCCCATTTCCTGCCAAGCTTTTCGAATTTGATATTTTAAGCTTTGACCGGATACATAAGGAATTTGCTGACCGTTTGGCGTTGTGATTTTCTTTACTGTACTTACGTTTCCCTCTGTCCAACTTCCATTAATGCTACCAATAGAAGTCTTGAAGATGTATGCTATATTCAGACAGTTTGGATTGGGAGTTTGATTTACTGTTTCCATTAGTTACTAATTTTATAAGTTGATAAACATTAATTCGCCGATTGGTTAATTGATGACTCTTTTTGTTTTTCGTATAAATAACTGTTCATTGCGAAAATACTGACCATTGATTTCATTTCTTCCCAATCTCTACCTTCTGGTAAATTGTTAAAGAATTCCATGTAATTTTTTGTCTTGTACTGGTCAGGCATTTTAACACTCTCCATTATTCTGAATTGTATTAATTCTAAAGCTTTCAGAAACTCAACGCGACTTTTTGAATTTCGAAGTGAGTATAGACTACTTCTATCTTTTTCAGTATAGGCATAAATTCCTATATTGATGCCTATGTTATGACATAATTTTACAATTTCTGTATTCATATTGTTATGAAGTTTTGAATTATAAATGAGTAGAATTTTATCTAAAAAAGGGATGCTACCTTTTTCTTCCTTTATTTTAACCTCTCCGAGGAATGACTCAACAATTTGGGTAATCGAATTAAAGTTTAGAATTTTATGGCAAAGCGTATCTCTCCACGTAGAATTGTATTTTCCACCATCCAATTTCTGAGTAAATTGAGTTACAAACCATTTAAAGGGGACGAAATAATCATGCTCCGAATCACTATTAGCTAAAGAGTCAAATAGATTGAATAAGGCGCTGATAGATGTATACTCTCTCACATCTCTAAATATGTTGCCATCATTCGAAAGAGTAAATACGGATTTAGAATACAGTAATTCTTCTTTATACTTGTCGAGCTCAAAATTCAATTTTAGCTGACTATAAATTGACAATAGAAAATTAAAAAGGGCTTCCGATTCATATACAGTTCCTACAAGTTCCGTTTTGAAGTTGCAGTAATTGGAATTATCGATTTGCTCCGGTGATGGCTCTATAGCATTTAAGAATTCAGATAAAGATGCCAAGTTGCTTTCATTCAACACGAAATAATGCTTCATATCGCCTTGCATTAAATACTTGATGTTGCTAAATGCAAACAATGCAATAAACGAGTATAAAGACGATAAGAGGGGCTTTTCTTCTAAATAAGAAGCGAAATTCAATTCGCCACTTTTACTGGTCAAAAACGGATAATCCATACCGGTAACTACTTCGGCTTTCCTATAATATTTTCCGCTAAATGTGCAAAATTTCTTGCCCGGTTGCAACAAAGAACCATCAAAAGTGAGCCCAAGATCGTATTGAGGAGCCGAGTTTAAATACCCCTTGTCTTCTATCTTGATTCTCTTACTATCAATTAGCTTCTCAGAAGTTTCCTCTTTAAATTTCTTGAAAAGTTGTAGCTCTCTTTCGGTCATTATTCGTCCTTTTTTTACGGCATCACCATCCTTTGCGCCAGGCGCAACTAAAGCGCCCTCCGTTTTGGGCGTTTTTCCCGTAAAAAAAGACTTTAAATACATCTTAAAATCAGTTCTTTCGTATAATTCAAATCCCGTCTCCTCTTTAAATATCCAGCCGTAATTACCAGTCTTGTGCAAATACTTTGCAACGACTTTGCTTTTAGCTTCATTTAATGCGCCTATTAAGCTGCTATCACTCTCATATTCAATTAAAAGACCGTCTTTCTCGATATGATATGATATGTTGGGAACTTCTATTTCGAATAAAATCCTATAAAGGCCTATAATTCCGTTATCGACCCAAAAATTACCGGTTTTTTCAATTTTAAGTAATTTCATTCCTTAGATATATTTATTACCGATACATACAATATTGTATATATTGTCAAAATAGGTTATAATTCAGATTTTTTTTCAAACTATTCGTCATCATTTATACTTCCTAAACCTCACAAAATCAAAATGTACTTTCTTACTACCATCGGGTAGTAAGTCCACTCTTCTGTCGGTGGTGGAGAGTACACAAGTATATCCATTTTGCTCAAACATACTTACCAGATGATATACCAAGGAGTGTTCACCCATTATATGAAGATAGGTATGTTTATTGGGATACTTTTGAGTGATATCAGCATAAAGCGCATTAGCTAAACCTTTTACTTCCTCAATGGACCACGACGGGTCTACTGATGGAAACGGATAATCCACTACTTCTCCATACAGCTGCTGCGCCTTTTTTAGCTGCTCGGCACTCCATGTGGATTGGGGATGGTTGGATATGTTAATAAGCATGTTTATTTTCATTTAATAGTTCAAAAATGGATCGTGCATTCAAAATGTCCTCACAACATTTTAGTCGAATATCAAAAGCTTCTGCTCTCCTTAAGTGCTGTTTTTTGAAGTCCAATTGCTTATTAAGTGTAAACACATACTTTTTGCAGAACAGCCCTAACCTGGTAGACAATGATGATAGTTTATAGAATGTGTCGTTTACTAAAGTTGGGATTACATTGTTAACTATTCCGGTCTTACACTCTATTACGTGCAGCGTATTGTTGTATATAAAGAGGATGTCGAACTCGTTCGATACATTGTCTCTAACTAATTGTAAGCCTGTTGCAATAAACTGTTCGCCTACTTCTAGTTCGTTTCTTATCGAAAAGTAGATATATTCTTCAAACCAACCTCCGGTTAAATATCTTATGTCGTATTTTGATAACTGAACACCATTGTCTACCGTGAAATCGATGCTATACAAGAAATCTCTAAGTCCGGCAATCTCTGCTATGTTTACACTCTTGTCTCTATTGGGTCTTAATTTGGCAAATATTTTTTGACAAGTTAGATTATCGCCACTATTTACATACCAGTTAAGAAATGATTTTGTAAATTCGAAACTTCTTCCTGAGAGCGTCGAAGTCTTTATCTCAAATCCATGGCAGATAAGATATTCGCTTAAGTCGATGGTAGTATTTAGCGAAATATTTTCCTTTTTTCTGTTCGGGAATAATTTCAATACAGCATCATCTTTTCCGGTGATGTAGAATATTTTGGAATCCTTTTCTCGGAAATAATCAAATACGGCTAAGGACATAATTTTTGTCCCACCGGTTACGTTTACAATAATATCATCATAGATATCATAATCAATCTCATCCAGTTTTGACTTGATATGAGTATCGTAATATTCATCTACGATAATGTTGATAATGTCGGATAGCTTAATGGGTTCATCAAGATGTAATTGGAATGAGTTTATAATCCATTGATGAATTCCTTTATTATTCATTAAAGGAGTATTAATAAATAAAATATGATCTCCTTCCTGATAAAATTTTTTCAGGAATTGCAAGTTTGGGATAGTTTGGCCTCCCACTAGATTAACTAAGAGATTCATGATTTATAAATTTTCAAATATTATATTATCTATCCTAACATTATCCGCTTATTCAAAACTGAATATCTATTGAGTTTAAAAGAAATTTGTTAGTCGCTTAATATTCTAAATTTAATATCTGTTTAAATTCATGAAAATATTTTTTAAGATCATTCATAAAACTGGAATGTTTCGCACTTTCGGTAAATCCTCCATGATTGATATCGTTTCTTTTCTTTGAAATCGAAGCATAAACGGATACTAAGTCTTTGATTTTATCTATTTCATTAAGCAAATGAACGTATGGCTTATATGTTTCTTGGATTAATTCGCCCTTCCATTCCTCTTCCGGCTTAAAAAATCTCACTGATAAGTAGGAGCTGACCAAATTTCGATTACTTTCCATGGTGTAGTCGAGACCTACTTTGTCACAAAGAATAGTAATAATCCCTTCTTGTAATTGTGTAAAACCTTGTTGTGGAAGTTCTTTTTCGATGCACCATTGAATGGCGAAAAATATGTTCTTGATAGAATTGTCCGAATATTGTTGTAATGTAGATTTTACATAATTAACTATTGGAAAAAACGGAGGAATCAATGAGTAAGTCTGAATGTTATCAATATACTCAACTGCCTTATTAGCAGCTTTGCCTTCAATAATTCTTCTCCCTCTATTTGTTCTGTGCTCCTCAGCAAAAGTTTGAAGTTGTATCGAAAGTCCGTTTAATGTAGCAGCTTCCATATGCTTTCCTTTACTTTCAGATAAAATTGGAGTAAGCCCTTCTTTCGTTAATTCTCCCATCATCTGTGCATTACCAAATTTTATGAAATTGTTAGCGGCTATAGTCCAGTCTTGTATTAGAGAGAACGCAGTCAAATTTAAAAGTGGAACTTTTCGATCTTTAGGATCAGGGAACCGATTATCGATGTCATATGATGGTCCAAGTGTTTCAAAAACACCATAATAAATCCCCCTTACTCTAATATCTTTCAAAAATTTGGCATATTGTAATAGGGTTATACCAAGCATTGGTAATGACCTAAAGCTGTGTGTGATATCATAAAGTATTTCATCTCCTACTTCCAGTTTATCAAATACGCTGCTGAATATTGTCCAAATTTCACTTTCACTAAAACCTTCGGGAATTTGTACAACATCTAATTTTTTGTTGCTTTCTGCTTGAAGGCTTGCAAAATGAGTATCATATGCCTTCTCGGTACAAAAGATGTAGTAAACATCAAAATCCGAAGCCAATAGATCGATGACTGCGTTCTGAACATATTTAACAACCCGACTTTCTTTTCCTTCAGTTGTGTAAACACATTCTTTATAATTGTTTGCTCCTAAAAAACTAAGGAATACTTTTCTTGACATAATCACAATAAGATTAATAGATTAATCAATTACTTCAAATTTTACCCACCCCAATGGTTTGAAACTACTCATGTCAATTGGGCGGGTGACCGGAAATTTGTGAGGATTTTTGAATTTATAGCCTTTCCCGTACTTTTTTAAAAAAGCACTGAAGTACTTTCCTTCTTCATAATTTGCAACAGCAACAGCAATCGAATTAAAGTAATATCCTTTCCCGCTTCCAATACGTAAGTAGGCGGTTTTGTTTTGTGATTGTTGAATGTCATAGTTTATCTGTTCATAAAAAGTAACAAGATCTGTATAATCTTCAGGATATTTATCTTTAAACACAGTTCCAAACTTGTTTAATAGCATTAGCTCTTTTTGATTATTGTCTTGTGAAAAACGATTGATACATTCTATCAAATCGACCAACGAAAGATTTGTATAGGGAATACCTAGGTGAAACTCAATCTGTTTTTCTTCCAAAATAGCCTCCCATACTTGAGGAATGGTAAACTCCCCTGTTCCAATATGAATACGTTTGGTTTCGATGACAATCATGTCATCATCATTAAGTTGAGTAGAATCCGTCACGTGAAGTCGCTCAAATAATGACAAGGCTTGCTCCAATTCATTTTCCAATTTTGTCCACATTTCCTTATCATCTCTATTCTGCAGCAACGCGGATACAAATCGTTGAAGCCAGCTCCTGCCATCCTTCGAGTTAATGATCCAATCATATAGTAACGCTGTCTTAATGGCGCCTTTTATTGAACTTCCGGGAATATATGGATAAATACCTGCGTTCTTAATAATGGTACAAAGTTCTTTGTTACCTTGAGCTTCGCAATCCAATTGTAACTGATGTTGTGTATAGACATCGATATTTAATTTAGCTTTCAAAAATTTGTACAGATTAAACTTGCTTCGATTATTATCCATTCCTGTGGATACACCGTGTACATATTCATCAATCAAATTTAATTTTTCGGCAATCTTCCTTTTTACCAAGGCCTGATCTATATAAAATATTTTCTTGCTATCTTCATCTATAATATAGTCAGCATATGGAGATAGTTTTTGCCCTGTACCAATACATACAGGAGTTATTGTAGTTAGCCGAATTGGGTAATTTTTTCTCATAAAGTGCATTCATTAAGTTTAAAAGAATCGGGCAATGGTATAGGAAAACATATGCCGTAACGCCAATGATTTCTATCTTCAGTAGATAGATTTGCTATGGACCCATTTATCTTACTTCTAATGATAGCCCCCTCGGTTGTAGCTATTACAGATTTGACTCTCTTATTGGCTCCATAGTACATACCTCCTCTTTGAACAGTTTGATACGCTATTAGCTCTTGATGTTCAGAAGCACCGGGGATTATTAGAGACAGTGAAACGTATTGTTCGCTTAACTTATCTGTGTTAATCGCGAAGCTTCGATCAAATACAACCTCTTCTATATGACCGCAACCTGTACTTCTTTCTCCACCCAATCCTGACTCTGCCATCAAGGTTATAATTTTTTCAGCTTGTTTCTTTTCTTCTTCATCAAGTCCGGTATTTTCCCAAAGAAAGTACCAATGCACAGAGATATTTTCATCATGCACAAGCACAAGGTCGGTTTGTGTATAATAAGTATCTTCTTTAGAAATATTGCGCACCTTTACTTTAGGCGTGTCCATTTTCTCAGACAGTCTATAAGCGACGTTGTCGTTTCCAAACTCTTCTTTCAAACACACAACCCTACTTTCCGGACTAAAACATATATCATCATTTGAGAACCAATCATCTGGTGTCAATTGTTTTTCCCAAATCCCTTTTGATATGAATTTTATTCTTTTCAACTTTTTGTGAGCCCCTTCAATACTATCGAATGTTTTTAATGGAAAATGATTTAAGGATATGGGTTTAGGCAGCAAGTAAACAATCTTACCTTGGTATTCCACACAATAAAATGCTGAGGAAAAAACAATGTTACCCTCCTCAAAATGCTTTTTCCATTTCAAAACTTCAACTTCAGGATAAAGTCGGGCCACCGCCGAAATGAACGCTCCGAACAACACATCGGAGTGGATAATTTCATCGGTGTCGCTTAAAGTATCATTTTGCCGCATGGCAGCACGTCCAAAATGAAAGCGGCTGCCTGGACGGCATTTTAGGATAATTGCTTTCATTCTTGGTATATTTTTGTATCAGCGTTTTCAATATTCGATTCAATCTTTACCTTCCCATAACCACGCGTACCACTACCTCCCAGGTAATCATCTTCAAGAAGCTTAAAACCTTGCTTTATTAATTCAATAAATTGTTTTGGATCTTCTCCGCTATAGTTATTTAAGACTAATTCAAAATTAAATACAGCTCCCGCCGGTACCCGTTCAATGGAACGCGGATGCCCGCCTCTTCCTAACTTACGGTTGATTTTGTTTTCCGCTTTCTCTTGTGTGTATTGGGTTTCCAAGATGGCACCATTGTCAATAAAATCTCTTTTGAACATCTCCGTGTCGAGATGTGCGTCTCGGACTATCAGACGGGTAACTTCGCCAGACTCAGTTCGAGATCCGGCGTAACCAAAAAGCTTCTTTATGCTTTCATCGTCACTACTCTCATCGGGAGCCCCATTAATGCTTGCAGCCAGCAATGCCCTGAGCTTGCCTTTCAATGAACTTCCCGGTATGTAAGGTACCCCCAAAGGATCTTTGATGACTGCGGTATCGATACCTCCTATATCTAACGATGATTTCGATCCGCCGATATGCAAACCTGTTAATGTGGTTATCGTGCCTTTAATAATAGTTTTTGATTCAAGCTTCATTGTTCGAGTTTTTTTCTTTTGTTGTTGAATATTTGTGATAAGCAACGATGGCTTCCATTACTTTCTTAAAGTGTTTTTGCTTTTCATCAGAGTCTACCTGCTGAATCAGATAATCAATAAGCGCCATTACTTGCTTGGCTTGCAGCTTCTCATTTCTTGCTGCAACATATGCCAAGTTTGGACGAAGTAATTGTAAGTCTATTGGTGTTTTCGCTTCTATAATTTTTGAATAAACATTACGTAACTGACTACTTGATAATCCCGAAGCTGTTTCGTTGACGAATTGCTCGAGTTTTGAAAAAATAGTCTTAATCTTCGTCACATTGTTTAAGGACAAAAGGTCCGCTTTGATGTCTTTAAAATAAGTCTCAATCACTTCATTGACTATCTCCTCAGTAGTCTTATTATTTTTCTTATTATTATCATTTTTCTTAGAGCTATGGTTTGAGCCCTTGTTGTTGTTATAACTATTATGTACCTTTTGATTTGGCATATTACAAAAATTTAAGTGTTAACTGATTTGGTTAATAATTCGGCCCAACGAGCCGCTACAGGGAATTGCGCCGCATTCGACTCTTTTCTCCCGTGTATAAAATCCTCCAAAAGTGCATCTTCGTATTTTTTAAACTCATTCTCCAATATTTCTTTGTTCTTAGAGTTCTTAACATTTCGCAAATAGTACTTCAATCGGTACACTTTAGGAAAGTCTATCCTATGAGCCTTAATTGCCCGTTCTTGTAAACTTAGGAACCCAATTTCCGATGAGCGTATCCGTTCAAGAATTCCGCGCGACTCTCCATCTTCGATCAATTCTTTCAATTTAATTGCAAGTTGTCCTGCATTCTCAAATTCATTCCATTTCAGTACCTCTCCGAAAATGCAGATTCTATTTTTTCCAAAATCTTTTGCTAGTTCTAGCGCATGCTCGGCGGTTTGTCCGATTCTAGCCATTGGAAACTTGGGATTATAAATGACAATACCTGCAGATATTGTAAGCGGATGTTCTAATCCAAATGTCTTGCATAACGTCGATTGGAAAGCGTCAAATTCATGATGAATTTTTTGTGCCACCTGAAGGATGATATCCCATGCACCTATCAAAAAGCAATCATCTCCCCCTGAAAATACAGGGTATATATTTCCATGCTGTATTTCTTCTTTTAAAACACTATAGATTGTATTTGAGAAAAACTTCTTCAGTTGGTTAGACAATTTCTTATACTCGTCCTTAGATTTGTTTCTGAAAAGAACACCGAGGTTATCAACGTCTATTTTAAGAGCAGCGAGTTTATCATCTACTTTTCTTGACGACTTTGCCTTCTCGGCTATTTTATCAAATTCGAGAATGCCTTTTTCTTTATTTTTGTCTTTATCTAAAGGCATTGCGTTGATAATTGTCTCATTAAAGGACTTTTGAGCTTGACTCCCATACTCCAATCTTAAGATATACCCGGCAATTTTGAATTGATTTTCCTCAATGCTTAAATTCAATTCGTTGCTATCCGATTTGACTATACTGTACCCTTGTGCTTTTACCATTTTCTTGGCAAACATTCTGAACCGCTCATCAAATATGCTGGCATCCATTGGTTGAAACGTCTCAGACAAAAACGGCCTGACTAACTTTTTAAGGGAAGTTTTCGTATGTAACGCCTGCATCTGTGTATAAAATGCGTCGTCATGTTCCGCCTCTATGTAGGCAATAAAAGGGAAAATTGCCTCCTGCAAAAAACAGTTTTGAAACTTGGAAATAGCACTATCTAGAACATCTTGGGCAACACGGAGGTATATGAATAAATTTCCCCCTCCATTGTACAAAACCTCGGTTTTTTCAGCAATGTCAGTAAAATACTGTTCGGCTATTTCCGTAAGTCCTTGTACAAAAAAAGACCGTGCTTTCAGATTTCTCGAAGCACCTTTACCCGGGACATTAAAAATAAAATCTTGAATTCCTGATATATCGACTTTCAAGAGATATCGCTTCATAATTGTTAGGCTTAATGATTACATCTTTTGACTAATACTAACACACCCCATTCCTTGTGCGTTATACAATCCTGCACCGGCATTGAGTAGGAGATCGATAAATCTACGTTCCCCTGTTACTTGCATTTTGAAATTTATCCAGCCTCTGATTTGTGTGGCTTCCGGTTTGCCACTTTTGATACTAATCAGCCGGGATTTAAAAGGTTGCTTTATGGGCTGTAACGCTATTTGCAAAATGGCGTTACTCGCTGTGGTATCATCATAACAAGCAGCTATTTTACTGCGCCAGTTGTATAGGAGGCTTTCTGTAAATACTGTCTCTTTGGGTGAAAGGTAAGTATGCTGCCCTTTCTCATTGGGGATGGATGCCACCACTGGCGATAGCGGTCTTAATACCACCTGCGTTATTTCATTTTCTTTATACGACTCTAGAGGAGATGGCAAGGTTTTTATAGATTGTACGGTAAACCGTCCTTTGGAAATACGATCCGCTATGTCCAATTTTTCGGATTGAAATAAACCTTTGATAAAACTTTCCGCAGCTTTGGGAAGATGGAAGGTGATTTGAAAACTGAGCTCATTGCTTTGCAGTAGCAACCGATCGGCTTCGATTTTAAAAGGACAAGTAATTTGGGAAAACGAAAAGAATTTGAATTTTTTGCCATAGCCTTTCTCATGCAAAAAGTTGGCATAATCAGCATCACCTTTCGCAATAATTCGATAGATGGCAGCCGATAGAGGATATTGATAATTGATGGGTATAACTTCGGGTTTCTCAGAAATCAGCTTTACCAAAAATCTCATAAATGCTGGTTTTGGTATATGGTTATAGTTCAGTGGTATTATATAGGCAGTTAAACTTCATTATTTATTGAGTAGTTTTTTCTTTTCGGCTTCAAACTCTTCTTGTGTTAATACTCCTTCATCCAGTAGTTTTTTAAGTTTTGATAATTCATCTGCTTTTGAATAGTTTTGACTACTTGTAGTTTGAGGATTAGCAGACGATGAAGGGGTGACTTTTTTAATAGCAGCGAATAAATTTTTATCAAAATCGTATTTTAATATTTTGTTAGTTAATTCGCTAAGTGCTACATACGTATTGTAATATTTGGCTTTGCCACCTTGTTCTTCTGTAGCGGAGAGTGTATCCCTGTCCTTGTTCAAAAAAGCTATATATCCAACCTTGTTATATTTGTATTCTTCGTTTTTCCATCCTGTTTTAAAAGACATATACCCCTTTCTTTTTTCATATATCATTTGAGCAATTATATCGGCTTCATCTATATCTCTTGCAACAACAAATCCAAGCTGACTAATTCTTTTAGAAATTCTATCGTTAATCTTATGATCAGGCTCTATTACATAAAATTTCTGTCCTAATAGTAGAGAGGGGATAATCAGTAAACATAGGAGTAATATGTTTTTCATATTAATATTATTTAAAAAATATTAATAAAAATTATTGTGTATGTGAATGAAATTATTTATAACTATTAAGTTACGGTAAAAAATTCTCATATGGCTTGCCTATTTAGTGATTTTTTTATGTTATGTTTAGCAGGACTCTTTTGAGTGAAGTTTTAACTAGTTTAATTCTTCATTTTACACTAAATTTAGAAAGCACCAAAACAATGGGCTACTAAAACAAATTTATTTTTCGAGTATTTGGGGTACTTCCTAATAGCAATATAAGAAAAACAAGGTTGTTTTTCTCTTTTAAACGAAAAATTTCTGACAAACTCTCGAATCTAATTATTATTTAAGCTCCTGTTTCAGATAAAAGCCGGTATAACTTTCTTCGTGATGAATCAGCTCTTCGGGGGTGCCTTCGAACAAAATCTGTCCGCCACCATCGCCACCTTCAGGGCCGAGGTCGATGATGTGATCGGCAACTTTGATCACATCCATGTTGTGTTCAATCACCAGTACCGTATTGCCCCGATCGGTAAGTTTATTGAGGACATTGAGTAATTGTCTGATGTCTTCAAAATGCAATCCGGTAGTAGGTTCGTCAAGGATATAGAAAGTTTTGCCGGTATCTTTCTTGGATAGTTCGGTACTCAGTTTTACGCGTTGTGCTTCGCCACCGCTTAATGTAACGGCGCTTTGTCCCAGTGTAATGTAACCTAGGCCTACATCCTGCAAGGTTTTAATTTTTCGATAAATATTAGGCACTGCTTGGAAAAACTCCACCGCGTCATCAACGGTCATATCCAGCACATCTGAGATAGACTTGCCTTTGTAGCGTATCTCCAAGGTTTCGCGGTTGTATCTTTTGCCGTTACACTTTTCGCAGGGTACATATACATCGGGCAGAAAGTTCATTTCAATCACACGCATCCCGCCACCTTCGCACACATCGCAGCGACCGGTTTTTACATTAAAAGAAAATCGTCCTGCATTATATCCGCGAATCTTGGCTTCGGGAACAGATGCAAACAAAGTTCTGATATCCGTAAAGAATCCGCAATAGGTAGCAGGGTTACTACGTGGCGTGCGACCTATCGGCGACTGATCAATTTCCACTACCTTATCGATATGTTCTAGTCCGGATACCGACCGATATGGCATTACTGGCATTTTGCTAGCAGGGAAACAATGATTGCTTAGAATAGGGTAGAGGGTTTCATTAATCAATGTTGATTTACCGCTACCACTTACGCCTGTTACAACAATCAGTTTACCTAATGGAAATTTTACATTGACGTTTTTGAGATTATTGCCAGATACTCCTTTTAGTTCAATAAATTTGCCATTGCCACAACGTCTTTCTTTGGGTACTTCAATTTTCAATTTCCCTTTCAGGTAGCCGGCGGTAATGGTATCCAATTTCAAAATTTCTTTCGGCGTGCCTTGTGCCACTACACGGCCGCCATGATAGCCTGCACGTGGACCGATATCTACCAAATAATCTGCCGCCTGCATGATGTCTTTATCGTGCTCCACCACAATCAAACTGTTACCGATATCACGCAGCTTTTGCAGAGAAGAAATTAGTCGGTGATTATCCCGCTGATGCAATCCTATAGAAGGTTCGTCAAGTATATATGTGATCCCCTGCAATTGAGAGCCGATTTGTGTAGCCAGTCTAATCCGTTGCGATTCGCCACCACTGAGTGTACGACTGGGGCGGTTCAATGATAAGTAGGAGAGACCTACATCCAACAGAAAGCCCAAACGCTCTCTGATTTCTTTCAAGATATCTTTTGCAATGGTATTTTGCTTTTTGGTCAAACGTAGTTCAATGCCATCCAACCATGCAGCTAGATTATCTAAATTAAGATTGCTAAGGTCTGCAATATTCCTTCCGTCTACCTTAAACCATAGACTCTCTTTTTTAAGTCGTGCACCGTTGCAGGAGGGGCAGCTTTGTACTTCCATATACTGCTCTACCCAGTCGCGTAGCGCTTCGGTACTTTGGGTAGAAAGATACCAGCGCTTTAGCATTGGAATAATGCCTTCATAACTGCCGGTATAATAATCGGGTATGGAATCGTCCGTTCCATCCAGCTGTAACGTTTTTTCGGCATTGCCGTCGCCATACAATAATAAATCCAATTGTTGTTGCGGCAATTCGTTGATAGGTTTACTTAAACTGATCTTATGTTTTTTGGCAAAGGCCACCACTTGCTGGTATACACTGGCGCTACGTTCTTCACCCAACGGGGCAATACCGCCCTCTTTAATACTTTTAGAAGTGTCGGGCAACACTGCATCCATCTTAATCACCGAGCTGGTGCCCAGTCCACGACAATAAGGACATGCACCATAAGGTGAGTTAAAGGAAAAAGTATTAGGAGATGGTTCTTCATAGCTAATGCCTGTATCTTCACACATCAGCATTTTGGAATATTGGGTGATATCATTGCGATCGTGTTCCAGTACGAATAGCAGATCCTTACCCAATTTTAATGCTTGTTGTACGCTTTGACTCAGGCGTACTTTAAAATCATCAGTGACTTGTAAACGGTCTACCACAAGTTCGATATCGTGAATCTTGTATCGATCCACTTGCATTTTAGGAGTGATGTCTTGGATTGTTCCATCTACGCGTACTTTTAAGAAACCTTTTTTGCGTACGTCCTCGAACAACTCGCGGTAATGACCTTTACGGCCTCTTACCAAGGGGGCCAGTATGTTAATTTTTTTCTTATAAAATCTTTCGAAAATGTTATTTACAATTTCCTCCTCACTCCATTTCACCATTTTTTTCCCGGTGTTGTAGGAGTAAGCTTCGCCAATACGTGCAAACAATAATCGCAGAAAATCGTATATCTCAGTAACGGTACCCACTGTAGAACGCGGATTCTTATTAGTAGTTTTCTGCTCAATCGAAATAACAGGAGAAAGCCCTGTAATGCGGTCTACATCAGGCCTTTCCATATCGCCGATAAATTGTCTTGCATAGGCGCCAAAGGTTTCCATATAGCGCCGTTGTCCTTCGGCATAAATAGTATCAAAAGCCAATGACGATTTACCGCTGCCGCTAATACCGGTAATTACTACCAGTTTGTTTTTGGGTATGGAAATATCAATATTCTTGAGATTATGCACTCTGGCACCGGTTACCTCTATATGCGAATAATTGTTTTTCAATATTATCAGTTTGATTTTTTGAAGTTATGCCTGTATTTAGAAAAAGCTAAAATTTATAACTAAAAACTGTTATAAAGGTTTCTGAGCGCTAAAAATATTTTTTTGGCATAATAATTTCTTTAAAGCTACATGAGCAGAACGGCTCTCTAAAATAATTTGGTCACAAAAATAATTTCAGATGAAAAAAAAGTTCTTATTGATGTTGTTTTTTTCTGCATCGGTTTATTCAATAACATATGCACAAACTTCGGTAGCCCCGGAAATTCCGAAAAATTATAAACCTCAACCTAAGGAATTGTTACCCATGCCCAAGGAGTTGACTGATGCGGATATTTTTCCCGTATTGGGAAAGTATGAACTGATTGATGAAGAAGGAAACGTTTCTATAGTAAGCGTGGCGTTGGATCAGGAAAATAAAGGTTTAGCATGGGTTAATGGGTTACCACAAGGAAAATTCAGGGCCGATCTCAGAGTGTCGCCGGCTATTTACAAAATACCGGAGCAAAAAACTTTGCAAAACGATATTGACGGCGAAGTAGTGGCTTCTGTATATACAGATACTGAAGGAGATGTAGCTACAACGGATGCTCGTTATTCAGGTAAAACATTAAAGGGAGGTACTTTGCTGTACGATTCCGTTACTAATAAAATGTACGTGAATCTGGGAGCTAAGTATAACGAAGATAATCCTATAGCCGTTTTCCCTGAGTTGAATACTGAAATGGTAAGTGATGCACAAGATCAAGATGCCGATGCTACAGTAGCAGTTACTGCTGAAAATAAGAAGGAGAAAAAAGTAACTAAAAAAGAGGTGGAAGAAAAAAGCATTACTTATGTACTTAATAAGATAGCTCAGGATAATGTTCAAGAAGATGATGTAGTAGTACAAGACGGAGCAGAAAATAATGGTAATGATAATGAGCAGTAGAGAAATTGATTAAAATTAATTTTATAAAAGGGTTGTCTCCTGAGGCAACCTTTTTTGTACCGTTTAGGTCTTATATGCAAAATTTGGATAATTGATATGAATTTTATTTATCTTTGCAATCGTAAAAAATTGTGTCTTAGTTTTTTGTAAATACCTTAAATTTATATACATAAATCAAAACGTAGATCCCCTCAGTTAAACAAAGCCATAAACTCATTAAAATATACCACAATGAAAATAGCACAAGCAACTTTATTTGCAACCGCGTTAGCTGGCATAATGCTAACAGGATGTGATAGCATGAACCGTACCCAGAAAGGAGCTATAATTGGTACAGGAGGTGGCGCTGCCATGGGCGCCGTAATTGGTAAAGCTGCAGGTAATGCCGGATTAGGGGCCGTTATTGGAGCAGTTGTAGGGGGCGCAGCGGGTACCATTATTGGTAAAAAAATGGACCAGCAGGCCGAAGAAATCAGACAGGAAATTCCTACGGCCAAGGTAGAGCGTGTGGAGGAAGGGATTGTAGTGGAATTTAACAGCGCCGTACTGTTTGGCTTCGACCAGGCAAATCTTACCGAAGCTTCTAAAGAGACCCTTAATGATTTGATTAAGATTTTGAATAAATATCCGGATACAGACGTTGAAATACAGGGCCATACCGATAATACCGGTACTGAAAAGTATAATCAGGCATTGTCGGAAAGAAGGGCTTCTGTAGTAGCCAATTATTTGAGTGATCATGGAATTGATCTTCATCGTCTGACAACTGTAGGACATAGCTTTAGACATCCTAAATATTCCAATGATACTCCTGAAGGGCGGGCTAAAAATCGTCGCGTGGAGTTTATAATTACAGCTAATGAAAAAATGAAAGCTGATGCTGCGCGAGAAGCTGGCCATTAACATAAAAGTTTAAACCAAGACTACTTGATTAAAGTAAATGAACCCCTTATTCATTTACTTTAATAACTAATAAATAGCTTTTAAAAACAAATCGTATGAAACTAAAACAATTATTATTCGGAGGACTATTATTTGCAACTTTTAGTGTTGCAGCTCTTCAAGCTAATGCTCAAGCCGGTCGTTTTGGCGTTTTTGCCGGTAGTAATTTTGCATCCATTAAAGGTAAAGATGCTACAAAAACCAAATTGAAAACCGGTTTTCAGGCAGGAGTAACTTACGATATCGGATTGGCCGATGAATTCGTATTACAACCTGGAGTAAGCTATGTTCAAAACGGTACTAAAATAAAAGATGATGAAGCGGAAGGAAGACGGGATTTGAATTATATTCAAGTTCCTGTTACCTTCCAATATCAACCTGCTGTAGGTACTGGTAACCTGTTGCTGGGGGTTGGTCCTTACGTAGGATTTGGTGTAGGTAAAATAAAAATTAAAGAATATGTAGAAGGGGACAATAACAAGGCCAGCATGGATTGGAAAGATGCGGGCTTTAAAAAATTTGATGCTGGTGGGAAACTGCTGGTAGGTTATCAATTGGGCATGGGGCTTTCTTTCAATCTAAATGCGAACTTAGGTTTAGCCAACCTATCTGATGACAAAGATGCAAAGTTCCACAATACTTCTTTTGGCGTTACTGTAGGTTATAAATTCTAATTAAGAATAACTCCGTAATTCTTATTGAAGTGTAGAAATAAGGTTTATCCAAGCAGTAACGAGATTCCTTGTTACTGCTTTTTCTTTATATGATTAGCATATATTGTGAGGTTGGCAAGAGTTAAAAAGAGATGCTTATAGGAAATAATATAATATGCTTGTAAATAATTGATAATAGTATAAATCGGCACTTCCTTTATTGATTTTTAAATATAAAATGTATGCAACTAAAACAATTATTATTCGGAGGACTATTGCTTGCAACTTTTAGTGTTGCAGCTGTTCCAGCAAATGCTCAAGCCGGACGTTTCGGTATCAATGCCGGTGTCAACTTTGCCAATATTAATGGTAAGGATGCAGAGGGTACCAAGCTGAAAACCGGTTTTCAGGCAGGAGTGACTTACGATATCGGTCTGTCCGATGAATTCGTATTACAACCTGGAATAAGCTATGTTCAAAACGGTAGTAAAGTAAAAGGTGATGAATTTGATGCAAGATGGGATCTGAATTATATTCAAGTTCCTGTTACTTTCCAATATCAACCTGCTGTAGGTACTGGCAATCTGTTGTTGGGGGTTGGTCCTTACGTAGGATTTGGTGTAGGTAAAATAAAAACTAAAGCATATGTAGAAGGGGCCAATAACAAGGCCAGCATGGATTGGAAAGATATGGACTTCAAAAAATTTGACGCCGGTGGGAAACTGCTGGTAGGTTATCAATTGGGCATGGGGCTTTCTTTCAATCTAAATGCGAACTTAGGTTTGGCCAACCTATCTGATAACAAAGATGAAAAGTTGCACAATACTTCTTTTGGCGTTACTGTAGGTTATAAATTCTAATTAAGAATAACTCCGTAATTCTAATTGAAGTGTTGAAATGAGGTTTATCCAAGCAGTAACGAGATTCCTTGTTACTGCTTTTTCTTTATATGATTAGCATATATTGTGAGGTTGGCAAGAGTTAAAAAGAGGTGCTTATAGAAAGTATTACAATATATTTTGTAATATGATTGATTATAATATAACTTTGCACCTCATTTATGGATTTTTAAATATACAATGTATGCAACTAAAACAACTATTATTTGGAGGACTCTTTTTTGCGGCCTTTAGTGTGGCTGCAGTTCCATCTCATGCTCAAGCTGGACGTTTGGGATTGAATGCGGGAGTGAACTTTGCAACTATCGCAGGTAAAGATGCAGAGGATATGAAATTGAGAACGGGCTTTCAGGCTGGCGTAACTTATGACTTCAATCTGGGTAATTATCTTGTTTTGCAGCCCGGTGTACTCTATGTGCAAAATGGAGCTACGTCTAAAGTGGGGGTAATTGAAAATATGCAATTAAACTACGTTCAAGTTCCTGTAACTTTCCAATTTCAGCCTACATTAGGAAATGGGAATTTATTGTTGGGGGTTGGTCCTTATATTGGATTGGGAGTTGGAAAGGTAAAGATGGGGGGGACGATTGGAGGAGTAGATTGGTCTACTAAGTATCATTGGGATGATATTTTCGAGGAGGGCGAAGAACTCAGAAAATTTGATGCCGGTGGAAAATTGTTGGTAGGTTACCAGCTAGGTATGGGGCTTTCTTTCAACCTGAATTTCAATCGGGGGTTAGTAAAATTAAACCCTAATAGTGAATCAAAGTTTTACAACACTGCTTTTGGACTTACTGTTGGCTATAAGTTTTAAGTCTAAAAGTATTAAACAATAAAGGCTCCACTTTGTGGAGCTTTTTTATTATCCATCATTTTTCAACCCTATAGCTGCTTAGTCGTAACCATTTATTTCTGCACACGTGCCCGTGTTGGTGGTAGGCAGCATAGCGTTCTCAATTCTAACTTTTTTATTTGGAATAATGTATTATATTTGCACCTCGTTGGCAGCGGCCGACGTGGTTCTTTGAATCCTGATGTAGATCAGGAACTTATCAAGAAAGGCAGAGGGTATAGGCCCAATGAAGCCTTGGCAACCTGTTTCAGTGACGCGGAACAAGGTGCCAATTCCTACTACGCTGTAAGCGTAGAAAGATAAGCTGGAAGTTTCAATATTGGTTAGAATGTGATGTATTCAAACATATTTGAAGCCCTCCTGCTTACAGGAGGGCTTTTTTCGTAAATGCCCTCTTGATAAGGATCTGGAACGGAACCTTTAGACTAAAAATTGAGAAAATTTTAGAGGACATGTTGCAAAAACAATATTATCATATCGCTCATAACTGCTTCACACACATGATGTGTTGTTGCTGCTGTTGTATGCCTTTCGGGGCATAGCAACATATCTTCTTTTGGACTTTTAAAGTCTTTCACTTCTGGTTTTTAGTTTTCACAATTTATTTTTCACGCATTAACTTAAAAAACTTCACTTTATGAGTAACGCTTTACGTTTTGAGACCCTGCAGGTACATGCAGGTCAGATACCGGATCCTACAACAGGTAGCCGTGCTGTTCCTATTTATCAAACCACTTCTTTTCAGTTCAAGAATGCCGAACATGCAGCCAATCTTTTTGGTCTAAAAGAGTTTGGTAATATCTATACACGTATCATGAACCCCACAACCGATGTGTTTGAACAACGCATGGCAGCATTGGAAGGAGGGGTAGCGGCTGTGGCCACCTCTTCAGGTCAGGCAGCTCAGTTTTTGGCCATCAACAATATTTTACAGGCCGGAGACAATTTTGTAACCAGTTCTTTCCTCTATGGGGGTACTTATAATCAGTTTAAAGTTTCTTTCAAGCGTTTGGGTATCGAAGCGCGTTTTGCTGAGGCTGATGATCCCGAAAGCTTCAGAAAACTGATTGATGATAAAACCAAAGCTATTTACTTAGAAACATTGGGTAACCCCAGACTGAATGTTCCCGACTTTGAAAAAATCGCGGCACTGGCAAAAGAAGTGGATCTTCCGCTGATTGTAGATAACACGTTTGGTGCGGGAGGCTATTTGTTCCAGCCCATTAAACATGGCGCTAATATAGTGGTACATTCTGCTACCAAATGGATTGGTGGTCATGGTACCAGTATTGGAGGCGTTATTATCGATGGCGGTAATTACAATTGGGGTAATGGTAAATTCCCGCAGTTTACTGAACCTTCGGAAGGGTATCATGGACTGAAGTTCTGGGAAGTTTTTGGCGAAGGCAATCCGTTAGGGCTCCCCAATATTGCATTTGCCATTCGTACCCGAGTAGAAGGATTGCGTGATTTTGGTGCCTGCTTAAGCCCGTTCAACTCCTTCCTGTTGTTGCAAGGATTGGAAACACTGTCGTTGCGTGTACAACGTACCGTAGATAATGCCTTGGAGCTGGCTAAGTGGCTGGAGGCTCACGATAAAGTAGAGTTCGTATGGTATCCGGGATTGGAAAGCAGCCCGTATTACCATTTGGCTCAGAAATATCTACCTAAAGGTGCGGGTGGCGTACTCCAGTTTGGTATTAAAGGTGGATTTGAAAAAGGACGTGCGTTCATCGATAATCTAAAGCTGGTAAGCCATTTGGCAAATGTGGGCGATGCTAAAACACTGGCTATTCATCCAGCTTCTACCACCCACGAACAGCTTACAGAAGAAGAAAGAAAGAGCGCAGGCGTTCTGGATAATTTGATTCGTATCAGCGTGGGTATTGAACACATCGATGATATTAAAGCCGATTTCGAACAAGCATTTGCTAACATTTTCGCTTAATACAGAGTTACTTTCAACTGCCTCATCAGTGCAGTTGGTACGGTGAGGCAGTTTCTAAAAAATATGGATCATAAGATATTTACACACACAGGAGCGTTTCAATTGGAAAGTGGAGCAGTTTTGCAGAAACTGCATCTGGCCTACACTACGTATGGTCAGCTGAATGAAAATAAAGATAATGTGGTATGGATATTCCATGCTCTTACAGCTAACAGCAAACCACATGAATGGTGGCCGGAAATGGTGGGGGAAGGACGTGTATTTGATCCAGCCAAGTATTTTATCATTTGTGTGAATATGCCGGGTAGCTGTTATGGAAGTATTAGTCCGCTGGACATCAATCCCGATACGGGCGCACCCTACTATCACGATTTTCCTTTCTTTACCATAAGAGATATGGTACAGGCTTATCGCTTGTTGCAAAAAGAGCTTGGTGTCGATAAAATAAAAATTGGTATTGGAGGCAGCACAGGAGGGCAACAGTTATTGGAGTGGGCTGTACAGGATCCAGATCTGTTTTCCTATATTATACCCATTGCAACGAATGCGGTTCATTCTCCATGGGGAAAGGCATTCAATGCTTCGCAACGGTTTGCTATTGAAGCAGACAGTACTTGGTGGGAAAAGAAAGAAGATGCCGGAAAAAAAGGTCTGGAAGTAGCACGCAGTATTGCGTTACTATCTTATCGCACCGATATCGCTTATAATAAAACCCAGGCTGACCTCAATGATGAAATGATAGAAGGATTCAGAAGCGAAAGCTATCAGCGTTATCAAGGCGAAAAGCTTTCAAAAAGATTCAACGCATTTAGCTATTATGCTCTTACTAAAAGTATGGACTCCCATAATCTGGGAAGAGGCAGAGGCGGTGTGCAAGCTGCATTGCATACTATCAAAGCCAAGACTTTAGTGTTAAGCTTGGAAGGTGATATATTATTCCCATTGTATGAGCAGGAGTTTTTGGCGCAGCATATTCCCAATGCCCGTGTAAAACTGATTAATTCTGATTATGGACATGATGGATTCTTGCTTGAATTTGAGCAGCTCACTGCAGCTATCAGTAGCTTTATTGAGCAGGGAGAATTGTGTAAATAATTTACACGCACGGATAGGGTTATAACTATATTGAAATTTATATAATCTATACATAAATGAGCAAACATAGACAGCTAGTAATAGGAATGTTTGGATTTGGAGTAGTGGGAGAAGGCTTGTACAGAGTGCTGGAACAAACCCCCTCCTTAAGTGCATACATTAAAAAAGTATGTATCAAGCATCCTGATAAAAAAAGAAATGCTCCTTCATCATTGTTCACAACTGATAAAGACGAAATACTGCAGGATGAAGAAATTAATGTTGTCGTAGAAGTTATCGATGATGCAAATGCAGCATTTGATATCGTAAAAACAGCATTGCTGAACAAAAAGGATGTAGTGAGCTCCAGTAAAAAGATGATAGCAGAGCATCTGCAGGAGTTATTGGAACTACAACAAAAAACCGGCCGTTCCTTCCTATATGAATCTTCCGCATGTGCATCCATTCCGGCTATTAGAAATCTGGAAGAATACTACGATAACGACTTATTACATAGTATCCGGGCTATTGTAAACGGCAGTACCAACTTTATTTTGACGAAGATGTTTGATGAGCGTCTTGGCTTCAGAGAGGCTTTATTACTAGCACAACAGCAGGGTTTTGCCGAAAGTAATCCTACGTTGGATGTGGAAGGATACGATGCACTGAACAAATGGACGATATTTTTATGTCATGCTTATGGGATTGTTACCACACCCGATCAAATTCTCTTTACAGGAATACAAAACATACATAAATCGGATGCGGCAGTGGCCAAGTCTCGAGGTCAACAGATAAGGCTGGTAGCACAAGCTAAAAAGCTGGTGGAAGGTGGCGTGGCTGCTTTTGTGCTGCCACAGTTCGTGACCGCCGATAATCCTTTATCGTTTGTAAGAAACGAATATAACGGAGTGGTGATAGAAAGCGGATTTGCCGATCAACAATTTTTCTATGGAAAAGGCGCAGGTAGTTTTCCTACAGCCTCAGCAGTATTGAGTGATTTGTCTGCACTTAGGTATGATTATAAATACGAATATAAAAAATTATATCATCATGAGCCCAACCAATTGAATGATGACATATATTTGCGCGTCTACGTAAGCTTCAGTGATATAAAATTTGTGCCCACCGATGATTTTGAATGGATAGAACAATGGCATGCTCAGGAAGACCGGAAATATCTCTCAGGAGTAATCGCGCTACTCAAACTTAAGAAAAACCCCTGGTGGAAAGAAAATGGCACTTCTTTAATACTAGAACCAGATTCTATTCTGGAAAGTATTGAGGAACGACGACTGAAAAAGAAAAGTCTAGAACTTGCAGGTTTGCTATAAACCGCATCTGAGAGGAAGAGACTTTACGACTTCTCTTCGTCATTTCATATAAATCTGAAGAGCGTAGCTGTATTTTTTAAAATAATATGGCTTCAATATCTTTTGACAACACGGAATTCGCATTTCGATACCTGTCGGATGCGGAGTTGAGGAGATCGTGTAGGTTATTCCGTATGATGAGTCTCCCTATGCTGGTGCAGGTGGGTACTACGCTAATTCCCTGGGCCATGAAAGTGGGATTACCGATTAGTGGCCTTATCCGGAAAACCATCTTCAGACAATTTACAGGTGGTGAAACGCTTGAGCAAACTGCAGCTGTAGCCCATACCTTGGGAAAGTTTCATGTAGATGTTATTCTTGACTATGGTGCTGAAGGAGGCGAAGGAAGCGAAGATGAGTATGATCATGCCGCTGCAGAGTTTTTGCGGGTAATCGATTATGCAGCCTCCCAGCCGAACATCCCGTTTATGAGTATAAAAATTACGGGGCTGGCTAGGTTTGCGTTGCTGGAGAAACTCGATACATTGATGCATAGTAAAAAGGGGTCTCTTATAAAGAGATATTTTTGTGCTCTAGAAGAAATTACACCCCAAGAACGCGAAGAATGGCATCGGGTAAGAACTCGCATGTTGCGTATTTGCGAGAGAGCTGCTAAGCAAAACGTAGGAGTATTGGTCGATGCAGAAGAGACGTGGATACAGGATCCTATAGATGCTTTAGTAATGTTGATGATGGATTCCTTTAATAAAGAAAAAGCCGTCATATTTAATACCATACAACATTACAGACATGATAGGCTGGCCTTTCTTCATGATTGTATTGAAGCCGGTAAAGAAAGAAAGTTTATAATGGGGGCCAAGCTGGTACGCGGTGCTTATATGGAAAAGGAAAGAAAGCGTGCTGAAAAGCTCAGGTATCCATCACCTATACAGCCGGATAAGGCTGCTAGCGATCGCGATTTTGATGCAGGTGTTACGCTATGTCTAAATAATCTGGACAAGGTATCCGTACTCATAGCTACTCACAACGAAAACAGTAATCTATTGGCAGTGCAGCAGATGGAAACAATGGGTATTGCATTCGACCATCCGCATGTGAACTTTAGCCAGTTATACGGAATGAGTGATAATATCACATTCAATCTGGCACAATTGGGGTGTAATGTGAGCAAATATTTGCCATTCGGACCGCTCAAAAGTGTTATCCCTTATTTGATGCGCCGTGCACAGGAAAATACGTCCGTAAAAGGACAAACCGGTCGGGAATTGAAATTGATTTTAAAAGAAATCCGTAGACGTAAAGGCGCTTAAACCCTTCGGTAATCGGCACGCCAGGTTTTGATAGAGCGCTTTATAGTTGCGGGATCGGTATTTTCATCCACAGCTTTCTGTAGTAAGAAAAGAAATTCTTCATCCGATGCAAATCTAAGCGCTGCAATTTGTTGAAAACTTAGCCGACGTTCCACTGGCTCAAAATCTTTCCCTGTAAGCTTGAAATACCTCAAATGCGTTTCTAGTACAACCATTCTATTTTGCAGCGTTAGGGCATAATGCTGTCTCAACATAAAGGATAACCCTATAATTAATGCTAGAATTATTGTAAGCATCCACCAAACAGCCGCTAGCTCACCCTCACTTTTGAGGGCTTTGTAAACTCCGAAAAAGAGTAGAAGACAGCTAATTGGGTAAAAAACGAAGTGATGCGGTATGTAGTAACGGACATGGTTGTTATAATTTTGTTCCGACATATTGTTTTTCTTAAAAATACACAATTAACAGCTTGCCCACATAAAAGTTTTTCCCTACCCACACAAGCGGTAGAATCATTATATTGCAGCCATGCAACAATACCTTCAGCTACTTCAGCATATTTTGGATAATGGTGTACAGAAAACCGATCGTACTGGTACAGGTACTATCAGTGTGTTTGGTTATCAAATGCGCTTCGACCTGCAAAAAGGTTTTCCCCTAGTTACTACTAAAAGAGTACATCTAAAAAGTATTATTTATGAGTTGTTATGGTTTTTGAGAGGGGATACGAATATCGGTTATCTGAAAGAACATGGTGTAACCATCTGGGATGAATGGGCTGATGAAAACGGTAATCTAGGTCCTGTATATGGCAAACAATGGCGTAGCTGGGAAGGGAAGGATGGTAAAGTGATTGATCAGATTAGTGAACTAGTTGAACAAATAAAGAAAACGCCGGATAGCCGCAGGCTGATTGTTAGTGCCTGGAATGTGGGGGAGCTTGCGGAAATGGCCTTGATGCCTTGTCATACGCTGTTCCAATTTTATGTGGCGAACGGAAGGCTTTCCTGTCAGCTCTACCAGCGGAGTGCTGATGTATTCTTAGGGGTGCCTTTCAATATAGCATCCTATGCATTACTTACCATGATGATTGCACAGGTTTGTGATTTGCAGCCAGGAGAGTTTATTCATACCTTTGGCGATGTACATATTTATAACAATCATCTGGAGCAGGTAAAGCTGCAGTTGAGTAGGGAGCCCTATCCATTACCTACCATGAAACTTAATCCGGAGGTGAAAAATATTTTCGACTTTCGGTACGAAGATTTTGTGTTGGAAGGATATCAGCATCATCCGGCAATTAAAGCTCCGGTTGCTGTATAAGGGCACTGAAACGGATTCGATTATTTTTAATTTTGTATTACATGAATATCTCTCTGGTAGTAGCAGCGTCCAACAACAACGTAATAGGTAAGGATAACGGGCTAGTGTGGAATCTGCCTGATGATATGAAGCATTTTAAAAATGTTACTTGGGGGATGCCTGTTGTGATGGGGCGTAAGACGTTTGAAAGTTTTAAACGACCTTTACCAGGAAGGAAAAATATTGTGCTAAGCAAGCAAAAGGATTTAAAGATTGAAGGTGCGATCGTACTGAATACAATGAAGGATGTAGAATTTTTGGTGAAGGAAATGGACGTGAAAGAGCTGATGGTAATTGGAGGCGGAGAGATTTATAAAATGTATTATCCCAAAGCTAACAAGATATATATGACTAGGGTGGATACGGTGATAGAAGGCGATACCTTTTTCCCACCTATTGATGAAAAAGAGTGGCGCTTGGTAAGCAGTATCAAGAATACCGCAGATGAACGTCATGCATACGATTTTACGTATGAGCTATGGGAAAGAAAATGATGTGAGTTTTTGTTGAACGTTTAAAAAAGACTGTACCCTTGGTATATTCACCATTACAAGCTGCAGCTAAGTATTTCCAATTTTACATACATGCTGCCAATAGTAAAGGGCATGGAACGCATTCGCCCTTTGTATTTGAATTTATCACAAAAGTGATGAACGATTTTACGAAGTATGAGGATTATGAAAGAGTAGAAGTGATACGTACCCGCATGTTGGCGGATAACACAGAACTTCTGATACAAGACTTAGGAGCTGGTTCTGCTATTACATCTTCCAACAGAAGAAGTGTGGCCTCTATCGCAAAAACTACAGTAAAACCTAGAAAGTTTGGTCAATTACTGTATCGTATGGTGAAGTATTATCAGCCACGCACTATACTGGAGCTAGGCACTTCTTTGGGTATTACTACCAGTTATTTGGCTTTAGCCAATCCGCAGGCCAAAGTGATCACTATTGAGGGAGCATCTACCATTGCTGCAAAAGCGCGTGAGAACTTTGCAGCTTTGGGTCTTACCAATGTTGAAAGTATTATAGGTAATTTTGATGATATATTGGAGTCTGTTTTAATGCAAAACCCAGGTATCGACTTTGTCTTTCTCGATGGTAATCATCGACAGGAGCCGACGGAAAGGTATTTCAGGCAGTTATTACCCCATGTGCATAATGATACATTGCTAATATTTGACGATATTCACTGGAGCAAAGAAATGGATAATGCCTGGGCTAATATTGTGCAACATGAAGCGGTGACCTGTGATATTGATTTGTTCTATATTGGCATCATTAGTTTTCGCAAAGAGTTTAAAGAAAAACAGCGTTTTGCTATTCGTTTTTAACTGATTTATTTGTTTCGAAAAGTGCAAATCCCTCAGCCATTAATTCAATCGTTGCAAGGTGTGGAAGGCTTTGATGAAGCGGCTTTTCTGAACGTGCATACATCGGCAACACCCATTACTTCCATTCGAGTTCATCCACAGAAGTCGGAAGCAATCCATGATATTTTCTCCGGCTCCATAGAAAGGGTTCCTTGGTCCTCTCATGGATATTATTTATCGGAACGTCCTTCATTTACATTTGATCCGTTATTTCATGCCGGTTGTTATTATGTGCAAGAAGCCAGCAGCATGTTTATAGAGCAGGTATTACAGCAAACGGTGGATTTATCCAAACCCTTAAAAATACTGGATCTATGTGCAGCGCCGGGAGGGAAATCTACACTTATTCAGTCCTTACTGTCCAAAAGCAGTCTGCTAGTAAGCAACGAGGTGATCCGGCAGCGTGTGAATGTATTGAAGGATAATATCGTGAAATGGGGATGTAACAATGTAATTGTAACCCATAATGATCCGCGTGATTTTGCTAAGCTCAAGGGGTTTTTCGATGTGATTGTAGTGGATGCACCTTGTAGCGGCAGTGGCTTGTTTAAAAAGGACGAAGATGCGATTAAGGAGTGGAGCGAAAATAACGTGATCCTGTGTAGTCAACGTCAGCAAAGGATTCTGGCCGATGTAATGCCCGCATTGAAGGAGAATGGGATTATAATCTACTCTACCTGCTCCTATTCGAAGGAGGAAGATGAGGATATACTGGATTGGCTGTCGACTGCATTCAGTTTGTCAAATATCCGTTTAGATACCAAGCCGGAATGGCATATTGTAGAAACGACATCTCAGCTACGTAATTATGGTTATCGTTTCTGGCCCCATCTATTACGTGGTGAAGGTTTTTTTGTTGCTGCTTTTCGGAAGAATGATGGTGAAAAGTTTAAGAATAAAACCCGCTTTGTAAGCCGGCCTGTAACGCGACAGTTGGCCATGCAGCTTGATTCGTGGATGGATATTTCGGAGCAAGAACTCCAGAATGTAAAAGGAAGTATTTATGCCTGGCCCAAAGTAATGTATGAAGATTATGATTTGTTACTACAGCATCTGAGGGTGGTTTATTCAGGTACGCTGGCAGGAGCATTGGTGCATAATAAATTTATTCCTGATCATGCGCTGGCCATGAGCCCACTCATTCATACTGAAGTATCGGGTACAGAAGTGGATGCCAGCACTGCTATTGCTTACCTACAAAGGAAGAATATTGAGATACCCGGACTTGATGCCGGCTGGAATGTTATCAGATATAGGGGGCATAACTTGGGTTGGGTAAATGTATTACCTACCCGCATCAATAATTATTATCCCAAGGAATTACGCATTCTCAAAGAAAAACCATAAGCTTATATCCAACGAATTATGTGGATGCCACCGCCGCCTCAACGCCCAAATGATTATAAGCTTCGTTAAGAAAATTGGGTATGAGATTTTTATTCGTCCAATGAATCTTATCAGGATCGTTGAGGTGTTCCAACATACGGGCTAATTTTTCAGGTCCGTGGTTTTGAATGACCGTTTCGCGTTTCTGTGGTTCTTGAAAATGCTGACTCATGCCTTCGGCATCTGCTTCTGGATGGAATTGTGTGCCGAAGATATAATCGCTGAAACGAATGCCCATTACTGCGCGCTCGTAGGGTACATGCGGACGTTCTTTTTCGATACAGGTGATATAGGCTCCCATATCGTGCAATAATTCGATATTGGGTTGTATTAACTGAAAATCTCTGCTATCTACTGCATAAAAAGGATTCTTCAAATTGCGGAAAACGGGATCTTCGACTGCCTCCGGAAGGATATGCACAGGAAAGGTCCCAAATGAAGTGGATTTTCTTTTGCAAATCAACCCGGCATTGAAATAACGAGCTGCCAGCTGGAAGGAATGACAGATCAGAAATACAAATTTTTTAATCGTATTATCCGGGTTATTATTCCATCGCACTACATCCCCTAACCAACGATTCCACTGTATATCCCAATCATCAAATCTTGTGCTTAAAGGGTCGCCGGGGCCACCACTGGAAATATAAATATCGTAAGAAAGATCAGGAATCTCGTTTTTCACACGTACGTCGAAAACATCGTATAGGATATCGACATTTTTTTCCGCCGCCCAGCGATGTACCACTTCTCTGATACAACGCATGCCCTGATTCGGATGTCCTGCGTTTAAGTCTAAAACCGCTATTTTTAGTGGTCTGTACTCCGTATCAAACATCTGGCAAAATTACAACCTTTTCGGCGGATGAAGGCGTTAAAACCCCATTAAATACTCACAAATGTGAAAAATTGTTGATATGAATTAAGGGGTTTCAATAATGCCATGATAGGAGATAGGGGTACGGTTAGTGCTGGTAATCTGTACCGAACCGTATCCTGAGGGTGAAATGGTGAGATAGATACTCTGTATTTCCGAAACATCTTGAGGCAAGATAGTGATATGAAAATTATTCTTACGAATATTCTTTTTATAGGTGAATTTAGTAGATGTAAATTGTATACCACCCTTGGTAGGATCTAACGGGGCAGTGAAGGCGCGACCAAAGAAAGGCAGGTAAGCCGTTACTGAATCAGGTGTAACTTTGAGATCGTACCTCGAAGTAAGTTGATACAAATTATTACCCTGAGGAAACATAAGACGCGGATTAAACCGGCTGTCTTCGGTAGGTACTACGCTTTGTGCAACGAATGTATAGCGCTGTTCATTGATCTTTTGCTCAATTTCGGCTTGTGTGGTAGCTGCATTCTGCGTAGATGCGCATCCCATCATGAGGAGGGCTATGGCTAATATGAAAATGATACGCTTCATAACTGCTTTTTTTATAAGATGAAATTTATGCTTTTTTACATAAATCAAAATGAGATTACCTAAGGTTTGATTATATACGACGCTTCTACATACTCCGGTACAATATATTAGATATCTTCAAAAGTGTAAGTTACTATATTGGGTCCGTTAGTAACCTGAGCTTTTTGTTATTGGCAATGAAGGAAAATTTACCTCCAGTTGCCACTGCCTAAGCCTACTTTGTTAATTTCCGTCAGCCTCTAGGCACCGACGAATGGGGTTTCATATCGTTCTATTGGAGCTTACTCGCTTTCTGTAATTGCCAGCCAAGTGATGAGCAGGGCCCACAAGGCTTTCATGAATGTAATTTATACTTTGACGCCTCAGGCGAAAAATGGGTTGTATAATAAAAGCCGCTAATAAAGCGGCTTTTGTAGGATTATGAAACAAAAGAGTGAAATTTTTACATTTCTTTTTCAATTGTAACTAACTTACTCTTTAGAATATCCACTGCTACATCTTGTTTTTTGATAGAGGCAGCCATAACAGGGATTAATGCTTTTTCATCAATTACTTTAATCACTTTTGTTCTATAAGCGTTTTTCCCGAATCTTTCATTTACTCTTTTTTCTTTTACAAGGGAAGGGAATAGGTTCTGAATATCCTTTGCTTTTAGTCCATATTCCTTGTTGTGATCCAATTTTAGTTCGCTAATCAGGTGCACATTAGGATCGAGTTTGATGACTTTATTTGGATTATCAACCTGAGCGAAAATGAATGTAGTTGTGAATAAACATGTCAATGCGAAAAATATCCGTTTCATCTGTATTAAATTTTTAAAGGTTATATATTAGAGCCATATTTATATCTGATAATATTGCAGTATACTTGTTTATTGAAAGTTTACTGCACGCAGATACAGTTACATAATTTACAATTGCGTATCGGGAGGATACTTGGAAAGTAGTCCTATAGATTAGGAATGAGAGAATTTGGGAGGTGGGGTAATGGTTCCGGTATAAGCTGTACCGATATAGGGAGGTTGATAAATAGGTCTTTCGGCTAATTGAGGTTCGGGAAAATGTGGTAAAGCGAATGTTTCGGTTATTAGTTTTTGCTCATGTTCAGTTCCTCTTTCTTCCAGAGATCTTTCTGCATTTTCCGATTCACATTCACAAATTGTTTCTTGTTGTGTGTAAATAATGTGCAAGTCTGCAACTACCTCTTTATAAGCAAAGAGTGTTAAGAGAAAGATAGCAATGATATATAAAATCGTACTCCGCATCGGTCTAAAGCAAAGCTAACAGATATCAGTTTTTTGTGAAAAAAATCCAATCTGTTTTTTTTGTAAAAAATTAAAAACCCGTCCTTTTGAGACGGGTTTAAATAATTGAAAATCAATTAAATGAAATTCATTTTGTTAGCTAAAATGAATTGCGAAAAATATTAATATCTATAAAAATCCGGTTTGAATGGTCCTTCTTTAGGAATGCCGAGGTAAGCGGCTTGTTTATCGCTTAAAACATCCAATTCTACACCGATTTTTGCTAAATGTAAGCGAGCAACTTTTTCATCTAGGTGCTTAGGTAACACATATACTTTATTTTCATATTTGCTGTGGTTGTTCCACAGTTCTATTTGTGCCAGTGTCTGATTAGTGAAAGAGTTACTCATAACAAAACTAGGATGACCGGTAGCGCAACCTAAGTTTACCAAACGACCTTCGGCCAGCAGGATGATGTCTTTACCATCTACATTATAAATATCCACTTGAGGTTTGATGGTGTCTCTGGTATGCCCATAATTTTCGTTCAGCCATGCTACATCAATTTCCACATCAAAGTGGCCGATATTACATACGATGGCTTTATCCTTCATGAGTTTGAAGTGTTCGCCTGTGATCAGATCGCAGCACCCTGAAGCAGTAACGATGATATCGGCTTCTTTTACTGCATCAATCATTTTTTTCACTTCATAACCGTCCATAGCGGCCTGAAGCGCACATATCGGATCTACTTCGGTAACAATGACGCGGCATCCGGCACCTGCTAGCGACGCAGCAGAACCTTTACCCACATCACCATACCCACCTACTACAGCCACTTTACCGGCCAGCATGATATCGGTAGCACGACGGATAGCATCCACTAGCGATTCTTTACAACCGTATTTGTTATCGAATTTGGATTTAGTTACTGAGTCGTTTACATTAATGGCCGGAATAGGTAAAGTTCCCTTAGCCATGCGCTCGTATAAGCGATGCACACCGGTGGTGGTTTCCTCACTAATACCTTTTACATGAGGTACCAGTTCGGGGTATTTATCCAGTACCATATTGGTAAGATCGCCACCGTCGTCCAAAATCATGTTCAACGGACGGTCGGGACTACCAAAGAATAAGGTTTGCTCTATACACCAATCTGCTTCTTCCTGAGTTTGACCTTTCCATGCAAATACGCTAATGCCGGCAGCGGCAATAGCAGCAGCTGCATGGTCCTGAGTAGAGAAGATGTTGCATGAACTCCATCTTACCTCAGCTCCCAGTACTACTAGGGTTTCAATCAGTACGGCGGTTTGTATGGTCATGTGCAAACAGCCTGCAATACGCGCGCCCTTTAGCGGTTGAGAAGGACCGTATTCTTCACGTAAAGCCATTAAGCCTGGCATTTCAGCTTCTGCAAGACGAATTTCCTTGCGACCCCAATCGGCCAGTGAAATGTCTTTTACTTTATACTTCAGGTCAAAGTCGATTTGCGATTTTGTTGTAGTAGACATATGTAACGTTATGTTTAAATTTTAATTATCTAATGAAAATTGCTCTAAGGTTTGATGCGTATTGTGATACACTCCACCCCCTTGAAAAGCATCTGCAAAATTACTTCTAAAGAACAAAATAATAGGTATAATTTGATATTTTAGGATAAAATAATGTAAATTGATATTATTTTAGGAAAATATAATGTTTTATGTCTAAAACTAAAACGATAAAAGAAAAAGTTACTACAGAGCCTCTTGTGCTAGATGATAAAGACTGGGCTATACTAAAATTATTGCAACATAACGCGCGGATTACCGTAAGAGAAATTGCAGATCAAATACACCTGAGTACTACACCTGTTCATGACCGCATCCGACGACTGGAGCAGCAGGGCATTATTGCTCAGTATACAGCTTTATTAAATGCGGCCAAATTGGGTAAAAAACTGATGGTGATTTGTCATGTATCGCTCCGGGTGCACAGTAAAATTGCCGGTTCCAAATTTATCAAGGCTATCATGGATATGCCAGAAATTTTGGAATGCTATAGTATTTCTGGAGAATTTGATTTCTTATTAAAAGTGCTTACTACGGATATGGAATCTTACTATGATTTTCATGTAAACAAACTCAGTCAAATTGATAATGTAGGTCATGTACAAAGCACTTTTGTAATGGGTATAGTGAAGCAGACACACCAGCTTATATAAAACATATTGCTGAAGTAGAAAGTGTATCTCTTGCTTGTATATTTGTGATTGAAAATTACTTTGATGAAAAAGGCTTTATATGTGCGGATATTGTTGGTAGGATGCTGGTTTCTTTTTTGTAAAGCAGTAATAGCACAAGTAGACAGCATAACTTCCCCTATCGCTCTATCCGATACTCTTGAAGAAGCCACAACGACTCCCCATTACAAGCTCAACAAAGATTACTTAAATAGCTTTATTCCTGCAGTAAAATATACTATTACGAGACCCGCTCATTGGACTAAACGCGACTGGATGCGATTTTCAATAGTGATGGCGGGAACGGGTGGGCTGTTACTGGCAGACTGGGAAATTCGGAATGTAGTACAACATAATCGTTCCAATGCCGTAGAAAGCATTGCTAATGTAGTAGAGCCTTTCGGTAATACTTATGGTCTTTATATTTTTCCGGCAATGTATGCAGTGGGGGCGCTGGCACATCAGCCTAAGATAGAATCCGCTGGTCTCACCGGTGCCAAGTCATTAGTAATATCGACTGTAATGTACACAGCTGCAAAAAAGTTGATTCGTCGTAACCGTCCTGATGCCACCAATTCTTCCTGGGATTATGCATTACCCTTTACAAAGAAAGGGTATACCTCATCCCCCAGTGGCCATAGCAATACGATTTTTACCGTGGCTACCGCTTTATCGCTCGAATTTCAGGAGCATAAATGGGTAGCGCCTGTAGCATATACTATCGCTTCTGTGACAGCTGTATCGCGTATTTATCATAACAGGCATTGGGCCAGTGATGTACTGTTAGGCTCAGTAATGGGACATTTTGTTACTAAAGCCGTATGGCAGGCCAGTCAAAAGAAAACACGCAGGGCAGTGCGTACATATTTTTAAGATGCTACTGTCACACGTAATGCTTTCAATCCACTGATGCCTTGCAAATCTTCGAGTAGTAAATATTCGAGATTAGAAAAATGTCCTCTCTTTATTTCAGCATGCAGTAAGTCTACATAATCTTCCACATCTGCTTCGTTGATATAAATAATAGCAATTTTACCGGGTTGTGTAAGACGCTCCTTGGTATCGCGAATATGTACTTTATCTACACGTTTTTTGATCATCTGATAGTGGATATTGTAGGCTCCTTCCACATCGAAGCGTTTCTCATCTTCCCTAAAGGTGATATCAATTACATCACTATTCACAAAAATTAGCTGTGTTGATTGAAGTGGTACCAATAAGGAGTGCTGTTGTTCTGCATTTAATAGTGCTATCTTACGCATATACTCCAGCTGTATGATGTGCAACTGATGGAGATGGTCTTTGGTAAAAGGTTTTTGCGGATTGATGGATTGCCCCACGTATATATCATATTCAATTCCATCGGTGCGAAATTTATTGTAGTATGCCGGATATACCTGCTGCATTTTTTTATTCATTTCATTGAGCAGGTTATCGATGCCTGCCACTGTTTGCTGCATGGAAAGCTCTAGGTTGCGGCGGTTAATGCTACAGGGGCCATTTACAGGATCTATTGCGTCAAGATAAGCTTTACATATATCAGCAGCCTGGGGATGTTCTACCATCACCTTTTGTAACAACTGGTAAAGTGCTTTATCCAAAGCATGTGATAGGGATATCGTTTCGCTGCTAATAGGTCGGTCTATGTTATTGTCTTTTAAAAATTCGGTTTGTTGCTGCATCAGTTGTTGCACATACGGTAGTCCAAAAGGTTTTAGTTCATTAGCTGTTTTCTGTAACCATTTCAACTGCAATTGCCAGTCGGCCCTTATGGCATTATTGCGCAGTAGTGATGAGTTGCGGATGTCTACTGCACCATAAAAGGGATATATCGATTCAAAAACGATGGGTACTTTTCGAATGACTTTGCCATGCGTACGCTCTTGTATAAGATATTCTAGAGCGGCTTCATCAAATTTCCATGCGATTGAAGGTTGAATGACGGTGAACCTTTCAGAAATGATTTGACGAAGATCATGTTCAAACAGTTCAACGCCTACTCTCATCAATTGAGCAAATTCTAAGTTCAATCTTTCGAGAGTTCTGATACGCTCTGGAGTAATAACTCCCGGCTCCACAGAAAATAGCTCTAAAGCACCGTACACTTTTTGTTGAAAGAAAATAGGAACCACAGCGTAGGTGCGGTAGGGAGTATTTCGTAATAATTTTTCCAGAAATGCATAGCGGGAAGGGGTGCCCTGCGTATCATTTATAACAATGGGCTTTTTATGGGTTTCAAGCAGATTAAAAAATGTTTGAATTTCGTTTTCACTTAAATCGGCACAACCTAATAGATTTTTCCTAGTTTTCCATACGATCTTCTTGTTGAGGATGGCAAAAGGAGGAAGGCTTATTTCTATTTTATTAGATCCTAAAAGAGATTTTACAGATATCCGTAGATCTTCAAAAATAGAAGTCTTTTGAGCGCCTTCTTCTTTAAGCTTTAATAAACGCTCCTTAATGTGTAAAATGCTTTGTTGTTCGGTTACATCAGCAATACTTACAATACCAAATCCACGAAATCGAAAAAGTGAAAGGGGAAGTTTCCTCAGCATATACCGAACAAAGAGGGCGTCATCAGTAATGCCAAGAATTTTATGTTCATTTAGTTCAGGCAGATGCTGCTCGTATTTAATATCAATAAATCTATGATCAAAGATGATTTTGTAAAAACGATATAAACCTGTTTGAGGATCGATATAGCGATAGATAAAATCCTCTTGAGATGCGAAACTGATGTTATATACCTGATGGAGTATGGTTTGGTAAATGTTTTTTAACCCTCCCAAGCTTATTTCCCAGAAGTTAGATTCGAATTCAGGTTTGAGCCATGCCGTATGTTCATCAATGAATGAATTGTATAAAGAAGGTGTTCCGTATGCAAAGCATCTCGTAAAAGGTGCTGTAATCCCCCAAATATCCTTATTACCATCGAGCGTAATATTGGTGAGGCTTACATACAAAATATCCAGTAATTCCTTATAACGAGGTAATTCTTCGTCTGAGATATCTCTTTCATGTACGCCGGCTTCTTCTATCTGATCTGCAAAATATTCCAGCATGCCTTTTTTGGCATCATTAGTTTCACTGGCTTTTTTTCTCAGAAATTGATAGAAAGGAGCAAAGGAAAAACTGGTATCAATTTTTGTATAATCTATATATTTACTTACGAGTGTTTTCATTATTCATCTGGTTAAAATCTGAAACCCATGGTAAAATGCGGGTACCAACCCTCCTTTGAATATCCTGCCAATAACTGAAATACTGCAATATTTGCAGGTGCATAGTAGAGACCTCCACCCACACCTTGATGAAGAGCCTTGTTAGATCCTGAAGGCCATACTTTTCCGATATCGTAGAATAACGTAGCACCAAGTTGACCTGGCAGGATATAACTGCCAATTTGTGCCATACGCAGTCTTAATTCCAGATTATTGTAAAAAGCATGATTGCCAGCAAACCGATAGTTACGGAACCCCCGCAAATTATCATTACCTCCCAAAAACAAGGATTGGTAAAATGCGGCATGTCCCAAGGTAACCCCTCCGCCTACACGATTCGCTACAATAGCTGATGCCTCCTGGTTCAATGGTAAGTAAAATGTAATGTCGGATGTTGCTTGTATCAGTGATTGGCTATAACTATTTAAACCTCTATAACCTTTTACTAGTAATAATATGTTACCTCCTTTGGAAGGAAAGATTGCGTGGTTGCGGCTGTCCTTCTCATATGCAAAAATTGCACCTAGGTAGGCTTTAGATTTAGTAAGCGTGGCACTGTCATAACTCTGTAATGTATGATTGAGAATGAAGCGTCCTTTATTATCCTCCGCTTTCATGTTGTAAAGCTGTAGGCTGGGACCAAACCGAAGGATGGTATGATCCTTTTTTCGCCATCTGAATAAAGGATCCACCTGCGCGAGGGTATAGCGGCTGCGGTAATATTGGATAGGATGGTTCTTGTCGTACTCTGTATCATTACCAATTCCGAAGAAATTATGTGTATTATGTGGCGCATAAGTGAACGCGCGTAATTCGATATCGGTTTTGCGGAATACTTCTATCCAGTCAGCTTTCAGCTTAGCCTGTAGGGCCCCTGTAGACAGGGCTCCGGATACCACTAGCTGTAGTGAGCTACTATACGGCTGCTTTCTGAAACCTTTTTGATGCACATGGCGGAATCCTGCTCCGAGAATAAGTCCATCATCAATATTATATCCACCGGTAATAAGGGGCATGGTATAAGAATATAGGTTTACAGGAACGAAAGCTGTTTGCAAAGAGTCGTCATGAAGTCTTTTGCGAATTCTTTGCTCATAGCCTTCGTAGCTCATACCCTTGGTATGATTATAAAGTCGTATTTTCTTACCGGGTTGTGTTATTATCATGTGCTTCTCCCCCTGTCCGCCTATAATTCTTAATTTGATGGGTGAGTCACTGTAATCAATCTTTAAAGTATCATTGCCGGCTCCGGTGTATAATCGTATTTCTTTTGTAATCTTAGGATCATATACATGGTCCAGTAGTTTACTCTTTATTAAACCTTCTTTATTGATTTTTCTAATTGTAAAATGCAAACCACCATTGGGTGCGTCTTCTAATACAATGTATTCGTGCTTATCACTCAAATGCAGGTCTACAATTTGTTGCGAAAAGGTGTAGTACTTATCCATAGCGGCGGGAAGCTGGTCCCGGCGCTTTTTCATTTTTTCAGCTAGCTCTTGTCCTCGTATGTTACGTGAAGATTCTGGTAGTTGATTTATGGCTACATCAATAACTGAATCTGTGATTTTTTGTACAAAGTCTGTTGCCATGTGGTTCCACTCCGTTCTACTAAACTGAAACTCTGGAAATGGCTGTATAAAGCGATGTTTGAATAGAGAATATTTTATTGATGGGATGATGCTGTCAAATCCTTGGAAAGTAGGCAGTAGCCAGCTTCGGGAGAGTAGTTTAGGAATGAAACCGTTATTGATTTTTAATGCTTGGTCCCTATCTCTGGGCACGGGAGTGTAATCTTTATCTTTTCCGTTGCTTACGTTGCGCCAGCGCCATTGATCTTCGTGTCGATCCCAGTCTGATACCAGTGCATCCAGCATCATCGCACGAAAGAAAGTTTTTGCTTTAAAAGTGTTATCGTTGTCTTTTATCAATGCTTTGATGAATTTTTCGGAATTGTCTGATTTCCCCAGCGGTTCTCTTTCTTCAAGCAACGCTATTCTACCAGTCATGAGATTGCTATAAATGCTTAGATTAGGATCGGGGGCTACTACACCAATTACAGGATTGGCATGTGGTACTTTAACTGCATCTGCTAAAGGAGGTATAATCAGAGCAGCGTAGGGATGTTGCCCGCTCATGTAGTCATCCACCAGTTTGGTGGCAAAGGTAGAGCGTAGCCCTTCAGGCAAAATAGCATCGGCTACCTTATTGACACTGCGCAATACCCATTGTTTTCCACTAGTGTCGGCAAGGCGCAATGATACAGTTTGCATACCACCACCTTTCTGTAAAGGTGTTAAGCCTCCCTGTAATTGACTTAAGCGAAAGACTGGAAGCTTGGTAGGGGCAGCCCATTCTTTCCGGTAATTTTCGCCAAATATTTTTCGATGCAATTTGCCCACCTTGTCATATTTGGGGTTGGCGGCAATGCTCACACTATCGTTATTTAATAAATATTCGTATTGCGCATTTATAATTTGTTCCTGATCTATAAACTTGGTCGTATGCTTGTACGTGGGTTGAAGCGCTCCAGAATGCTGATAAGTATAAAACTCAATCTCGGAAGTTTTATCATTGAAAATATCTACTATTACAAATCCCTCTCCGGCATGTGCAAATAATGAACGGGCTGCTTTTTTTACATGAGTACTTTTGGAGCCGCCTCCACTTACAATTTGCAAGCCGTTATCATTGATGAGCTGTAGGCTGTGTTCATGTCCCGCAACTTTTATGACATTGGCAAAACCGTCTATTGTTGAAGTTATCTGCTTGATAAAGTGCTGATATTGGGGATGAGGGATGTCTTCTGCGTTGATGAAAACGGTCTTACGTAATAAGGGATATAGTGAGCCTACTACAGGGAGCGGGATATAGATATGGGGATTGAGAGCAGTTAAGGGGAAAATATGTTCCTTTAAGCTGAATTTTCCTCCATGTTCTCCATAGCTTTGGAAAGGGTGGTGGCTTGCCAAAAAGATTATTTTATTCTTGTGTTCCCACAATAAGGTGGCGAGTTGATCTAATACATCTTGTTCTGTATCGCATTCACAAATGTCATCACTACGTTTCTTCTTGTAAGGGAATAGCCACCATTCAGAGTCGTAGGCAATTACTACGGCTTCATCCCCAAAGGGAATAGCAATGGGGTCGGGACAGCCATTTTTAGGAATCATCTGTAATAGAGAATCTTTCTGTGCCGCAATAAAATCATTTTGCGCCCTGATTTTTTCTAATCCTTTTTTACCCATTCGGTCCCAGTCATGATTGCCGGGAATGAAATAAACCGGCACATTCTTGCTTCTAAAAGGTTCGAACTGCGAGCGCAATATTTGTTGATCTTCTATAACAGCATTGTCTCTCTCCATATTCATGCCACGTGGGTAAATATTATCTCCTAGGTAAAAGACAGAAGTCTTTTCTGGTATTACTTTTCCTGCAGCCGCAGTAATGACAGCCTGTTGTTTAGGATTGATTTCTCCCGCATCGCCAATGAAAATAAGTCGGTGTTTCAATTGCGGCTGAGCGGTGACTGCAAGGTCAAAGTTTATAATGGCCAACAGTATGTATATGAGTCGCTGTAACATTATCTATCGTTTGAATAATGAAACTTTAAAATTCTTGCAGATTGCAATTCATCTCCCTCGCTACTGATATACATATTTCCGTACTTATCAAATGCTAGCCCTTCTGGTTGCATAAGGGTTTTTCTGTCTAGTGGATATATGCCGGATACTTCCCAATTGTTGTTAACTACAATCAGAGATTTGTTTACCGATGAAATAATGTAAAAATCTTGGGTTAGAGGATGTCTAGCCAGCGCAGAAGGTTGAAATGCAATGTTATTGTTGGCGTATTCTAATATTTTCTCGGTAGACATTATATGCTTTTTTACAGGAGTTAATTCGCCATTGATAAATTGCAACTGATAAATGGAGAGCTGCTTATTCTTTTTGTCGCCTTTGCAACTTTTACACATGGCATAATAACTTCCTGTAAGCGAATCGGCAAAAAGTCCCTCGTATTCTCCTTTGGGCAATATTTTCTTGTAGATTGCGAAAGGTTGTGATCGACGATTATGAAGATCGCTCAATGTGAATCCATAAAAGGACCCATCAGATTGAAGCACTAAGAGCGTGTCATTCTGAATAGCGATGTCTTCAAAATCGCCAGGGATGCCGAAATCTGAAGTATGATATTTTTCGGATGCTAATTCAACCTTAAAAATAATGCCATCCTCATCTTGATTGACATATATCGAGTCGAATTTTCCCGGTGCAAACGCAATGCCAGATACTTCCAGTAATACATCTGGTAATAATATTTTTTCAAATACGGATAAATCATAGCCTGGTGGCGATGTTGCAGTGTTCTCACTTTTATTACCACAGGCCACTATGATGCTTACGCATAAGATAATTGTTGCAAAAAATTTTTTACAGTTCATTATATGTTTAGAGTTTTGTCGGGCAGCCTGCTGCTACCCATTTATACATCTCTGCCTGAGCCTGTAGAGGTATTTCTTGGGAGGTCTCGGGTTTTTGAGGACCATCGGGTGTTAACCATACGGCTTTGGCGGTGTCATTCATATAGATATTCAATACATGTTGTAATGCTTTCTTGAGTTGAGGATCGACTACGGGAAAGCATACTTCTATACGGCGATATAAATTGCGGGTCATCCAGTCTGCCGAACCCATGTATAACTCATCATCGCCATTATTGTAAAACCAGAATATGCGACCATGCTCCAAATAACGGTCTACAATTCGAGCAACGGTAATATTTTCGCTTTGTCCTTTTACGCCAGGTACTAGTCTGCAAATGCTTCTAACAATGAGCCGAATTTTTACTCCTGCATTAGAGGCTTCATATAGTTTATTAATAATTTTTTCATCTTCCAGATTGTTGATTTTTGCAATAATTTTTGCTTCTCGATTAGCTTTTGCATGTGCAATTTCGCGGTCAATGAGTGCTGTGAAGGTTGATTGTAAATTGAAAGGGGCTATGAGTAGATGCTTAGGTGTTATAGCATCTGGTGCAATAACTTTTTTGTTTTTCTTTAATAGTTTGAATAACTGATTTAGATCCTTTAATAATTGCTGATTGCTGGTCATTAACACCTGATCTGTATAAAATCTTGCCGTAACCTCATTAAAGTTGCCACTGCCTAGTAGACCTAGGTATTGTAGTTTATCCTGATATTTTCTTTTTACTAGAACTACTTTGGCATGCACCTTCATTTGAGGAATGCTGTATATAATGCGTATACCGGCCGCTTTCATTTTTTTTGCCCAGCTAATGTTGTTGGCTTCATCAAAACGAGCTTTCAGCTCCACAAATACGGTAACTTTTTTGCCGTTCAGCGCTGCAGTAATTAAGGATTCAGCAATTTGCGAGGTGCCGGAGATACGATACATGGTCATATTGATCTCTGTAACACTCCGGTCGAGGGCAATTTCATTAAAAAAACGAAGGACAGTATCATAATCATGAAAAGGAAGATGCAATAGTAAGTCCTGTTTTGCGATACTTTCCAATAGAGTAGGAGCCGGTAACGGATGTAATATCGGGCGCCAAGGTTTGTCTTTTAACGATGGATCGCTGATCGGAATGGCGGATAAATCCTTCAGATTATGATAAACTCCACCTTTTATAATCATCGCATTTTGTAAGCCCAGATTTCGAATTAATTGTTGGAGTAGGCTTTCGGAAATGCGAGAATCATAAAGCAGTCTTGTTGCCAAACCATAATCGCGTTTGGCGAGCTGTTCCGCGATCTTGCGAGCCAGGTTCCCTTTAAACTCGTCATCCAGCCCCAGTTCGGCATCGCGTGTTACTTTAAAACTGTATGCATTTTCGACTTTGATATCCGGCCATAATATCGACAGCTTGGATTTGATAATATCATCGATAAATACCACATACTGTATATCATCAGCCTGTACCGAGAAAAAACGAGAAATGCGGTCAGATGGGATATCTACAACCGCTAGTCGCTCACCGGATGAAGTCTCCAGTGCTGCCGCAAGATAGATGCGGTTATTCTGCGGAAAGAAATCTTGGGGCGATTGGGGGTAATATATTCTCAAGTAACCGGCAATATGAGCAAAAAAATAATGGTTGACGGCTTCTTGAATTTGATAAGGGATAGGTTCGTTGTATACTACATATATATTATGATCCTTTAAGGCTTCAATAGTTTTTTTGATGATGTTTCCAAAGCATTCCTGTTGTTTGCTGATAATACTAATAATTTCTTTGGCACTCTCGGCTTTATGTTGCTTTTTAACTTTCCCCAATGCTGTAATGGTAGGTATACGTACTCTCCAAAATTCGTCCAGATTGGATGAGTAGATAGATAAAAATTTCAGTCTTTCAGCCAGAGGTACGTTGGTATCTGCTGCTTCATACAGTAAGCGTTCATTAAATTCCAGCCAGCTTGTATCTCTTCCTTTCAGCAACATTGCAATTGGTTTATACGATAGAGAATATTGCAATCAAAAAAGCGATAATGGATATCATAAGCCCATACATGAATACATTATAAGCTATCCTTAATAGTTTATATTTTCTTCCTAAAACAATACCTTGGGAGTAAATGTCTTTTATGAGAGAACCGTATAAAAAGTTGCGGTCTTCCATTACTTTCCACATTCCTTTTTTGTACTCTTCAAAATCCATTTTGTAAAAATTGCCAAAAAATAAGAGATTCACTTTTTGGGTGTCTACATCTTCTTGAGTAAAACTCCCATTGGGAATCTTGGGACGAGTAGCCAGGATGGCATAAATTAGGGTAATTGCTGATACCAGTAGGATTATGATAGTAGGAATAATCAAGTGCGGATGACTCTCCAATCTTCGAATGAGTAAACTTAGAATGGCAGATAACAAGATGGAGTTTACTGTAATCAAAATGTCCGCCTTTTTATCGGCCATATCGCTCAATCGTTGATTGTTGGTGGAGGTAACGCGGAACATGGTTTCAATGCCTTTTTCAGGACGTTCGCTTTTTTTACCTCCCTTTTTGGGAATATCAGAAGCAATAGGGATGGGGGATTCTTTAGCCTTTTGCTCTTTCAGATTCTGCAATTTCTTAGGATCCCAATGCTTGCGTGCGTACTCCGTATGATATTGATGCATCTCCATTAAACAAATTGTTTGTTGTCTCCAAAGGTTTTTACTGATGTCTACTCCACATCTGTTGCGAAGTTCTTTTCTCAGATTCTTACTCTTTTCTGCAAAGGAGTCTTTGGAAAAGTGCGATAAATCTGCATCACAGACGATTTGCTGCAGCAGATTCTGTGGTTGTTGGGGCATCTTTGTAGCAAGGATGCATGCCTTTACCTCATTTATAATGACGGGCGAAACGCCTTTTTCCTTTAAAAAATTTTCCGCTAATGAACTACTGGCTATTTCATGATTTAATGGATCTGTCAGATATCCCAAATCATGAAACCATGCCGCTATCAGTACAATGAAATTATCCTGTTGTGACAACTGATAGTGTTGGTTTAACTCGCTAGCGGCATTAACCACAGCAACTGTATGCTCATAGTTGTGATACAGTAGCTCTTCGGAAGCATGCTGTTTAAAATAAGATGCCGCATAGGCGCCTGCAGCTTCCAAAATGGATGTAAAGTTCATAAGTCAATATGTTGAGATATTAACAAATATGTTTGTACTTTGTTTTAAACGATTAGAGTCTTTTGCTTTATGGTCGGTTGTTCTTAGTTCCGAGAAGTGTATTCGCCTGCATTGTTTTCATGAGCACCATTCAGAAATATCACTTAGAGGTTTTCCACAACTTAGCCTACTGAACATTCGGCAGGAGCTGCTGTTATTATTTATTATAAATAAGAACGGCAAACTTGCTGCTGTTACAAATTTAGGTAATAGGAATAGTTATGAAGAACATTAGGGCAATAACTATTTGGATAACAGGAGCGGGTTCCTAAAGAAAAAATTAGCATATATTCACATAAATGCAGCGAAGGACAGCACTATCACAAAAATGAAAAAAATAGGCTTTCTATCTTTCGGCCATTGGGCTAATCATCCGGATTATGCTACAAAAACGGCCGGTGATGTACTCCAGCAATCTATAGAATTAGCTGTAGCTGCAGAAGAGATAGGTGTGGACGGTGCATATTTTCGAGTGCACCATTTTGCACGACAACTGGCCTCGCCTTTCCCTTTACTGGCAGCCATAGGCGCTAAAACCAGCAAAATTGAGGTAGGTACCGCTGTTATTGATATGCGTTATGAAAATCCCATGTATATGGTAGAGGATGCTGGCGCAGCAGATCTTATATCAGGAGGAAGATTGCAACTAGGAATCAGCAGAGGTTCTCCCGAGCAGGCAATTGATGGTTGGAGGTATTTCGGATATGAGCTTAAGGATGGTGAAACTGATGAAGACATGGGGCGTCGCAAAGGATTGGAATTTTTGGACTTGTTGAGAGGAGAGGGTTTCGCCCGTCCCAATCCTAATCCTATGTTTCCCAACCCTCCCGGGTTATTACGTTTGGAACCGCATTCTTCGGGTTTGCGCGAGCGTATTTGGTGGGGATCGGCTTCTGATGCTACAGCTGTATGGGCAGCAAAAGCAGGGATGAATTTGCAGAGTTCTACCTTGAAATTTGATGAAAGCGGTAAGCCCTTTCATATCCAGCAGGCCGAACAAATCAGGTTGTATAAAAAAACTTGGAAAGAAGCAGGACATGAGCGTGAGCCACGCATCTCTGTAAGTCGTTCCATTTTTCCTATTATGAATGATAGGGATAAATATTATTTTGGACATGAAGCTGCACGTACCGATTCTTTCGGATACATTGAAGCGGGGCGCAGAGCAGTATTTGGGCGAAGTTATGTAGGGACCCCTGACCAGCTTATTGAAGAGCTGGCTAAAGATGAGGCTATTCAGGAGGCTGATACTATTTTATTGACTATCCCTAATACACTCGGTGTAGAGTATAATCTTCATATTCTTTCATCCATAGTAAAATATGTTGCTCCCGGATTGGGATGGAAGTAACATATTCTTCCTAAGCAAGCGCTGCTATTATCAACGGCATCTAAAACCGTATTGTATAACCAAACGAATCAAATATTGTGTAAATGCGAATTGCTGCGTTATACAACAAGGGGTGTAAAGGAAGCATATAGGTTGCAGGCGGCTTATATGCAAACGACCCACTACTAAGTAGTGGGTCGTTTTATTTCGAGTGGTGCGGAGAGAGAGGGATTCGAACCCCCGGACCTGTTACAGTCAACGGTTTTCAAGACCGCCGCATTCGACCACTCTGCCATCTCTCCGGGCGCAAAATTAGGGGTGTGGATGCAATCAACAAAATAGAATTTTAAATTTTTATTGCAGTTTTTTCAAAAAAATACCTGCTCTGTAAAGAGCAGGTATCGACTTCATAAATACGGAGTCTAAAAATCGAACCTTAATCTAATCCCAGTACCCTGATAATTGAGATTTTGTTGTGTAACCTTTTTCATAGGGACCTTAAGGAAAGGTTCAATGGACACTGCGTTTTTATTGGATAACTTTTGGCGATAACCTACCGAAATATTATAGTAGCCCAAGAAGGGAATGTTTTCGGCTGGTGCCTGAGCGGGCACTGAAGTAGTGTTGTACTCTTGCACCGTAATCATTTTATCTTCCTTTAGTGCACCTTTGCTGGTTTCTACAGACACTTTAATGTTTCGATAATCCTCGTAAGTATAAGTCTTCTTATCGTGAAGTACTACTAGTCCTGATACACCAGCTGCTGCATAAAACTTTTTATTAAAACTATAGTTTAATTCTACAGGGATGTCGATGCCCGATAATGAACCAGTTACTTGCTGTAGCACCGAACTAGGTTGGGATGCATAAGTCATGAGATCTGAATGCTCAGTGGATATCACTTCCATTTCAGGAGCTGTAGCCACGCCAGGAATACTTTCATCAAAAGAGCGCGAAGTAGAAATTTTAGCGTGCGCAATGCCTGAACTTATTTTCAGTTTATCATTGATGGCATAAGCTAGGGATACGCCATATCCCATATCCACGCCTAGATCACTAAATACAGGCGATACATATAAACTAGGCTGCCATTTTCTATTTTTTTCGCTATGTCTTTTTTCTGAGGTGGTTGCCAGCAAGGCATTTCGATTATCCTGTTGCGGAAGCACTCTTTTTTCCTCAGGCTTGTCTGTGACAATTCTGTTCTTCCAAAAATCAACGACGTGATTATTTTGATCAGGCTGCCGTTCTGTCTTAGGCTGTGTAGGAGCTTGACTGGGAACCGTCTCTGGTACTTGCGTTTGAGCCACAAGGGGTACTTCCTGGGGCGCTTGTACTTGTGGTATTGCGACTGTATGGGTTGTAGTTGCCGGTACAGAGGATTGAGCAGCAGGAGTAGGCTGCGATGTATTGGCCTGAGCCGATAAGCCTGAGCGGTCAGAAAAAACAGTTTCTGTGTCTGTTTGGAACTGCTGTGAAGGTGTATCCGTGGTTGGAAGCTGCTGTACTATAGGGAGCTCAGATGATTTTATATTAATACCCTCTTGTGATACGTGGAAAATACGGGAAAATAGAAAGACGCCGGTGATGACAGCGGCTGCCGCAGTGGCCCATTTCCACAGAGGAATTATGGGGTGCTTAGGAAGCGGGGAGGGGGCGGCTGTGTGGCTATAGGCCTTAAAGCGCTCCCATGCACCTTCCTCGTACGGCTCCTCATGGTTCCGCAACACTTGCCTTATATGGTTAAAAATATCGTCGTCGCGTTCTTTCATCGCTTAAAAGTTTTCTATATAAAGGGCTTTCAGTTTATTTTTAGCTCTTGACAGATAAGAGCGGCTAACATTTTCGGGAATAGACAGCATAACGGCTATTTCCTGATGCGAAAACCCTTCTATTTCATACAAATTAAAAATGGCTCTTTGTGTTTGGGGTAATGCATTTAAGAGTTTTAAAATATCTTTTATCTCACTACTTGAGGATTGTTCATATGCTATACTGCTATGATTGATGTCTGAAATATCATCCTTATTAAAGTCGATTTTCTTTTTACGTAAAAAGTCGATTGCTGTTCTTGACGCGATTTTTGCAATCCAAGCTTTGAATGATGTGGATACATTGGTAGCTTGGCCCAATGCCTGAAAGGATGATAAGTTGTTAAATATCTTTATAAAACTGTCGTTTACAATTTCTTCTGCATAATGAAAATCAGTTACATAGCGGGTCACTACGCCTTTAACATAGCCGTAAAAGCTTTTGTAAAGCGTCTCTTTATGATGCTCTATATTGTTTTGGCATCCCTTTAAGATATCGAGCAGTGCTTCGCCGCTTTGTGCCAATTTGTTATCCGATTTATTGAGTTGGCTCGTCTTTACTGATTCTCGCTGGTATATCGGTGGAGATTCACTCAACATACTTTCAACTTTTATCTGATCTATCAACCGTATACCTTGATTGGTAGTTTAAATATCTGTACAAACTCTCAATTCCCCAAACCCGTTTTTACTTAAAAGATCAGCCCTCTACATTAATAGGGCTGATCTAAGTTTTCATTTAAGAATACGGTTTTGCGATCGAATATTTAGTGGGCGAAAGCTTCTAATCTTATACGGGTGCCATCTTCCGCATTACCATTAATATAACCGCCTGTCCATACGGTATAGATGCGTCCCTTATACAAGTTTATGGGATCCAAAGTGGCCAGAAGGGCTGTTTGCCCATTTCTTCTAACTTCAAAGATTACATTGCCTGCCGAAGGATAGCTGAAGAACTGGCTGGCCGTTTTGTAGGTAATGTTGGTAGCAATAGGCGTATTGTTGCCCTTTACATACAAATCCAGTCCGGGTGCATCAGGACTCATGTTGGCGAAACGAAGGCGAACAGAGTCTTTGCCTGCAGCACGGGTACTGTCTCTCAGCACCACTGCGTCCATATTTGCAGCAGTGTCGGTGATAAATACACTGTAATATTTTCCAGCCTCAAAGGTGAGGTTTTTGGTAAAGATTGGACTTGAGCTGGGGGCACTAGCGTGATATACCTTGAATACACGGTTGCCGGTATAAGCACGGAAATAATCCACCCGGTCTGTGTAATTAAAATAATTTACACCCAGACGATTGTTGTCGAGTGCTACATCTAATGCAGGCAGGCCTGCCGAAGCATGTACAACACCTACGGCTGCTGCTTCAGGGAGATAATAGTGGTCATCATCCTTATTACAAGACGCCATTACCAACATCGCTGAAGCGAGAAGTGTAATACTAATGCTATTGATTTTAAACATTTTACGCATATCTTTAATCAGGTTTTTATAAAATGAGTTTGTATAAAATACGGATCAGCTGATTCACTTAATAGTGACGCTGTCACCATTGAAAATGCAACATTTTATTTCAAAATTATTTTCATGACACGAAGGGATGCCTATAATCTGCCATTTTTGCATAATCCAGTCTTCGGCACAATCATTGACAATAAGATTCTGTCGCAATGAATGCGGTACATCTTAAAGAAATAATGATAATCTAAATATTATATTATGGGTAAAATTATTGGTATAGACTTAGGTACCACCAATAGCTGTGTGGCTGTAATGGAAGGGAATGAGCCAGTAGTGATTGCAAATGACGAAGGACGCCGCACTACGCCTTCAGTGGTTGCTTTTTTGAAAAACGGTGAACGTAAGGTAGGGGATCCTGCAAAAAGACAGGCTATCACCAATCCTCAGAATACCATCATGTCTGTGAAACGTTTCATGGGGCGCAGATTCGATGAAGTAGGGGCGGAAATTAGCCACTGGAGCTACAAAGTTGCTAAAGGCGACAATAATACAGTTCGTATTGATATAGATGGCAGATTATATACTCCTCAGGAAATTTCAGCAATGGTTTTACAAAAAATGAAAAAAACTGCTGAAGATTACCTAGGACAAGAAGTAACCGAAGCGGTTATTACCGTACCTGCCTACTTTAACGATGCTCAAAGGCAAGCTACTAAAGAGGCAGGTGAAATTGCTGGCTTGAATGTACGTCGTATCGTAAACGAACCTACAGCAGCCGCATTAGCCTATGGTTTGGATAGACGTGGCAAAGACCAAAAAATTGCTGTATTCGACCTAGGTGGCGGTACTTTCGATATTTCAGTGCTGGAGCTGGGTGATGGTGTATTCGAAGTAAAATCTACCAACGGTGACACCCACCTGGGTGGTGATGACTTCGATAAGGTGATCATGGACTGGCTGGCTGATGAGTTTAAAGCTGAAGAAGGTATTGATCTGCGGAATGATCCTATGGCGCTACAACGCCTGAAAGAGTCTGCCGAAAAAGCTAAGATCGAACTTTCCAGCTCTATGGAAACCGAAATCAACCTGCCATATATTACAGCGGTTGACGGTGTACCTAAACACTTAGTAAAAAAATTAACTCGTGCAAAATTTGAACAACTGGCCGACTCTCTGTTTGAGCGCTGTCTGAAACCTTGTGAGGCAGCATTGAGAGATGCCGGATTGTCAGCTTCTGACATCGATGAAGTAATCTTAGTAGGAGGTAGTACACGTATTCCTAAGGTTCAAGAAATAGTAGAGAAATTCTTTGGTAAGAAGCCGAATAAGGGAGTAAACCCCGATGAAGTAGTAGCCATTGGTGCTGCTATTCAAGGTGCGGTACTAACCGGAGAAGTGAAAGATGTATTGCTGTTGGACGTAACACCGCTTTCTCTGGGTATCGAAACGCTGGGTGGAGTGATGACAACCCTTATTCCTGCAAATACTACCATTCCTACCAGAAAGTCAGAGGTTTTCTCTACTGCTACCGATAACCAGCCGGGTGTACAGATACATGTGCTGCAGGGTGAGCGTCCTATGGCTAAAGACAATAAGAGCTTGGGTATCTTCAACCTGGACGGTATTCCGCCGGCACCCAGAGGTGTTCCTCAAATTGAGGTAACCTTTGATATTGATGCTAACGGTATCCTGAATGTTACAGCTAAGGATAAGGGAACCGGTAAACAGCAGAACATTCGCATCGAAGCCGGTAGCGGTTTGAGCAAAGAAGAAATTGAAAGAATGAAGGCTGAAGCGAAAGCTAATGAGGCCGCAGACAAAGCCGAAAGAGAGCGCATTGAAAAACTAAATCAGGCCGACAGTCTTATTTTCCAAACCGAAAAACAATTGAAAGAGTTTGGTGATAAAGTGCCGGCTGATAAGAAAACAGCTATCGAAAAAGCCGTAGAAAAGCTGAAAGAGGCACACAAAAATCAGGATATCCCAGCTGTTGAAGCTGCTATGGCAGAACTAAATCAGGCCTGGACCGCAGCTAGTGAGGATATTTATAAATCTGGTCAGGCGCAGCCTAGTGCCGATGCCAACGGTGCACAACAGTCTACCGGAGGAGGTTCGGGTACTGAAGATGTAACGGATGTGCCTTACGAAGAAGTGAAATAAACGTTTTATAACAAATCATACCAAGAGCCGTTCCGATGTCTTATTCGGAACGGCTTTTTTGTTGGTATGACAAACTTTTTTTCGATTATTTAAATACTTTTCTATTTTTGCTGCTCAAAATTCTCTGACCAATGAAAGCAATTTGCACCGGTTATGTTCTATTCATGCTAGCGCGCACCCGCTAATACGACCGGTATTCCCTCTGCAGTTTATTCTTGTTGACTGGTGGCTTTATTGCCCACCCGATTGAAGTATTTTCTTTTTTCATTCATCTTACAAAAAAAACTTTACATGACGACGGATTATAGAGGTGTCCGTAAGGCATCTGGTTTTATGCATTTGTTGAAAGAAGCTATTCAGGGTAAAGAGCTCGATTATACCAGCGTGAGCATCCGTAAGGCTGTAATGATGCTTGCTATTCCGATGATGCTGGAAATGATGATGGAGTCGGTTTTTGCTTTAGTAGACTTGTATTTTGTGGGTCATCTAGAAGAAAGTAGTCTGGCGATACAAACGGTAGGGCTTACAGAATCGGTTCTCACCGTAATTTATTCAGTGGCTATGGGTATAAGCATGGCCGCCACGGCTATTGTGGCCAGGCGTATTGGTGAAAAAGACAATGAAGCCGCAGCCCGTAGCGCTGCACAGGTGATAATTATAGGACTATTGATAAATCTCCTCCTTAGTGTTTTAGGAATTATATATGCCCGCGAGATACTGATGGCCATGGGTGCGACAAGCGAAGCTGCGGAATATGGAAAAACTTTCACCCAAATAATGATGGGCAGTAGTGTGATTATTATGCTGCTGTTCCTTATAAATGGCGTGTTTCGCGGTGCTGGAAACGCAACTATAGCTATGAAAAGCTTGTGGATTGCCAATATTTGCAATATCGTATTGTGTCCTCTTTTGATTAATGGGCTGGGACCCATACCAGCTCTAGGATTAACAGGTGCTGCTGTTGCTACAACTACAGGGAGAGGTATCGGTGTGTTGTATCAATTGTATCATTTACTGAAGGGGAGTGGTAAAATACGTCTACTAATGCGGCATTTTAAACCGGATTTTTCCATTATTCGTTCTATGATAAAAATTGCTACACCCGGTACGTTTCAATTTGTAATAGCATCATGTAGCTGGATTATATTAGCACGACTGGTAGCTGTAACTGGAGGTGAGGATGGTAGTGCAGGTTACCAGACAGCTTTGCGATTGATGATGTTTTTTATGTTGCCTGCATGGGGATTAAGTGGTGCGGCTTCTACATTGGTGGGACAAAATCTGGGAGCTAACGCTCCTGAGCGCGCCACTCAGTCGGTTATGAAAACAGTGAAATACAACATCATCTTTATGTTATTGGTTTCATTGATTTTCTTTTCGATGGGAGAATGGCTAGTGGGCTTTTTTAGTGAGGTGGAAAGTGTACGTAGCATTGCTTCAAAGGCAATGTATATTATGGCGAGCGGATTTGTTTTTTATGGAATTGGAATGGTAATGGTTAATGCCTTCAATGGCGCTGGTGATACTTGGACACCTACTTGGATCAATTTCTTTGCCTTCTGGACTTTTCAAGTTCCGGTAGCTTATCTGTTAGCTGTATATTTTGAGATGGGGCCCACAGGCGTCTTTGTGGCCATACCTATTGCAGAGACAGGGGTTACAATAGCATCATATATCCTTTTTCGAAAAGGAAAATGGAAGCAAAAGCAAGTATAATCAATCAGAAAGGCGCTGTGCTCATACAGAGCATAGCGCCTTTCATTCTATAAATTTATATTACTATCTGCCGAAGGTTTTTAAAATAGTGGGAATGGCCAGAGAACCTTCGAATGTAGAAATCAATACTTTGTTCTTATCGTAAAATGCCAGATAGGGCAGACTTTTCATTTCATAATAAGGAGGGATAACATAGGCGATATCTCTACCTACGGTAATGCCGTGCTGTTCCAGTTTATATTTTTCAGCAAACTTTTTCATGGCATCAAATGGCATTGTAGTAGCCATTACAATTTGTATACCTTTAAACTTATCGATATTCTTAATAATTTCTTCGGTCTCATGTTTACAATGATCACAATCGGGGCTAAAGAATATCAAGAACAAAGGTTTATTTTTATCTAGCTTGGCTTTTAGATTCCATTTGGTAGTACTGTCCGGAAGCAATAAAACAGCCGGCGGAGGTGTTTTTTGCTTCAAATACATGGGTTGTGCTTGGGATGTCAATGATACAGCGAATAAAATAACTAGTAATAAGTATCTCATAGTGTATTACGATATGGTTCTCTAATATAGATGACGAACTTAGCCAAAAGGCTGCAAAGAAAAAAATTTCTTATATTTTACGAAATGTTCGTAGCTTAGTGTGAATATCGTAACTGTGTAATATGGAAAGACTAACACCACAGGAAGAACAGCTAATGCTTGCAGTATGGAAGGTGGGTGAGGGACATGTAAAGGCTTTTATGGATCATCTGGATAAGCCAGCTCCCTATACCACTGTGGCTTCCACTATAAAAAATCTGGAGAAAAAAGGTTATGTAAGTGGTAAGCTATTTGGCAACACTTATGTATATAAACCGGTAATTACGATAGGCGAGTATAAGAAAAAATTTATGGGCAATGTGGTAAAAAATTATTTCAGCAATTCTTATAAAGAACTTGTAAACTTCTTTGTGGACCAGAAAAAGGTATCAGCTCAAGAACTGAAAGATATCCTTAAGCTTATCGAAAGTGGTAAAAGGAAGTAAGGGCTGTTGATTCTTTTTGAGTTTTAATATTGTCGCTCCATGATTACTCGTTAGTAGGAGGGGCGGCTTCTACTACTTGCTTTTTGGGTGTAAGCGCAAAGAACAGACTAATGATGCACCATCCTATCCAGTAGAGATAAATACCCAGATGAAAGCGCTCTCCTAACCAGCGGTAGGTAAGGTTCGTACGAAAATCATGATATGTGAAATAGAGTCCTGCTAGGGATAATAGAAAAAGGCTCAGTAATATCAACTTACGTTTCCTCCCATCGAGCAATTTGTCAATGAGGTAGAGGAGGATACCTACAAGTATCATGCTTCCGAAGTAAATCAGCGCTGCTTGCCACCAGGTTTTTAAAAACGAAAATTGCTTATAGAAGAAACCGATACCTAATCGTCCCACAAAAGACATGCCTGCAGTAAGTTTTCCAGATAATACGGCAAGGAAAACAAGTACAAAAATCAGCAGTAGGTAATTACGTTTCATGGGGTGTCCTATACTGCTATTCTACCAATTGGTAAATATCTCTGTAATTGCGTCCCTGACCATCATAATCTAGTCCGTACCCTACCACAAATTTATTAGGAATCACAAATCCGGTATAATCAATCTGTACCGGATACTGTGTCATTTCGGCTTTATGAAGCAGCGTTACGATCTTCAAAGAGGCCGGATGCTGGTGCTCCAGTTGCGGTATAAAATGATGCAGTGTTTTCCCTGTATCAATAATATCTTCCAGTACTACTACGTGTTTGTTATGCAGATCAACGTCAAGGCCTATAGCGGTGGTTACCGTACCGGATGATTTTAGTCCTTTATATGATGCCAGTTTTATAAAACTGATTTCGCTTTTAATAGTAAGATGTTTAAAAAAATCAGAAGCGAACATAAAGGAGCCATTCAAAATGGCAATGAAAATAACCGTTTGTTCTGCATAATCGCGGTTGATATTTTCGGCGAGCTCCTTAATGCGTTGCTGAATCTGATTTTCAGTTATGTAGGGTTTAAACACCTTATCATGCACTTGTATTGTTTCCATAACTGAAAATAAGAATAAAAATTAATTAATTGCTATATCAGCATTATCCTGCAGCTTGAGTTTGGAGCCTACAGCGGGTTTGTCAAATTTGCTGAGTCGATTGTATTTTAATAGCGATTCCAGCCGAATACCTTCTTGTTGTGCTATATCGTATAATGTTTCTCCGGCTTTTACCTCATGATAAGCTTTTTCGCTAATCGTTCTTTTTAATTGCAAGTATACGAGTCTGTCTTTGGAAGAAACGCTAGTAATTTCATCAAAATCGTTCAGATCATATAAGCGCTCAAGCGGAATATTATATTTGTCGGCAATAGATTGTAGCGAAGACCCCGCTTTTACAAAAACTACCTTAGTATTGTTGATGGTGAAGGGCTCCTGCGGGTAGCTTACTTCAGCTTCTTTAGCTGCGGTAGCAATTGTTGAGGGCGAGGTGCCATTCTTTGTTGCAAAATAGTTGCTCACCTCCTCATTCATCGCTAGTTGTCCTAGTCCCATTAATGTATACTCGTGCAGATTATATCTTTCAATAAGACTAATCAGCAGTTGCGGATATTTAGGGTTGGTAGCATAGCCGGCCTTTTTTAGTCCGTAAGCCCACCCTTTATAATCTGTAGGGTCTAACTGAAAGAGTGATGCATATCGTGAGCGGTTTTTTAAGAAATCGGAATGTGCCCTGTAGGACTCTTCGGCTGTTTCATATTTCATGAAACGTTCTTTGGGGCGGTCATCGTCATGCAACACATATGGGCCGTTGTAACCTTCCTTACATTTAATGCCGAAGTGATTGTTAGATTTTAACACTAGAGGGCTTTGTCCCGACATCGACTCCAGAATGCCCTGTGCCAGCTTGATAGACGCCGGTACGCCGGTACGCTGCATTTCTTCTACAGCAATACCGCAATAAGTTTTGATATATTCAACGGTAGCTTCATTGATCTGGGCTCTGGTAAAGAGCAATGTAAACAGCAGAATAACTGTAAAGCAATACCTTTTTATCATTACAAATTATCTTTTCCTAATTAAATAAAGCCCGTCGCGTACTGTTAGCACGACTTTTTCGATATCTGTCCTATTGTTAATGTAATTATTAAATTCTTTTACGGCTTTTCCGCTTTTGCCCTTGGCATTTTCTTTTAACGCTTCGCCGTGGAAAAAAATATTATCGGCGAAGATAAAACCATTTTTTCGAACCTTAGGTAATACCAATTCGAAATAGTTGATATATCCCGTTTTATCGGCATCAATAAACACCATGTCCCAGGTTTCATCGAGTTGAGGAATGATGTCTGCTGCGAGACCTGTATGTAGTTTAATTTTATGGCCAATTGGCGATTGATCAAAAAAGTTTTGTGCAATGGCGGCCGTATGTTCCCTCGATTCTATAGTATGTAGGCATCCATCTTCGGTAAGACCTTCGGCGAGGCACAGCGCACTGTAGCCGGTAAAAGTGCCTATTTCCAATATCCTCTGGGGACGTATCATTAAGCTGAACATCTTTAGCAAGAGCCCCTGTACGTGACCGCTAAGCATGTGAGGCTCGGCATGATTTTTTTGTGTAAAATCATTTACTGCAGCCAGCAGAGGATCTTCTTTACTGCTATAGACTTCTGCAAATTGGTTTAATAATTCATAGTTTAGGTTATCGCTCATAAGCCTAAAACAACAAAAATCTTGTTAGTGTACACTATCTTGCTCTAATTCTTCTTTACTTACGGGTTTGGAGATTAAGTATAAACCAATATAGGTAAATAAAGCATTGATGATAATCAGCTCCAAACCTATTTTGAAGTTGCCGAAGATGGCAGCTTGATACTTGTCGATAAAAAAGCAAAGAATAGGTGCTATAAAGCATACATAAGGCACCAGTTTGTCTACCGGACGTCTGCGCGTAAGTATACCAAAGGCAAACAAGCCTAGTAAAGGTCCGTAAGTATAACCGGCCAGTTTCAGTATAATGCCAATCATACTATTATTATTGATCCAGTAGAAAATCATTACCAGAATCAGGAAGAACAATGCTACCATAAGATGCACCCTCTGACGGAATTTTTTCTTTTGTTCTTCGGTCATATCGGTGCGGCGTTTTAAACCTGCAATATCGATACAGAAAGACGAAGTAAGGGCAGTCATCGCTCCGTCGGCACTGGGGAATAGGGCCGATATCAGTGCTATCACAAAAATCACAGAAATTGCCGGTGGCATATGATGTACGGCTACTTCCGGGAAAATGGCATCACCCAGTACGTCTTTACCATCCAGCATAAAAGCTTTTTGCGCAACCCCATTATTCACCACTTCTGTAAAGACACCTCCCTCGTTGATTCCATATATATACAGCAGACCACCCATATACAGGAATAATCCGATTACAATGATCATAATCACGGAAAGCGACACCATGTTCTTTTGGGAATCTTTGAGGTTGGTTACCGAAATGCTTTTTTGCATCATTTCCTGATCAATTCCGGTCATGCTTAAAGTAATGAAAGCGCCGGCAAGTATTTGCTTTACGAAAAAGCCGGCAGAGTTGGCGTCGGTATTAAAAATTCGTGAAAGACCCTCCGAATGCATCGCATTCAGGCTTTCTCCTACACTCATATCCATATGATTGAGCAGGTAGATACTACATATAATCAAACCAGCCAGCATGCAAGTAGTTTGTAGCGTATCGGTCCATACAATGGTTTTTACACCGCCTTCGTAGGTGTATAAAATGATCATTACAAGTATGATCAAGGTAGAAACCCAAAAGGGAATGCCGAAACTGTCTAGAATTGTGAATTGTAAGATATTGACTACAAGATACAGACGGGCAGTGGCTCCCACGAGTCGTGAAATAATAAAAAACCACGCCCCTGTTTTATAGGATAGCATACCCATACGGGCTTTTAAATAGCCGTATATGGAAGTGAGTTTTAAGCGATAGTACAGAGGCAACAGCACAAATGCAATAAGCAAATAGCCGATAGTATACCCTAGTACAATTTGCATATATCCGAAGGCATCCTTGCCTACAGCTCCGGGTACACTTACAAAGGTTACACCACTCAAAGAAGTCCCAATCATACCGAAAGCCACCAGCATCCAGTTGCTGCTGCGGTTACCGATAAAGAAAGAGTCATTATTGCTGTTTTTGCTGGTCCTCCAGGCTACGAAAAGAAGTAATAAGAAATAAGCAATTACAATTGAGAATAGAAATCCGGCCGACATATGAGTTTCTTATTATCAAATAGGTGTTTTAGAAATTAATTTTTGAAGATAGGCAAAATTGCTGCTCTTTTGTAAATTTTTTCATCTTCTTTTAATATTTATTTTAGCCTGAAGCGAGAAGGAAAGGCTATTTTTACCATTCCCCGGACAATATTTCAGTGTAGGAAAAGTCTAAAACTATGTCAGTAAAATCTTTAGCTGTTTTTTGCGGATCGCGAGATGGTAGGGAAACATTGTATACCGAAGAAGCCCGAAAATTAGGCCAGTGGATGGCATCAAAGAAAATTAGGTTGGTATATGGAGGTGGTAATGTAGGATTGATGGGTGCGATTGCCAATGCTGTTCTGGAAGGAGGGGGTGAGGTTTTTGGTGTTATTCCGAAAATTCTGGACGCCAGAGAACGATCACATCGACAGTTGACGCAGTTGCTGGTGGTAGATACCATGCACATTCGTAAAAAAAACATGTATGACTTATGCGATGCAGCGGTTATTCTGCCCGGAGGTTATGGTACACTGGACGAACTTTTTGAAATGATTACATGGAATAATCTGTCCATACACGATAAACAAATCTTTATTCTTAATCTCAACGGATTTTACGATCATCTTTTGGCTCACATTGATACCATGCTTGTGAACGGTTTTTTGTACGAAAATCCCATGAACAACATTTCAGTTGTGAGTAATGTGGAGGAACTGATAGCCTTGCCATCGCTGCGTAATGCCGGGATCAATATTGCATAATCATTGTGAGCGGCATTATTCGGCCATTTCTTTTATATTCGTAGGATGATGAAAAGTCGTATTCTGCTTGTCGTTTTCTTGTGTTTCGGTTTAGCAGTGTGGGCACAGCCTGAACCTGCTTTATCGGCTTCGCAGATTTTACATCGTATACAGAAGCTGAAAGTTTTGGGATCGGTGTTGTATATAGCCGCCCATCCTGATGATGAAAATACACGTTTGATTACCTATTTAGCTAATGACAAATTGTATCGCACCGCGTATTTATCACTTACACGAGGCGACGGTGGGCAAAATCTTATTGGAGATGAGCAGGGTATCGAGTTAGGACTGATTCGTACGCAGGAATTGCTTGCTGCACGTCGTATTGATGGCGGAGAGCAGTTTTTTACCAGGGCATTTGATTTCGGTTTTTCCAAAAATCCGGATGAAACCTTTGAAAAATGGAATAAGGAAAAGATCTTAAGTGATGTGGTATGGGTCATTCGCAATTACCGACCTGATGTAATTATTACACGCTTCCCTACTACAGGCGAAGGGGGCCATGGTCATCATACAGCCAGCGCAATATTGGCGGTGGAGGCATTTCGTGCCGCTGCTGATCCTAAAAGGTTCCCTGAGCAGTTAAAGTGGGTACAGCCTTGGCAGGCTAAACGTATACTGTGGAATACGTTTAGCTTTGGCAGCGTCAACACTACCGATCCCTCGCAGTTTAAGGTAAATGCAGGAGGGTATAACAGTTTGTTGGGAAAAAGTTATGGAGAGTTGGCGGCCGAAAGCCGTAGCCAACATAAATCTCAGGGTTTTGGTTCTGCCGCTGCGAGAGGCGACAGTTATGAATATTTTAAAGTGCTAGGTGGAGAAGCTCCTCAAAACGATGTGCTGGATGGCGTAAATACATCTTGGAACCGCATCGGTAAGGATGGAGCAGCTATAGAAAAACTTATTACCGATATTGAAAACAAATTTGATTATACAGCTCCTCAAAAATCAGTAGCAGCTTTGGTGCAATTGTATAAAGAGCTCGATAAGATTAAGAGCAGTAGTTACTGGGTACCACAAAAACTAAAAGAAGTACAACAGCTGATTATGTGGTGTAGTGGTTTGTTTATAGATGCTTGGACACATCAGCCTTATGTAGTACAAACCGGAAATGTGGATATTCAAGTGGCAGTAAATAATAGGACGGGGGTCCCAGCAAATCTGATAAATATTACGGTGGAAGATCAAAATCTGGCCCCCAACACGCAGTTGGATAAAAATAAGAATTATGTGTTCTCTAAGAGTATTATAGTACCCTTAACTAAAGCAATATCGCAGCCATATTGGCTAAGGGAGAAGAAAGAGGAATACACCTATACTGTAAAAGACCAATTGCTGATTGGAATACCGGACGTACACCCTGCTTATGTCGCACAGGTGCGTGTAAATGTTTATGGAGAGGATTTTGTATTTGAAAAGCCTGTGCGCTACAAGTACACCGATCCTGTGAAAGGGGAAATATATCAACCTTTGCCGGTGGTACCACCAGCAACAATAACTACCTCGCCACATCTGCTCATCTTTAATGGGCAACAATCTACACAGACATTGAACGTTCAGTTGCATGCCAATACAAAGTTGGAGGGTAGGGTTACTACAGGTCTTCGTGGAGTTAAATACTCCGGACCTCAGCCAGCCGACATAGTACTTGAAAAAGGAAGTACGAAGAGCTATCATTTTACAATCTCCAATATTGACAATGCAAATAGGGCTTATGTTGTAAATCCCTATGCAGAGAAGAATAATGATAGAGATACTATTGCATATGCTCTTGCACTGCGCAGTATTCGCTATGATCATATCCCGGCCATTACATATTTTTATCCCGACCAGGCTGTAGCGCTTAGTATCGATCTTAAAACAGCAGGAAAGAAAATAGGGTACATTCCCGGTGCGGGCGATAAGTGTGCGCAAATACTGGAGCGTATGGGGTATGATGTGACAGTACTAGATCGTACGGCAGTATTGACAACCGATTTGAGAAAGTATGATGCCATCATAACCGGTGTACGTGCTTACAACACCAATGAGTGGATGAATGAAGTGTATGAAAAACTGATGACGTATATACATGAGGGGGGCAATCTAATTGTTCAATATAATACTAGTAATAATATAGGACCGCTAAGGGCTAAGATAGGTCCTTATGCATTTAATATTTCCCGCAATAGAATTACCGATGAACAGGCAAAAGTGAAGCTGCTTGATCCTTCGCACAAAGTGTTTAACTTTCCTAATAAAATTGTGGCTTCGGATTTTGATGGCTGGATTCAGGAACGCAGTATTTATCATGCTGACAGCTGGGATAGCAATTTGAAGCCGCTGCTTTCGATGGCCGATCCCGGAGAGCGACCACATGACGGCAGCCTGATTGTTGGAAAATATGGAAAAGGTTATTTCACATATACAGGTTTAGTATTTTTTCGTCAATTACCGGCCGGTGTTCCTGGTGCATTGCGGTTAATGGCAAACCTCATAGCATTAAATCAGGAGCAATAAATAAAGATTGGCTGCGTTTATATATTAGCGATTGCGATTAGCCGCAATAAACTAGACATAAAATGAGTAAAAATAGGAAGCCCACAGTGGATATAAAGAGGGGAGAGGCGGCTTTTTTAGCAGCCATTGTAATCGGATTATTGATAGGGACATTAATAAAACAGGTGCGTTTGGGACTACTGCTGGGATTGATTATCGGCTTAGGAATAGTATTTCTAAATAATTTCCGTGCAAAACGATAAAGCGAAATATGAGAATGATAATAAGCCGCCATTATTTAAATCATGGATGGCCTGGTATATGCTTGTAATAGTATTTCTGCTATTGCAAATTATTTTGTTTTATTATTTAACTCGGAAATTTGCATGAGGTCGCTCGATTGGGTCATACTGATAGCCACACTTTTGCTTATCATTTTGTATGGTTGGTACAAAAGTAAAACCAGTAAAAATCTGGAGGGCTATTTTTTGTCCGACCGAAGCATGCCGTGGTACATTATTCTATTAAGTATAATGGGGACACAGGCAAGTGCTGTTACTTTTTTGGCAGCACCCGGACAGGCTTATACCGACGGAATGCGTTTTGTACAATATTATTTTGGACTTCCATTAGCGGCAATAGTGATATGTGTCTCTTTTGTACCTGCTTTTAGCAAATTGAGAGTTTTTACGGCTTATGAGTACCTAGAAAATCGGTTTGATGGTAAAACACGGGTCTTTGCTTCTGTTCTGTTTTTACTACAACGAGGCTTGTCCACGGGTATCAGCATTTTCGCACCTTCTCTTATATTGTCGGTATTGTTTGAATGGAACATTTATATAACCAATCTGCTCATTGGAGGAGTGCTGATTGTATACACTTTATCGGGAGGAGCAAAGGCAGTTGCATATACTCAGCAATTGCAGTTTTTTATTATCACCGGAGCATTGGTACTTACAGGTTATTTGATAATACAAAAAATGCCGGAGGGCATAGGTTTAACACAGGCTTTGGAGGTAGGGGGTAGATTGGGAAAATTTAATGTTATAACATCAGGTTTTAATGACGGAAAATTCAATTGGGGCGATAGGTATAATATACTAAGTGGCATTATCGGAGGGTTTTTTCTTGCGCTTTCATATTTTGGAACAGATCAGTCGCAGGTAGGACGTTATCTTACCGCCAAAAATATCCGGCAAAGCAGAATGGGCCTGTTGATGAACGGAATCGTAAAAGTTCCCATGCAGTTTGGCATTCTATTGTTAGGAGTATTGGTATTTGCATTTTATCAATTTCACCAAGTACCTGCTTTTTTTAATGAGTATGAATTATCACGGCTAGAGAATTCACGACACGCTGAAACTTTACAACAATTGCAACAACGACTGGAGGCGGTCAATGCACAGAAAAGTGTATTGCTAAGCGATTATGCTCAAAATGCTTCGGATGATAAGCTTAACGCTTTAAAACCCTTGCAGGATAGTATACATATAATCCGTTCCGAAGTGAAATCGCTCATTAAGGACAATGGCGGTAGTGATAATGATACCAACTATATATTTCTGAGATTTGTGGTAGATTATATGCCCCAAGGTCTTGTAGGCCTCATTATCGCTATTATCTTTTTGGCAAGTTGGGGAAGTATTGCTGCAGCTATTAATTCACTGGCATCAAGCACAGTGATTGATATTCATAAGAAGTGCCGGAAAAATATGTCGGATCGGGAGGATTATAATCATTCCCGCTTGTATACACTTGCCTGGAGTCTATTCTGCGTGGGAGTAGCGATGTTTGTTTCGAGTTGGAGCAGTAGTCTTATTGAGGTGGTGAATATTTTAGGTTCTTTGTTTTACGGAACAATATTAGGTGTATTTCTAGTAGCGTTCTATGCAAAAAAAGTGGGAGGAAACGCCGTGTTCATCGCTGCTGTAGTTACTGAGTTAGTTATTATCCTACTTTTTGTACTTAACGAATATGGCAAAATTAGTTTAGGGTTTTTATGGCTAAACATGATTGGAGCCCTGATGGTTTATGTCTTGTCGGTGATGATACAAGTTTTGTTCTTCAATCAGAAGAAACAGTTAGTATCGTAGTAGTTTTTTAAATGGAATATCTAGTACATCAAACTGTATGTCACTTTTGTAAGTATAATGCCACCATTCGGTTGACAAAGGAGTGAAGCCGTATTTTATCATCGTGCTTTTTAGTAACTCCCGATTTTTGAGTACTTGTGTGGGTAGGTGTTGAAAATCGTGATGAGCCGAATCGGTAAAGTTATCGAAGCCGGTTCCCATATCCAGCTCTTTGCCTGTTTTTAAATCAATAATGGTTACATCCACTGCTGTTCCTCTATTATGATTGCTTCCTTTTGATGGATGGGCTACATAACGCTCGTCCTTTACAAGCTCCCAGAATTTTTGGGTCACCGCATAGGGACGATAGGCATCGAAAATCTTTAGTCCCAAATCTTTGTTTTGAAGCTCTCGCTGCACTTTTAATAAAGCCTCGGCGGCAGGTTGTCTTAAAAAAGTGACCCTAGTGTTGGATGGATACATGCGACGATGCATAAAATTATTTGCTGTGGCGTACCTTAAGTCGTATACAAGATGCGGTATGAGACTTTTGAGTTCCACCATCCTCAACTCAGGGTGCGTGCTGATTTTGGTTTTATACGTTTTCTTCGAGCGTTCTATATATACCTCCGCTTGCTGCGCATTGCTCTTGGGATGAGCGAGAACGAAGAAGAGCAGCAGGCAGAAAGTGATTCTGATTGCAGACATATCATTCTGTTGTTTGTCCGTCAAACTCCGCTTCGTTCTCTTCAGCTTCTTTTTTAGTTTGGCGGATGATTCCGTCTTTATGATGTGGTGGTGCGTAAATGGTATACATTTTAAGAGGGATATTTCCGGTATTTATCACATTATGCTTAGCACCTGATGGGATAATGATGACGTCCCCGTCAGCAACCTGATATTCATTACCGTCAATAATACACTTGCCTGCTCCTTGCTCAAAGCGAAAGAACTGGTCATTTTCAGTGTGTATTTCTTCACCAATAGCTTCTCCCGGCAGCAGGCTCATTGCTACCAGTTGCATATGGCCTGAGGTGTACAACACCTTCCTAAAAGCATTGTTTTCTAAGGTTAATTTTTCAATGTTGGTATAGTATCCTTTCATAGGATTGCTTTTACAAATCTTCTTCGCGCTCCAGCATCAATATAGCACTTTGTGGTACGATAAAATATTTTTCGCCTTCGTACATCACTTCCGTAGCTCCACTCAAAAGAAATATGGCGAGGTCGCCTTCTTTAGCTTGTAGGGGTACGTATCTAACCTGTTCCTCTTCAGCTTTCCAAGGCTCGTCCTCTACAGGTACAGGTATGGCATACCCCGGGCCAGTTTTGATTACATATCCCTGTTGTACTTTTTCTTTTTCCTGAACACCCGGCGGAAGATACAAGCCGCTGGATGTGCGCTCATCAGGTTTTAAAGGTTTAATCAAAATTCGATCTCCAATTACAATAAGCTTCTTAAACCTGTTTTCTGCTGTTATACGCATATTACAACTTTTTGGGCGTAAATATAAATAGCAGGTTGTTAAAGTTCAATAGTTTTTTTATGGGACAGGCTATCCAATGAGCGAAGCATTATATTGTATGCGTCTGCTTTCTTATGAATACTATCTAGAGGCTGTGATTTTTTTTGGATATTTTTTACTTCAATATATTTTTCAAATTGCACCATATTGTCGATAACAATGTCTTTGTACTGTGTATAAAGACTATCCATTATTATTATCTGTGCTACATTGGAAAGTTGTTCGTTAACGGCTTCCCAATCGATGTTATGATAATTCTGACGCAATAATGTAGCTTGTTTTTCCCAATCAGCCGATGCTTCTAGTTTTTCAATAAATATTCTTTTTGCAGACCATTTTTCTTCCTCAGTAATGCTTTCGGCTAAAGCACTTTCCAATATTTTCCAATTGTATTCGGAAATCAGCTTTTTGGTAAGGGCAATCGCATCTTGAACTTGGCTTTCTTCTGCTTCAGATAACAGCGGGACGACTTCAATGGGCTTACTAACATAGGTGGTAATTATAACTGGTTCGTCTTCTGTTATCACGTCTACAGGTATCACTTCAATTACTGTAGCTGCACTTTCATTAACAGGTGATTTTTGTTTTATGCTTTTGGTTTTCTTTTCGCGCGAGGATGGATGCATTGGCTGCGGTGAAACCATTACCTCAGGTGTATAATGAGATAGCGTAGATGTAGAAGCGACCTGATAAGCAACCGGTGTCGCTACATCTGTAGAGGAGAGTAGCAACAAAGGAGTGGTAGGGTTGGGTTTTTGAATGGCGGCAAATCCTAACGCTGCAAGCACCATCACTACAGAGCATAAAATCTGCTTAAAAGCCACCGTGCTTCTTTGCGTACTTCCCAGAATCCACTCTATACGCTCACGCAAAGGAGTCTTTTTTGAAGAAATATGTACAGCCAAAGTAGCCGGAGCAATGGTATGAGCTCGAGCCATTTCCAGAAGTGTGTTGGCGTACATGTAACTGTTATACTCAAAACGAGTTACCCATTTGTCTGCCGATTTTTCACGTTCGTTGCATTGGAGGCGAGCCAACATTCTGGCAAAAGGGTTGAAGTATAACAGTGTAAGGATAATTTGTGTGATGAGATTCTGTAAATAATCGTTTCTTTTAATATGTGCCAGTTCGTGTAGGATGATTGCTTCTACCTGTTCTACACTGAGTTGATTGGTAATCGCTACCGGTAAAAGAATTACCGGTTTAAAGAAACCCGCAGTTAAAGGAGTATTGATTAAAGCAGAGGTAAAGATGCTTACCTTTTTTTTAATTCCGAGATATTGAATTGCATTCAGTAAGAATATTTTATAATGTCCCGGTACTCTTCCAAGGTTTTGTCTTCGTAAGTGATAAACGCTCCGCACTCCAATAGTGAATTTGATAAAAGGAATCACCAGTAGCCCCAAATATACCCAGGCCAGTATATGGGTGAATTGATATATGTAAGCTACATGATTCCAGCGGAGTAATGCAGTACTTATATCGGGTCTATATAAATGAATGATAAAGGTGGTCACAAAAGCAATAAAACCTACTACTAGAGCGATAAAGCTTATTGTGCTTAATGCAGAAGGAGACAGGTTCTTATGTATATGTGAGAATAATATCACTACAAGCCAAATCAAGCCCATTTGCCAGATGCTGCAGAGCACGGCATATCCCAAAGCGGAGAGAACGAATTGCAAGCTTTCGCTCATAAATTTATTGATTTTGTTTTCTTTTCAGGTCGTTAATCATCGCCTGTATTTGGTCCAGCTCTTGCTCCGACACTTTTTGACTCCCTAGTGCCTGTAACACTAATTGAGACGGAGAACCGCCGAAAAGGTTGCTTATAAACTTATTCAATAAAAATTTTTGTGTATGTTCTTTGTTATAGGCTGCTTTATAAATGTGTGTGCGTGAGGAATCGTCTCTTAGTACTAAACCTTTTTCATGCATGATTTGCATGAGTTTAAGGGTAGTTGTGTAGCCTACTTCTTTGGTTTGAGTAAGGACTTCATGTACTTCTCTCACGGTAGCTTGCCCCTTCTGCCATAATACTTGTAAAATTTCCAGCTCGCTTTCAGTGGGTTTTATAGATTTTACGTCTGCCATAGGCTTGTATTTTTTGCAATTTACGATTTGTTTCGTATACTTAAAGAGTTTTTTTTACGTAATCGATTTTTTAACAATTATTTATTCCAATTAGAAATTAGTCTCTCAGGATATCGATAAGTTCATTGATTTCATTAATCATATGAACCTGATGGGTATCGGTGGTATAGCATTGTGTTAGGTCTTGCAATAGCTTCTCAATAACTTGTTTGTTATTTTGAGGGTGAAAGTATTGAGGTTTAATAGGTTGTGCGATGGTAGCAAAATAATTGTACACATCGTTATGGGTAAATACCTGACCATTGGAGGGGTCTATGAAAAAGTCGATGTTCAGATGTAATTTCTCAAAGTCTTTTTCATTTTCAGATTTGAAATAAGCCAAAATAAACTGCTGGGGTATAGGTATAAGTTTGATAGGAATATCCAGTAGTTCGGTCAATAATAGATATAATACGCCGTTACCGCTCTGATTTCCTTTTTTGGATTCGATGATTTTAGAAATCAGGAACTCGTTGGGCTGGGTTGGGGTTTCAAAGGAGGATTTTAATCCAAAGTAATTATAAAGAATGCTATTGATTACATGAACCTGCTCCAAAGGAGTTAGGTAATGGTTCAGTTCTATCCATATATTGCGTCGGAGTCGGTCGATGTCTTGTATTACTTTGCCCGTGTGTAATTCTGGGTAAAGCAGTTTAGCTACCAACAAGGCTCCAGGCAGTAATTCCTGATGAGGCGACTCGGCCCATTGTCGAAAATCGTTTTTGAGGTTATGAAAATGAAGACGGTGAATAAGCAGTTCGATACGTTCTTGGACCTGATTGTCTACAGTGTGTTCCCATAGATCTTCCAAACGTGGTATCATAGGAGTACCGTAAGCAATGATTCTATTGCTTACGGCCTCAAATACTTCGGTATCAGGGTCTTCTATTAAGGTGAGCAATGCCGTAACTTCTTTCTCATTAACCATCAAGACAAATATAGCAATAGTTAATGGTAGAAAATCGGATGTAGGCTCAACGTGAATAACTTAACAGAAGTTCCTACCCGAAGTACTCTTTTATCCCATATTGTGGAAAACTTTCTGCACGTCTTCATCCTGTTCCAGACGTTCGATAAGTTTGCTTACTTCTTCTGCCTGCTCGTCTGTTACAGGAACGGTTGTAGTAGGAATCCACTCCACTTCGGCACTGATAGGAGTGATATTTCTTTCTTCGAGTGCTTTTTGCATATTACCGAAATCGGTAAATCCGGTACGAATTACGACGATAGGGTTGCCATCGTCATCAGAGCTGTCTCCTAATTCTTCCAGTCCGTAATCAATGAGTTCCAGTTCCAGTTCTTCAATATTGAGTCCGTCTGGTTTCAGCCTGAATACGCCCATTTTATTGAACTGGAAGGATACGCTACCACTAGTTCCCATAGAGCCCCCACCTTTATTAAAATGGGCTTTTACGTTCGCAACGGTACGAACATGGTTATCAGTAGCAGTAACAACTAATATCGCTACACCGTGAGGACCATAACCTTCATATAGAATTTCTTCATAGTTATCCATTTCCTTGCCCTGAGCACGCTTAATGGCGGCCTCGATTCTGTCCTTGGGCATGTTCACGCTTTTCGCGTTCTGGATACATCTGCGCAAAGCTGCATTAGTGGCGGGGTCAGGTCCTCCCGCTTTTACGGCAATGGCAATATCTTTTCCGATTCGGGTAAATTGTTTTGCCATGCGATCGTAGCGGGCAAACATGGTAGCTTTACGTACTTCAAATATCCTTCCCATATATTTTTCTTGATCTGTTTTTTGAATGCGCAAATTTAAGATTTCTTTTCGGGGCTGAAAATAAAAAGGCTGTCAACAGACAGCCTTTTGAATAAACAATATATTTCAGACATTGCTAGTTTCCTGCATTGATATTAGGTTGATAGCCTCGTCTCGTGAAATAAATTACCAGATGTATTACAGCAATAAACATAGAGAAGTAGAACAGAGCATTGTCGGGAACATCTGTGGTGTAATGATGTACCAGCGCAATGATCGCCAGCAGAATGGCAAGCACGATACCTGTGTTAGATACTGTTTTATAGCTACGGCTATCGTGTTTATCCTTGTTGAGCTTACTGTGTTTAATTCCGTAATACAGATAGATGTCCAATCCTATGAGCATCCATACAATCAGACGAATCCATGTATCGAATGGAAGGAAAGACATCATACCAAAGCATACTATAATACCGAGAATAGGCACCAGCGGTACTAGCGGTGTTTTGAATGCACGAGGGGCATCGGGATTAGATTTTCTTAATATCATCACACCAATGCATACCAGAATAAATGCAAACAGCGTACCGATACTGGTCATCTCACCCACTACGCGCCCGGGAATAAATGCGGCAAACATACTAACCAACACCATGAAGAACAGGTTGGATTTAGAGGGAGTACGGAATTTGGGATGCACGGTTGAGAAGAATTTGGGTAAAAGGCCGTCTGAACTCATAGAGTAGAACACGCGGCTTTGTCCTAATAGCATCACCAGAATTACCGATGCGTAACCCAATAAAATGGCAATGATAATGGTATTATTCAGCCAGGGATAAGCAGGCGTAATATTGCCTGCGGCATCGACTTCTCCCATATGTTCGATAGCAATAGCAACCGGAGCCAGGTGATCTGCTGTACTACCGGCACCAAATTGTGTATAATGTACTACACCTACCATTACATATGCGAAAACGATATATAATGCGGTACAAATGAGTAATGAGCCCATAATACCAATGGGCATAGCACGTTTAGGGTTTTTGGTCTCCTGAGCTGCAGTAGAAACTGCGTCAAATCCGATATAGGCAAAGAATACAACTGCTGCTGCACGAATGATTCCTGTCCACCCAAACTTTCCGAATGTGCCTTCGTTTTCAGGAATCAGGGGCTGCAGGTTTTCAGGTTTTACATATTTTATACCTACCAAAATAAAAGCAAGTACAATACCTACTTTCAGAATTACAATGATAGTGTTTACAAAGGCAGACTCGCTGGTTCCTTTGATAAGTACTAAAGACATTAATACTACGATAAATACAGCCGGTAAATTCAAAATACCGTGAGTAACCCCATCGGCGGCTACATCAAAGGGTGTCATCATCAGCTCCGGTGGTAGCGCCACACCGAAGGAGGCTAAAAGTTTACCCAGATATCCCGACCAACTAGATGCTACCGTTGCTGCACCCACGGCGTATTCCAATACAAGGTCCCAGCCTATAATCCAGGCGATAAATTCTCCCATGGTAGCATAGCTGTATGTATAAGCACTTCCTGCTACAGGAATCATACTTGCAAACTCTGCATAACATAGACCGGCAAAGGCACAACCTAATGCAGCAATTGCAAAAGATATCATGATGCCCGGGCCCGCATAATTAGCCGCCGCAACGCCGGTGATAGAGAACAGGCCCGCTCCTATAATCGCTCCTATTCCAAGAGCAACAAGCGACCAAGAGGTGAGTGTTTTCTTTAGGCCCTTTTCAGATTCCTGAGCTTCTGAGAATAAAAGATGGAGTGGTTTCTTTACAAATAATCCCATGTGGTACGCGCTTTAAGTGGTATATTAATTTTTTTTTAACCTTTTACGAGAGAAAAATAAGGAATAATTATAAAATAGTGCTCAAATTTTTATTCACGCAGCAATTTTTGGAATTGCATCAATAATTTTTTGCTTTTGAATGCAAACCTTTAGTTTTGGAACATATACGCATAATTATGAATAAAAGGAAATCAGGCCTACTTGCGCTTGCGACTTTTACTTTAGTTGCGATTTTGCATATTATAAGTTTTAAAGCTATAAGCCTTCCTCAAGAAGTGCTATTTACTTCACGATGGCTATTTATTCTTACCCTTATCATCTTTGCTTGGTATAAGAAATCTCTTACCACATGGATCTTGACGGCCATGGCAATGGGTGTGGAAATAGGGGTAGATTTTCCCGCTTTCTCTCAGAATCTTCAGTTTTTAAGTAAAATATTTCTACGGCTGGTTAAAACCATTGTGGCCCCGTTGCTATTTGCAACATTGGTAGTAGGTATTGCTGGGCACAGTAACTTGAAACAAGTGGGAAGAATGGGGTGGAAGTCTTTATTGTATTTTGAAATAGTTACCACCTTCGCACTGATTATCGGTATTGTATTTATTAATATTACTAAGGCGGGCTCTGGAATTGTTGTTCCTGAGGCTTTGTTATCCGAGCTGCCACCTGCTGTTGAAAAAACCTGGCAGGATCATATCATTGATATTTTTCCTGAGAATATTGTAAAATCGATATACGAAGGCAATGTTTTGCCTATTGTGGTATTTAGCGTGATTTTCGGCATCGCCTTAGCAATGCTTCCAGAGCAGCGTAAGCGGCCTATGCTAGAGTTCACCGAAAGTTTGGCAGAAACCATGTTTAAATTTACTAATATTATAATGCATTTTGCGCCGTTTGGTGTGGGTGCAGCTATTGCTGTAACAGTAGGTCATCTAGGGATTGATATTTTAAAAAATCTGGGATTACTACTCATTACCCTCTATCTGGCTCTGCTTACATTTATACTATTGATATTATTACCTATTGTTCTGTTCATTGCTAAAATTCCGCTAAGGAAATTTATTCAGGCTATCAGAGAGCCGGTTTCTATTGCATTTGCTACCACCAGTTCGGACTCGGCCCTACCCAAAGCACTGGAAAATATGGAAAAATTTGGCGTGCCTCGAAAAGTCGTGTCCTTTGTTATTCCTACAGGATATACTTTTAATCTGGATGGTACTACGCTATATTTATCGTTAGCATCCATATTTGTGGCACAAGCTGTAGGTATGGATCTGTCAATAGGAGAACAGCTCTTGATTGGCCTTTCTTTGATGTTAACCAGTAAGGGGGTGGCTGCAGTGCCTAGAGCGTCATTAGTAATATTGATTGCTACAGCGCATACTTTTGGTTTGCCCTTATGGCCTATAATGGCGATTTATGGTATCGATGAGCTCATGGATATGGCAAGAACCAGTGTAAATGTAATGGGTAATACCTTGGCAAGTTGTGTAATTGCCCGTTGGGAGGGAGAGTTTGACGATGCAAAAGCGGTAGCATTTGTTGACGAATAATACTAAAAACGATAATATTTATATTATTTTTTACCACCACTACAACTTTATTTTTGTTTGTTTGTTGAAGTGGGTAATTGCTTGATAGATAACAAATATGAATCCGTTATCTTTAGGTTTTCATTTTGCATACGGAGCAAACGAATAAATTATTGGCATGATTGAATTATTGAGCACAGATTTTCACTGGACCGAATTGTTGCAACCTCAATGGTATATTGAGAACGGTGGCTTGTGGTTATTATTATTTGTGGTATTTGCCGAAACAGGTTTGTTTGCAGGCTTTTTTCTCCCCGGAGATAGCTTATTATTCGTTGCCGGCATCTATGCTCATAAAATAGGAGAGGGGGCTAGCGCAGCGCCAGGACTGTCTTATCAGTTTATGAAGTTGATAGGTTTGGAGCATATACAGAATGAATGGGTAGACTTAATTGTATTATGGGCATTAATTTCATTATGTGGTATTCTAGGAAATATGGTGGGATACTGGACAGGACGTAAAGTAGGTCCTGCTATGTATAATTGGAAAGAAAATTTCTTCTTCAAGCGCCGATATCTGGAGCAAGCTCATGAGTTTTATGAGAAAAATGGAGGATTTGCAATTATTGTAGCAAGATTTTTGCCCTTTATCCGAACCTTCGCGCCCATTGTTGCAGGCATTGTGCAAATGAATCGAGCAAAGTTCATGCTTTATAATATTATCGGCTCTTTGGCATGGGTATTCAGTATGGTATTTGCCGGCCATTTCTTGCAAAAATGGTTGCTCAAAGCCACAGGTTTTGATTTGAAAGAGCATCTTGAGGTAATTGTTCTAGGAATCGTGCTGATTACAACATTACCTGTGATCATAAAATTAATCAGCGGAAAGAAGAAGAAAACTGAGGAATAGCACTGACTCAAAGAAAATAAAAAAAAGACCTTCGAAAGGTCTTTTTTTATTTGTATTATTCGTTTTTTCGGGTAAGAACACTGCTGATGTATCTACGCCATTTTTCAATAACTTGCTCTATGTCGGCAGGGATGTCCGATTCAAAGAAAACTTTCTCTCCAGTGGCAGGATGAGTAAAGCCCAATGTTTTTGCATGTAAGGCTTGACGTGGACAAATAGCAAAACAATTTTCTACAAATTGCTTGTACTTGGCATATATGGTGCCTTTTACGATCTTATCACCTCCATAAAAATCATCGTTAAACAGAGGATGCCCGATATGTTTCATATGTACACGTATCTGGTGCGTGCGTCCAGTTTCAAGAACACATTGCACCAGTGTTACATACCCAAATCGTTCCAACACTTTATAATGCGTAATGGCTTCCTTACCATGATCGCCTTCGGGATAGGCTTCAAATAACTTTCGATATCGAAGGTTACGCCCTACATGAGCAATAATGGTGCCTTCATCCTGCTCTACATCGCCCCAAACCAGCGCAATATATTTGCGGTCAACTGTGTGATCGAAAAACTGTTTAGCCAAATGCCGCATGGCCAGTTCTGTTTTGGCCAGCACCAAAAGTCCGCTTGTGTTTTTATCAATGCGGTGCACCAAACCAAAGCGAGGAAGTTTTTCAATATCTACGCCTGCGTTTTGCTGCAAGTGCCATGCAATACCGTTTAGGAGGGTGCCGTCGTAATTACCACTGCCGGGATGTACTACCATGCCGGCCTCTTTATTTACTATTATTACATGGTCGTCTTCATGAAAAATATTCAGCGGTATGTTTTGTGGTATAACTTCGTTTTCCTCAGGTGCAGTATCGGTGTATACAACAATCTCCTGATTAGGTTTTACTTTAAAATTGGGTTTTACCTCCTGTCCATTCACTAATACCATTTTATTGTGAATAGCTTGTTGTATTTTATTACGTGTAGCACCTTCAATGCGGTTCATCAGAAACTTATCGATGCGATAGGGTTCCTGTCCGGCATCGGTTTTGAAAACAAACTTCTGATACAGTGCTTCGTTGCTGTCTAAATCGGTATATTTTTCCTCCTCGTTCATTGGCTGCAAAGTTATAGGGATTGAGGTTTTGAACCGATTGTATTTATTTTTGTTGTTTGAATAAATGCTTTGAGGTATTATTATGCTTAAATTATTCTAAACAGGATTGTAGTGAGGCAGCAAATTTATTTTCAGGATCTGGGTAACATGCGGTATAAGGATGCATGGGACTATCAAGAGCAACTGTTACAGCAAAATGTTGCGGCAAAAACCCGTCTAAGAGAGCTGGAAGATGCCGGCCAGTTGGAACTTACTGCAGATAGACCGGATACCTGCCATTACCTCTTGTTTGTGGAGCACCCTCCTGTATTTACTTTAGGGAAAAGCGGTAATATCAATAATGTATTACTGAGTGAAGAGCATTTGGCAAAACAGGGTATCGACTTTTTCCGTATCAATCGAGGAGGGGATGTCACTTTTCATGGGCCAGAACAACTTGTAGGGTATCCCATTCTTGATTTGGAAAAGTTTTATACAGATATAGGCCGATACCTCCGCAATATAGAGGAGGTGATTATTCTTACATTAGCCGATTATGGCCTAAAGGGGGAACGTTCGCCCGGCGAAACCGGCGTGTGGCTAGATCCTGACAAAAGAGGCTACGAAAGGAAAATCTGCGCTATTGGCGTGCGCACCAGTAGGTGGATAACCATGCATGGATTCGCTCTAAATGTGAATACCAATCTGAACTACTTCAATATGATTGTTCCCTGTGGGATACAGGGCAAGCAGGTAACTTCGCTCGAAAAGGAACTGGGGAGAAAGGTGGATATGGAAGAAGTAAAGGAGCGTGTTAAAAAGAACTTTGAAAAAGTTTTTGAAGCGGAAATGGTGGATATGCCTTAAAGTATGTATGAAATCGATAAAAAATAAAGCCCGCATTGAAGCGGGCTTTAATATTATGCGTCGGGTTTCATTGCGTTCAAAACTTTGTCAGTAACACCTGTGAAGCTGAATCCTCCATCGTGGAAGAGATTTTGCATGGTAACATATCTTGTAAGATCGCTGAACATTACGGCTATGTAGTCTGCACAGGCTTCAGCGGGAGCATTGCCCAGCGGACTCATTTTTTCAGCATAAGAAAGGAAGCTATCGAAGCCCTGTACACCGCTACCTGCTGTGGTAGGGGTGGGCGATTGTGAGATGGTGTTCACGCGTACTTTCTTTCTTTCGCCGTAATAATAGCCGAACATTCTGGTAATGCTTTCCAGTAATGCTTTTGCATCGGCCATTTCGTTGTAGGAAGGGAATACACGTTGGGCAGCAATGTATGTAAGTGCCACAACGCTTGCATGTTCGTTCAATGCATCCAGCTCCCAACAGGTTTTCAATACCTTGTGAAGGCTCACGGAGGATATGTCAAATGTTTTCTGATTCCAATCGTAGTTCAATTCGGTGTAGGGTTTACCTTTACGCACGTTCAATCCCATTCCTACGGAGTGTAAAATAAAATCGATGCCACCGCCGAAGTGTTCCATCGATTTTTCGATAAGATTTTTAAGGTCATCCACATTGGTAACGTCTGCTCCAATTACAGGGGCATTACCGCATATTTCTGACAGTTTGTTAATAGTTCCCATGCGTAATGCTACCGGAGCATTGGTAAGTACCAGTTGCGCCCCTTCTTCATAACATTTCAGCGCTGCTTTCCAGGCAATGGATTTTTCGTCCAGAGCACCAAATATGATTCCTTTTTTCCCTTTTAAAAGATTATAAGCCATAGTTTATTCATTAGGGCAGTAAAAGTAAGAAGATATTTGTAAATACAGGAATGTATCAATTTCGCCCTAAGAAAGACGGATTAATATGTGCGTACCAAACGATGTCTTTTTCGGTGGTGGTGATACACCGCTTTAGTAACAAAATGCCCCAATGCGGCACCTATGAACACATCGCTAGCCCAATGACGGTTATGATATAGGCGCGATATTCCCGTCATAGAAGCTAGGGTATAGGCTACGGGAGCTATCCATTTTTTATCAGGAAACTCTTCTGCTAATGATGTAGCGATGGCAAAAGCAATGGTAGTATGTCCTGAGGGAAATGATTTGTATCGTACCTTAGAGAAGGGGGGTGCAAAATCAAATGGGTTATCGGTGACGTCGGGGCGGCCCCGTCGAATTATGTTCTTGGAAAGGGTAAATATGGTAGAAGATATTACTACCGCTTTACTACCCCTTAATCCAATACTTTGCATTTTTTTGTTTCCGCTAGCTAGGCCCACTACATACACAGCAGGGAAGGCGCATAGCCCATAAACATCGCCCATTTGTTTTACACCGTTGGCTACAGCTGTTACGGTTGACTGGTTTTGATTGTGTAAAAAGAAGTGTCTGATTTCTTTATCGGCGAGCATGAGTGCACCTGTGCCCCCGATCACTGCTGAAAATTTGAGCCAGTCTTTTTGCTTCCAATGCGCCGGACGAGATAGGGTATAGGTAAAGTCCTGTATACCGTTTACGATAAAGTCTTTATTTAATTTTTCATATTCATCATTTGGTTCAGAAAGGGTATCGGTGGTAAGATAAGGGTTCTCGGAAGCCTGCGGGTGCATTTCGGTTTGCCCGTAGGCTGTAATACCGCTAATGGTTAGATAGAGGGATATGTAAAGATGATAGATTCGAGGCACTGCGTTACAATACGGTTCAGAGAGTTAATGAGTTAAATAATCATACAATTTTATGATGAGAAATAAATTAAGTAGATAAAGCGCTCCTATCATCAAAAATAAGGCTAAAGCATAACATGCAATTTTTAGTATGCTGCTACTATTGGTTAATTTGCGATTCAAGTATCGATACAAATAAAAACCTGCCAGCCCTATCAGCAAGGTAGTACTAAGGAGCAACATCAGTTTCAAAAAAGCCATGGCAGTTATTGTTCAATCATTTCGCGGGCATTTTGGATAGCAGCTGCCGTAGGCGTAGCACCACTTAGCATTTGGGCAATAGCAGTAACACGTTCTTCCGTGCTCAGCTGCCTGATATTGGTAACTACTTTATTGCCTATATTTTCTTTATAAACAAAGAAGTGTGCATCGGCCTTACCTGCAATCTGTGGCTGGTGGGTAATACAGATTACTTGTCTGTTTTTTGCCAGCTGTTTCATGATGATACCTACCTGTTTGGCAGCCTCACCTGAGATGCCCGTATCAATTTCATCAAAAATTAAAGTGGGCATATCCATTTTTTCCGCAACCAAGCTTTTAATGCATAGCATAAGCCGGCTCAGTTCTCCGCCACTAGCTACTTTATTTATGGGTTTGTATTGTCCGCTTTTATTAGCGTCAAATAAAAATTCGATATCATCAATGCCATCCTGTGCAGGTTCTCTGGTATTGAGGACTACTTTTAGTGAGGCATTGGGCATACCTACCTGGGTGAGCATTCCCTTTACTTTTTTTTCAAAAGCGGGAAGTTGCTTTTTTCTTGCTTGGGATATTTTTTCTCCGATAGCGTAAACTTCTTTTTCAAAGTTTGCTACTTGTTTTTCTAATTCGGCTATTTGGTCGCCGATATTTAAAACGGCTTGTAGTTTTTCTTCCAGCTGTTGCTGTATCTCCAGCAATTCATTAGTGGAAGCAACGCCGTGTTTTTTTTGGAGGCGATAGCCAGCTGAAAGGCGCTCATTGATGACTTCAATTCTTTCTGCATCGTATAGGATGCTGTCGTTAACACGTTCTAGTTCTGAGGCAATATCACTCAGTTCTATTTGGGCGCTGCGCAATCTTTCGGTGAGCTCTGGCAAGTCCTGATGGTACTCGGAATAACTATTTAACAGTTGGGACAGACTTTTGAGTTGTTGAGTAATAGGTTGTTCCCCTTCCGCTAGTTCACCATAAGCGCGTACCAAAGCAGATTTAATGCCTTCGGCATTCGAAAGCATTTTCAATTCTGTTTCTAGTTGTTCTAGCTCATTTTCTTGTAGCGCCAATGCTGCCAATTCATCGTATTGGAATTGGTTATAATCGCTTTCTTTCTCAAACTGATGTTTTTGTTCTAGCAGCTCTTGTAATGCTTTCTGACTTTGTCTCCAACTGATATAAGCTGAACGATACTTTTCAAGAAAACTGTGTGTGTCAGCAAGTGCGTCTAGAACGTTAGTCTGAAACTGCCTGTCACTGAGCGAAAGAGTATCGAATTGTTGATGCAGGTCTACCAGCATCTCACTGAGTTCATGAAGCTGTGTAAGCGTAACCGGAGTGTCATTGATAAAAGCCCTACTTTTACCGGCATTGGTAATTTCCCTTCTTACGCTGAGTACGGGTTGTTCATCCAAATCGTTTTCCTTTAAGAAACGCTGGATGGCCTCATTGTCCTCTGCAGAGAAGCTGCCTTCAATAATACATTTCTTTTCCTTATTTACCAGGGCTGAGGTGTCTGCGCGTTCTCCCAGTATCAGATTCAGGGCGCCGATGATAATGGATTTACCGGCACCGGTTTCGCCAGTGATAATATTCATGCCGCTGGAAAAGTCGATTTCCAGCTCATCTATAATGGCGTAGTTGTTTATGAACAGATGCTGTAACACGTAGCAAATTTAATGGTTATGCTATTTCACCACCGAAAGAAAGTGTAAATTAGCTGTACTAATGTTTGTAATTGTTCAAGATTTATCATATTGACGGATTTGAAATAAAGGTTTATTTAAAATTCCAATCGGTGCACCTGGTGGCCAATTATGCTCTACGGCGTTGTGCTCGAAAGCGAGTGGCCAATATGGATCGTTTATGTAGGCAGGTGTTGGATGATTATCGCAGTTTCTACGGGAAAGACCTAAAGATTAAGATAGATTCATTAGTAACGGAAGTACTTGGGCATGTGTATGCTTATGAGATATTGCTTTTTTTAAGAAAATTGTTGCCTTTAGGGCTGCTTAAGTGGCTTTCTCTACGGGCTTGCAGTATAGATTGTGGAGAAAAGAAACGAGATGCTAATCGTTGGATCTGGGATTGGTGTGGAAAGGTTAGAGCTTTTCTTTCAAGGTTTGCGAAATAGTGACATTATTCTTCGGGCAATTACTATATATTAGCCCCCAAATTATTTAATTAGCTATACAATGAAAATAGCCATTATTAATGGACCCAATCTTAATCTGTTGGGAGAAAGGGAGCCGGGTATTTACGGCTCGGATAGTTTTGAATCATTTTTAGAGAAATTAAAGCAACGCTATCCTGATGTTTCTTTTCAATATTATCAGAGTAATGTAGAAGGGGAGCTGGTAAATGCTTTACAGCAATATGCAAGAGAAGTGGATGGTATTATTCTGAACCCCGCCGCTTATACCCATACCTCGGTAGCTATAGGAGATTGTATTGCCGCCATAAAAGTGCCGGTTATAGAAGTGCATATCAGCAATGTACATGCTCGGGAAGAATTCAGGAAGCTATCTCACGTAAGTGCTAAAGCTGTAGGAACGATTTGCGGACTTGGCTTAGATGGTTACAGACTTGCGGTAGAATACTTTCTCAACAAATCATGATTGCTTTTGACTTTGAATACTAGAAGTGTTTTTTGAAAACGCCATTTGAAAAATACAAATTGATACATGCAAAACCAAACTAAAACGTCCTCTATTTTTAGTATTACTGTAATTGTTGCTGCACTAGGGTATTTTGTAGATATTTATGATCTTTTGTTATTTGGTATCATACGAGTTCCGAGCCTTAAGGAATTAGGTCTTACACCCGAACAGATAACTGTGGATGGGGAAAGTATTTTGTCCTGGCAAATGTTTGGTCTGATGTTAGGTGGTATTATCTGGGGTGTATTGGGAGATAAAAGAGGTAGGTCGAGTGTACTCTTTGGGTCGATACTCTTGTACTCGTTGGCTAATATTGCTAATGGTTTTGTACAAACAGTAGATCAATATAAGTGGATTAGATTTATTGCCGGTATTGGGCTGGCGGGTGAGTTAGGCGCAGGAGTAACGCTAGTAGTAGAATCGCTGCCTAAGGAAAAACGAGGTATTGGCGCTTCGATTGTTGCCGGATTTGGTATCACCGGAGCAGTAGCTGCCTTTTTTATAAAAGAAAACTTTCACTGGCGTACCTGTTACTTTATAGGCGGAGGGTTAGGGTTGATTTTATTATTACTGCGCGTATCGGTACTGGAGTCATCCATGTTTAAGAATATGAAAGAAAAATCAGTACAGCGCGGAAATTTTATTATGCTCATCAATAACGGCAATCGTCTGGTACGTTATATTCAAAGCATACTGATTGGCGTGCCTACCTGGCTTGTAATCGGCGTGCTAATTACTTTCAGCAGAGAATTTGGTAAGGAGTTTGGTATTGCCGAGGAAATTGACCCGGGCAAGGCCATCATGTTTGCTTATGCAGGTTTAGCTCTGGGTGATGTTACCATCGGGCTAGTAAGCCAGTGGCTGAAAAGCCGAAAAAAGGCTTTGTATGTATTTTATGCCCTTGCTTCCATTTGCCTCGTGCTTTATTTTACCGTTTTGTGGAACGGTAGCGCTTCGGTAATGTATGCTATTTGTGGTGCCCTAGGATTTGCCGCAGGATTCTGGGCTGTTTTCGTAACGGTAGGTGCCGAGCAATTTGGAACCAATCTGAGAGCTACTGCTGCAACTACCATCCCCAATATGGTGAGAGGAACCGTACCGCTAATGCTACTTTTATTTCAGTTTTTAAGAAATCTGCCCGGAGTGGGATATGTGAAAGGAGGTATTTATACTTCGATTATAGTATTTGCAATCTGTACGCTGGCGGTGATTACTTCCAGAGAAACATTCCACAAGGATCTAAATTACGAGGAAGTGTAAGGATTAAAATACTTTTTACAAAACGATACGATTGCGTCTTCCTGAATGAGGTGCATACAATTGAAGTGTCCCTTCGGGCATTGCGCCAGTCCATATTTAGAGCAGGGACGACAGGATAGTTTTACGCCGGCGACCAATGAATGGTCGATTTTGTAAGGCTGTACACCCAGCAATTCGGGAACAGTGCTTCCCCAGATGGATGCGATCGGTTTATTAAAAGCCTCTGCAATATGAGTGAGTCCGGTATCAAAACCAATGATTACATTGGCCTTCGATACTAGAAAAACAGATTCATCCAGGTTGGTTTTGCCACATGCGTTATATACACCGGGGCCACATGATTCAGCCACAAACGTTCCGTTATCTTTTACATCATTACCGCCAAGCAGTACAACTGGATAGGGGAGCTTTTTACACAGTGATACGATTTTTTCATTCGGCATCCGCTTAGTGAAATGAGCGGCACCAATGATAAAAGCTACATATCCTTGCTGATGGCTTGGGGGAAGTAAGTCGGATAAGTGGTGCTGATTTTTGATAAAATAATCAATGGGTCTATTATCGTTGACTACACCTAAGGGGGCAGCTGCTTTAAGATAACGGTCTACCAGATGCACCGGAGGCACCAATTGCTTGCGAAGCTTTAGGCTGAGCCATTTTTGTATTGTTTGTTTGTTATAGGTATAGGATTTAATTCCTGTGGCCAGCTTAATGATACGAGTACGCAGGTTACTGTGCAGGTCAATAATACAATCATATCCCTCGCTTTTGATTTCTTTGATGGTATCGCCCAGTTTTTCTTTCAGTAAGAGTAGTTTGTCTACATAAGGATTGCCTTCATAGATATATTTGAAGGCAGGCTTGGTAATAAAATGTACCTCGCAGTGTGGTAGTTGTTGTTTGATACAACGTACTACCGGGGTGGTGTAGATGACATCCCCCAAAGAACTAAAGCGAATGACTAATATTTTTTTAGGAATTGACAAGGATACGTTGTTATTGTTGAGATGAAGTACTTTTTATAATCTTATCAATGATAGTGGTGGTAGACAAACCTTCCACAAAAGGCATGATTTTAACTTCACCACCATTGGCTATTACTTCTTTGGCTCCTACAATATTTTCAATTTGATAATCGGCAGATTTTACTAGTACATCAGGTTGTAAAGTGGTGATAAGCTTAATAGGAGTGTCTTCCTCAAAAAGTACCACCGCATCCACAAAGAAAAGAGCAGCCAACAATGTGGCTCTGTCTTGCTGACTGATAATCGGGCGTTGTTCACCCTTTAGTCTTTTTACTGATGCATCACTATTAAGCCCAACAATAAGACACTCTCCCTCGGTACGGGCATTGCTTAGGGATTGTACATGTCCGGCATGTAGTATGTCAAAAACCCCATTAGTGAATACCACTTTTCTCTGCTGTGCTTTCCACTCCCGACGCAAAGCCAGTGCTTGTTCCAACGATACAATCTTACTGTTGATAATATCCTGTATGTTTTTATTCATGATGGTCCAGTAAGGATAAAATTTCTTCTATGGTAACGGCCACACTGCCCACTTTACTTACCGCAATCGCGGCAGCATAATTAGCTAGCTCGCAAGCCTGTGTAATATCTATTCCCAAAGCGATAAAATATCCCAGTGAGGCAAATACGGTATCCCCGGCACCGGTTACATCAAATACTTCTTTGGCTTTTACCGGAAAGTTCCAAAAGTTCTTTTTAGATACAAGAGCAATACCTTCTTCCGATTTGGTTACGACCAAGTATTGTGTTCTCGTTTTTTTCAACAGCTTTTGTGCTGCGCTCAATAATTCCTGGTCGCTTTGTATCTTTTCGGTTACGGTAGCTTCTGCCAGTTCTCTTTTATTGGGCTTAATCAACCAGGCGCCGGTATATTTTTCGTAATGCAGTCCTTTGGGGTCCACCATCACTTTTTTGCCGGCTTCGTTGCACAAGGCGATGACCTTCTGTGTGAAGCTATATGTTAGCAGTCCTTTATTATAGTCAGAGAGCATTACTATATCGGCCTTTCTGATTTTAGCATCCAGTTTTTTTAATAGTTTGGCTTCTACTTCCGGAGCTATGTCGTGTACATGTTCTCTATCTATCCGTAGTAATTGATGGGTGCCTGCCATAATACGCGTTTTAAGCGTAGTAGAGCGGGAATTATCCATTACTATTGCCTGCACGTCTACATTTTCTCTCTTCAGCTGTTCATGCACGATGGCTGATATAGCGTCGTTGCCAGTAACACCACAAATCGACACTTTAGCATTGAGTCGGTAAAGGTTCTGGGCAACATTGGCTGCACCTCCCAAGGTAATGGTTTCGTTTTTTACATTTACTACGGGAACCGGGGCCTCTGGCGAAATACGGCTGGCTGTTCCCCATACATAGCGATCGGCCATGATGTCGCCAATTACCAGAATGTGGGGCTTTTTTTTGCCATTGGTTAGTAAACGTATCTGTTGTTTCTTGATCATGTAATACAAATGCTGGTGCTAAAATAGGGGCTTTTAAGTAATGTTTTCAAGGTATGATAAAATTAAATCTATTTGTAACTTCGTAGAATGCCGTACCTCCACATAAAAATAGAAAATGAAAAGATGGATTCTTATTGTTAGTGTGCTTTTGGCGGCGGTTGCTTGTAAAAAGTCGGAAATTATTCCTCCCGATACGGAAGATCCTACTCCTCAGCCCAGTAAAAACGAAAATGAGTTGATTGCGGATTCCGTATTTCTATTCTCCAAGGAAATTTACTATTGGCAGGATAAAATCGGTTCCGTAACCTATGATATGTTTAACCCTTTACAGTATTTGAAGCCAGAAGCTTTAAATACGGCCAAAGCCGTGATCGGAGCAGTTAGAAATTATAACGAGTGGGATAAGGCAAAAGGGTATAGCTATGCCGAAAACTATAGCGGAGATGGAGCCAGCAGTAAAGCAGCAATGGTTGAATCTAGTTATGGGTTTGATGTAAAGCCGGCCTGGAAAACCAGAACCCCCGATGCGCCCATCGCCGCCAACTTTGAAGGATGGTATGTCTCGTATGTGTATCCCGATTCTGATGCAGGCAAAAAAGGCGTTCAAAGAGGGATGAAGCTCCTTAGCGTGGATGGTACTCCAATGGGGAATACAGCAGCTGCAGTGGCTATCCTCAATAACATGCTATATTATGAGACTTTAAAATCCGTTAATGCACAGTTTTTGAAACCCAACGGAGATACGCTACAGGTGAACATAAGCATTACTTCTTTTGTGCCCAATTCATTGTTGTATGCTAGTATATTTACTACTCCGAAAAGTAAGAAAGTAGGCTATCTGGTGTACAATTTTTTTGATCGTCTGTCAGACAGTAAAGCCCAACTTGATTCCTTATTTAATGCATTTCGAGCACAGCATTTAGACGCTGTGGTTATTGATTTGCGATATAATCGGGGAGGATATACCGAAACACAGGATTATTTGACCAATCATGTGGCCCCTCTGAGTGCGCACAACAAACTCATGTATCGTTATCATTTCAATAGTAATTTACAGACGGGGAATTATACTGCTCTTAAAACCCGATATCCCGCCAGTCGGGTATTTGCACTGGATTATGCAAGTAATAATATTAAATTCAATACCTTGACCTCGCTGAATACGGACAAAATATATATCATCACAAGCAATGAAACCGCCTCTTCTAGTGAATTGTTTATCAATAATCTTAAACCGCAATTGGGCGAGAAACTGGTGTTGATTGGAGATGATGTTACAAGGGGTAAGCCGGTAGGCTTTTTCCCGATTCATTTGTTTAAGAAGGTAACTTTTTGGACAGTATCATTTATGACTAAAAATGGCCAGGATGAAGCGGTGCCTTATGAAGGATTTGTTCCTGAGTATCTTGTTTACGATGCTGTAGATCGGCCTTGGGGAGATGTAAGCGAGGAGTGTCTGTCGGCGGCTATCAAGTTAGTTGATGGGCTAGAGGTGCCGCGGAGTTCTCATCTCATTGTTCCTTCTCGGTCCATTATTCCATCGCCGCACTCACAACGCTTGCGTAAGGAGCGTATGACGGATAATATGTTGCTGACGCGGGAAGAATAAATTTTACTTTTTCTTCTTCTTATTACAGAACAAACAACATTTATTCGCCTTTTCTTTTTTTACGGGGGCGGGTGCAGCAGCACTATCGTAAGGCGCTACTTTCTTGAGGTCCGGCTTAGTGATAGGTGGTCGGGTAATGCGTGTGTTCTCATTTTCAATTATATAATCTCTGGCACTTTTCAGCGTGTCCGGTGTGGTTTGCGCCATCGCATGCATCCCACCACAGCAAACTAGGGCTAGAAAAAACGCTTTCATATCTTCTTTTATAATACAGATGCAAAAATGGATCCAAAGGTTGATTACCATTGTTCCACGGAAGCTCCCAACCAGGCCATCATTCCCATGCCGATTTCAATAGCCGATTCGTCTATATCAAATACGGGAGTATGTACGTTGCGAATATTGTTGGGATCTTGCATCACTCCCAGGCGATAAAAACAACCGGGAATTTTTTGTGTATAGTATCCGAAGTCTTCAGCTCCCATGCGAATCTCAGTTTCTTCTACTTTATCGATGCCCATAAATGCTACAGCTTTTTGTCTAGCCGCCTCTGTAAGCGCTTCGTGATTGTATACGGTAGGATAGCCAACATCGATATGAAGATCCAGTTCTCCGCCCATCGATTTTACTAGATCTTCGGATGTCTTTCTGATAAGATCGTGCGCTTCAAAGCGCCAGTTTTCATCCATAGCTCTGAAAGTACCCATCAGCTTTACTTCGGAAGGAATAACATTAGTGGTAGTACCTCCATTAAAGGCGGTGATGGATAAAACGGAAGGCGTAAAAGGATTCTTTCTGCGACTGATAATCTGCTGTAGTGCGATTACCAGATGAGAAGCAATTAAAATAGGATCTACCGTCAGATGTGGTGAAGCTGCGTGGCCTCCTTTACCTTTTATGGTAAAATACAGCTCATCGGCACTGGCCATGACCTTCCCGGCTCTGAAGCTTACTTTGCCTGTTTGAAGTCCGGGATGTACGTGTAGCCCGAAAATCGCAGTAGGAGCGGGGTTTTCTAACACGCCTTCGTTGATTAAAAGGCTGGCACCTCCCGGATTTTTCTCTTCCCCGGGCTGAAAGATGAGTTTTACCGTGCCTTCCCATTCATCTTTTAATTCCTGTAAGATTTTGGCGGCACCCAACAAACAGGTGGTATGTACATCGTGCCCACAGGCGTGCATGATGCCTTCGTGTTTCGATTTGTAAGGGACATCATTAGCCTCTGTAATGGGCAGCGCATCCATATCGGCACGAAGTGCAATCACTCTTTTATCCGGATTTTTACCTTTGATGAGGCCTATGACACCGGTTTGTGCCTTTATTTCGAAAGGAATATTGTATTCGCTTAATTTTTGTTGTACAAAAGCAGCTGTTTCAAATTCCTGATAGCTTAATTCAGGATGTGCATGCAAATGACGCCTGATGTCAATAAATTCAGGAGCGTATTGTTTTGCAAGAAGTTTTATTTTATCAATCATCTGACAAACGTACAGAAAATTTTCATGTCATTATTATCCGACGAAGGATAAAGTGTACACTGGTCTCAGTTGCTTTTGTAAGCAGGATAAAAGAAGACGGGTAAGTATAACTATTCTGATGATTCGGTTTCTTCAGGCTTTACTTCTACCGTATCGTTCATAATAAAAATATTGCCCGGAAATATAGAAGCCAGTTTTTTCTGATAGGCCTGAGCATCGTTGCGGGAAATAAAATTGCCAGCCTTCACTTTGTAGTAAGGAGCCTGATACCACATATAGGCTTTTAATTCTGGAAAATGCGTCAGTAATTTTGTACGCGCGGCAATAGCTTCATTGCGATTATTGCTGCTGATGATGAGCAGTCTATATCCCTTTGCCGTTCTGCGTTTGGCAGAGTTACGTGTAGAAAGATTGTTGGCCTCTGCTTGCTTTTTAAGTAGCACATCGATGCGTGGATCCTTGTATATATTAATGCTGCCTGTAGACTGGGCATAAAGTTGTGTCGTCATCAGTAATGCACTAAAAAGAATAACTAATTTCATCATGTTTTATAGTTTTTGAAAGTAAGGTTTGTAAAAATAAATCCCTACCTTTCTATAGCTGTAGAATTTAAAGTTTTATACAAATTTACACTCATGTTAAAAATATCACCATGGATACCATAGAGCTTATTGGTTATATAGCTACTTTACTTTTGGTAATTTCATTCGTACCTAATAACGTAAAGACGATTCGTTCCCTCAACTGTGTTGCATGTGTATTTTTTGTTATATATGGCATCTTGCTGGGAAACAAATGGCCTATTATCATCAGCAACGGCATGATTGCTTGTATTCATCTATATTATTTGTTCAAATCCAAAGCCACTGCTTTAAATAGCTAAATTTTCAGGTATTTATTACAAAAAGAATGCCGCTCTCGCCATCTTCTAGCGGGTTCAACACGTATTGTTAAATATCATCCACTTTTGATAAAAGATTCGTATTGCCTCGTTTACATTATTATTTTTGCCAGTAATGCATCCCTCAGTAGCAATAGTTATCCTTAACTGGAATGGTAAAAAATACCTGCAGGATTTTTTGCCCCATCTGGTAGTATCTACATATAGTAACTACCGGATTATTGTGGCTGATAACCATTCTACTGATGATTCGGTATCATTCCTAAAAACGTATTATCCGCAGATTGAAATAATTCAGCTGAGCGAGAATTATGGATTTGCAAAGGGCTATAACCTGGCTTTGCAGCAGGTTGAGGCGGATTATTACATTTTGCTAAACTCCGATGTTAAAGTGGAGCCGGGCTGGATTGAACCCATGGTAGCGCTGCTGGAAAAGGATACTTCTCTAGCGGCATGCCAACCCAAGCTGCGGGCATTTACGCATCCCCAGTATTTTGAATATGCGGGTGCAGCCGGTGGTTGGTTGGATCATTACGGCTATCCTTTTGCTATGGGAAGGATCTTTGATGTTTCGGAAGAAGATTATGGGCAATATGATCAGCCTAGGTATATATTTTGGGCCAGTGGGGCGGCTTTATTTATCCGTGCCAAAGTATTTCATGAGGCGGGCGGATTTGATAATTATTTTTTTGCTCATCAAGAGGAAATCGATTTGTGCTGGCGCATTCAACTTTTGGGGTATAAAATATCCAGTTGTCCGGCATCGGTTGTGTATCATGTAGGAGGAGGCACATTGCCCAAAGGCAATTCTTTGAAAACGTATCTGAATTTCCGCAACAATAATATCATGTTGTATAAAAATATGCATGGCTTGCGGAAATGGTATGTTCTGGCGGTACGTTCTGTGCTGGACTTTGTATCGGCCCTGAAAAATCTATTGAGGGGCGACGGAGGGTACTTTATAGCCGTATGCAGTGCACATCTATCTTTTATAAAATGGATAGTGGCTGATCGTAAAAAGAGTGTTTTCCCCAAATATAGAAAAGGCGATTTGTATGGTTATCTCAGAAAAAATATTGTGTGGCTCCATTTTGTAAAAGGAAAGAAAAAGTTTTCGGAATTGGTAGAGGAGTGAAATGACGAATTTTACTATCTTGCCGGCCGATTGTAAAAAATGCTGTGCCGATAGTGATGGTTATTAGCGACGTTTACACTATTTTTGCAAAACAATAACCGTAATACATGAAACAGTTAGATATTGAAGAATTAAAAGAGCAGGAATACCAAGAAAGTTTAAAAAGATATGAGAAGAATGATTTTGCTCAAAGCTGGGTAAGATCTTCTGCATACATCTTTTATTTGAGTATTGCATGTTTCTTTTTAATGACCTGGGGAGGTTGTTACAGACTGTACACTAAAAAGTTTGAAAAGCCTCAAGTACACGTTCAAGAAAGCTCTTTGTATACACCGAAATACAAATAATTTTTTCGGAATTTTTTTTGGAAGAAATTAATAAACTCTTATTTTTGCATCCCCTTCGACAAGCAGGGGGCATCAATAAAAAAGTTCTTTTTGCGGAAGTAGCTCATTTGGTAGAGCACAACCTTGCCAAGGTTGGGGTGGCCGGTTCGAGCCCGGTCTTCCGCTCTTCAGATATCCTCTCCTTAACGAGAGGATTTTTTTTGACGGTTCTACACGTCAGCCCTGGTGGTGGAATTGGTAGACACGCAGGACTTAAAATCCTGTGGCCAGCAATGGCTGTGCGGGTTCAAGTCCCGCCTGGGGCACTAAAAGCCTCTCGATGAGAGGCTTTTTTTATTTTTCAACTTCTTTTACCTCCAATCTTTAGATGCTTTTAATTTTATCACACAAGCTTTTTCATTGTGTTCGTAGAAAAGGTAGTTTTTTGTTGAAAATCGCTTTTGGAAAATTTTGTGTATTATGTTGTACATGGCATAATGAACTGTTAGAAAACTTTTTTTCTAATGAGCGAATTCGATCAGGCATATTTTGAGACAATTTATTTTGAAAACTACGACAGACTATATACTGCTTTTTTGAAAAGAACCGGGTCTGATATTATTGCTCAAGAACTTACACAGCTTACTTTTATCAAACTCTGGCAATACCGTCATTCCTATTCCTTTGAACTTTCTGCAATTTTGCAGCTGAATCGAAAAGCTAAGCAAGTTTTTATTGATTGGTTGAGAAAAGAAGCACATCAGCGTAAATTAATAGCGCAGTTAAAGGAATATGTAATACCGGAAAATCCTACTTCTAAAATTGAGCTCTCCGATACCCTAAAATTAGCTATTCAGAAGTTGCCTCCCGTTCGCAAAAAAGTATTTACCCTAGCTTATATAGAAGGCTTTTCACAGAAAGAAATAGCTGAAAGTTTGGGTATTTCTGTAAAAACCGTCGATGCTCATATTCAGAAAGCCTTGAAACAACTTCGTAAAAATTTGTGTTGGATAGCCATTTTGACCGTACTATCTCATAGTGCTTAAAAAAAATCGTACCGGTAGGGGATTTTTATTTTTTAAACGTACAATATAATTGATGGGTAATTCTCCTGACCAACACAAGATTGAGGATTTTCTTGCAAATCGAAGTATGCCACCCGATGCCGATGAGGTTCACGCTTATCTCAGTACACATCCAGAGGCACTAGATGCAATCAGATTGATGGAAGATGTGGATCCTTATGAGATAGTGGAGCGACCCTATGAAGAGAAGATTAAGGGGCTAAATAGGGTGTTTGCCAGAAAAAGACTTTTTATTTCTACAATTAGATGGTTAGCTGCTGCCTGTATTGTAGGAGGATTGATAATCGGAGCGATTATTTGGAGGAAAGTTATTAATGAGAGGCCAGTAGAGGGTGGCACCACAGCAATAGTAGTGAACAATCCCAATACGGGGATGCTCCATTATTTCTTACCGGATAGCTCAGTAGCGGTATTGGATAAAGATGCTGCAATAAGTTTTCAGTCCGATTATATCTTACACAGAACTGTATATGTTACAAGTGGCAATGTATTGTTTCGTGTAAGGAAAAATTCCGATAGTCCGTTTTCTGTTATAGCAAATGGTATTAGTACAACGGCCATTGGAACACAGTTTTGGGTTCAAAAAATAAGTAATGATGTTTTAACTGTTACGCTTACAGAGGGTAAAGTATATATTCATTCGGTAGACAGTTCGTTCAGGATGGATACAGTATTTCTGACGCCCGGTCAAAGTTGTTATATAAACAAACCGTTTGGGACGGTACATATAGCAGAAGATAGATTAAATAAGGAGCGCGCGTATAAAAAAACTAATGTAAATCGACAAACATTCATAGAGGAGCAGAATACGATTGTTTGGACAAATGATAAGATGTTATTAATGGGGCCCAAGCTTAAAAATGTGTTGATCAATCTTGAGAAGCGGTATCACGTGAAGATCGTTGCCTTAGATACTTCCATTTATGATGCTTCTATTACCGGGCAAATATTTTACAATGACTCTTTGGAAACCTTAATAAGAGCTATCTGCGATTTAAACAAGCTAGTATATGAAAGAGATAAAGATACCATATACTTAAAGCGTAATTAATAAAAATACATGTTTTTATGTTTTCAGGCAATCCAAATGCAATCGTGCAACCAATAAAATAAGTAAATATGCTAAGACCTCTCAAACATTTATTGCTTTTGTTCCTTTCCTGTTTTGCTTTTCTTGGCGTCTCAGCACAGAAAACCGTAAACGGAAAAATTCTTTCAGAGTCAGGGGAAAGTCTTTCTTCTGTAACAGTTATAGTGGAAAATATAACTACTGGTCAGCAACGAATGTTGTTGACAGATTCTTCTGGCATTTTTTCCATTCCTAACTTACATCCTGGCCAGCGCTACAATTTGTATTTTGAACATGTAGGATATCAAAGGGATTCTTTGAAGAACTATCTAGTGTCAAATAATGAAAACAGTTTATTATTAATAAGGATGAGGCTGCTGCAATCAGAGCTAGGGGAAGTGGTTGTAGTTGGTTATGGTACCCAGAAAAAAGTAAATCTTACAGGCGCTGTATCTGTAATCAAGGGTGCGGATATTGAAACACGTCCTGTATTAAATGCTACGCAGAGTTTGCAAGGTTTGGTTCCGGGTTTGAATATCTCCGTAGGGACTAGTACGAAACCTGGACAGAGCTTTAACCTGAATATTCGTGGGGCGGGAAATCTGGCAGGCGGAGATGGCCCGTTTGTTTTAGTCGATGGCATGCCAATGGACCTTTCGGAGATTAATCCGAATGATATTGAATCTATTTCTGTATTAAAGGATGCAGCAGCTTCTGCTGTATATGGAGCTCGTGCTCCTTATGGTGTTATATTAATAACCACCAAAAAAGGAAAAGCTGATCGGATTATGCTCAACTATTCGGGCGATTACGGTTTTACACGGCCCGTAAAACTGCCTGATATGGAACTCGTATGAGTTTGCAAAATATTTTAATGCAGCAACATTTAATGCACAAGGCAGTAAGCAATATTCAGATGAAAAGCTGGAATTGTTGAAAAGATATGTTGAAAATCCTAAAGGCATAAATATTTTCCCAGAAGCAAATGATAATTATTTGTCTAATTGGGAAAATACAGCTAATGGGGTAGCAAATACTAACTGGTTTAAGTTTCATTACAAACCTTGGTCACATCGCCAAGCGCATAATTTGAGCTTAAGTGGTGGTAATAAAATTACCCAATATTTTGTCTCCGGGGGATATTATGATGAAGCAGGTCTTCTGCGTTTTGCTGACATGGATTATAATAGGTTAAACTTTAATAGTACCATTATTACACAACTTACAGATTGGTTAAAGTTTAAACTAAATACCAAAGTCACTAATGATAAATATACTGCTCCCTTTAGTATCAATGGAACTTTTGAGTCTTTGTTTATGCATAATTTGGCGAGAATGAGACCCAATATTTCGCCTTATGATCTTAATGGAAATTATAACGAGATTTCTAGTGTACCTTATTTTCAATCGGGATCTAAGTATACTAATAAAAATTTTACCCTAGCCTTATTGCCAGGTGTGGAAATAGAACCTCTAAAAAACTGGAAAATAATAGCTGATTTTAATATTCTAAAGAAAGATGGTCAGATTGAGACTTTGTTAATCCCTGGTGTAGTGTATGGAATTGACGGTACTCCTAAGTTGGTAAACCGATCAGAATTTGCTATTCCTATTGGAGGTAGTTATTCTAGAGAGGAAAATAATAATATTTACATATCTCCGAATATTTACACATCTTATAATTATTCCATCGATAGGAAACATAATTTCGGCATTATGGCCGGATTTCAGCAAGAGTTGAATCAATTTCGCTCTTTAACTTCTTCCGCTCAAGATTTAATTAGTTTTAATCGTCCGGGGATATCATTAACTACTACTACACCTACTACTAAAGAATCACGTAATGAATGGGCTACGAGAGGGTATTTTGGAAGATTGAGCTACAACTTTAGAGAAAAATATCTGATAGAGCTCAATGGCCGTTATGATGGTTCTTCTCGTTTTTCTCCTAACAATAGATGGGGATTCTTTCCATCGATGTCTGTGGGGTACAACATCGCTAAGGAGAACTTTATGAAGAATGTCACGTTCGTAAATAATCTAAAAATACGTGGTTCGTATGGTATGTTGGGGAACCAATCCGGGGCTGGTCTATATTCATATATTCAAACTATGGGTATTTCAGTTCTTGGTACCAATGGTTCAGGTCCTTCATGGTTTTTTCAGAACGGAAGAGAGGCTATAATTTATGCACCGGCTCCCTTTAATCAAAGTACTACCTGGGAAAAAGTGTTGACTAAAAATATTGGGTTAGATTTTGATCTTTTTGCTTACAAGCTTTCCGGTTCTTTGGATATTTATCAGCGAGAGACGAGGGATATGCTTGGTCCAACTTTTGATATTGCCGATTTGTTTGGGGGGGGGGGCTGTTCCTGCAAGCAATAATGCAAATCTTCGTACTAATGGTTGGGAATTAATGTTGGCTTATCGTAACAGAATAGGTAATGATATTAATTACTCTATCACAGGTGTGATTTCTGATAACGTAACTGTTATCACCAAGTATGAGAATCCCACTTTCACTGATCCTGCTGGATCGTGGTATGTAGGTAAAAAGGTTGGTGAAATTTGGGGGTATCGAGCAAGTGGTTTGATTCAAACTCAGGAGGAAGCAGATGCGTTTAATCAACTGGATCATTCCTACATCAGCCCTGTAGCATGGAAACCTGGCGATGTACGTTATGTGGATTTAAATAATGATGGTAAGATTGATCGGGGTAATAACCGATTGGGAGATATGGGGGACTTAACCATTATTGGTAATACCTCTCCTCGGTATGCTTATTCTTTTACAGGCAATATTGAGTGGAAGGGGTTGTCTCTCTCTATTATGTTTCAAGGCATAGGGAAGCGTCATTATGCCCCCGGTGTAGGAGATGTGTATTTTTGGGGTTCGGGAGCTTTGGCACAGGTTACCGTATTTTCACAACATTTAGACTATTGGACTCCTGAGAATCCAAATGCTTATTATCCCAATCCTTATTCTGCTCCTGTAGGCTCTATTGGTTCTTTTGTTAATAAGACACAGCAAGTGAGTGATAGATATCTGCAAAATGCGGCTTATGTGAGATTAAAGAATGCAACTATAGGTTATAGTCTACCTCGAGAGGTCATACAACGCATTAAATTAAGCAAGGTTCATCTCTATGTTTCGGGTGAAAACCTGCTTACGTTTACCAAACTTACTAAGATTTTCGATCCTGAAACTTTGGTTGGGGTAGGAGGAACTACCACCGGCAAAATTTATCCTCTTACACAGGTTTATTCCTTAGGTATAAACATCGGTTTATAATATAAACAGTCAAAAATCAGCGCAATGAGTTCTAAAATTAAAATTTCTATATTCATTATTATTATATGTAGTCTAAGTCTAACTGCATGTAATAAGGATTTCTTGAATCGTCAGCCACAAGATGTATTAAGTTCTGACAATCCACTGGCGACTACTAATGAAATGCGTTTATTTCTTAATCAGTTTTATGAAACTAGTTTTCCCTCTCACCCAGTTACTGTGGGCGGGGCTGGTATTGCATTTAACGATGCCGGTACCGATAATATGACTTTTTCTTCTGTTAATAATAGAATGAATGGTACTTTGTCCTTAAGTAATGCAAGTCCTTTAAGTGGATATTCTACTATAAGAAGTATAAACTATTTTTTAGAAAATTATCATAATGCTACAGGTGATAGAAACCTAATTAATCAATATGTAGGTGAGGCCAGATTTTTTAGAGCAATTACGTATTTCAACATGCTAAAGAATTATGGTGATCTTACTTGGGTGAATAAAGTCCTTTCTGCAGATACTTCTTTTATGCAAGTGCCACGTGATCCTAGAACACTGGTTGTAGACTCTATTTTAACAGATCTAGATATAGCGGCGGAATTATTGCCAGCTGTTTCTAGTAGTGCAACAATGCGTGTGCATAAAGATGTTGCCTTAGCGTTAAAATCAAGAGTTGCCCTTTATGAAGGGACATGGCAAAAATACCATAAGGCAAAAAATGATCCATTTTTTACAAATGGGATTACTGATGCTAAAATCCAAAATTATTTAGAGCAAGCTAGAGATGCAGCTTATGCGGTGATGAGCAGTGGAAGATGGCAGGTTTATACCACAGGCAATCCCTTAGAGGATTATAAAACAATGTTTATTACTACAGACTTATCTACCAACCCAGAAGTACTTTTATTCCGTCGCTATAGTGTAAGGGATAATATCGGACATAGCACTAGTAAATATCTCTCTACAGCAGGGGCAGATATGGGAATAACTCAATCTCTGGTAGATGACTATTTGACAAGAGATGGGCGCCCTTTTCTTGGAAATGAAAGGCTTCAAACACAGCAAATTTATGGTAATGAACTTAAACCAGATATTAGAGATCCACGCCTGTTTCAAACAGTAGCTGTTCCGGGGCAATCTTTACGTCCTGATGCTGTGGTGCCAGATTTTCCTCCAATAGATCAAACTGGATTTAACAGAAGCACGACAGGCTTCCCTCTATATAAATTTTTGGAGTACAATGATTCTAGAGCTGTAGCTGATGATTATAATAGTCAGGCCCCAGCTATTGCATTTCGCTATGCCGAAGTATTATTAAATTATGCAGAGGCTATGGCTGAATTAGGAGGTGATCCTACTCTTATTACCGCGGCACTTAAACCATTACGTGATCGTGTGGGAATGCCTCCTGTGGATTTGGCAAGGGAGTATAATACCGATCCTAATTACCCTTTTCGTGATCTAAGCCCTGTACTTCAGGCAGTAAGAAGAGAAAGGAGGGTGGAACTAGCTGCTGAAGGTTTTCGTTTAGATGATATTATGCGATGGGCTGCTGCAGATATATTAATTAAAGGTCAGCGACCTATTGGAGCCTTATACATTGGTAGTAATATGAGCGCTCATTATCCAACATCCTATCAGCCTTTGTTAACGGGTATTAATTCCGATAGTAGACGTTATTTAGATCCTTTGCGAAATGTGTTGCCGAATGGTTATGGATTCAATTTAAATAGAGATTATTTGTTACCTATTCAGCAACGTATGCTACAGTTAACTGGCTATAAGTGGACTCAGAATCCCAATTGGTAATTATTTATTAGTCATAAAATGATTTCAAAATGTTAAGAAATTATATACTAAAAAATCGATTTGCTTTATTATTCATTATATTTTTTATTTCATTTATTTCTTGTAAAAAAGACGAGCTGCCTCCAAAGCCCGAGCCTTCGCCATTTTCTGCCACATTGGAAAATAATACAGCTGCTTTTCCTGCAAATGGCGGGACAGTTAATATCGTCATCAATGCGGGTACAAATGGTTGGTGCGTTATCAATAAGATTTACGGTTCAGGAGATTATAAATTGCCTGTGACTATCTTACCTAATAATACAGGTATGTCGCGCTCCATTACCGTTACTATTAATCCAACATTCAATCTTCCTCCTGAATCAATTACTATAACGCAAAATGCAAACTGAGATTGTTTTAACTTTATTGGAGGTTGTTAGTAATGAAAATCAAACTCAATATAAAAATGTTCAAGCTTAAAGAACTATTAGTGGGATTGCTTGCAATAACTGCATGTGCCGCAGTGGCACAAAAGCGTCCTAATATCGTTATTATTATTTCCGATGATCATGCCTTTCAGACAATAAGTGCCTATGGGAGCAAGCTGATGCAAACTCCCGCAATTGATAGAATTGCTAAAGAGGGTGTACTATTTAATAGAGCTTATGTAACCAACTCTATTTGTGGTCCTAGCCGTGCAGTAATTATCACCGGTAAGTATAGTCATAAAAATGGATTTAAGGATAACGAGAACTCTACTTTCGATGGTTCACAGAATAATTTCTTAAAAGAGTTAACCAGAGCCGGATATCAGACTGCATGGATTGGAAAATGGCACCTTAAAACCAATCCTGAAGGAATTTCTTATTGGCAAGTATTGCCGGGGCAGGGGAGTTACTTCAATCCTGATTTTATTATGATGGATGGTAGTACTAAAAGAATCGAAGGGTATGCTACCAATATTACTCAGGATATTGCTGAGGAGTGGTTAAACCAACGCGATACTTCTAAGCCTTTCTGTTTGGTGATTGGTCACAAGGCTACACATCGTACCTGGATGCCCGACACTTGTGATCTTGGAATGTTTGACGATGTTACTTTCCCGTTACCTCCTACATTTTACGATCAGTACGAAAACCGCAAGGCGGCTGCAGTACAGGAAATGAGCATAGCTAAAGACTTAAGATTGGGATATGATCTTAAGATTTTTAATAGTGAAGAGGAGGAGAACAAAGAACGTAGTTTTATGCGCATGAATGCAGCACAACGGGCTGCTTATAGCCGGTACTACGCGCCTATAAGAGAAGATTTTAAGAAAAAGAATTTGTCCGGTAAGGAACTTATCGAGTGGAAGTATCAGCGTTATATGAAAGATTATTTGTCCACTGCGGCATCTCTTGATCGCAATATTGGACGGGCACTCGACTACTTAGATAAGCATAATCTAAGCGACAATACTATAGTGATTTATATGAGCGATCAGGGGTTTTATATGGGAGAGCATGGTTGGTTTGATAAACGTTTCATGTATGAAGAGTCATTCCGTACACCTATGGTGATGCGCTATCCCGGGAAAATAAAGCCTGGTAGTATCAATAATGATCTGGTGATGAATGTGGATATTGCACCCACTATTTTGGAAGCAGCCGGTGTTCCCATTCCTGCCGATATGCAAGGAGCTTCTTTCTTGCCTTTAGTAACTCAAAACAAGGCAAAAGGAAGAGCGGCCCTGTATTATCATTATTACGAAAATGGAGAACATGCTGTATCGCCGCATTTTGGTATTAGCACCGGAAGATACAAGCTCATTCGTTTTTACAAACGTGTGGAAGGTTGGGAGCTTTATGATTTGCGGAATGATCAATATGAAATGAAAAATTTGTACAATCTTCCACAATACAAAAAACTGGTAGCACAACTTAAAAAGCAATTGCTGCAGTTAATCGATAAGTACGAAGATGTAGAAGCTAAAGCTATTTTGTTTTCAGAAGGTGGTTTGTAAACAATATTTCTAAAGCTACAACAAAAGGATAAAAATAAAAGAGGCGGTGTGAAACCGCCTCTTTTTATATGTCGTTTTGAAATTAGGATCACTCTCCTTTTCCATGACAATGCTTGTATTTTTTACCACTACCACAGGGACAAGGATCGTTTCTTCCGATTTTAGGTCCTACGCGTATAGGTTCCTGTTTTACGCGTGTGGCCGTGGGGTCAAAATAATCGCGCTCATTGGCCGCATAGTCATCGCCTGCTGCATCAATCTCATCTTTATTAACACTTAATTTGCTGAGATCGGTTTTTTCCTGACGACCTTCTTTGATAGCAGTATCCTGTTGTTGTTCGGGTAATGAAGCCTGTGTTAAGAATGAGATGATGTCTTTATTAAGGTTCATCACCATATTGTTAAACAACTGGAAGGCTTCCATTTTGTAAATTACCAGCGGATCTTTCTGCTCCAGATATGCCGTTTGCACGCTTTGCTTAAGATCGTCCATAGCGCGCAGATGCTCTTTCCATGCTTCATCAATTACAGCAAGCGTAATGGTTTTTTCCATGCTTGCTATAAGCGCTCTACCATTGGTTTCGATGGTTTTGTCAAGAGGTGCCAGTACATTAATACCCTTTCTACCATCTGAGAACGGTACTACTACATTTTCTATATGACTACCTTGGGTAGCACGTATATTTTGGAATACAGGAACGGCTTTTTGACAAATACTTTCTGTGTGTTCGTTGTAGCGTTTTATAGCTTCATCATACAGTTTGTCTGATAAAGAACGGATATCACCGGTTTTTAATTCATCTTCGGTAATGGTTGTATCCATACCAAAGTTCAAGATACAGGCTAATTTAAAGCCTTCGAAATCCTCCTGCTCTTTGAACGATGTAACCAGACTTTCGGCTACGATGGCAAAAGCGTTATCAATGTCTAGTGAAAGTCTTTCTCCAAACAAAGCATGATTTCTTTTTTCATAAATCGCATTTCTTTGTTTGTTCATTACATCATCGTACTCCAACAGACGCTTACGTATTCCGAAGTTGTTTTCTTCTACTTTCTTTTGTGCACGCTGAATGGAGTTGCTGATCATACTATGCTGTATCACGTCTCCTTCTTTGTACCCCAGCTTATCCATCATACTGGCGATACGGTCGCTACCAAACATACGCATCAGGTCGTCTTCCAGTGATACGTAGAATTGGGAACTACCGGGGTCGCCCTGACGTCCGGCACGCCCACGTAACTGTCGGTCTACCCGGCGGCTTTCGTGTCTTTCGGTACCAATGATTGCCAACCCTCCGGCTTCTTTTACGCCTGGGCCCAGCTTAATATCGGTACCCCGACCGGCCATGTTGGTAGCAATAGTTACAGCTCCAGCCTGACCTGCTTCCGCCACAATTACAGCTTCTCTTGCATGCTGTTTTGCGTTCAATACATTGTGTGGAATTTTTTTCTGTTGTAGCATACGGCTTAACAGCTCACTGGTTTCCACAGAAGTGGTACCTACTAGTACCGGGCGGCCACTGTTTCTTAAGCGCTCAATTTCGTCTATAATGGCTTTATATTTCTCGCGTTTGGTTTTGTAAACTAAATCCTGTTTATCCTCACGAATGACTGGAAGATGTGTTGGGATGGTCACCACATCCAGTTTGTAAATGCTCCACAGTTCTGCTGCTTCAGTTTCCGCAGTACCGGTCATACCAGCCAGCTTATGATACATACGGAAATAGTTTTGCAGGGTAATGGTGGCATATGTTTGTGTAGCCGCTTCGATCTTTACGTTTTCTTTAGCCTCAAGTGCTTGGTGCAGACCATCACTGTATCGGCGCCCCTCCATAATACGACCGGTTTGTTCATCCACGATCTTAATAGCGCCATCCATAATGACGTACTCAACATCTTTTTCGAAGAGGGCGTACGCTTTTAACAATTGCTGTACAGCGTGTATACGGTCTGCTTTAAGGGTATACTCGTTTAATACTTGTTCTTTTCTTTTAAGTTTTTCTTCGGCAGTGGCATCACTTTTTTCTATTTCGGCCAGCATTGCGCCAATATCAGGCAATACGAAGAAATTAGGGTCTTCGCCAGCTCTGGTAATGGTTGCCAACCCCTTTTCTGTTAGGTCTACCGATCTATTTTTTTCGTCAATACGGAAAAGCAGTTCCGAATCAACGATATGCATATTGCGTTCCTGATCTTGTAGATAATAGTTTTCGGCTTTTTGAAGTTTTACTTTAATACCTGGTTCGCTTAGATATTTAATCAGCGGATTGTATTTGGGTAATCCGCGGAAGGCTCTGTACAAGTATAGGCCTCCTGTTTTAGGATCGTCTTCGCCTTTTTCAATTAACCTTTTTGCTTCGTTCAGCGAATTTCTTACAATACGTTCCTGTTCGCGATAAAGTTGTTCTACCCGGGGTTTCAGTAGATGGTACTGCTGTTCATCGCCTTTATCAACAGGACCGCTTATGATTAAGGGTGTACGAGCATCGTCAATTAATACGCTATCCACCTCATCCACCATAGCGTAATGGTGCTTGCGCTGCACAATCTCGTCGGCAGTATGCACCATGTTGTCGCGTAGATAGTCGAAGCCGAATTCGTTATTGGTTCCGTAAGTAATGTCGGCCAAATAAGCATTGCGTCTTGCCGGTGTATTGGGTTGATGTTTGTCGATACAATCCACACGCAGTCCTAGCCATTCAAAAATAGGACCGTTCCACTCTTGGTCACGACGGGCCAAATAATCGTTCACTGTTACGATGTGCACTCCTTCGCCGGCGAGTGCATTCAGATACGCCGGTAGGGTAGATACTAGTGTTTTACCTTCCCCGGTTGCCATTTCAGCAATTTTCCCGCTGTGCAATACGGCACCACCAATCAGCTGCACATCATAGTGCACCATGTTCCAGGTGATTTTCCCACCGGCTGCGGTCCAGGTGTTGCTATATATGGCTTTATCGCCGTCGATAGTGATGTAATCGCTTTTTACACTTAACTCTCGGTCTAGGTCGGTGGCTGTAGCTACAATCTGCTCATTTTCTTTAAATCTTCTGGCGGTTTCTTTTACTACCGCAAAAGCCTCGGGTAGTAATTCGTCCAGAATTTTTTCAATTTCCTTATCGCGCTCTTTCTTCAGCTCATCCACCTGTTTGTAAATCTTATCTTTTTCAACAAGCTTATCGTGCGAAAGTGCTTCGGCCTCGGCATTCAGTGCTTCCTGCTTTTTATCTATCTCGCTTAAGTGTGCTTTAATGCGCTGTCTGAACTCCTGAGTTTTACCTCGAAGTTCATCATTGGTTAACGATTGATATTGCTGGAAATAGTTATTTATTTTCTCTACAACAGGCAGAAGCTTTTTAACGTCTTTTTCTGACTTGCTCCCACCAAAAAGCTTTGATAAAAAACCAAACATGATAATGTATTAATATTTTAAATGAATATCCACCTTCAAAAACAGTGCTGTTATTATAAATAACAGACAATTTGACAGGGTTGCAAAGATAACGAAAAGACCCGTAGCGTGGGTACTCCTTTCGTCATACATACCGCCCATATCAGATAGCGAATTTTGTGATATAGCATTCAAAAATAGGTAATAAGTGTGTTGTATTATCAAATTGCTAATTTTGAAACATTTTTATATGAAGTTTAAAGCCAATTACTACGCGGCAGTCCTGTACCGGATGGGTGTTGCCTTGTTTTTTATATTCCTCTGTCGGTTTATCTTCTGGGGGCTGAATACCTCATTATTCCCTGGATTGACAGCTGATAAGTGGTTGCATATCTTGAAGGGAGGATTGCGGTTTGATATTGCAGCACTATTTTATTTTAATGCACTCTCGCTAGTATTGATGGTGTTCCCTTTACCCGCTTCAGTGCTCAACCATAGGATTTACAAACGGGTTGTAGAAACTTCTTTTATTGTATGCAATGGAATTGCTTTATTGCTCAATTGTATTGATTTTATTTATTATCGTTTTACACTAAGGCGCACCACATTTGCAGTGCTTAAAGAGTTTCAGAATGAACAAAACTTTGGACAGCTTGCCAAGCATTTTGTATCAGATTTCTGGTATGTGACATTGATTTATCTTGCCTTGCTGACGCTGATGATATTTTTATACAACCGGGTACAGACTGAAGCAATAGAGGGAAAATCAAAAGTACGATACTATATCAGGGGGGTAGTAATATTGCTATTAACCGTGTTTCTGGCGATAGGAGGCATTCGTGGCGATTACAAACATAGTACCCGTCCTATTACCATTAGTAATGCCGGAGATTATGTTAGCAATCCCAATGAAATTTATTTAGTACTGAATACGCCTTTTACGTTTATCAGAACTACCAGCGTACAGACTCTTAAGAGAGTGAATTATTATACTGACGAAGAACTGGAGCAGATTTATACTCCCATTCATCGCCCACATCCTGATAATGTGTTTCAAAAGAAAAATGTAGTGTTAATTCTGCTGGAAAGCTTTGGCAAAGAGGCAATGGGTTTTTACAACAAAGATTTGGAAGGTGGCACCTATACAGGGTTTACGCCTTTTCTGGACTCCCTAGCCGCACATAGTAAGATTTTCTGGCAATCGTTTGCCAATGGTAGAAAGTCTATTGATGCGATTCCTTCTTGTATAGCCAGTATTCCTAGTGGTGTTAATCCTTTTGTACTCACACCTTATGTGTCGGATACCATAGGAGGGCTGGCTCATGTGCTACGTAAAGAAGGTTATCATACATCCTTCTTCCACGGAGCTCCTAATGGGTCAATGGGCTTTACGGCCATTACCAAATTGTTAGGCATAGAATATTATTATGGCAAAAACGAGTTTAATAACGATGCGGAATATGACGGTATTTGGGGTATTTGGGATGAGCCCTTTTTGCAGTTTTTTGCACAAAAGTTGGGAACATTTCAGCAGCCATTCTTTAGTACCTTTTTTTCTGTGTCTTCTCATCATCCTTTTAAGGTGCCGGAAAAATATAAGGACGTATTTAAGAAAGGCCCGTTACCCGTGCTGGAATGCATTGGGTATACCGACATGGCTCTGAAAAAATTTTTTGAAGCTGCCAAGCAGCAGCCTTGGTTTGATAATACACTGTTTATAATTAGTGCTGATCATGCTACGGTAACTTATCATGAAGAGTATCAGACGCCATGGGGAGATATTGCCATTCCGATTATTTTATATGCTCCTGGAGATAGTGCTATGAATGGTATTCACGATGGTATTATTCAGCAAATTGATATCATGCCTACTGTATTGGGATATCTAAATTATAACAAGCCTTTTGTAGCATACGGTAATAATGTGTTAGATACAGCGCAACAGCAGCAGGCATTTGCTTTTCAGTATTCCGCTGGATATAAGTGGTTTGAGGGAGATTACATGCTTTTCTCAGACGGTGAGCACGTAAAGGAGTTGTACAATTATAAAACCGATCGTCTTTTCCGCAATAATATTGCTGCTGATAGCTCACAGTTAGCCGAACGATTGCATCGCCGATTAAAAGCTTTTATACAGCAGTATAATAACCGACTTATTGAAAATCGTTTGGTAATTGAAACTCCATAGTTATTCCACTTTCACTGGATAAAAAGCGCTGGCAAAGTTGCCCGGGAGTATACCATTCTTGATAGAGAAGAGTATTTTATACTTGCCGGGGTTCTCCGGAGTTTTTAATTGAATGTGTATTTGCTTTTTTTCATTTGCCTGGAAAGTTATACCTGGTATAACATAATCTTCGGTTGAGTTGATGTAGTCATACTTGGCTATAAAGAAAGCATAATCTACTTGTAAGGGATTATATAGCTGTATATCGTGGTCGGCTTTGTTTTCAATCGTCAACGTAACCGCGTAAGTGCTATTGGCCTTTAATGTAGAAGGAATATCTGAAGGAGTAATTTTCAACGCATTGATGCAAGTGTAATGTTTGAGTGGCAGTAACGTGCCCGGCGCATATTTTGTATCGATATATGTATGTGAGGGGGCTTCCGCGTTTCCTCCTTTATAATAGTAGAGATTTTGGCCGGAGAATATACAATCATCCTGAAGATTGAAATTTGTTTTCCTATAACTCTTAGTATTATAGCCTATGGCTTGAGCACCTTCGTTATAATACATGTATAGAGAAGGCAATACATAGGAATTTTCAAATAGTATCGGGGTATCGCCGACCTTACTGTACACAGTTTTTGCCCATTCCTTACCATAAAAGAAGGGATAATAATTTTTGATCAGCAAAAAAGGCGAATGAGGTATGAAGAATAAAATACGCGCTAGCAAAATAAGTGCAATATTGGCTATAGCTAGCTTTTTAAATATGCGTTGATATTTGGGAGTGCCGTTGTTGAGTAACCATAAGAACAATACAATAAATGACGGCGTACCAATTAACGTCCAATGAGCCTCTACAGTGTTTTTAAGAGATGAGATTAAAAAGAAAATCAGTGTTCCGGCAAATACAAAAGCGTGGGCTCTTAAAAGTTTGTTTTGTATTTTAATTTTATAACAAGTAGCATAAAATAGCAGTGAGATAAACGGGCCGAAAACCAATAACTGTCCCAGTAAATAATCTGTCGTGTAATTAATTCTATAGTGTTTGGCAAGACGTTCATTAAGATGAAATCTAAGGCTGGGCCAGTCGTGCGTGTACTGCCAATAGATATGCGGAAGAAAGAATAAAGTAGTGAGTAAAACCACCAACCAGAAATGTTTATTCAATAGCAACCGTAAATTGGAGAGTACCACAAAAATTACAAGCAATATACCATGATATTTACTGTAGAACATTCCGGTTATAGCTACAGCCATCAATAATGTATTGCTCAGTGTGTTTTTATCTAGGAAATATTTATAGCTTAATAAAAACAAAGATGCAAAAAACAAGAGAGGTGCATCAGGTGTCGTAATAAAACTATAAACATTAAGAATAAGGGTTGCAGCACAAATGAGAATAAACCATCGCACATTTTTCAACGCATCGGGCAAAGCCTTGTACATAATTAATATGCTGCAGGTGGTAATCAATACTGTTCCCAGTCTGGTGAATACAGGCCCATGTCCCAGTAGTTCGCCCAAACGGATTAGTACAGTTACCATAGGTGGATGGTCGAAGTAGCTCCAGTCCAGATTTTTGGATAGCTGCCAGTAATAGGCTTCATCGCCTTCTAGATTCAGAAAGGCTGCCTGTAAGCAATTAACAACAAACCACCCTAGAGCAAAATAGGTTAGGTATTTTGTTTCATTTCGGGAAGTAGTATGGACACCGATACTCATGTATTTGTAATTTATTGCGGCGGTAGCTTTTTTAGTAATCATCTGGTAAAATGAAGCTTTGCCGCTACCTTTGCAAATATGACGAAAAAACCTAAAGATAGTATCGTAATAATGACAGAGTTGGTTTTGCCCAATGATACCAATACGTTTGGTAATCTCATGGGGGGACGACTTATGTATTGGATGGACATTGCGGCTGCTCTTTCGGCCCAAAAACATTGTAATGCACCGGTAGTAACCGCATCGGTAGATAACCTTTCGTTTGTAAACCCTATTAAATTGGGTAATGTAGTACATATCGAGGCGCGTGTGACACGCTCTTTTAACACCTCCATGGAAGTAATGCTAAATGTCTGGGGGGAAGATTTGGTGCGGAAGGATCGATATAAAAGCAATACAGCTTATTATACGTTTGTCGCATTGGATGCAGACGGAAAACCTACACCAGTACCTGCTATTGAGCCGGAGACTGACGAGGAAAAAGAATTATACAACGGAGCTTTGCGTCGCAGACAATTGCGTTTAATATTGAGCAATAAAATGAAGCCGGGTGAAGCAACAGAGTTAAGGCGCCTTTTTGAAAAAGGATAAACTATGTTGGGCTTCATTAGGTGGTAATACCTTTTTATTCGAATAGCGAGAAGCCGTATTTTTGGTCGGTTCAATTATTGATTAAATTTACAAATAGTTACAAGCCAGGCTATCGCCTTTCAATTCTCTGAAGGGAGGAAAGTCCGGACAGCGTAGGGCAACACACCGGTGAATAGCCGGGTTCGCCAATAGGCGAAACAGAAAGTGCCACAGAAAATTACCACCTTTCTTTGCTTTACGGCAGGAAAGGCCAGGGTGAAAACGTGAGGTAAGAGCTCACGGGAATACTTAGTAATAAGTATTTCGGGTAAACCTTGTGTGCTGAAATGCCATGTAAACCCCGATTTTTCTTCGGCCCGGAGAAATGCTTCCATGCTATCGGGGAGGGTAGGCAGATTGACTTCCGGTAGTAATACTGGAAGCAGATAAATGATAGCCATTCCACTTTGGTGGAAGACAGAATCCGGCTTATCGGCTTGTAACTTTTTTTATTATTATATTTCTATGCTCAGGTTCTTCAAATTTTGGTCACGAACTGATCGCTACATGCAAAAATCTATTTCGTTATTTTATTTCTTTATATGTATAGGTATCTTTACTGGTTGTGTAACTAGTAAATCCTATCAAACATCCACTACTTCCGCAGAGATTCGGGTTAGCTCATTGAAGTTTTTAGATCTTTACGAAATTCCTTACGAGCTACACTTTCAAAATACCTGGGTTGGAGGCTTATCCGGAATTGATTATGATAGGATCAACAATCGCTTTTTTACGATCAGCGATGAGCGCTCAGCTACCAGTGCCGCCAGATTTTATACGATGGCTATTGATATTAAGGATTACAAAATAGATTCGGTAAGATTTTTAGCGGTTGCTACATTGAAGGATGCCGCTAATGATACATTTCCCGCATTAAGAAAAAATCCTGAAAAGGCGGCAGATCCCGAATCTATAAGATATAATGCCGCTACCGGCACGCTGGTGTGGAGCAGTGAGGGTGATAAGGCTGTGAGAGGTGGAAAGATGGTGTATCAGAATCCATGGATTTATGAAATGGATTTGTCGGGAAATTTTAAAGACAGTTTTCTTATCCCTGCAAATCTCCGCATGTATAAAGAAGATAAAGGTGCGCGTGAGAATGGCGTATTTGAGGGGTTGAGTTTTAGTAGCAGTTATAAATATTTATGGGCAAGTATGGAAAGCCCTATTTATGAAGATGGCCCACTTGCAACCGCGCAGTATGCCAATGCTCCAGTTCGATTTACCAAATTTGATGTTGCAACAAAGAAACCGGTAGCACAGTTTGCTTACCTGTTGGATGCCGTAGCATATCCTCCCACACCCGAAAACGCATTTAGCGTAAATGGCATTTCAGAAATCTTGTGTATTGGTGAGAATAAGTTCTTGGTTATGGAACGTTCTTATTCAACAGGGATAGAGGGTTGTGTGGTAAAAATTTATTTGGCCGATTTCAGCAAGGCTACCGACATAACTGCAGTAAGTGGATCGCATCAGCATGCCACTTATCAACCGGCCTCTAAGAAGCTATTATTCAATCTTGCTTCCCTCAATCGTTATATCGATAATGTGGAGGGAATTACTTTAGGACCTATATTACCCAATGGTCATTACTCATTGATTCTCATTGTAGATAACAACTTTAGTCGGGACGAAATACAGCAGGTATTGCTATTTGAAGTAATACCGTAGTAGGGCTGATTTTTACATTTTTTTTACAATTCCCATATAGTCTTTGAATATACTTTTTACGTCTTTAGGTTGCAAGGAGACAAATACATATGAAACTAATACGACTGTTGGGTTTTATTTTGCTACTATTTGTGTTTGCTGGTTGTGGGCCGACAGTACATATAGAAAAAGCCGGCAACATCAATTTATCAAAATATAGAACGTTTGCATGGGCGCAACGTGATAGGAGAGATGTGCGCGTAGATATGGCCGAGCAACGCATAAAAGATGCTGTAAATGCAGAGCTGGTACGTACACAAGGATGGCGAGAAGTACGTCGTAACCCCGATGTAATTCTTAGCTATGATGTATTGGTAGAAAGAGGTAAGCGTGTTCAGTCAGAACCTGTTTACTCTTGGGGTGGATTTCGTACTTTCTACAATCCTTATAGCAGACGATTCTTTAGGGTATATTATCCCCAACAATTTATAGGTTACGATAATTATACAGTGCCCATCAAGGAAGCTACGATTACAATATCGATGATCGATACCCGAACAGATCAGGTTATCTGGCAGGGGTGGGCTACTGATGAAATTGATAGTCGCCGGATGACGGCAAGAGAAGCTGAAAGAATTGTAAAAGCCATTTTCAGAAAATGGGAGACTATCAGGAGATAGTTACTTTTTGCTAAAAGCGTTGTTTGGTGAGTTGTGAAATGGGCAGAGTTCCAGTGGAGCTTTGCCCTTTTTGTTTATTATTTCTCGGGAGGAAAATTCTTTTTTCGATAATGAAGAACTTCCTTTTCTTTGAAACCAAAAACGATTTTGCGAATTGAAAACTCTAACGGCTCCTTCATGTTGAAAAAACTAAAATGTATTTGCATCGGTATATATCTAGCTTTATCTGCCCATGCACAGGATAAACTTACTGATTTTGTAAATCCCTTTATAGGAACGACCACACTCTGGGATAGTGTGGATTTGGGATATAAGCCTACAAGACGTGCTTGGGGGGGCGAGACCTATCCCGGTGCTTCCTTGCCCAACTCCATGGTACAGGTAACTCCTGTAACTATGTGGAAGAGTGGCTCTGGATATCAGTATGAGGATACGGTCATTTATGCTTTTGTACACACCAGTAAAGGGCATTGGAATTTGTGTTACGTGCCTATAATAGCAGTGAGTGGCGACGTAAATCCTAAGGCGTATTATTCAGGATTTAAACACTCCAATGAGTCTGCACGGCCGGGTTATTATCAAGTGTATCTGGAAAAGTATGGAATTAATGCCGAGGTGACATCCACGCTTCGATGTGCTTTTCATAAATACACCTATAGAAGCGGTGATAAGAAAAAGCTGTTAGCCGATTTATCCCGTTCCAATGAAGATGTAAAAGACTGGGAAATAGAAAAACTCAATGATTATGCTTTTGGTGGATTTCAAAAAACCGGCAATACTTTCTATTTCTACGCGGTAACCAATTATCAAATCGATAATATTGAGTTTGTCAAAGACGGGAACCAGGGAGTGAGTATTGTGAATTTTGAAGATTCCGGAAACAATTCAGCACCTTTAGAAATGAAAGTAGGTTTTTCCTATGTGAGTCTGGAAAATGCTAAAATGAATCTTGAAGCCGAAATGCTTTCCAAAAGTTTTGAACAGGTACAAAACGAGGCCGATGCGGTATGGGAGCAGTTATTGTCTAAAGTGCAAGTGCAGGGAGGCACGCGAGATGAGAAGGAAACGTTTTACAGTGCTTTATATAAATCATTTTTATGGCCCATTTTGCTAAGCGATGTAAATGGTGCATTTAAAAATGCAAAAGGCGAAATCGTTAATGAGGGTTTCCGTTATTATAGCGATCCCTCTTTTTGGGATGATTATAGGAATAAACTTGTTTTGCTGGGGATGCTGGCCCCCGATGTTACGCTTGACGTTATTAAGTCCATAACCGATAGAGGAGTTCTTAGAGGTTATATGCCTACTTTCTTTCATGGCGATCATGCCTCGGTATTTATTGCGGGAAGTTACTTAAGAGGACTTCGAGATTTTAACGTTCAAAAGGCTTATGAAGTTTTGCTGAACAATGCATTCGTGCCGGGGCGAGGTGGTCGTCCACATCTTCAGGAATACATGGATAGGGGATGGATTTCGGAAATGGATGTGCCGCATCCTCGTTTGGAAACAGTGGCTAAAGCAGCCGTTACGAAAACGCAAGAATATGCTTATGATGATTATGCTATTGCTTTATTGGCGAAAGAGTTGGGAGATGAGAAAAATTATCAGATTTTGATACAGCGTTCGCATAATTATAAGAATCTATTTGACCCAACCACACAATTGATGCGCGGACGACTGGCGAACGGTGATTGGATTACACCCTTCAATCCTGAGCAACCTTATTTTGAATACATGTATCGAGAGGCGAATGGATGGCAGTCTACCTTTTTTGCTCCGCATGACCCGCAGGGCTTTATCGCTCTTTATCCCGATAAGCAGGCTTTCGAAAGAAAACTCGATTCTTTGTTTACCATACCTTGGAAAGGGTATGAAGCACACAACTTTACCACTTTTATAGGACAGTATTGTCATGGCAATCAGCCCGGACATAGTTCGCCCTATTTTTATTATTTTATCGGTAAACAGGAAAAAGCACAACGTATTATTAATCTTATTCTAACCAAATATTACCGTATGGGGCCGGAACGACTGGCTTACGCAGGGATGGATGATGCGGGAGAAATGTCTTCCTGGTATGTGCTGAATGCCATCGGATTGTATACTTATTCGCCTGCAGATCCTGAATATCTTATTACCGTGCCTTTATTTAATAAAGTGGTATTCGATTTACAAGGTTCCAAATTCACCATCGTGAAAAAGGGTAAGGGTGAGAAAATCATAGGCCTTACTTATGGCAATAGAAAAGTTGATGGGTACACAATCCTGCACAGCCAGTTGCAACAAGGTAAAACACTGGTTATACAAACAGAATAAGCACAGGAATATTTCTATGTATTTGCTATCTGTGCTATAATTTCTTCTATCGATTTAGTGCCGGGATAGAAGCTGATAAGTTTTTGTATCACATCTTCCACCAATGCATCAGGGCAAGAAGCACCGCTGGTAATCAAGATGCGTATCGGTTCGGTAGTAGGCAGATAATCGGCGGTGAGTATTTCCTGTTTTGTATGGAAATTATAGTGCAAAATTTCTTTTCGGCTGAGAATTTTCTCACTATTGTTAATATAGTAGGTAGAAAGTTTTTCCTCGCATAATTCTACCAGATGCGAAGTGTTGGAAGAATTGTATCCTCCCACCACGATAGCTAAATCTGCAGGTGTATTTAACATCTCCAGTACGGAGGTTTGGTTATCATTGGTGGCATAGCAAAGGGTGTCTCGTGTATCTGCAAATCTTTCTGCAATAGTGGCTTTGGTAAGTTGATACTTATCAATCATTACTTGTTTGAGGAAATCTGCAATAGCCTGTGTATCGCTGGCCAACATAGTAGTTTGATTGACTACGCCGATACGTTGCAGATCTTTTTCCACATCAAACCCTTCGCTATATTGATTTTTAAATTCTTCGTAAAAGTTTTGTGCAGGAGATGCGCCGGTAATATAGGTTGCCAATCTTTGAGCCTGAGCCATATTCTTTACTACCACAGAGGGGGCGTTTGCGGATGCATGAGAGAAAGTGGCTCGGGTTTCTTCGTGAGAAGGTTTACCATGAATGATAATGGTATAATCTTTCGCGGCAATTGCTGCACTACGGTTCCATACTTTTTCTACAAAGGGACACGTAGTATTGTATTTTTCAATAGGGATACCTATATCCACCAATTTTTTTTCAATATCCAGCGTGGTTCCAAATGCAGGGATGAGTACAATATCTTCTTTGGTAAGTGAATCAAACGGAATAAGTTCCTTGCCTTCGGTATTTTGCAAAAAGCGTACGCCGTGGTTGGCCAAATCCGCATTTACTTGCGGGTTATGAATCATCTCACTAAGCAGGAAAATGCGCTTTCCTGGATTTTGCTCTACAGTTTTAAAAGCAATTTCGATAGCATTCTCTACTCCATAGCAAAATCCAAAATGACGCGCCAAGAATATCTGTACCGGCCCAAAATCAAGTAGCGTGGGGGTGAAATCCTTTTTCAGTTTATCCTTTTCTTTCCGCTTCTTTTTGATTAAGGAAATCAGATTACTTCTGTAAAAAACCGGTACATCAAATTGCTTCATATCTGCAAAGATAAACGGTTTTGCTCATTTGTAGGTAGGGGGCATAGTGTGGCCAATTGCTTGAAAAAATATTCCCTATCTTCATTAAAACAATATTTTATGGTAAGAATAACTGCATTTCTGCTAATTACCGCTATTATTGTATCCTGCAAACTCATGCCAAAGGAAGAAAAGTCTAAAACTGATATTAAATCCCAAAAAATGAAGAACAACATTGCATGGAAGCATTCTACCAATATTTATGAAGTTAATGTGCGGCAATACACCGAGGAAGGAACTTTTAATGCATTTGTGAAAGAATTGCCCCGATTGAAGGATATGGGTGTAGAGGTACTGTGGTTTATGCCTATTACTCCCATCGCTCAGGAGAAAAAGAAAGGTTCGTTGGGGAGTTATTATGCCTGTTCGGATTATACATCCATTAATCCGGAATTTGGTACACTGGACGACTTTAAGCGTCTAGTGGATACGGCTCATGTTATGGGATTTAAAGTGATTATCGATTGGGTGGCGAATCATACCGGATGGGATCATGTGTGGACGAAAGCGCATCCGGAATACTATCTCCGTGATACAGTAACCGGAACTTTTCAGATTGCTAGTGGAATGGACGATATTATTGAATTGGACTACAGCAATTCTGAACTGCGCAAGGCCATGATTGATGCTATGAAGTTTTGGGTAAATGAGTGCGATATCGATGGTTTTAGATGCGATCTCGCATCTTGGGTGGAAGTGGATTTCTGGCAGGAAGCAAGGCCGCAGCTGGACGCTTTAAAGCCACTGTTTTGGCTAGGAGAATTTGATGAATTAGAAAATCCCGAATACGGAAAAGTATTTGACGCGAGCTATTCCTGGAAGTGGATGCATAAAACAAAGGATTTCTATCAGCAGGGGCTTCCTATTGCAGAGCTGGTTGATTTATTACGACAATATAGTACCTTAGGCGATAGTAGCATGCGTGCATGGTTCACTTCCAATCATGATGAGAATAGCTGGAATGGCACCGAGTACGAAAAATATGGCGATATGGCAAAATCTCTTGCCGTATTCAGTTGTACTTGGAACGGGGCGCCATTGATTTATAGCGGGCAAGAGCTACCATTGAAAAATAAGCGATTGGAGTTTTTTGAAAAAGATCCAATACCGTGGACAGGGAAATATGAGTTGCATGATTTTTATAAAACATTATTGAATCTGCATGCTACGCATCCTGCTTTACGAGGAGGCGATCCGGCTGTGACAACTTATCTCATCCATACCAATGCTGCAGATAAAATATTTGCCTATTTGCGTAAAAATGGTGATGCCGAAGTGCTAGTATTGCTCAACTGGTCGGCAGATACCGTGGCTTTTAATATAGAGGATGCAAAAGTGCGGGGAAGTTTCAAAAGTGTCTTCTCTGGTGCGGAAAATAATTTTGATACAGTGAAAGAGTTTCAACTATATCCTTGGGAATATTTGGTATATGTGAAGTAGTAGGCAAGTGTATTGAAAAAGAAAGCCGGTTGATAAAACCGGCTTTCTTATGCTTGTATCTTTTTATCTTATACTAGAAGTTATCATCACCTGACAAGTTAATCTGATAGCTATATCTTCCACTATAACCCGGATAAATACCGCCTAATTCGATAATGCTGCTGCGGCTGTTGCCAAGCGCCTTAGCCAGCTCATCGATATTCTTAATTTCTGTACCATTCACAGAAGTTATGATAAATCCTTTCTCCATTCTGGTACGTTTTAATGGACCATTTGGATGGATATTTACTACTTCCACACCACCTCTAATTCTATATTGTTCAGCTCGTTTGGCATCTAAATTTTTCAATTCTACACCTAAACGATCACTAATCGCTTCTGCAGAGGAGATGGCTACCAACTTAGTTTGAGATGATAATGTAACCTCTACAGTATTTTCTTTGCCATCACGGATATAAGTCAGTTTTACTTTATCTCCGGGTTGTGCACTAGCCAGTATACCACTTATCTCAAGTCCTGATGCAATGCTTCTACCGTTGATTTTGGTTACAATATCGCCTTTTTTAATACCTGCTTTAGCAGCACCACCGGAGGGGTCTGTACCTAATACATATACGCCGCTGGAAACGTTGGCTCTTTTCAAATATTCTTCATTCTGAACGGAAGATGAAGAATAAGTGATTCCTAGATAACCGCGTTTTACATCACCGAACTTCACTATATCATTCACAATCTTTTTTACGATATTGGAAGGGATGGCAAAGGAATATCCTGCGTACGTACCTCCCGGGGCTAAAATAGCCGAGTTAATACCAATAAGTTCACCACGGGTATTTACGAGCGCCCCACCACTATTACCTTGGTTTACTGCGGCATCGGTTTGAATAAAGGCCTCAACTGGGGATTCGCTTTGCTGACTATTAATACCAATGCTTCTACCTATGGCACTTACGATACCGGCAGTTACAGTAGCTTCAAGATTAAAAGGGTAACCAATGGCCAATACCCATTGACCCAGTTGTAGGTTATCGGAGTTGCCATACACTAGGTAGGGCAGATTAGTGGCATCTATTTTTAAAACAGCCAAGTCGGTACTGGGGTCGCGACCCACCACCTTAGCGGTAAAGGTTTTACGTCCATCGCTGAGGGTTACTTTAATTTCGGAAGCAACGGTTCTGCCATCGCGGTCAGCAATTACGTGGTTATTGGTAACAATATAACCATCTTGGCTGATGATGACACCACTCCCCGAAGCTCTTTGTTCAGGTATAATGCGCGGACCAAATCCGAAGAAATCTCCAAAAAAATCCTCAAACGGGTCGCCGGTGCTGCCGCGCGAATCCGTTATTTTTCTTGCCGGAATTTTAGTTTTGATATGTACTACGGCCGGCACAGCGGTCTGAGAGGCTTTTGTAAAATCGGTCAATTCACTCTCACCATCTTTTTCTAAAAAGTTAGCATAGTTTACCGGTAGCTTTCCGTCAACGGGAGTTCCTATTGTGATAGCTGGGCTGCTAAAGAATTTACCATAAATGTAAACTCCCGCAAAAGCCGATAGGATGCTTACCAATACTACCAGTAATAACTGTTTTGCTCTCATATTCTTACTTTTTTATAATATTTCTAACCTAATACAATTCTTCTAATGTGCAAAATAGCAAATTGTCAGCTTTTTTCTTTTACAATCAATACAGTTTAACAAACTTTTACTAAAGTCTTCGTAGTTCTCTTTTTCTAAGATACATTAGACATGTGAAAGGTTGCTAATCTGTTGAAAGTAATCGTTAAAATCAGTTTAAATCTTCAATCCATTGCATGGTATCTACGCCATCGGCGTAATCGTTCAGGGAAGGGTACTGGGCCATTCCAAAGGGGATGCCCCCTTTTCCCACAATACATTGAACAGACTCGTTGCTACTTAATTGGCTCAGAAGTGCTTCGCGGTTCGTATAATACTCGTAGTGAACCTGACCTGCAGGTGAAAAAAGATTGGCGTCTTCAATCAACAACAACGCTGCTGTACTCATGTAATACTTCTTGTTAAGGATATGAAGTGCCAGGTTATAGTCGTAATTGTTTTTGTATTTGTGATGCTCTGCCAAGTAGTCATATTTTTTAAGCACTTGAATAAGAGGAGCAAAATCGTACTGTTCTGGTACGTAAAGTTTGGTTACATTTCTGCAGCCCAATCCGAAATATAAAAAGATATCGTCGGCCAAGCGCTCCAACTCCTCTGTGGTTTCATCGCCGTTAAGAATGGCTGCCGAAGTTCGATTTCGGCGTATGATATGTGGATATTTCCCAAAATAATATTCAAAGTATCCGGCACTGCTGTTGCTGCCTGTGGCAATATAGGCGTCGCAGTTTTTAAGCATTTCGGCAAACTCGATTTGTTCTTTGAGTTGCGGAGACCACTCAGAGAGTCTGTCTACTAGATGTTTAAGTATTATCTCGTCCTTGGAAGAAAGTTTGATGCGGCATTTATGTCCACTAATAAATACACAAAGAAAATCATGAAAGCCCACCAGGGGGATATTGCCCGCCATTACAATGCCGATGGTTTTAGGCTGAGTAGGTTGGGACTTGAGTGTGGGGTATTGATTAATCCATTCAATAAGTGCGTCTTTCTGTAAGTATAGCTCCGAAATGTTTTTAATACTAAGGTTGATAAATTCAGGAGTAAACCAGGAGTTGCGGATATAGGCTTGTTCTTTAGCATGGATCCATTCCTGATCGTTGCCTTTCATGTATGTACCTAATTTTACCAATAAATCGATGCGTTCTATTAATTCCATATTCCTATCATTATAACCCATTAGTAGGGCATTTGTTGTCAACATATTAAAGTTTCGTGCTATTTCTGAACTTATTTATAATACCTCTAGTTTTTCCCATTCATTCAGTAATTTTGCACGTTATTACAAATATAGTTTCATATATTAAACGATAAGTTATGGCAATAAAAATTACTGATGAGTGTATAAATTGTGGTGCTTGTGAACCTGAGTGCCCGAACAATGCAATTTACGAAGGGGGAGTAGAGTGGGCGATTGCAGATGGAACCTCGGTAAATGGCGAATATACTTTAATGAATGGTAAGGTGGTGGATGCGCATTTCAAGAATGAGCCTCTTGCTGTAGATACATATTATATTACACCTGATAAATGCACCGAATGCCAAGGCTTTCATGAAGAACCCCAGTGTGCTTCTGTATGTCCTGTGGATTGTTGTGTGCCTGATGAAATGTATCAAGAAACAATCGAAGAACTGCTGGCGAAAAAAGAAAGATTACACTTATAAACCACTGTACATTGAACCAGCATTCCGCACTGTTGTTTATAACGAGGAAGGACGGTTACTGCGGTGTATATTCCCTTTGTCCATATATTTTTAAATATTGCATTTAATGAAAAAAAACATTGCATTGGTAACCGGCGGGTATTCTGGTGAAGCGGTTATTTCTTATAAAAGTGCCGAAACTATTGGCAACCATCTTGACAGGGATCGGTATAATGTGTATAAAATAGATATTACGAAGGAGGGATGGTATTATGTAGCCGAAGATGGCACTCGTTCTGATGTGGACAAAAACACATTTACCATTGTAGACAATGGGCAAAGGATAAAATTCGATGCCGTGTTGATCGCCATGCATGGTACACCTGGAGAAGACGGAAAACTGCAGGGTTATTTTGATATGCTGAATATTCCGTATACAGGGTGTAATGCAGCTACTTCAGCCCTTACCATGAACAAAAGCTATACAACAGCAGTGGCCAGCAGGTCAGGGATTCATGTAGCCAATTCCATCCTGTTGTTTGACCATTCGCTCTTACCAGCTGCTACAATTCTAGAAAAACTAAAACTACCCTTGTTTGTAAAGCCTAATAGTGGTGGTTCCAGTATCGGTATGAGTAAAGTGCTGCAGCCCGAAGAGCTAGAGCCCGCTATTCAGAAAGCCTTTAAGGAAGATAAGCAGGTGTTGATAGAGGAGATGATTGAAGGACGTGAGTTCACCATCGGTGTATATAAATCGCAAGGGGAAATAATTACCCTGCCTATGACTGAAGTTAAGGCTGACCCGAGTAAGGTGTTTTTTGATTTTGAAGCAAAATACGAAGGTAAGTCCACCGAAGTAACACCGGCACAGGTAGATGAATCTATAGCGGAAAAAATAAGGGAGGCAGCTAAAAGAGTTTATCAGGCGCTTAATTGCCGCGGGGTTATCCGTATTGATTTTATCTACAATGAAAAGGTGGGTGCGCCCTTTATGCTCGAGGTTAATACCATTCCTGGCCAGAGTGCGGCCAGCATTGTTCCCCAGCAAGTGGCTGCAGCTGGCAGAAACTTAAAAGATTTTTATACTTTGCTGGTAGAAGAATGTTTTTTGTAATGTTTATATTTACAGAAACTATTTTTTTCTAATGTTTAAATTCATTACCAATAAACCCCTGTGGGTGAATATATTGGCGGGGGTGTTGCTGTCGGTAGCAATCTTTGTGGGTGCGATAAGTTCTCTAGGATGGTTTACTAATCATAATGATGCGAAGACTGTTCCTGCCGTAACCGGAAAAACATTGATGGAAGCCGAACGCATTTTGTCCGAGGCTGGATTTACCATAGAAATACAGGATAGTGTTTATTATGATAGTCTTCCTCCATTTTATGTTATTAGGCAAGTACCGGATGAACTGGAGGTTGTAAAATCTACTCGTAGTGTATATCTTACTTATAATAGAGCCGAACCGCCATTAATAGAAATGCCCAATGTTGTAGGGTATAGTTTTCGTAATGCTTTGATGGTGCTGGAAAATGCCGGATTGAAACTGGGGGATACAACCTTACGACCCGATTTTGCGAAGAACTCTGTTCTAGAGCAATTGTATAACGGTGTTACCATTCAACCTGGAGCTAAAATCAAGATGGGGAGTAAAATCGATTTGGTAATTGGTTCCGAGCTCAGTCATGTATCATATGCTACTCCTAATCTTATTGGGCTTACATTATACGAAGCTCAGCAATTGTTGGATGGTATAGGCGTAAAACTGGCTGCTATTATTCCCGATCCCGATGTACGGGATACTGCTAATGCCTATATTTATAGACAAAACCCTCCGCGTTATGACGACGAAGGTAATTTGATCACTATTCGAGCAGGGCAGGTAATGGATGTATGGGTGGGTACTACCAAGCCTGTAACGGATTCCACCGATGTATTTACTCCTTCGTCAAGAAGAAGAGACTCAATTGGGGGGCATGAATAATTACTCAACTTTTTTAAATACTATATAACATGGATACTATCACAGTTCACCAGTTAAAAGAAAGATTAGATAATGGTGAAAAATTATTGCTGATTGATTGCCGGGAGCCGGCAGAATATGAAGAATATAATATCGGAGCTACATTGATACCTTTGGGGGATATTCAAAACGGAACATTAGGTCCGCTGGAAGGTAAAGAAGAAGAGGAGGTAATCATCCATTGCCGTAGTGGTAAGCGTAGCGCAGCAGCCTGCTTACACTTAGAAACATTAGGCTTTAAAAAAACTGTGAATGTAGAAGGTGGTATTCTGGCCTGGAAAGAAGCTTTCGATAATGATTAATATTTTTTTAGGATAATTAAAAAGCCTGTCGATATTACATCGACAGGCTTTTTTGTTGTATATGTTTTTGATTAGAAAGTAAAGGAAATACCGAGGTTCCAGTTCGTGCCCGCCTGGGGAAAGTAATAATTTTCCGTAGTGAAAACCCCGCCATATAGGTAACTAAAAGTATATCCGCTGTTTTCGTATTTTTTATTAAATACGTTATTAATCATACCTATGATACTAATATCTTTAAAAGTATTAGAGCTAAACTGATATCTGAGTCTTACATCAGCCAACGCATAAGGATTAATGCTCTTAAGCTTATTCTGAGCATTGTCGAGATATTGTCTTCCTACATATTTCCCTAGAACATCAATATAGAAATGTTGCGCGTCTGCAGGTTTAGTAAAAGGCTCTACAGTAAGAGAAGCTCCTGATATGATGTTGGGGGAGAAGGATATATCGGTATTGGTAAGGGTGGTCGCTATCTGTCCGCCGTTATCATAGTCATCATCGTATTGCGTGATACTTTTTATTTTATTGCGGCTGAAAGTGGCATTGGCAGCGACTTGCAACCAATCTACAGGTTTTGCAGCAACAGAGAGTTCTATACCGGCTCGATAACTATTATCCACATTAGTACGCGTATAAGCTCCTACATCATTAATTTTCCCGGTAAGAATGAGCTGGTCTTTATATTTCATATAGTATCCGTTAATTTCAGCTTCCCACTTAGGGGCATTAAAGCCATATCCCAGCTCAACATCTGTTAATCGTTCAGGACGGGGAGCTTCATCTGTATTTGCTTCGAAGTCGTTACGATTAGGTTCTTTATTAGCAATGGCTACAGATCCATATATTTTGCTTATTGCTGTTTTGGGATGCTTGATGATATAGCTTAATCCTGCCTTGGGATTAAAGAAAGTGAACTGATTTTTTGAATGAATATCGGGGTTCTTTCTGAAACCGTTAATGGTATAATCCACCACCCTCACTTGTAAGTCGGCAAAGCCGTACAGATTAGTAATGAGCTGCTGCTGTAGCTTTGTGTATATATTAAAGTCGTTCTTTTTTGCGGGTAAGTTGTACCAACGGTAATCATTGGGAAACCCTACTTGTGCCCATTTTACAAAGCCGTAGTGTTTAGCATCAAATATAGTATAGGCTCCACCAATATTGATAGTGGTATTTTCTTTGTTATAGTTTGCAGAAAATACGGTACCATAGTAATGGTTGTCGAGCCATAATTGGCGTATTAGATCGGTAGATGTGATTACAGAATCTCCAATGGTAACAGGATGTAGCCCATAGTCGTCAAAATCTTCACCAATTTTGTACTCATTATAATAGCCTCGTCCTCTTGTTAAAAACAAGCTGATATTGGAAGACCAGTGATTGTTGAATTTATGATTGAAGAATGCCTGATAATAATCCTGCTGATAATTATCGGTCTGGTCTTCATAGTAAACCCCATCACTTATTTTACCGAGTGTATTGGTTCTTCTGCCAATGGCATCTAATTGTTTGGTGTAATCTACTGTAGATGGGTCATCTTCGGAAGTATAGTAGGTGCCAATACCATTCCATGCTTGTCCGGTTCTTTCCCTCCCGGTAAGCAGATTAAATTTAATATTCGTCTTTTCATTTTTTGACGTCCATCCGGCAAGAAATTGAAGCGACTTCAAATCACTGAATGAACGTTGTATATAACCATCGGAACTAATTTTGGACAACCGTACATCTACCTGAAAACCTCCGGGCAGCAGTCCTGTTGCGGCTTTCAGCGTATGTTTCCACGTATTGAAGGAGCCATATGCATTACTCACAGATGCATAAGCTTTTTTACTTTGCTCAATATTGTAGATGTTTAGAGAAGCTCCAAAAGCGCCGGCTCCGTTGGTAGAAGAGCCTACGCCGCGTTGTATTTGTACAGAGTTTGCCGATGACGCCAAGTCGCCGAAGTTTACAAAGAAGGCACCTTGCGATTCGGGATCATTTACGGGAATGCCATTGAAGGTAACATTGGTTCTGGTAATATCGGTTCCTCTGATGCGTAACGATGAATAACCTACTCCAATACCGTCATCTGAACTTGTAATAACTGAAGGAATCTGATTGAGTAAGTAAGGGAAGTTTTGTCCTAGATTTTGCTTTTCGATTTCTTTAGAGCTGAGGTTGGATACAGCAAATGGTGATTTTTCATTCAATCTTGTAGAGCGTACTTCAACAGGAGTAAGTTCTTGTACACTGTCTCTGGTAGTTGTGTTTTGTGCATTAACGGCATGATGTGCATACACAACGATGCATGCGAACATGAAAATCCTCTTCATTTGTTTTTTCTTTTGTGGCCTGCTATGTGCAGTGCCGGGTTAAAAAAATAATGAGAGGGGAATGCTGAAATAAGAAAGGAGGGATATCATCCTTCCCTGCGCAGGCATTACCCTGATCAGGTTTGCGGGTATAATCTCAGCCTCATCAATAATAATTGATTCAGCACCCCGGGAAACACTGTGCCTTGAAAAGGCGCTGCAAAGATATAGTAAAAAATTGGTTTAAAGGTTTCGTAGGTGGAATAAATATTTTTTATGAGCACCTATGGCTGTTCATTTGAGAAATAGTTTTCAAAATATTACGGAAAGTGTAATAGTAAGTGCGTTTAAAATAAAAGCCTATGTGAAGTTGACTGATTTTCACACAGGCTTTTTTATAAAGCGTTGATGATTTTATTTGATGATTTTAAACAGACGTTTCCATCGCGGTCCCTTGTCATAGCTGAACCATATCATCCAGGCTTTACCTACTACGGCGCTTTCGGGTACAAAACCCCAGAATCGGCTATCCTGGCTCTTATGACGATTGTCACCCATCATCCAGTAATAATCCATTTTAAAAGTATACTGGTTAGTGGCTTGGCCGTTGATATAGTATTTCCCGTCTTTCACCTCCAAGGTATTGCCTTCATAGGACCTGATGACACGTTCATAAATAGGGTAATTTTCAGGAGTTAAGGTAATGGTACTACCTTTTTTAGGAACCCAGATGGGGCCGTAATCATCTACCGACCATTCGTGCGCTTTATCATAATAAGGGAACAAGCGCTCGGGCTCCGCATTAGTAGGTATTCTTTCTTTAGTGATGCTGGCAGCATCCACTGCAGGAAGTTTTTTAAGAATTTCCAGCTCGTCCAATGTGAGATTAATATGATATATATTATTGCCCAAAGGACTGAAGTCGGGCATGCCGCTCTCCATATTTAAAGCAATGCCGGCTTCACGCAGAAAGTCTTCATCAATGATGACATTATTTTTCGTTCTGAAATAATAATAGGTTGCGGAAGTAGGAGAGACATAACCGGGTTTATTATTGATGTATACAATGCCATCAACAATTTGCAAGGTGTCTCCTGCTACGGCGACACAACGTTTGATGTAATTATCTGTTTTATCCGGGGGATGAGATACTACCGGAAATGTTTCTGGATTGTTAAGTATGTATTGATCTTCCTGCGAGCCTGCGGCTGCTCTTCTTTTAATATCATAATACGGATTGGCGGATTCAAATTCCGGACGATGAATGACACTGTCTCCCGCGGGGAAGTTAAACACTACGCAGTCATTTCTTTTTACCGGCGATGCAAACCATCTGATATAGGGTAATTGAATTAGCGTAGAGTAAGACTTGCCATTGGTAAAAGGTAAATAGTTATGTACAAAAGGCACCGATAGCGGCGTATTGGGTATACGCGGTCCATAACTAAGTTTACTTACAAATAGAAAATCTTTTACCAATAAGGTTTTTTCCATAGAGCTGGAAGGAATCGTATAAGCTTCAAACACAAAAGTGCGAATAAGCGTAGCGGCAACTATTGCAAAAATGGCTGCATCTACCCATTCGCGCCATCCCGGTTTTCTGTGTTTTTTTACTCCTTCTGGTCCTATAAAGCGCGCGTCTTTATTCTTTGCCAGCCAAGGGAAGTAAAAGAAGGGAACCAGTGCTGCTGCCGTATGATCCAGAAATGAAAACCGACAGAATACTTTAGCAAATTCAATAAATATACCTGGCGTGATAAACCAGCCTACTACCGGAATCAACTGCCAGAATACCCAGTGTTTGGGGCGCTGGGCAATATCTTGCATTATCCATGTATTATAAAATGGAATATAGGCTTTCCAAGATTCACGACCTGCTTGTTTAAATAATTTGGCTAAGCCAAATGACGGTAACAGCACAAGTAAGAGACTGATAAGATATATGACTAACAAATGATTAACGGGCATCGGCCTAAGTTTTTGGCAAATTTATCGGAAACTATATAAATAGTGCGATGATGGCAAATAATTAACAATATCTATTTGTTTTAGTAAGCGAGATATGGCGGGTAAATCGCACTGACGCATCCATTGAGCACATTATTTTGGTATATATATAAAGAGCGGCTACGATGCGTGCCGCTCTAGTGAATATAATACAGCTATATTTATAAATGGATTGCTTCGTCGTAAGCCACTTCGATAGCATCTTTCACACTTTCACTGATGGTCGGGTGTGGGTGGATGCTGTTCAGCACTTCGTGATAAGTAGTTTCGAGCTTGCGACCTACTACGGTTTCGGAGATGATTTCGGTAACGTTATAACCAATCATGTGAGTACCGAGCCATTCGCCGTATTTTGCATCGAAAATAACTTTTACGAAACCTTCCGCATGTCCTGCAGCGCTTGCTTTTCCACTAGCACTTAGCGGGAATTTTCCTACTCTTACTTCGTATCCGGCTTCTTTGGCTTTCGCTTCGGTATAACCCACGCTGGCAATTTCAGGATAGCAGTAAGTACATCCCGGCACGTTGTTATAATCGATAGGCTCCGGCTGATGCTTGTATTTACCTTCGGCATGGGCGATTGCTTCCACACATACAATACCTTCTTTACTTGCAACATGTGCCAATGCCTGTCCGGGCACACAGTCTCCGATGGCATAGAAACCGTCTACATTGGTTTTATAGTATTTGTCGACAAGTATCTTTCCTTTATCGGTTTTAATACCTAATGTTTCCAGTCCAATACCTTCGATATTGGCTGCAACACCTACGGCGCTCAATAAGATATCGGCTTGCAACTCTACTTCACCGTTTGCAGTTTTGATTTTGGCTTTTACGCCTTCTCCAGAAGTATCTACGCCGGTTACTTCGCTGTTAACAAGTATTTCGATGCCTTGTTTTTTCAGATTTTTTTCTAGTTCTTTTGAAATGTCTTCATCTTCTACCGGAACGATGCGAGGCAGATATTCTACAATGGTAACTTTAGTACCAAGGCTGTTGTAGAAGTAGCCGAATTCTATTCCAATAGCGCCGCTACCTACTACAATAATGCTTTTGGGTTGTTTAGGCAATGACATGGCTTCGCGATAGCCAATGATCTTTTTACCATCTTGTTTCATTGTGGGTAATTCGCGGCTGCGCCCACCTGTCGCTATGATAATATGTTTTCCTTCAACAATCTGCGTTTTCCCGTCGGCCGATTTTACCTCTACTTGGCCTTTGGCTTTTAGGGTGCCAAAGCCCATGATAACATCAATCTTATTTTTGCGCATTAAAAAGTTGACGCCCTTACTCATCTTATCAGCTACACTGCGACTGCGCTTAATAATTGCTTCGAAATTTGGGGTTCCGCTAGCTTCAATACCGTAGTCTTGGGCATGCTTAATATCGTTATACACCTGTGCACTCTTCAATAATGCTTTGGTAGGAATACAACCCCAGTTAAGGCAAATACCTCCCAGGCTTTCTTTTTCAATAATAGCTGTTTTAAAACCCAGTTGGGATGCGCGGATAGCAGCTACATAACCGCCCGGGCCACTGCCCAATACTACTACATCATATGCCATGTGTTATCAATTTTTATGATTAACTATTTTTAAATAAGCATTGTTCAAAAGAAGCATGCATACTTATATTATTACGTATACGATACATATTTGATACTATTGTTATGCAGCATCTTGTAACGGTCTTTGTAAGACGGTTTGAACTCTGCGAAATTAGATGAATTAGGTTAAATCGCAAAAGCCATCTATTTAGGGTAGCTCGTCTATTAGAAGTATGGCTCGCCGACTTTTTTAGCCTCAGCTGCGAGTGAAGATGATGCCATATTTTTCAGTCAATTCACGCTGATGATGCATCCAGTGTGCTACTATAATATATCCCAATGCTAATACTGTTATGGGGTGCTCGCTAGCAATACCTTTTTTGGATAATTCTGTATCGGTGAAATGTTGAAAAAGCATCAGGGTACTTTGCCTAGCGATGAGCATTTCTTCTTTTAGGAATTCTAGGCTTTTATTCTGCAAGTTGGCGTGCTGAATGTAATAATCTTGGTCAAATCCCGGCAAATGCTGTTGCTCATCGCGAGAAATACAGAGGGCGCGGTAGGCAAATATGCGTTCGGTGTCGATGCAGTGCTGGAGCACCTGTTTTACTGTCCATTTGCCCGAGGCGTAAGCATAGTCGGCCTTAGATACCGGAATCTGCAAAAGAGCAACCTTTAACTCATCGAAGGATTGTGGAAGCAAGCTATGGAGGTCTATCCCCTCAACTAACTCTATATATCGTTGAAAATAAGAAGGATATTGAGATGGATCGATACGCATTTTTTGAGGTAAATTTAGGGAATTAGGTAGGTTTGGCAGGAAACTACAGTCATTTTTATAGTTAATTTTGCTATTTAGCTGATTGTAAAAAAAATCTAAGAGGATTATAAAGAATTTCGTCGAAAATCTCTTACCTTTGCAATCCAAAATTTTTTATTATGGCAAGAGTATGTCAGGTTACGGGTAAAACTCCTATCGGAGGGCATAAAGTATCGCACTCTAACATTAAGACAAAGCGTAGGTTTTTACCCAATTTGCAAAAGAAGAGATTTTACCTGGTAGAGGAGGATAAGTGGATTACTTTAAAGTTATCTGCTGATGCTATCCGTACTATCAATAAAAACGGTTTGTACTCAGTAGTAAAAGAGTTACGTGCGAAAGGTGAAAAAATCTAATTTTTAAAAGAAATTACAAATGGCAAAAAAATCAAAAGGTAACAGGGTTCAGGTAATATTGGAATGTACTGAGCATAAGGCCAGTGGGTTGCCCGGCACCAGCCGTTATATTACTGTGAAAAATAAAAAGAATAACCCTGAAAGATTGGAGTTGAAGAAATACAATCCTATCTTAAAGAAAGTAACGCTTCATAAAGAAATTAAGTAATTTTGCTTGGTGCGACCGGGAGCAATATTCCTATGCGCATCGGTAAGTGATCATTTATCAAATTTGTAAGAAATGGCAAAAGCAACTTCTAAAAACGCGAAGGTAAAAGACGCCAAAGCTGCAGCTGAAAGTAAAAACTGGACAAAAGTGATTCGTGTAGTACGCAGTCCTAAATCTGGCGCTTATACTTTTAAAGAGCAAATTGTCCACAAAGAAAAAGTAAAGGACTTCTTGGCTCAAAAATAATTTTGAGCTTCAACGTAATATAGTGCAAAGCTGTTCGTTTATTACGAATGGCTTTTGTTGTTTAAACTAGGGTACGAGAAAATATCAATAAATGAGTTTTTTAAAAAAGCTGTTTGGTAAAAAGGAAAAAGAGTCGCTCGACCAGGGACTTCAAAAGACCAAGGAAGGTTTTTTGAGTAAAATCAGTAAAGCTATTGTAGGGAAGAGTACGGTAGATGAAGAAGTACTGGATAATCTGGAAGAGGCTTTGGTGAGTGCCGACGTGGGGGTGGATACCACTGTGCGCATCATTAATCGTATTGAGGAGCGTGTAGCGCGGGATAAATACCTTAACACCTCCGAGCTCAATAGAATGCTTCAGGAGGAAATACAGGATATACTCGTTGATGCTCCCAATGGCAGCAATTATACCTTCGATAGCGAATTACCTGCCAAGCCTTATATAATTCTTGTAGTGGGTGTAAATGGAGTGGGGAAGACCACTACTATCGGTAAGCTGGCCCACAATTTTAAAAAAGCAGGAAAATCTGTATTGCTGGGAGCGGCCGATACTTTCCGTGCGGCGGCGGTGGATCAACTCACTATCTGGAGTGAGCGCGTGGGAGTGCCCATTATCAAGCAGGCCATGGGAAGCGATCCTGCAGCAGTAGCTTTTGATACGGCTCAAAGTGCCGTAAGTCGGCAATGCGATGTGGTGCTCATTGATACCGCAGGACGTTTGCATAACAAAATCCACTTAATGGATGAGCTGAATAAAATTAAGCGTGTTATTCAAAAAGTGATACCCGATGCACCGCATGAAGTACTGTTAGTCCTAGACGGCTCTACCGGACAAAATGCTCTCGAACAAGCCAAGCATTTTACTGCAGCTACAGATGTAACAGCTATGGCAGTAACCAAATTGGATGGTACTGCAAAGGGAGGCGTGGTATTGGCTATTGCCGACCAGTTTAAAATTCCCGTAAAATTCATTGGAGTAGGAGAAAAGGCTGAAGATTTGCTAATCTTCGACAAACATGAATTTGTTGACAGTTTGTTTAGTCTCGAAAATAAGCAGGATTAACAACTAGAGTAAAATACCCTATTATCGTTATAAAAGCCATTGCATTATGCAATGGCTTTTATATTGGGTATAAGTGTTATTAGCTAATGCTGTGCAGTTTTATAATCGCAATATTTTCCTATCATTTAATGTTGTGTTGAAAAACGATCGAAAATCTGTCGGATCGTAACGAACAATTATTTGCCGTATTACACAGGTGGATAAGGACGGTACCAGAAGTCATTCCACTGGAGTGAAAGTGATTGATAAAAGCTAATAAGATACTTTTATTTTGGAATTTAATTAAGGTTATTGCATTATGCAATTACCTTAATTGTTCTATACCTACCAATGAAAATGGGGATATCATTAAATTATTGTAATAAAATATTTTAATATTCGTTTTTTTTTACATAAATTTATATTCGTATCCGTACTGACCAAGTGCCAATCTGAAGAATTACTCAAGGAAAGTCTATATTGGATAAGGGCTTTTTCAGTATTAAAGCTCTAAAGGGAGTTTACAGGTTAGGAAGGTGTGTTTTATACAATGTATCGAGCCCTAATCTCTAAATTGATTTTTTCACCTAAAATGAATGCATATGAAAAATGAACGCCTTCCTCGTCGCCGTAAGCGCTTTTTCTTTTTGTTTATTTTTTCTTTATTCTCCAGTTTAGTTAATGGACAGAATTATGACTTTTCAATAATAATGATTGGAAAATCATTCTTAACACATCCTGGGGATGAGTTTATCTATACTATAACAGTAACAAACAACGGACCCGATGATGCCGCGAATGTGGTAGTGCAGATGCCAACTGCTGCAGGCTATACAGCAACAGAGGTTACTTGTATTTCAGGTTTGTCAAATAACGGAAGTACGGTATGTCCTCTTTCATTAGACGTATCTTCATTACAGACAACAGGGCTTATTATCCCCTCTTTGCCTGATGGGGGGGGTATTGTTTTGCGTGTAAAAGGAATGGTAAGTGGTGCAGCCAATACACAAATTTTGACAACTGCTTCAATATTGTCTCCGGCAGATGATGATCCGTCTAATAATAGTACTACTTTTCGCACTAACATCATTCTGCCTGTAGCGGGAGATACTACTATTTATAGGATGGATGCGATTGAATCTACACTAGCGAGTCTCCCGATTGTCCCTAATGGCAATGGCACAATAAATTTAGTGTTCAAACTAGTGAGTGGGCCGGTAATTCCCAGTTTAGGTACGACTTTTACTGTTCCGGTAGAGTATAGCCCTCTGATGAATCGGACGGGTAATGGAGTTTCATATTTATGGGATTCCATAGGGGTTTACTATGATGGAGCATCCGTTCCAGACTTTTTAACGATAGAGCCCAATATTGCTACTTTTTTTACAAACTTACCTGCTAGTAATGTTAAGACTATTCCAAAAGTCCCGGATGGAGTTTCTTCTGATCAGTATTTCCAACAGTTGCTAGCTGATAATACTATAGAACCCCTAGGTACATTTAAGCTAAAAATAGGTTCTTACCCGGTTATACCGGAAGAGTCTACTTCTAAATTGGAGTGGGCAGCAATTTATTTGCATAATAACTATAATTTTGCTCATAATGAGACTGACATTCAATGGGGGCATTATGTATCAGCTTTGGTGCAGCCTGTGACTTCCAATATTGTTGGTTTTACTACGACTGAGATAGTCCCTGTACTTTTCGACAATTCTTATACCTATAGGTTTACGGCTTTTAAGAATATTGATGTAACCCCATCTTCCGATGAAAACTTTACCGCAGGGTTTAACTGGGCCAATCTGGCTTATGGCCAACTCTCTTTTTGGACACCTCAAGCGCTTCCTGTGACTTTCGCGGAGTTTAATGCCTCGAGAACTTTTGACGGAATTTTGTTTGAGTGGACGACATCTTCTGAAACCGGTAACAGCCATTTCGAATTAGAATTGTCGGCAGACGGCAAGAAGTTTGTGAAAGTAGGAGAGGTTATATCAAAAGCTGAGAGTGGCAATTCGTCTCTTCCATTGAGTTATTCGTTTATAGCTGCTCTGCCTGGAGGTGTTGCTTTATTTTCCGGTCTTGCTTTGATGCTGTTGGGTGCCGGCGGTTGGATGCGCCGTAGAAATGCCGCGTTTGTTCTGGTGGTATTATCTGGACTAGCTTTGGGTATTATGGGATGTTCAAAAGCTACAGAAAAACTGCTGGATCATAAAGAGCAATTATTCGCCCGCATTACTCAGGTGGATAAAGACGGTACCAGAAGCCATTCTACTGTGGTGAAAGTGATTGATAAACGGTAAAATCTGATACTATATCTTGTAAAAGGTAGCAATCGGCTTATTGAGGCCATGATTGCTGCCTTTTTATTTTATTATGCTTTAATTGTTAGGGTTAAGTTACCTTTGCAGCCTGTTTGCAAGAAAAAAGACGTCTTCATTATAATGAGACGGTATCAATAAAAAAGTATCGTAGTATAGCATTGTAGGAACTCAATTACATGAAATCAAAAACACTTAAGAAAGATAAAGTAAACATTATCACGTTGGGATGTAGCAAGAATATGGTGGATAGCGAAGTCCTAAGTGGACAGTTGCGTGCCAATGGTATTGATGTGGTGCATGAAAACACCAAAAAAGACCACAATATTGTTGTTGTCAACACCTGCGGTTTTATTGACAAAGCAAAGGAAGAAAGTATTAATACCATTCTAGAGCAGGTGGAACTGAAAAAGCATGGACGTATTGATAAGGTGTATGTTACAGGCTGTCTTAGTGAGCGTTATAAAGAAAGCCTAGAGCAGGAGATTCCTGAAGTGGATGCTTTTTTTGGTACTATGGAGCTACCGGCCATTTTGAAGCAGTTTGAAGCGGATTATAAATCAGAGTTAGTAGGGGAGCGATTGCTGGCAACGCCAAAGCATTATGCCTATCTAAAAATATCCGAAGGTTGTAATCGAACCTGTTCTTTTTGTGCTATTCCTTTGATGCGGGGTAAACATGTGAGTAAGCCCATTGAGGAGCTGGTGCTTGAAGCCGAGAAACTGGTAAGAATGGGAGTAAAAGAAATTATGCTCATCGCTCAGGAGCTAACTTATTACGGTTTGGATATTTATAAAAAGCGGATGCTCCCTGATTTATTGAATCGACTTGCCGACATTCAGGGTTTGGAGTGGATAAGATTGCATTACGCTTATCCTACCAAATTCCCACTGGAAGTGCTAGATGTGATGCGGGAGCGGGAGAATATTTGCAATTATCTAGATATACCATTACAGCATGCATCCGATAAGATGCTGAAAGCTATGAAAAGGCAGATAACCAAAGCTGAAATGAATGATCTGATTGCTGCCATACGCGAAAAAGTGCCAGGTATCTGTCTGCGTACTACATTGATTACAGGTTTTCCGGGCGAGACATTAGATGATGTGGAAGAATTGAAGCAGTTTCTGGATCAGCATCGATTTGATCGTGTGGGAATCTTTACCTACTCGCATGAGGAGAATACTACGGCCTATGCACTGCAGGATGATGTACCGCAGGAAGAGAAGGAGCGCCGTGCTCAGGAAATCATGGAGCATCAGCAAGAAATATCCTATGAACTCAATCAGGAAAAAGTAGGTAAGATATTTAAAACAATTATCGATAAAAAGGAAGCCGGCAGGTATATTGGTCGCACCGAATTTGACAGCGTAGAGGTGGATAATGAGGTGATTATTTCCGGGTCACAAAGGCTGCAAATAGGAGAATTTTACAATGTACGCATCGAAAAAGCATATGATTACGATTTGGAAGGAGTTGTTCTAAGTTAAGTTGTTGATAGAGAATCTTTTATAGTTTATTTGCGCCCCTCTATATTTAACTACATAGCGATATTTAATCTCTTTTAACAAGCGCTTGTAATATCGTCATATTGATTATCAATTATTTATGTATTTGGTAAGACATATTGGCGGTTGTTTATAGCCAGAGTGTGCATAAATAAGCCTACCTTTGCGGACGTATTTTGCATGTGGTAAAATATGTTAAAAGGCGTGATAACATAATAAAGCATGTTATTTCACGTTTATTGTTTAACTAAAATATCTCACATGAAGGAATATTTAGTTCTGTTTTTTGCAGTATTGTTGGGGTATCTTTATTGTGATGCTCAAACAACAACAACGCAAAAAGCTTCTTATTATCACAGTAAATTCAACGGACGTAAAACTGCTACCGGCGACATTTACAGGGAATATTTGATGACTGCGGCTTCGAATATATACAAATTGGGTACCCGTCTGTTGGTCACCAATAAGAAAAATGGAAAAAGCGTGCAGGTTGTGGTAAACGATCGTATGGCTCCTAATATTAAAGGACGTGTGGATTTAAGTAAGTCTGCATTTCAGAAAATAGCCCAGTTGCACCAAGGGGTAGTTCCTGTAGAAGTGAAAGTTTTAGAAGGTAGTAAGGATGAAGATGAATCACTGTAGATAGATTTTAAATAAGTTGAGTAAAGCCCCGCACTTACGCGGGGCTTTTTATTGGTGCTATTAAGAATCTTCTACGACAGAAGAAGTTTCGGCTAAATAAAAACCCGGCTATAAGCCGGGTTTTTATTTTTTGATTATTTTTTTCTTAAGCATTTCTGTTAATACAGTTAAGGTCTTGGAAGGAGATTTCCAAACGTTTAATGAAAGACTCTTCACCTTTGCGCAGCCATACGCGCGGATCATAGTACTTTTTGTTGGGTTTATCTTCTCCTTCGGGATTACCTAACTGGCTTTGCAGGTAAGCTTCGAACTGTCTGTAATACTCGAATACACCACTTGCAAAAGCCCACTGCATGTCGGTATCAAGGTTCATTTTAATAGCACCATAGCTGATTGCTTCTGCGATTTTTTCTTTTTCAGAACCGCTACCACCGTGGAATACGAAGTAAACCGGTTTGTTGCTAGCAGTTTTGAATTTTTCAGCAATGTATTTTTGACTGTTATCCAAAATAACAGGCGTCAGCTGTACGTTACCGGGTTTGTATACTCCGTGCACATTTCCGAAAGCCGCAGCTACAGTAAACATATTGCTTACAGTGCTTAATCTTTCATAAGCATAAGCCACATCTTCAGGTTGTGTATATAACTTAGAGTTATCTATATTAGTATTGTCTACGCCATCTTCTTCACCACCGGTTACACCCAGTTCTATCTCAATGCTCATACCCAAAGGAGCCATGCGTTTGAAGAATTCCAAAGAAGTGCTTACGTTTTCTTCAATAGGCTCTTCACTCAAATCCAGCATGTGCGAGCTGAACAGGGGTCTCCCTTTTTCTTTATAAAATTTTTCTCCTTCATCGATGAGGGCGCTTACCCAGGGCAACCATTTTCTGGCAGCATGGTCGGTGTGCAGTACTACAGGAACACCATAGTATTTTGCAACAGTGTGCACGTGCAGGGCACCACTCACGGCACCATAAATGTTAGCCTGTAAATTGTCGTTAGGCATTCCTTTACCAGCATAAAACTGCGCTCCACCGTTACTGAACTGAATCATAACAGGAGAATTCACTTTTGCAGCTGTTTCCAGTACAGCGTTTACACTGTCTGTTCCCACAACGTTCACCGCTGGTAATGCAAAATTATTTTCTTTAGCGTCGTTGTACAGAGCTTCCAGCTCCTCGCCGTATAATACTCCGGCAGTGTATTTACTCATCTTTCAAAAATTGATTTTATTAATTAAAATAAGCCTTTCTTTTAAGGCTCGCTAAGATAATAATATTATGTGATAAATACATGAACAAAAAGAGTTGTTTTGTTTGTAAAATTAATGCGTACTATATAGGTTTAGGGGTTCTGCGGGCTAAACTGCGGGTTTTCTCCTGAATCAGCTTGAGGTTGTTGCGTAGCATGTATTTTAAATGCAGTTTCAGAATTTGCCCCATATTGTTACAACGATTGAACGCCTGCGTTTTAAAGTATTCATTTAGTTGCTGTTTGAGTAATGCTTCCTTCTCGGGAGTTGATACAGTATCACGAGACATGATGTTGAGTAGCTCCATGAGGCGGAATCGTGTTACTGCTACCCGATAGGCCATTGCAGAACGCTCTTCAGCTCTATATTGCTCAATAGATTCCTGATTGAGATGGCTGAGCACCGTTTTTACAAATAGATTATTTTCTTTGAAAAATTGTGGCATGTACAAATGCCTTCGACCTTCATAGGTCTGTTGATCGAAGTCGATAGCGCGGAATTTGTACTGATAGCTTTCAATATCGGGTGTTGCTACTACCACGAAGTTATAAGCACGCATATCACCGAGTAGGCGTACGAAACAACGTTCGTTAAATTTTACAAATTCTTTTGCAAGACGTGTTTTATTGGTTTCTTCACGATTTAAGTATTGTTCCAGAAATACATCTCCCGGCAGTCCGGGAATATGTTCTTCTACCAATGTACTCCCATCTGTGTAATAGGTAAGCCTGTTAGGAGATAGGAAATGTTCCAGTTCCAATCCATAAATTCTGGAGGCATCATTGATTTTGATATAGTAATGGTCATAGTTGGCGTTGTATTTATTAATGATACGTATACGAAAAGGTAACGAGTTGCCGAAAGCACAATAGTCAATGCGTGCTACATCCAATTGGTTGGCAAAGCTCATGTCACCTTCAGTTTTCAATATGGCATAAATTTTTACCAATCCTTCACGGAGATAATCCCAGTCACGTTTATCGTAAATTGCCTTTTCCCAATGCGTACTGTTGCCTAGCGCATCGTTTATCGGAATGGACCAAGTAAAGTTTAACAGGTCTTTATGCGAAACAGGCAGACGTACCTCGCGTCCCTGACGGGTGAGATAGTTAGCGAGTTCTGCATTTATGGGATAAAGAATTTTTTTCTTCGAAGGTTTGTTATAGCGTTCGTCCATATTCTCAATTTACTAAATAAAATGTAGCTCTTTATATAGGAAAAATTTAAAATTCTGAAATTATTGGTAGGAATGTGTTATTTTCTAATTTTAAAGCTCTATTTTGCTGCTGTTCATGAGCAAAGTATTTAACAGACTGAAAAATGCAAACCTTTTGCGTAAGGTAGTGCATTTTACAGTAGGAATGGTTACCTACCCGGGTATTGCCATAATCAATAAGTTAAGAATAAAGGGCGCAGATGTATTAGCGTCTTTACCACAATCCAATGTACTATTTGTCAGTAATCATCAAACCTATTTTCTGGATGTCATCACTTTGTTTCACATTTTCTCTGCAGTAAAATGGGGTAAGAAGGATCGTTTGGGGGTGCCTTATTATTTGTTAAATCCCTTTACTAGGGTAAATTATGTGGCTGCAGAGCAAACGATGAAAAGCAGCTGGGTGAGCCGCCTGTTTTTACTGGCAGGAGGAATTACGGTTCGACGAACATGGAACGAGAACAGTAAGGAAGAGCGCAGAGGGCTTGATCCTAGCGACACCCGAAAGATTGCGCGTTCTTTGCTGAAAAACTGGATTATTACATTCCCTCAAGGAACCACTACGCCTTATGCTCCGGCTCGAAAAGGAACTGCCTTAATTATTAAACATCACAAACCGATTGTAATACCTGTGGTTATTAGTGGCTTTTCAAAAGCATTTTATAAAACCGGAATGCGATTGAGAAAAAGAGGAACCCAATTGACCGTGACTTTTAAAGAACCATTACAGATCGACTATAATGCGTCAGTCCAGGAAATTACCGCCCAACTTATGGATGCCATTGAGCAAAGCGAAAGATTTATGCCGGATGTGCTAAAGCATCCGTAGCTATTTATTGTGTCTGCTCTCTAAAACTCTGATCACATCCTGCAATGTAAACCCTTTGGCTTGGAGTAATACAAGATAGTGAAACATAAGATCGGCAGCCTCTCCCAGGAAAAGATCTTTATTATTGTCTTTAGCCTCAATAACAATTTCTACGGCTTCTTCACCCACTTTCTGTGCAATTTTGTTAATGCCTTTTGCAAACAGAGAGGCTGTGTAAGATTTTTCTAAGGGATTGTTTTTACGGTCGATAATGACTTTTTCCAATTGTTGCAAAGAAAAAGTGTCATTCGCCTTGCCAAAACAGCTGATATCTCCGGTGTGACAGGTGGGACCTTGCGGTACCGCCTTAATTAGTAAAGTATCCTGATCGCAGTCGAGTAATATTTCTTTTACTAGAAGAAAATTACCTGAAGTTTCGCCCTTAGTCCATAAACGTTGTTTGCTACGGCTATAAAAAGTTACTTTGCCTTCAGCTTGAGTTTTATTATACGCTTCTTCGTTCATAAAACCCAACATTAGTACTTCAAGCGTGTCTACATCCTGAATGATGACGGGGATAAGTCCGTCTGCATATTTAGAAAAATCTGGTGTCATAATACTATTAAAGTTTTATTTAGCTTTTCAGCTTATTACTATAAACGTACCGATATATTTTTTGAGTGTAAGTATTCTTTTAATGCACGAATCTCCACTTCTTTAAAGTGAAAAATACTTGCTGCTAAAGCCGCATCAGCGTGTCCTTGGGTAAACACTTCTTCAAAATGTTCGATAGTACCCGCGCCACCTGAAGCAATTACAGGAATATTTACCGACTGGCTGATAGTAGCAGTAATGTCCACCGCAAATCCTGCTTTGGTACCGTCATTCTCCATGGAAGTCAACAATATTTCGCCTGCTCCCAAATTGTAGCATTCCTTTACCCACTCCGTAGCCACCAGCGGGGTAGGCGTGCGGCCTCCGTGGGTTACTACTTTCCATATGCCATCGATAATCTTGATGTCAATAGCTACTACTACACACTGGCTACCGAAGTTTTTGGCAAGAGCACTGATGAGTTGCGGGTTCCTAACGGCTGAAGTGTTCACGGATATTTTGTCAGCACCATTCTCTAATAGCACTGATACATCTTCTACCGTATTAATACCACCACCCACTGTAAAGGGTATGTTGATATGTGTAGCAATATTTCGTACTAGTGTAGCTAGAGTCTTGCGCTTATCTACAGTGGCGGTAATGTCCAGAAATACTAGCTCGTCTGCTCCTTCCTGGCTATATCGAATGGCCAATTCTACCGGATCACCGGCATCGCGCAGGTCTACGAAATTGGTGCCTTTTACAGTACGTCCGTCTTTAATATCCAAACAAGGTATGATACGTTTTGCCAGCATTTAAAAATCAGATTTCAAGTCAGCAATATTAATTTTCCCTTCGTAAATAGCTTTCCCTACAATGGCTCCATAGCATCCGGCAGCTTTTAGGTCTTCTAGATCTTTCAGGGAACTTACGCCACCACTTGCAATCAGCTGAATGTTGCTAATCTCGCTTAGTACTTTTTTATACAAGTCAAGAGCACTGCCTTGCAATAACCCATCTCTACTGATATCAGTACAGAAAAACTGCTGAATACCTTTCTTACTATAGTTACTGATAAAGTCGATAATATGGATATCCGTAGCCTCAGTCCACCCTTTAACCTGAATTTTTTCATCTAACACATCTGCTCCCAGAATAAATTTATCTGCTCCATAGCGGGCGACCCATTGCATCAGTAATAATTCATTTTTTACCGCAATACTACCGATAGCTGCATATGTGGCACCAGAATTAAAAGCGATCTCTACGCTTTTATCACTGCTGATACCGCCGCTGAAATCAATTTTTAATGAAGTTTTACCGGCAATTTGTTCTAATACTTTCCAGTTTTTTACTTCACCGGCTTTGGCGCCATCCAGATCTACGAGATGCAGTCGCTCGAGACCGGCATCTTCAAATCTTTTTGCTACCTCCAGTGGGCGTTCGTTATACACTTTCTTCTGACTATAGTCTCCTTTACTAAGACGTACGCACTTGCCTTCTATAATATCTATTGCAGGAATGATTTGCATTTTCAATTGTTTTAATCAGTCTTAGGACTTATTAGTCTTCTTATATTTAACTTTTATAATGCAAGGAAGTTTTTTAATATCTGTTCTCCGGTTTCAGCACTTTTCTCGGGGTGGAACTGTACCCCGTAAAAATTGTCTTTGTTCAGCGCGCAACTAAACTCAATGCCGTAGTGCGTCGTTGCGATGGAACTTTCATTTATTTCAGCATAATAGCTGTGCACAAAATAGCAATAGCTGCCATCCTTTACATTTCTAAAAAGCGGATTATCGGTTATGGAAATATTGTTCCAGCCGATTTGGGGTATCTTCAAAGGATTGGCCAGGTCTGTGTTTGTAAAACGTTTAACCTGTGTGTTGAAGATGCCTAGACATTCCGTATTGTTTTCCTCACTGTAATTGCAAAGCAATTGCATACCCAGGCAGATGCCCAACAGCGGCTGCTTGGCGGATGTGATGACTTTATCCAGACTCCTTTGTTTTAGGTAATTCATAGCCGTGCTTGCTTCGCCTACACCGGGAAAAATAATTTTATCGGCGGATAAAATTTGCTCCTTATCATCGGTAACCACCGCTGTCACGCCCAATCGTTCCAATGCAAAAAGTACTGACTGGATATTGCCGGCATTATATTTTACAATAACAACGTTCATAAATCTTTTACTTATTGATCCTTTTTAAAGCACCCCTTTGGTACTGGGCAACTGTTCATTGCCGGGAGTTCTTTTGATAGCCATTTTGATCGCTTTGGCAAGCCCTTTGAAGATAGCCTCAATCTTATGATGCTCGTTATCACCTTCTGCTTTAATGTTTAAATTACACTTTGCCGCATCACTGAATGATTTAAAGAAATGATAAAACATCTCCGTTGGCATTTCTCCAATTTTTTCGCGTTTGAATGATGCATCCCATACCAGCCAAGGCCTACCACCAAAATCGATTGCGACTTGTGCTAGGCAGTCATCCATAGGTAATAAGAAACCGTAACGCTCAATACCCTTTTTATTGCCGAGCGCCAGATGAAAGGCTTCGCCTAATGCAATAGCTGTATCTTCAATTGTATGATGTTCATCTATGTGTAAATCTCCTTTGGTAACTATTTTGAGGTCGATACCACTATGTCTTCCTAGTTGATGCAACATGTGATCGAAAAAACCTAATCCCGTTTCAATTTCACAAATGCCAGTACCATCGAGATTGATTTCAATATCAATCTTCGTTTCGTTAGTGTATCGGCTGTGCTTAACTCTTCTTGCCTTCAACTGCAAATAAGCATAGATGTCTTCCCAGCTTTTTGTTTTCAGTGCAATTGTTTGTTCCAATTCTTTCAGGCTGTCTGAAATTTCTCCGGCACCGAGATTTTCATCTAGGTTCAGCCAGATGCCCTTACAGCCTAGGTTTTTAGCCAATTGTATATCTGTAATACGGTCACCGATTACAAAAGACCCTGCTAAATCGTATTCAGGATTATTGATGTATTTGGTCAGCAATCCAGTGTTCGGTTTTCTGGTAGACGCATTTTCTTCGGGGAAGGTTTTATCTATTAGCACTTCTGAAAAATGAATGCCCTCATTCTCCAGATTACGCATAATAAGGTTGTGGTAAGGCCAGAAGGTTTCTTCAGGAAATTTATCAGTACCCAGACCATCCTGATTGGTAACCATCACCAGCTCAAAATCCATTTCCCGCGCTATTTTTCCCATCCAGGTAAACATCCCCGGGTAGAATGTAATTTTTTCGATGGAGTCCAGCTGATAGGTAGGGGGAGCTTCATTTACTAGTGTTCCGTCTCTATCTATAAATAAAACTTTTTTCATACACTTCATTTAATTTTCATCGCTTATAATAAGTGATGGTTTAGCCGGGATAATTTTCTAATGCTTCAATTAATTTTTTGTTTTCCTCTTCTGTTCCCACTGTAATTCTCAGACACCCTTCACAACCTTTTGTGGTGCTGCGGTTTCTTACAATAATGCCTTTGCTTTGCAAATATGTAAAAACATCATTAGCCTGTTTCATTTTTACTAATAAAAAGTTGGCGTCCGACGGATATATTTTCTCCGTAATGGGAAGTTTGGCTAATGCTTCTTCTAGCCAGGTGCGTTGGGCAATGGTGAATTTTGTCCATTCATTTACCTGCATCACGTTCTTGAGTGCCTGCAGAGCCAACTTTTGCGTAGCTTCGTTGATGTTGTAAGGATATTTTACGTTGTTCATATAACCTATGATTTCCTTACTCGCAAATGCAAGCCCTATACGCAATGCGGCAAGTCCCCAAGCTTTAGACAAGGTTTGCATCACCACCAGATTGGGATAATCCACAAGTTGCGTTGTGAAAGTTTTTTGACGGGCGTAATTGATATAAGCTTCATCAATCACCACAATGCCATCGAAGTTATTTAATACGATTTCAATATCCTGTCTATTGATGCTATTGCCGGTAGGATTATTAGGCGAACAAATAAAAATAAGCTTAGTGCGATCATCCACTGCGTCTGCAATAGCCTGAATATCTAATTGATAATCGCTTGTGAGCGGCACTTCTTTCACTTGCACATTGTTAATAGCTGCACAAACGCTGTACATGCCATAAGTAGGAGGGAGAATGATTATATTATCTATTCCCGGCTCACAGAAAATACGCATCAGTACATCAATTGCTTCATCACTACCGTTGCCACAGAAGATGTTTTCAACAGGAACACCTTTGATATTGCTGATCTGTTTTTTAAGTTCCAACTGAAGCGGGTCGGGGTAGCGATTCAGCGGTTCATGCAGGTTGCCGATATCCAAGGACACCGGAGAACCGATAGCATTTTCGTTAGCATCCAGCATTACACTTGCTTCGCCTGTGAACTCGTGACGAGCAGTGCTGTAAGGAGCTAGTGATTTTATATTATCTCTTATCAAGTATTCTAAATTAAATTCCATATGTTCTGTACTAGTAATGATGCGTGATGCAATACGTGTATTATTTCGCTTTTTTAATATGCCTTAATCTTACTTTTACTGCTTCGCTATGCGCCTGCAGCCCTTCTGCTTCGGCCATGGTTGTAACAGTATTTGCAATATTCTTCAATCCTTCGTCCGTGAGCTGCTGGAATGTAATCTTCTTATAAAAGCTATCCAGTGATACACCGCTATAGGCGGTAGCATATCCGTTGGTAGGTAAGGTATGATTCGTGCCGCTTGCATAATCGCCCACGCTTTCCGGAGAATAATTGCCTATAAAAACCGATCCTGCCGTGTGGATTTCCTTTAGTAGGGCATTGGTGGTTTTGCAAGCCAGAATTAAGTGTTCCGGAGCATAGGTATTGGAAAAGGCAATGGCATCCTTGATATTTTTCATCAAAACGATGCGTGCGTGCTCTAAAGCTTTTGCAGCTATGTTTTGTCTGGGTAGCAAGCTCAGTTGTTGTTGGATGGCCACCTCAGTTTGTTTAATAATATCAGCATCGGTACTTACCAATACCACTTGTGAGTCGGTGCCGTGTTCTGCTTGAGCTAAAAGATCTGCAGCAACAAAAGCGGGGTTGGCTGTTTTATCTGCAATTACCAACACCTCCGAAGGTCCGGCAGGCATATCAATAGCCACTTTACTTTGTAAGATTTGTTTAGCTACCATCACATATTGATTGCCCGGACCAAAGATTTTATTTACGGCCGGTATCGTTTTAGTGCCGTAAGCCATGGCCGCAATGGCCTGTGCGCCACCTACTTTAAAAATGCGTGTTATACCACACAAAGAGGCTGCAAATAGAATGGCATCGTGCACTTTTCCGTTTTTATCCGGAGGTGTACAAAGTACAATTTCTTTACATCCCGCAATAGATGCTGGTACCCCCAGCATGAGCACTGTAGAAAATAACGGAGCCGAACCGCCTGGAATGTATAATCCTACTTTTTCGATGGGTCTTGTTTCGCGCCAACAGGTTACACCTTTGGTCGTTTCAATCTTTACAATAGCCTGTTTTTGCGAACTATGAAACTTGTGAATATTATTTTTTGCCTGTAGAATGGCCTTTTTTAAAGAGGGGTCAATATTTCGGATAGCAGCGTTGATTTCTTGTGTTGTGACGGAAAGGTTCTTCAGTATAATGCCATCGAACTTTTGCGCATATTTTTTTAAAGCCGCATTACCGTTATTGGCGACATCATAAATAATGGCATTTACAGCAGGAAATATCGAACTGCTGTCCATTACAGGCCGCTGGCATATCGAGGGCCACTGTTTTGCGGAAGGATATTTATAGCGTTTCAACGTATCTGATTTTATGTGTAAGACACTAATCGGTTTTATCTTTTTTGACGCCCGGCTTACTCAATAATCTTCTCAATGGGCAAAATTAAAATTCCTTCGGCGCCGGCGGCTTTTAGTTTTTCAATCACATTCCAAAAATCATTTTCGCTAATAACCGAGTGCACCGACGACCAACCTTCTTTAGCCAGTGGCACGATGGTGGGGCTGCTGATGCCCGGCAAGTATTTGCAAATAGTTTCCAAGTTTTCGTTTGGAGCATTCAGCAATACATATTTGGTGTATTTAGCCTTCTTTACCGAGCGGATGCGGAACAATAGCTGGTCCAGTAGTTCCTGTCTTCTTTTAGACAAATTATTTCCGGAAATAAGCACCGCTTCGGATTTTAAGATGATCTGATATTCGTACAGTTCGTTGCTGAACAAAGTACTGCCACTACTTACTAGGTCGCAGATGGCGTCGGCTAGTCCGATGCGGGGGGCAATTTCTACCGAGCCGCTAATAACATGAATGTCTGCATTGATTTTATTTTGCTTCAGCCATTTCTTTAAGATAAATGGATAACTGGTAGCAATTTTGATACCGTCCAGTTCCTGAATGCTTTTAGGTTTCTTGCCTTTGGGAAGGGCGATGGATAATCTGCATTTCCCATAACCGAGACGTTCCAGAATTTTTGTGTCCTTATTTTTTTCGAGCACCACGTTTTCGCCTACAAATCCGATATCTGCCACACCGTCCTGTACGTACTCAGGGATATCATCATCACGCAGAAATAATATTTCCGCATCGAAATTGTCAACACTTATTTTTAGTTGATTATTGCCTGCGGGCACGTCAATGCCACATTCTTTCAGCAATTTCATGGAACCCTCGTTCAGTCTTCCGGATTTTTGCACAGCAATACGCAGTTTTTCAACTTTGCGTGGGGCTTCTTGACTGGTAGACAACGTAGCTTTGGGGTTCCTTTTAGTAGTTGCTTTCATTTTAAACTGTTTATCGTTTTATTAATCGTTAGGCGCTGCTAATAACAAAAAAGGCTTACAATTTGTAAGCCTTTACATATCATTAAATACATAACACCATCGGCTTACTTTTTTAAAAGTATGCGAAATGATGATGAGTATGTATGTTATTTCTTTTCATTGCGGGGCAAATATATAGCTTTTTATTAAAAAGACCTTTAAAATTTGAAAATCTTGTCTTCATTTTATCCTGACCAATTCTTATTTCTTTATCTTAGCTCCCGTCAAATAATATTATGTTACAAATTACAAAGCCTATTGCTTTCATTGACCTGGAAACTACAGGTACGAATCTGGGAACGGATAGAATTGTAGAAATTGCGATTCTAAAATTACTCCCTGATGGTACAAAAACAGTAAAAAGAAAGCTGATTAATCCCGAAATGCCCATTCCCAAATCCTCCAGCGATATTCATGGAATTACCGATGAGATGGTAAAAGATGCCCCCACATTTGCACAGGCAGCCCATGAGTTGAAACAGGTACTGGATGATTGCGATTTGGCCGGATACAATTCAAATCGGTTTGATATACCGCTACTGGTAGAAGAGTTTTTACGTGTAGGTGTGGATTTTGATATGAAGGGTAGAAGAATGATAGATGTGCAGGCGATTTTTCATAAAATGGAACAGCGCACCTTGAGTGCTGCCTATAAGTTCTATTGTGGTAAGGTGCTGGATGACGCACATTCTGCCCTTGCCGATGCTACCGCTACACATGAGGTATTATTGGCTCAATTAGAGCGTTATCCCGAATTGGGCAATACTGTAGAATCTATACACAAGTTTTTGGGCGAGGAGCCTATTATTGATTTTGCTCGCCGATTCGTAATGAGCAATGGAGTGGAGGTATTTAACTTCGGAAAATACAAAGGTCAGCCAATCGCTGAGGTGTTGGCTAGAGAGCCGCAATATTACGACTGGATGATGAAAGGCGATTTTCCGCAACAAACCAAACAAAAGCTCACGGAAATTTTTACCAGAGTAAAACTAAAAGGTTTGAAATCCTAATATCAAAGGGATAAGCATGAATGGGCGATGTGCTGCATGGTTTAACTAAATGGAGACTGTTTGGATAAATTAGTAATTATACCGACTTATAACGAAAAGGAGAATGTAAAAAACATTCTTGAGGCAGTATTTGGCCTACCCGGAGATTTTCATGTCTTGATTGTGGATGATGGTTCTCCTGACGGCACCGCCGATATTGTCAAGCAAATGCAGGCCGACTATCCGGGTAAATTACATCTGGAAGAACGAAAGGGGAAGCTGGGGCTGGGTACCGCCTATATACACGGTTTCAAATGGGCGTTGGCAAGAGGATATTCCTTCATCTTTGAGATGGATGCCGATTTCTCTCACAATCCGAATGACTTACTCAGGTTATACGATGCCTGTAAGAATGGAGGTGCCGATGTGGCTGTGGGAAGCCGTTATGTAAAAGGAGGCGGCTTTGTCAACTGGCCGGCCAACCGAATTTTATTGTCCAAAGGGGGATCTCTGTATACCCGCTTAATTACTTGGCTACCGGTAAAAGATCCTACAGCGGGATTTGTGTGTTATAAATCCGAAGTACTGGAAGCCATCGATTTTGATAATATTACATTTGTGGGTTATGCTTTTCAGATTGAAATGAAATTTGCTACTTGGAAATTAGGTTTTAAAATCAAAGAAGTGCCTATTATTTTCCAAGACAGAACCCAAGGCAAATCCAAAATGAATAAAGGTATTGTGAAGGAAGGTATACTGGGCGTTTTAAATCTTCGCTGGCAAAGCTTGTTTAAAAATTATCGGAAGAAGGTACGTACCAAAACATCAATACACTCATAGTTGTTCACTTTTGTATCCCACAACGAATGTATAGCAAAGCAGAAGCGTCTAATATCAGAAGGGAATTTTGGACAACATTCGGCATGTACATGAAGCCGATTCATAATGCCCATGGGGATACCATCAATTGGGTAAATTATAAAACCGGTATTCGTCACCTTTATTTTCGAATGGATGCCGATCGCAGATTTGCTTCTATTGCCATAGAATTGAAACATGCTGATAAGGAAGAGCGATTGAAGGTTTATCGGAAGCTGGAAGCATTGAAATCTTATTTTCACGAAATCATGGAGGAGGAGTGGGACTGGCAGCAGGTATTTTATGATGAAGATGGAAGTGAAGCTTCGCGAATTATTATGATGTTGCAAGATGTGAGTGTATTCAATAAAGATACCTGGCCCTCCATCATTTCATTCTTTAAGCAAAGAATTATTAAGCTCGATGCTTTTTGGAATGATGTGAAATTTCAGTTTGAAGAGTAAAGCATGCGATAACGATTGCTAAACGTATAATTTCGACATATGAAAAATTGGATTTGTATATTCCTTTTGTTTTTTGCAAGTATGACGTATGCACAGGATACTTTGCCACTTTATGAAGTAATACCCAACAGCAAGCCGGCGGATAATCTGGAAAAAAGCGAAACGGCAGCAGATGGTATTACGCGTGTCAGTGAGGTCTCTGTACCACAGTTAATTGTATTTAGACCTGCCAATCCCAATGGAACTGCAGTAATTATTTGTCCGGGAGGTGGTTATCGTATTCTGGCTATTACACACGAAGGATATGATGTGGCAAGAGAATTGAATAAGTGGGGAGTGACAGCTTTTGTATTGAAATATCGCTTACCTAGCGATCGCACCATGTTGGATCGTTCTATAGGCCCTCTGCAGGATGCAGAGCGCGCTATACAGCTAGTGCGTGAGCATGCGCGTGAGTGGGGCATTAATCCTAAAAAAATAGGAATTATGGGTTTTTCTGCAGGAGGGCATCTGGCAGCGTCGCTTTCTACGCGTTATAGAGAATCATTAATTGAAAATCCTAAGAAAACTTCCTTTAGACCCGATTTCTCCGTATTGGTATATCCTGTAATTAGTTTTACAGATAGCCTCACACATATGGGCAGCCGGAATAATTTAATAGGTTCCAATCCTTCGGAAAGTCGGATAAAAAAATACTCCAATGAATTCAATATAGATAAGAAAACACCACCTGCTTTTTTAATTCATGCTAAAGATGATAAAACAGTATCCATAGGCAATGCTTATGCTTACTACAATACCCTGCAACAACTGAAAATTCCGGCAGCTTTAAAAGTATACGAAACAGGGGGGCACGGATTTGGTATGTATAATAAAAAGGAAGCACATAACTGGATGGGAGAATTAAAAGCTTGGATGCAACAACAAAAATTCCTGCCCAATACTCTTTAACACTTTAAACATCGTTTTATGAAGATAGCTTTTCATGGCGCGGCACAAACTGTTACCGGCTCAAAACATTTAATTACCCTGAAAAATGGCAAAAAACTTTTATTGGATTGTGGCATGTTTCAGGGGATGGGAGAGGAGACGGCTTCGCTTAACCGCGATTTCGGATTTGTGAGTAGTGAAGTGGATGCCATGATACTTTCTCATGCACATATTGATCACTCGGGGCTTATTCCCAAGCTCGTAGCAGAAGGATTTCAAGGAAAAATCTTCTGTAGCCCGGCTACAAAAGACCTTACACGTATCTTATTATTGGATAGTGCAGAAATTCAGGAAAGTGAGGCGCGCTTTGCTGAAAAAAAGATTACAGCCTCTACTCATGATGTATTAAAACCGCTTTACACCATGGAGGATGTAAAGCAAGCACTGCCTTTGTTTGTAGCTAAGGAATATGGAGATTGGTTTGAAGTAATGGAAGGTGTGGAATGTATGTTTACCGATGCGGGTCATATTATCGGCAGTCAGTGTGTGCATCTCAAAATTAAAGAAGGGGGTAAGGACACCAGGATTACCTTCAGCGGTGATTTGGGCCGTTATCGCGATATTATTTTACGCTCTCCAGAAGTGTTTCCCCAAGCGGATTATATCATACTAGAATCTACATATGGCAATAGCTTGCATGACAATATTACAGGTACGCTCGAGTTGTTAGAACATTGGATTAATCGGGTGTGCGTAGAGCGCAAAGGGAAACTTATTTTGCCAGCATTTAGTGTAGGTCGTACGCAAGAAATACTCTACTTTCTCAATCAACTCGATTTGGAAAATAGGTTGCCTAAGATCCCTTACTTTGTAGATAGTCCGTTGAGTATTGAAGCTACAGATATGGTAAAGCGTTATCCGCAATATTTCAATAAGCGGATACAGAATATTATGAAGAGTGATGAAGATCCGTTTATGTTCCCCGGATTGGTATATATAAAGTCTGTTCAGGAATCTAAAGCCCTCAACTATCGTAATGGCCCGATGGTGATTATTTCCGCTAGTGGTATGGCGGATGCCGGAAGGGTGAAACATCATATCAGTAATAATATTGAAAACTCCAAAAACGCCATTGTGATGACGGGTTATTGTGAACCCAGCTCACTGGGAGCAAGACTACTGTCTGGTGCAAAGGAGGTGGGCATCTTTGGGGTAGAACATCAGGTGAACGCCGAAATAGGAGAGATAAGAAGTATGAGCGCCCACGGTGATTATGAAGACTTATGTCAGTGGCTGGCATGTCAAGATCCGCGGGAAGTAAAAAAGCTTTTCTTGGTGCATGGAGAGCCTGAAGTACAACAGGAATTTAAAAAGCGATTGTTGAAAAAAGGTTTTCAGGACGTGGTGATACCTACAAGACATTTCGAAACAGGCCTGGAATAAACAGGCCTTGTTTTTTATCAGCCCGGGGCTAACTATGGGCCGATAGGGTAATGTGATATAAAGCTGAGTATTTACAGGTCGGAAAAAATAATTATCTTTCTTGTAAAATATGCAAACCCATGAGACTGCTGCCATTTTGCTTTTCGTTTCTTGTTACCATATTGTTGATTTTTATTCTAAATCGTCCGATGGGTAGCAAAGTGCCCATGCCATTAGGAAGTTTTTTAAGCCCGCAGACAGGCTTTTGGCAAAATGCAGAAGATACGGCGTTTGACTACAACTTAAATATTGTGCACGAATATCTCAAAGCTCCTGCAAAAGTATATTTTGATGAGCGGCTGGTACCTCATGTGTTTGCACAAAACGATGAGGATTTGTATTTTATTCAGGGATACCTGCATGCACGGTTCCGATTGTTTCAGATGGACTTACAAACTCGAGCCGCTGAAGGCCGTGTAAGTGAAATTGCAGGCAAGGCAGCTATTGAGTACGACAAGGCACAACGGCGTCTAGGAATGAAGTTTGCAGCAGAAAATACGCTGAAGGAAATTGAAAAAAATGCTGATGCCTTAGCGAGATATACAGCTTATACAAACGGAGTGAATGCATACATTAATACACTCACTGAAAGCACCCTTCCTTTGGAATATAAAATTCTCAACTTTAAGCCCGAGAGGTGGAGTAATCTGCGTACACTCATGCTTTTAAAAATGATGGCGCAAATGCTTTCTTCAGGCACAGAGCGGGATTTGATTTATACCAACCTCCGTTCAATTCTTACTTCTGAGCAGTTCAACTTATTATATCCTCAGGTACAGGATTCTTTAGTGCCTATTATTCCTAAAGGCACTATATTTCCTAATTATAAAAAGCAGTATGTAATACCTACTGATGCCGATTCGGCCTATTTCTTCAATCATTGTCAGGTCGCTGTACATGAACCCAATCCACAGGATCGGGATAATGGTAGCAATAACTGGGTAGTTGCAGGCACTAAAACAGCTAGTGGTGCACCCATACTTTGCAATGACCCGCATCTAGAATTATCGTTGCCCTCTATTTGGTACGAAATGCAATTGTCTACTCCTTCTTCTAGCGTTTATGGAGTTACCTTGCCCGGATGTCCGTATGTAATTATTGGTTTTAATGAACACATTGCCTGGGGCGTTACGAATGCTCAAAGAGATGTAAAAGATTATTTCACAATTCAATTTAAAGATGCATCGAAGCGGGAGTATTGGTTCAATAATACCTGGAAAGCCTCACAGTTACGTGTTGAAGAAATAAAAGTAAAAGGGCAGACGCCGATATATGATACTGTAGCTTATACGGTGTTTGGTCCGGTGATATACGATGCTGCTTTTGCGGATACAGTTTCAGGACAATCAGCTTTAGCAGTTACATGGGTAGCCCATCATACCGGAGATGAAGGACTGGCCTTTTACAAGTTGAATAGAGCTACAAGCTATAATGAGTATGCTGAAGCTATCAAAACTTTTGAGTGTCCTGCACAAAATTTTGTATTTGCCTCTAAAAGTGGGGATATAGCTATTTGGCAACAAGGTAAGTTTCCTAATAGGTGGCAAGGGCAAGGATTATACGTAATGCCCGGACGTGATAGCAGTTATATGTGGCAGGGGTATATTCCTCAGGAGGAAAATCCACATGCTGTAAATCCTGATCGAGGTTTTCTTGAAAGTGCCAATCAACGTCCTGTAGATGGTACTTATCCTTACTTTATTCCGGGTACTTATATCACACCTCGGGGTAGAGCAATTGAGTATTTTTTGCAACGTATGAACAGTATTACTGTTCAGGATATGATGGAGCTACAGCAGAACTATTATAATATACTTGCACGAGATTTAGTACCTATCTTGATAGCACACACCCATGAAGAAAAACTTTCTGAAAAAGCTAAAAAATATCTAGATATTATCCGTGGTTGGGATTTTGATGCAGGGCCTCATTCAATTGGGCAAACCATTTATCGATGCTGGTTAGATAGCCTGCAGCGAAATATATGGGAAGATGAATTAATGGCTGCGGGTCCTACAACCATTTTGCCCGAGGAAGAGACACTCATGGAGCTTTTAAAAATCGATACTACATTATTATCGTTTGTTGATGATAAAAGAACAACCGTTGTAGAAACACTGACCGATCAGGTTACGGCAGCTTTAAACAGTGCGACTAAGGCATTATCTGATTATGAGAAGGAGCATCGGTTGGAGTGGGCGAAGTTTAAAGAACCGGCCATTTACCATTTACTAAAGAATAATCTGCCTTCGTTTGCACATAAAAACCTGCCTGTTGGAGGCTCGGGAAATACAATTAATGCCATTAAAAAAAGTCATGGCCCTAGCTGGCGTATGGTGGTGCATTTAACGCCCGACATGGAAGCGTATGGAGTATATCCCGGAGGACAGAGTGGGAATCCAGGAAGTCGTTTTTATGATAATGCCGTCAATAACTGGGTAGAAGGTAGATATTACCAATTATGGATGATGAAAGAGCATGATGCAAAGGATAGTCGTGTAAAGTGGGTAATGAATTTTTCCAAAGCATAATGGGTAAATCCAGATAGATTGTTATTTGGAAAAAACAATAATTGCGATTACATTTGTTTAGAGGGTACGATTGCTGCTGATATTACATAGAAACGTATTTATTCGTTTCTTGCATCCATCATCTGTGCATATTTTTTATGCTGAGGGGAATGAGAAAAATTCATCAAAGCCCCTAATAAAAATTATCTCTTATGCGAAAATTAGGACTACTCTTTACACTGATATTGGTACTGGGTCCCTACTTTGTGTATGCCCAAGCAGATAAACATGTTATTATGGTTTCCGTGGACGGTTTGCGTCCCGAGTTTTATCTTTCTAACAAGTGGCATGCACCCAATTTGAAGCAATTAAAAAAGAAAGGTGCATTTGCCGAAGGCGTTGTGAGCGTTTTTCCCTCGGTTACTTTTCCTTCGCATACAACCATGGTAACCGGGGTATCTCCTGCCGAACATGGTATATATTATAATGCTGTTTTTTCTTATGATAGTACCAATGGTGGTATTTATTGGAATTTTAAACAAATTAAGAAGAAGACATTATGGGACGTGGCTCGTAAAGCCGGATTAAAAACGGCTGCTATAGTATGGCCGGTATCAGCTGGTGCGCCTGTCGATTATAATATCCCCGATATTGGTCATATGGGAAATGATGTTTTGGAGAAATACAGTTACCCATCGGATTTTACGGCTACCATTAAGAAGGAAATATTGGGAGGGGTGGATAAGATTGATGTTGGTGATGACATTGCTGTTGCCAAAATTGGGGCATGGGTAATTAAAAACGCAAAGCCCAATTTAATGACGTTGCACATGTTTGGACTGGATCATATTGAGCATGCAAACGGAAGGGAAGGAGAAGCTGTACAGCGCGGGTTAAGTAAAATAGATAGTAGTGTTGGTATTATATGGAATGCTGTAAAGGAGGCCGGCATAGAAAAGAATACCTTGTTTTTGATAGTAGGGGATCATGGTTTTTACGATACCGATATTTCTGTAAGGCCTAATGTGATTCTAGCTAAAGAGGGGCTTATAAGAGATATAAATAAAGGAGATTGGGATGCGCGTTTCCATACAATGGGTGGAAGTGCGTTTCTGTTTGTAAAAAATAACGACCCAAAGATTATAGGTAAAGTAAGAGACTTATTTGACAAATTACCTGATAACGATAAAAAATATTTTAGGATTATTGACCCTATGAAAATGAAGCAGGTAAAGGCCGATCCTAACGCTGTTTTTGCTTTAAGTGCTCTGAATAATGCTTCTTTTGCAGCTACCGAGAAAGGCGACTTTATCACACAGCGAAAGAAAGGAGGTGTGCATGGGCATTTCCCCGATACAAAAGAAATTCAGACTGGATTCATTGCTGTGGGCAAATCGGTAAGGTCCAATGCTAACTTAAAAGAAATGCGTTTATATGATATAGCGCCTATCGTACTAAAGTATCTGAATTTAAGTTTGGGAAAGTTGAAAGGAACGGTTCCTGAAGGGTTATTTAAGGGCGACAAATAAGAGATACATGTAAAATTGTACCCATTACTCAATTTTTCATATGAAGTTTATTTTGTCTGTGATTGTTATAGGGATTTTATCTTTCGTAGCCGGACTCTACACCCCGTGGTGGAGTCTGGCTATTGTATCTTTTTTGGTTTCGCTGCTGATTGTTCAGCGTCCTGGTAAGGCATTTTTATCAGGATTTTTGGCAATATTTTTAACGTGGTTTCTCGTAGCAGCTTTCATCAATGCTGCTAATAACGGTATTTTAGCCAACCGCATAGGGGAGCTGCTGGGAATAGGGGCGCGCCCCCTCTTGTTAGTGTTTATCACTGCATTAGTCGGCGCAATCGTTGGGGGATTTGCTGCCCTAACCGCTTCTTATTTAAGAAAATAGATCATTTTAGAGGGATGCCATATAATTAATAAGGTTTAAGAAGAAATAATCGTACCTTTGCACACTGAAATTTGGTGCAGCCTGCAACTGCCCAATTATTGTATTTAATTTCCCGCCTTGCGGGATCAAATTTCATGTTTATGGCATTACATAATCGCATTTCCCGAAAGGAACTGAAAGAGCGTATCCTTAAGGACAATACTCCCCGTACTACTATTTCTTTCTATCAGTATTTTCCTATTTCTGACCCTACTACCTTTAGAAATCACGTCTATAAGATATTTAACAATTTGGGGGTATTAGGAAGAATTTACATTGCTGCGGAAGGCATCAATGCCCAAATTAGTGTGCCCACCGAAAACTTTGAGAAGTTCAAAGAAGCGCTTTATTCATTAGATCCCGCTCTGGATGGGATTCGGCTGAATATTGCCGTGGATGACGATGGAAAATCGTTTTATGTTCTGGATGTGAAGGTGCGTCCAAAAATAGTTGCCGATGGGATTGATGATCCTTCCTTTGATATGTCCAGAAGAGGTAAGTACGCTGATGCTGAGACTTTCAACAAGCTGGCTAATGATCCTAACACCATTATTATCGACATGCGTAATCACTACGAATACGAAGTGGGACATTTTGAGAATGCCATAGAAGTTCCTAGTGATACCTTTAGGGAGCAGTTGCCCATGGCGGTGGAGATGATGCAAGAGCACAAGGATAAAACCATAGTGATGTACTGTACCGGAGGCATCAGATGTGAAAAAGCCTCAGCGTACATGTTGCATAAAGGTTTTAAAAATGTGTATCACCTCGAGGGTGGAATTATTAATTATGTGAACCAGGTGAAGCAGAAAGGATTGGAGAACAAGTTTCATGGTAAAAACTTTGTGTTTGACCAAAGACTGGGTGAGCGTATTACGGATGAGATTATTGCGCATTGTCATCAATGCGGTAAGCCGGCGGATACACATGTAAACTGTGCTAATGATGCTTGTCATCTGTTATTTATACAGTGTGAGGATTGTGCTAAAGAGTTTGAAGGGTGTTGTAGTAAGGAGTGTCAGGAGTTTATTCATCTCCCTCCTGAAGAACAGAAAAAAAAACGTAAGGGCATAGATTTAGGCAGAAATGTATTCAATAAATCCAAGGAAAGGCTTGGAAAGCTCCTTGCAAAGGATAAGTAATACATATAAGTAAATTGCTCAAATCATTGATTTTAGACAATTATTCTATACTTTTGCGCTCAAAATGCGAACATTGGAGCAATGTTTGCTGATTTCCATTAGCAAAAACCTTAACTTATGAACCGAACTTTTCAAATGTTATTACTATTAATATTAATAGTAATTCCTGTCATGCTATTTATAGCTGACAATCAAAAGGTCCTCAAAACCGGAATGAAATATCCTGTTCCTCCCAAATCGGAGAGTAGCGGGAAGATGATTTATCTGAATACAGATAAGAGTTAAAATAGTGTAGGAAATTTAAGGATCAATAACGTCTTCGTTATACTAAAAAATCCGGCATTTGCCGGATTTTTTAGTATGTTGATATATGCATTAGAAGTTTATCCTACTCTTTCAAAGTGATTGAAGAAGAAATCTCCTTCAATTTTTGCATTTTCATCACTATCACTTCCATGAATAGCGTTTTCTTCAATGGATTTTGCAAAGGTTTTGCGAATAGTGCCTTCTGCAGCGTTAGCCGGATTGGTAGCTCCAATTAGTTCACGAAAATCAGCTACTGCATTTTCTTTCTCCAGAATAGCAGCAATAATGGGGCCGCGGCTCATAAAATTCACTAAGTCTTGGAAAAAGGGTTTATCTTTATGAACTGCATAGAATTCACCAGCTTTTTCCTTACTAAGCCGGGTTAATTTCATTGCAACTAATTTGAAGCCCGCTTTGGTGATACGATCTAAAATAGCTCCTGCATGGCCATTTTCCATCGCATCGGGTTTAATCATTGTAAATGTACGATTGCTCATATATACTAATTATAATTTTAGGGAGGCAAAGGTACAGAAAGTAATATTTAAAAATGAGCTTAATTTACCTATTTTTGCGCCTCTTCGATGGAAGCAATAGCAAATATACTATCCTTATTGCCCCAACCTGCTAAGGTGGTGATAACCATGCACCAGAAGCCGGATGCAGATGCAATGGGGTCGGCATTGGGGCTTTGGCATTTTCTGAAAAAATTTGGACATGAGGTGACCGTGATTTCACCTACAAACTGGGCACCTTGGCTTAATTGGATGCCGGGTTGTGCTGAGGTGCTGAATTTTGAAAAGCAAAGGGAGCTGTCCATAGAGCTGATCAATAGCGCTCAATATCTTTTCTGTTTGGATTTTAACATCTTTCATCGTACAAAGAGTATGGCGCCTTTTCTGGCGGCATTTAACGGCATAAGAGTGCTAATCGATCATCATGAACAACCTGATACACCCAACTTTCACTATGGGATCAGCGATATTACGAAGAGTTCGACCAGTGAAATGGTGTATGATTTTATTGTAGCAGCAGGAAAAGATAGCTGGATTGATGAATACATAGCACAGTGCCTATATGCAGGAGTGGTAGCAGATACCGGTTCATTTCGTTTTGCGAGTACGCATGCCTCAGTACATCTGATGGTGGCACGTCTGATGGAAACGGGTTTTAACCATGCAGAAGTACATAGCAACTTGTTTGATAACTTTCTGGAGAATCGATTGCGATTTATAGGCCATGTACTGACGAATTGCCTAGAGTTCATCTATGAATATAATACGGCATTGATTGCTATTCCAAAACACGATATATTGCGCTTTGAAATAAAGACAGGAGACACAGAAGGGTTGGTAAACCTACCCCTCTCGGTACAGGGAATAAAACTGGTAGGGTTGGTTATCGATCGCGACGAAGAAAGAAAATGGAGTTTTAGAAGTAAAGGAGCGTTTGATTGTAATACTTTTGCCCGTACGTACTTCAATGGAGGAGGCCACTTTAATGCTTCCGGAGGAAGTACTAAAGATTCTCTTAAAGATACTGTCACTAAATTTAAAAGTGCCGTAAGAGAAAACGGGAGTTTGCTACAGTAAATTGCAACATCCCAAAAAACAGCCAAGCGGCTTTCAATATCAAATTAAAAATTAAAAATCGACAAATGAAACGTTTAAAAATTCTGAGCATTGCAGTTTTTGCAGCTTGCGCATTCACTGCATGTAAAAATGCAGACTATAAAACCAGCCCTAATGGTTTAAAATATATCATCTTCGACGGTGGTAGTAAAGATAGTACCAAGGATGGATATGTGCTGAAAATGCATATGACAGCTCGTATCAGTGGTAGCAAGGACTCTTTCTTAGTTAATACTTATGGGAAAATGCCCTACTTCGATCAAGTACAGCAAATTCCTGCGGGGCAGCCTATATACGATCCGAGAGAGGTGTTTAAAGAGTTGAAGAAGGGCGATAGTATGGTGGCTATTATTTATATCGATTCTGCTATTAAGAAAGGGTTGACTCATGAAGCGCAGTTACCTCCCTTCCTGAAAAAAGGCGATAAAATTATTTACACTTATAAAGTATTGGAAGTATTTAAAGAAGATAGTATAGCGCGTGCAGATTATCAAAAAGAGATGGAAAAAGATCTTCCCCGCCAGAAGAAAGAGCAGGAAGAAATGATGCAAAAATTCAGAAAAGAGCAGGAAGAAGCACGTAAAGCCGAAGAGGCTGAGTTAGAAAAATCAGGTGAAAAAGCTAAGCAAATTCAGGAAGTGCAAAATTACCTGGCAAGTAAAAAAATTACTGCAACCCAAACGCCTGTAGGTACTTTCGTTAAAATAGATAATCCGGGTTCAGGTGCACAGGTTGCCGATGGTAAGTTTGTTACTGTAAAATATACCGGAAAAACAGTGGCTAAAGACAGCACTTTCGATGCTAATCAGTTTACTGTAAAATTAGGTGAGCAGCCCTTTATTCGTGGTTTTGAAGATGGACTAAGACAATTTAAACAAGGTGGTAAAGGCACCATTTACATTCCGGGATATCTGGCTTACGGCAAGGATGGTAACGGTGTGTTTAAACCTTACGAAGCATTATATTTTGATGTAGAAATCCTGAACGTATCCGATTCTGATCCGAATGTGCAGGAGCATGGTCCTAACGATGGACATGGACATTGATAAAAAGTAGTTGAATATATTTTAAAGCGGCCTTCTGTTTTGAAGGTCGCTTTTTTATGTAATTATACTGTTTCCAGTTGCTTAATAACGGATAGATTATCTATAATATCTCCGGCTATCATGGGGCCCATTCCATAATGTAGAGCGGCTTGATCTCCGGCCATGCCATGTATATACACTCCTAATATTGCTGCCTCGGATGAGGAATAACCTTGCGCTAATAAGCCAGTGATGATTCCGGTAAGCACATCCCCACTACCACCTGTAGCCATACCAGCATTACCGCTCGTATTGAAATATCCCTTACCTGAAGGTGTAGCGATAAAAGTGCGATGCCCCTTTAATACAATTACGAGGTTTTTTGTACGAGCTTGCTGCAGTGCCGTTTCAATCCTTGCAAAGTCATCTTTATTTTCTTCAAACAATCGAGCGAACTCTTTAGGATGGGGAGTGAGAATGCTGTGAGGAGGTAATAGGGGCCACCATTCACTATGTTCCGATAAAATATTTAATGCATCGGCATCTAGCACTAATGGTTTAGGGTATGCCACCAGCAGATGATGCAGAAAAGCTGTTGTAGCGCTGTCTGTACCTATGCCGGGACCTACTCCCACTGCGGAATAAGACGTTACATCATAATCAAGTTTTGTAATGACTTTTTCATTGCGATCCACACGACACATAGCTTCCGGCGCAGCGGTTTGTAGAATAGTTACTCCACAACTTGGAACATGCGCGGAAACAAGACCCACTCCGCTCCGCAGACAGGCGCGGGTGCTTAATACAGCCGCGCCCATTTTGCCATAGCTGCCTGCAATTATTAATGCATGTCCGAAGCTTCCTTTATGCGAAAAAGCATTTCTAGGTTTGTAAAGTTGTTTTATAAAATTAAAATCAACGAGTTCGTAATTCGTGTCTACTGTATGTAAAAAATCGGTATGTAGCTTGATATCCAGAATATGTACATTACCAAAGTATACCGCATTTTCCGGAAGTAATAATGCGGGTTTGTAGCATTGGAAGCTAAGTGTATGTGCTGCTTTTATTACTGGAAAATCTTTTGAACTGCGATCGCATAATAAGCCGCTAGGAATATCGATAGCAATAACATGCTTTGCTGTATGATTGATAAAGTGAATCAGCTCGGCCGCCAACCCCTCGGGTTTTCTGTTTAATCCTGTACCAAATAAAGCATCAATAATTACAGCATCGTTGGGAATGGAGGGGAAGTCGGAAGTACTTTTTAGAGTAATGATTTCAACGGTGCTTATTTGTTTTAATCTTTCAAGATTAATATTAAAACAATCAGTGCCTGCACTCAGGGATAGTACGAATACTTTTACTTGCTTGTTGTGAGACTTAAGTAAGCGCGCTATAACGAGTCCATCGCCACCATTGTTGCCGGTAGTGCAAAAAATATAGAATATGTCTTGCGAGATATGCTCCAAAATCCAGTGAGTGCAGGCCTCGGCTGCTCTTTCCATCAGATCAATAGGTGAGATAGGTTCATGTTGCATCGTGTATTGATCCCATTCCCGAATTTGTGCGGCAGACAATATTTTCATCGATATAAATAATTACAACTCTAAAGTTAAATACATAATAGCAACTTGTATAGTCTGATGTTACAGAATTATACGGTTGTGTGTAATTTTAGACAGAATCTTTTACAGTACTTACCTTTTATTAACGATTGCTCAAATACTTAAAAATGAAAAGAATTTTATTATGTCTCTCATGGCTACTCCTGCTTATGAGTTTCACTAACTGTATAGATGCGCAGCGCACTAAAGCTGTTCCTGCAATCATTTTTGATACTGATATGGGACCGGATTATGACGATTTAGGTGCTATTGCCGTACTCTATGCATTAGAAGCTCGAAAAGAGTGTAAGGTGCTAGCCACCTTATCTAGCAACGGGCGCCCAGCCATAGCGCCAACCATTGAGTTGTTAAATAGATATTTTAACAGGGGAGAGGTTCCTGTAGGGATAGCTGGCCCCACAGCACCGGCATTTACGCACAAAAGCGGGTGGAATGAAGCGCTGATTCAACGCTTTGCTCCTGAGCTACGGAGTAAGCAATATCCGTATGCAGTAGAAATTTATCGCCGTATTTTATCACAGCAACCGGATCGATCGGTAACCATTGTTACGGTAGGTTTTTTGTCAAACATCAACGATTTATTGCATTCAGAGCCTGACACTTATTCTAAGCTTTCGGGGGTAGATTTGGTGAAGAAGAAGGTAAAGCAATGGGTAGCTATGGCGGCGGATTTCCCGCAAGGAAGAGAATTTAATGTTTACAAGGACACTACTGCTGCTTACCAGGCTTTGGCGCTATGGCCTCAAGACGTGCCTATTGTTTTCAGTGGATTTGATATAGGTTCCCGTATTCGTACAGGAAAACGTCTGGCTGAGCAATTCCCTCAAACCCCTATAGGCATGGGATATGCTATCAATTTTAGTGCGGTGCCAGAAAAGGGTAACGGTCGGCAATCTTGGGATCAAACAGCCGTGTTATGTGCCGTACGCACACCCGAAAAGTATTTTTATGTAATAGGACCTGGTAAGATTGAAGTTAGTAAGGATGGTAGTAATATTTGGAACCCCAATGCAAATGCCAATCACTTTTTCTTAGTCCATAAATATCCTTATGCTCAAATAGAAAACTTGCTTGAGGAGCTAATGATGTATCAGCCTTCTGCAAAGCTCTAATGCACCTACTATTTTTTTGATTTTTGTGGCACCGTTCGAGATTGTTGTTTGGAGTTGCTACTTTTTTTATTTGTTGAGGAGCTCTTTTTATTTACTGTAGCGGTTTTCTTGATATTATTGTTTTGTAAGTTTTGAGTGGTTGATTTTCGGGATGCTACAGTTTTTTTTGAGGTGCTGGTGGCGGCCACTTTATTTTTAGTGGCATTGCTAGCTGCGGTTTTCTTCACATTGCTATTAGGAACTCTCTTCACCACGGTCGGGGGAGGAGTGGAGTCGGGGTCCTCACTACCTTCATCTTGCATATAATCGCCGAATACATTATAGGCCATCTTGGCTACATTATAAATATTCTGATTGTATTTGTTTCCAAGAATAACAATTACTGCTTTCTCGTCCAAAAGTCGGGCAAACGCAGGAGTAAAACCATGCCATTTGCCATTGTGGTAAATGACGTTTTTACCGTTAGGCAGATTGAGCATACGCCAACCCAAGCCGTAATTGTGGATGGAAGGTCTTTCATGACTCTGCGGCTGATAGGCTGAATCCAATAGAGCTTGACTAATGAATCGATCGTCGTACAAAGCTGCATCCCATTTCAGCATATCTCGGGGGGTGCTATAAATATTCTTATCGCCGTAGGTATTATCGAAGATGTCTAATTCCCACAAAGCTCCGGAAGGCCGGTAAGAGAAGATGGCTCTGCCGCTATCTGCGGGAGTATACACGAATGTGTGGTGCATACCCAGTGGCTCAAAAATTGTTTGTTTTAGATATTGTGGGTAGGGAATATTGGTTACTTTCTCCAATATTAGTGCTAGCAATACATAGTTGGTATTACAATAGTTAAAACGTGTATTGGGCTTGTAACTTATTGCTGGCTTATGTTGTATCATGAAGTCTAAAACATCTTGATTGCTCACCATTTTGTCCGCAGGCCATTTCGTTTTATCATCCATGAAATAAAGATAGTTGGGAAGCCCGCTGCGATGACATAGCAGGTCCTTGACGGTAATGTTGGGATATGGGAACTCCGGAAAGTATTTGGTGAGATCATCCTCCAATTTAATTCTGCCTTCCTGTACCAATCTCAGGATCGCCATACCGGTAAAAGGTTTACTGGTAGATGCTAAATGAAAAGCTGTGGTGTCGGTGATAGCTTCTTCTTTGGTACGAGGGTTGGTATATCCTACATAATTTTCGTAAAGAATAGTTCCTCCTTTGGCAACAATAACAGCTCCATTGAAATAATCGTTAAGCAATTTACGGTCGAAGAGGTCTTCCAATGCCGTACGGTATCGGGTAATGTCCTCAGCACTCAATTTCTCAGGAGCTATGACTACCAATGATGAGGAGTCGGTGGAACTAGCGGATGGTTTAGACCCCTGCGATTTACAACCAATCAAAAATAAAGCCGATACGATGTATAAACTAAATCTTCTCAAGACCTGTTTTTTGTCCGCAAAAGTAGGGCTATCACTTGTCAAAATCGGCCTCAGTTCTATATTTTATTTGATTTTAACATAATGATGATTACCATTTACCACTGAGAATTTTTTTGGCACGTGATTTAAATGCAGGTGTGGCATAGGGGAGCCGGCTTTCAATAATGGTACATAGTTCCTGTCTGATTTCGGGATATAGTTTAGAGAGTTTTGCTAAAATACCTAAAGCAAAGGCTTGCGATGCAATAGTTTCTTCGGGGTCTTCAATATATCTAAAGCATGCATCCATGATGATACCATGATACTTTTCGGGAATTTGAGGAATTTGATCAAATGCTCGTAAAATATTTCTCCTAACAGCGGAGGGTTTATCACTAGCTTGTAATTGAGCAATTAGTGTATCATAATGTTTATTGATGAGTTGGGGATGCTGGGCGATGCAGTAGCTTAATGGCCATGCGGCCCGCTGTACTATTTTGTTATCATCGCTTAAAAACCAGTGCAGCAACTCGTCAAAGCGTTGTTGGTTACTGCCGACCCACTTTACAATTTGTGTAGCCTGTTCTTTGCTATACGCATTTTGTAGAATGACTGATAGTTTCATACTAGGCTCAAGATAAAAAAAATAGATTTTTTTTGATAGAAGTTTGGTAGTTAAAAAAACTCTCCTATATTTGCACTCCCAATTTCAAGGATCGGTAGTTCAGTTGGTTAGAATGCCGCCCTGTCACGGCGGAGGTCGCGGGTTCGAGTCCCGTCCGGTCCGCAAAAGGACCACAAAAAGTGGTCCTTTTTTTATAGAAAAGATGATTTTTAAATTCATGCCCTCCATTCTGTTTCCTCCTTCAAACATGATGTACGGTTTCAATCAGTTGTTTTAGGTCTAAATGGTTTCTTACCCTACATTGATGGTGTAGTTTGAGTGATATCTCGTTGAGGTGGAAGGAGAAAACATTGAATTTATGTTAGAAAGAGATATCCCTCCATTTTTATTGTATAAGATTAATTGTACTTTTCTAAATACTTTTTATAATTTTGTATCAGATACTAGGCTTTTGAATTGTTTATGAGAATAGATACCCTGTTTTTGAATAAAAAATCACAGCCCTCATTTTTACATTACAATAAACATCTAAATATGTCTAAATCCAAGCTACTCGTTTTACTCTGCGCCCTCGCTCCAGCATTTGCAATGGCCCAGGATACGCAAACAGACAACCACACTATTGGTATTACCATTCCTTCAGTGGCATTAGTTGATATTGAGCCCAGTGCTAGTAAAAACATTACGATGAATTTTACAGCTCCTACTGAGGCCGGTTTGCCTATAGAGGCGCCTACTCCCAATAATACGTTATGGTTGAACTATTCTTCAATTAAAGATGCTTCTAATCCTACTCGCACTATCAGTGTAAAATTAAATGCTTTGGTGACCGGTGTGGATATCAAGGTTACAGCTGCGGCTGCAGCAGGATCAGGAGATGGTACATTAGGAACACCTTCTGCATCTTTGGTGCTTACAGCAACCGATCAGCCTATTATTACAGGTATTGGTAGTGCTTATACTGGCAATGGTGCCAACAACGGGCATAACTTGACTTACGAACTAGAGGTGGGTAGTGCTACTGCTAGCTATGCAGATTTGGAAGCGAGTACTACTTCGGCTACTGTTGTTTATACCATTTCCGACAACTAAGTCTAGGAAAACATATAAGTCAATTTTACTAAACTTATAAGGCCTTTGGGCCTTTTATAATTTTTTTAGTTATGGTAAGCCGCTTTGTGCTTTTTATAGCATGTCTTTTATTGGGTGTGTGGGCACATGCCGGAATTGTAATCCATAACGGGCTCACTCATATTTTTAAAGTAAAGAGTGGAGAGGTTTATAAAGGTGTGATAAGCCTAGAAAATACTGCAAAGGCGCCTCAAAATGTAAAGGTGTACATGCAGGATGTTCGTTACAAATGGTCAGGTGAAATTTATTATACGAATCCCCAATCGCATGACCATTCCAATGCAGCGTGGATTCGGCTGGGCGGAACGCAGCTGACATTACAAGCTGGAGAGAAAGCAGATCTCCCGTATGAAATATGGGTGCCTCAAAACCTCAGAGAGGCCAGCAGCTATTGGTCGGTAATTATCATAGAGCCTGAAAATCCTATAGAACCCGATAAAATCGGGAAAGGGATAACCATTCACTCCGTGGTGCGGTATGCTATTCAAATCATTACCAATTATAATACTGATGAACTTAAGCCTAACTTGAAATTTGAGCATATAAAGGTAGAGAAAGAACAAAACAACAGAATTCTAAAAGTAGCTGTTTCAAATTTTGGTAGTGTGTTTTGTAAGTCTATAGTGAGTGCGGATCTCTATGATCGCAGAAACGGTCAGAAAATAGGTACTTATCAAAGCGTACCTATGAGCTTGTTACCCGGTAATTCCAAATCTTTCTTTATTGATATTAGCTCGGTGCCTAGAGGTCAGTACACTTCGGTGATTATGGCTGTTGATGAAGATGAAAATGCTTTTGCGCTAAACGCCGAATTGGATATAAAGGATGATTAACCTCTGGTATATTTCTTTTTTTATACTGCTTCCTGTATCTGTTTTTTCTCAAAATCTTTTTACAGAAAAAGATGAGAAGAAAGAACTGCTACTCCCAGGGAAGATAGCACTTATATCCTTTAATATAGAAAATACCAGTGAGCAAAATAAGATCTATGATATTGCAGCCCGTACTGCTGATCCTACGATCGAAGCCGTAATTCGGAAAGATAGTATAGAGGTGCTGGCGCGCGAATCTAAAGTGTACATATTGCCCGTCAAGGTTTCCTCAAAAACTGCTGCAGGTAAATATCAAGTCACCTTAATTCTTACAGATAGAACTACTAATTCAGTTATTGAAAAGCACTCTCAAATTGTCGTTAGCTCAATAAAAAATATCAGCCTACACAATATTGAAGCCCCTCAGTATTTAAGAGCCGGGCAGGTGCTTAGAGCAAGTTTTCAGATAAAGAATCAAGGGAATGTTGCGGAGTACTTACGGTTTGAAACTAATGCTGACTTAATCGAGGGCATAGATACCGTTCATCTCCAACCCGGAGAAGTACGGATTATTGAGGTTGTGAAAAATACCGATATCAATCTACCCAACAATGGTATATATTATCTCAGATTGACTGCTCATTCTTTAACCGATAGCTTGAGCAAATGGCATACAGGCACTCATACAACTCTTATTTCTGTGAAACCAGCGAGTAACGATATCTATCATCGTCTACCTGTTTATATTTCCGGTGCTTATATTGGGATGCAGGATAAAGGCGTGTACTCCGGAGGTTTTCAAGGAGAGATTCGTGGTAGCGGAAGCCTGAATAATAAAAACAGCGATTTGCTAAGCTTCAGAGCTGTATCGCCCAATCCTGTAAAGTTCAACATCTTTACACAATACGAAGAATATTTTATTAACTATAAGAACGATAGGTGGTATGTGCATTTGGGCGATAAAGTGTATGCTTCTTCGATGCTTACGGAGTTTTCCCGGTATGGTAGAGGTGCAGCATTGCAGTACCGATTTAAAAATGTATCGTTGGGAGGTTTTTACAATCATCCCAGATTTTTTGCTGATATCCGAGATGAGTTTAACGTATACTCTACTGTTCATATAAATAAGGAAGATGATATTACTGCAGGTTATTTGTATAAGATACCGCAAGATGATAGTACAAAAATGGGCTATAATGCAGCCAGAGTTTCCGAAAGAGCCCACTTGCCCTATGTGAAAGCCAATATTCAGTCTTTGAAATATTTTAAGATACTGGCAGAAGCTTCGTACAGCCATACAGGCATGCATAATGGCAGCGGGTACATGGTACAGCTGCAAAGCCATTATCTAAAGTCGCTGAGTGGTAATCTTAGCTATATTAAAACCAGTCCGTTTTATGCGGGGTATTTTAGTAATGCCAGTATGTTTAACGGATATTTGCGATACCTGCTCTCCAAAAGAATTACGTTGAGCGCAAGCTATGTTCAAGATGCTAAAAATATTCAAAGAGATACGTTTACTTTATCCGTACCATACAGAGAATATCAGCAGTATGGCGCAAGCTACAAATATGCAAAGCATGGAGCTTTATCTTTATTGTCGGGTATACAAAGATATCAGGACCGACTAGAGCCTAAGCTATTTGATTATCGAGAAGCGTTTGCTAGGGTTACTATCGAGCAGAAAATGGCTTTCCTGAACTTTAATGTAGAAGGGCAGTTGGGAAGGACTACAAATTATTTACTGGGATATAAAGGTACTTCTCAATATTATACTACTAATCTCTCTTTTCAAAAGCTAAAAACATCGTTTAATCTGTTTGCTAGTTACATGCAAACAGCACGTTATCAACTAAAGGAATATAAGACGCTTTACTATGGTATAAGAACATTCAGTCGTTTCTCTGATAATACACAGCTAGGTATATTTTACCAGAATAACTATCAGCCTGAGGAGTACTATGCAGATCGTAACTTAATGGAGGTGTCGCTGCATCAAAGGTTATCATCCAAACATTATCTTGATTTATCTGGGAGGTATGTATTACAACGCGGGGAAACAGGGAAAAAAGATTTTATTGTTTCCCTTAAATACACTTATCGTCTTAATATTCCGGTACAAAAAACAGCAAGCTATACCAGTCTTTACGGTAATGTCAGGAATCTGGGGGTGGCTAAAACCGAAGGCCTACGCTTAATGCTTGGGAATCATATAGCGCTAACGGATAGATTCGGTAATTATATATTTAAAAATGTAGTGCCAGGCGATTATGTATTAGAAATAGATCGTACTTCTATTAACATTAATGATATACCAGATGTTCAGCTGCCTGTTCCTTTACAACTTAGTGGCAAGGAAAATGTATTTAATTTTGGTATGACCGTTGCCAGTAGTATTAAAGGAATGGTGAAGGTTGAAGAACGGAACGCCAGTCCCATTGCTTTCAATAATAATAAGGACAAGAATTATGGCGTTATTATTGAAGCGTCCAATGGTAAAGAAGTTTACAGAAAGATCTGTTTATTTAATAAGCCTTTTGATTTTACGTATTTGCGTCCTGGCACTTGGGATATAAAAGTATATCCTAACGGATGGGAAAAAGAATATAAAATTATTACCGGAGCGCAAAGCATAGTACTAAAGGCGGGAGATATGCAGTATCTGGATATTATTGTGGTGCGTCAAAGAGGTGAAATAAAGTATCAACAAGAGAGTATAAAAATAACTTATCAAGGAAGTAAATAAAGTATGCTGCGAGTGGGCTTCATATTGGTTTTAGTGTTTTCATTTTTTGGGGGGAGCCTCTATGCGCAGACATCGGGTAGTAGAAATGTTAGTGTAACATTGCCCGCTATAGCATTATTGGATATTGAACCTGCAGGCCCCATCACGCTGAGTTTTACTAAGCCTACAGAAGCTGGTTTGCCCTTATCCAATCCTACTCCTAATACCAGCAAATGGATCAATTATACGTCGGCATATGGGACTAGTGGCAGCTCTAGGATAATTACAGCGTCTATAAATCAGACAATACCGGGAATAAATATACGGTTACAGGCTGCTGCTGCATCTGGTGCCGGTGGGGGTACTAGGGGAACTCCTGCAGGGTTGATCACACTTACCACCACACCAACAGTTATTATTAGCGGTATTGGCCGTTCGTACACAGGCAATGGAGTAGGGAACGGGCATCAGCTTACCATTTCTGTTGTGCCTAATAATTATAGTAATCTGTCGGCACAAACTAATACGCAGGTTACTGTAACCTATACCATTAGTTCAAATTAGTGTTTACCATGCGAAGTCAAACCAATCTATATATCATCCGAGTATGCTGTTGTTTATTAATAGTTCTTACCTGCCGACAACTATTTGCTCAAACTTTAGTGGTAAATGGAACGCATTGGAATGTGCCGGTGCCCAATATAACAGAGGCAGGTAATGATTATGCGGGTACTTATGAAAGTGTAAGTAACCAAATCACACACAATACGTCAGTACCATTACTCTTAGGAAGTGCGAAAGTATCCGTGCATTACGAGCCCGACCCTACTTGGAATAGTAATTTAAACTTGTCTATCAGAAGGACAAGTAATGGTTCCACGCTTTGCTTGCTTTGCTCAATTTCAGGAGGTACAGCCTACCAGCCTGTGGGAGTTACGGATATAGAACTATACCGAATTCAGGCTGTGTTAGCTTTAGCTTCCTATAGCGATATTGGAATCCAATTAAGCCTTTCGGGTGTGTCTATTCTTATACCCTCCGGCACATATAATGCTAGGCTGGTGTTTACCGTGGGAGGACTTTAATAGTGTCGAATTTGCTATCCTTTAAATTTGACCGAAAAATTATTATTCTTAATATAGTTACCTTTTCATCGTGCTTCATAAATGAAGGATTTTGTTATATCATCATAACTTCCACTCGTGAAAAGTATAAAACATGAAAGACGATACTCCAATGCCCGAAATCGAGAAATGTATGGAAAGTGCCTGGCGTGCTTTTCATGTATACAAAAAATATTCCCTTCGTGAGCGTGCGCATTTTATGCGTACCATAGCTGCGGAGTTAGAAAAACGATCGGAGTTGCTAATTGCAACCGCAGCAGCGGAGACGCATCTGCCTATAGAGCGGCTACAATCTGAATTAAAAAGAACTACTTTCCAACTTACTTCTTATGCAGATGCATGTGAAAGAGGCGACTGGCTAGAAGCGCGCGTTGATACGGCTGATTCTAATCGGATGCCAGCCAAACCCGATTTAAGAAAGATGCAGGTGCCGCTCGGCCCGGTAGTAGTTTTTGGCGCCTCCAATTTCCCCTTTGCCTACTCTACTGCGGGAGGAGATACGGCTTGTGCATTAGCCGCGGGATGTCCGGTAGTGGTAAAGGGGCATCCGGCTCATATCAAGACGAGTGAACTGGCCGCAGAAGCTATTCTAGCTGCAGCAAAAGCATGCCATATGCCCGATGGTATATTTGCACATATACGTGGTGCATCGTTTGAGGTAGGGAAAGCGTTAGTCATGCATCCTCATACAAAGGCAGTAGGATTTACCGGTTCGTTTCAGGGAGGAAAGCAGTTGTTCGACTGGGCACATCAGCGTAAAGAACCTATTCCTGTATTTGCCGAAATGGGAAGTATCAATCCGGTATTCTTATTGCCCGAAAAAATGAAAGAATCGGCAGCCGAAGTAGCCAAACAATATGGGGCATCCATCACTCTAAATGTCGGACAGTTTTGTACGAATCCCGGATTGCTTATTGGCATCGATAATGAAGATTTAAACATATTTATAGAGGTGCTGAGTAAGGAAATCTCTGGCGTTTTGCCGGAGCCTATGCTACATCAAGGCATTTGTGAGAATTTTTACAATAAGAGAAGTAACGCCTTGTCGCAATCTCATGTAGAACTTCTGGCTGTGTCACAAACCTCTCCCAAAGAAAATGAAGGTTATCCTACTTTGGCTGCAACTTCTGCTGAAGCCTTCATCAATAATCCTATACTGCATGAAGAAGTGTTTGGCCCCTATTCGCTGATTGTGAAATGTCGGAATATTGCGGAGATGATGGCTGTAGCCCGCTGTCTGGAAGGGCAGCTCACTTCAACATTAATTGCTACGGACAACGATGTTATCAATAACGAAGAACTGGTAAGCCAAATACAGAATCTGTGCGGGCGTTTTATTTTAAACGGTGTACCTACAGGGGTAGAAGTATGCTTAGCGATGCAGCACGGAGGACCTTTCCCGGCTACTACCGATTCTCGTTTTACATCCGTAGGAGCAGACGGTATTAAAAGGTTTACCAGACCGGTTGCATTTCAAAACTGGCCCAATCATTTGTTGCCCGATGCCCTCAAAGATGAAAATCCGTTGGGGATCTGGCGTACCGTAAATAATACCTTTACACGCGATAAAATTATTTCGGATTAGTATTGCTCCTTCTCGTTGGGGAAGTCGCCGCTCTTAACATCGTGGATATAGGATTTTACTGCCTCCGTAGTGAGTTCAAACAAGTTCAGGTACTGTCTTAGGAACTTGGGTTTGAACTCTGTATTAATACCCAGCATATCGTGCATTACCAGCACCTGTCCGTCGCAGTATTTTCCCGCACCGATGCCAATCACCGGTATATGTAGGCTTTCTGCTACTTCTTTAGCCAATAATGCGGGGATTTTTTCTAGCACGAGAGCAAAGCAACCTGCTTCTTGCAATAATTTAGCATCAGCTTTGAGTTTATCTGCCTCGGCTTTTTCTTGTGCTCTCACGCTGTAGGTACCGAATTTATAAATGGACTGTGGAGTAAGTCCGAGATGTCCCATGACCGGAATACCGGCGCTGACGATTTTTTTGACAGATTCGATAACTTCTGCTCCTCCTTCCATTTTAATGGCATGTGCTCCGGTTTCTTTCATGATTCTGATGGCGGAAGCCAGTGCGATTTCTGAATTAGATTGATACGTGCCGAAGGGGAGGTCTACAACAACCAAACATCTTTTAATACCTCGAATCACTGATGCGGCATGATAAATCATTTGATCCAGTGTGATGGGCAATGTAGTTTCGTGCCCGGCCATCACATTCGATGCCGAATCGCCTACCAGAATAACATCAATACCAGCTTGGTCCATAATACGTGCGAAGGAAAAGTCATAAGCGGTAAGCATGCTTATTTTTTCCCCCGCTGCTTTCATCTTCACCAGTGTATTGGTGGTAACTCGTTTTACTTCTTTATTTACAGACACTTTTTTCTACTTAATTTATAATGAGGAAATCAAACTATAATTGGAGGACTAAGTTAGGGTTTCGCATTATAAATTATGCAAAATATCTTCATAAAGGGTGCGTACGAGTCCGTCTACCAAGCCTATTTTAGGAATTAGAATTTCGGTAGCGCCTGCCCATTTTAAAATATTGGTATAGATAAGAAGCGCAGGTACAATCACATCGGCTCGATCTTCTCGCATTTTATATAATCGCATTCTTTCTTGTACGGTAAGATGGCTCAGTTCTTTATAATAATCTCGTAGTAGGGAGTGGGGGAGAGGTCTACCTTCTTTCTTCTTTGAGAGGGAAAATACTTTGTTAATATTACCTCCCGACCCAATGGCGACAATTTTCTTTTCATGTCTTGTGTGCGTGCGGATGTAGTCTTTTATCTCTTCCCATTGGGCTTCTTTTACCTGTTGTTTCAGAATTCGGATGGTGCCGATATTAAATGAGTGCTTATAAAGAAGTTCCCCATTTTGGAAAAAGGTAATTTCGGTACTGCCACCACCCACATCAATATACATATGCAAATTTTCCTTGTTTAAACCTTCGGCAATGTGGGTTTCGTAGATAAGGGTAGCTTCAAGGTCGCCGGAAATGATTTCGATTTCGATGCCGGTTTCGTCTTTAATTTTTTGGATAATCTCTTTAGAATTCTGGGCATCTCGCATGGCTGAGGTAGCACAAGCCTTTACATATTTTATGCCGTAAGCATTCAACAAAAGTTTGTAAGCCTTAATGGTTTCGAGGAGTTGTTGGGCCTTCAGCGGGGATATGGCTCCGGTTTCAAATACATCAAAACCTAAGCGTAGCGGAACCCTCACCAGGTTGGACTTGATAAACTCCGGCGGTTGGTTTTTGTAGTGCAGTACATCGGCAATGAGGAGCCGGGCTGCATTACTTCCGATATCTATTGCTGCTAATTTCATCTATTTTTTAAAAAGTCTACCGCAATTACTTAAGAAGTATACCGAGCAGGGCAATGAAACAGAGTGTCTCTTCAACTTAAGGGCGGAAGATATATAAACTTAAGAATTTTCTATTTATTATTAAAAATATTCATATCGAAGGGGGTGAAATATTATCCAACAGTCAATGTTTTTTATCACAAAAAGGGATTGTGAATAATCGGGTCGGAGGGCTCTTCTCATGCAGTTTTAGAAATGTTTTTCTTAGATAACATCCATAAAATCAAATGAAATAGCCTATTTAAGCAGGGAACCATCAGATAGCCATTATACAATTAGCATGAAATCATTTTTTCCCTTACTTTTGCTGTCCCCGAAGGGGTTCTTCGGAAATAAAAATTTTATAGCAGGTGGCAACAAAATTTTCTAAAGAGACGTATTTATATTGGTACGAATTAATGCAGTTAATTCGTCAGTTTGAGCTTACAGCGGAAGAAAAATATAAGATGGAAGGTAAAATACGCGGGTTTTTCCACGCGTATGTAGGACAGGAAGCTATTGCTGCAGGTTGTATGACTGCTACCCGTCCCGAAGATATCTTTATAACCGGCTATCGCGACCACGGTTTGGCAATTGCCAAGGGTATATCGGTAGAAAGTTGTATGGCCGAGCTGTATGGTAAGGCTACCGGTTGTGCCAAAGGTAAAGGCGGTAGTATGCACTTTTTTGGTAAAAAAGAGAATTTCTACGGAGGTCATGGAATCGTAGGTGCCCAAATAGGTACCGGTACGGGTCTGGCCTTTGCTGAAAATTATAAAGGCACCGACAATGTAGTACTTTGCTTCTTTGGAGATGGTGCAGCACGTCAGGGTATCCTGCACGAGTGTTTCAATCTTGCGATGCTGTGGAAATTGCCGGTTGTTTATATCTGCGAAAATAACCAGTATGCCATGGGTACTTCCGTAGAGCGTACTTCCAATGTAACCGATATTTCCAAGTTAGGATTGAGCTACGAGATGCCTTCCCAAGCTGTTGACGGTATGAATCCCGAAACCGTTCACGAAGCTGTAGCAGAAGCCGTAAAACGTGCACGTGAGAAAGGTGGTCCTACCTTACTGGAAATAAAAACCTATCGTTACAAAGGACACTCCATCAGCGACCCTCAGAAATATCGTACCAAGGATGAGGTGGAAAACTATAAATCAAAGGATCCCATTCAGGTACTCAGAAAAACTATGCTTGAAAATAAATACGCAACCGAAGAGGCGTTGAAAGAAATTGATGCCCGTTGCGATGAGGTGGTTGCTGCTGCAGTAAAATTTGCAGAAGAAAGCCCATTCCCGAACGACGATGAGGTACTGAAGGATGTTTACGTAGATCCTCACTATCCGTTTATTGTTGACTAGTTACTAAATTGAAGAAGTAAAATAAAATGGCAGCGAATACTAAAAAAACGGTTGAACAAGAGGCTCTTGCAACCAACGATTCTGTGGAAAAGATAAAAGGCTTATGGGAGAAAAGCGGTAAAACCATCAGTCTGATTTTGGGTGTATTGATTGTGGCTATAGGTGGTTTTTTTGCTTACCAGCAGTTTGTAACCAAGCCTAAAATAGCCGAAGCGCTGGATAAAAGCTATAAGGCTGAGGAATACTTCCGTATGGACTCTATCAACCTGGCTTTAAACGGCGATGGCGTTAATCCGGGTTTTGAAAAAATTGCTAGTACGTATAGTGGCACTCCGGCCGGCAATCTGGCTAAATTTTATGCAGGGGTGTGCTATATCAAGCTGAATCAAAATGATAAAGCAATAAAGTTCTTAGAAGATTTCAGCACTGATTCTAAGCCCGTACAACAGCGCGCTTATTTATTGCTGGGCGATGCCTATGGTGATTTAGGTAAAGGCGACAAAGCGCTGGAGTACTACAAAAAGGCAGCAAATCATTTTGTAGAAGATCAGCAAACAGCTTCTACTGCATTGTTCAGAGGTGCATTTCTGGCCCAACATGTACTGAACAATAAGAATCAGGCTATCGAATTGTATAAAGAGTTAAAGGAGAAATTCCCCCGTACTCAATACGGATTTGAGGCTGATAAATATCTGGCTCAATTAGGAGTTTATAACGTAAACTAAAAAAATGGCTTCTTTAGGTAATAGTAACTTAGTTAATATCAATACGGGCATCTTTAAACAGGATGCCTTTATTGTTTTGGTGAAAACAGAGTGGAACGCAGATATTGTAGATGAACTCGAACGCGGTTGTTTAAAGATACTGCAGCAAAACAATGCACGTGTGGAAACCATCGTAGTTCCCGGCAGTGTGGAAATTCCGTTTGCCATCAACAAACACTGGGCAAAGGCTAAAAAAAAGATGGATGAACCACATGCCTATATTGCATTGGGATGCGTGATACGTGGCGAAACCCCTCATTTCGACTATGTATGCCGTATGGTAGCTGACGGTATATTGCATCTGAATTTGCACTTACCTGTGCCCACCATTTTTGGGGTACTGACCGTAAATACTGTAGAGCAGGCCTTGGACAGGCTGGGCGGTAAACACGGCCATAAAGGCGAAGAAGCTGCTATTACAGCTTATAAAATGATTGAGGTGGAATAATATTAGGCTCATTGAGAGGGACAGAAAAGATGAATACAAATGCATAACGTACATATTTTTATTCCATGTTTTGTGGATCAGCTGTTTCCCGAAACAGGGTTTAACATGGTGAAGGTGTTGGAGCGTTTTGGGTGCAAGGTGCACTATAATCCAGAGCAAACCTGTTGCGGACAGCCCGCTTTTAACTCAGGATTTTGGAATGAGTCTAAAGCCGTGTGTACTAAGTTTATCAATGATTTTAAGCAAGCGGAATATATTGTAGCCCCCAGCGCCAGCTGTGTGGGATTTGTACGTAATTATTATCCCAAGTTATTCAATGAGTCTGCATTGCATAACGAAGTAAAATCCTTGCGCAGCCGAACTTATGAGTTCTCCGAGTTTTTGCTCAATGTATTAAAGGTGCAAGACTGTGGCGCTACATTAAAAGGGCTGGCTACTTATCACGACAGCTGTGCTGCCTTACGAGAATGTAAAATAAAGCAAGGCCCCCGTACGCTATTGGAGAATGTGCGTGGGCTGGTATTGCGTGAGATGAAGGATGTAGAAACCTGTTGTGGTTTTGGTGGTACCTTTGCTGTAAAGTATTCCGGCATCTCCATAGGTATGGCCGAGCAAAAAGTAGAGAATGCCTTGGATACGGAGGCGGATTATATCATCAGTACCGATTTATCCTGCCTGATGCATTTGCAGGGATATATCGATAATAGAGGGTATAAAATAAAAACCATGCATCTGGCGGATGTATTGGCCAGCGGCTGGTAAAGCGTGTATTACTGTTTTTTCAATTCTGCTATTTCTTTTTGTAATTGCACCAGCAGGTTCTCGATGTGGGCTAGCTGATTGGATGGCGCAGCATTTGGCCCCTGTGAGGCATGGTAGTAGGGCTGCGGTTTGGTGGGGGTACCGTATGCGTCTTCATCCTCATCTGAGTCTTCTTGTAGCTCTTCTACATCTTCTTGGATCTCTTCCACATCCTCTTGGATTTCATCAAGGTCTTCCTGAATTTCTTCCACGTCTTCCTGAATCTCATCCACATCTTCCTGAATTTCCTCAATATCTTCCTGAATTTCTTCCACGTCTTCCTGAATGATTTCGATGTCTTTGGTATTTTTATTTACAGCCATTTGAATGAATATGGCTAGATAGATGGCTTCCAGCGATACTACGGTGGTAAGCACCAGAAGCATTTGGTCAAAGCTCATTACATGTAGCGCCGGAAGCAAAAATGCTACAATGAAAAATATAGTATGAAATATCAGCGATGCAGTAGAGCCAATCCATCGGGTAGCAATATCTGCAATGCGTTCCAGTCTTACCTTGTTGCGCTCTCTTATGGTCATTGCTGCTGATTTTTGAGGTGAACGGGCAGGGGCGCAAAGTTACTTAATCCATCCCATACTGATGGGAAAATCTGGATGCATTATGCCGGAGGGGTGTATCGCATAGAAGCGGAAATTAGGGGAGGTGATGTTTTTGAAGCTTTGCTATGGTTAGGGTAGAGGTAGTATGCTAGTGAAGGCTTGAATGAGGGTTGAAATTTGGTTGTTTAAAATTCGTCAATCCGCCATTGCGTGGAGCTGATGTTGTGTGTTAGGCACTTTTGTTGTCAGTCAATTCCAAGTTTTTTATGCTTTGCTTGCCATTCTTTTCCAAATTTAATTTTTCTAATGCCAATTTCCGCTTGTTTTCTGGCAAACATTGGATAAATCTTCTTTTTTAAATCAAGACCATATAATTTAATGTATTGGAATTACCATTCGTTCTTCTTCTTCCCCCCATTGTACTTGCCACATTCTACCATCTATTTGGTCAAGCAGAATGAAATTATATATGTTTTTTGTGGGATATAGAAAGAATCTGCCATTCTTTTCTTCATCTTTACTTACCCGAGAGATATCCGATAGTGTAGTCTCGAATCTATATTGGCTTCCTTTTGTACTCCATTGTACTTGCCACATTTGTCCATTTCTTGTGTTTAGTTTTATAAACGTATACATATTTTGTGTAGCAAAAAGTCGATACACCACACTACTATCCGTAGAAATATTTTGAATAGGAGGTTGGAGTGTGTTTTGAGCAAACGTTGGTATTGTCATTAATGCAAGAATCAAATTCAGATAAAATGTTTTCATAGCACTTGCTATTATTAGTTTTTGGTGTATTGTTTGTTATGATGATATACTATTATCTAATATACAAAATTTTAATAAAATTAAAAATATATATTAATAAATATTTATTAATATGTATAACTTACTTTACCTTCACTAAGTTTATTAGGCAGATCATTATGCGTACTTTTTATTGCTTTACCTTATAACCTAGGTTGCATGTATTTTCTATAATAAAAAATGCAAAAGTGATAAATGGCCGCTTTTAATCTGAAAAACTAGACCCATGAATTAGGGGGTATATAACCGGCCGCAAGTTCACAAAGTGGCAAATGAAAAAGCTCGTAGTTTTTGATTGCTGTAATGTCATTCGTTTATGTATATATAAAATTATAGCTTTTTTCATTTTGACTTAGGTGCAATACGCGTGAAAGCTAATCCTCGTAGATCACAAATTGATTACGACTGAAAAACCGCAAAACTACCGCCAGTCCAGGTTTTGTCTTTGTTGTAGCGTACACCAATCATCTTACCTTTGCTAAGACGCGCCAAGTTGTTTACCGGAAAAGGTCTTTCCGCATTTTTCGGCCAGAAATAAAAAATGCGGATTTCTGTTTTGGCCGCTTCATCGGGCGTTTGAATTACCGAAGCGTATTGCACCTTGCGTTGCAAAATCCAGTTTTCAGGATCTTTGATGTTTTCAATATCTGCGCGTGTTACATCAATCACCACACCTTGTCCCGCAAAAGAAAACAGCGGCTTGAGCACATAGTTGTCTAAATCTTCCGGTATTTGTTGGAGAGTATTGACAAAATAAGTGGTCGGGATATTGGGATGCTGAATAAAAGGTAGTGTAAACTTGCTGATTCTGTAAAACCAGTTTGGATGCGGACACCACGTTACATCAAGGTCTTCAAATAATATGGCAGCTTTTTCCCGCACCCATGCTTCTTGTTGTAAAAGTTCGTCGAAAATTAAGCGGTTGTATATCCTTTTAATTAAGGTTTCTTTACCATTGTGGATGTAGAAAAGTTGTCTCCCTTTTTTGATTAGCTCCGTTACGCAAACGGGTTGAATACCCAAATACTTTTCAGTGCAATAAAAGTCGATTGCGGTTTTTTGTTTGTGAGGAAAAATCTCCAGTAGTATTACTTCTTCGGGTTGATGATCTTGCAGAATAAGCTCCCGTAATGCCTTCAGGTAGGTTTCTCGGTTTAATCCACTTAAATAACTGCTGTAACCTTCGGGAAGCGAGAAGTGCTTCTGAAAAGCATCGGCTAAAAATACCTGATAGGCAAAAAGGGTAGGGAAGGCCTGCATTTCAATAAGCTGCGGTTCCAGCGTACCATCGGCACTTGCGCATACACCAAAGTCAAATGCAATACAATCGGGCCGCGCATCTTCGTGCCGAACCTCCAATCCTGCCGGAATAGCTCTTTGCGTGAGCTCCTTAAAATCCGGTCGGAGTATGACGTCTACTATACTTTCGCAAGCACTTAGCAATTTGTCTCGAAAGTCTTTCGGTATAAATACGGGTGTTTCCGCTACTCTAAACTGCAAAGGAGCGATGCTGCTCAGTTCGCTCAATAAGGTACGGTATTTTTCTTCCGTAAAGCTATTATTATAAGCTTCTCTGATTTCTTTTACCATTGCTACGGATTTATACCGAAAAGATAGCAAATAAGTTTTTAGTTTTGACCGATGTGGCCTTAAAAGTGGATATTCTGTGATCAGATGAATAGGCCTTAAATTTTCACTTATAACAGCTACCTTGCATGTATGAGGCATTTAAGCGTTTTGGGGAAATATTTCTGGAAGTATAGGCTGAGGTTGAGTGCCGGTATCCTGTTTGTGGTGCTGTCCAACTATTTCAGTGTACTTTCTCCGCAATTGATGCGTTTTATTATCAACTATGTTGATAAGGCGTTATCCCTAACTAAGCATGATTTTGTGGAAAATGCGGGAGAATACGATGTTCTGGTACAGAAGGTGATTCGGTGGATTGACCAAGAGCGTACTGTGGCCCAGGTAGTGGTGGTAGGCAGTTTGGTGATATTGGGCTTAGCGCTTTTGCGTAGCTTTTTTATGTTTCTGATGCGGCAGACCATCATTGTAATGAGCCGCCATATCGAGTATGACCAGAAGAATGAGGTATATGCCAAATACCAGCAGTTGGACACTTCCTTTTTCAAGCAGCACCGAGTGGGCGACCTGATGAATCGTATCGCGGAGGATGTAAGCCGTGTACGTATTTTTACGGGACCGGCCATCATGTATATTGTAAATTTGGTGTCGGTGATTGCATTGAGCGTATTCTTTATGCTGCAAAGCAGCAAGGAGCTCACTTTCTATGTGCTGATACCATTGCCTTTGTTGGCTATCATTATCTATTTTGTCAATAATACCATTCACAAAAAAAGCGAACGTATACAGGAGGCTTTGTCGGATCTTACTACTAATGCACAAGAATCTTATTCTGGTATAAGGGTTATTAAATCTTTTGTGCAGGAGAAAAATATGTTTGAGTTTTTCAGAATAAATGCTGAGACTTATCGTAAGAACGCCATTAGCCTAGCTAAGACGGAGGCAGTGTATTTCCCTTCTATCAATTTGCTCATCGGCATCAGTACTTTACTGACCATAATGATTGGTGGACTTTATTACATCAATAATGAGCACAATATCAGTTTAGGTACCATAGTAGAGTTTGTGGTGTATGTGAATATGCTGACCTTTCCTGTAAGTGCTATAGGTCTTACGGCGAGTATGGTACAAAGAGCGGCGGCCTCCCAAAAGCGTCTGAATGAATTTCTGGATATTCAGCCCGAAATACAAGATAGCCCCGATGCTAAGGATGTAAAACTGGAGGGAAATATCGATTTCAATAACGTTACATTCACTTATCCCGATACGGGAATTGTGGCATTAAAGAATTTCGATTTACATATTAAAAAAGGGGAAAAGGTGGCTATTACCGGACGTACCGGTAGTGGAAAAACTACAGTAGCACAGCTTTTACTGCGTATGTATAATGCGCAGGAAGGCAGTATTCAATTTGACAGCATTCCTATTGAACAGATTCGTCTGGCATCGCTTCGCAATCAGATCAGCTATGTGCCACAGGATGTATTTCTGTTCAGCGATACGGTAGAAAATAATATTCGTTTTGGCATTCCGCATGCGTCGAAGGAGGCGGTTAGGGAGGCTGCGAAAATTGCAGGACTGGAGAAGGAAATCGAAGGCTTTGCAAATGGGTATGATACCATGATTGGCGAGCGGGGTGTAACCTTAAGCGGCGGGCAGAAGCAACGTATATCTATAGCCCGAGCCATTATTAAAGACACGGCGATTGTGATTTTTGATGACTGTCTGAGCGCTGTGGATGCTAAGACCGAGAAAGAGATTATGTCGCGCCTCAATCCATACCTGGAGGATAAAACTGCGATTATCATTACGCATCGGGTATTCTCCCTGCTACAGTTTGACCGAATTATTGTGCTGGACGAAGGCGCTATTGTGGAGCAAGGTACTCATGAGGAGTTGATGCGTATACCCGACGGGTTTTATGCTCGTTTATATGCTCGTCAACAGGAGGGGAGGGAAGAATAAGCAACTTTTAAGCTCCGGGTGGTTTTTTATTTTACATGAATCTTTTATTTTTACCGGATGGATATTACTATTACGCTTGTTATTGTGGTACTTACCGTAGTGGTATCTTTGATGGGATTCAATAATTCCAAGATTATTGATAATCTGATATTCTACGGCCCTGCTATTGCTCAGCGCAACCAATATTATCGCTTTATAACCTGCGGACTGATTCATGCCGATTTTATGCACTTGGCGTTTAACATGTTGGCACTATACAGTTTTGGGGTAATATTGGAACGACAGTTTTTTGCTTCGCCACAGATTTTTGGAAGGGAGGCGGGGGTATATTACCTCATGCTATATGTAGGCGGGCTCATTGTATCCAGCATGCCGGATTATTTTAAGCACCGGGACAATTATTATTTCCGCAGTTTGGGCGCTTCTGGCGCAGTGTCGGCTGTGATTTTTTCCTGTATTGTACTATATCCTCGTTTGCCCATCAGTTTTTTCTTTTTGCCGGGAATTCCAGGCTGGTTATTCGGTTTGCTGTATATGATTATTTCAGCTTATCTAAATAAGCAGGGTGGGGGCAATATCAATCACGGTGCACATTTATGGGGAGCCGTCTATGGGATTGTATTTACCGTACTGTTTGTATCTCTGAAAGGAAATATTAACGTGTGGGAAAATTTCCTTTATAACCTAAGGGGATAGCAACGGAACTTGTTATTGCTAGGTATTGAATTTTTTTATAACTTTATAAGAGTACCATTTAAATCTAACGATAATGCCTGAACATGTTTTTCCTAATGGTTTTGAATCCTGGCAGAAAACGCACTTTGAAGTGGTAGAAGCACTGTGTTATCTGCGTGATTTGGAAGAAGGTAAACAGTCCAAAGCATTCGAGGAAATGCTGAATAGGAGCGCTACAGACGACCTGTATCAGTTGGCTGTAGACCTTACCGATAAGTTTGAGCGCGAATGTGTGGACAGGAAAAGTAATTTGTTTGATTTGATAGAGGAATTTGTAAGTGAAGAGGTGAAGAAGGTGAAGGCGTAAATGTTATAAGCTCAGCTTCTGTACCCGAGTATTCCTTGTAGCACTTTATCCTTATATCATCTTTCAAGGCGTTTCACTTTATGTCACTTCCAATAGTGTGCAAAATTCATCATTCAACATGAAGTAGGGGTATCCTTATTTTAAGGATATGGAGAAGAGTTTCTAGTATTTGAAGTGGATGATTTGAGGCTTATCATTCGAATGGAAGTGGAGGCGACCGGAATCGAACCGGTGTCCAAACATATTCTCCAAAAGCTTTCTACATGCTTATTTCCTTATTATTTGTCGGCTCTGAACAGGAAAGGAACAAACCAATTCAAAGCTTAGCTGTATGAGTCTTTTGCTGTACGCACAGCCTAGTACAGCAGCATTCTGCATTTGTTTTGATGAGTCGGCGGCGGAGCTTGGTAGCAGAACAACCTGCTCAACGCGGCCCAAATGGCTTTCTAATCACTGATTAGGCAGCCATGGCATACTGAGTGTTGCCATTTATAGTTCGGGTATTCAGATTTACGGGCTAATTACCCAACGCCCGGCATGCTTACACTTTCAAAGACCTATGCTGTCAAAACCAAACGCCCCCATTTACAAAACCATTTGCTTCTACATAAAGCGGCTGCAAAGATACATGATACTTATTGTATCTCCGATTTAAACTATGCTAAAATGTATTACAGCTATTTTCCCCAGCCAAACCAGTCGTTACCGTTGGCATATAACATCAGTGCTAGCAATAGTACCATTCCCACCATTTGGGCATACTCCAAGAACTTATCGCTGGGTTTTCTGCCACTGACGATTTCGTAAAGGGTAAACATCACGTGGCCTCCATCCAGTGCCGGAATGGGGAGTAAATTCATGAATGCCAACACAATGGATAAAAAGGCAGTAATATTCCAGAAGGCTTCCCAGCTCCAGTAAGTAGGGAAGATGGATCCCATGGCCTTGAAACCGCCTACACCTTTGTAAGCCTCAGTTTTAGGATTCAGGATCAGTGCAAACTGATCGATATAAGCTTTTAATTTTTCTCCTGCTTTTCTTACACCAGCCGGGAAGGCTGCTAAAAACCCGTACTCACGTTTTTCTACACTATACGCACCTAGTTGCTGATATTCTTCATCCGTCAATAATGGGATACCAATTTTGCCATCCTCATTTACCTGTGCAGTAAGTGTAAGAGGCTGGCCTTCTCTTAAAACCGAGAGGGTAACGGTGCTGTTTTTCTTAGCAGACAGGATGGGAGACAGCTCATCATAAAACTGTACGGGAATAGAATCAATGGCTGTAATCAGATCCATTTTTCTGAGACCTGCCTTATAGCCACCCAGTGTATCCATTTTAAATTTCGGGTTGTAATCTCCCACATAGGCGGGTACCCGTTCCGTAAACATATATGCTTTCTTACGGCGACTTTCTACCAATTTACCGATCAGGTTTACGGGCACATCGATAGTAAGACGTTGTCCGTCGCGCTCTACTTCTATTTGCTTACTGCCGATGAGTATTTTTGCTGCCAGATCGTCGAAATATTCGATCGGTTCTCCATTTACAGAAAGAATTTTATCGCCAGATCTCAGACCTATTTCACTCATCAGACTGTCAGTAACGGCAATACCGTATTTTAAAGAGCTCATAGGTACTTTTTTCTCGCCCCACACAAACAAAATCATGGCATATACTACAAATGCTACCAGCACATTCATAATAATACCGCCTAACATAATAATCAGACGTTGCCAAGCCGGTTTGGTTCTGAATTCATAGGGCTTCGGAGGTTGTTTCAGTTGTTCCTTGTCCATGCTCTCATCGATCATACCGCTGATTTTTACATAACCACCTAGCGGTAACCATCCGATACCGTACTCGGTTTCGCCCACTTTTTTCTTAAACAACGAAAACCACGGGTCGAAGAAGAGATAAAATTTCTCCACCCTACAACCAAACCATCTAGCCGTAATATAATGACCAAACTCGTGCAGTAAAACCAATAGGGATAAGGATAGAAGCAATTGTGCTACCTGTATACCCACATTAGACCAATTAATTGCTAAAGTATAAAGCATTCTTTCTGTGTAATAAAACTTTAAAAATTACGCAAAGATACGTCCTCTCTGGAAAATGAATATACGGATTTGTATTGATTCTACGCTGCTGCGATTGATTACAAGCGTTTTTAACAATATTTTCCGTATTCGTATAGCAGTTATGGGGGTAAAATTAGGAAATAAGGTTGGTATAAATAGTGGTCTTTACTATTTAAGGAATACGTAGTGGTATCAAAGCGGGGTGTGGGGCAGCTAGGTATTTTTAGAGGGGTGTTTACTTACGTTATTGTTGAACCATTTTAAATTATCGAGCCATTTTATTCTTTTTATAAGTTTATTAAGCACTAAAAATAGTGCTGTAGCCACAGCGAGGTTAAGCATAATATTACCGGGGAGTACACCATAGCTAAATACCTCGATGGGCTCCGGCTCATTTTTATTTAAGTAAACAAAGGGAAAGCCCCATAGAATTTTTTTCTGGGATAAAAGGTAAATGATATTGGGCCCTAGGCAAAGCTTCAAAACAGCTCCTAAGAGTACTATTTTTCTTTTCTGAATCATACAAGAAGCTTTAGTATTTATGCTCCCTAATCGTAACTGCCTCAATAGGGCAGCGACAGGTTATATCATTAAGGCTGAATTGCATTATTGGGATTAGTAATGATTGCTTATTGGCTCTTTTAAAACGAGGTTCGTTTACAATGATTAAAAAACATTAAAGTTTTTCAAAATGATCACGTGTTCCTTGACACTTGGATAGTGCGGTTCACGGCATTTCTTAAAAACGAATATAAAAAATGTTTATAAATATAACAGGCTTTGCAATCGTGGAATATCTCATCTCGTTTAACTTTATAGGAAAATCAATACTGTGGAAAACACTTTTATCAAGCTAGCTAACTCAGCTAAGTTTAAATGGTTTTTGTTGCGCAAATTACCTGCAGCCTATTTTAGCGGTGTTCGGATAAAGTATATGGATGAAAAGGAATGTAGGGTAGTAGTGCCTTATACATGGTTTTCTCAAAATCCTTTTAGGTCTACTTATTTTGCTTGCTTGGCTATGGCAGCGGAATTGAGCACGGGTGCATTAGCTATGGCCAACGTGTATAAAAGACAGCCTTCCGTTTCGATGTTGATCGTGAAGATGGATGCAACATATCATAAAAAAGCAAGCAGTGTTACCACCTTTATTTGTACAGACGGATTGCCTATGAAAAGTAAAATAGATGAAGCGATTCGAACAGGGGAGCCGCAACTATTTACAGCTATTTCCATAGGTACAGATGAAGAAGGCAACAATGTTGCTACTTTTACTTTCACCTGGTCTTTTAAGGTGAGGCAATAATTATTTATTTAAAATTTCTTATCAGCTCCTCTATCGTATTTCTAAAAGCTTTCATTTCTTCCTGTTGTTGTACTACAAACTCATTAGTGCTTAAAGTGCCCAGTACGCTTTCTCTTTCTTCAGGGGTATCATATACCATGTTTTTGAATTTGTTTTTGAAGTCTTTTTCTTTGGACTGATAAATTCCCTGTGTAATCCATTCTTTGATCTCTAAAACATCTGCAAAAACATTTTTCAAAAATGTAGCATTATACAGTGTCTGGCGGTCTACCTCGTACACTTTTAAGAGTACTGATACGGCATGAGCAAGTTTTTGTGATGGATATAACTTTGCCTGCTCTTCGTAGAAATGGTGTACTGCATCCCAAGAGTTTATTTTGCCTTCTCTGATATTACTCAGCAGTTGGTCGAGAGCTTTTTGTTGAATCAACTGCCCACCAACATTCATCCACTTATTGTTTTCAGTTTCTATAGGAATGTGCGCTGTGAGTTCTGTTACTGAAGTAATATTGTTTTGAGTAATGTACTGGATGATTTCTTTGCCCGCATAGTATTGGAGCATTTTTTTATAAGCATTATACGCTTCTTGTACTTTGATGATGCGTACCGGTCTTTTTGAATTTTCTATATCGGAGCCTAGAATAGTAAGTTTAGCTATTACCGGATCATTCTGTTCGAGCAGGTATTCGCCTTTGCTAATATAATCCACATCGCTTCCTATCATCTTATGAGCTTTATAAAAAGCTTTTCCCGTAAACTTTTTGAGTAGTTCAATAGCTTCAAGAATCTCGTTCACACTATCAGGCGCTAGTGCATTAAACTCCAATAATTGTTGTTTATTGATGCGTTTATCGCGTGCGGCGAACTTGCTTTCATTCCTCAATATGGCGTACATGTTATACAGGAACCAATAAGCCGGCATAATTACCAAACTGTTGGTATGTTCTTCATTGCTCACCAAAGAAAAGGGGAAGGGAATATTGAGTTCGGCAGGATAGTTGCCTTTTGCAATCATTGTAAATGTGGCAAACTTGGAATTGTGTTTCAGGCTAACACAGAGTCCCGGCCAGAAACCTCTTCCTGCTTGTATTTCACCATCGGCGCCGCGCGAATTATGATTGGAACCAATCGTAGCTCCGGCGGCCATATTGCTTTGCCCCATTAACAAAGCTGCACACAGGAAAGAATTGTTGTGATGTTGTTCATGTGCAGGAAATATCAGGGAGTTTAAAACCTCGCAGCAGGATACAGTAGCGTTCTCTCCCAAATAGGAGTTAATCAAACGCGCACCGTACTTTAATTGGGAGAAGGGCGCTAGAATAAAACGAACGGCCTTTACACCATAGAAAACGCGGCAACCTACTCCCATTATTCCGTTTACCATTTCGCATCCTTCGCCTATCTGCGATTGGGCATCTGGGCTGGAGTTGATGGTGAGGTTTTTAAGCTTGTTCGCTCCTTTAATATAAGCATCGCTACCTATTTTTACATCTTTAATGATGCGGCAGTTTTTAATCACCGTTCTCTGACCCACTACACCATAATATCCATGGAGGTTGTCAAAGCGCGACTCTGTGAAAGTTTTAAAGGCGTTCATCAATTGCTTGTCGCCACGATATTTGGTCCACAACCATGCATCGCCTGCCAGCATGCCATCAAAGGGCATCACTTTTCTGCCCCCGTTTTCATTACATAGCTCTAGCCATATGCGCACATTTTCTTTTTCGCCCTCTTTAATAATGCCGTTGCCGAATTTGCTGTGTGAGGTACAACTCATTTCATTAACGTTGGCAATGATTACATCATCCTCTATAATATAACGGCTTAAGAAATTTACATTGCTGATGGACACATTATTGCCTATATCGCAACTTACAATCATACTGTGATACAGGCCTACAGGGAATCGCACTTCACTAAACTCCAGAAAATAGGGTTCTAATTTGCCAATGCGTACATGCCCATAGAAAGTACAGGCTTCGATGAGAGTTATATCAATGCCATCTCTTACCAATATATCATTCCAGTTGTTAGAGTGATTACCGTTGGCTTTAAGAATTTTGATTTCTTCCGGCGTTAAAGGTCGATAATCGTTGGCGGGATTTTGCTGAAACCTTAAGTAGTACTCATCTTTTCCTTCCGGTAGAAATGCTTTAGGTATAAAGTTATATCCCAGTTGCTCTGCTCTATGCTTAATGATATGGTTCATATGGTTTCTGATACTGGTGTTTTAATACGTTGTAGCTTGCAACGATGCTGTTTACGGCATATTGTTGGTTGATGATGTGTTATGCCGAATCCGCATTACTTATTCAACAGTTACGCTTTTAGCCAGATTTCGCGGTTTGTCCACATCATAGCCTTTCGCCACTCCGATGTAATAGGATAAAAGTTGCAGTGGTATTACATTCAATAATGGTGCAATAATTTCATCAGCTTCGGGCACTACCAATACATCGTCGCAAAGTTTAGAAGCTACCTCATCACCTTCGGTAACAACAGCTATCAGTTTACCTTTTCGTGCCTTTATTTCCTGCATATTACTGAGAATCTTTTCATGATAAGTGTCTTTGGTAGCTACAAATACGACGGGCAGGTTTTCATCTACGAGCGCAATGGGACCGTGTTTCATTTCAGCAGCAGGATAGCCTTCGGCATGGATGTAAGAAATTTCTTTCAGCTTTAGTGCACCTTCCAATGCAATAGGGAAGTTGTATCCGCGTCCCAAATAAAGGAAACTATGAGCATCTTTATATTTTTCAGCAATTCGTTTAATACTTTTTTGATGATTCAGAATCCAGGCAACTTTTTCCGGTACCGAATCCAGTTCTTTCAATAATTCGCGGTAGCGATGCATGGATAAAGTGCCTTTCACATAGGCGAGCTTTAAAGCAATCATGGTAAGTACCGTAAGCTGTGCTGTAAAGGCTTTGGTAGAGGCTACTCCGATTTCCGGTCCCGCATGGGTGTAAACTCCTGCATGTGATGCTCTGGCAATGGAAGAGCCTACTACATTTACCACGCCTAATATGGTGGCCCCTTTAGATTTGGCGTTCTCAATTGCAACAAGTGTATCGGCTGTTTCACCACTCTGGCTGATAGCCAGTATAACATCTCCTTCGTTAATAATGGGGTTTCGGTAGCGGAACTCTGATGCGTACTCTACTTCTACATTAATGCGACAAAGCTCTTCGATAATGTATTCCGCAGTGAGACCAGCATGCCAGCTGGTGCCACAGGCGATAATGATAATTCTGTTGGCATTGATGATTTTGTCAGCATGTTGCTCAATACCAGAGAGCGTGATGCTACCTGCATTGGCATCCAAGCGTCCGCGCAAACAGTCGTAAATAGAAGTGGGCTGTTCGAAAATTTCCTTCAGCATGAAGTGATCATAACCGCCTTTTTCAATGTCGGCCAACTCCATATCCAGCTTTTGTACATAAGGCGTAATTTTTTCATTGCCGAGGTTTTTCAGTATGAGTTCATCGGGTTTTACGATCGCCAGCTCGTAATCGTTGACATATACAACTTCCTTAGTGTACTCGAGCATAGGTGAGGCATCGGAACCCAGAAAATGCTCGTTCTTGCCTACTCCGATAACGAGAGGACTACCTTTTCGAGCGGCAATAATCGTATCGGGATTTTCATCATCAATTACCAGAATTACATATGCCCCCGTTACGCGTTTTAGGGCAATGCGAATGGCTTCTTCAAGCGAGCAATTATTGTGTGTTTTGATTTCTTCGATAAAGTTTAAAAGCACTTCGGTGTCGGTATCGCTTTTAAAACTATAACCTTTCTTTTCCAGTTCGGTTTTTAATTGGGCGTAGTTTTCAATAATCCCATTATGAATCATGGCGATTTTTCCACTGGCAGAATAGTGTGGATGAGCATTGCGATCGCTAGGTTCTCCGTGTGTCGCCCAGCGTGTATGCCCGATACCTGTGGTGCCAGATATATTACTGGTGCCTATGGCATCTTCAAGGTCGCTTACTTTACCTTTCTTTTTATAGATGGTGATCTTGTTGTCTTGTTGAAGTGCTACGCCTGCACTGTCGTATCCTCTATATTCTAATCTCTTTAATCCTTTTATAACTATTGGATATGCTTGTCTATGTCCTGTGTAACCAACAATTCCACACATATGATGTTTTTTAGGGACGAAAATAAGGCTTTTCATTTTCTTGTGCAATCGATTGCACATTCTATACAGTTCTATTCTTATAATTTTTTTAGATACAGGATGTTAGAGGGGGTGTATTGGCAAAATGCAAGTAATGGGTGTAGGCAGTAAAAAAGGACCATATCGTTGTACAAAACTGCAGCAGTGGGCATGCTTACAGCATGGTGCCATTCAATAGCAAATAAGCTACAGTGAAATAAATTACCAATCCTGTTACATCCACCAGTGTAGCCACAAAAGGTGCAGAGCTTACGGCAGGGTCGGCGCCTAATTTTTTCAATAATAAAGGCAGCATACTCCCCGACAAGGTTCCCCACAATACTACTCCAATTAATGTGAAACCAATCGTTAGTGCTAATAGTAGCCAATGTTCTCCATATAGGTGAGGCGCAATAGAATGATAAATGAAAATTTTCAAAAATCCGATAATACCCAGAACGGTTCCTAATAACAGTCCCGATACGATTTCTCTACGCATCACACGCCACCAATCGCGCGTGGTAACTTCGCCTACTGCCATAGCTTGAATAATCAATGTGGAAGCCTGTGAACCACTATTCCCACCGCTACTAATGATGAGAGGAATAAATAAAGTAAGCACAACAGCACGCGCAATCTCGTCTTCAAAGAAAGCCATAGCAGTAGCTGTAAGCATTTCTCCCAAGAATAATACTACCAGCCACAGAATACGTTTTTTAAAAAGCTGGAACAAAGGAATATCCAAATAAGGTTCGCCGAATGCCTGAGTACCCCCCATCTTTTGCATGTCTTCACTATACTCTTCGGTGGCCACCCAAAGGATATCGTCAATCGTAACGATACCCAATAGTTTATTGCTTTCGCTAACTACAGGCAGTGCCACCCGGTTGTTCATCTTAAAGATTTCGCTTGCGGACTCTTGATCGTCGTATGCCTTAAGCGAAATCACTCTTTCGTCCATCAGCTCGGAAACCTTGGTGCCGGGATCGCTTAAAATAAATTCACCGATACGAATATCGTCTAGCAGTTCGCCTGCTTGGTTGATAACATAAATCACGTTGATGGCTTCGCTATTCTTGCCATATTTACGGATGGTATCGAATACTTCTTCCACCGTATTATGAGGGTAGACATATACATAATCGGGGTTCATCAAGCGCCCGATACTGTTCTCAGGATAGCCCAGTAGTGAGAGGGTAACTTTACGCTCTTCCGGATCTAGAAGCTTGATGAGCTCCCGTACAGCATTGGCCGGCAACTCTTCCAGAAAGTCCGTACGGTCGTCGGCAGGGAGTTCGTTTAGAAGCGCCGCTGTATAGCTGGGGGCTAGTTGTTGAATAATGTTCTTCTGTTCGGTGGTCTCCAGCAGTTTGAACACATTCACCGCACGGTGCATCGACATATTGGCAATGATCTGTGTAGCGTACTCGGGGTACTCATATACTAGTTCCACTACATCGCTGATGTTCTGATCGTCCAAAAATGCCTTTATTTCGGACTTATTACCGGAAGCGATGATGTTTTCAAACTGTTCTGCTAGCGATATTTTTCCATCCTCCAGATTCATTGGCCAAACCTACATTAATTTTTAAACTTCGAAATTAAATAAACAAAAAAAAACCGAAAGAAAATTTTACAACAAGCTTATAGGTAAAATGCATATAGTCCTTCGCATATCCCGCCTTGTACAGAATAGGACAGCACGGACTGAAGTATACATGCTACTGGAGTAATACGAAGTAGGTATGTTGATGTGGAATAATTCTAGAAAAGTCGTTCGTCTAGTCCGTATGCTTTGTTGGTAACTATTTTCAGCTTCTTAAAATCCTTATGCTGAGGGTTGATAAGATAGTTATGTTCTTCCGGAATAACGGCCGAAGGTACTTTTAATGCTAGTGCTGCTTGTGAAAGTAAAAACTGATCGCCTATATACTGGGTGTAATCGAGATCTTGTGTCCAATCTTTTTTAAGAACTTTATGATCAATTTCCGTGATGGTATTTTCCGGAATTTGTATTTCGATCAGGTGGTATTTGGGACGCATTGGCGTCAACGTTCGATTATAATTGACTACAATCTCCAACACAGCTAGTGAGATGTGCTCAGTGCAGTACAATGCGTACTGCCCCTTGCCGTTCCAGCGGCCTCCATAAAGAAATGCTCCGTATCCGGAAATGTCTTCTGCGTATTCTTCTCGTGCTATTCTGTAAATGTTCATTATGCAGGTATACCGTGTTGAATTCTGCCTAAAAGATCAATTACATCCTGTATGCCGTTGTGTGTGGTGAGCTTGTCTTTAACCCTGTCGCTATCCAGTGAAAAGGGAGCGCTTTGCAGCCATGTTTTAAAGCCTTCTTTTCCGAACAGCTCATTACCGGTATCAATCAGTTGCTCCAATAATAGGATACGCTCAATTTGTAAGCCGTTAAAACTGCTGTTGTCTTTTGCGTATCGGTGCAGGGTGCGCTCACTGATAAAAAGCATATCTGCCCATTCGCCGATGGTAAAGGGGCCCTTGTCAAGAATTTTCTTAAAATCCTTGTATGTAAAGTTTTTCACCAATACCTCTAGCGAAGGCTTTGAGGTAGGGGTAGGATAGGGTGGATTAGTGTGGGCGACGCGTTTCTCGCGTACTTCAGGCGTATATTTTTTAGGGCTTTTTTTCATTGTATGCCATTTGTCACAAATATAAATGAATTTTGTCTTAATTCAAAATAGGCCTTAATTTTTAACAGATCTGTATTAATAATTCGAAGCATTATTTTGCAGCTCGCCTATATTTGCTATGGTGAAAGATGAAATTGTTATATATACTGATGGTGCAGCCCGTGGTAACCCTGGCCCGGGCGGATATGGCGTAGTGCTGATGTATAAGAATCATAAAAAGGAATTATCCGCAGGCTTTAGAAAGACTACCAACAACCGCATGGAGCTTATGGCAGTAATTGAAGGACTTAAAGCACTGAATCGATATGATATCCCTGTAGTGATTTATTCAGATAGTCAATACGTGGTTAATGCTATCTCCAAAGGATGGTTAGAAAATTGGATAAAAACCAATTTTAAAGGCGGTAAAAAGAACAAAGACCTATGGATGCAGTATCATGCTTTAGCCCAAAAGTTTAAAATTCGTTTCGAGTGGGTAAAAGGACATGCCGATAATCCGTACAATAATCGTTGCGATGAGTTGGCAACCACTGCAGCCGATGGTAACAATCTGGCTATAGATAAGGGCTACGAGCAGGAGGGGTTATTTGAAAACTAATGAGCAAATGCGATATTGTCTTACTGTTGATTTAAAAAATGATGCTACGTTGATTGAGGAGTACGATCGACATCATCAAAACGTATGGCCTGAAATTAAAAAAAGTATTCAGGATGCAGGTATTCGTAACATGGAAATCTACAGAGTAGCCAATCGTTTGTTTATGATTATGGAGGTAGATGAAACTTTTTCATTCGAAAAGAAACAAGCCATGGATGCTGCAAATTCTAAAGTACAGGAATGGGAAGCGCTGATGTGGAAATATCAGCAGGCATTACCCTTTGCAAATCCCGGTGAGAAATGGGTGCTCATGAAGAAAATTTTTGAGTTATAAGAATGCATTCAACTTTTTATGAAAAGGATTGTTTATTTTCTTTTTATAACTATTCTTTTTTCTTCTTGCTATGCTGTCAGGGCATACCGCTTCCGTAAGTTTGAATATAAAGACCTGGATAAATTCAGGGTTACTACCATCAAAAAAAGCACCCGGCCTTTTCATTTCGAATATGCTCAGCGTGATCATAGTACATTAACATCCTATCTCGATTCCAATCTTCAAAATAGTAGTACTTATGCTTTTCTAGTCATACAGGACGATAGTATACTTTATGAGAAGTATTTTGCGCCGATTGATAGTGCCGCTATTTTGCCATCCTTCTCTGTTGTCAAATCTTTTGTAAGTACGTTAGCACAAATAGCGCATCAGGAGGGTAAGATTAAGTCGTTTGCCGATCCGGTAACGGAATATTTACCTTGGATATTAAAGAGCGATTCCCGCTGGCAATATGTTACCGTGCAACACGTACTGGATATGCGCACAGGTGTGAAGAGTAGTGAGACCTACGACAGCCCATTTAGCGACGTTATTCGGTTGGGATTTACTCGTAACGTCTCCAATCGACTGCAAAAGCCAATCTTGGATACATTGCCCGGTAAGTTTATTTACAAAAGTGTCAATACCCAGATTTTAGCATCGGTAATCGAAGCGGCCACAGGGCAAAAATTACAAGATTATTTATATGAAAAATTATGGTTGCCGTTGGGTATGGAGAGCGATGCTACCTGGCATATCGATGCTAAGGGAACGGTACGAGCTTTCTGTTGTTTGAACGCCACCCTTAAAGACTATGCTAAAATCGGTAGATTGTATTTGAGAAATGGGAATTGGGAAGGTGCTCAATTATTATCACCTCAATGGGTGCAGACGATTTTAAACGCAGATACCATGCGTATTTATCAAGGATATAAAAACCACTGGTGGAGTAGTCGAACTATAAAACGATTTCAGGCAGCAGAAGAAGCTTTAGAATTCATCCAAACCAATCCGGACTGGTATTATACAGAAACGATTCGAAACGGAAAGGTATATTATAATGCAAATAAAAATTTAAAGGGGATTTTCGCTCAGGGTATGCTTGGGCAGTTCCTGTACGTAAATCCCCAAAAAAAATTGATAATTGTGCGATTAGGGCATAATTGGAGCCATCCGCGATACTATGCCCAGAAATTTATTGAAGAATTGGCTGAAATGATTGATTAAACAGAAAAAGCCACTTACTAAGCGGCTTAAACAATACTCTTTTTATTAAAACTAGATTTAGTCTTAGTATTCGTCTTCGTTAAAGAGAAAATCTTCTTGCGTAGGATAATCAGGCCAAATGTCTTCGATGGTCTCGTAGACTTCGCCTTCATCCTCAAGCTCCTGCAAATTTTCCACAACTTCCAACGGAGCTCCGCTGCGGATGGCATAATCGATCAGCTCGTCCTTGGTAGCTGGCCAGGGTGCATCTTCCAGATAAGAAGCTAATTCTAGTGTCCAAAACATAATTAATTCAATTTTCTATCTTTAACGCTAATTTGTAACCAACGGTTGCACGGAAGTGCGAAAATTTTTTGCAAAAGTAATCGTCTTCATTGATATACCAAACTGCTTTTAAAGAGATTTTAAATATTTTATCAGAATTTGAGCAGTAAATTTTACATTTGAAATCCTGTTCGCAAATTTATTGAACCGCTTCTAATGATACACGGAAAGGATATTCATAAGGCATATGGAAATATACAGGTTTTAAGGGGCGTAAGCATTGATATTGAGCGTGGTGAGGTGGTATCCATCGTGGGGCCTTCAGGAAGCGGAAAAAGTACCTTATTGCACATCTTGGGTACATTGGATAAGGCCGATAGCGGCACAGTGACCATGAATGGGGTGGATGTTCGGGCTTTATCTCCTCAAAAATTGGCGGCTTTTCGTAACCGGAATATAGGCTTTGTGTTTCAGTTTCATCATCTGCTGCCTGAATTTACGGCACTAGAGAATGTGTGTATCCCGGGCTGGATTGCAGGCCGAAAGAAAAAAGAAGTGCAACAGGAAGCCCTGGAACTACTCGAAATTTTGGGCGTATCGCACAGGCTGCAAAATAAGCCAGCCGAATTGAGTGGAGGCGAACAACAGCGGGTAGCTGTTGCAAGAGCCCTGATTAACAAGCCCGCTGTGGTATTGGCAGACGAACCTACCGGAAATCTGGATACTACCAATGCCAAAGAACTTCATGATCTGGTGTTTGATCTGCGCGACAGATTCCGCCAAACATTCCTGATTGTAACGCATAATGAAGAGCTTGCCAGGCTTAGTGACCGCGTTTTATACATGAAGGACGGCCTTATTGTTTCGCAATAGGTCGGATTTATTGCTATAGGAAAAAGGGGTATAGAACCCGATAAGATAGGATTACCGGTTGGTATATCATTAAAACGAATAACGATTGTATATGAAAAAAACGACTAACGAAACGCGCGTAATTACCAAGGTTATAGCGGCTTCTTCGCTGGGAACCATGATCGAATGGTACGATTTCTACATTTTTGGAATGCTGGCTAAAACTATCTCCACCGAGTTTTTTCCCGAAGGAAATGCTACTGCAGCGCTGCTAAGTACGCTGGCCATTTTTGCTGCCGGTTTCATTGTACGACCTTTCGGCGCATTGGTGTTTGGCCGGCTAGGCGATATTTTAGGAAGAAAGTCTACGTTTTTATTAACACTTGTTTTGATGGGCGGTTCCACGTTTCTCATAGGACTCGTGCCCGGATATAAAACCATTGGTATTGCAGCTCCTTTGCTGGTGCTATTATTACGTTTAATACAAGGATTGGCGTTAGGGGGCGAATACGGTGGCGCGGCTACCTATGTAGCAGAACATGCCCCCTTAGGCAGGCGTGGATTTTTTACCAGCTGGATACAGACCACGGCTACGTTAGGATTGTTTCTGGCGTTAGGGGTGATCATGCTGGTGAAATATAGTATGGATGATGCAGCATTTAATGCAGAGTGGGGAGGATGGCGCTATCCTTTCTGGTTCTCCATTTTGCTGGTTGGAGTGTCCATTTATATACGGATGAAGATGCAGGAGTCGCCCTTATTCTCCAAACTGAAATCCGAAGGTAAAACCGCCACGAATCCACTTAAAGAAAGTTTCAGCCATAAGGCTAATTTCAAAATGGTGTTATTGGCACTGTTCGGGGCTGTAATGGGGCAGGGAGTGATTTGGTATACCGGTCAGTTCTATGCACAGAGTTTTTTGGAAACAAAAGTGCTGCTCAATTTTGAGCAAAGTCGTACGATTATGTTGTGGGCCATTTTATTTGCTACCCCGTTCTTTATTTTCTGGGGATGGCTCAGCGATAAGATAGGTCGTAAATGGATCATGTTGGCAGGAATGGTTATTGCGATACTTACCTATCGTCCTATTTTCGGTTATTTTTTAAAGAATGCTGATGTTACAAAGTGGGAGCAAACTATTGCTCATGAAGCTCCGGAAACTGTAGTAAAGAGTGCACAGGCTAACGGTGATGAAACCATAACATATCGACAGGAAATAAAACTAGCCTCAGGGGGAGGTTATGTAAAAGAACGTACCGATGTCGTAAATGTAGCTACCGGTGCAGTTGCTACCGGCCAAACCATGTATAAGGAAAAGGTGCTTCCGGATAATTTATACTGGAAATATGTGGGATTAGTGTTTTTGTTGATTTTTTATGTGACCATGGTATATGGTCCCATTGCAGCCTTCTTAGTTGAACTATTCCCCGTGCGGATTCGCTATACTTCAATGTCGTTGCCCTATCATATAGGTAACGGTGTGTTTGGCGGTTTGGTGCCTTTTATCGGTGTATTGTTACAAACGAACTTTACAGCAGATCCGCTGGTGGGACTTTGGTATCCGATAGGTGTAGCTGCACTTTGCTTCATTATAGGAGCTTTCTATCTCAACAATGGGATTGATGAAAACGTGAATGATTAAATCACTATTACTTAAAATTAAATTTCATTGCCATGAATGCTATAAAAAGAATACTGGGAGTGCTTTGGCTATTGTTGGGGCCAGTTGTAATATATTTTCTTATTGCAGGAGCTATTGAAAATATCGATCCTGCAGGCACTAAGGATATCAATAATCCCATTGTATGGGTAATTATTATTTTCATATTTGTGCCGATATCAGTAGGATTGATGATTTTTGGATGGTATGCTTTGAAAGGCGAGTATGATCGGCTACCCACCGATTCGGAAGATTTGAATTTCGAATAGTTAAGAAATTGTAATGATTTAAAATCCCCTTTTAAGAAAAGGGGATTTTCGTTTATATTTGCTACTCTTTGAAAAAGATATATCAGTACATATCGGCATTATTTCTGTCAGGTTTATTAATGTTGCTCACTATCGGGTTACCAGTTGCCTATAACACCATAAAAGAGTTAAAGCAAAGCTTAACCCATAGTGAAGTAAATGACGGTCCTTATTCTAACACCACAGAAGAAAAAACTCCCAGCAATTTAAACTTAAGTGAGGAGTATGTACATGATCATCACCATCATTCACCAACTCTCATTTCATTGATAAACGGCTCTTACGAACATACTCATGAAGCTATTTATATGGCATATCATGGCGAGTTGCATTGTCCCCCACCCAATTTTTTGTCATAATAGTCTTTATCCTTAAGGATTGTATAGAAGTGTATGGTCCGGCCTATTGTGGTTCGGAAGGGTTATCTGTTTAAAGCCTGTACCATTTTTCACCTTAGCTCATATGTAAGTGGCTATTGTAAGCATGCGTCGTCGTGCAGAATAGCTCATTGGAGATATGTGTAGAAAATTATTAAAGGCTCATTTGATAAAGTTATTTTATGACAAAACAAACTAAAACCAAAGATTATTTCAGTGCTTTATCGAGCGATTTACCTGCATCTATAGTGGTGTTCCTTGTGGCATTGCCTTTATGTTTAGGCGTTGCTTTGGCTTCAAATGCACCTTTGTTTAGTGGTATTATTGCAGGGGTATGTGGAGGTGTAGTGGTTGGTATTTTCAGTAAATCGCATTTAAGTGTGAGTGGGCCTGCAGCAGGGCTTACAGCTATCGTAGCCTCGGCTATTACTTCCTTGGCATCTTTTGAAGCATTTCTGGTAGTGGTGGTGCTGTCCGGGATGATACAGATTTTGTTGGGCTTTTTTAAAGCCGGTATTATAGGTGATTATGTTCCCAACAGCGTGATTAAGGGCATGCTGGCTGCGATAGGACTTATTCTTATCCTAAATCAGTTTCCGCATCTGTTGGGCGATTCTGCTTCTTTAGAGATTGATGAGAATACCCCTAATCCCGATAAGGGAAATATCTTTGTCAATTTCTTCAAAGCTTTCGGGAATATCAATGCTGCAGCCGTTATTATAGGCGGCATATGTCTTGCTTTTTATTTTCTGTGGGAAGGCTGGGTAGCTGATAAAAAAGGCTTCATCAAGTTATTTCCTACTCCGTTAATCATTGTTTTCATAGGGGTAGGGCTCAATGCGTTGTTTGGCACATTGCAGATAGTTACACCTTTAAGTGACGATCATTTGGTGCGTATTCCTGTGGCTTCAAGCTCCAGTGAATTCTGGTCTTTCTTTACCACACCGGATTGGAGCTTTATTACCCATAAAGATGTATGGGTCCTTGCTGTAACAATTGCCTTAGTGGCAAGTTTGGAGAGCTTATTGAGTATAGAAGCAGTAGATGATCTGGATCCTTATCAGCGTGTAACACCTACCAATCGGGAACTGAAAGCGCAGGGCATTGGTAATGTAGTGTCGGGATTGCTTGGAGGTATTCCAGTAACAAGTGTGATTGTGCGCTCTTCTGCCAATGTACTGGCTGGAGCTAAGACCAAGATGTCTACCATTTACCATGGCATCTTTCTGCTTTTATCCGTAGCATTTATTCCCACTATACTGAACTTGATTCCTAAAGCTGCCCTAGCCGCCATCCTTATTTATACGGGATATAAGCTAGCAAAACCATCTTTATTCAAGGCATTCTATAAAAAAGGAATGGATGTATTCCTCCCTTTTGTGATTACCATTGTGGCCATTTTGGTGACGGATTTGCTAAAAGGAGTAATAATAGGCATTATAGTGGGATTGTTCTTTGCGTTTCGGTCTAATTTTAGAAAAGCGGTATTTGTGGTAAACGACGACAAACGTTACCTCTTTAGACTGCGTAAGGATGTATCTTTCTTGAATAAGGCTATTATTAAGCATAAACTGGAAGAGGTTCCCGAAAATGCTATCGTTATTATTGATGCTCGTCGTGCAGATTATATTGATCGTGATGTGGTGGAAACGATAGAAGATTTCATCCTTCATGCGCATTTAAAGAATATTAAAGTGGAATTACATACCAGTGCATTTGTTGATCACGGCTTCTCTTATAAAATTCTTGCAAATAACAATGAAGATGGTCATTTGCGTAGAAATTATGAGGAAGTTATTGAAGCTGTTATTCAGTCGGGAAACTATAAACGTTATAATTAATTTTTATAACAAGCATAAAAACATTCATATTTGTAAACCTTGAAGCGAGCAGCATAGAGTCTGGAGGAGAATAAGTGATGCTGTTACGGAACAATGCTACGTGTCTCGTTTCATTAAAAAAACGATAAAACATGAAATCTTATCAGGAATTATTAAGATTAAATAAAGAGTGGGCTGCACAGAAATTAAAAGAAAATCCTGGTTATTTTAAGAAGCTGGCTAAGCAGCAAAAACCTCAATTCTTATGGATTGGTTGTAGCGATAGTAGAGTTCCTGCTAATGAAGTAACGGGTACCCAACCGGGGGAAATATTTGTGCACCGCAATATCGCCAATCTGGTTATTCATACCGATGTAAACCTGCTTAGTGTGCTGGAATACGCAGTAGAGCACTTAAAAGTAAAACATGTTATTGTTTGCGGACATTATGGTTGCGGAGGGGTAAAAGCCGCCATGAGTAATGATGACTATAATCAAGTCCTGAATATGTGGCTGCGTGTGATTAAAGATGTATATCGCAATAATCGGACGGAGTTGGATGCCATTGCGGATATTAATGCCCGTGCCGACAGGTTGGTAGAGTTGAATGTTAAAGAGCAAGCAGAAAAGCTTTGTAAAACATCTATCATTCAAAAGGCATGGAAAGAACGAAAAGCCCCATACATTCATGGGTGGGTATATGGTCTTGGAGATGGATTGCTAAAGGAAATCATTTCTATCAAGCCTGATTTTGATAGTATCGATCCCATTTATCTTTATGAGAATATCTAATATATAAAAAGCAAGGCCGCAAGCCTTGCTTTTTTCTTTGAAGATTTCGAGTTAATTTACAGCTAAAAAATGCTCCGCAGATTATTCGCCTATACATTATCTATTCTACTTTTTTTATGCTTTTTATCTTCCGGTCGGGCACAGCAAGTAGAGCCCAAGCTGCAATCTTTAATGGAGCAGCATAAGGCTGTAGGATTGGCAGCTGTAGTAGTAAAAAACGGTAAAATCATTTATGAAAAATCGTTCGGATATAAGCATCTGGAAAGTCAAACGCTTCTTTCTCCAAAGGATATATTTCGAATAGCTTCTATTTCTAAATCTTTTTCAGCTACAGCTATTATGCAATTGCTGGCAAAGAAAAAGCTTTCTTTGGATGATGATGTGAGCGATCTTATAGGTTTTAAGGTGCGTAATCCTAAATATCCTGATGTGCCTATTACGCTTAGAATGCTATTGTCGCATCGTTCCAGCCTCAACGACAGTAGGGGGTATTTTACGTTGGATTCTATAAATCCGGCAGTATCTGCCAATTGGGAAAAATGCTATAATGACTATAAGCCGGGGACAAAATATCAATACTGTAATCTCAATTTTAACATAGTCGGTACTATTATTGAGCGTGTTTCGGGCGAGCGGTTCGATGAGTATATCAGGCGTCATATCTTGGAGCCATTAAAGCTGTATGGGGGGTATTGTGTGGATAGTTTAAATAGTGATTTGTTTGTTACTTTATACGAATACGATAGAGGCAAGCAAACATTTACTCCATCAGAAGGCGCTTATGCACCTAGGCGGGAGGAAATCCGTAATTATAAGATGGGATATAGTACTCCCATATTTTCGCCAACAGGCGGAATGAAGATTTCGGCCGGCGATTTGGCCCGTTACATGATTATGCATATGAATTACGGCAAATCAGGTAAGGTGCGTATTATTCCTAAGAAGTATGCAAGGCTGATGCAAACGCCGGTGGCCCCTGATAATGGATATGGGCTGGCATTGACCAAAAATAAAAATTTGATCCCGGGTTTGGAGTTGACGGGACATACCGGTTCTGCTTATGGGTTGTACAGCACAATGTTTTTCGATCCTAAGAAGCAGTTTGGCTTTGTGGTAATTACTAACGGATGTGTGTTTACATCGGATGGCGATACCACAACCTTGCTCAAAAAAGCGATAAATATTCTGTATGAAGAGTTTATAAAATAGAATGAGGATATATTCGTAGTGGGTTTTTCCACATCTGTTATTTTCTTTTTTTGGCGAATAGTGTATTAGATACGCTAATGATTATTTAAATTGCGCCTCAAATTTGAATTAATACATTTTAAACAGAATTTCATGAGTTACATTTCAGAAGTTTTTGCAAGACAGATATTAGATAGCCGTGGTAATCCTACCGTTGAAGTGGATGTTATAACTGATGAAGGTGCCGTAGGAAGAGCGGCGGTTCCCAGTGGAGCCAGTACCGGCGTGCATGAAGCAGTAGAATTACGCGACGGCGATAAGAAAAAGTACCTTGGTAAAGGAACCTTGAAGGCTGTTAAAAATGTAAATAATGTCATTGCCCCGGCATTGTTGGGCTATGATGTAGCCGACCAAACAGGTATCGATAAACTGATGATTGACTTGGACGGCACTTCTAATAAGGGCAAATTAGGTGCTAACGCACTTTTAGCGGTGAGTATGGCCGTGGCCAAAGCCGCAGCTGAAGAAGCAGGATTGCCTTTATACCGTTATATCGGCGGTACTAACGCAAAAACACTGCCCGTTCCCATGATGAACATCCTCAATGGAGGGGCACATGCTGATAATAAAATCGATTTTCAGGAATTTATGATTATGCCTATTGGCGCGCCTACTTTTAGCGAAGGCTTGCGCTGGGGTGTAGAAATTTTCCATGCTTTGAAGTCAGTGCTGAAAAAAAGAGGTTACAGCACTAACGTAGGTGACGAAGGCGGGTTCGCTCCCAATATTCAGAGCAATGAAGAAGCTATCGAAACTGTACTGGAAGCCATAGTAGCTGCAGGTTACAAACCCGGCACCCAAATTGCCATTGCTATGGATGCTGCCAACAGCGAATTGTGGAATAATAAAAAGAAAAAATATGTATTTCACAAAAGCTCCGGTAAGGAGATGAGCAGCGAAGAGCTGGTAAAATACTGGGAAAACTGGGTGAAGAATTATCCAATTGTAAGTATTGAAGACGGTATGGCCGAAGATGACTGGAAGGGATGGAAAATGCTTACTGAGGCAATTGGAAGCAAGTGCCAGCTAGTAGGAGATGACCTATTTGTAACCAATGTAGAGCGTTTACAGAAAGGTATCGATAAAGACATTGCCAATGCCCTGCTGGTGAAGGTAAACCAAATTGGTACCATTACCGAAACTATTAATGCAGTAACACTTGCGCAGCATAATGGCTATAACACGATTATGAGCCACAGAAGCGGTGAAACTGAAGATACAACTATTGCAGACCTGGCTGTAGCATTGAACTGCGGACAGATTAAAACCGGTTCTGCAAGCCGCACCGACCGTATTGCCAAATACAACCAGCTGCTCAGAATTGAAGAACAGCTGGGCGATAGCGCTATCTATCCAAAAGGAAAGATTAAATTTGGTAAATAAAGTCGCAGAGACTGTCCCTGAAAAAGAATTTCTATGCAAGAATTTGTAGATTTTATCGCCGAAAAAGAGCCTGAAATACAGCAACAGGCTCCTGCAAAAAAGAAGGCATTGGGTAAAGTATCCCGCTTTCTTACCAATAAGTTCTTTCTTGCTACGGTAGGCTTTCTTGCCATCATGCTTTTTCTGGACAAGAACGATATATTTACAACCATAGAAAGAAAAAGGGAGCTAAACGGTCTCATCCAAAGCAAGGAGTATTACACTCAGGAATTAGCGGAGCTTAAGAAAATCAAAACCGATCTGGAAAACGATCCGGTTGTGATTGAGAAGCTGGCCCGCGAAAAATATCTTATGAAACGGGATAATGAGGATATCTTCCTAACAGAAGATATTTCCAAGTCTCAAAACAAACAATAATTGTAAGATATAATAGAGGCGTCGGTATTTATTACCGACGCTTTTTTATGTAAAATACATATCCTATCTTTGATTTTTAATGAAGCTTTCCACGCAACATCTGCTAGGTATTAAAGACCTTACGAAAGAGGATATTTCCCTATTTTTAGATACGGCTACACAATTTAAGGAGGTTTTGCAGCGTCCGGTAAAGAAGGTTCCGTCCTTACGCGATGTGACCATCGTAAATCTGTTTTACGAGAATTCTACGCGTACACGTATTTCCTTTGAACTGGCTGAAAAACGACTCTCCGCCGATACCATCAACTTTACAGCATCCGGCTCATCGGTAGCCAAAGGGGAAACTTTACTGGATACAGTGAACAATATCTTATCCATGAAAGTGGATATGGTAGTAATGCGCCATAGTGCCAGCGGAGCGCCGCATTTTTTGGCTCAACATGTGCCCGCAGCAATTATTAATGCAGGCGATGGTGTCAATGAGCATCCTACTCAAGGGTTATTGGATGCTTTCTCCATCAGAGAAAAGCTGGGGAAATTAGCAGGCGTAAAGGTGGCTATTATCGGCGATATCATGCACAGCCGGGTAGCCATGAGCAATATTTATTTGCTCAAAAAAATGGGTGCAGAAGTTACTGTATGTGGCCCACCCACACTTATCCCTAAGTATATTCGTGAAGCGTTCAATGTAAACGTGAGCTATAATGTGGAAGAAGCTCTTAACTGGTGCGATGTGGCTAATGTACTGCGCATTCAGTTGGAACGCCAGAACCAGGTGCTCTTTTCTTCACTACGCGAGTATAACCTCAGCTACGGAATTAGCAGAAAATTGTTGGACCGGCTGAAAAAAGAAGTGGTGATTATGCACCCTGGTCCGATTAACAGAGGGGTGGAGCTGGATAGTGACGTGGCGGACAGTGGCCATTCTATTATACTGCAACAAGTTGAAAACGGTGTGGCGGTAAGAATGGCTGTGTTATATTTGCTCTCGAATAGAAATAATTAGTACCTGTTAAACCTCATCTGTACACTCAAAAGTAATATACATGGCTGAAAGAATATGCCTATTCCCCGGAACGTTTGATCCGATTACGCTAGGACACGAAGATATCATCAATCGTGCGCTGCCGCTGTTTGATAAAATTGTTATCGGAATAGGTTACAATGCATCCAAAAAGCCGATGTTTTCAACCTCACAACGTTTGCAGTGGATTAAGGATATTTATGGAAACTCAGACAAAGTTGAAGGGGCCGTGTATGAAGGCTTGACAGTGAACTTTTGCAAAAAAATAGGTGCCAAGTTTATACTACGGGGCATCCGGTATGTGAGCGATTTTGAATATGAAAAAACGATTGCTGATGCCAACCGCGCGCTAGACAAAGAGATCGAAACGATATTCCTTACCGGAGAGCCCAAATATACATCGGTAGCATCCACTATAGTGAGAGATATTATTAAAAACGGAGGCGATGCCAGCCCGTTCCTATCCAAAGTGGTATATGAGTCGCTAAAAAATATCCCTATTAATTCTTAGGTTACTCAGGATTTCAACAAACCCATAGTAGCCTCTTGTACCAACAGAACGTTGTGTTTTAGTTGTATGAGGGCGAGATGTATACCAAATAACTGGGATTGCTGTTTTTTTCACTTATTTTGCAGCTTTACAACACTACTACCATGCCGATTATAGAAATTAAAAACGCAAACATATATCAGGGAGAGAATCAAGTGCTGAAGGACGTAAACCTTACAGTGAATAAAGGAGAGTTTGTGTATCTGGTAGGAAGAACGGGTAGTGGTAAATCCAGTCTTTTAAAAACATTATATGCTGATTTGCCCCTTACCGAAGGCGACGCCGTAGTAGTAGGGCATCAGCTGCGCAATATGCATTGGCGCGAAGTTCCTTATCTGCGCCGTAAGCTGGGCATTGTTTTCCAAGATTTCAGATTACTTACCGACAGAAATGTTGCCGAAAATCTACGCTTTGTGTTGAAGGCCACAGGGTGGAAGGATAAAAAGGCCATGGATGAAAAAATTAATGAAGTTCTGGAGCAGGTAGGTTTAAAACATAAAGCGCTTAAGATGCCTTTTGAAATGAGTGGTGGCGAGCAACAGCGTGTAGATATTGCAAGAGCTTTATTGAACAGTCCTAAACTTATTCTGGCAGATGAGCCTACCGGAAACCTAGATCCCATCACTACGGATGAAATCATGACATTATTGCTATCCATCGCTCAGAAAACAAATGCTGCCATAGTAATGGCTACACATGATTACACGGTGGTGCAAAAATATCCAGCCCGTCTTATCAAAACTGAGGGGGGAAAGGTAATTGACAATGCTACCATAGATAACTTATAAACTTTTCTACGTTGACATCATTATTGTACGTATCGTACAACAGTTTTTCACGCAACTCGATTTCTTCTTCTTCAAAAGGCCGGTAATATAGCTGTGAAATAATCGCAGCAATAGCATTGGCACTGGTACCAATATGGCAGGCTGCTTCAAGTCCAGTACCTTCTACCATGGCCGGAGTGGTAACACAATGACGCCCTTTATACAATGCGTGCAATAATTTTAGTGAGGCTCCAGTGATATTTTTACTAAAACAGGGTAGGATGTTGATATGGGCTTTTTCAATCAGGTCATCCATTTCCTTATCGCAAGGATTACTTACCAAGCAAGTATGCTGACATAGATCGGCAGCCTTCTGAATGCTTTTAGAAGGATTTTTCCCCGCTATCACAAAGGGGATTCTTATTTTATTAAATACATTACACAACAGCCATAATGCTGCTTTTTCATTTTCTGGCACGGATAGATTGCCATGAAATAAGCAAAGATTCCCCACGCCGGTTTTACTATCTACTGTTTGCCAGGCCGGGAACGCCGGTACATAATGCACATTCTGAAATTCTAGTGATTCAAAATATTTTTTGTCTCCCTCACTTACACAGGCAATCATGTGATGCCGTGGTAGGGTAGGTAAGTACTTTTGCGATAGTAAGCTTTCGGCGAGGAAATATGTTTTTTTGGCAGGATTGGATGTCTGACGGGCCAACTCTTTATAATAAATGGGGCCCACGTTATGCATACGAATGCATATTTTTCTATTGTTTTTACTGATAGCGTTGATGATGCCGGTAGTATGCAAGCCTTCCAGCAACACGGGGTAGTTGTTTTTATTAATATTATTAATCAGCGTCTCGTTACAACGAGAGCTTACACAAAAAGGTGTGTTGATGGAAAGGCATTCAGAAGGAGCTTTTCGTTCGTACACCTCAAATGTCTCGCACAGTTCGTTTAGCTCTCGAGTGCGACACTTATTGCTGTCTTCAAAATAATGCAGATGTATTTTGATGCCCTTTTTTCTAAATGCCCTAATCCTGCTCATCATATCAATGGCACATCCATAATCTGATGGGCAGGGGACGTCAAGACATACGATATGTAAATGCTTATTCAACACTCTTTTTCACTTCATGAACAAAATGCCCGGCTTTTCAACCGTTTCTTTCGTTTAATAATGTTTAAACATCATAGTAGCATAATTGTTCGCTTTGTGAAACTTTATTGGCTAATAAATATCAATTTCAGGGTTATTCATCAACCCTGAAATTAAAGCAGTTTTCAGAAAATCAATATGTCGCACGCCCATTTCCCCGTCGCCGCTAGTTAGGCATTCCCTGCATACCTCCCTGCATACTTTCTTGCTCGGCTTTCAGGTTTTTACGTTTCAACAATGATGCGTCAAATTTACCAAATCTGTATGCGAAATTAATACTGAAAAATTGCTGATCACGTCTGCGTACCTGATGCTGATTGAAGAAAGAAGCTGAAGTGTATACGTCGTTTACACGGGTTTTAAAGATGTCATTTCCGCTTAGAGTAATGGATGCTGCCTTGTTTTTCAGGAATTCATATTTCAGCGCAATATCCACACCATAAGTAGGCATACTATATCCCTGTGCGTTACCGCTTACATTACCTCCAAATCCACCGCGGCCGCCACCGCCACCCGATGAAGCACCACTACCTCCGGGAGCCAGCACGGTTTTCGAGTTGTAATCGGCAGAAACTTGTAGTGTAAAGTTTGCGGGTAGTTTAATGGTATTATTGATTTTTCCGAACCAGCTATAAATCTGATCAGCTGTAGGAATAGAAGGGTCGTCTATTTTTATTTTGGAGGTATAGATGTTCAGGTTGGTAGTAAGATCCCACCACTTGGTAATAGCGTTTTTAGCTACGGCTTCAAAGCCTCCCACAAAGCTCGAATTGGCATTAATGTAAGTATTTACCAGTACCATCTGATCGGTTACTGGATTGATCTCGCGGGCCTGGTATCGGGTAATCAGATCATTTGTGGTTTTATAATAAACTGATAAAATCAGGTTATTTGCTCTGTCGAAGGTTTTGGCGTAAGACAATTCCAGCGAGTTGGTAAACTCGGGTTTCAGGTTCGGATTTCCTTTGCTAAGATTCAGTGAGTCTGAATAGTCGACAAAGGGGAATAGTTGGAAGAAGCCCGGCCGGTTAATTCGGCGACTGTAGTTCAACTGTAATTGCTGCCCGTTGCCCAATTCTTGCGACAGAAAGATGCTTGGGAATAAGCTAATGGGGTAGGAGATGCTGAAATGCGAAACTGTATCCACAATACTACCACCACTGCCGCGTACGCTGTTATACACAGTTCCCTTGTAATCGGAGCTTTCAATACGCAATCCAATTTGGTAACCGAAACGCTCTCCGATTTTACTGGAAAAAGTTCCGTAAGCAGCGTAGATACGATCTCGGTAATCAAATTTTGAAGAGAGTAAAGGCTGCGGAATTAATACGTCGCCAGGACCTACCAGATTGTAAATATTTTCACTGAAGGTGCGGGTTTGATTAAATCGCACGCCAGCCTCGATTTTAGAGATATCTGATATAGGATTGGTATAATCTGATTGTATATTGATACGCTCGTTGTTCCCTTTCCCGTTTTGTTGTTGCACACTGGTGCTGGTCACCGGTCCGCTTAGGGATGCATAGTTATTGTTGGTTATGCGATTGCGGCTCTCATTGTTACTTTTATTATACTGCCCATCGATTGTTAGCTGATGACCGTTCTGGGGGAAGTTGTGCAAAAAGCCTACAGTAGCACCACGCATATTGAAGCGAAAGTTGCCATCGGATGTTCTGGCAATTTTGGATTGCAAGGTATTGCCAGCGGCAAGGGTATCAATGAGTATATTACTGTTTGTACCATTGTTAAACTTCCCATTGGCGGCCATACCCGCAACAGTAAGTGTGTTACGATTGTCCAAGAAGTAATCAAAGCCGGCTCTTCCGAATATAAAGCGACCGTTACCAACGCTTCTATCGGTTTGATACAAATTGATGGTTGTATCATTCAAAAAGGTAGAACGGTCGGTATTTCCGTCGGAAATACTTTTACGTTGGTTGTAACCCACATTGGCAAATACGTTGAATTTGCCTTGACGTACATTGACGTTTCCTCCCAAATTATATTTCCCACGTTCATCAATACCTGCCCTCACGGAACCATTATAACCAACGGTTTTTGATTTCTTTAATACGATATTCAGAATACCTGCTGTACCGCCTGATGCATCGTATTTTGCAGAAGGGTTGGTGATAACTTCTACGCTGGCTATCTGATCGGCCGGAATAAGATCGAGTGTTAGAGTAGTCGGACGTCCATCAATGAATATTTGTGGGGAAGCATTACGAATGGTTACATTTCCATCAATATCCACATTTACCGACGGTACATTTTTTAATACATCGGTAGCATTACCTCCAGCAGAGGTAAGGTTATTTTCAACATTGTATATTTTTCTGTCGATGCCCAGTTGTACAGAGGGTTTGCTTCCGGTAACCACAACACCTTGAAGTACTTCTGCATCAATCGATAATTTAATATTTCCCAAATCTTTATCCAAGTTGTTCAACAATGCGCTCATATCTCTTGCGCCATTGGCCATTGCCTTTCTATCAATAAAGAAGAAGGGTTTTGAGTAGGCTTTATAGCCGATACCGGATATCACTAGTTTGTATTGTCCCATTGCAGGAATACCCTCAACTCTAAAGTCTCCCTTAGAATCGGCTAAACCACCAGTAATCAAAACATCTTGGGGCGTTTGGGTTGCTGTGTCCCTCCGAGTTTGAAATACTTGAATAGTGGCGGCATCAATGGGTTTGCCGGTAGCAGAATCAATTACTTTTCCATAAATACTTCCTGTAGGCATTTGTCCTCCGGGCGTTTGTGCAATAGTTCCAAACGATACTAACAAAGCCAATGCAAGAGATAAAAATATACGCATTCTATTTTTTTTTGTGGGGTTAGACGTGAAAAACCTCGATTCCTTGTCCTGAAAAATGTTTAATATGTTGTTATAATTGCTACATTAACAATAATAATAGCAATACGTTCACTATACCTATTAATAAACCTGAAAGCAAACCGATATATTGCAGTTTTTGAAGTGGACTTGCGAGTGCATTTTTCGTTTGAGTAATGGCATCGTTGCTGCTTAATTCGTTGATCACAAAAGTTTTGATGTCAAATTTGTCCTGTGCATGTGTTACAATTTCTGTCATTACTTTCGGGAAAAGCTGTTGCAGCTGGTCTACGAATACTTCCTTGATTTTGTCGGTGGTTTTATTGCCTACAAACATCGACAGCATAGGTATCTGTTGGGGAAGTTTCACACTTAAAAACTCATCAATATGCTTTTCTATCATAGGCATTGCTTTCCCGATAAGTGTAGGGTCAGCCAAGTAGGATTCTATTTTTTCTGTAGAAATTAGTTGAGCGGCCTTATTGCCAATACTGTCAATAATTTGTTCCTGTCTGGTAGGGAGATAACGATAGAGTAGATACCGACTGAACGATCTATTAATAAGCCAGCCTAAGATTGCAGAAAGAACAGGTAGCAGATAGAAAGAAGCGTTCATAAAAATAGTTATAAAAAAACCCTGAACGGAAGATTCAGGGTTTTAGTTTGGGTGGCTAACCGGGTTCGAACCGGCGACCCTCAGAACCACAATCTGATGCTCTAACCAGCTGAGCTACAGCCACCGTTTAAGGGAGTGCAAAAGTAGGTAAAAATGAATAAAAAAGAAAACAAACCGCTAAGATTTTTTTTGAGATTTTTTTATTTCGGGGGGTGCATTCTAAGGGTTAAGTTGTAGGAGAGAAGAGCCTATATGTTTGTATCACATTTTCTTAAATCCTTTTTCTAAATCTTTTCATAAATAAGGTTGGAGATGATCAATTAATATTAATTTTGGTTCGTGCGTAAAATTATTAAATACATATTCAATATGAAGAGATTACCGTTCCTGATACTGTTGGTAGTATTGACCATTTCGTTTTTTGCATTTAAGAATAAGATAATAGCCGGTAATCGGGAAAAGGAAATAGGTAAATATGAGCTTATCCTACAACTTGTAGCAAGGTTATTGTCGCAAGCACATTACGAACCCAAAAAAATTGACGACGATTTTTCGCTGAAAGTATTTCATAAATATCTGGAAGATTTAGACCCCCGTAAAGACATTTTTCTGCAAAAAGATGTGGACTCACTGGAACATTTATACGGCAGGCGTATAGATGATGAGTTAAACGGTGCTCCGGTGGAGAGTTTTTTAGGTATTTCTAAGGTTTTTGACCAACGTGTAGCCGAAGCAGCGGCATGGAAAAAGGAAATACTGGAAGCTCCATTCGACTTTACAGTAAACGAGTCTATTGATCTTGATGGTAAGCGTCTCAAATATGCGGTTACCCAGGCCGAGCGTAAAGACAGATGGCGTAGGTTGATTAAGTTTTACGCACTAGAACGCTTTGTGGGGTTGCAAGAAGATAAAAGCAAGTCTGGAAAAAGCGAGGCTGAGTTGGAGAAGGAGGCCCGTGAAAAAACTGGCGTAACCATCAATCGAATGTTCGAACGGTACAAGGCGAAGTTTACAGAAGAAGATAAGTTCAACTTGTTTGTTGACAATATTACTACTACTATGGATCCGCATACGGAGTTTTTCCCGCCGGCGGATAAGAGTTATTTTGATGAAGAATTGAGCGGTACTTTTTACGGTATTGGAGCCCAACTGCAGTATAGCGACGGGCTGATTAAGATCGTGAATCTGAATGCAGGCAGTCCTGCAGCAAAATCCGGCGAGCTGGATCCCGGAGATATTATTATAAAAGTAGCTCAGGGTGTGGACGGGGAGCCGGTAGATATGATAGGTTATGATGTGCAGGATGCCGTAAAACTGATACGGGGTAAGGAAGGCACAGTAGTTAGGATCACCGTAAGAAAACCAGATGGAGTGGAAAAAGAAGTATCGTTGGTTCGTGCTAAGATTGAAAATGATATTGACACTTATGCACGTAGTGCTATTATTACCGATAGTGTAAAAGGTACTAAAATAGGAGTGATCTATTTACCGGAATTCTATACACCTTTTCAGGATCCTAACGGAAGAAGAAGTTATACCGATGTTGCCCGGGAAGTGCAGCGTTTAAAAGATGAAAAGGTAGACGGTATCATTATGGATCTTCGTAGAAATGGAGGAGGCTCGTTGTACGATGTGGTACAGATGGTAGGACTGTTCATTCCTAAAGGTCCCATTGTACAAGTAAAAGATCGCATATCTTCCCCTCAAGTATTGACCGATGATGATCCTTCCGTTTTATATACGGGTCCTCTCGCGGTGATGGTAAGTGAGTTTAGTGCTTCTGCATCGGAAATATTTGCGGCGGCTATACAAGATTACAAAAGAGGTGTGGTTATTGGCAGTACCTCAACATATGGGAAAGGCACGGTACAACAAAATATCGGATTGGACAGAAAGTATGGTTTTAAAAGAGATGGCGACGGCGACCTAGGTGCCGTAAAACTCACATTGCGTAAATTTTATCGGGTAAGTGGTGGTTCTACGCAACTCAAAGGAGTAGAATCGGATATTGTGCTACCCAGTCAGCTAGAGCCTTTGAAAATAAGAGAGAAGGATAATGAGTACGCCTTGCCTTACGACGAGATTCCCCAATCGAACTATACCCCCTGGAACTCGCAGATAGATATTAATACGTTAAAGCGCTTAAGTAATCAACGAGTACAGTCCGACAGTGCATTTCAGATAATCAAGAGAAATAGTCTATGGCTGGCTGAGCAAAACAATCGCAGCTACCCGCTCAATATTAATCAGTATAAAGCGGACAAAAAAATGATTAAGGAGAAGGCAGATGAAATCACTGCAGCACAAAAATTAAAAACGCCTTTGGACGTTTCACTGCTGCCTATGGAATTGAACAAGTACGAAAATGATAAAAACAAGCAGGAGAGACTTAAAGACTGGATTAAGGGGCTTAGTGAAGATATTTATCTATACCAAACCAGTTTGGTTGTTAACGATATGATTCACGAGGAGCGTACCCTAGCGAAAAATATCAGGAAGTAGTGGCACAATATTTGCCTGCGTATAGCGTTCTAAATCTGTCAGTTGGATGCTGATAGATTTTTTATTAATGAAACAACCCAAAAACAATATAAGCTCCATGATCTGTTACCTAGATACTTACTCTAAACGAGTGTACCTTGGAATTAAACAGTAACTGTGTAGGAGCTTGTTATTACTTTTATAAATAAGTTGCGTCAGTTCTATATTAAGGTATTAAATTTGCGATCAATTTGCATAATCCTTTATTATTATGATTAATAAAATGTTGCGAAATAGCTTCCTTTTTATAATTTCTTTTTTCTTTATAACCACAACTATTACTGCCCAGGTGGAGCCGGACACCCCTCCAGCTACGGGAAAACAAGACCCCGCAAAAATGCCTGATGATTTAGGCGCTATTAAAGTAGATAATTTGTCTGATGCGCAAATCCGGCAAATGATTCAGAGAATGGGTGAGTCGGGAATGACTGAAAGCCAGTTGGAGGCCGCTGCTAGAGCGAGAGGAATGGATGCAATGGAAATTCAAAAACTGCGTGATAGGGTAAAAAAATTGCAACAAAATAGTGAAGAAGACAATGATGTGGAAAGGGAGGTGGTTGAAGATGATGAAGATGATAGTGACAAATCAAGATTAGCTAGAGGGCGTCTCGTTCCCAAATCTAGAATATTTGGTGCCAATTTATTTAGTTCGGGGGCTTCACCCTTTGAGACAAATCTGAGAATGGCTACCCCCAAAAATTATATAATTGGCCCTGATGATGAGCTTTTAATAGATATAACAGGAGATAATGAAGCTAGCTATAAACCTAGTGTTTCTCCCGAAGGGTTTATTTCGATAGAATATGTGGGAAAAATATATGTTGCAGGGTTGACCATAGAAGACGCTACCAGTAAAATTAGGTCAACTTTGGCTAGTACTTATCCTGCAATTAGAGCTGGAAGAACGAATGTTACTGTTAATTTGGGTAACATAAGAAGTATTAAAGTAATAATGACGGGAGAAGTTTCAAGGCCCGGAACTTATACCTTACCATCTTTGGCTAGCGTATTTAATGCTTTATATGCTGCCGGAGGACCCAATAGCAGAGGTACATTTCGGAATATTCAGGTGATAAGAGGCAGTCGTATTATTGCTGTAGTGGATTTGTATGATTTTTTGGTAAACGGGATGCCTGCAGATAATGTAAGGCTTGAGGACCAAGACATAATTCATGTACCTGTGTATCAGATAAGAGTGGATGTGCTAGGAGAGGTGAAGCGTTCGGCCATTTATGAAATAAAACCTGAAGAATCGTTAGCTGACGTATTGCGTTACGCTGGTGGCTTTTCGGATTTTGCCTATAAGGCTCGTGTAAAAATTATACAAAATACCGATGAGGCGAAAAAAATCGTTGTTAAAGAGTTGTTGGATTATCCCAACTTCTATCCTAAAAACGGAGACAAGGTATATGTAGATCCAATTTTTGATCGTTTCGAAAATAAAGTAGATATCGTAGGGGCCGTAATGAGACCGGGCATGTATGAATTTAAGTCAGGCTTAACGGTTTCGCAATTGGTTGCTCAGGCCAGCGGTTTAACACCCGATGTGTTTGGAAAGCGGGGATATATTATACGCGTGAATGCGGATAATACAACCAGCATTGTACCTTTTGAGGTAGACAAAGTTATGTTGGGGGGTGATTCTGACATAGCATTACAAAGGAGTGATATCGTCAATATTTCTTCAATTTTTGATTTGAGAGATGGTTATACGGTGAGCATTAACGGAGAGGTGAGAAGGGGAGGAACTTTTGATTTCGCTGAAAACATGACTGTTGAGGACCTAATTCAAATGGCGGGAGGTTTTACTCAAGCCGGCAACCCATTGAATATAGAGGTAGCAAGGAGAGTAAAAAGTGCGGATTTGAGTCAGAAAGAGGTAAAAATAGCTCAGGTTTTTCATACCACTGTTAATAGCGATCTTAGCCTTTCGGACAGCGGCTTTGTACTGCAACCTTACGATGTTGTAACCGTAAGACCAGTAGAGGGGTTTTCATCTTTGAAGACAGTTCAAGTAGTGGGAGAAGTGTTACGGCCGGGGTATTATACCGTACAGTCTAAAAACGAACGTATTTCTGATATCATTCAAAGAGCCGGGGGGCTTACCGCTTTTGCCTATGCTAAAGGAGCGTCCTTAAAACGGCCTTCTTCCCATGTGGATTCTCAAGAAGAAAGAATAAGAGCGATGAATATGCAGCGATTGGATCAGGATAGTGTGAATGGTGCCGACGCCAAGGCAAATATTTATTTATCAAATGTAGCTTCTGATCTAGTAGGTATTGAATTGGATAAGATTCTGGAAAATCCTTATTCCAAATTGGATCTGATAGTAGAGGATGGAGATATAATTAGAGTGCCTACATTATTGCAAACAGTAAAAGTTACGGGAGAAGTGCTTCGTCCTATTTCGGTAATATACAAACCCGGTAAACCTTTTAAATATTATATAAATAGTGCAGGAGGGTTTACTAAAAGTGCTTTCAAACGTGGATCATTTGTTACTCATGCTAATGGAGCCGTTTCGGGAACAACTAAGGTTCTGTTTTTTAATAACTATCCTTCAGTAACACCAGGTGCGGAGATCTCTGTTACACAAAAAGCAAAGAAAGAGGGACTTACAGCACAGGGATGGGTTGGATTAGGAACCGCCGTGGCATCCTTGGCAGCACTGCTTATTACTATTCTTAAATAAAACAGACGCAGCATGCAGGAGAATACGAATATTAATACTTCGTATACAGTAAACGAGAGCAACTCACTAAAAGATTTAATCCTAAATATTAGAGATTGGATACACTACTTTTTATCCAAGAAATACATTATTATACTTTTTGGATTGCTTGGTGGTGGGTTGGGCTTTACTTATGCATTGCTCAAAAAACCGGTATATATTGCTTCGACTAGTTTTGTATTAGAGACAGGAGGGAATAAGGGGGCGCTAGCTTCTTATTCTGGGATTGCTTCCGCTTTTGGAATAGATCTGGGCGGTGGTGGAGGAGGATTATTTGAGGGTGAAAATATATTGGAGTTGTACAAGTCCAGAAATATGATTACTAAGGCGCTTTTATCTGAAGGGGTATTTGGCAATAAAAAGCAGTTATTAATAGATCGATATATTGAGTTTAATAATTTAAGGAAGTCCTGGGATAAAAATCCTCGACTTAAAAACATTCAGTTCAGGCCCGATAACTTGTACCAATCTGATGCAGAACAATTATTGCATGACAGCATTATTGGACGGATAGTAAAAAACATCGAGACGAGAAACTTGAAAGTTGAGAAGAAAGATAAAAAATTGAATGTCATTTATGTTACGGTTTCTTCTCCGGACGAGCTTTTTGCAAAAGCTTTTAATGAGCGGCTTGTGCAAAATGTTAATCAATTTTATTTAGAAACAAAATCCCGAAAGAATCTAGAAAATGTTCAGATTTTACAGGCGAAAGTAGATTCGGTAAGGAGTGTACTGTCAGGATCAATTGTTCGAGCGGCAAGTACTGCAGATGCGACTCCCAATCAAAATCCTACTCGGCTGGCACAAAGAATAGTACCTATGCAAAATTCCAGAGTTAATGCTGAAATAAGTCAGGGCGTTTTATCTAGTTTATTACAAAATTTGGAGTTAAGTAAAATAACGTTGTCGAAAGAAACCCCATTAATACAAATTGTTGATAGGCCTATATTGCCTTTAGAGAGTAAGAAGATTGGGAAAATACTTGCTATAGTAGTCGGAGGCTTTTTAGGGGGGGGCATAACAATGGGTATAATGGCTTTAAGACGGTATTATAAATCGTTACTTGGTTGATACGTATACTGAAAATTTTACAAGCTTGACTAGATGTTCTTATTAGGGGTAATTAAGGAATAAGAAGAGTTGTAGATGAACAATAGATAGGAATATGCGATATGCGGTTCATCAGTATCTATAATATAGTTACATATCGTTCTATATAATCAATAAAAACATTTGCTTTGTTTAACCCCTATCTAATCACTAATTGATAGGTGCAATGTTAAAAGAAGTAGATGACGACATTTGTAGATCAATCATCATGCTAGTAGAGGAAAATTTGTATCTGTCCTAGGGCTAATATGAAAGTTGAATATTTAATTTATATGCTTAGTTGTTTACAAAGGTAAATGGGATAATGCGAAAACAAAAGTGCGTAGTAAGAGTATCAAAAACTCCTAGCGATCTGAAAAATGAGGCAGTTAATGGGACAATGAGTTATATAAATTATTATTGTGTAGGTACAATTTTTAACTTAACTAAGGAAGTTGCTAATACCGCTAAACACTAAAGAGTTTTCTTGAAATATAAGTATCGGTTTGTTAACGCGAGTTTATTAAATTGTTAGGACAACAATGAGATTGGCTATTATTTTTTAAGTTTTCAGCTGGTTGGATGTTTAAAATTAAGTATATGGTTGGAGGTTGTGTTTTAAAAATTGAGAGTGTTTGTGCTGAAAAAATGTTCCAATAATAACTAGTGTTGGAATTATTTTTTAAAAGACAGCTGTAATCGTAATAACCAAGTAGATGCTATATTTCAGTATTAAAAAGTTAAATACAAATGTTTGTCTTATTATTAAATATTTTCCTTGGGGTACTGTAAAGTAAAAATGAGTACAGAGGAGAGCTATGCGGTTAGCATGAATCTATGAGTATTACTAATAAGGCGTTATATATATTTATATATTTAACCAGCAGATATTGAAAAAGAATAATTAGTGCTATAGATGTAAGAGTATTGTAGACAGCTGTAAAAGCAGTAAGGTTGCTATATGTTGAAAAGATATGATCAAGAGGATAATCAATAGTAAAGATAGGAAAGTACTCATAGAGAATTTTTTGTCGCTCTCCATAATACAGGTGGTCAGTTTAATAATCTCTCTAATAACTCTACCTTATATTATACGGACAATCGGTTTTGAAAAGTATGGTATTACTGTGATAGCATGGTCGCTAATTAATTACTTTACCTCTATTACGGATTTTAGTTTTAAGTTTACTGCAACTAGGGAGGTAGCAGTATGTAAGAATAATATAAAAAAACTCAGTATTATCTATAGTAAAGTATTGACCGTGCAAGCACTTTTAATATTGCTGTCATGTTTATTAATAATAATAGTTGTTTACTCATACGAACCTTTTTATAAAGAGCGTCTAATTTTTTGGGTTACTATGCCCTATTTATTTGGTAATACAATTTTCCCAGATTGGTTTTTCCAAGGAATGGAGAGAATGAAATATATGACCTATATAAATGTCAGTATAAAGCTTATATTTATGATTTTTATATTTATATTCATAAATGAGGCATCGGATTATTGGTTATATCCATTATTCCAAACTTTGGGGTATATTATCTCAGGTCTTATTGGGCAATGGATTATGGTTCGTCAGTATAAAGTACGTTTTTATTGGCTAAAAAGTAAAACAATTGTTCATACATTTAAAGATAATATGCCTGTATTTATAAATCAGTTTTTACCCAATTTATATAACAATACTAGTACATTTTTACTTGGGATTATGACCAATAACACATTGGTAGGTATATATGATGCTGTTCGAAAAATAATTAACCTAGGTAGTACATTAATGGATATAGTATCTCGGGTTTTTTTCCCATTTATAAGTCGAAGAAAAGATGCTTTTGATAAATATAAAACTTTAATGACTTATGTAGGTGTTTTATTGACTATATTACCAATAGTATTTTACAAAGTTATTTTGTGGTATTTAAATATTCAATATGAAAATATATTTGCAGTATTGACTATATTATCAATTGGCCTTTTCTTTTTATCTCTATATAATATTTACGGAATTAATTATTTTATAGCTAGGCGAAAAGATAAGATCGTAATGAGGAATACAATATTTTCTTCAATAGTAGGATTAATTTTATCATACCTATTAATATATTATTTTGACATATTGGGAGCCGCATTAACGATTACGCTAGTTCGTATGTTTATGGGCGGAGGTTTATATCTAAAGTACTTACAAGTGAAAAAAGTTGCAATATAAAATTTTAGTATGTTGATAAATTTTGGATTTTAATCGATTGTAAAAAGTAGTATTTGATACTATTCATTTCATTAATAGAAAATTGCCTTCTATGTTTATATCCATAAAATCACCTTAACGCATTATGTAACAACTTTGTCGATTATTGAAAATGTACTATCGTGCAGGTAGTGGTACAGAGATGTCAAATTGGATTTAGACAATTTTGACTGTAACGAATTTAAGATCATACCATTACTTGCAAGAGCTGTTTTAAGAAGCGATGCAACTACTTTAATTAATAAAAAAAAGTACAATAAGGATGAACGAATAATTAAAAATACAATAGAGGCTGCCGGCGAATCTGTACCGGTTTATAAAGATATAAGTCCGCTTCAGTATGGAGAATTTAGCTATGTATTTGCTAACCTTTTGAATGGATATTTTTTACGAGAAGACTACATGATCATGGAATCTTGGAGATATTCAGAGTGGTCGGAACAATAGGAGAATTACCAAGTTAAAGAACTATATTTTAAATATAAGAGCTCTAATACTTTTATTGTCGGTGATAGTATTATTCACTTTTATATAAATACCTAAAGCAAGTACAATCTAAAGTTAGTAAAGGTGTATGTTCATTCAATGTATAATATAACAAAGTATATTAATGTCAAGGATATTAAAATTAGTTTACTCTCGTTATTCACACTAATACTCTTGGATTGTACCCCTTAGATGGGAGCTGAAATAAAAAGACTTTTATAATTCCTGTATATTTAGTTTTTACAGACCTAAAAAGGTGTCAATGATTGTTTCCGAAACAAAGGGTTAATGGGTTGATGATTAGGTGCGATAATGTATTTGTCGGGAGGCTTGATTTGGATAGTAGCGCAGTAAAAGGAGGGGTAGGGAGGAGAGGGGCGGTTATAAAATACTGAATAACTATTATATGCACTTGATTCGTTATCGGATTGATGACAAAACATTAAGAGTAATGAACTATTCTGAAAACTAAATATAAAAAACATTTTAAGGGCACAGTAGAAATTATATTATCGAAAAGATGAAAATTGTATAGATGAACCCTTTTATACAACTTTTAGTAATTCTAGTACAAAGCACTGCCAAGTAATACTGGGACACCCACTAATAATATTACAAATTATTAAGGGAGAGGAATTTGAAAAGAAGAGTTTGGTAAATTAGCGAGGAATTAGCAGGTGCAGAGATTGTCACAACATGTGTAAAAAAGATAAATCTAACTTCAACAGGTAAAATAGTATATTCGGAATTATAATTTATTATTTAAAGTATTTTAAATGAAGTTACTGTGTGTTATTGACTCTCTTGGCTCAGGGGGAGCACAGCGACAATTGGTCGAGATGGGGATCGCGTTTAAAAAGAACAATTATGAGGTGAACTTTTTGGTTTATCAAGATATTCCTTTTTATGAAGATAGACTAAAAGCAGCTAACATACCTGTTACGAAGATAGTGGAGCGTAACTATTTTAAAAGAGTAGTTAGGATGTACACGTTTATGCGTAACAATGACTTTAATATAGTTATATCATTTTTAGAAACACCATCATTCATAGCAGAATTGTCTACCTTTCCTACTAAAAAATGGAAGCTAATTGTAGGAGAAAGAAGTGCCAAGCCTAAGATTTACAAATCTCCCAAGTTATTATTTTATAGGTTATTTCACTTAAGAGCTGATTATATAGTTGCGAATTCACATCAAAATATAAATATATTAAAAAAAGTAAACCCTTTTATACCTGCTAAAAAATATAAAGTCATATATAATAGTTTTGATTTTGAAAAGTGGAACAACGAAGGTCTCCATGCTAATGAAAATAAAATTGGTTTACCATTAACGATTGCTGTTGCTGCTAGCATTTATCCTGTGAAAAATTTAGAAAGTTTAATAATTGCTCTTTCTATGCTCGATAAGAAAGAAAAGGAAATGATAAAGATTAATTGGTATGGTAAGGGGAATAATGAGGACAATCAATACTTTGTAGAATGTCTAGCACTAATTAAGAAGCATAAAGTTGAAGAAAATATTCAGTTTTGGGGAGAAACGAAGAATGTTATTGCTGCTATGAAGCAAGCAGACTTCGTTGGCTTATTTAGCTTATATGAGGGTTTGCCAAATGCTATATGTGAGGGAATGGCAATTGGAAAGCCTATTTTGGCACCTTCTATATCAGATTTACCAATTATTATTAATGAGGAGAACGGTGTTTTATTCAATCCTAATTCTGTTGAAGAAATATCTAATGCTTTAAAGTATATTATAACCTTGCCGAAGCAAAAAATCAAGGAGATGGGTATGAACTCAAGAAAAAAAGCTCTATTTTACTTTGACAAAAAGAAAATAATTCAGCAATATATAGACTTATTTTAGCTCAATATCGATATAAAACAACATCATATGAAGATATTCTTTTAGTTTCTTTTTATGAGTTGACTATATTTAATGAGTAGTATATCTATAAAAGCCTAAAGTAGTATAGAAACTATTCAATATATTCTTTCCATAATTTAATAATCATAGCTTTGAATAAGGGGAAGTTCATATACACAAATCAAAAAACTGGGACCTTATACCCAGCGAAGGAGCTTAGCGTTTTTCAACAGATTCTATTTTTTATACTCTTGTGTTGTATATTTCTAATTCCTACTCAGGAGAAAAATATTAGACTCTATACAGTTCTTAATTTTCTTGTTCCTTTTTTACTCTATAGTCATGAGTCTCTACTTCAAAATATAAAATTTGTTGGATGGATTTTATTGTGGGGCGGGATTTTTATTGTAAGCACACTTTTTCGGATATTTATTTTGCCTTCTTCCTACGATTATATAAGAGAATTTACAGAGCTGGGTCGAATTTTTATATTGATTCCATATTTGCTAATTCATAAAAAGTATTTCGGAGTTCAAGGATTTAAGGTTTTTCTTTTTTTTATTGTTTGCTATATTTTTTCCGATTTTTATTTAACCTTATGCGAAACAAGGGTACTCCCTAGGGGGGCTTTTTATCAATTTGTAAGTCAAACATATTATTTGGATGCGGTTAAAGACCGTTCTTATTTAGCAAAAGGATGGAGTGCTTTGGGAGGAATACACGGTCTTATAATGGCTTTTTGTATTGTTTTTCTTACATGCTTAGTAAACATACGTTTTAAACAGTATTTATGTTTGTTGCTATTACTTATGTGTTTTTATTCTTTGCTTGCTTCAGGGAGTAGATCGTCAATGCTTGCTGTTGGGGCATTTTATATTTTATTGTTTATTATTTCATTTATTTACGGACAAAGGCCGTCTTTTATTTTAATATTGGTGGTTATGATAGCTATTTTGGCGGCAATTGCGTTGGTCTCCAGTGGCTATTTTGCAAAACTTTCCGTACTTATAAATGAAGGCTTAGCTACCGATTCCTTTGAGTATAGACAAAAGTTTTGGGGAATATTTTTAGATATACTCTTTACATACTGGTATTTATTTCCTATAGGTTGGGGAAAAACAATTTTCTTTATGAGTAAAGATCAATTTTTTACAGACAATGATTACCTCACTTATCTACTTGTGCATGGATGTATCATTACGATAATTTTACTGGCAATTATTCTTAATTATATGTTAAAGTGTTATAGGCGATATAAGATATTACCAGCAATGGAAACAATCAGATTCTATTTATTGGGAGCGCTATTAGTAGTCAGTGTTGCCAATCCAGGTTTTTCTTATCCTACTATTTTGATTCTTTTAGTAATGTTTTTTCGGTTTTCAAATATATCCATAAATAATTACTTAGCACATCGTAAATAAGGAGTAAAAAATTATTTTTATTTCTTAGCGAACAGTATTGTATTAACAATATTAAAATTCTAAATCAAAAAATAGCAGATGAAATTTTGTAAGAGTTTATTATTTATACTACCAATATTATTGGTTTTGCCAATCAAAATATTAAGCCAGTATACCGTCAATATATCTTATAATATTTCGGCGAATAAAGAAATAATAGAGGTGCCTAAAGAGCAAAAAAAATCTTACTTAAATAACATTAATACTGCACCATATATCAAAAAAAATAGCTCTAATGCACTCTCGACTAATAAGCCGAATAATGATGTATTAACAGCACTTATCGGTGAGAATCAATTTGTAGAGTTAAGCATCACAAATACATCAAAAACTAATAGGCAATTTCAAATCACAACGAATTTTCCAGATAGTTGGAATTTAGCTATTCGAAAAAGAGTAATGTTGCCAGATTGGTACTCTTTCGATCAGGGGAATCCTAAAATATATTATTATGGAGACGCATTACCCTTGTTAAATAAAATAAATAGAACTTGGACTCTACCAGTTTCATCAGGTGAAGTTGCAAACATAATACTCGACTATGAAGTAAATAGTAAATCCAACGCACCACTTGAAATACGTGTTAAAGACATGGGGTCTGGCAAAATAACTACCTGTCAATTAAATTTGAAAGTGCTTGAAAAAAGATTCCCCTCAACAGTTCCCTTCAATAGTATTGCTTTTAATAGCAATAATGATTATTCATATACAGAGTTTACACAAACTCTAAAAAAATATGAATTTAATATCCTTGTTGTGAATTATGTGCCTCAGATTACTTTTGATCGGAACGGCAATATTGTCGTGCCTATTAAGAAAGAGGCAAGTCAAACACAAGGATTTATTTCTACAGCTATTCCATGGATTAAACAAGGAGGCAAAATAGCGTTATTCTGGCAACCCAGGTACAATAAATTTGGATTAACAAGAGATGGTAATTCTCTGCCAATATACTCATCTTCTTGGAATAGAGCTTTTGTTAATGAAGTGCTGGCTAGTGTCCAACTTATAAAATCTCATTACCCTGCTTTAAAAAATGAACAGATTATTTTATATGTTGCTGACGAAATTACATCACGCAAATATGATGGAGATATATCTGAAGAGGTAAAGGGTATACAGTCTCTATTGAAATATATTAAGCAACAGATACCACAGTTCAAAACTCTTGTATCGTTTGGGTATATTTCCTATCCTAAGGATATAAATGCTGTGATGCCATATACAGATATTTTATTACCTCATTTTATTATGCCCGAATCATATACAAAGTATGCTCCTCAAAGCTACAATCCTGCGTTAGCTTTCAAAGAGCGTTTTTCCCAGTACCGAAATAATCAGCAATGCTGGTTATACATGGTGGAAAAAGGAAAATCTTCACCCCTTCCAAACTTTACTGTTTTACCGATGTTGGCAGTTTTAAAAAAGGCGAAAGGCTTAAGCTGGTATGCTTTTTCAGATCGAAGAGGATCATCATGGATAAGCAATGACGGCGGTAGATTAGATTACGGCCTATTTTACTTAAAAGAACCTAATGTATCGCTCTATACTCAATCTGTAAAGGGATTAAGCAACGCAGAAAGGATTATACCATCTATACGTCTGGTTGGCGCCAAAATCGGAATTCAAAATGCTAAGTTGCTTCAATATCTTTTAGACAATAGAGGTAAATTAAATCGATCAGGTCAAGAGCAACTTAATAAGATCGTTAGTAGGTTGAAGACACTCTTCGATATTTATGACCAGCCTAAAAAGAATTTTGAATCTGAGAATATTAATATTGTCGAGCTTAGCAATGACCTGAGATTATTGTTTAATCAAATATAGTATTTGGGCCAACAACTCCTATATTTGAAAGTTTTTGCATATCCTTATAAAGATTGCTTATAAAAACTATTGCATGAAAATATTACTATGTACACCTCTGGGTGGTAAAATTGGGGGGATTTCTCGTTGGGCAGAGCATATTTTGGAATACTACACAACCCATGTCAATAAGGAAGAAGTCGATATTGATTTTTTTCGAATGAACCATAAAAAAGGTTCATATTCTGGAGATTCATTGTTATATAGAGCTATTGAGGGGGTAAAGGTATATATACCTCTATTAAGAGGAATAAAAAAGAAAATGGCAGGCACCCCATACGACATCGTTCATATTGTTAGTAGTGCATCTATAAGTCTCATAAAAGATTATTTCATCATAAGACAAGCTCAGAAGTATAATATAAAAACGGTTGTTCATTTTCGGTTTGGGCGTATTCCGGACTTAATAAAAACGAATAATTGGGAAATGCGCCTATTACGTAAAGTAATTCGGGCTGCTACAAAAGTAATTGTAATTGACAAAGCATCGTATGATGCTTTAAAATCAAATGGATTTAATAATGTGGTGTTGCTACCTAACCCTCTTACGCCAGTTGTAAAAAATATTATTGCTGAAAATAATCACATAGCTAGAAATTCTAATAAAATTATATTTGCTGGGCATGTAGTACGAACTAAAGGGGTTTTTGAATTGCTAACAGCATGTATGGATCTCGAAAACATTGAGTTAAAGCTTATTGGATTCGTTTACCCAGAAATAAAGGAAGAATTGTTACGTTTAGCTGAAACCAATAAGTTTAAAGGCCAATTAACTATTTCCGGAGAGATGGCATACCAGGAAACGATTAAGGAAATGCTCTCTGCCGGTATATTTGTTTTGCCCACCTACACCGAGGGGTTCCCTAATGTTATTCTTGAAAGTATGGCGTGCGGGTGCCCTATTATTGCTTCATCGGTTGGGGCAATTCCTGAGATGTTGGATATGAATGGAGAGAAACCTGCTGGGTTGTGTATCCCGCCTAGGGATGTAGAGCAACTACGCCTGGCAATTTTAAAAATGTTGACAGATAGAAATTTTGCCAATGAATGTGGAAAGAACGCCAAAGAGAGGGTGAATAATTTGTATGATATATCTATCGTTTGGCAACATATGCTTGATATCTGGAAGGACGTAAGAGCTACATCATAAATATTAAAATAAAACTAATACCTTTGCATGCCTTTAATACTATAATCTAGTTTACTACGTGTGAGCCTTTAACTTAAATTAATACAGAATAATCATTTTTGAGGATTATGCAAATAAAAGACAAAATATTACTCATTACAGGCGGTACCGGTTCCTTCGGGAATGCTGTAATGCATCGTTTTTTGAATACCGATCATTTTAAAGAAATACGCATATTCAGCCGGGATGAGAAAAAGCAGGATGATATGCGTAAGCGCTATAATAATCGAAAGATTAAATTTTATCTGGGCGATGTAAGGGATCGTACTAGTGTAGAAACGGTAGTGAAGGGGGTGGATTATATATTTCACGCTGCAGCGTTAAAGCAGGTACCTTCCTGCGAATTTTTTCCATTGGAGGCTGTAAAAACCAATATCTTGGGCACCGACAATGTATTATATGCTGCCGAAAAATACGAAGTGAAGAGGGTAGTGGTGCTCAGTACCGATAAAGCGGCTTATCCTATCAATGCTATGGGGATGTCCAAGGCACTGATGGAAAAAGTAACCGTTGCGCGTTCCCGTAATCTTGACGATTCTAAAACCGTTTTCTGCTGTACACGTTACGGCAATGTAATGGCTTCCCGAGGATCTGTAATTCCTTTGTTTATCGATCAAATTAAATCAGGCAAGCCCCTTACCATTACCGATCCTGGGATGACGCGCTTTATGATGACACTGGAAGATGCGGTAGATCTCGTGCTATATGCTTTTGAAAATGCGCGTCAAGGCGATCTTTTCGTACAAAAAGCTCCTGCCGCTACCATCGAAACTTTAGCTAAAGCATTATTGGAACTTTATAATGCCAAAAACGAAATTAAAATCATCGGCACCCGCCATGGAGAAAAAGTATATGAAACCCTCGTAAATAGGGAAGATATGGTGAAGGCAGAAGATTTGGGAGGCTATTATCGCATTCCTGCCGATACACGCGATTTGAACTATGAGCAATATTTCTCCGAAGGAAATCCTGAGGAGTCAAAGGTTGAAGAATATCACTCACATAATACTTATCGTCTCAACGTGGAAGAGATGAAAGAGCTGCTTAAGAAATTGCCAGTCATCCGTGAAGATATTTTAGGAGAAAAAAATGTAGTTCACTATCCCGTATAAGCCATATGCAACCTACGATTATTCTGGGAGGCCGTCATAGTGATGAAAGAGGAACATTGAGGTTCAATAATGATTTTAATGCCATACCGGTAAAGCGGTTATATGTTATCCATAACAGTGAGGTACGACCTATTCGTGGCTGGCAGGGACACAAAGTTGAGCAGCGTTGGTTTATGGCAGTGGAAGGTGATTATGAAATCGGCGTAATTAAAGTTGATAATTGGGAACAGCCATCTCCCCATCTTCCTGCACAAAAGTTTCGGCTTAGTCAAGAAAAGGCGGATGTATTGCACGTTCCTGCAGGATACATTACGGCCATCCACGCACTAACTTCCGCAAATGCCTTACTTGTAATGAGCGATTATAGGTTGGGTGAAGTGCAAGATGAGTATCGGTTCCCATTAGATTATTTTAAAGATATATTTTAGTCATTATGAGAAAAGTAGGAATCACTGGTCAGGCTGGCTTTGTAGGTAGTCATCTGTACAATACACTGCAGTTATATAAAGATGAGTTTGAGTTAGTCCCTTTTGAAAGAAATTATTTTGAAAATAAGGAACAGTTGGATGCTTTCGTGAGCCAATGCGACACCATCGTGCATCTTGCAGCAATGAATAGGCATCCTGATGCAAATGTAATCTATGAAACCAATGTTGGATTGGTACAAACTCTTTTAGACTCGTTGCGTCGAACAGGGGCTAAGCCTCATACTATTTTTTCTTCTTCTACGCAGGAAGAACGAGATAATCTATATGGGAAATCGAAGAAAGAGGGTAGAGCGTTTCTTGCTACTTGGTCGCAGGATACTGGGGCACCTGTTACGGGAATGGTAATCCCTAACGTATTTGGGCCTTTCGGAAAGCCTTTTTATAATTCAGTGGTGGCAACTTTTTGTACACAGGTAGCGAGGGGTGAGGAGCCTGAAATTCATGTAGACGGTGACCTGAAGTTGATTTACGTAGGTGAACTGGTTCAGGAAATCATAAATGTAATTCGCAAAAGAACGTCGGAGCCGAATTATATAGTTGCTCATACTGCCGAAGCGAAAGTATCAGAAATACTGGCTTTGCTAAAGAACTTTAAGACCGTATATCAGGATAAAGGGGAAATACCGGTATTGGCCAATAATTTCGAACTGAATTTGTTCAATACCTATCGGTGCTACATGGATATAGCCAACCATTTCCCGGTAAAGTTTACACAACATGTCGATCCACGCGGAGCTTTTGTCGAAGTCATTCGTTTGGGGATGGGAGGTCAGGTCTCATTTTCTACTACAGTACCAGGAGTAACGCGAGGTAATCATTTTCACACCCGGAAAATAGAGCGTTTTGCGGTAATAAAGGGTAAGGCCTTGATTCAACTTCGAAGAATAGGCACTCAAGAAGTGCTGAACTTTGAACTGTCCGGTGAGGAACCTGCCTATGTGGATATGCCAATATGGTATACCCATAATATCAAAAATATAGGGGAGGAAGACCTGTATACAATTTTCTGGATTAACGAAAAATATAATCCCGATGATCCGGATACTTATTTTGAGAACGTATAGCAGGCGAACATGGAATTTTATTGTTTAAAAAACATTTATCAACACCATATATGACACCATTAAAAGTGATGACGGTAGTGGGTACCCGTCCCGAGATTATCAGATTGTCGAGAGTAATTGCAGCCTTGGATAAATCGGAAGCAATTGAGCATACATTGGTACACACTGGACAGAATTACGATTACGAACTGAACGAAATATTTTTTTCAGATCTGGGTATCAGAAAGCCAGATCATTTTCTGAACGCAGCCGGAACCACAGCTACAGAAACCATAGGTAATATTTTGATTAAAATAGATCCTTTATTGGAGCAAATAAAACCCGATGCTTTTCTGGTACTGGGCGATACCAACAGTTGTTTATGTGCCATTCCTGCCAAGAAAAGACAAATTCCCATTTTCCATATGGAGGCGGGAAACCGCTGCTTCGATCAGCGTGTACCGGAGGAGACCAATAGACGTATTGTAGATCACATTGCCGATATCAATCTTACTTATAGTGATATTGCCCGGGAATACCTACTTAAGGAAGGCTTCCCGTCGGATCGCATTATTAAAACCGGCTCGCCGATGTATGAAGTGCTGATGCACTATTTGCCACAGATTGAAAGTTCGGATGTATTACAGCGCTTGAATTTGGAAAGAGGGAAGTACTTTGTAGTTTCTTCCCATCGCGAGGAGAACATCAATTCAGAAAAAAACTTCAACGGCCTTATCAATTCTCTCAATGCCATAGCAGAGCATTACGGCTATCCCATTATTGTGTCAACCCATCCGCGCACTCGAAATATGATAGAGAAAAAGCAAGTGCAGGTAAGACCTGAAGTGCAGTTTCTGAAACCCTTGGGCTTTCACGATTATAATGCACTACAGATGAATGCATGTGCAGTATTGTCGGATTCGGGTACTATTTCGGAGGAATCCTCTATTCTTAATTTCCGTGCTTTGAATATTCGTGAGGCACATGAAAGACCCGAGGCCATGGAGGAAGCCTCTGTGATGATGGTAGGTTTGTCGCCAGAAAGAATTATGCAAGGATTAGTACAACTGCAGTATCAACAAACAGGAAAAGATCGGAACTTTCGTTTGGTAGCAGACTATTCCATGCCTAATGTTTCTGAAAAAGTAGTAAGAATTATTATTTCATATACTGATTATATAAAACTGAATGTTTGGAAAAGTAATAGGTAAATGAAACAATAATTTTCGTTGATATCCGCGTTTTTATGTGGGTTTTGAAATTGTGATAAGGAATATGTAACCGTAATTGCAGTTAAGACTTGTCAGAAGTATGATGTTAACATACTTACGCCCTTACGGAGTATGAAGATATAGTCACGTTTAAATGATAAGGGGGAGAGAGTATTTTATTGAAAACAAGCCCACTTTCTGCGGCGATTCGGTATGGTGGAATTTTTTTAGTAGTATAGGCATAAAAACGTTTATCTGATTGCTTTTGAAAAGCAAAGTTGTCTAAAAATAATCGTTTCAGAGAAGTAGTTATACGAGCTCTTGTCGGTAATAATTGGGAGATTTTAAAATATTTATTAGGCTTGAAAGGTGGAAATATTTTCTACATAGTGTAGTAAAAAAGACTTTTTAATTATAAATTCATTAGGCTAGTATAGAAGAGAGATAATCTCAGAGAAGATGAGCTGTTGGATTTATTTTAGATATATACTTTTGTAAAAAGTGGTTCAAACCCCTAACTTTGCGTTCAATTTCTTATGAAAAATTCAAAAACTGTAGCGATAATTGGCCTAGGCTATGTGGGACTGCCTTTGGCTGTCGAGTTCGGTAAGAAGCGACCTACCATTGGTTTCGATATAAACTCAGACCGAATTAATGAGTTAAAAGCTCATAAAGATAGAACGCTAGAGGTTACCTCTGCCGATTTACAGCAAGCGGTACATTTAACTTATTCCTCGGAAATCGAAGCTTTAAAAGAAGCACAAATTTATATTATCACAGTTCCAACACCTGTAGATAAATACAATAATCCGGATTTAACACCTATCAGAAAAGCCACTGAAACGGTTGCTACTGTATTAAAGAAAGGAGATATTGTTATTTATGAATCTACCGTTTATCCAGGCGTTACGGAAGATATCTGTGTTCCAATTTTGGAAGAAAAGTCAGGCTTAAAGTATAATAACGACTTTTTCTGTGGTTATTCGCCGGAACGTATCAATCCAGGTGACAAAGAACATACTGTAACTAAGATTAGAAAAGTTACGTCGGGTTCTACACCTGAGATCGCTGAGGAGGTAGATCAATTGTATGCGTCCATAATTACTGCCGGTACATTTAAAGCCTCATCTATAAAAGTGGCAGAAGCGGCTAAGGTTATAGAAAATGCACAACGCGATATTAATATAGCTTTTGTAAACGAGCTGGCTAAAATTTTCAATCTTCTAAATATTGACACTTTAGAAGTTTTGGAAGCGGCAGGAACTAAATGGAATTTTCTCCCCTTTAGACCTGGATTGGTAGGAGGCCACTGTATTGGTGTTGATCCATTTTATATTGCACAAAAAGCTAAAGAAGTTGGATATCATCCCGAAATAATATTAGCAGGTCGCAGGCTTAACGATAGTATGGGTGCTTATGTAGCAAACGAGTTTATTAAGCTACTTATTAGAAACGATGTTAAGATTAAAGGTGCCGAAGTTTTAATTCTGGGTATAACTTTTAAAGAAAATTGCCCGGATATTCGCAACAGTCGCGTTATTGATATTATCAATGAGCTTAATTCATTTGGTTTAAAAGTAGATGTATACGATCCTTGGGCAAGTGCAGATGAGGTTTGGCATGAATATGGGATAAAAATATTGACTAATATTGAGGGGCTTAATAAATATGAAGGTGTAATAGCCGCCGTAGGACATAAAGAGTTTTTAGATCTCAAAATTGAAGAGGCTAAAGTTTTTTATGATGTAAAAGGCATTTTCCCAAAAGAAAAAGTGAGTGCAAGGTTATAATAAATTGTATATGAATTTTAGTAAGTATCATTCTACGGTTGACATAAATAACAGTACTTTCTTAGTTACAGGCGGTGCCGGATTTATCGGCTCCCACTTAGTAGAATATCTGGTGCAATATCAGGCAAAGAGGATAGTTATATTTGATAATTTATCTACCGGTTATAAAGAAAATATATCGGATTTCCTCTCTCTCTCAAATGTTGTTTTTATCGAAAAGGATATAAGGAATTACGATGCGGTGATGGAGGCTGTTCAAGGAGTAGACTATGTATTACATCAGGCTGCGTTAGGTTCTGTTCCGCGTTCTATCAAAGATCCTTTAACCTCAAATGAGGTGAATGTTAATGGGTTTCTGAATGTCTTAAACGCAGCAAAGGAGCATCAAGTACAACGTATGGTATATGCGGCCTCTTCATCTACATATGGAGATAGCCCTACATTACCTAAAGTAGAGGATAAAATTGGTAAACCCTTATCTCCTTATGCGGTTACTAAATATGTGAATGAATTATATGCAGAGGTTTTTTCGCGTGTATATAATTTTCATTCTATTGGCCTGCGCTATTTTAACGTGTTCGGTCCGAAGCAAAACATTAATGGTCCTTATGCTGCCGTAATCCCATTGTTTATTACCCAAATCCTTAATAATGTCTCGCCAACTATTAATGGCGATGGGGAGACCTCCCGAGATTTTACGTTTGTGTCTAATGTTGTACAAGCCAATATTAAAGCACTGGAGGCTTCGATTGAAAAAAGCGAGGTGTTCAATTGCGCTTGTAATGAAAGAATAACATTGAACCAATTAGTGCATGAAATAAAGGCTTATTTGAATTCTGATGTAGAAGTCGTGTATGGTAATGAAAGACCTGGAGATGTGCGGCATAGTCAGGCTGATATTACAAAAGCGGTTCAGATGCTGGGGTATCAGCCCGAAGTGCGATTTAGAGAAGGGCTATTGCATACAATAGACTATTTTAAAAATCGACTTAAATGAAATATTTAGATAGTTTCACTAAAAACCTGCAATGTTGAACAGATATAGATTCTAGGTAAATTATTTATAATAAAGTCCCACTTAGATACGAAAAGTTGTTTTGAGTGGGGCTTTGCTTTTATAGAAACAGTATTTTATAAGCTGGTATGCGTTCGAGCTGTTTATCAATTCTTTTTGATTTATTAGTGATTAAAACTTACTTCGCATAGCCAAAGTTATTCGTAGTAGCTAAGATTCTGTTGTGATGCTAGTGAACTTGATAAACAGCGCAGTTTTTGCTTAATGTGAGACTCTTTATTTCTAAATATTTCAAAAAAAAATTTATTTTAAGTTAAGTCAACTATATTAACCGTGTAGTTTGGTCTAAAAATATTTAAAACGCTCATGGGGAAACAGAGAGTATGGCTTGTTTCGGAAGTTTTCTATCCAGATACTGATATTGCTACTGCCAATATTGCTACAGACATCGCTTTGAAGTTTAGAGAAAACTTTGAAGTGCATGTTATCTGTGGACCGCAGGATTACGAAAGAAAAAATCAGGAGATAAAATCAGAAGCTCTAAAGGATATACATCTACATCGATGGAAATACTTTAACTATGATAAAAACCATAAGTTTAAACGACTTATAAGGGTAATAGGTATTTCATTAGGATTGTTTTTAAAAGGGCTTAAAATTAAAAAGCACGATAAAGTATTCGTTATCTCAAATCCGGCTTTTATCACGCCTTTATACGCCTTGTTAAGACTAATAAAGGGCTTTCGTTTTACGTTACTGATGCATGATGTGTTTCCTGAGAATTTGATAGTCGGTGGTTATACTAGAGAAACGAATATTTTTTATCGATTGACAAAAGCGCTTTTTGTTAAATGTAGACGGGCTGCGGAAAAAATTATTGTATTGGGGAGAGATATGAAAACCCTATTGTTGGAGCATTTCCCCATAAGCAGAAAGGATGATATTATAATCGTTCCTAATTGGGCTGATATTGAATCAGTATACCCTTTAGAGGATAAACAAACGCCATTATTAAAACAACTGCAATTACAAGATAAGGTGGTGATTCTGTTTGCTGGGAATCACGGAGTGTTACAAAATCTGCTTGCATTTATTAAAATAATTGAAAAAGCCCGCAACCCCCATGTGCATTGTATTTTTGCCGGAGGTGGCGCTACTAAAAAAGAGTTGGAAGCCTATGTAGAAGCTCATCAAATTCCTAATATCACTTTTTTACCACCTTTCCCTAGGTCTGAGATGAATCAAATGCTCAATAGTTGTCATATTGGGCTGGTTAGCCTAAGTGATGCTGTATATGGAGTAGGAGTGCCTTCAAAATCGTATAACATTTTGTCAGCGGGAAAACCTATTCTTTTTTTAGGGAATACTGATAGTGAAATCGCTCAGTACGTAATTGAAAACAATTTAGGGTGGGCCTTTGCTTATAGGGATGAGGAGCAAATTAGAGATTTTTTATTAAGCCTCGATACATCAAAATTAGAAGAAATAAGAAATAAAGGGCTGGCCGGTAGAAATAACGTAGTACAATGCTATAGTAAAGAGGCAATTTTGGAACGTTTGATGCAGGTTATGTTGTAGCATATTTACATTCTCTTTATATCTTTCCTCTTAAAGTCGTATTTTACCGATAAATTTTCATTATCGGTATGCTTGCCTCCTCGGGATTTCTTATCGCATTAGCATTAGTGGCCGGTATCGGCTTGATCATTTTTTTAAGCACACGGTACCGAGTGCACCCATTCTTTTCCTTGTCTTTGGCCTGTTTTCTTACTGGTATATTAGGTGGTATGGATGTGGCCGCCGTTTTATCAAGTATGAAAGAGGGCTTCGGGAAAATTATGAGCTCTTTGGGGTACATCATTATTGTGGGAACAGCGTTGGGGATGGTTTTGCAGGCAAACGGCGCAACTACAGCTATGGCCAATGCCATCATCAAATGGGTAGGTGAGCGAAGGTCTGTGCTGGCGATGAGTCTTACGGGGTTTGTGGTGGGGCTCCCCATCTTTTGCGATTCAGGATATATTGTGCTGAATGGACTTAGCAAGTCCATGGTTCGTAAAACTGGGGTTTCAGTTGTAGTCATGAGTACAGTAGTGGCTACGGCATTATATTCCGTGCATTGTTTAGTACCGCCTCATCCCGGCATTACAGCCGCTACTGGCAATATGCAGGCTGATTTAGGGAAAACCATATTATGGGGATCTTTAGTAGCTATTCCTGCAATGCTTACAGGATATATTTGGGCGCTGATGAGAGGCAGAAAACTTGCTGGATGTCTTCCTGTAGAAACAATAGAATTAGAGGAAGAATCGAAAAAGTATTTGCCACCAGCCTCAAGAGCGTTTATACCGGTAATCGTGCCGATATTACTCATTGCAGTTCGGGCTATTCTCCAAAGTCTTTATCCTGACACGGCAGCAGCTATGGCACATTGGTTGATTATCGGCGATCCTGCCTTGGCACTCACCATTGGATTGGGACTAGCTTTATGTATTCCCATACAATGGCAGCAACACGAATTACGCCAAATCATTCAGAAGGGAATGGAAAAAGCCGGAGATATTCTTATTATCATCGGTGCCGGCGGTGCTTTTGGCGCCATCATCAGCGGACTTAGCATACAGAGTTATCTGGCAAATGCGGAAGGACTTAAGGTGTTGGGACTTTTATTCCCTTTTATTGTTGCTATGATTTTAAAAACAGCGCAGGGGTCTTCTACCGTGGCGGTAATAACAGCCGCCTCTATTGTATATCCTTTTTTGCACGGTTTGCAGCTGGATTCGGAAAATGGTCGGGTACTGGCCGTACTAGCTATGGGCGCAGGCTCTATGGCAGCCTCGCATGTAAATGATTCCTATTTCTGGGTGATTACTAATTTTTCTGGGCAACAGCTAAAGCCCATGTTGCATGTGTTTACTGTAGCAACATTATTGATGGGAATGGCAAGCATGCTTTGCATTTATCTTTTATCATTGCTGATACTGTAATATGAAAATTGTAATTGCACCCAATGCCTTTAAAAATAGTCTTTCGGCCGACAAAGTTGCTGAAGCCCTAGCTTTAGGACTTCGGGAATACGGCTATCAGGGGGCGATAGTGCAACAGCCGGTAGGTGATGGAGGAGATGGAACGGGAGCCTTATTGCGTCATTATTTGCAGGCCGAAACGATTTGGAGTGAGGTAGTCGATCCGCTGGGGAGGCCCATTCGGGCGCCCTGGGGCTGGGTAGTCGCTACCAAAACGGCTGTAATTGAACTGGCCGATGCTTCAGGGCTCCGATTATTAAGGCCTGAGGAATACAATCCGCTTAAGGCGAATACGGCTGGATGTGGGCAGTTAATTAAAGCAGCGCTGAATAAGGGCGCAGCGGAGATATTGCTTTGCATCGGCGGAAGTGCCACGGTAGATGGAGGTGCAGGGATGCTGCATGAGTTAGGAGTAGAATTTTATGATACTCACCATCAGCCTTTACCCCCCATTCCTGAAGCGCTTTTGCAGCTCCAGTATATCGATGCTTCAATGTTGGATGAGCGCTTAGAGAAGGTCTCTATCAAAATTCTTTGCGACGTGAAAAACAAATTACTGGGTGAGCAAGGAGCAGCAGCCATATTTGGTCCGCAAAAAGGGGCCAACGCTAAAGCGGTAATGTTGCTTGAAAAAATGCTTGGAAACTTCGCTCGTCAAGCAAATGAACTTAGTGGCGTACGTATCGATACGATAGTAGGGGGTGGCGCAGCTGGAGGAGTGGCTGCTGGGCTTAGTGCTTTCTGCTCTGTAACAATTGTGGATGGGATTCATTATTTTCTTGAAAAAATCGGTTTTGAGAAAATACTGGAGGATGCAGACTGCGTGATAACTGGGGAGGGAGTGATTGATCGCCAGACCATCGAAGGGAAAGCCCCCTTCGGCGTAGCAACACTGGCAAAGGAAAAAGGAATAAAGGTTATTGGTGTAGCCGGAAAAATAGCGGACGAAAAAGACGAGGTGCTGCGTAGGTATTTCGACAATCTGCTTTGTATTAACAAAGAGCCGCTGCCTTTGGAAGAAGCTATATCACGTACCCGTTACCATCTAATAGCCATCGGAAAAGATATCTTGGATTGTTTGCCAAACCGGTAACCATCTGTCGGCTTTTTGTAGCAAATGATTGATTAACAGATAGTGCATCTATGTCTTTTAATGCCGATAAACAATTGGATGGTTTACACTGTTATTTTTAAAATTTATTCTGCTGGAAGAGGTTGGTAACAGCCTTTCGGCTTAAATACATTATTTTCGCATCATGACGGAATTACCTGTTGTTACAAGAGTTAAAAAACCCGATTGGTTACGTGTGAAACTGCCGATTGGTGAAGAGTATAAGCACGTACGCAATCTTGTAGATACGCATAAATTACATACCATTTGTGAGAGTGGCAATTGTCCCAATATGGGGGAGTGCTGGGGGGCTGGTACTGCTACATTCATGATTTTGGGTAACATTTGTACCCGTAGCTGCGGATTTTGCGCCGTTGCAACCGGACGTCCGTTACCGGTGGATTATGACGAACCACAGCGTGTGGCGGAGGCTATTCACCTAATGAAGGTGAAGCATGCCGTTATTACCTCGGTGGATAGAGACGAGCTGAAAGACGGTGGCGCACAGATATGGTACAATACTATCAGAGCCGTAAAGGCATTGAATCCTGATACAACACTCGAAACCCTTATCCCGGACTTTAAGGGTAATAAAGAAAATATCGAAACTGTGATGGCTGCCCATCCGGAGGTTATTTCGCATAATATCGAAACTGTAGAGCGGCTTACTCGTAAGGTGCGTATCCAAGCGAAATACTGGCGCAGTATGGAGGTGATACGCATATTGAAGGAAGGGGGGATGCGTACTAAAAGTGGTATTATGCTGGGTTTGGGAGAAACCAGAGAAGAAGTATTGCAAACCATGCGTGATTTGAAAGATAATGGTTGCGATGTAGTAACGATTGGGCAGTATCTACAGCCAACGCAAAAACACTTACCTGTAGAACGTTTTGTACATCCTAATGAATTTGCTTTCTACAGAGATGCGGGTTATGAAATGGGGTTTGATTATGTAGAAAGTGGCCCACTTGTACGTTCTTCCTACCACAGCGAAAGACATGTGATTCCCGGATTGGGACGTAAAGAGTGGGAGGAAAGTAGGAAACTTTCAGCACAACAATAAAGGAATAACATATTTACAATAAAACAAGCAGGTCTTTATAGAGGCCTGCTTTTATTTGTACCGCTCTAAGAGACTTGTGATAATTTTTGCATCGGTCTCTGTGAGGACAGTCGTGGTGTCTTGCGGATTGAAATGTATTTTATAAGACTGAATGGCGCTGCGCGGATTAGCAATATTGTAACCGATGGTTCGTAAGGCCATAAGAGCATCAAATCCTTCCTTTACTTCTACATTTGTAGTGTCGTACCAATAACCAAATCCGTGCTCTGCCAATTTTTGCCAGGGAAAATAGCGGTTAGGGTCGACCTTTCTGCCTGGTGCTACATCAGCATGTCCTAGAAAATTAGTAGTAGGGATATTGTACTTTTTCTTCAATCTATCCAGTAATTGTAATAGGCTATTGATTTGCGCTTCGGTAAAAGGTTCTCTTCCGTTGTTATCTATCTCGATGCCAATGCTGCAGCTGTTAATATCGGTGGTAGTACCCCAACGACTAACTCCGGCGTGATGTGCGCGAAGCATATCATTCAGCATCTGATATACCTCTCCAGACTTACAAATAACATAATGAGAGCTGACTTTACTTACGGGGGTAGTAAAAGTTTTTAAAGTTTGCTCGCAGCTTCCCTGTGCAGTGTGATGAATAATTACAAAATTGGGAGCTCGCATCGTAAAATTCACCGTACCCACGAATGTGGTGCCCGAATCGTTAAGTGGATAAGTGGCTAGTATTTTCGAATAGCTTTTAGCCTGTTTCTTATAAAACTTATTAGTGGCGGTGTAAGGACCTCGTGAGCATGCGGCCAATAATAAACCCACGATGGTACATAATACGACAAACTTTTTCATAACGGAAAGTTAGTTATTTATATCAATGTAACAATCGTGGGTTGTTCTGGCTATGATTGGTAATATTAAATCTTTTCCCAAACCAGTGCGCTGGCGCCTAAGATAGCGGCATCAGCTTCTTTCAGCTCACTAAATACAAGTTTTACTTTGTTCTGGAAAATGGGCAACAGATTCTTTTCCATATGTTCCTTCGTAGGATTCATTATCAGTTCTCCTGCTTTGATAACACCTCCGAAAAGAATAATAGCTTCAGGGGAGGAGAACATAATGAAGTTGGCCAATGCTTCCCCCAAAATTTGTCCGGTATATCGAAATACTTCTTTGGCTGTTTCATCGCCGGCCATGGCAGCTTCATATACCGATTTGGAATCAATATGGTCTTCAGGAATGTTGTTTAAAAGAGACTGAGGATTTTCTGCTCTTAACTTTTTAGCAGTGATGGCAATACCTGTAGCTGAGCAATACGCTTCGAGCGAACCTTGATGACCTGTACTCCAATGTTTACGACCTCCGGGACGTACGATGACATGCCCCAATTCTCCGGCAAAACCATCATGACCGTAGATAAGGCTACCATTGGCTACAATGCCACTCCCCACACCGGTCCCTAGTGTGATCATGATAAAATCCTTCATGCCTCTTGCTGCACCGTACATCATTTCTCCTACGGCTGCAGCATTCGCATCATTAGTTAACGAACAAGGTACTCCGAATTTTTTAGTCATCAATTCGGCTATGGGTAATATTCCCTTCCATATCAGGTTAGGTGCATATTCGATAGTGCCGGTATAATAGTTCCCGTTGGGTGCACCTATTCCTACACCTACCAGTCGTGTGTTGCTTTTATGTTTGTCAATAATAGGCTTAATAGCATCGTATAGCGCATCAATGAAATCCTCTACGGTGGGGTAGGCATCAGTTTTAATATCGCCTTTTTCCAGTATCTCACCTCTGTGATTTACCAGTCCATATTTGGTATTAGTTCCCCCGATGTCAATGCCGATAGCTACTTCATGGGAAAGATCAAGAACACTCATAATGATATTAATCGTTTTTTAAAAAATGCTATGTGAATAATTAATGGCCTGCGCCGCTTGCTTTTTGGTCGTAGTCGATACCTTGCTGTTGCAGTACTTTTTTAGCTTTGATTGCATAAAATGCAAGATATAAAAAGCAGGCAACTCCTGTAAAATAGGAAAATTGTATTCCTAAAATATTAGGCGATGCCAGCCAACCTTGTATTAGGCTGATAATACCACCCCCCATAATCATCAGTATCAACAGGCTGGACCCGCGGTTGGTGTGAGGTCCTAATCCTGCTATGGCAAGTGTAAAAATACATGGCCATAAAGTAGAACAGAAGAGTCCCACACTAATAAATGCATACACGCTCACCATGCCTTCGGCAAAGATACCTATTAGCAAGGCTAAGATACCCATGCAACTAAAGATTAACAATTGTCTGGCAGGGTTCCCTTTACTTAAAATATCGCAGACGATAAGGACTGCAATGATGAATACGTAAATATAAAAAGGCGAAGTATCATGATTGGCAATTATGTTTACCAATAGAAATACGCCAAAAGCAATATAGGGCATTAAGAATTGCAAAATCCTTTTTGCACCCGCAGAAATGTCAAAAGCTCCTACGGATCCTGTCCAACGACCGATCATCAGGCTCGCCCAAAATAATGATACATACGGGGCAATTTGCTCGGTAGGGGTGCCTAAATGTTCCTTCATGAATTCTGGTAAGTTAGCAGCAGTAGCTACTTCTACACCTACGTATACGAAAATGGCAAACATCCCCAATACTAGTTGCGGATAAGCAAAAACACTAGGTTTGTAATTGGCTGGAAGTGCATCCACATTTTGCTGTTCAGGTTGCATTTTGCTTTCTTCATTGGGTCCTGAAAGATCAAATTTATTGGGAACCGAAGAGAGCTTGAAGATGATTGCCACAATCACAAAAGCTAGCCCTAAAAACAGATAGGGAACTTTAATGCTTTGAATATCGGCCGTAATATTAGTGTTGGTTAACGAGCCGAAGATGGCAAAGCTTACAATAAGTGGTCCGATAGTAGTACCGAAATTATTGATACCTCCGGCCATACTTAATCTTTGAGAACCGAGCTTGGGGTCGCCCATGATAATGGCCAGCGGATTAGCAGCTGTTTGTTGCAGCGAAAAACCTAAGCCTACAATAAACAGACCTGTAATAAATAAGGCAAATGACTGCTGTTGAGCTGCCGGATAGAAAATCAGCGTACCCAGAGCGGAAATAATCAGCCCTACCACAATGCCGTTTTTATAACCTATATGCTGTAACAGATCTTTGCCGATGTACTTACTGATGAGTAGAAATAGCAATGATCCTACTGTGTAGGCTACATAAAACGCAAAAGAAACTAATTGTGATTGCCATTGCTCCAGATGCAACGCTTCTTTGAATACAGGAATGAGAATATCATTACTGGCAGCAACAAACCCCCAAAAAAAGAACACGATAATTAGTGTTCCAAATTGCGACCACTTCGTGGTTGGTGTACTCATATCAATCGTTTTTAATTTTAGTTGGTTGGTGTAAAAGTAAGTATTAGTACCAAAAAGTTTTAAATTAATTACGAATGTTTTTTGTATTAATAAAATATTCCTACTTTTAGACTAACCAATGATTGATTATGGAAATAGTTCACATTTCGGCCGAGTGTTATCCGATGGCAAAAGTAGGTGGGCTGGGAGATGTGGTAGGCGCTTTACCCAAATACCAGAATGACTTGGGGCATATAGCGAAGGTGGTGATGCCTATGTATCGTACAAAGTTTTTGTATGAAAATGAGTGGGAGCTGGTGCACGAAGGCGGGCAGGCTTTAGGTAACCATTGGTTCAGGTACAGTGTCATTAAGGAAAAGACAAATAAGCTAGGCTTTGATTTATATCTGGTCGATATCAACGGTGTATTGGACAGAGAGAAAGTTTACGGGTATGATGATGATACCGAGCGGTTTATTTCATTTCAATTAGCCGTATGCGATTGGATGAGCCGCTGGCAACATCGCCCCGATATTATTCATTGTCATGACCACCAAGCCGGATTAATCCCTTTCTTCTGCAAGCATACTTACGCTTTTCGTTATCAGCTGGCTAATGTGCCGGTAGTGTTTACAATTCACAACGGCCAATATCAGGGACAGTTTGGTTGGGATAAATACTATTACATTCCGGCTTACGATACTTGGAATTGGGGATTGCTGGATTGGAATAACTGTATTAATCCTATGGCATCTGCAGTAAAATGCGCCTGGAAAGTAACTACCGTTAGTCCCAGTTATATGGAAGAGCTCAGGCATGCTGCTGCGGGTCTGGAAAACCTTTTCGAATACGAAAAAGGAAAATGTAGCGGTATTATCAACGGTATTGATACCAACGTATGGAATCCGGCTACTGATCCATATCTGGTGGCCAATTATGATGCTAAAAAGATTAAAGAAGGAAAGGCTAAGAATAAAGAAAAACTGGTGCAGCAGTTTGGATTCGATCCCAACAAACCTTTAATCAGTTTTATTGGTAGATTAGTAGATGAAAAAGCTGCCGATCTTTTACCTGAAGCTATCAGCCAATCAGTCTATCAGTACAATGGTAAGGCTTCTTTCTTAATATTAGGATCGGGAAACCCTTATGTGGAAGGGGCACTTGCGGAGATGAATAAAACGCTGAAAGGATATGTCAATACGTATATCGGGTATAACGAGGAGTTGAGTCATTTAATATATGCCGGTTCGGACTTTTTATTAATGCCGAGTCGTGTGGAACCCTGCGGATTAAATCAGCTGTATGCTTTAAGATATGGAACCGTACCCATCGTAAGAAAAATAGGTGGTCTGAAGGATACTGTTAAGGACTATGGGGAAACTGATGGATTTGGCATCACCATGGAACAGTCCAGTATTGAGGATATAACCTATTCGGTAGGAAGAGCTATCGATCTCTATGAAAATAAGTCTAGTCTTTTCTCCAAGATCACGGAGCGTATCATGGGCATCGATCACAGTTGGACTGCATCAGCTAAAAAGTACATAGCGCTATATGAATCCGTAAAATAATTATGGATTTGCATCAACTGAACTAATATTTATACAGATCTTGTTTATTTCAACCCGAAAGTAAATGAAAGATTAAAACATAAATCATATGAGTATTTCGCAGGAAGTTATCGCAATGATTTTAGGAGGAGGTGCAGGAACAAGACTGTATCCTCTTACGAGCAGCAGGTCAAAACCGGCCGTACCCATTGCCGGCAAATACAGATTGGTAGATATTCCTATCTCCAACTGCATTAACTCAGACATTCATAGAATGTTTGTGCTTACACAGTTTAATTCTGCGTCGTTAAATCGGCATATCAAAAATACCTATCACTTTAGTGCTTTTAGCACGGCTTTCGTTGATATACTTGCTGCTGAGCAAACACCGGATAACCCCGCCTGGTATCAAGGAACTGCGGATGCTGTAAGGCAATGTTTAAGACACTTAACTGCTTTTCCAAGCGAATACGTGTTAATTCTTTCGGGAGATCAGCTCTATCAGATGGATTTTAATAAGATGCTGCAGCATCATAAAGAATGTGGCGCCGATATTTCTATTGCTACCATTCCTGTAGTGGATAGAGAAGCTACAGAGTTTGGTATTATGAAAGTAGATGAAGGTAATTACATTCGGTCTTTCATTGAAAAACCATCTAGAGATGTGTTGCCCGACTGGGTGAGTGATACTGGACCTGCCATGCAGCAAAAGGGAAGAAATTATCTGGCCTCGATGGGTATTTATATCTTTAATCGACAGCTGCTTTTCGACTTGTTGTTAAAAATATATCCCGATGCCACGGATTTCGGTAAAGAAATTATTCCGGCTTCTATCGATGCCTATAAAGTAGCCAGCTATCAATATGAAGGTTACTGGACCGATATCGGAAATATACATTCTTTCTTTGAAGCCAATCTGGAACTCACGGCCGATATTCCTGCATTTAACCTGTTTGATAATACTAAATCTATTTATTCCCGTCCGCGCATGTTACCTCCGGCTAAAATCAGTGGTACAACACTGGAAAAAACCGTTATTGCCGAAGGATGTATCATCAATGCTTCGCGTATTGAACACAGTGTGATTGGAATACGCTCTCGCATTGGCTACGGTTCTACAGTGGTAAGCTGCTATATGATGGGTAGCGATTTCTACGAAACCATCGACGATATTACTAACGAACAGACGCGTGGCATACCGCCTATAGGCATTGGTAAAAGATGTTATATCCGCAACTGTATCATTGATAAAAACTGTAGGATAGGGGACGATGTACGGCTGAATGGCGGCCCACATCTCGAAAACGCCGATACCGAGCTCTATACCATTAAAGATGGTATTATTGTAACCAAAAAAGGTGCGATTTTCCCCAATGGATTTGTAATTTAAAACATAACACCCCGCGAAAGCGGGGTTTTTAAATGGATAAATTTTATTGTGTACTTAATACATATTATATTTGACTAGCCAAATAGGCATTATTTATAAACATATAACGATTGAGCATGTCATTCGTCTCCAAAATCTCCAAGCCACGCTTGTCTTTAGTCCAGATTATCAATATGAGTATGGGTTTTCTGGGTATTCAAATGGCTTTCGGTCTTCAAAATGGAAATGCCAGCAGAATCCTGGCCAACTTTGGCGCCGATGTGCATCAGCTTTCCTGGTTTTGGTTGGTAGCACCTATTACGGGCCTGATAGTACAACCTATTGTGGGTTATCTGGGTGATCATACTTGGTCTAAAAGATGGGGCAGAAGAAAGCCTTATTTTTTAATAGGTTCAGTATTATGTGCACTGGGATTGGTTTTTCTGCCTAATTCTGCAAGCGTAACTTCCTTTATAGGTGCCAACGTATTGTTGCTGGCGGTACTATTTCTGGCATTGATGGATGCTTCGGTAAATATTTCCATGGAGCCCTTTAGAGCACTAGTGGGTGATATGCTTCCTAAGGAACAGGGTACATTGGGGTTTGGCGTGCAAACCATACTGATAGGTATAGGAGCAGTTGTTGGTTCGGCTTTGCCATCTTGGCTTACCGCTTTGGGCGTATCTAACACGGCTCCCGAAGGATTTGTGCCGGATAACGTGATTTATTCGTTCTATGTAGGTGCGCTGATTTTGTTGCTTACCATAATATATACAGTAGTAACTACAAAAGAATATGCTCCGGAGATCTTAAAGGGTTTTAGCGAAGGAAAAGAAGCAATATCAACTAAGCCTCGTTTCAGAGATATTTTTAAGGACTTCGCCAATATCCCTGCAGTCATGTGGAAACTAGGGGCAGTGCAGTTTTTTAGCTGGTTTGCACTGTTTACGATGTGGGTATTTACTACCAGTGCTATTGCTACACATCACTTTGGATTAAATCCTTCGGATACTAGTTCTGAAACTTTTAGCAGGGCTGGCGATTTTGTAGGTAAGCTTTTCGGGATGTATAATTTGTTTGCCATTCCTTTTGCGTTTTTAATGATTCCGTTGGCGCAGAAATTGGGTAAAAAACAAACGCATGCACTGGCATTGTTATGCGGGGGGATAGGACTAATGCTAATGTATGTGATAAGGGATACAGGTTATTTGTGGTTGAGTATGTTGGCAATTGGTTTTGCATGGGCCAGTATTTTGGCGATGCCTTATGCCATGCTTATTGAAAGTATTCCGCAGCATAAAATGGGCATTTATATGGGGATTTTTAATTTCTTCATTGTGATCCCTCAAATAATCAACGGTATTATAGGCGGCCCGGTAGTGAAGACAATCTTTCATAATTATGCTATTTACTACTTAGTCGTTGCTGGTGTGCTAATGATAATAGGTGCCATTTGCGTATTGCTGATTAGGTTCCCTGCAGAGAAAAGCCACTAAATATTTCACTAACCTATAAATACTTCTGTAATGAAAAAGCTTTTTGCCATACTATGGCTACTATTATTTTCTTTCATAATACAAGCGCAAGATATTGAAGTGTATCCAACGCATTGGTGGGTGGGGATGAAGTGGAGCACCGTACAGCTGATGATACGTGGAAAAAACATTGCCGAAAGCGTTCCGATGGTAAAGATGCGCCCTGAAGGTATGGCGCTGGCTCCGGGTGTAAGATTGAAGCAGATAGATCATGCCGAAAATAAAAACTATGTATTTTTTGATATTGAAATTGATGCAACTGCTAAGCCCGGCTGGATTACACTTCCTTTTGTAGGGAAAAAAGGCGTGAAGTATGAGTTAAAACCTCGACGTGAAGGTAATGGAACCCTTTATGCTATGGGAGTCACCTCCGAAGATTTGATCTACCTGATCATGCCCGACAGATTTAGCAACGGTGATGAAAGCAACGACAGGATACCCGGCATGCTGGATCAGTCACTGCGGCGCGATACCGTTTTCAATCGTCATGGAGGAGATTTAAAAGGTATTCAAAATCATCTCGATTATTTGTATGACCTCGGTGTTACTACTTTATGGTTGAATCCGGTAATTGAAAATGATATGCCGGAGCGTACGGAGCACGGTTATGCGTTTACCAACCATTACCGCATCGAGCGCAGAATAGGGGGTGAAAAGGCATATAAAGAACTGATCAATGCTTTACACGCAAAGGGGATGAAGATTATTCAAGATGCCGTGTATAACCACGTAGGTACCGAACACTTCTTATTTAAGGATCAGCCCGATAGCAGCTGGTTCCATCGCTGGCCGAAGTTTACTCAGACCAGCTACAAAGATCAGGTATTGTTCGATCCCTATGCATCACAGGTGGACAAAAAGCTCATGAGCGATGGTTGGTTTGTTACCTCTATGCCCGATTGGAATCATGATAATGAAATGGTGCAGAAGTTTCTCATCCAGCACGCTATCTGGACGGTGGAGGAGTTTGGAGTGGACGGCTGGCGGGTAGATACCTATGCGTATAACGATTTACACTTTATGAACCGTTGTAATCAGGCTTTATATGATGAATTCCCTAATCTTACCATATTTGGAGAAACCTGGGTACACGGCGTGATCAATCAAAGTTATTTCTGCGCAAATAATTTTGCAATTGATTTTAAAAGCAACTTACAAGCTACTACCGACTTTCAAACCTTGTTCTATGGCATTCAGCCGGCGCTTACAGAGCCTTTCGGCTGGACCGAAGGTGTGAATAAACTCTACACCACACTGGCGCAGGATTTTGTATATAAAAATCCCATGCGTCAGGTGATTTTCTTAGACAACCACGATTTACCCCGTTTTTATAGTGTATTGAATGAGGATACGGCCAAATATAAAGCGGCATTTGCGTGGTTACTTACAACACGAGGTATTCCTCAGATGTATTACGGAAGTGAAGTGCTAATGACAGGCACCACTCATCCTAATGACGGATATGTGCGCCAAGACTTCCCTGGAGGATGGCAAGGGGATCCGGCTAATAAGTTTACTGAAGCAGGAAGGACGAAGAAGGAAAATGACGTATTCCACTACATCCGCAAGTTGGCTAATTTCCGCAAATCTTCTTCGGCTATTAAGACCGGAAAGCTGATGCAGTATGTGCCTTACGAGGGCATATATGTTTACTTCAGATACGATGATCATCAAACAGTGATGTGTGTAATGAATACTAACGATCAGCCTAAAATCCTATCCCTAGATAGATTTTCGGAACGACTACAATTCTTTACCAAAGCACGAGATGTAGTGACAGATCAAATTGTTTCGCTAACCGATCCGTTGCAGATTCCTCGGTACACCACACTAGTCATGGAATTGCAATAGATAAATCATGCATAAAAAAATGAACCGCCATCACTGATGGCGGTTTTTATAAGTCTTATTTTTTGCTTCTATTTTTTCTTTTTAGCAGCGGCTTTCTTCTTTGCTGCAGCTTTTTTCACTGGCTTGTCAAAGGCAGTGGGATCTTCGGCAAGAATCATTTGCTTCACGGTATCTAGCGAAACAGCAGCCAGTTCCTCAGCTGTATATTTTTCTCCGTTCTCTTTTCTACCTAGTTTGAGCATTTTCTTGCCGAATCTTATGAATGGGCCCCAACGACCATTTTCGATAGCGATTTTTTCTTCGGGCCATTGCTGGATGTAGCGATTGGCTTCTTTTTCTATTTTGGCTTTGATGAGTTCTTCAATATCTTGCTGCGTGAGATTGTCAAAATCGTACCGTTTGGGAACGTTAATGAACATATCGTTCCATTTAATGAAGGGGCCAAATCGGCCTTTGCCTTTGGTAACGGGTTTATCATCGTAAACAGCTATGGGAGCATCGGCTTTTTGTTTTTCCTGAATAAGTGCTATTGCACGATCTAGGTCTACACTAAACGGATCCTCACCTTTAGGAATGGATACAAATTCCTCCCCAAATTTTACATAAGGCCCAAAACGGCCGATATTTACTGATACTTCCTTGCCTTCGTATTCGCCTAGTACAGCAGGGAGTTTGAAAAGGTCCAAGGCTTCTTCTAGTGTGATGGTTTCAATACTTTGTCCTTTTTGCAAAGATGCAAATCGAGGAGTTTCCTCTTCATCGGCGCTGCCTATCTGCACCATAGGACCGTAGCGACCCATGCGCGCTATAACAGGTTTACCACTTTGAGGGTCTATGCCCAGTTCGCGTTCACCTTTGATGCGCTCTGCTGTTTCTATTGTTTTTTCAACGTCTTCCTTAAACGGATTATAGAATTCGTCTATCATTTTGTTCCATTCCAGCTTCCCTTCTGCCACTTCATCAAACTCTCCTTCAATGCGAGCTGTGAATCCATAATCCATGATATCGTCAAAGTATTGTTTCAGAAAGTCCGTAACCACAATTCCCAAATCGGTAGGAAAAAGTTTTGCTTTCTCTGCACCCGTAATTTCTGTTTGTGTAAACTGTGAGATTTTATTGTCTTTTAATGCCAGCACACGGTAATCTCTGGGGGTGCCTTCCTTATCGCGTTTTTCCACATACTCTCTTTTGATAATCGTGGAAATGGTAGGAGCATAAGTAGAAGGACGGCCGATGCCTAGTTCTTCTAGTTTCTTTACCAGCGAAGCCTCGGTATAACGGGGCAGGGGACGGGTGAACTTTTCTGTAGCAGTCATTTGTATTAAAGGCAACTGTTGCCCTACCTGCAGATTGGGTAGTGTACCTTCCTGGGTTTCGTCTTCGTTAATGTCTTCTTCGTCCCTGTCTTCACGATACACTTTTAAGAAACCTTCAAATTTGATGACTTCACCGCTGGCGGTTAATTGTTCCTTATTGGTAGAAATATCAATGGTTGCGGTAGTTTTTTCAAGCTGTGCATCTGCCATCTGGCAAGCCATGGTTCTTTTCCATATCAGCTCATACAGTTTTCTCCATTCGGGATTATCTACTGTAGTATTGCTCATATAGGTGGGGCGGATGGCTTCATGCGCTTCTTGTGCACTCTGGTTTTTATTTTTAAAGCGCCGGAATTGATGGTAGTTTTCACCGTACATGCTTTTGATGGTAGTGCTGATATCTTCCAGTGCTGTATCACTCAAATTTACACTGTCGGTACGCATGTAGGTAATATATCCGTTTTCGTACAGCTGCTGTGCAATCAGCATGGTTTTACTTACGCTATAGCCCAATTTGCGGCTAGCTTCCTGTTGTAAAGTTGACGTAGTAAAAGGTGCAGCGGGTGTACGTTTGCCGGGTTTTACCTGTATATCGCTCACGGTATACTCGGCATTGATACAGGATTGTAGGAAGGCCTCGGCTGTTGCGCTATCGCTATATTTCTTTCCTTCGGCTTTGAACTGAATATCTTTTCCGGTACTATCAGCGGCGCTGAAAAGTGCTTCCACCTTAAAATTGCTCTGCACCTGAAAAGCATTAATTTCACGCTCTCGCTCTACAATTAATCTTACCGCTACACTTTGTACGCGTCCGGCACTAAGATTATTTTTAACTCTAATTTTTCGCCACAACACAGGGCTCAGTTCAAATCCCACAATACGATCCAGTACACGTCTTGCTTGCTGTGCCTTTACCAAATTCATATTTAGGGTGCGCGGCGATTCTACCGCAGCTTTAATAGCCGGCTTGGTAATTTCATGAAAGACGATGCGTTTGGTTTTGGCAGGATCTAGGCCCAACACTTCACACAAATGCCAGCTGATGGCTTCCCCCTCACGGTCCTCATCCGTTGCCAACCATACTTCTTCACTTTTTTCGGCAAGCGCTTTGAGCTCACGAACTACTTTTACTTTATCGTCGCTGATAACATAACGTGGCTCGTATTGATTTTCAATGTTAATACCCATGCCGGATTTTTCCAGGTCGCGGATATGTCCGAAGCAACTCTTCACCTGGAATTCCTTCCCTAGAAATTTTTCAATTGTTTTTGCCTTTGCAGGGCTCTCCACTATCAATAAATTCTTCGCCATTTACTTAATTACTATAATTTACCATTACCGGCTATAATACTTCTGTCATTCGTTTCTTGTTGCATTTCAAGCAATTCGATATTCAGTCACCTCATATTAAGGCAGGTAATTTTGGCAACAAGATTAGCACATTTTTTATAAATGCCACTTTTTTGTGCTTAAAAAACCATGGGAAGATACATTTTCTAAAGAAAATTCATCACCTCAGCAATTACATTTTCATCATGATAAATGCGACGGTGTCCCAAATTGTTGGTAAAGATAAAACGGAAATTGGGATAGCCTTTTTGTTGCAATAATTGTGCATCGGATACCGGTGTTATTCGATCGCTTAAGTCGTGTATCCATAATACCGGTCCATGCATATGTGGCGCACAGCGGGCTAGCGAAAACCAGCTGATGTTTTTTCCACTTAGCCTTTTAATGTTGTCGTAGAAATATTCCTGTACTTTCTTGTCAAAAATTTTCATTTCGTCAAAAAACTGCTCGATCAATATTTGGGAATTGGCTGCTGGAGCAATTAATACAGTTTTGATATAGTGGTTGCTTGGCACTTCAGCCAGATGCAGACTAGTGGCTAGTCCGCCAAAAGAATGGGTTATATAAGCATCAAAGGGGCCAAAGTCTTTGTCAATATGGCTCACAAAGTTTTTATATGTAATGGCATTGAGTGTTTTCCCTGTACTGGTGCCATGAGCGGGTGCATCAAAAGCATATACTTCGTATCCTTTTGCCACTAGTTGCAAGGCAAAATGCTGAAATTTTCTAGCATCGGAACGAAAGCCATGTACAATGAGTGCTTTTTTAGAGCTTTTCTCACCCCACCGATACCCAGAAATAGCCAGCCCCTCGAAATGGTAATTCAATGTTTGCGCATTTGATACCTCAATAGCTTTGTAGAAAAAGCGGGAATAAGGTGTGCAAAATATTTCAAAAGCTGCATTACCTGCCTTTTGTTTTGAAAAAAGGGATAACAGTCGGATTTTTACCCGAAAATAACTGATGAGAAATTTTTGTACTTTCATGTAACACGAAGATAAAAGCTTGACAGTAGCGCTGTGCATTTGATAATTGTATAAACAATATTGTGTGTATATAGTTTATTAAGTAAAACAAACGTCGGATGGATATTGTTATTATAGGTTCTGGAAATGTTGCAGCTGTGCTGGGCCGTAAATTTGTAGCAGCTGGTCATACCATTGTGCAAGTGCTCAGCAGAAATGCTACTGCGGCATCGGAGCTTGCATACGAATGGGATACCAAGTCTGCTAATTATACCAGCCTGATCAATAAAGACGCTGATGTATATATCATCGCCGTATCGGATACGGCTATTCCTGAGCTGGCAAATGATCTTCGGCTTGGCGATAAGGTGGTAGCGCATACGGCTGCATCTGTAAAGATGGATGTGCTGAAGGAAGTAACTACTAATTACGGTGTTTTTTATCCGTTGCAGAGTTTACGGAAAGAACAAAAGCTTATTCCCGAGATTCCTATTTATATAGAAGCGGTGAATGAGAAAACCCACCACATACTGTACACACTGGCTCAATCCATATATAAAGATCCGCCATTAACTGCAGGCATTGAAAAGCGAGAGAAACTACATGTAGCAGCTGTGTTTGTAAATAATTTCACGAATCATATTTTTTCTCTGGCGGAGTATTATTGTCAGAAAGAAGGAATTACCTTTTCAGAGCTTTTGCCCTTAATTGATAATACATTTGCCCGCTTGCATAGTGCCTCTCCGTCGGATATGCAAACCGGCCCCGCTATTCGAGGCGATAAGGAGACGATACAGAAACATATGCAGTTATTGGAACCCTACCCACAACTTTTAAAGTTATATCAGTTCCTAACAGATAGTATTACTCAAAGTATACGGTAGTCACATCGTTCCAATCTGTTACTTTTGCAGCACAAAATTAAGATATGAATATACTAAGCAGCTTTCGCGAGATTGATACTTTTATTTTTGATGTGGATGGAGTGCTTACAGATGGGGGCCTGCTGGTGCTGGAAGGAGGAGAGATGGCGCGCAGAATGAATGTAAAAGACGGATATGCTTTGCAGTTGGCAATAAAAAAAGGATACCGCATTTTTATTGTAAGTGGTTCGTCGCCGAGCGCAGTAGACACCCGATTGAGAAAGCTGGGTATTACCGAGATTCATTTTCGCGTAAAGGACAAACAAGCTTTTGTAAAAGAATTGGCGACGAAACATCAATTTAATTTGAAGCGTACTTTATTTATGGGCGATGATATACCCGACTTGCCTGTAATGGAAGTGGTTGCCTTAAGTTGTTGTCCCGCAGATGCAGTATCCGAAGTGAGAGCTGCGGCAAAATATATTTCAGAAAAGAAGGGCGGAGAAGGCTGCGTACGGGATGTAATAGAAAAAGTACTGAAGCTTAATGATCATTGGACAGCAGACAGCACTGTGGTATCTGCATGATGAGCTAACGTCGAAAGTTAAAAATTATTAAATATTATAGGGCAGTATGACGCCATTTCTGAAACTAATACGATGGCCCAATTTAGTGTTCATAATATTGACACAGGCTCTGTTTGAGTATTGCATTTATCAACCTATTTATAAAGGCAATATCCCCGACGGGAATACGATTCGGTTTGCCTTACTGGTAGCAGCATCTGTATTCATTGCAGCCGCAGGATATATTATCAATGATTATTTTGATATTAATATCGACTTAGTAAATAAGCCTGATAAAACCATTTTGGGCAAGGTAATCAACAGAAGATGGGCATTGTTGTGGCATTTGCTGCTTAATCTGGCCGGTATAGTATGTACGATACTAGCTGTGCGCACGGCAGGCTGGTACCTGATACTTGCCAATGTGGTTAGCGCCATATTATTGTGGTTATATTCTGCAAGATTTAAAAAAGATGCTATAATTGGTAATGTGATTGTGTCTTTGCTTACCGCATGGACTATTATGCTCATCTTCCTTTCCAAATATTCTTTATGGAATGCGTTCAATAATGCAGATGCTAATCAGGTACGCTTGTTTCGGTTTGCGATACTATATGCGGGATTTGCTTTTATCATCTCTTTGGTTCGAGAAGCGATTAAGGATATTGAAGACATGCCAGGCGACCATAAATTTGGTTGTAAAACCATGCCTATTGTATGGGGTATTAATGCTACAAAAATATACATAGCTGTATGGCTGACTATTTTGATAGCCATATTAGTTATTGTACAGCTGTATGTCTTGCAGTTTCGTTGGTGGGCTGCCGTTGCTTATTGTGTTGTGCTAATTGTAGCACCATTGTTTTATATAATAAGAAAACTGATACAGGCAAATTCTACACAGGAATATCACCATTTGAGTAGTATGACCAAGCGGATAATGCTTACCGGAATTTTATCAATGTTGTTTTTTTATTTTTATTTATAAAGATGCATGAAGGAACAGGCAATTATATTGGCTTCTGCGTCGCCTAGGCGCAGGCAGTTATTGGAATGGGCAGAAGTGCCTTTTGAAGTAAGGGTTCAAGCTACGGAGGAGAATTTCCCGAAAGCATTAACACCGGCCGAAGCGGCAGTTTATATCGCTCGTCAGAAAGCGTTAGCTGTAAGGAATCAAATTGCAGAACACAGAGTGGTGCTTGCTGCAGATACTGTAGTCGTATTGGATGGTGTTATTATAGGAAAACCTAAGGATGAGGCCCAGGCTATCAGTATTCTCTCTCAATTGCAAGGCCAAACTCATGAAGTGATAACAGGGGTGACTATTATGAAAGGCGAGAAGGAGCTATCGTTTGCTGATGTGACGCAAGTAACATTCCATGAACTAACATTGGAGCAGATTCGTTATTATATAGAAAAATATCAACCTTACGATAAAGCTGGAGCTTATGCCATACAGGAATGGATTGGGGTGGTGGGAATAAAGTCCATTAGGGGCGATTTTTATAATGTGATGGGATTGCCTGTAAGCCGTGTGGTAAAGGCATTGGCAGAATTTCTTCCCTGATTTTTTGTAAATTTATTGCAGTTTGTTGATCGTGTTCAGCCCTATAGGGTTGTATAAGGCACCTATGTTAACACTATGAATGAACAACTGCTGCAATTTATCTGGCAATTTCAATACTTTAATCGCTCGGATTTACAAACCACCCAGGGAGAGGAAGTTTATATTATTACGCCCGGAACGTGGAATAAAAATCAAGGTCCGGATTTTACCAACGCACGTATTCGAATTGGTAATACCGAATGGGCAGGAACTGTTGAAATACATGTGAAAGCCTCCGACTGGCAGAAACACCAGCATGCCGTCGATTGTAATTATAAAAATGTTATTCTACACGTAGTGTACGAAAATGATCTACAGTTCTCATCAATCCCGGTATTGGAATTAAAAGGTAGAATAGCTATCAGCTTATTACAGCGGTATACCCAACTCATGGAATCTTCGCATTTTATTGCCTGTGAGAACTTGATTGACAATATATCAGATATTACCATTACATCGTGGAAGGAAAGGTTGCTCATTGAACGACTGATGCGTAAAACCGCACAGATACAACAATATATGGCAGCCAATCAACAACATTGGGAAGAAAGTTTCTGGTGGCTATTGGCAAGAAATTTTGGAACCAAAATCAATGCCGATGCATTTGAAGCGATTGCACAATCGATACCCTTAATCCTATTGGCAAAGCATAAACACCAACTAATACAACTGGAAGCGCTTTTGCTGGGACAAGCCGGTTTATTAGAAGCAGATTTTGAAGATAAATATGCACAACTGTTGCAACGGGAGTATCGTTTTTTAAAAATAAAGTACCAACTGCAGCCTATTGTATATCCTGTTTATTTTTTAAGAATGCGTCCCAGTAATTTCCCTACAGTAAGGCTAGCACAACTGGCTGCTTTGATACAGCAATCAGCGCATTTGTTTTCCAAAATAGTAGCGGCGCCATCATGGGCGTATGTTAAAAAGTGGTTGGAAGTAACACCCAATGATTTCTGGTTGTATCACTACACACTCACTGATGAACCCTATTATAAGCCTAAACCATTAGGTGCCGAAATGATTAATAACATTTTAATCAATTCCATTGTTCCCATGCTGTTTGCTTATGGGCAGGCACATCAGCAGGAACCACTAAAATATAAAGCTATGCAATGGCTTGAAGCTGCAAAAGCCGAAAAAAATAGTATTACCAAGGGTTTTGAGAAAATAGGGTTTATTAATAAGTCTGCCTGGGATTCGCAATCTTTAATCGAATTAAAAAATCAGTATTGTAATCATAAAAGATGTGTTGCCTGTGCCATCGGTAGTGCATTAATAAAACCATAAAAACAAAATCGTTCTCTAAAAAACTTAATTCAAATTAAGAAATAGTTAAGAACAGCCTACGCCTGTCAAAATTCAACCACTTTACGCAACTTTTTGTGCCCTTTATTTGTCTTTAATGACAAAAATTGGAAACTATGAACAAAGTAAAAGCATTGTTAGCAGGATTAGCGTTGTTTTTTGTTGCAGGAACAGCAAATGCTCAGAGCATGAAAAACACTTTGAAGATTGGTGCACTTGCGGGTCCATCCGTAGCATCTAGAAATGCAAGTGCAGCGGCTGGATTGAATGTAGCTTATCAAAATCTTATTACGCCGCATTTGGGCTTAGGTGTAACTACAGGTTATCATCACCATTTCGGAAAGGATAAGGACGTAAGTAATACTACCTTAAAAAATAACGACTTTGGTGTTATTCCGGTAGCAGCACTATTTAGATATTATCCAAAATCAGAAGGGATCTACGTAGGAACTGATTTAGGATATGGTGTAATTACCGGCGATGATAAAGTAGCCTCTAATAGCTCTGTAGAGCGTCCTAATGGCGGTTTCTACTTGAAGCCAGAGGTTGGATATCACAATCGCCACTGGAACATTTTTGCCCATTATACCAAAGTGTTTACCGGTAGTGATGGAACCATTCGTGTAAATGGTGCTTCGCAAAAGTATAATGCCGGTATTATTGGTGTAGGTTTGGCATACAACATTGGTCTCGGCCGATAATTAATATTTGCAAACCTATCTTTAGCTATAATCTTTTATGCTTAATCCGGCTTTCAAAGCCGGGTTTTTTTATACTTTGTTGATTTAAGTGTTGTTGCACATTCTGTTCGAGCAAATTGCAGATTTATTACTTTTGCCCGATGCGAAAGTTAAGTATGGAAGAATTGGGCCGAAAGTCCATAGATGAATTTAGAGAGGCTGCTAAAATGCCTATTGTGGTAGTGCTGGAGAATATCAGGAGTGCTTATAATGTAGGTAGTGTCTTTCGTACCAGTGATGCCTTTTTGATTGAAGCCATTTATATAACCGGATACACAGCGCGTCCCCCTCATAAAGAAATTAAGAAAACAGCCTTGGGCGCCGAGGAAACCGTAACTTGGGAGTATTTTCCTAACGCTGCTGCAGCTGTGGAAAAACTACGGGCAGAGGGTTACAAAATTTACGCAGTAGAGCAGGTGGAAAATAGTACTTACCTTCATCAGCTCAACTGGGATGGTAGTGAAAAAATAGCCGTCATTTTCGGTAATGAAGTTACGGGAGTGGAACAGTCCACCATCGATCTTTGTGACAGTGCCATCGAAATCCCACAGTTGGGTATGAAGCACTCGTTAAATATTGCCACAGCGGCTGGTGTGGTTTTGTGGGAGTTGGTAAGTAGAAAAATCAGTAACGTGCTATAAGTATGTCAACAGTGAAGAAATATCTGAGTCTGATAAAATTCTCGCATACCATATTTGCAATGCCTTTTGCAATGATAGGCTTCTTTCTAGGCTTTCGTATTTTTCAGGCAGGGGGTATTGCGAATTATTCTTATCGAGAAACATTTAGTAGCGTATTTCGAGAGAAATGGTTGGTATTTTTATTGGTGATAGCTTGTATGGTATTTGCTCGAAGCGCGGCTATGGCATTTAACCGATATCTCGACCGCCATTTCGATGCAAAAAATCCCCGAACTGCCGTAAGGGAAATACCGGCAGGTATTTTAAAGGCCGACCGGGTATTATGGTTCACGATCATCAATGCGTTATTGTTTATTATCTGTACTTATTTTATCAACCCTCTTTGTTTTTATCTATCGCCAGTAGCATTGCTTGTGATCTTGGGATATAGTTATACCAAACGCTTTACGGCGTTATGTCATATCATACTGGGGTTAGGGTTATCCCTGGCGCCTATAGGGGCTTATCTTGCGGTAACGGGAAAGTTTGATGTACTGCCTATACTTTTTTCTTTTGCCGTAATTTTCTGGGTGAGTGGATTTGATATTATTTATGCTTTGCAGGATGAAGAGTTTGACAGGGATCATAACTTATATTCCATACCTTCTCAGTTGGGAAAGAGAAAAGCCTTAAGGGTGTCGGAGCTTTTGCATGTGGCCAGTACGGCATGTGTGGTGGCAGCTGGCTTGTACGGAGGTTTCGGTTATTTGTACTGGGCTGGGGTGGGTGTGTTTGCAGGCATGCTGCTTTATCAACACAATATTGTAAAACCCGATGATTTGCGTAGGGTGAATCTAGCATTTATGACGGCTAATGGCATTGCATCGGTAGTATTTGCAGTATTAGTAATTGCAGATTTATTTTTATTCTAAATATCGATTTATTTTTAAATATTCATTAATACATTGGCACGTATCCTCGCTATTGATTACGGACTTAAAAGAACGGGCATTGCCGTTACGGATCCCTTGCAGATTATCGCTTCAGGGCTTACTACTATCGATTCTGGTCAGCTCATTCCTTTTTTAAAAGATTATTTTGCTAAAGAAGAGGTAGAAAAAATTATAATTGGATTGCCCAAGAACTGGGATGAAAGCGATACGCATGCTACACCACTGGTAGTAAAAGCCATTAAGCAAATAAGAAAACATTTTCCTAATATGCCTCTCGAAACGGTGGATGAGCGTTATACCTCTAAAATGGCCAAAGATGCCATGTTGGAAATGGGATTAAAGAAAATGCAACGTCGAAATAAGGCCCTAGTAGATGAAATTGCGGCCACCATTATGCTACAGGAATATTTAGGACGTTAAATGCTGCCATTCGACCTTTAATACCGACTTTGCCCTTTTTAATTTCGGATAATTTTCAATATACATTTCTCGGTTTAACTACCTTTGCAGCTATGATCTTACCTATCGTAGCATACGGCAACCCTATTTTACGTAAAGTAGCAGAAGAGATAGACCCGGATTATCCCGGACTAGAACAACTTATTGCAGATATGTGGGAAACCATGTACGCCAGCAATGGGGTAGGGCTGGCAGCTCCACAGGTGAACAAGTCCATCAGATTGTTTGTTGTGGACAGTCAACAGGTTTTTGAGAGTATGGAACCGGATGATGAGGATCGCGATAAATATCCCGATGCCCCGGGCATAAAAAAAGTATTCATTAACGCCTATATAAAAGAACTAGGTGGAACTCCCTGGTCTTATAGCGAAGGATGCTTAAGCATTCCCAAAATAAGAGAAGATGTGCAGCGCCCCGAAACGGTAACCTTAGAGTATGAGGACGAAAGTTTTGAACTACATACCGAAACTTTCACGGGCTTATCCGCACGTATTATCCTGCATGAATACGACCATATTGAGGGCAAATTATTTATTGACCATCTGCCTCCTTTGCGTAGAAAACTATTGCAAAGCAAACTCAAAGATATTGCTTCCGGCAAGGTGAAAGTGCATTATAAAATGATGCTTTAAAGACACGTCTCAACGACTAAAGCATATTGTTATCAGCGAAGCTATAGTATCCTAAGTCGCTGACAATTATATGGTCTAGAATTGTTATGTCAAGTAATTGCGCAGCTTGTCTCATTTTTGCTGTGAGTAATTCATCTGCCTTACTGGGTTGGAGATTGCCAGATGGATGATTGTGACTGAGAATGATATTTACGGCGTTCTTTTCTAGTGCTTTTTTCAGTATAATGCGTGGATCCGCTACTGTGCCGGTAATGCCTCCCTCGCTGATAATATCAAAGCTGATAAGTTTATTAGCCCGATTGAGGTAAAGTACCGCAAAAATTTCATGGGTGTAATCTTTTAATCTTTCCTTAAGGAAAAGAGCTGCATCTTGGGAGGACTTGAAGGCTGCTGCTTCAGGAATACTGCCCTGTTGTCTTCTGCGTCCCAGCTCTAACGCTGCAGCAATGGTAATGGCTTTAGCCTCGCCAATACCCTTGATTCGCATGAGATCTTTTATAGATAATTTGCCGATTTTGTTTATATTATCATCACCCATCTGCAATATTTCTTTAGCTAGATCGAGTGCCGATTTTTGTGCTGTGCCGTTATGAATAAGAATGGCCAGTAGTTCGGAATTGCTCAGTCGTTGAGGTCCGTGTAACAATAGTTTTTCTCGGGGACGGTCATCTTTAGGCCACTGCTTGATGCTTGTAGTTTTCATAGAGTGATGCTTACACAATATTAAAAAATAATTCTATTATTATTTGCTGATATTTTTCTTAAGCTGATGAGCAATTATTTATGCATATTCGAAACGTAATGTCATTAAAAACTCTGTCTTGTCGTTCCGAAATCAGAAGAAAAAAAATATCTTCGCCGCTCATTACACACTACACTATGCACACAGCTATTTCCATTCCGCATTCGGCAAAAATTTTTTCAGGATCCGCATCCAAAGAGCTTTGTACTGAAATCTGCTCGCATTTTGGTTGTGAAGAGGGTAAAGTAAATATTCAGCGTTTTGCTGACGGGGAAATATCTCCGAATTACCTGGAAAGCGTACGGGGTGATTATATTTTTCTGGTACAGAGCACTTATGCCCCGGCCGATCATTTGATGGAGTTACTGCTGATGATCGATGCCGCTAAAAGAGCCTCGGCTTACAAAGTAATTGCGGTGCTACCCTATTACGGGTATGCTCGCCAGGATAGGAAAGACCGCCCTCGTGTGGCTATCGGTAGTAAATTGATAGCCAACATGCTGACTGCAGCAGGTGCTGATCGTATCATTACGATGGACCTCCACGCGCCTCAAATTCAGGGGTATTTTGATATTCCGGTGGATCATTTGGACAGTCACGCGGTTTTTATTCCTTATATTGAAAAGTTACAATTAAAAAACCTTACCTTTGCGGCCCCTGACGTAGGCGCTACAAACCGTATCAGGGAAATTGCCAGCTATTTTAATGCCGATATGGTGATTTGTGACAAACACCGTAAGCGTGCCAACGAAATAGCTAGTATGACACTGATCGGGGATGTAGAAGGTAAGGATGTGGTAATCATTGATGATATTTGTGATACCGGTGGCACTTTGGCTAAATGTGCAGGACTGATTAAGGAGAAGGGTGCCAATAGTGTAAGAGCCATGATTACGCATCCGCTGTTGAGTGGTAAGGCTTACGAGAATATCGAAAACAGCGTTTTGGAGGAATTGGTAGTATGTAATACTATTCCGCTCAAAAAGCAAAGCCCCAAAATTAAAGTAATTTCTGTGGCACAGCTGTTTTCGGTAGCCATCAAGCACGCATTTGAAAATAAAAGTATTACCAGCTTGTTTGTGCACTCAAACCTGCGTACCAGTTAAAAGCAAATTTTAAAACAACATAAAAATGAAAACAATTACAATCGAAGGACAACTGAGGACCGAATTTGGCAAAAAAGCCACCCGCCAACTTCGCTCTCAGGGTTATGTGCCTGCTGTAATTTATGGGGGTGCAAAAGAAATCAACTTTTACGCGCCAGCAGCAGCGTTTAAGCCACTGGTATACACATCAAGTTTCCAGTTAGCTGAAATAAAAGTTGATGGTACTGTTTACAAATGTATTTTAAAGGATCTGCAATTTGATAAAGTTACAGATGCGTTGATCCATGTGGATTTCTTGGAGCTGGTAGAAAACAAGAAAGTAATCGCTACCATTCCGCTGAAATTTACAGGTACTGCCAAAGGAGTGAGAGCCGGTGGACGTTTTGTAGCTAAAATTAAGGCAGTAAAAGTAAAAACCCTTCCTAAAGATCTGAAAGAAGTGCTGGAAGTACCTATTGATGATCTGGAAGTGAATGGAAACATTCGTGTTGAGGACATCAAAGCTCCAGATATGGAGATTCTGAACTCTCCACGTATCCCGATCGCTTCAGTAGTTATGACAAGACAGTTGCGGCAAGAAGAAGCAGCTGCCGCTGCAGCCGCTAAGAAGTAAAATTCTTAAATTTGCATATAGCCCCGTAAAAAGCGGGGCTATTTTTTTATCATAGCTGTATGCTAAGAGAAGGTGACCGAGCGAATGTTGATGACAACTAACTGTTGCGGATTTTGTTAATTATCTAAAAGTCATCACCTTTGCAGGATTAACCAGAGCATGATATATATTTTGTATTTTTGATAGACCAACATGAAGTTTTTAATTGTAGGGTTGGGAAATATCGGCAATGAATATGCGCATACCAGGCATAATATCGGGTTTGATGTTGTGGCCGCTTTTGTACAAAAGCATCATGGTGACTTCAGGCAGGATCGGCTTGCTTATGTGGCTGAAATTAAATGGAAAGGACGCTTATTCATATGTATCTGTCCTACAACATACATGAATCTGAGCGGTAGGGCATTTAAATATTGGCTGGATAAAGAGAAAATTGAATTAGGCAATACATTAACTATAGTAGATGATTTAGCATTGCCTTTAGACAGATTAAGAATGAGGGGGTCCGGAAGTGATGGGGGGCATAATGGCCTCAAAAGTATTCAGGAAGCCATCAATTCCGTAGACTATCCCAAGCTCAGATTTGGTATAGGCAACAACTTCCCTAAGGGCATGCAGTCCGAGTTTGTATTAGGCAAATGGACTAAAGAGGAAGAGCCTATCGTTAAACTGAAAATTGAAAAATCTGTTGAAGCTATTGAAACGTTTGCAACTCAAGGTCTGAATGCTGCTATGAACAGCGTTAATAGTCAGACGTATTCATTGTAATGTAAGCCTGATAAAAACATGATTGTATGAAAATTTTTTGTATTGGCAGAAATTATCCTGCACACGCAAAAGAATTGGGGCACGAGGTACCGGAAGATCCGGTGGTTTTTTTAAAACCAAAGACTGCATTACTAAAACCACATTTGCCCTTTTATTATCCGGAGTTTACCAATGAATTGCACTATGAATGCGAACTGGTGTTGCGCATTTGTAAAAACGGACGCTACATCAATAAGCGCTATGCTCACCAGTATTACGATGCCATTACGCTGGGTATCGACTTTACTGCAAGAGATTTGCAGAATAACCTAAAAAAACAGGGGTTGCCTTGGGAAAAGGCAAAAGCTTGGGATAATTCTACAGTAGTGGGTAAATGGATACCTATTAGTAATTTCCCGAATGCAAAAGATATCAAATTTAAATTCTACAAAAATAATGAGCTAGTACAGCAAGGTAATTCGGGTGATCTTTTGTTCAGCTTTAATACTTTGCTGACTCATATTTCCAAATATTTTTCACTCAACATAGGAGACTTAGTATTTACCGGTACGCCACCCGGTGTAGGAGAGGTAGTGCCCGGAGATGTATTGGAGGGGGTACTGGAAGGCGAATCCGTATTGAATTTAACAGTTAAATAAAAAAATACTTCTACATACGATAAAAGTCGCACTGAAAAGTTGCGGCTTTTATTTTTACATTATATATTTGCAACATTGTTTCAAATATTGAATCGGCGGATATACATATCGAGGATTTCAGCTCTGTGGCTTCTACTGGTGTTTGCGATAAGCGTAACACCGCGCAAGTACTTACACGACCTCTTCAGCCATCACATCGATTATACGTATAGCCAATATGCGCACACCCAGGAAAAGGTTGTCGTAACCTATAAGTTTAATTGTGGTTTCAATGAAACCATAGCATTAGATCCTTTCTTAGGGGGACAGGCCTTCCGTCCCACGTTATTAATGGAGTACATAGTTTCGGGAAGCAGCTTCATTCCCGAGTATTTATATAGTACTTCGTTCCATTATTTTGTACATCGAGGTCCTCCCACAGCTTAACGTTTTTACTACATATCGTTTTGCAAAGCAGTAGTGATAGCACTACTGTAGTGATAGGTATAAGCAGCGGGGTATGTTGCTGCTGATTGGATTTTTTGATTGATAAAAAGGAACTCATGTACATAAAATATTTATTCAGCTTATTGTTTTTACTAACTGTTTCATCTATATACGGGAATGATAACGGAGGAGCCCTCAGTGGGGTAGTTACAGATGCTATTTCTTCACAGCCTTTACAGGGAGTAAGCGTGTCTATTCCTGATCTTAAAATAGCAACACTCACGGATAAAGAAGGGCGTTATCATTTTAAATCGGTGCCCAATGGAACTTTTACACTTCTAATTTCTCATGTTGGCTATCAGTCGAAAGCGGTGAATGTTACCGTTCGTGGCGTCACCCGGCAAGACTTTTCCCTTCATACCTCTGTAGTGGAAAATGAGCATGTAACCGTCACCGGTGTATCATCTGCCACACAGCTTAAGCGCACGCCTATACAGGTGAGTATCGTATCTCGAAAAAGTATAGAGCAAAACACCGGCACTACACTCTTAGACGCGGTAGCTAAAGAACCCGGCGTATCTATTGTAACAACCGGGCCTGCAATTGCCAAACCTTTTATTCGAGGCTTAGGGTATAACCGTGTTGTAACTGTAAATGATGGTGTGCGACAAGAAGGACAGCAGTGGGGAGATGAGCATGGCCTGGAGATTGACGAATTCAGTACACAGCGGGTTGAGATATTGAAAGGCCCGGCATCACTGATGTATGGCAGTGATGCTTTGGGTGGGGTTATTAATATTTTAACCAATATGCCTGTAGCCAATAATACTCTTCGGGCGAACGTGCTCAGCACCTTCAACAGTAATAACCGTATGTATGGGAACTATGCAAACGTGGCAGGTAATATCAACGGGTTTAATTGGAATCTATACGGCAGCTACAAATCGGCCGGAGACTATAAAAACAAATATGATGGGAACGTATTAAACAGCCGTTTCAATGAAAAGAACGCTGGCGGGTACATCGGGTTGAATAAAAACTGGGGATATACGCATCTGATTTTTTCGCATTTTAATCAGAAATTGGGCATAGTGGAAGGAGAGCGTGACGACGAAGGCCAATTAGTTTTGGATGGATATGCTTTGACCCATAAGCTGATCAAAGGCCGCAGCCCGTTGGTCCCTTATCAAACAGTGCGGCATTCCAAAATAGCTTTGGACAACTCCTTTTCGTTGCCTTCGGGTGGAAGAATTACGGCACTGGCCGCTTTTCAAATAAATCGACGCCAGGAGTTTGGAGAAGTGGAGCATCCTGATGAGCCCGAAGCCTTTTTCGATTTGAAAACGATCAATTACCATTTGGCCTATCATTTACCGCAATCCAAAAATTGGAAGACCAGCTTTGGCGTAAACGGTATGCGTCAATGGAATACCAATAAAGGCGAGGAGGCTTTAATTCCCGACTATAGCCTTTTTGATGTAGGCGTATACGGGGTAACTACCAAAACTTGGGAAAACACCAGCTTCAGTGCAGGGCTGCGTTACGATATCCGAAACATGAACAGTAAGAAAATGAGTGAGGACGCCGATATCCGATTTCAAGCTTTCAAAAAGCAGTTTTCCAATATCTCAGCCAGTATTGGTGCTACACATGCCATCAGCAGCCATGTTACTTTTAAGGCTAATCTCAGCAGAGGCTATAGAGCACCGAATGCTTCCGAACTGGCGGCTAACGGCGAGCATGAAGGAACCCATCGTTATGAAATAGGTAATCAGCAGTTGAAAAGTGAGGTGGCAACAGCTGCCGATCTGGGATTGGAAGTGACCACCAATCACATCGACTTCAGTATTGCACCATTTTATAACCATATCAGCAATTATATTTTTTATAATAAGGTATTGGCATCAAATGGTGCAGATTCCATAATTGATGGGGCGCAAGTATTTCAGTTTAATCAGCACGATGCTCGTCTGATGGGCATTGAAGCGCGAGTGGATGTGCACCCTCACCCGCTAGACTGGCTGCATTTTGAAAATACCTTTAGTTTTGTGAGAGGTAAGTTTACAAAACCTGTAGATGGTTCTGATAATCTTCCACTCATTGCACCGGCAAGACTGCTTACCGAACTGCGAGGAGAATTCCCAACAGTATTAAAGCATCTGTCCAACTTTTATATCAAGCTTGAAGCAAATACGGTAGCAGCTCAGAAAAATTTCTTTGCAGGGTATGATACCGAAACCGCAACCGATGGCTATGTATTGCTGAATGCAGGTGTGGGAACCGATGTAAAGATTGCCGGAAAAAACCGTTTTAGTATACACTTGGCGTTAAATAATATTACTGATATAGCTTATCAGAGTCACTTAAGCCGATTGAAGTATACCGATGCTCATCCGACAACCGGTAGGGTAGGCGTATTTAACATGGGGTGCAATTTTACTGCCCGTTTCCTGCTTCCGCTTGATTGGAAACTTTAGATTGCCTGTTACTAATTACGGCAGCCCGATGCTGTTGTCTATCCAGTATGGTTTCCAGATGTGGTTGGATAACAGCATTGAGGCTGTCTTTTGTAATAACGAGGGCGTTGGGATCTTCTACTAGCTGATACCAAGGCTTCTCTTTCCCGAAGGGGTAAGTACCGAAGATGATGACAGGGGTACCATAAGCTTCGATTTCGCGATCGTTTTTAAGTATCCATTGTTCAGCCCAGTTATATAAAAATTCTGCATCAGCTCCCAGCAAACGCATACAACTATGCGAGATAGGATAACCGGGTAATGCATACTCATGAAAACCTACGCCCAATTTATTATGTACGTTGAAGTTCCATTTTAGTATCCAGCTGGCATTTACGGTGCTGGTGCTTTTCTTCGATTTCCAGTTGGTAAAGAAAAGGCCACGGGGAGTGGGGGAGCTCTTCTTACCCATGTTGGTGGGACCTGTGAGTATTAATGATCCGTTTTCGTAGGCGGCAAACACTTGTGTAGGATAAGAAAAGAAAATGATTTTATTTACATCTTTCAATTGTTCCACTTGTTCCGGGAAGGGCGAATAATATTGCAAGGGCAGCGAAAAATCGCTGGGGATAATGATGCTATCCAGTCTTTTCAGATGCGTAGTATCTACACGGTTCAACAACGTAAGTATGTCCAACCTTTTTGCGCCCCCTAAAGAGTCTTTCTGTTGCTGCCATTCTTTTTGTTTTATAAATCGGTAGGTAAGGGCCGGTTGGGGTGCAACAGGCTCAGGGGCGGTTTCCTCCTGCTGTACTGTAGTATCAACAGGTGTGGGAGCAGGTTGAGTATCCTTTTGCTGACAGGAGAAACAAATAAGTACTGATAAAAGCAGTGAGTAAAAAGGGATAGATCGCATCATTCTATCTGCAATATGCATAAATATTTCTACTAAACGAAATTTTTAGCAGGAGGTATGCTTTCAGCCATTTTTTAAAAAACGTATATTCGTAGCCTGTATATATACTTGAATATCATAAACGAATTATCATATTAAACAGCAAGAGTGAAGAAGCGTGTAGTCATCACGTAGTTTCACCATCATTAAGAATATTTAAAAATACATTGCGATGAAAACAAAATTAAGGGTAGGCATGATCGGTGGCGGTAAGAATGCCTTTATTGGTGCCGTACACCGTGCAGCTTTAAACATGGATGGATTAATAGAATTGAGTTGTTGTGCATTGAGTCATGATCCGCAAGTAGCAAAGGAATCAGGGCAAGCGCTTTTTTTGCCGGATGACAGAATCTATACTTCATATGAGGAGATGATTAAAAAGGAAAGCGAACTGCCTGCCGAGAAACGCATGCACTTTGTATCCATTGTAACCCCTAATCATGTGCACTTTGAGCCCGCAATGATGGCATTGGAGCATGGTTTTCATGTGGTATTGGAAAAGCCGATGGTATTTACCTTAGACCAAGCCAAACAACTGAAGCAAAAAGTAGAAGAAACAGGATTGTTACTTTGTCTTACGCATACTTATTCGGGTTATCCTATGGTAAAACAAGCCCGTCAAATGGTGAAAGATGGGGCGCTGGGGGCGATCAGAAAAATATGGGTAGAGTACCCGCAGGGCTGGCTGAGCCGTCTTTCAGAGAAAGAAGGAAATATTCAGGCGGCTTGGAGAACCGATCCAGCACGTAGTGGTAAAAGTGGCGCCATGGGCGATATTGGAACGCATGCGGCACATCTGGCGGAATATATTTCCGGACAAAAGATTGTAAAACTTTGTGCTGACTTAAACATAATAGTAGAAGGCCGCCTGCTGGACGATGACGGTGCCATGCTGCTGAAATTTGATAAAGGGGCTACAGGAGTCCTCACTGCTACTCAGGTAGCAGCAGGAGAGGAGAATAATCTGCGCATCCGTATTTATGGTGAAAAAGGTGGACTGGAATGGAGTCAACAAGAGCCGAATACTTTAATCGTAAAATGGCTGGATGGTCCGGCACAAATATATCGCGCAGGAAATGCTTATCTGCATGATGTGGCCAAACACAATACCAGAACACCCGGCGGTCACCCCGAGGGTTACTTGGAAGCTTTTGCAAATATTTACAGAAATTTTGCGCTGACTTTACAAGCACGCTTGAACGGTGAGGAGCCTAGCAGCCTGATAGACTTTCCCACTGTGGAAGATGGGGTGAGAGGTATGGCATTTATAGATAATGTGATTGCCTCTGCTCAAAGTGACAAGAAGTGGTGGGATTATGTTATATAGGCTTATTTAAAAATGCACTTTATAGCCTGCAATACGGTTGCAGGCTTTTTATTGTTAATGGAGTTGTTAAATCATTAGTGGGATGTTTAAAAAAATTCTTTTTACGCTGGCACTTATTGTAACATTTCAGCTGGCTGCTTTGGCTCAATCCGGTGTGGGTAAAGCATCCGATAAAGCTTACTCGTACGCTTATATCAGGGTAGCAGGCCAACCTTTTTCGCGAAAGCTTGTAGTAGATGTGGATTTAGGCGATACAGAAGCACAAAAACAGGCTGGACAGCAGTATTCAGATGCCCTAACTAATAAAAAGTCCTATGCTGCGGTGCTGAATTATATGGCTGATGAAGGTTACGAACTGGTACAGATGCAGGAACTGGTCGAATCTTATAAAGGTACGGGCGGAACATCGGGCGTGATCTTTATCATGAAAAAAAGAAAGGACTAAGGCAGGCCAAGCACGATGCAACCGTAAACGCTTTCTTCGTTATATTTGATTATGCTCTTGCTCGATTATCTGAAAAGCTTCTTTCCTATTGATGAGGAACTGGAGATGTTCTTCGGTTCCATCAGTGAAACCAAAGAATATCGTAAAGGGGCATTTATCTTTGTACCGGACACTTATCTCAAACACATTTATTTTGTCGAATCAGGCTTTACCCGTGTGTTTTATAACAAGGATGGGAAGGATATTACGCATTATTTTTATGGCGAAAACAATTTTATTACCGGCATAGAGAGTGTGTTTTATGAAAAACCCAGCCTGTTCGGCTTACAGGCGCTTGCCCATTCTCGTGTAACATTGCTGCCTTTTAGCCCTATTCGTGAGATGTCGGAGAAGAGTATTACTATCAATCATATCATCAAAAAAATGCTGCTGGACAATCTTATTGCCTTTTCCAAAAGGTTTTACAATAACCAATTTAAGTCTGCACAGGAGCGTTACGAAGCCTTGCTAGAAGAAAATCCAACGATCCTGCAAAATGCTAGTTTGGGACATATTGCCTCCTATTTAGGTGTTTCCCAGCAGACTTTATCGGTAATTAGAGGTAATCTATAGTTTATTTTTTAAGGTATCTGAAAAAATATCAGGAATAATTCACCACCTTTGTGTTGTTATCTCTAAATAGATAAACAACATGAAACTATATTCTATTCGTCCTGCATTATTGCTCATAAGTCTTTTAGCGATGACGAGCATGGATGCGCAGGAAACGTTCAAACCGTTTAAAACACCTGTCGAAAGTGCTATACAGCATAACAAGTCGATTCAAAATGCAATGCTGGAAAACCAGAAGGTAGTACTAGACCAGCAAGCCGTAAAAGGAAAGTCTTTGCCCCATTTGTCAGTAAATGCGTTGTATGGTTATTTACATACGGGAGTAGATGTGGATATACCTGCGCGCACTTTGCCGATAACAGGCATCACGTTGTTTGAAGAATCTGCTAAAGGCAATTTTTCCACACATGCTTTCGCTTCGGGGCTTACCGCAACACAGGTGATTTTTAGTGGGCTGCAAATTAGCAATGGTCAAAAGGCCCTTGAACAAAAGTATAAGGCGCAGACATTGCTGACCGAAGCGTCTTACGATGCTCTAGCCCAGGAAATTATTACTTCATTCGATCAGCTGATGCTGTTGAAAGAAGTGGATTTGCTGATCAACGATTCGGAGAGAAGGTTGCAAAAGGAACATCAAAAAGTAATCAAGGCAATTGAAAACGGAGTAGCTATTCCTTATGATCGGGATAAGATTAAACTGGCTATGCTGGAGTTGGAAAGCAAACGTGCCGAAGTACAGAGCAATCGGGAATTATTGTATTTTAAACTAGAAGAGCTTACAGGCCTTGCTTCAGAAGAATTGGAAAAGATAGACTACACGTTGGAGGTTATGCTGCTTACTGATGATGCCATGGCGATGAACCGAAAAGAGCTGCAAGCACTGGAAGCTTCGCAAAAAGCATATGAATATTTGTTGAAGAAAGAAAAAGGAGCGCAGTTGCCCCAAGTATTTGCTTTCGGCAATCTGTCTTATTTAAATGCTTTTAATGCTCGTACCACTCTAAAGGATGTGGCCAATTTGGGCGATGTTACGTTAAAGACAAATCATGTACAGTTGGCTCCTGCATACGGAGTAGGAGTAGGCCTCAGATGGAGTATCTTTGATGGTAAGGCGCATCATACCGCTATTGAAAAAGCAAAAATCGATTTGCAGATTAATGAAAATAAGTTGGAAGATACCCGAGAGAAATTGAACCTCCTGCAGCGTAAGACGAAGTCGGATTATGACTTGGGTTTAAAGAAGATTGCCGTGCATCAACAACAGATGATCATTGCAAAAAACAACTTACATCTGGCATCGCGTCAGTTTGAAGAAGGATTGCTAGATGTTACGGAGCGCCTGGCTGCAGAAAATGAATACTATAAACAATCCTTAAGTTACTATAATCAGATTTTGAATCAGCGTTTGGCCGCTACCGAATTGCTGAAGGCCAATGGCAATTTATATCAAACCATCATCAGATAACTATGAAACAACTATTTTACATAATAGGATTAGCGTTACTATTGCAAGGCTGTTCTTGTGGCAAACATGAAAAGCATGCAACACTGGAAGGAAAAATAGAAAGAGACCAATTGTCGGTTACAACCAAAGTTCCCGGACGTGTGCAGCAGATTCTGGTGGAAGAAGGACAGTTAGTACAGCAGGGAGATACCCTGATGATACTGGAGTTGCCTGAAGTAGATGCTAAAGCTATTCAAGCGCAAGGAGCACTAGAAGTAGCACAGGCGCAATACGAGATGGCGGTAAAGGGAGCTACGGAAGGACAAATCCGTCAGCTGAGGGCTAAGGTGGACGGACTAAAGGAACAATATGAATTTGCGCAAAAATCACTCGAACGCATGCGTAATCTGCTAGCCGATTCACTGGTAGCACAACAAAAATATGATGAGGTATATGCAAAGTACCAAGGAGCTCGTAACCAGTACGAAGCGGCAAAGGTCGAATTAGCAGAAGCAGAAAGAGGTGCTCGAGTAGAACAGCAGAAGATGGCATTGGGACAGAAGGAACGGGCACTGGGCGCCGTATCGGAAGTACATGCGGCAGCGCAGGAACGTTTTATTCTAGCGCCACAGGAAATGACTATCGAAACCATCAATCTGAAAGTAGGAGAGCTGGCACTGGCAGGGTACAGTTTGATTTCAGGATATATTACTGAGGGTACTTATTTCCGTCTTACTGTTCCCGAAAGTAAGGTAAAGGCTTTTCAGAAAGGTGCTGTGAAAGAATTGCGTATTCCTTATCTAGACAATAAGGCCATCCAGGCTAAGGTGGAAACTGTTAAAGCGTTGAGCGCTTATGCTAATATCAGTACGGCATACCCCGACTTTGAACAGCAGGAGGCCATGTTTGAGATCAGACTCAAAGCCGTAAATCCTGCCGAGAGCAGAGCGTTGCTCACTAAGGCCGGTTTTATCGTTGCAGATCATTAAATTTTTAAACATGAAAACATTTTTCAGCCTGGTTCGAAGGGAGTTTCAACTGTTTTTTCAGAACAGGGTGCTGATGGTATTGTTTCTTGGTGCTCCATTAATGTATGGAGTATTGGTGGGTTCGGTATATAAAAAAGGAGCCGTAACCAACTTGCCCATCGTGGTAGTGGATGAAGACAATACGCCACTATCAAGACAGTTGATTGATATGTTTAATGAAAACGAAGTGATTTATGTAGCCTCCGTATTGCCCGATAATTTTAATGCTCATAAGGAAGCGCTGCGAAAGGAAGCCACCGTGGTAGTGAACATTCCCCGCAATTTTGCTGCAGATATTAATTACAACCGTCCTACGGAAGTTACCATGTTTGTGAATACATCCAATACGCTTACTTCCAACTATGCCATGATGGCCACCAATGTGTGTGTAGCTACACTCAAAGCAGGTATTCAAATTAAATCCCTAGAGAAAAAAGGGGTGCCTTCGTATGTGGCCACACAGCAGTATGAACCGTTTAAGACCACCATCATCAGGCAAAATTTTAAATCGGGCAACTACCTCTACTTCATGCTGCCGGGTGTATTGCTTACCGTATTGCAACAGGTATTGATGTTAGGGCTGGCACTCAGCTTTGCATCGGAGTTTGAAAGAGGTACATTCAAAGAGTTGGTGGCAAAATCCTCCAATGTATTTCAGTTGTTATTCGTGAAAATCACGCCCTATTTATTGATGTCGGTATTGATTTATGTATTGTATTACATCTATTCGCTGGTGTATAGAATGCCTTTGCATGTAGAGGGTTTTGCTTTTTGGAGCGCCTCGATTTTATTCCTGATAGCGGTAGGGTTTTTAGGTATACTGGTAAGCATAGCCATTCCTAATCAGCTACAGGCTACCGAAATTCTAATGGTAGTGGCTACGCCTTCTTTTATTTTGAGTGGATTTACCTGGCCTTTAAGTCAGATGCCCGGTTGGGTGGTTGCTTTTGCTAAATGTATTCCGCTGACCCATTATCTGCAAATTTTCCGCACACTCATTGTGGAAAAAGGTACAGTAGATGTGGTGTCTTCTTCTATATGGGGGCTGGTCATCATTGCAAGCATCTCCTTCGTGTTATCACTGGTATTATTACAATGGAAGATTAATAAGGTGCAGAAGCGGCCTATCATATCGACCTGATCTAAATAAAATATGATGACAATCCTTGTATAATGTGATTGCATTATGCAAGGATTTTTTATTTAATATTAAAGATGCATGGGTTTACTTATCCTTATCGATAGTTGTAAAATAAGTTTGCTGTTAGAATGTTGACATGCCTTGTCACAATGTCCCTTTAGCTTTGTCGGCGTATAAAAATAGATGCGTTATGTATATTATAGTAGGCGCTACAGGTCGTATTGGTTCTTTAGTAGTGAAAGCAATGCAGCATCAAAATCTACCCGTAAGGGCAGTTGTTAGGGATCCTAGTAAGCTAACACTTACGTCGGTTGAAGTAGGTAAGGCTGATTTAATGCAAACGGATGAGGTAGTTGAAGCCTTTAAAGGTGGTACCACTGCTCTATTGATAACTCCTGAAAATCCGGCTTCACAAGACATTATGGGCGATACCCGTCGTGTTGTAGAAAATTATCGGCAGGCGATTATCGCTACAGGCATTCGTAGGATGGTTGCTTTGTCTTGCATTGGCGCACATCTTGACGATAATACCGGCAATATTTTGATGTCGCGTATGTTGGAGACAGCGCTAGCAGATCTGGATGTAGAAAAAGTATATATTAGACCTTCTTATTATTTCAGTAACTGGTTGGCATATCTCGACACCGTGCAGCAGTATGGCATATTGCCTACTTTTTTCCCCGAGGATTTGAAAATTGAGAAGCATGCCCCGGCTGATTTGGCTCAGTTTATTACCGAAATAATGATTGCAAAAGAAGTACAACAGGTGTATGAACTGTTCGGGCCGCGTGCCTATAGTTCTAGGGATATTGCTGCTGCATTTTCAAATTTGCTGCAAAAATCGATAGCGGTGCAATCTATACCACCGCGCCAGTGGGTAGAGACGTTGTGCTCCGTAGGGTTTACCGAAGATGCCGCCAAGCATTTAGCGGATATGACGCAGGCCGTTGTTGACCAGAAAGCTATACCTGAGTTCCCGGAGCGTGTTATTAAATTAAAAACAGAATTTGAAGATTATATCAGACCTTATGTTGCTAATGCCGATTAAGGAATAGAAAGACGCGTATTTCGTATAGAGTACAACTCAGGGTACATAAATTTGTTCCTCTAAAACCTTTACTATGACTAAGCCCGTTGGTCTTACTAAAAACAATACCTGGCAATACGGCATCAGAAGAACCGTTCCTATGCCGTTCCATCAGGTGTGGGATTTTCTTTTTTCTAAAAAAGGGTTATCGTTATGGGCGCGTCATCCAAATACTCAGTTTTCTACCTATATAGATCGCTCTCATATTCGCACCAAATGGCAATTGCCCGGATGGTCCCAGCCTGTCATACTGCAGCTTCGGGTGCTGGCAGGCAATCAGAAAACTACTATTGCTATACATGTGGAAAAAATGCTGCATCAGCAACAGCGTGAAGAAGCCCGGAAGTATTGGGAGACAACCCTACTTTATATACAGAATGCTTTAAAAACGCAAGTGGAATAAATGTGATTCTGGCAAATTTGTTGTGTGTTTAATTTATTTTTATATAATTTTGTTACTTCAGCCCGCAATTGTGTATGAGCCCGAGACGTTTCCCTGACGCGGTAGCGGTAATTTGCTTTCTTTTGATTCGTTGTCCTTAATCATATAGAAGGTTAAAAAATACCATTATGGGAAAATTTGTAATTACTACTAGAAAAAACGGTGAGTATCAATTTGTACTCAAAGCCGGTAACGGACAAACTATCTTAGTAAGTGAAGGCTATACCACAAAAGCGGCTTGCCTAAATGGGTTAAACTCAGTACGTAACAATGCAGTAGACGATAGTAAATATGAACGAAAGGCTTCTAGCAACGGAAAATATTATTTTAATTTAAAAGCAACCAACGGGCAGATAATCGGTACCAGTGAGATGTACGAAAGTGAGAGCGGAAGAGAGAATGGAATTGCTTCTGTAAAGAAGAATGCATCCGAAGCTGAAGTAGATGATCAGACTGCCTGAGGTAAAGATTGTAGTAGAGTAGATAGAGAACAAAAGCCTCTAAACTGCCGGGTGGATAAACCCGGCCTTTTTATTTTATTGCGCTTGCAGTGATACTACTCTATTGGAGATGCCAATTTTTTGAGATAAGCAGCTAGAGGTTCGTCCTGAAATACAAAACCTGTAAGTCTTAGTTTTTCATTGCTCACTCGGCTTCCTTCCAGCAGGGCAGTAGCCATTTCGCCCAACAAGATGCGCACCAACCATGCCGGAGCATTGGGTAATAAAGTTTTTTTGTTAAAGGATTGCAAGAGCTGTTGTGCAAAGTCCTGCATGGTGATTGGCTCACTGGCAGTGGTATTATAAACGCCCTTTATTTCGGGATGCTGTAATAGGAATAAATACAAGCGTACCAAATCTTCTATTGATATCCAGGGCATGTATTGCTGTCCACTCCCCAATGCTACATTTATCCCGCGTCGGGCCAAGGGAGCCATTCTCTCGTAAGCACCCCCATGGCCCATTACGATGCCTTTACGGAGTATCACCACTCTGGTTCCCAACGTGCTGAACTGCTGCGCCGCGTTTTCCCATTCCCTGCATACCTGTGCCAGAAAATCCTGGCCTATCGGATCATCTTCTTTAAAAATAGTATTGGTAGTAACTGCCCCGTAATAGCCAGTGCCTGATGAGGAAATTAATGTATGTAGGGGTACTTGCTGTTGACGACAGTATTGGCATAGCAGGTCTAGCGTTTTCACACGACTGTCCAGTATCTCTTTTTTACGGCGGGCGGTCCAGCGTTTTGCGCCGATATTAGCCCCTGTGAGATTGATGATGGTGGCTACCTGTTCAAAGGCTGCCGGGTCGATGTACTGCTGTTTGGGATCCCAACGAAAGTATCGAAGGGCATCCTGTGCTGCAACGACAGTGGGTTGGCGGGTGAGTACCGATAGGGCATAGCCCTGTTGCTGTAAGGCTGGTATCAGATGGCGGCCCACAAAACCGGTACCCCCGGCTATCAAAATGCGTTGTGTCATGCGTAAAAGCGTTATCAGTGTTTTTCAAATATAATTAGGACCATTCGGCAAGATAAGGGCATGCTGGCATAGCAAGATGGAGCAGCAATCGTCATCAGGATGACGGCTGTACTACCCGAATCTGCTTATGGGTACTTGCTGCTTTTTTGCCCCAGTCGGATATAGCTTTTAGCACCGGAATCAGGGTTTTACCAAAAGGGGTCAGCTCGTATTCTACCTTCAACGGAGGTTTGTGGGTGTGTACGATACGTTTCACCAGCCCATCTTCTTCCAACTCTTTCAGCTGTAGGCTGATGGTGCGTTCGGTCACCATGGGTAAATCCTTGCGTAGTTCATGATACCGCTTACGCTGCATCAAATGAATCAGAATAGCAGCCTTCCATTTTCCGCCGATGTACTTCATCGCCAGACTGGTGCTGCAGGGGTATTCTTTGTTATCGATACAATACATAGGTACTATCCTTTTTGACAGTTATTGTAAAGATAAGAAACTATACTTATTTTTGCGGCTATAAAAAATATAGTAACTGTAAAAATTATTGAATACCTATGAGTTTTTTAGATTTAGCCAACAAGCGGTACACGACCAAGCAGTACCAGTCGGGTAAAAAAATCAGTGAGGATCAAATCCGCCAGTTAAAGGAGATATTGCGTTTAAGCCCTTCTTCCATTAACAGTCAACCTTGGAAATTTGTTTTTGTAGGGGAGGAGCAGAAGAAAGCGGAGCTGGCAAGGGTATCCTATTTCAACGAGCAGCGAATACTAGATGCCAGTCATGTGGTAGTATTTTCGGTAATTGACCGTGTAGAAGATTTTGAAAAACAAATTGAGGAACATCTGCCCGAAGGAGCCGTGAACTACTACAACAATATGGTTAAGCCCCTAGGTGAGGCCGAAATTAAGTCTTGGCTGCGTCATCAAGTGTATCTGTCGCTGGGTTTTTTCCTTTCGGCATGTGCCGATATGGACATAGACAGTACCCCTATGGAAGGCATTCAATCGGAGGAGTACGACCGCATCCTGAACTTGGAAGGTTATAAAACGCTATTTGCAGTAGCTATCGGCTATCGCAATCCAGCAGATAGCAATCAGCCTGCATTAACGGCCAAATCCCGTCTGCCACTGGAGGCCGTGGTGGCTACGGTATAACAAAAGACTTATATATAGTGAAGCGAGAGGGGCATTGGCCCCTTTTTTATTATATATAGATGTCACCCCATCTGCCCATCCCACCATTTAGTGTTGCAACAGTAATTTTATAGCATCCCCATTTTTAGTGATGCTATAAAAGTTTCAGTATCAATAAATAGTTCTAAACTTGCCCTTTAATAAAACCAAATTTATTCTGCTATGACTAACACAATTACTGCAAAGCTTGATTACACCACTCGTTTTGCGAAAATTAGTACTACTGCTTATTTTATTTTTGTCTGGCATTATTGCCCGTGCTCAGGCTACGGACTCTGAAGGATGTAAAGATCATCCCTTCTTCAATCGCTATCCAAAATTTTATATTCAAGATTGTTCCGAAAATTATGATGAAGTGGAGTTTTGGATAAGCGATGATAAAGCCATAAAAAAAGAAGGAACCGTTACGCGCATCCTGTACACTTATGATGGTCCTTACGGTCCCAATCTACCTAGCCGTTTACAAATCATTAAAAACTATGAAAACGCCATTCTTTCTAAAGGTGGCAAAAAGATTTATTCCGACATTTCCGGGGGCAAAAACTTTACTGGAGCAACCTTTACTCTTAAAGCGGATGGTAAAGAGTATTGGGTAAGTATTCATGATTTAGGTAATAATCCTGTGGACTATTATAAGATAACTATATTAGCCCTAGAAGAGATGGAACAGGTGATCGAAGCTAACAGAATGTTTGAACAGCTCGAAGCCGGTACATCTGTTGCCCTCCATATCAATTTCGAAACCGGAAAATCCACCATCATGCCCGACTCGCAACACATCATCGACGAGTTGGCCAAAATGCTCAAAGAAAACAGCACCTTAACCATACTTATCGAAGGGCATACCGACAATGTAGGTAGTGCCGCTTCTAACCAGCAGTTGTCCGAACAAAGGGCGGAAAGCGTGAAGAAAGCTTTGGTGCAAAAAGGCATCAGTGCCCACCGCATGGCCACAATCGGTTTTGGGCAGAGCCGTCCGGTAGCCGATAACGGTACCGATGAAGGGCGTGCTAAAAACAGAAGGGTAGAGATTAGAAAAATATAAGCCTTAAGCTTTATCCTTGAATAGTAGTTCCTATGAATAGCAATTATTCATAGGATTTTTTATTTCTTGCCATTGCTATATGAAAAAACTATCTTTCCGGCATCTGGATAAACACTTGTAATTTGATGAAAAGAAAAATTTTTGGGAACTTACAAGGTAGAGTATCTCGGATGCAGTCTGCAACGTGGTAAGCCACCCCATTCCTTTTTAATGACAACACCATGCACATTAGAAATTACGAATTCAAAGCCCGAATAGAAGGCGTAGAGCAATACGAACAACAATTGCTGAAATTGAGTCCGCGATTTGTAGGTGAAGACCATCAGATCGATACTTATTTTAACGCGCCGCAGGGACGATTGAAGCTGCGTGAAGGTGATATCGAAAATGCCCTCATCCACTACGACCGACAGGATCTACAGGGTTCAAAGTTGTCGAATGTGATTTTGTATAAACACAAGCCCGATTGAGCCTTCCGCCAAAAACGAATTTATTATGAATGTAATTTTTATTTTTATTTAAGGAATTCATGAGCGCTTCGCTTAGGTTCGTTTTTTATTTTTAAATTTAACTCATAAAAATTCGTTTTGGCTCGCCTCGGTGCAAAATCGAAACTAATTGCTTCGATTTCCCCGCCTTCGGCAATACCCAAAACGTTGGCGGTCATTGTAGGACAACCCAATAAAAACAGAAATTTGAACTTTTAAAAGATAACATAAGATGACAAATAAAATACCGACAGTAGAAACACAGATGCTAATTAGAAAACCTGTTTCACAAGTTTTCCAAGCAATTATTGACCCGACAATTACAACTAACTTTTGGTTTACAAAATCAAGCGGAAAGTTAGAAGTAGGAAAAACTGTAAAATGGGAATGGGAAATGTATGGCGTTTCCACCAACGTATTGACAAAGGAAATTATTCCGAACAAACTTATTTCAACAGAATGGGGCGACCCAGTAACGACAGTTGATTACGAGTTTACCGCATTGACAGACGAAACAACTTACGTTATAATCAAAAATTACGGCTTCAAAGAAACGGGGGACGATTTAATTGAGGCAATTAAAGACAATACAGGTGGTTTCACAACGGTTCTAGACGGGATGAAAGCCTATTTAGAACACAATATCAGATTAAATTTAATTGCCGATAAATTTCCAAAAGAAGTAAGCAATAACGACCAGTAAAATAACAACCGTATCGACAGAAAACAACGAACCGCCAACATCGGTAACCGTTGCACAACTCTCTATTTTTCCAAAGAATCTTTAAAACCCAAAAAACTCAACCTCTTTTAAGTCGATTTAAAGGAGGTTTATTTTTTAGTTGTAGTTCAAAATGCTAAAATTTGAGTGGCTTAAAAATGAGGTTTTGAAGTCGTAAAAGTACAGTTTTACAAAAGCCAAGCCTTTCTCTTGTAAGATGGGTTCCAAGCCTCAATAAATCGCACGGGATTATCAGCACTAATCTTGTCTTCTAAGCTACTCATTTGTAGCTGATGGCGGGAAATACCTTGGATGTGTTGCATAAGTAAAAATACAAAAATTGTGCTTTTCTCACAACTATTTTGCTATATTTGTTTGAGAGATTGTGAGTTTTTTCACAGTCTGACGTTAGCGGTCAGTGTAAAGGACGAAAACACCCAACAAATAAGCAATAACTTGAATAACTGAGAATTAAAAAATGGACTTTGACGAAAAAATAAAAGAAAAGATAACTCAGTTTTTCGATTGGATAAATCGTCCTATAATTCAAAACTACTACATCAAAGACTTACAAAATTGGGATGCTCTTTGTGCTTCGCTACATATTTTAAGAGATTTGCAAAGACCAAAGGAGGAATATTATGCCTTAAAGTCTATAAATCACCTTGAAGCAATCGGCATAATGCAAACTCTATATATTGAACAAGACACAATGCAAACTTTACAAAACGCATTACTTGAAGAAAAATTCAATGGTTTTAAACTTGATAAATACAATAAAGTAAGAGATTTAAGAAATAAAATATTCGGTCACCCATCTGACAAACAATCGGGAAAAATAAAAACCCGACATTTTTTTGACATTTTAGATAACAAAGAACAACTTGTAAAACATTTATATTGGGGGACAGAAAAAGAAATAGAAAGCGAGGAATTTCATATACCGCAAATAATCAAAGAAAATTCAAAACACACATTTACTTACCTTGAAGATTTGGAAGTAAACTTTATTAACAAATTCGCAGAAATTATGACAAATTACAAGATTAGTTTTAACGATATTTTCAAAGGTGCCAATTACACGTTTGAAAAACTATTAACAAAAGAAAATGATGATGTTGTCATCGAGTCATATGAAGGAACAATTGAAAGTGAATTTGAAAAAATTAAAATTGGGTTGATTGAAAGAAATATATACGAATCCTACGAAAGAAAACTTAAAGTTTTAGAATTTTTGAGCAGTAAACTAAAGTCTTTGTTTTATAAACAGACCTATAAAGACATTGAATTTTATACATATGCAAGCACATTAAGCGAAAAAATAAGACAATTAAGTAGCGAATTGAAAGTTTTGGATAAAGAGACTATTGCAAAGTGAACAGTATGCTATGAGAAACGAAATATAAACACCGAACCGCTAACAGCCGTTTTGCAAAAGCAGGGGTTTCGTGCTTCTATGATAGTGAAGTGCAAAATTCAAGCTTTGTGCACCTAATGAAGTTTTGTGCTTCGATTTCCCCGCCTTCGGCAATACCCAAAACGTTATGCGACACCCTGTTTGAACAGTCGTGCTAAAATTCAACGAACGTAATAATGAAAACAACTACCAACGCTCAAAAAACCAAAAGAGCCATTTTTTGCCAACGCTCGGACAAACGAATCAACAATAAAAAGTAAATTTGACGATTGAATTATTTGAAAGAAAATAAATGAATTGAGCCGAAGGCGAAATCCATTACACCAATAAAAAACAGACAAGAAGCAATGAAATTATACACAACATTAGAGCAACAACTCAAGAAAGAACCCAACTTCGTAACTGACAACGGAGAGCTGAAAAAATGGGTGGTGCTCAATAAGGCGCAGAATTTTGATGAAGAATTGATTGCGCTTTTATTGCAAGAACCCACTCTGAAAGAAAAGTTTTTCAAAGAGATTGCCGGAGTGACAGTTTTTAACCAAAACTTGTTTGTGCAGTTTTTGGAACAGAAAAATTACCTGAACGACAGCTACACCCAATACAAAAACAAGGTTGGACTTACCATTGACGGCAAATACCTGAAACAACGCAACGAAGTAGCTTTGGTATGGCCATTTAAGGACTGTATTTTGGAAGGCGGACAAAGCCGTGAAGAAGATAAAAGAGAAGAGATTTTCTTCAATGAAATTTTAGCACAAGATGAAATTACCCAGCTTTTAGAACCAAAAGTATTGACCAATGCCAAACGCATTGACAAGGACGGCGAACACCCTTTTGACGGCTTTACCCGTGATGCTGAACTAAACCGTAAAAGAGGACTTCCCGAAGATACCATTACCGACAATCTAATTATAAAGGGTAACAACCTCCTCGCCTTACATTCCCTAAAAAAAGAATTCGCAGGGAAAGTGAAGCTGATTTATATTGATCCACCTTATAATACAGGAAATGACGGCTTCAAGTATAATGACAGCTTTAATCATTCAACTTGGATGACCTTTATTAAAAACAGGATTGAAACAGCAAGAGACCTTTTAAGTAATGACGGAATAATATTTATAAGTTGCGATGACAGTGAACAAGCATATTTAAAGGTTATATTAGATGAAGTTTTTGGAAGAGATAATTTCGTAACAAACTTCGTTTGGCGTAGAAGAAAAACACAAGCAAACCTTGCAAAGCATATTGCCCCAGTTCACGACTTTATTATCTGCGTTGCTAAGAACAAGAATAAATTAGTTGTGAATAAAATACCCTACTCAGAAGAATTTATAAAAAAGACATTCTCAAATCCTGATAATGACAAACGCGGTGTATATCAAACAGGTCCTTTAGCAAGACCAGCTAATTCTAGTAATAAAGAATACGCTTTAAAAATGCCAAATGGTAGAGAAATAACGGCTAAGTGGAGTTGCTCTCAAGAAACATTCGATAGGTATGTAAAAGAAAATAGACTTGTAATTCCAAGAGATGGAGAAGGGATGCCAAGAATTAAGATTTTTCTTTCAGAACTTGAAGGACAAATTCCGAATACTTGGTTAGACAACATTGCTACAAATGATGAAGCTTCAAAAGAAATTGAGAATTTTTTCGGAACAAATGCTGCATTCTCCTTTGCAAAACCAAGTAAACTTATAAAGCATATTGCACAAATTGGTTCCAACAAAGAAGATATTATATTAGACTTCTTTGCAGGTAGTGGAACTACTGCACACGCAGTATTAGAATTGAATAAAGAAGATGGAGGCAATAGGCAGTTTATAATGGTCGAACAAATGGATTATATCGAAACAGTGACCTGTAAACGTGTTCAGAAAGTTATTGAGCAAAATGAAAATAGCTCTTTCATCTATCTCGAACTCAAAAAATACAACCAAACTTTCATCGAGCAGATAGAAGCGGCAAAGGACACCGAAACTTTGCTACAAATTTGGGAACAAATGAAAGCCAAAAGTTTCTTGAACTACAATGTAGATATCAAAAAACAAGAGGAGCATATAGAAGAATTCAAAACACTGGCACTAAAAGAACAAAAACAACACCTTTGCGAAATTTTGGATAAAAATCAACTGTATGTCAATCTTTCCTCATTAGAAGACGCAGACTTCGCCTGCAGTGAAGAAGAAAAACGTCTGAACCGTGACTTTTACAAGATGAAATGATTACCAAGATTATTAAATGACCAGGATGGAATTGAAATATTTGACAAAAGAAGAACAAGATAAAATTACACATAGGATAATCGGTTGTGCAATGGAGGTGCATAATACTCTTGGAAATGGTTTTCAAGAAGTAATTTATCAGCGTTGTTTGTCTATTGAATTAAATGAAAACGGTATTGAACACCAGCGAGAAGTTGAAATGCCAATATTTTACAAAGGGCAGGATGTAGGTTTACGAAGGGCTGATTTTTTGGTTATGGGCGAAATAATGGTCGAGCTAAAAGCAATCATTGATTTGGAAGATGTGCATTTGGCTCAGGCAATGAATTATTTGGAAGCCTATAATTTGCCAACGGGTTTGCTAATCAATTTTGGAGCAAAGAGTTTGCAATTCAAACGGATTTTCAATAAATCTTTGCAATCCAAAAATCTTTCTAATCACGGTTTGGACAATTTAAATAAGTAAGTAAATGGCATTTCTATACGATATATTGGTTCAGGAATTTGGTAAAAGAGCCATAGCACAAGTGGAGGTTCCTAATCATATCTTGGACAACCTAAAGCCCGGATTTGGTCAGCGACCTTATCAGATAGAGGCATTTCAACGTTTCATTTTGTGCTATTCAGAAGATTTTGAAGGCAAACCTAAAAGGCCGTTCCACTTGCTCTACAATATGGCAACTGGGAGTGGTAAGACCTTAATTATGGCCGGATTAATCTTGCACCTTTACCAAAAAGGTTATCGCAACTTTTTGTTTTTCGTCAATAGCAATAATATTATTCAGAAAACCAAAGATAATTTTCTCAATCCGCAGGCTTCAAAATACTTGTTCAACAATAAAATTGTAATAGACGGAAAAGAAGTGTTCCTGAAAGAGATCGACAACTTTGATGAAGCCGACCATCAGAATATCAACATCAAGTTTACAACCATCCAACAATTACACATTGATTTAAATAACACCAAAGAAAACAGCGTTACTTACGAGGATTTTAAGGACAAAAAATTGGTTTTAATTGCCGATGAAGCACACCATTTGGTATCGGGAACAAAATCGGGCAATCTGTTTGGCACTTGGGAAGATACCGTTAAGAAAATTCACGAATCCAATTTTGAAAATATCTTATTGGAATTTACGGCAACCATTGATACAGATACGGCTGAATTGGTAAAACACTATCAGGACAAAGTCATTTTCAAATACGACCTTGCCCAATTCCGTATTGACAAGTACTCAAAGGAAATCAACTTGGTACGCTCCAATTATGACGAGCAAGATAGAATCATTCAAGCTTTGATTTTGAATTTGTATCGTCAGGAATTAGCAACTTCAAACAATATCAATTTGAAGCCTGTAATTCTGTTTAAAGCCAAAAGAACTATTAGAGAATCGGAACAAAATAAAGAGAACTTTCACAAACTAATTGACGATTTTTCGGTGGCAATGGTTGAGAAAATTCAAAAGACTTCTACTGTTCCAATTGTTCAAAAGGCTTTTCAATTTTTTGAAGCAAAAGGAATTTCAGCTACCGAAATTGTCAAACGCATACAAGCTAATTTTAAACCCGAAAATTGCCTGAGTGCCAATAATGATGCGGAAGCAGAGCAAAATCAAATCTTGCTCAACACCTTGGAAGACGAAAACAATCCAATCCGTGCCGTTTTTGCCGTTCAAAAATTAAATGAAGGTTGGGATGTGTTAAATTTATTTGATATTGTACGTTTATATGAAGGACGTGATGGTAAAGGCGGAAAAATAGGAAAAACCACCCTTTCCGAAGCGCAGTTAATAGGTCGTGGCGCTCGTTATTATCCTTTTGCTTTGGAGGAAGGACAAGATAAATATACCCGAAAATTTGACGATGATATTTCCAACGATTTGAAGATATTGGAAGAACTTTATTATCACACCAAAGAAGACAGCCGATATATTTCAGAATTGAAAAAAGCCCTTGTGGATTCGGGTATTTATGAAGATGATGAGAATTTGGTTCAACTCAATTTGTTCTTAAAACCGGAGTTTAAGAAAACAGATTTTTACAGAGACGGACATGTGTTCTTCAATAAGAAAGTGCCAAAAAGTTTTGACAACATAAAATCCTTTGCCGATTTAGGCGTAAAGAAAACAAACTATCGGCACACGTTATCTTCGGGAGTTGGAAGAATGTCGAGCGCTTTTTTTGAATTGGAACCTACAACTGCGGATTATGAAGTAAATAAATCTAAAGATATAAAGCTGTCCGAAATACCGAAAAACATTATTCGTTTTGCATTAAGTCAAAATCCATTTTTCTATTTCGACAATTTATTACATTACTTCCCAAGTTTAGGTTCGCTTTCTAATTTCATTAAAAGCAAAGATTTTTTAGGAGATTTAGAAATTACATTTGTCGGAACGGCTAACCGAATAAAAGAAATCAGCCATTTCGATTTTTTACAAGCACTTAACGGTTTGTTGCAAACCATTGAAGAAGACATAAAGAAAAACTCGACAGAATATGAAGGTTCCGACTACATCAAAGAACCCATACATAAAGTTTTCAAAGACAAAGAAATCAAAGTGAACAAATACAGCGAACGAGCAGATGGACAAGTGGAATTGGTAGCCAACGAACCTTGGTATGTTTACAATGCCAACTACGGAACAAGCGAAGAAAAGAAATTTGTGGAGCTGTTTTCAAGACGATTTGAAGGACTGAATCAGAAGTTTGAAAACATTTACCTAATCCGAAACGAAAGAGAAATTAAAATCTTCGACAAACTCGGAAGAGCATTTGAACCAGACTTTTTACTATTCTGCAAACAACGTGACGGAGAACAAATGACTTTTCAGGTTTTCATAGAACCTAAAGGAGAGCATTTAAAAGGACACGACAAATGGAAAGAAGACTTTTTGAAAGAAATCAGAGCTGAACAAAAGACTATCAAAATCCACACGGACACTTATTTGATAACAGCCGTACCATTCTACAATTACAACAATGAAAACGAATTTAAGACGACATTAGAAAACACATTAAAGGAATAGAAATACCAACGCTCAACAGCCACACAATTACTCTCAACTTGATTGTTTTTAATGGAGTTCGTGAATGCTTCGCATTTGCCAAGTCGCACCAGCCGACCCCACAAGCCAAATTTTTGCGCAAAGTGAGTGCAGAGCCAAACTTGTTTGAGCTATGCCGAGCGTAGCAAAAATCAGCAAAGCTAAACTTAGCAAAGAGTGTGTCCGATCCAACCCGCAACCGACAGAAAATTAGGACGAAAGAAGAACACCGAACGCACAACACGGGTAACCGTTGCACAACTCTCTATTTTTCCAAATAATCTTTAAAAACATAAAAACTCAACCTCTTTTAAGTCGATTTAAAGGAGGTTTATTTTTACTGATCAACAGGTATTGTTTTTTTCTTAAATTTACCAAAAGGTTCACAGTTGTGTGGCGTTAGTGGCAACCTTAACAGAAAGATTTGAGAGCTATTTCCATCATATTTTTAATTTTATCACTTTCTTCTTGTAAAAATGAAGAGAGATTTGATATCAAAAGGTATGTTCTAAATCCAAGTGATTCTGATATTGAATGCTTAAATGATGTAGAACGTGCTAATAAAGATATCGAAAATGGCAAAATTGTTTTTACGTATCCTTGCCATATGTTCGATTGCGTTTTAAGACAAGAAAAGTATGTAATTGATTTGTGTAAAAAATATAACATCCATTTCGAATATGAATTATTTAGCGACATAATAATTGAGGGGCAAACTCCAGGATGTTATGGTGCAATTATGGACAATTATATAAATAAAAAATTTGGAAAGAATTTTAAAAGTAAAATATTAAAAGAGGCAGACAGTATTTTACTTGCTTCAAACGATACTATTATTTACTATAAATGCGACAAACGACCACAAATACTAGGAAAAGATAATTACGAAACAACCTTTGTGGCAGAACTTTCTGAAAAATTAAATGAACACATAAAACCTAACAAAGAAGGTTTACCTTTTATGGACATAGGATTCTATATTGACAAATCAGGTAAAGCATCTGGATTTTTCCTGAACTATTTTATGGAGGCAGACGAATCAAATCATAAATTTAAAGATGAGCTTTTCAAAATTGGCGTTGAACAATTAAAAGAAATTAAATATTGGGAAGCAGGGGAAGTTAGCGGTCAAAAAGTAAATACAGAAAACAATATCAGAGTTTATTTTCGATACAAAACGAACGAAGGCAGCCACTAACAAAGGTTTACTTTGTCTGTTTGCTACGTTCGAGTGACTCAAAGGCGGGTGACGTGGTTAATTGAGCATTCTGCTCGCATCAATCTGCCTCAGGCGAGAGGTGTATTTGAAGCACTTGCTCGAAAACGTGCCGAAGGTGTTGTATTAGGTCGTCCTAAAGGTCGAAAATCCTCTAAAACCAAACTAACCGGACAAGAACTTAAAATCAAAGAATTGTTAGATAAAAAAGTATCCTATTCTGCCATCGCAAGAATTTTAGGTGTGCATCGTCTTACAGTGTCGAACTTTGTAAAAGACAAAATTGTTGCTAAATAAATTTTCAAAATAAGCCAGTCCTTGAAGGATGTAAAAAGTATGTCATTAATGTTTCGGGGCTTCTATATGAAAAAAAACTCTTAAACAATTTGTAACTTAGGCAAGTTGGAAGGCAAGTTCCGTTACACACTTGCCTTGTATTGCCTTTGAGATAATTGTAAACTTAAGAAGCAATATATAAATCTTTAGCAGATGACTCAATTGGAGAAACTATATAACGCCATAGAAAGTCTCAAAGAATTAGGCGTAGCGCTTCCTCAGGAACTAATCGAAAACACCAATATGGTGGAGGAAGAGATTATTCAAAACGAAGTCATTCCGGCATTGTCGGAGGCTATCGAACCTATCATTAGTCAAATCCAAAGAGAGCTGATTTTAGTGGTTGAGTATGTTCCGGATGAACCATTGCAAGTAAGAATGACACGGAAAAAGAGTTTCAAAATACCGGAACCTATGGATGCTACGCCAATTTCCACAAATGCGGTCAATATCGAAAGAAAATTTACCATTGCTCCTCATTCCAAGTCAAAGAAAACCAATCTTGTGGTTACCTTTCCCGATGGTACGCGTATCGAAAATCAATTTGCTTATCAAACCTTTTGTCAGGCTATTGAAAAAATAGGACCAGAGCGCGTAACCTCCCTAAACATCCGCCAATGTGGTATCAATATTGTTTCCAAAGAGAAAGATGATTTTTATAACCAACATACCATTTCCGGAGGATGGTTGGTTCTCACGCATTCCTCTACCTCACTAAAAAAAGAGCATTTGGAAGAAATCTCGAGACGACTTAAAATACCAATTAAAGTTGAAATAGTGTAAAAATATTTTTTTGATTTCTGAAACTAGTAGCCGCAAAAGGTGAGGAAAAATTAAATTGGTGTCACTATCGGCGAAATCATCTTTTTCACGGCCTACCCGTCAATATAAACTATATACTCTTCCCAAAAATCCGCTTATTTCATCGTTAGGGCATATCTCCCTGAAAGTTTATGGCGTAAGCCATGGGGGCCTAATTATTGTAACCTCCCTGGGATCACCTGTTCCTAATGTTGTGTTTTATTTTGCGATCATCCATGCATTGCTCAATCAGGTTTGCCAATTACATTCACCGTTTGCCAGGTGCTATGGAGTCAGGATCGTACACCAATAGGTGCTTACTCTTTCTTGCTTAGCATCAGTATATAGCTTACTATTTCGCTTGTCTCTTCGATGGAGAGTTGGGTTTTAAATGAGGGCATTTTGTTACGTCCTTCCCGAACGATCTTCAATAATCTTACACTGTCTAAGCTTGACTGTCGAAGGTTAGTTGCACCATTGATTCGGGCAGGGCCATCAGTTCCGTGGCAGGCACTGCAGTAACGGATGTATAGTTCGGAGCCGCTCGTTGCAGACGCTGCAACGGGGGGCGTCTCGTCAGAAGCAATATTGCAGGCCAGCCATATTGCCATTATGAAGGCTAAGTAATATCGCATAGGCATCTTGAATTAAAACCGAAATGCAGAAACGATAAGTATGACAGCCAAAATGAGCATTGCCATAATGTAGAATCGATGCTGTTGCGCGAAAAACTTCATTAATACCCGTTCTGATGGTTGAAGCACATCAGTCTTAAAGGTATGGTTGAACCATTTTCGTTGTCTTGTGGTGAAGATGATGAAGAGTACGATGCTGAGGATGGCTAAGGGAAATTTTATTTGAAACCATAATTGTTCGGAATAAATGCCTTTGGTTGCCGCCATCATGGCAACACCAGAGACGACAGCCAGTATGCCTGCCAGATGTATGTTTCGGCTGATTTTGTTTTTTATGTTGTATAAAAAGAACGCTTTATCAGAGTCGGTAAAGAAAGCTTGTTTCAGCTTTCTGAATAAAAGATAATCGGTAAAAGTCGTACCAATAAACAGTACAAATCCGACCATGTGCAGACTGAGTAAGATGGGATACACTGTATGCATACTGATTGAAGTTGAGAAATGTTGGGTGATAGAAAAATTAGTGGGCTACTTCTACAATCGCTTGATAGGTTTGCGCATCGTCTATATGGTTAATAATAAAGTCGGCCAGGTCTGCGCGGGAGATGCTCAAGCAAGCATCCAAAAAATCATTGACCGCATACCGGTATTGGCCTGTGTAGGAGCCTTTGGTGAGACGGGGCGGTCGTACGGAAGTCCAATCCAGATTGCTTTTTTTCAAAACATCTTCCATTCGTAGGGTATCGTCGTATAGATGACGAAGGAATCGTTGCAGCATATTCTTGATAAAAAATCTGATGAAGAGATTGTGCTTGGGACTCACTTCCACCCCTGAGGCTGAAATACAGATAAGGCGGCGCACCTGTTGGCGATGCATTGCAGTTGTCAGCATCTTTATGCCCTCTGAAAAAACATAAACCGGTTGTTGCACTGCCTTAATTCCTATTGCCGAAATCACGGCGTAGGCTCCCGCTAGTTCGTCAAAATAGGTATCGGGTTGAAGGATGTCGCTTTTCACCACCTTAAGATGAGGATGCGTAAGGGTGATGGTTCCCGGCCTTCTTACCATAGCAACTACCTGATAGTTATGACGTAAAGCCAGATTGACAAGGAAGCATCCCGTTCCTCCATTAGCTCCAAAGATGATTAGCTTTTTCATGGGTTATTTTATTTCGGTTGCGTAATAAATGTTGACAAATATACTTTGTTCCCGAATAAAAATATCGAATCCGAAGGAATTTTATATATTTTTGTTACGAAAACATAGAAAATGGAAGAAACAGTCGAATTGGTATGTCGTTGGGCGGAATTCAAGAAAGCGCATCCCAACGCTTCTATTGAAGATTTTTGTCGGTATTACATCATTGAGCAAAGAGAGAGTACCAAGCAAGAATCCTTGGTAGGGGGCGTTATTCCCGATAGTGCTTCAGGTTTACTGGTTAAGTTGCTTGCACGCATTGCCCGTATTCACGCTACCTATGTATCTATGGTATTGGAAGAGGAAGCTGTGTCAAGGATAGAAGAAGTGGGGATTTTGGCAACTCTCTATCAAATGGGACACCCCAAAAAATCGGAGGTGATCTATTCCAATTTGCTTGATTTTTCGAGCGGTACTGATATGATTGCTCGTCTGAAGACCAAAGGATTTGTTAACGAATCGGAAGACAAGGAAGACAAACGCTCGAAGCGCTTATCGTTGACTAAGGAGGGAAAGAAAGTATTTTTGAAGGTCATTCAAAAGATAGTGCGTGTAGCGAATCTGTTAACATACGATATGTCGGAAGACGACAAAAAATTGTGCATTCAGTTACTGAAGCATATCGACATAAAGTTTTCGGCTGTGGTGCATAAACACAAGGAGAGAAAATTTGATGATGTCTATCGCGAAATGACTTCCTAGATTAAGCGCTTGGCTGGAGCGTTAATAAGGCCGCCCGACTCAAAAAAATGGAAGGGGTAGCCATTATTTTAAAACCTTCATGCAATAGTACGTTGAGGATGTGATGGTATTGACGACGCGGTACATGGAATTTTTGTTCGGCTACCAGTAATAATGTAGCATCGTGGCATCGCTGCTTCAACTCGCTCGCTATCTTTTCCAAATAAATCATCTCGTGCAGGCTATAAAAAGCCAAGATAAAGTCAAACTTTAAGTGGAGATGAAGCGTTTCATGACTACTTTGATGAACAAGAATGTTACGTAAATGCGGTTTACGTTCCAGTTTGGCGTTCAGTATGTCTAGCATCCCTTTTTGAACATCTGCAGCCACCACCAACCCTTGTTCACCCACCATTTCCGCTAATGCGATTGTAAAAAAGCCCGGACCACATCCAAGATCTAATACCCGCATTTTAGGTTTGACGTATGGTTTAAGGATGCGCTTGGGATCTTGTAACCAATATCTCAGCGTACTGGTTAGCCTATGGGCTTCTTCGATCGGATGGAGTAGGGGGTGTTGCATCATCAGTATATTTAGAACGTTATAAGAGTAAATTTAACGCATCATCACAATGAAAACAATACGTAGGGTATAGGCAAAAACTTTTAATGTGCAAGTATTTGAGAAATGTCTAAAACTGGTCTGCTACTTCGATCATCCTCCTTTTGCTCTAGGTTTTTTGAATTCCACAAGCGCAGTGCAGGAAGGGAAATAGGCGAGCTAGTATCTCAGTCGCTTCTCTAGTTTGGGACCAATAGCATATCTTTATAATGCGATTTCATAATGGTATATGTCCCATCCATCGTACAAAAAACACCCGTCATGCAGCCCTTTATCATACTATGCGCTATCAGTAGGATTGTCTGTATTGGTAGCGGGCATTTTGTTTTATGGTATGCGTCGTTGGAGTAAGGGGGGCGCTGATGCCCATCGATGCAGTATTGATGTATCTTTTGCAAATTGCATGTGGGGTAGGAGTATATCTATTGATGAGAAGCAGTTGGCATCGTAGGGCTGATGGCCGTTACGTGCGTGTTCCCAAAGCTTATTACAAAAACTCAGCGCAACTACCCAAAGCTACTTCGCAAGAACCCCAAGCCTACGATATCATTGCTTATAACGCTTATTCGGAGGCTTTGTGGATGAGCATTGCAGGGATAGGGCTGATCGGCTTTTCGATATTCGTTTTTCGGGAAGGTTATATTTTGCTGCCTTTGTTCCTCTTGTGCTTCGGGTTGTGGGTGATGGTGAGTGGCATTAAGGATTTTGTCAACCGCAAGCCCCAGCTGAAACTGAGTCAAACCGGTATATGGACACCTCAATTGGGCTATCGCAGTAGGGAGGAAATCAAAGCCCTAAGCATCATTACTAAAAGGAGATACAAATCGCCCGAGTGGATCTTGGAGATTTATCTCCATCAACCGCGCGCCACGCAGGCATTATTGCCTGATGATACACTCTCGCTCAGCAGTTTGACGCCATGCGATGCTGTGATACAATATATTTAGCGTTACTATCTGCGGGATGAGTGATGATTTTTCTGATACACCACCTGCAAGGTATCTGCACTGAGTTTGCGATATTCTGATAAGCGTAAAGGAATATGCTGGGGGAGAAAATCGTCGCCTGGACTGATGATGGGTACCATGTGAAAAATAAAATCCGTAACCAGGTCTGCCTTCAGAAAAGCATTATATACTTGGGTGCCTCCACCGACGAGCATTGTTTCATGACCGCGCTGTGCCAAATAAGCAAGGGCTGCTTCGGGTGATGATGCTACTATTTTGTCTTCGGTTGGGGCGAGGGATTGTGACAACCATACCAGGTCTACTCCCGAATAGGCGGCTTTTAACCGATCGGCCCCGCCCATGGCTTGCTCAAATACTTCAAAAGATTTTCTACCCATGATTAAATTGCCATAGCTGCGAATAATAGCCGCCGAAGCTTCGATGATTTCCATCGGTACTTGATGATTGAGGTTCTCTGACAATAGAATTTTACCGTTTGCGGATATATTGGCTAGTAAGATTACTTTCATAAAGAAATTTATATTAAACTTGTTGCAAAAATATTAAAGCCGTCAACCGTATAGCTATAGCGTTTCCTCGAGGTAACTATGTTTCATAGCCTATGACTGCAAAAGCACCATACGACACCCAAGCCTGTAAGCTCAATCGCCTTGCGATAAGAGACAGCCTAGAACTTATTGGAGGGAAATGGAGTTTGTTAGTGGTGCTCTTGCTAGGCAGACAGCAAGAGCCGATGCATTTTAAGCAAATTCAGAGAGCGCTGGATGGCATTTCTGCAAAAGTGTTGACTCGAGAGCTCAAACTCCTAGAAGAAAACCGTATTCTAAATAGAACAGTGCAGGATACCCTGCCTGTCACCGTTACATATGCCCTCACCGATTATGGTAAAACCCTGCTTCCCATCGCTCGTGCATTGCAGCAATGGGGGAAGCAACATCGCGAGGTGATTCTGGAAAATTTTAGACATTCTAAAAAGTAAAGTCATTACGCGATGCTGCCGCTATTTATGCACTGTAGGCGCGTAGCTGTAGCGCCTTGCGTACAAAGAGCAACAGCAACTGCAGGCATAATATTAAACTGAAATAGGATAATCCTAATGTCAGCTGATCTTTAATGGTGATAACATGCACCACAATATAGCTGACAATGGAAAAGATAACATAAGAACCGCCACTGGCTAGACCGCTTGCGGTAGCAGCATATTGGGGTCGACTAGTGAGCGAATAGGTAAAATAGGTGTTATAGCTATAGCCCAACCAAAAGTGAATGAGGAAAACAAATATCATGATGATGTACAGCTGATGAAAAACGGTTGCGGTAGTCAGCATGATAGCCACGACTATGAATTGTGAAACTGCCGATAGTTGTAATTTCTGAAAAGCGGGTTTATTGACGTGTTTCTTGCTCAGTAGTCCTCCAAAAAACATGGCGAGTCCCGATACCAAGGCGCAATAGCCGGTATGAACAGCCGTGAGATGATATTCGTGCTCTACAATAAACGCAATGCTCATCCCAAATACCATCACCATACTGTAGCATAATCCCAGTACAATAATGCCTAGGCTAAAGTCGGGAGCGCTTAGCAATTGCCGATACATCGAAAGAACCGACTTCAGTTTAAACGGATGTCTATGCGTGATGGTTTCTCCGCTATATATCCATTCCAGCACCAACATAATAAATGCATATAAAGCCAGAAAAAGGAAATTGGCGCGCCATCCGAAACTTTCCTGTAGATAGCCTCCTACAAACGGCGCCACAATAGGTGCGGTAGACCATACCACAGTCACAAGGCTCGTATAGTGTTTTCTTTTTTCTCCGGTGAATACATCCACAAAAAAGGCGCGCTTACACACTACAATAAAAGAAATTGCAATGCCTTGTATAAAGCGTAGCACCAGGATAGTATTCAAATCGCTGCTGAATGCAATGGCCAATGAGGAGAGCAATAAAACCATCAGCGAAATGATATTAATCTTATAGCGTCCGAAGCTATCCGAAATACTACCTACAAATAATTGGGATATACCATAACTTACGAGATAAAGGCTTAATGTAAGTTTGATATCCGATTCGCTTATCTGTAAGTCGGTTGCCATATGTGGAAACGAGGGAATGTAAACATCCATAGCGAAACCAGATAGGGGAATAAGAGCAAATGCTAAGATGGTACTGATGCCTTCGTGTTCTTTTTTCAGTTGCTTCATTATAGAAATCTCCTTTCTTTGAGCAGGCAAAATTATGCCGAGGCAGCGCGAAAACCGTTAAATGATTCAAACAAGATTTTACAAAAATCAAATATCCTGCTCATGATGTGCTCTGAAAGATCGGGGCGTGAAGCCGGTGTTTTTCTTAAAGAAATGAGTGAAATGTTGCACATACTCAAAGCCTAACGCTTCCGCTATTTCCGAAATATTCCAATCTGAATATTTTAATAAACTTATGGCTTCAGCAGCAATGCGCTCGTTAATGAGTTGGGTGGTAGATTTGCCGGTTTGTTCTTTTAGGCAATGATTGAGGTGGTTGACATGCACATGCAAAAGCTTGGCAAAATCGGAAGGGGTTCGCAGTTGAATGGGATTGAGAGGGGAGTCGATGGGGAATTGCGCTTCCAGTGCATTGATGAAGGCATTCACCACTCGGTTTTTGGAACTCTTTTCGGGGTATAAAGAATCGGTTTGCGATTGTATCCAGATTACCTGATAAACAATGAGTTGCAGCCATTTTTTCACTACGGCTTCACGGTATTCAAAGTCGCTGTGATAGGCATTGTACATCTGTTGAAAGCAGAAAAACAGCAGCTGATAAGTGTCTTCATTCAGAAAGAGAAAAGATCGGCGCGCTACGTTTAAAATATGGGTGAGGTGTGTAAAGAGTTGTTTTAAATCATAGGTTAGGTATTCATCATTAAATAAACAGATAAAGCCTGTAGGTTCTCCGGGAGTAGATTTCCAGCTATAAGCCATATTAGGTTGTGAGATGAAAATGCACGGCTTATCGATGACGATATTTTCTTCTCGAGTTTTTAATTCTGCGGTATTATTCAATAAGGTGATTTTCCAATAGTCACGTCTAGCAAAAGGAAGGCCTCCCGAGCAATTATTTCTTTTCAGAACGTTAAAATGTCGGGGTGTTTCTTTTTGTTCCAGCAGGTCGCGGGGCACCGGCTTTTTGGTGAGTTCATAGTAATCGCGTAGGGATTCGATTTTTTCCATATTTACATAATTCAAATATTAGAAGGGATATGCAAAGTTAAGAATAATTAGTAATGGCTTCTGTTTATATCATCAAGATGTAGCACTGAGGAAGGGTTGAGAAAAAATGTTGCGGTAATTTGTTTTTTATTTAGTCACTAATTATCTTTGTAGCTAAGATATTTATTAGATGAGCAAAAAACACTGCAAGGAGATTATAGAAGCATTCAGTAATGCCAGTCGTCATTATTCGGATGCCTCTATTCTAATGCATGAGGCCATTGCCCGTAAAGTGGGCTTGCCCGGCACAGATCATAAGTACTTGGGCCTGATATTGCAACACCGCGAGTTGACGGCAGGAGCTATTGCCCGCCTTACCGGCCTCACCACAGGAGCCGTTACCGGCTTGATTGATCGTTTGGAGAAGAAAAAACTGGTGAAGCGGAAATTTTCTAAAGAAGATCGTCGCAAAGTGATGATTGTACCCAACGAGGAGAATGCTATGAGGCTTCTGGGGCCCATATTTGGTGCACTCACGCAGCGCACCGCAAAGCTGTTGAGTGGTTATTCCGAAGAGGAGGTAAAGGTGATATTGCGGTATTTCACGGAAGCTACAACACTTATGAAGGAAGTAACCGATTCTCTAAATAATCCATAAAAAAATGAGCAATATGGAAAATCTTACTACAGCCTATGTACACCGCGCCGAACTATGGCTTTTTATTTCTACAGTAGTATATTTTCTGATGAACGGTGCACAAATTTTCGAAACATTGATACTGGTTCCCAAATGGGGAGCTGCCCCGCCGGAGAGCTTAAAAATACTGCTGGATGGTAAGGGTACCGGGCTTAAGCCTTTCTGGATTATCTTTCATTCCTTTCATGAAATCTTGTTTATTCTGGCCATTATTTTCTGCTGGAGAATTGAGCCGGTGCGCAATGCCTTGTTGATAATATTTGCATTGCATGTGGGCCTGCGCGTATGGACTATTGCCTATTTTGCACCCAATATCATCGCTTTTCAACAAATTGCTGAAAATCCTTCGCAGATGATGACCGATATTGCCGCGCGTATTGCTCGCTGGGAAAAGTTGAACTATTGGAGAGTGGTGCTCTACATGTTGCTCTCCATTGCTTTGATACCTTTGTGTATTAAAGTATTTCATTTACGTCCATAAGGCAACGGTGTTGTGAGAGGCAATATGCAGCGCATGTTCATTGCTGCAACACATCCGTCAGGAACAATTTATCTTACCCATTATACGTTGTAACATTTTTATATGTAGTATTTTTCATAATCGTAATCAATATCAACAGACAGCGATAGAAATATCCTGTCTGTTTTTTATTTGTATTTTTCAAAAGTTTTGCCGTATTATTGTGTGTAGTTTACACATTCATTGATGATGTGGTATTGGCGGTTGGTTCAATTAATTTGATTACTTTGCCACAATTTTAAAAGAATGATGTATGAGTTTTGAAAACTTCAGGGTTCCTTACGAAATTGATGCTAATTATAGTACAAAGGTGGCTTATTTTTCCATGGAGTATGCTATCCATCAGCCGTTAAAGATATACAGTGGTGGATTGGGATTTCTGTCTGGTTCGCATCTGCGCAGTGCATACGAGCTGCGTCAGAATATGATTGGAATCGGTATTCTGTGGAAGTACGGCTATTACGACCAAGAGCGTAATCAGGATCAAACCCTGAATGTAACCTGGAAAGAAAAAACTTACAGCTTTTTGGAAGATACCGGTATCAAGTTTCAGGTGACTATTCACGATCATCCGGTATGGGTGAAAGTTTGGTATCTGAATCCTGAGACCTTCAAAACTGCTCCTTTATTTTTATTGAGCACCGAACTGCCGGAGAACGATTACGTATCACAAACCATTACACACAAACTTTACGATGCTAATGCTGCGACTAAGCTGGCGCAATGCATTCTGCTGGGCGTAGGGGGTGCCAAGCTCATGGATATTCTCAACTTTAATCCGGAGGTATATCACCTCAATGAAGCCCACGGTTTGCCTGCAGCTTTTTACTTGTATCAAAAGTATCAGCAAAATATAGAGGAAGTAAGAAAGAGACTGGTGTTTACTACACATACACCTGAAGAAGCCGGTAATGAAAAGCACGATATTTATCTGTGTCATAAGATGACCTATTTCTGCGGATTGGGTGTGGAAGAAGTGAAGTCATTGATCGGCGAGTACAGCGATATGTTTAATCATTCACTTGCCGCCTTACGCATGGCTCGTTTGGCAAACGGTGTGTCTCAATTGCATGGCGAAGTGTCGCGAGAAATGTGGGGTAAATATGGTAATATCTGTCCGATTATTTCCATTACCAATGCACAGAACTGGACCTATTGGGCCGATAAACATATGTATAAATTCAGGGAAGTAGGGGATGATTATGGACTAGATGATCGTAAGAAATGGATGAAGAAGCGTGCGTTTGAAATTGTGGCTGATCAGACGGGGAAACTCTTCGATCCTGATGTGTTCACCATCGTATGGGCCAGAAGATTTGCAGGTTATAAGAGAGCCGGCCTGATTGCTTCCGATAGGGAACGTTTTGCAGAGTTGATGAATAATACCAAGTATCCCGTGCAGATGATTTGGGCCGGAAAGCCTTATCCGATGGATCATCCAGCCATTGGCGAGTTTAATGAACTGGTGCATCTGAGTAAGAATTTTAAAAATGTGGCCGTACTGATAGGTTATGAATTAGCGCTTTCTAAACGCCTGAAACAGGCTGCAGATGTATGGCTCAACAATCCGCGTGTGCCGCGCGAAGCTTCAGGTACCAGCGGTATGACTGCTGCCATGAACGGTGCTGTGAACTTCTCTACCGATGACGGCTGGATTCCTGAGTTTATCAATCACGGACATAATGGCTTTGTCATTCCCAAAGCTGATTACAGAAATATGTCGGTATATGATCAGGATCAGTACGATCTAAACAAACTGTACGAAATTCTTACCGGGGAAATTTTGCCCCTGTATTATGAGAATTACAGTACTTGGCGTCAGATTATGAAAAACGGCATGCAGGACGTGCGTTTCAGATTCGACAGTAGCCGTATGGCGCATGAATATTACGAAAAGCTCTACAATGCTTAATGCCAAGAGTGATATGTTATATAGAAAGAAGGTGACTACACCTTCTTTCTTTTTTTATACCGATGCTTCTTTATAAGTCGTATAAAGTTTTATAGCTTCCACAGCGGCTTTTACATCGTGTACTCTTAGAATCTGCGCACCGTTGAGCAGGCCAATGGTATTGATAACGGTAGTACCATTCAGCGCTTCTTCGGGCGTAATACCGAGTGTGCGGTAGATCATTCCTTTTCTACTTACCCCCAGCAACAACGGGCATTGTAGCATCTCGAAGGTTGACAGATATTTTAATAAACAGAAATTGTGTAGGGTAGTTTTCCCGAATCCGAAACCGGGATCGATGATAATATCTTTTATGCCTTTTGATCGTAATAGGGCAAGTTTTTCGATAAAAAAATCCAATATTTCACGTACTACATTTTCGTACTGCGGATTCTGCTGCATATTTTGAGGAGTGCCTTGCATATGCATGAGTACATAAGGTAATTGCAATGCGGCAACTGTATCTATCAACTCTGAATCCATACTGCCTGCACTGATATCATTAATGATGGAAGCGCCCGCAGCCGCCGCTTCGCGGGCTACTTTGGCATAAAACGTATCGATAGAGAGAATAGCTTGCGGGAATTCTTTGTGTAGCACTTCTATGGCAGGCAATACTCTTTGCAGTTCTTCATCCACACTATATGTGGTGCTTCCCGGTCGGGTACTTTGTCCGCCAATATCCAAAATGGTTGCACCTTCCTTCAGCATTTGAGCAGCAGTACGAAGTATGGCTGTAGTTTCGGTATGTCTGCTACCACTATAAAATGATTCGTTATTAATATTGATAATACCCATTACGATGGGGGTATCCATGTTTAATAGCCTGCCTTTACAATTAAGTGTGAACATTCAGGTATTTGTTTGTTATTTTTGTTCCAATCCTGAGCGCTAAGTTACAGGTTGATTTGTAAAGAAGAGGAAGGAGCGTTGGGATCGGTTGGATAATAAAAGGAATGTATGAGTAAAACCAATGAACAATATGATGCCGTAGTGGAGTCGTGCAAATCCATCTTTTTTAAAAAGAATAAGGATTATGGTACAGCTTGGCGGGTATTGCGTACGATTTCCATTGTGGACCAAATTTATATCAAGGCACAGCGTATACGCACCATACAGGATAAAAAGCAGCAAAAAATTGCCGATGATATTCCCGGAGAATTTAAGGGCATTATCAATTATGCCGTTATCGGCCTGATACAATTAGCGCTTCCTGGAGATGCCCCAGAGGACTTGCCGGAAGCCGAGGTGGCACAGCTATATGATAAATATATCCATGAAGCCAAAACCCTCATGACTAACAAAAATCATGATTATGGCGAAGCTTGGCGCAACATGAGTCAGGAGGGACTTACCGATCTTATTCTGATGAAACTATTGCGCATCCGGCAGATATTGAATAATGACGGTCAGACGCTGATTAGTGAAGGTATCGATGCCAATTATTACGATATCATTAATTACGCGGTTTTTGCCCTCATATTACATAACGAAGCCCATAAAGCATAAATTATGAAAGCTCTTGTAACCTTCTCCCGAATACTGGTAGGCCTGTTGTTTATTTTTTCAGGACTGGTGAAAGCCAATGATCCTATTGGATTGAGTTATAAGATGCAGGAGTTTTTTCTAGCATGGGGAATGAGCGCATTGGATGGCATCGCTTTGCCCTTATCCATATTCATGATCGCTTTTGAAATTATTGCCGGAGCGGCTTTGTTATTGGGTTGGAGAATTAAGACCGTGAGTTGGTTACTGCTGTTGCTGATTATCTTCTTTACTTTTTTGACAGGATATGCTTATTTATCCGGTAAATTTAAAAGCTGCGGATGTTTTGGCGATTGTCTGCCTATTACTTCTCAACAATCCTTCTGGAAGGATGTGATATTGCTGCTATTTATTTTGATTATTTTCTTCAATAGAAAATATATCCAGCCTGTCTTCAATAAGTCCACAACTTCTTTTTTGTTGCTACTGGTGGCATTTTTCAGTTTTGCCGCACAGCGGTATACTTTGAAGCATCTGCCCGTAGTGGATTGTCTACCGTTCAAGAAAGGTAATAATATTGCGGAGCAGATGAAAGTGCCGGCCAATGCCATCCCCGATAGTACGGTAATCGTATTTGAGTATGAAAAGGACGGACAGAAGGTTTCCTTCACGGCTGATGAATTCCCGGATGATTTTGACGACAGTACCTACACTTTTATCGATCGTTACGACAAAGTAATCCGACCGGGTAAAAACAATGAGCCACCGATTAAGGCTTTTAATTTAAGCAATCAACAGGGTGCAGATCTTACACAGCAAATTCTGGAATTAGATAAGGTGGTATTGTTGTTTGTTGAAAATGCAAAAACACCAGTACATAAGTGGTCCAAGGGTTTTGCAGACTTGTATAAAAAGGCTAGGGAGAAAAATATTCCTGTATACATTGTTAGCAGTGACGCCAATGCCGTAAAAAAACATATTGCAGGTACATCATTTGCCGGTGTTGACGTATTGAGTGGCGATAATACTTCCATTAGGATTGCCGCTCGCACCAATCCTACTGTGCTTGTATTGCAGAAAGGTACAATTGTAGACAAGGAAAGCTATAAACGTTTTAACCGTATTACCTTATAAAGCTTTTAAGCACGATGGCACAATATATCGTCCGAAAACTTGTTTACAGCATACTGGTACTGATCGGTGTGGTAATACTGGTATTCTTTCTGTTTCAGGGTTTTGGTGATCCTGCACGGTTGGTAATGGGACAAACAGGCGACCTTAAAACACAGGAAAATATACGTCGCGAGTTGTATCTCGATCAGCCTAAGTGGAAGCAGTTTGTCCTCTATCTAAACGATGTGTCGCCTATTGCTATTCATTCTAAAGAAGAAATTACCAATAAACAACTGAAAGGTATTTTTATAGGAGGAGAAAAGAAACTGGCCTTTAAAATTCCTTATCTGCGCAGATCTTATCAAAGCAAGCGCGAAGTAGGTAGTATTCTTATGCAGGCCTTACCGGGAACCATTATGCTTACCGTTGCAGCTATGGCACTGGCGGTTGTAATCGGTATCCCGCTAGGTGTGCTCGCTGCTGTGAGGCAGAACACTTGGATGGATACCACGGCTATTTTCTCCAGCATTATCGGTATTTCCGCGCCCTCATTTTTCATGGGAATTATCATTGCCTATATTTTCGGATTTGTGCTCACACACTATACCGGTTTGCAGATTAGTGGCAACTGGTTCGATATTGATGCAGAAACGGGGAAAAAAGTATTAAGCTTTAAAAACATCATATTGCCGGCCGTAACGCTGGGTATTAGACCTCTAGCTATTATTACGCAGCTCACCCGAAGCGCTATGCTCGATGTATTGGATCAAGACTATATCCGTACAGCTTATGCTAAGGGTTTGTCGAAGAAAGTAGTGGTATGGCGGCACGCTTTGAAAAACGCGCTCAACCCTGTCATTACTGCGATTACTGGATGGTTTGCTGAGCTCTTGGCGGGTGCTTTTTTTGTAGAGTATATATTTGGGTGGCAGGGGATCGGAAAAGTAACGGTGGATGCACTTGAAAAACTGGATTATCCGGTAGTGATGGGTTCTGTTCTGATATCGGCAGCTTTCTTTGTGATCATGAATATTATGGCCGATGTATTGTACGGTCTTTTCGATCCGCGCGTAAAGAATCAGTAATTATTTTACAATAACTTCTTTTATCACATTTCCCTTAAGCGCTTCATTGATCCGCTCGATGATTTTTTCTTTCTGATAAATCAGTTCGTTTTTTAATGGCGCCACACTGGTGTGGATGAAAAGTTTATCGCCCACAATCTGTATTTTTTCAGTATATCGGGCGATGGTTTTACCCATGATTTTTTCCCATAGGGCTTCTACCTCTAGTGTCTGTATATCGCTGCGAAAACGGCTTTTGTTTAGAAATTCCTTCAGGGCTTCTCCGATAGAATATTCGGCCATATGCGAAATTTTACTCGTGTTGGGAAAGGGGCAAGTTACAAAGTTATTATTTCATATTCCGCTTTTATTTTTTCCAAATGGGAGCGGAGTCGTTCTTCATTGGTATCGGTGATAAATACTTGTCCTTGATTCATTATGCATACTTTTTCCAGTAGGCTGGTAATTCGGGATTCATCCAGTTTTTCAAAAACATCATCCAGCAAGAGTATGGGCGATAATTTTTTTTCTTCGGTGATAACATCCAGCTCTGTGATTTTGAGTGCAAACAAAAGGCTTTTGCGTTGCCCCTGCGAAGCGATGTTCTTAAAAGGCTGATTGCTGAGTTGAAACAAAATATCATCGCGATGAATACCTGCTGTAGTGCGTTGTAATTGAAGGTCCTTATCGCGTGTACTTTCTAGCAATGCTTCGAACGAAATGTCGAAGAGTTTACTGTCGTAAAGAATAGATAGGTCTTCTTCCTTTTGTGCAATATCAGAATAGAGTCTTTTCACTCGTGGCAGAAAAGACACCAGAAAATGACTTCTTTTTTCAAAGATATAATTGCCGGGCGTGGTAAGTTGTTCGTTGAATATCTTCAGCAGGTCTTCGTTCAGACGTCCACTTTCTGCAGCGGCTTTTAAAAAAGAATTGCGCTGCTGCAATATTTTATTATAGGTGATGAGTTGCTGCAGATATTCAGCATCGAGTTGGGAGAGGAGTGCGTCAAGAAAGCTTCTTCTTTCTTCACTTCCTCCGGTAATCAGTATAGCATCGTCGGGCGCGATGACTACACAAGGGTAGCGGCCAATATGCCGTGAAAATTTATCATAGGGTTCTTTGTCCAATAAAAACTCTTTTTTATTATTCTCGCGTAATATGCAGGTTGCAGTTTCTTCTTTGCCGTTCAGGTTGAAGTGCCCTTCAATTCTAAATCCCTTAAAGCCGTGCTGCACGTTCACCACATCCGAATTGCTGAAATAGCTTTTAGTAAAGCATAGATAATGGATGGCGTCGAGAATATTGGTTTTGCCTACACCGTTTTGTCCGCAGATCCCGATTACCTTTTTGTTAAAAGTGAAGGTTCGGTTGGTGTAGTTTTTAAACTGTAAAAGCGATATGGAATGTAGCGCTAGCATGGAGCACAAAAATAATTCTTAGTCATCTATATAGTTGTTTCCAAGCGGTAGATTATATGGCCGAATGATGATGTATAAGAGCCAAGGGGAAAATGTTGGGAGAAAAAAGATAGCGTATTATTTCTCTGCTAGCTGTAGCAATTTTTCATGTAGGGCTATCACTTGTGGAATAACGGGGGTGGTGCCGCCGTTGTCGATGATGAAGTGAGAGCGCTTCATTTTTGCTTCTTCGTTCATCTGGCGGGCCATGCGGCTTTTAATTTGTGCTTCGGTCAAACCGCCGCGGGCAAGCACCCGTTGTATGCGTACTTGTTCAGGAGCCCACACACCAATAACATAGTCCAGAAACTGTTCGCTGCCGCTTTCAAAAATCAGTGCGGCTTCCTTGATAGCATAAGGAGCCTGTTGCCGCTGAAACCAGTTTTCGGCATCCTGAATAGTGGCAGGGTGGGTGATATCATTGAGGTCTTTCAGTGCGGCCTCGTCGTTAAACACAATAGCGGCAAGATAGGCCCGATTGAGCGCTCCCTGTTGATACACTTCCTCGCCGAAGCGGGCAATAAGCTGTGCGCGGATTTGCGGATCTGAGCGCATCAGTTCTTTAGCTGCGATATCGGCATCATAGACAGGGATACCCAGCGTAGAAAAAATTTTGGCAATGGTTGATTTACCACTGCCAATTCCTCCTGTGAGGCCTATCTTTAACATGTCGTAAATATTGTGTGTTCAAAATTGATGCATCCTGAACGCAAACAGTATTACTGCACTTATTTAGCGGCAGTAGCTGCTTTATTCACCTGGTTGCTCCATTCCATGCTAATCGCTGATTTTTCCACTTTGATATAGTTGCCAGGGCTTACTTCGAGGCTAATAGTACCGTCTTCATTCAGTTGTTGAATTTTTCCGTGAATACCGGCAATGGTAACAACTCTATCACCTTTTTGCAGGTTTTCAATGAACTTCTTTTGTTCTTTAGCTTTTTTCGCCTGAGGGCGGATAAAAAACAGCCAGAACACTAAGATCATACCTAATAAGAAAATCAACTGAAAAGAACCGGCACCTGAAGCACCTTGAGCTTGTAAAATGTAATTAGTCATCATTTATAGTCTTTAAAATATTAATCTGTTACGGTCACTTTAAAAAGCAATAAGTGGTCGGTAGTAGGTTTTGTATTGGCTCTTACCTTTACGTTTTTGGTATGGGTGCCGGTGGGTTGCCCTGTACTGTTATAACGGGCTACAATTTTATCTTCCTGGCCCGGCATGATGGGTTTTTCGGGTTTGTCGGCTACAGTACAGCCACAACCCGGGTTTACCGAAGAAATAATTAAAGGTTTATCACCGGTATTTTTTACAACAAATGGTATTTCAACTGTTTGTCCCTTTTTGATACTGCCGATATCCTGAAAAGTAGAATCTACCCATTCCACTGTAGTGTAGTTGGAGGAGTCTCTTAATGCTGCTTGTTTTAGCGAGTCGTTTAAGGGAGCTTCATCGGTATTAGCCGATTGATTCCCGCTGTTGCAGGCTGCCATACCGGCTGCAAGTGTAAGAACAACTAATATGCGTTTCATTGCAATCAAATTTTTGCAGAGATTGTTCAATTTCAATTTCTATTGCGAATGTATAGGAATATTCAGTATTCTGCTACAATTATCGCAATAAAATTATGCTTTTCTGAAATCCGTCTTTTTGAGTTTTCCCTGCTGTGCCAACTCTTTATGAATATTATCTAGAATACCGTTGACGAAAAATCCGCTTTGTGCGGTACTGTATTCTTTTGCTAGGTCAATGTATTCGTTAATGGTGACTTTGGGTGGAATGGTATCGAAATACAAAAACTCTGCTACCCCCATTTTCATAATAATCATGTCCAGCAAAGCAATGCGTTCCGGATCCCAGTTTTTCAACTTGGGGGTGATGAGTGACAGTAGGTATTCTTCTTTTTCAATAACGGTTCTCAGCAGATCTCTAGCAAATTGTTCCTTATCGGGAGTAATAATTTGCCTGAAAGCGGCTGATTGTGGCTTGCGGATAATAGCTGCTATTGTTTGCGCCAGCATATCTCCGTCGTCGTTCCAATTACTGAACGACTCTTCCATATGGTTGATGAAAATTTCATTACCCAGCATCAGGTCGTTGAAGATGAATTCAAATATCTTCCGGTCTTCCTGAATTTTATTTTCTTGAATACTGATATACTGTTGGTATTGAGGAGTAGCGGTAAGCTGTGTATAGATTTTCTTTATCAACGTTTCATCTCCAAACTGTTCGGGCTTTTCGTTTTTAAGGGCCGCTTTATACTCTTCCAACTCCAAAATTTCCCACAAAAGCGGACAGCCGGCGAGCTTGGTGTTGACGTTGAGGTCTTTTTCGGTAGGAATATATTTGTGCGATTTTCTATAAGCGTCTTTTTCTGCGTATCTGGCTATTTCGGTAAGAAAATATACCAAGCTGGTCAGAAGTGTTCGGGTTTGATTAAAGTATTGTGTTAGTGTTTTTTGCGGATCAATGGGTCTGTCGGTCTCTACGCTGGTCGTAAATGCATAAAGGGTTTGCATCACCTTTACCCTTATGTTTCTTCTATTAATCATTGAATCAAGAACTGTTTTTTCAGGCGGCGAAGATAGGGTTTAATTATTAAAATGTTTCAATCTTGTGTGGTAAAACCTAGAAAGGACTAGGATTAATGACATGATGATGCGTAGGACAGACAGCCTGTCAGTCACCAGGGTGACAGAAGGCTTTGCATAGTTTGCAACCTGTCAACTTATCCCTTGTCTTGCAACTGAAAATTGGTTTGGACTGAAAAAATTGCATATTCTTATACTATGGCATATAATTTACGGTACATTTGCCGACCATAGAAAATCCTAGTAATCATTTTTTCTAACGTAAATAAACAATTTTTAAACAGATAAAACATGGCTAAAAAAGTATCACTTACCCCTTTACATGACAGGGTGATTGTAAAACCTGCAGCCGCCGAGGAGAAAACAGCGGGCGGTATCATTATTCCTGACACTGCTAAAGAAAAACCTCAACGCGGTACAGTAGTTGCTGCCGGACCGGGTAAAAAGGATGAGCCCATTACAGTAAAAGCTGGCGATGTTGTATTGTACGGAAAATACGCCGGTACAGAAATCCAAATCGACGGACAAGATTATCTAATCATGCGTGAAAGCGATATCCTCGCTATTGATAATGCTAATTCCTAATTAAGTACTTATTTTCTTAGTTGGGAATTGTTTTTATAAGTAGCTATTCTAAAAAAGTAAAACTGTGACCTCGCAGTATAAATAATCCCTTCAGGGGTGGAGGTAATAAAAAATGGCAAAACAATTACTCTTCAATATTGAAGCAAGAAATAGGATGAAGAAAGGCGTTGATGCCTTAGCAAACGCCGTAAAAGTTACATTAGGTCCTAAAGGTCGTAATGTAGTTATTGAGAAAAAATTCGGTGCGCCTACTGTAACCAAAGATGGTGTATCTGTGGCCAAAGAAATTGAATTGGAAGATGCAATCGAGAACATGGGCGCACAGATGGTGAAGGAAGTTGCTTCTAAAACTGCGGATATTGCAGGTGATGGTACTACTACTGCCACTGTTTTAGCTCAGTCAATCATCAGCGAAGGTCTGAAAATGGTAGCCGCAGGTGCTAACCCGATGGACCTGAAACGCGGTATCGATAAAGCTGTAGCACTGGTTGTTGAAAACCTGAAAAGTCAAAGCCAAACTGTAGGCAACGACAGCAAAAAAATTCAGCAGGTAGCTACTATTTCTGCTAACAACGATGAAACTATCGGTAAACTGATTGCCGAAGCTTTCGCCAAAGTGGGTAAAGAAGGTGTGATCACCGTAGAAGAAGCTAAAGGTACCGACACTACTGTAGAAGTAGTAGAAGGTATGCAGTTCGACCGCGGTTACATTTCTCCATATTTCGTTACTAACAGCGAAAAAATGGAAGCCGAGCTTCAGAACCCTTATATCCTGATCTATGATAAGAAAATCAGCGCCATGAAGGATATACTGGGTATTCTGGAAAAAGTAGCTCAAAGTGGTCGCCCACTGCTGATTATTGCTGAAGATCTGGAAGGTGAAGCTCTGGCTACTTTAGTATTGAACAAATTACGCGGTACGCTGAAAGTTGCGGCTGTAAAAGCTCCTGGCTTTGGCGACAGAAGAAAAGAAATGTTACAGGATATCGCTATCCTGACTGGTGGTACTGTAATTAGCGAAGACCTGGGTTACAAACTGGAAGCTGCAGATCTTCCTGCTTTAGGTCAGGCTGCTTCTGTAACCATCGACAAAGACAATACAATCATCGTGGGTGGTAAAGGTAAAAAACAAGATATCACTGCCCGCGTTAACCAAATCAAAGCGCAAATCGAAACCACTACTTCTGACTACGATAAAGAAAAATTACAAGAACGTCTGGCTAAATTAAGCGGTGGTGTGGCAGTTCTTTATGTAGGTGCTGCTACTGAAGTAGAAATGAAAGAGAAAAAAGACCGCGTAGACGATGCTTTACACGCTACACGTGCTGCTGTAGAAGAAGGTATCGTTCCAGGTGGTGGTGTGGCTTATATCCGCGCTATCCAAGCTCTGGATGTAAAACTCAAAGGCCAGATCGAAGACGAACAAACCGGTATGGCTATCGTAAAACGTGCTCTGGAAGCGCCTATTCGTACGCTTACAGACAATGCCGGTATCGATGGTTCTATCGTAGTTCAGAAAATTAAAGAAGCTACTGGAGATTTTGGTTTCAATGCCAGAACTGAAACTTACGAAAACCTGTTCAAAGCCGGTGTTATCGATCCTACCAAAGTAAGCCGTGTGGCTCTGGAAAATGCAGCTTCTATCGCCGGTATGTTGCTGACTACCGAGTGTGTGATTGCTGATAAACCAGAACCCAAACAAGCTGCTCCGGCTCCGGGTCCTGACATGGGCGGAATGGGCTACTAATAAAAGCATAGTATACCATTGTGAAGAAAGAGCATGTGTTTTATACACGTGCTCTTTTTTTGTGCTGTTTTGTCTAATAAAAAATCCCGTAAAGAATTACGGGATTTAAAAAATTATATTTATCAGAAGTGATCAAACTATACCTTATAGTACTCTTCCCAGCCTTTGCGTGGGGGAGGTCCTACCAGTAATGCATTGGCTCTTTTACTATTGGTAATGATCTTTTTCTTGGGATCGAACTGTATTTTTTCGCCCGTCCATTGAGCAATCACTCCCAGACAGAAAAGTTGACTCAGAGGACCAGCCACTGAGAATGGTGATCTGGTTTTTTCCAATCCCTTACATGCTAGTAGGAAGTTTTTGAAATGGTTGGAAGGTGATGGCGGTACTTCGGGAAGCTTGGATGCCATTTCCTTTGCCTTTGCTTCGGGAATGATAGACAAGGTACTACCATGTGAGCCTCCCTTAAAGATAAGATCTTTAGAGTAAATGATTTTGCCGGGGTTCAGTTTGGCCTGAATGGTTCCGGTGCTGGGTGGTGGAATATTCGGATCTAACCCTTGTACACCATAACCTTCGGGAATAGGAGGTAGGTTGTCCACCCCATCGTACCAAAGTACTTCTACCGGCGGCATTTTATCTCTCTTGGGGAATTTGAAAGACAGCGTGGTAGACATCGGGAAGAAAAACTGATTATGTCCTGTGAGTTTTAAAGGCTCTACTGTGGTAGGGAGGCCTAGTTTCAGGAATTCGTGGGCGGTGTCGAGCAAGTGTGCTCCCCAGTCGCCAAGTGCTCCCATACCGAAGTCGTACCAGCAGCGCCATTGACCGTTTACGAAATCATGGTGATAATCGTGCCCGAATGTCTGCATCTGCCATAAATCCCAGTCGAGGGTCGATGGTACCGGCTCCGCAGGCGGGAACGATTTGATATTAGGATCCCATCCGTGCCAGCGCCGGCTGGAGTTCATATGTGCGACGATTTTTGTAACATCTTTGATAATACCGGCTTCTACCCAGGTTTTAAACTGGAAATAGTTGGCTTCTGAATGGCCTTGGTTACCCATTTGGGTTACTACATTGCTGTACTTGGCAGCCGCTTTCATCATTAGCTCCACTTCATTGAAAGTACGAGCCATGGGCTTTTCCACGTATACGTGTTTTCCCAGCTTAATGGCCATCATAGTAATGGGGAAATGCGAAAAATCGGGGGTGCCGATGCTTACGGCATCAATTTCATTTCCCATTTTATCAAACATCACTCTGAAGTCTTGGAAACGTTTGGCATTGGGGAATTTTGCCATAATTTCCTGAGTGTGTGGCGCACCCATGTCTACATCGCACAGTGCCACTATATTGGCAAGTCCCGTTTTGTGAAGCTCTAGAATAATTTCTTTACCTCTGTTACCAATGCCCACACAGGCCAGGTTTACCTTTTCGGATGGCGCAATCGTAGATTTCTTCAAAAGTCCTTTCTGCGCAAATAAAGCATCCGGAAGGATAAGGGCTGAGGCGCCAAGCAATGAAGCGTTCTTGATAAATTTCCTTCTGGAATTCTGTTTTTTGTTCATTATTTACAATTTTTCGTTAGACACGCGATGCAATCGTTGCTGATCAAGCGGTATAAAAATCCTAGCGAATTTAAATGATACCAGTCAAAAAGCAGCTTCTCAAATGCATTTTTCGAACATATTAGACGTATTTTTTGAGGATTTACTGCTTTCTTGGCTTAAAACTTTTATAGCTTGGCAGTTTGGGTTACCTTTGCACCCTTAAAAAACGGCAGTAATGATAAGTGTTAAAGATCTTAAACTAGCTTACGGTAAGCGTGTATTGTTCGAAGATGTTAATCTGAACTTTACCAAAGGCAATTGCTACGGTGTAATTGGTGCGAATGGGGCAGGTAAATCTACTTTTTTAAAAATACTGAGTGGAGAAATTGAGCCCAATAAAGGTACTGTGACTATTACACCGGGCGAGCGTATGGCGGTGTTGAAACAAAACCATTTTGAATTTGACGAAGAGACTGTGTTGAACACCGTACTGATGGGCCATAAGCAAATGTGGGATATCGCCCGTGAGCGGGACGCCATCTACGCTAATCCGGATGCTACCGATGAAGATTACATGAGAGCCTCTGAACTGGAAGCCGAATACGGCGAAATGGGAGGATACGAAAGTGAAAGTGATGCTGCCGCATTTTTGAACGGATTGGGCGTGACCAACGACATGCACCAGATGCTGATGAAGGACATTCCGTCTAATATGAAAGTAAGGGTACTGTTGGCTCAGGCTTTGTTTGGCAATCCGGATATCCTGTTATTGGACGAGCCTACCAATGGTCTGGATATTGAAACCATTGGATGGCTGGAGAATTTTCTAGCTGATTATGAGAATATCGTACTGGTAGTGAGCCACGACCGTCACTTCCTAGATGCTGTTTGTACGCATATTGTAGACGTAGACCGTCAGAAGATTAAAATATTCACCGGAAACTATACCTTCTGGTACGAAAGCTCGCAACTGATGGCGCGTCAATTGGCAGATAAAAACAAGAAGATCGAAGAGAAGCGTCAAGCTTTACTCGATTTTATTGCCCGCTTCAGTGCCAATGCGTCCAAGAGCCGACAAGCTACGGCGCGTAAGAAAGCTCTGGAAAAGCTTACCATTGAGGAAATTGAACCCAGCTATCGAAAGTATCCTGGGATCATATTCCAACCTCTTCGTGAAGTGGGTAATCAGATACTGAACGTAGAGAAGTTAAAAGCTTCTACCGAGGACCGTGTGCTGTTTGATAACGTTACTTTCAGTGTGAACAAGGGGGATAAAATCGCTTTTATTTCCAAAGACCCGCTGGCTGTCACACAATTTTTCGAAATTATTAATAACGAAGCTAAACCCGATGCGGGTACTTTTGAGTGGGGCACTACTGTTATTTCGGCTTATTTGCCTATTGAAAATAGCAAATATTTTAACAGCGACTTAAACCTGATGGACTGGTTACGTCAGTTTGTGCCTTCGCATGTAACAGATGTGGATGAGCCATTCTTACGCGGTTTCTTAGGTAAAATGCTTTTTAGTGGTGAGGATGTATTGAAGAAAACCAGCGTGCTGAGTGGAGGTGAGAAAGTGCGTTGTATGATTAGCAAAATGATGTTGCAAAACCCGAATGTGATTATTTTGGACCAACCTACCAACCACTTGGATTTGGAAAGCATTCAGAGCTTTAACGAACAATGTACTGTTTACAACGGTATTGTGCTGCTGACCAGCCACGACCATACTTTCATGCAAACCGTGGCCAATCGTGTGATAGAGCTAACGCCTAAGGGTATCATCGACCGTCTCACTACATTTGATGAATACCTAGAGGATGAAAGAGTAAAAGCACTGCGCGAAGAAATGTATTCTTAATTACGTTGAAAAGTTATAAAGACCTATTTTATTGAAGCCCTCGTGGCTTCAATTTTTTTTGGACTCGGATTATTGTGTAATGGGGATATCCGTTTTTTTAACGGTGAGCACATCCGTACATTGTTGAAGTAGGGTAGTGACCGACCGATTTAATACGGGATGCATAAAGGATCCGGCAATCTCTTCTAACGGTACAAGCACGAAATTTCTTTCGGAAATACGTGGATGAGGCACGATGAGAGTGGGGCTATGAATCACTTCTTCGTTGAAAAAGAGGATGTCGATGTCTATAATGCGCGCACCGTATTTCTCTTGGCGGACACGACCCATTTCTTCTTCAATTTCATGAATGCGCGCTAGTGTATCGATTGCATTTAAAGGAGTATGTATCCGTAATACCTGATTATAGAACCTAGGTTGCTCGCTAAGGCCCCAAGGTTCTGTTTCATATACTGATGAAGATTGCTCAATGCTCCCGATCTTTTGTTTGATTTTCTCTTTAGCAGTAGCTAGATTGGCTGCTTTATTACCTAGATTGGTACCGATAATCAGATAGACAACGTTTACTTTATTTTCCATAAAACCAGATCAAATATCTTTAATTTTGGCGCATATAGCGTCAAGGGGCTAAAAATATCCATAAAAGTACATAGCGTGATAGGGGCTTTATAGTTGCCCCAGCGATTATGGAATACTAAAAACAACTTCATCATATGAAATCATTTCTGAAAATCTTTTGTGCTACATTACTGGCTTTGGTGGTGTGTTGTATACTGATATTTGTATTTCTGGCTGGCATTGCAGGAGGTTTAATGTCGAAGCAGGCTACGGTTATAGCCGATAAAACCGTACTGACTATCGATTTGAGTAAAAAATATGAAGAAAGGCCCGTGAAAAACTGGCAGTCGGTTGTGAACGCGGATGTTTTGGAAGAAACGCCTTCATTCTTTGATCTTATTAGACTGATTAAAAAAGCGAAAACCGATAAAAATATTAGCGGCATATTGCTTATCGCTAACAACAACGCAAATGGTTTTGCTACCAGCGATGAAATCCGTAATGCGTTGCTCGATTTCAAAAATTCCGGAAAGTTTATTATTGCTTACGGCGATAATATGACGCAGAAAGCGTATGATATAGCCAACATTGCCGATAAGGTGTATGTGAGTCCGAAAGGAGTGTTTGAGTGGGTGGGCTTTAGTGTTAACTATATGTTCTTGAAAGGAACACTGGATAAGTTGGAAATTAAACCGCAAATTTTTTATGCCGGTAAATTTAAGAGTGCTACCGAACCGTTCCGTGTAGATAAGATGACCGAGGAAAACAGACTGCAGACTTCTGTTTGGCTGCATGATATTTACAGTGATTTTCTGTATAAAACCTCTGCTACCCGAAAGATCGATACTACAACATTGTATCAGCTGGCAAATAGTGGGGCTATTCTTACAGCGGAAGATGCCGTAACCCATAAACTGATTGACGGCGTTAAATATGATGATGAAGTAAGGGGTGAGATTAAAAAGCGTTTAGGAATTGATGAAAACGCAAAAATCAGCCTCGTATCTGTAGACAAATATGCGACGGCAGTGGGAGATGATAAAGGGAAAGGCGATCGCATTGCATTGATTTATGCTACCGGTAATATTGTAGATGGAAAAGGACAGGAGGATAATATTGGTAGTGAACCTTACATCGAACTGTTGCGGAAAGCGCGTTATGACAAAGCCGTTAAAGCTATTGTGCTCCGTGTCAACTCGGGTGGTGGTAGTGCACTGGCCAGTGAAAATATTTGGCGCGAAATGGCGTTAGCCAAAAAGGAGAAACCTGTGATTGTAAGCATGGGGGATGTGGCAGCATCAGGAGGATACTACATTTCAGTGGCTGCAGATAGCATTTTCGCTTCTAAAAGTACTATTACAGGCTCCATTGGTGTTTTCGGAGTGGTGCCTGATTTATCGAGCTTCTTTAAAAACAAGCTGGGTGTAACATTCGATGGCGTAGCTACAGGTCCGCTGGCGAATGCAGGTACGCTCAATCGGCCGATGACGGAGCAGGAGCGCAAACTCTTTCAAACGCATATTGAAAAAATATATGCCGATTTTAAACAACGTGTAGCGGATGGACGCAATAAAGATACTGCCTATATAGAAACTATTGCACAGGGGCGTATATGGACAGGTCTTAAAGCCAAAGAAGTGGGATTGGTGGATGCATATGGAGGATTGCAGAGGGCTATTGAAGCGGCTGCGGCCAAAGCAAAGCTGAGCGAGTATCAGATAAGGGAGTATCCTAAGACTAGTTCGTTTGTAGAGCGTCTTTTGGGACTAAATAAGGTACAAGCCAGCCAAGCTCGACTTATAAAGGAACAAGTGGGTAGTGAATATTATGAAGTGCTGCAACAGCTGGATAAAATAAGAGCAATGGCAAGCGGCCCTCAAACCAGACTTCCATTTGATTTTATTATCCATTAACAGAGGGGTAGGATTGATCATTTAAAAGAAACATGATTCATGGCATATAGTCAGACTAGGGCATTGTGGGCGATTACAAAAGCAAGTTTTAAAGCGATTTTTAGTCAGCCCTCGTCGATATTTTTCAGTTTTTTGTTTCCGATTGCCTTTATTTTGGTTTTCGGTGCATTTAGCGAACGGCCGGCTGATCCCTTCAGGGTTGCGATAAGCAATACAAGCGATACAAGTAATGTACTCTATGATAGCATTCGCCATAATTCGCTTATAGAAATTGTTCCTTACTCCGATACGGCGCGGCAGTTTGCTGATTTGCAAAAAGGACAGCTTTCGGCAATAATAGATATTCAAAAAGTACAACATACAGATTCAGCCGTTTTTTATAAAGTACACCTATTGTCGAGTGAAGCGGCCGGAGGTAATGTGTATGCGTTGATGCAGGCGTTGGACTATCAAGCATTACAAATAGAACTGAACGATGCGCACAAACTTCAGCGAGAATATGCATTTGTTCCTGAAATTGTTCCCGGTAAAAAGTATCGACAAATTGATTTTATTCTACCGGGGCAAATAGGCTTTTCGATTCTTTTTGCAACGATGTTCGGGATTGCTTTTGTATTTTTTAATCTGCGAGAACAGTTGGTGCTAAAACGCTTTTATGCATCTCCGGTTAAAAAAATTAATATTCTGATAGGTATTGGAACCAGTCGCTTGTTCTTTCAGCTGATTAATGTGATAGTGCTGATTCTTTTTGGCCATTTCTTTTTGAAATTTACACTTATTAATGGTGCTCTCACCTTTATTGAGATGCTATTGATGACTCTTTATATGCTTTTCCTGTTGATGGGAGTGGGCCTGATATTTAGTAGTATTGCCAAAAGCGATAGCAGCATTCCTTTACTGATCAACATGTTTGGATTTCCTCAAATTTTGTTATCGGGGGTGTTTTTCCCTATAAGCGTATTCCCGCAATGGTTGCAGCATATATGTCAGCTCCTGCCTTTGACGCCGTTTAATAATGCATTGCGTAAAATATCTTTTGAAGGCCTGCATTTATACGATTGTTGGAGGGAGATTGGCATATTGGGAATCTGGATTATTATAGTGTACGCTATTGTGATTAAGGTGATGAAATGGGAGTAGCGAATAGGGGTAAACTTGGAGTGATTTATTTTAGAGCTTTATGAAATATTTGAAATTATTGATAGGAAGCGCAGTGGTATTTTTTATCATGGCTTGTATTGTGTCCTTTTTTATTCCGTCGCAATTACGCATACTGCGCATGACGAATATTGCTCCTGAAAAAGACAGTGTGCTGTATCCCGTTCGCGATTTATCGCAATGGAAAAGCTGGTATCCGGGTTTGGAGCGAGCGCAGCTGGAAGAACCTCACGTGGAACAGGGTAGGGTGATCAAGGCCAGGGTGAACGACATACGATTGGAGATCCTTAGTTCCGATAGCAATGCTGTAGAGGCTTCTATGAGTAAGGGCGCTAAGCCGGTAATTATGGGTTGGCGTATTGATCCCTCCTTCAAAAGTGATTCTTTAGTATTGCAGGGATATATTGAAGTGCAGTTGAAATGGTATCCATGGGAAAAATTTTCCAGTCTCATGCTCGATAAAGCTTACGGCGATATGATGAAGAAAAGCCTAGAGAATCTGAAAAATCTGTAAAAAGTTCCCCAGCATCCTAAGGAGTATTAAAGGGGCGCTGTGGGTTTATCCGTACTAATGAATTTTAAGTTGCGAAGAATTCCTTTGTATTTAGCCCGTTTCAATGGAGAATACTTGAAGATTCTTCTAAATTGTTCTTCAGTCATGGCTTCCCATTCGCTTGAAGAAAGGTTGAGTATTTCAGGAATAGGATTAAATGCTGGTTCGTTATGCGGCTTACTGAATCGGTTCCAAGGGCATACATCCTGACATACATCACAACCAAATAACCAGTTGTCGAACTTGCCTTGCATTTCGTCAGGAAACAACATTTCCTTTAATTCAATAGTGAAATAAGAGATGCATCTGCTTGCATCGATGACCTTGTCGGGCAGAATCGCATTAGTGGGGCATGCGTCAATACATCGGGTGCAGGTTCCGCAATAATCTTTAGCAAACGGAGCGTCGGCCTGAAGTTCCAAATCAGTTATAAGCGTCGCAATAAAGAAGAAAGAACCGCTTTGTTTATGAATTAGGTTGCCGTTTTTACCTACCCAACCCAATCCACTTTTCACGGCCCACGCGCGCTCCAATACAGGAGCAGAATCTACAAATCCTCTGCCGTTAACTGTACCTATTTTTTCTCTTATCTGAGCGAGCAACCCATTTAGTTTTTCACGGATGACCTCATGGTAATCGTTACCGTATGCGTATTTTGCTATTTGTGGTACATCGGGTTTTTGCTTTTGTGCAGGATAATAATTATACAATAATGTAATTACAGACTTGGCTCCTGGTACGAGCTTGGTAGGATCCACGCGGAGATCAAAGTGGTTTTCCATATAGCGCATCTGGCCATGCATGCCTTTATTCAACCAAGCTTCGAGCTTGCGAGCCTCCTCAGGAAGCGGAGTCGCCTGAGCAATGCCGCAATAATCAAAGCCTAACTGCTTGCTGATTTGCTTGATGAATAAGGTGCGCTTGTCGATATCCATGATTTTATGCAACGTTGAAAATTGTATAGATGGTACTAATGCCCATCAATCCATTGTAAACATACGGGAGCACCTACCTCAATGCGCGCTCCTGTATCTTGTAATAGACCCGTATTTGAGTCTATTCTGAAGATGGTAATGTCGTTGGATTTCTGATTAGCGGCCAGCAGAAATTTTCCTGATGGATGAATGGTAAAGTTGCGGGGAAAATCTCCCAAGGTTGCTTGTTCACCTATAAAGCTGAGCTTTCCATTTTGAGGATCTACACTAAAAATCTGGATGGTGCTATTGCTTCGTTGTGATACATATAAAAATCGTTCGTCAGGGGAAAGATGAATATCCGCTCCCGCACCATCCTGTTCAGCAGGAAGATGGTTAACAGTTTGAATAATTGTATAGCCATCCTTACGCTTTTGTATTACATCTACACTGCCGGATAATTCTTCGATGAGATAGCCAAACGTACCTTTCCGAGTGAAAATAATATGGCGCGGACCTCCTCCTGGTTTTACTGAAATGACCGACTGGTTCTTTGTATCTAAGAAACCTGTTTGTGCATTGAAGGGATATACTATTACTTTATCTAATCCCAAATCGGGAACAAATAAGGTTTTATTGTCTTCGCTTATGTAAGTGCAGTGTACATGCGCGTTTTCTTGTCTACTTTTATTGATACTGCTTCCTTTGTGTTGTATAAATTGATGACGAGGGCCAATCCTACCATCCGACAGAATCGGATACACAGTAAGGCTGCCGCTACTATAATTACCTACAAAAAGCCATTTGCCTGTTCGGTCTAAACTAATGTAGCAGGGATCGCTGCCGTTGCTGTCTTCACTGTTTACAAATGTCAAGCTATTATTGCCAGGGTTATAGGAAAAAGCACTAACTGTTCCGTTTTTGTTTTCTTCATTCACACAATAAACAAAAGCATTGTTTTTGTCGGCAACAAGAAAAGAAGGATTATTGGTATTGACATGACTAACAGGTGAGGCTTTTCCGGTTGTTGTATCAAAAGCATAGATGTAGATACCCTTGCTAAGTTTGTTGTGAGTGTAGGTGCCGATTAACAGTTTTTGAGCATATGTATTCATAAAGAAGATGGTGCCAATGCTGCACATTATGGTTGTAAGCAATAATTTCATCCGGGTATGTTTAATTGTAAAAATAGGTATTCTCTTTATTGGCTGGTATAAATGCTTCAAAATACATTAGCTATTTTTTAACAAAGCCCTACAAACCATTTGAATCGGCAGACTATCTATGTTGTAGAAGGAACACAATATTTTTTAACCTATTAAATATATAAAAATGAAAAAGGTATTAACATATGTGGTGGTGGTGATATTAGGAGTAGTGGTGTTGTCGGGCTGTACCAAAAGAAGATATTACGACCCTCCGATAGACAAAAATAAAGAGGTTGCTTATGTAGATTATTTCTACGACGACTATCCTTATGTTTTTATTGTGAAGTTTGAATATGACGGACGCTATGCTATTGTAACTACATTAAATGAGGACGAGTATTTACCTATATTGGGTGAGCGCCTGATTGGTAATTTCTCAGTGGGTAAGAAGAGTATCTATGTACCAAAGGGTAATTTCTACGCTCGGGTAGATGTTCTGGAAACGAATATTCGTACCCAACGTGAAGCCGATAATGCGCTGGCTTATTGGGTGGATAACGATCCTTATGCCTCCTTTGCAGGAGCGATGAGAAGTAAGGCAAAACCGGATATTAAAATGCTTCCCAAACGATAGAGATATCCGTTCTTCATACATTCGGCCGCGCAAGCGGCCTTTTATCATGAAATGCGTATTGAAGAAAAGGGATCAGCAAAGCTGATCCCTTTTCTTTTATGCTTGATATCTTTATTGCGCTGCCGTCATGAGTTCTCTGATATAAGCTGCATGCTTTTCACTAACGGGTACCACTGGCAATCTGCAATTCGTACTACATAATCCCATTTCTTTGAGATATTGTTTTACACCTGATGGGCTGCCTTCACTGAACATAGAGTTGATAATTTCTATGTATTTCAAATGTATGGGTAAAGCATCAGCAAATTTTCCGGCCAGGCAGAGGCGTACCATCTCAGAGAATTCTTTAGGATAAGCATTCGCCACAACCGAGATAACGCCTTTAGCGCCCAGTGCGATCATGGGTAATGTGATACCGTCATCACCACTGATGACCATAAAGTCTGCCGGTTTATGCTTGATGATTTGATTAATCTGATCGAAATTGCCGGAGGCTTCTTTAGTGGCGATAATATTTTTGCAATCGTGTGCAATGCGGAGGGTTGTTTCGGCAGTTACATTCATGCCGGTTCTACCGGGAACATTGTACATGATTACTGGTAGGGGTGCGGCATCATTTACCGCTTTATAATGCTGATAAATACCTTCCTGTCTGGGTTTGTTATAGTAAGGTGAAACGGATAAAATGGCATCGTAGCCGTCCAGTTTCATGGTAGAAAGTGCATGTACGGTTTCTTTGGTATCATTACCGCCGATACCTGCTACCAGTCCGATGCGGCCGGCAGCTTTTTCTTTAACAAAGTCAAATAATATCTGCTCTTCTTCTCTGGTAAGTGTAGCGCTTTCGCCCGTGGTACCGGCTACTACCAGATACTCAATTTTATTATCAATCCAGAAATTAATCAGATTTTCCAGTGCAGGCCAGTCGAAATCGCCGGATGCCGTAAATGGAGTTACAATCGCAACTCCTGTACCTGTTAGTTTTTGTTGTATAGACATTTTTAATATATCGTTTGATGCGTGATTCGAATCGTTATACTTTACTTTCTGCAATAGGATGATGCCGATTGTAATACAGCTAAGTTAATATGTAAAATGAAGGTAACAGCAGTTGCTGATACCCTAATCAATGTATATGTAATAATGCTGAAGTTGAATTATGCATTATAGTTCTTCCCAGACACCCATTTTGCAGAACTTATCGATGCGGGCTTGTACGCGTTGTTCAGCATCCATATTTTTTAGTTCTGCCAAGGCTTGCAGAATTTGTTTTTTGACATTATCTGCAGCTTGCTTGTAATCCCAGTGTGCGCCACCGGGCGGCTCGGGAATGATACCATCAATTAGTCCAAACTCCTTCATTTTACTGGAAGTAAGTTTTAGCTGCTCGGCAGCCTGCACTTTATAATCCCAGCTGCGCCACAGGATGGTGCTACAGTTTTCGGGTGAGATTACGGTATACCATGTGTTTTCCATCATATATACTCTATCACCCACGCCTATACCCAATGCGCCTCCACTGGCTCCTTCACCGATGATAATACAAATTACCGGCACTTTCAGACGCATCATTTCGTAAATGTTGCGCGCAATAGCTTCACCCTGCCCGCGCTCCTCGGCTTCTAGGCCAGGGTAGGCACCGGGAGTATCAATCAGGGTGATAATAGGCTTGTTGAACTTTTCGGCCAGCTTCATTAAGCGTAATGCCTTGCGATATCCTTCGGGGTTGGCCATCCCGAAATTGCGAAGCTGACGTTTTTTGGTATTGGTGCCTTTTTGGTGGCCGATAATCATTACGGTCTGGCCTTCTAGTGAAGCAAGGCCACCTACTATAGCTTTATCGTCTTTTATATTACGATCACCGTATAATTCAACATAATTTTCTGTCATCAGCTCAATATACTTATGAGTATAAGGGCGATCGGGATGACGGCTCAGTTGTACGCGTTGCCAGTCGCTGAGGTTTTGAGTAATCGTTCTGCGGGTTTCTTCTACCTTTTGTTGAAGCTGCTCAATCTGGGAACTCAGGTCGATATTGGTCTTTTCCTGGCGTTCAGCAGTGAGAGCAATTTCATCCAAAAGATCTTTTATTGGTTTTTCAAAATCAAGAAATTGCCTGTTCTGAACATCTGGCATAATACGAGTTGTTTTATGAAGCGGCTAAATTAATGAATAATTAATTAATAGGGTTTTGAAATATCTCAACAAGTGTTGATACCTATTTGTCCGAAACAACGCCGCCAGATTGTTTCAGTTATTTATCAATAGTTTAAAGTTACCTAATCTGACCGTTACCTTCCAGCACCCATTTTTCGGTAACAAGCTTTTCGAGCGCAAAAGGGCCGCGCGCATGTAGTTTTTGGGTAGAAATACCGATTTCTGCTCCCAGGCCAAATTCTTCTCCGTCGGTAAATCGGGTAGAAGCATTGGTATATACAGCCGCCGCATCTACCTCTTTCACAAACCGCTCACAAGCTTTTTTATTTTTAGAAACAATGGCTTCCGAATGACGGGTGGAATATGTGGCAATATGATCGAGGGCTTCATCCATTCCAGAAACAACCTTCACGGCACATTTCAATGAGAGAAACTCTCGCCCAAAGTCTTCGGCTTTTGCTTTCTGCAGATGTGGATAGCCCTTCAGAATTTTGTAAGCGCTCGCATCTGCAAAAATCTCCACCTGATATTCTCCCAGTTTAGGTGCCACCTGACTGAGAAACTCAGGTGCGATGGCTTTATCTACCAATATAGCATCTACGGCATTACATACAGACGGACGGCTTACTTTGGCATTGACAACAATGTTTACCGCTTTCTTTAAATCTGCCTCTTTTTCCACATAAATATGGCATACGCCGGCCCCGGTTTCTATAACCGGTACCAGACTATTTTGTCTTACAAAGTTGATGAGCCCTTCCGATCCGCGCGGAATCAGTACGTCCAGATAACGGGTAGCAGTAAACATTTCCTGTACCACCTCTCTCTCAGGAGGCAACAATGTTACGGTGGCTGTATTTAGACCAAATTCCTTTAATACTTTATGAATCAGATTTACCGAAACTTTATTGGTATGCTGGGCATCGCTACTTCCTTTAAGTACGCAGGCGTTACGGCTGCGTAGGCACAGTGCAGCAATATCGTAAGTCACATTGGGACGGCTTTCGTATATGGCACCCACCACCCCCAGTGGCACTGAAATCTTCTTTAGTTTTAGTCCGTTGGGTAATGTTTTCTTCAGTAATGTTTGATTGGAAGGATCCGGCAACTTTGCAATGTTTTTAATAGCTGCCGCAATATTTTTCAAACGCTGAGGATTTAACATCAGCCTATCATTCTTAGGATCATCGGGGTCTTTAGCTGCCAGGTCTTTAGCATTGGCTTTTAGTATGGCTGCTTCATTTGCTATAATGGCATCTGAAATAGCATACAGTAATTTTTTTAACTGCGTTTCCGATAAATTTTGTAAAGCGGTCTTTGCTTTATTAGCATTGATAAGCGCTTTTTGGATTGACATAATGTTTAAGTTTTTCTCTTATTGTTATTAACTATAGATCCCGAAATTATATCAAAACTATATCATTGGCATGAGCTGCTACCGTATTCTTCACTTTTATATACTTTTTCATGTCCGCACTACTCATTTTTGTTTTGGCTACGCCGATGATAATGCCGTCCTCAGTCATTAGCTGCACCACTTCTCCTTGTGCAAAACTTCCTTCAATAGCGACGATACCTACGGTAAGCAGACTTTTCCGTTCTAGGATAGCTTTCGCCGCACCCTTATCCACTTTTATATTGCCTAAAGTGATAGAACCGCTGGCTAGCCATTTCTGACGGTTTTTGAGGGTAGATTTTTTGGCATGAAACCAAGTGCCGTTTTTTCTGCCTAGGGCATCTACAATAGGAGTGTCGGACTGAAGGCCACACATTACTACATGAATGCCCAGATTGGTTGCCAGACGAGTGAAGGTAAGTTTGGATAGCATACCACCCAGTCCGAATTCCGATTTTTCTTCTTTTTTCACCAGCGACATAACGGTGGTATCGATGGATTTCACTTCTTTGATAATTTGCTTATTGGTGTCGAGGAATCCACCTACCGAAGTACAAAGTACCAGTGTTTCCGCATCAAATGCAATGGCAAGCAGGGTAGCTAGCTCATCATTATCCGAAAACTTCAGTTCGAGATCACTGATCACGTCATTTTCATTGACAACAGGAATCACATTATGCGCCCAGAAAGTTTTGAAAGTATCTCGCAATTGCAGAAATTGTTTACGGTCGCTGAAATGTCCGCGTTCGCAGAGGGCTTGGGCTACCGTTAGACCAAATTTTTTGAAATAATTGCGATAAATTTCGATGAGAATGGGGTTGCCGATGGCTGCGGCCACTTTGCGTTGTAGCAAAGTTCCCTTATAGTTTTCAATGTATTTTTTACCACTGCTAACCGCCCCACTACTTACCAATACGATTTTGTAGCTTTTGCTAAGTCTGCTGATATCCGAAACAATCTTTTGAATTACGCGTTTATTGATATCGCCATTCGTTTTGGTAATGACTGCCGAACCCAATTTGATTACTAAAACTTTTTGTGCCATAATGATTTAAGTGGAGGCAAAGGTAACTTTCCTGTGTTAAATTTTAAACCTGCGCGATTGAGACTGCTACTGTTGAAGGAGTTTTTCCAGCACATAATAGGTGATAGGGCAAAATTCGCTATTCTTAAGTGTGATGGTCTGACGTTTCAGCAGTACATCTTCATCCGTATACGGGAAGCGGGCACAATCTGATGGTCGCTCTTCGTAAATATAGCAAGTGTTATCTGCATTCAGGAAAGGGCAGGGGGAAGCCTTTACTACAAAATCACCGTCCTCGTCCACGCGTAAGTAGGTGTCTATAAATACGCTTTCTTTTAACCCTAGGTGCTTAGAGATGCGCTTAATATCAGGCGTCTTAAAACGGGGAGAATAATTTTTACAGCAATGGGCACAGCTAAGGCAATCCACATTATCAAAAGCTTCCTCATGCAGGAGGGGCAATCGTTTAAGAACTTCATTTTTGTTAGCTCGTTTTAGAAACTGCTGATAAGTTTTACGATGTTCTTTCGATTTTTTCTCCCAATTATGTAAGATGTCTTTACTCATGTTGATGTTGCTTAAGTTGCGCCTCTTCTTGTAGCCGTAATTCCTCGCTGGTTTGCCTACTACCATCGTGGCTCCATCCGGGAGGGCCGAAGATATAACCTAATCGTTGTTTAAAGGTCAGATTTTTTTGAGTGACGTCTTTGTAAATATTTTTCCATTCGTACAATACTAGGTTTACGGGGTCTTCCTTTTCCATAGGTTTGGTAAGGCCATATTGGATCGGTTGATACTTTTCTGCCGGCAGTTCTTCCTGAAAAGTACCGAACAGTTTATCCCATATGATGAGAAACATCCCCATGTTTTTATCCAAATACTTCGGGTTGGATCCATGATGTACGCGGTGGTGGGAGGGGGTTACTAGAATATGTTCTAGAACACCCATTTTGTTGATCTTCTCCGTATGTACCAAAATGCCCCAAATTTGGGTGGCGGAATATATAAATACAATATCGATAGGCTGAAACCCCAGCCATGCTATCGGAATAAAATAAATGAAGCGGTAAAGCGGTTCTAGTACCGAGGAACGAAATCCTACGGTAAGATTGAATTTGGAGGAAGAGTGATGAGTAAAATGGGTGGCCCAAAATAATCTACAATAATGGTCCACACGGTGTAGCCAGTAATACATGAAGTCTTCAAAAAGCAATAATATTACCCAATAAAGGATGGGATTAGCTATCGGCTCAACTAGGCGATGTTCGTAGAAAAATGTGAGTATAACTCCAATATAAATAGTACGAAATAACAAGTCAATACCGCTGTTAAGGGCCATCAGATACAGGTTCTGTAAGGTATCTTTGAGCGAATAGGTGTCCTGCTTACGCAAATGACTGAGCAGGATCTCAAGGCCAATAACGATGATATACAACGGAGTGGAAAGTAGAATCAGCAGTTGTTCTCTCGCGATACTCATATGTTGTAAAATTACAAACAACATTTATCCCAGTCGAAAAATATTTACTCGTATAGGATGCAAGGATGGAAATGATGAGGCATTATAATACTTTGCACCTCTGAGATTTATACCATTAGAATCTATTATGGTGTGTAGCTCTTGCACATTTAGGGCCACATAATAAACAATGCTAAATGCCTGTAATTTGAACAGAGGGATAAATAGTGCATTTCTCGCTTCAAATAAACATTTACCTTTGCGCATCCAAAAAATTTAATCTCAATATTACTATGAATTTTTTCGAGCTCCAATCCAGGGAATTTGCTACAAGACATATCGGGCCGAATGAAAGAGAAACACTTAAGATGCTACAAGAGATCGGCTTTGATAACCTGGAGCAACTAATCAATCAAACCGTACCCGAAGGTATCAGAATGTCCGAGCCCTTGAACATCCCCCGAGCCATGAGTGAGCACGAGTTTTTGAGGCATATTAAAGAGGTATCCTTGAAAAACAAAATCTTTCGTAATTACATCGGTCAGGGGTATTACGGAGCCATTACGCCCTCGGTGATTTTGAGAAATGTTTTTGAAAACCCCGGCTGGTATACTCAGTATACGCCTTATCAGGCAGAGATCTCGCAAGGGCGTTTGGAAAGTTTGCTGAACTTTCAAACAATGGTCAGCGACCTTACCGGACTTCCGCTCGCCAACGCCTCTCTATTAGATGAGGCAACTGCAGCAGCTGAGGCGATGCTGATGTTTTTCAATGCTAAAAACAGGCAAGAACATATCACCAAGCCTAAATTTTTCTTGGATAAGGAAACTTTTCCGCAAACCAAAGATGTTGTTTATACTCGGGCTAAACCTTTTGGTATCGAGGTGGTAGAAGGCGATTATGCCGAAGCCGTTATTGATGCAACCTATTTTGGGGCTTTGGTACAATATCCTAATAATATTGGTAGTATTGAGGATTACCGCAGTTTTATCGGTAAGGTACATGAAGCGGATGCGTACGTGGTAATGGCTACCGATTTACTAGCGCTGACATTGCTGACACCTCCCGGTGAGTTGGGAGCAGATGTGGCGGTGGGTTCTGCACAACGATTTGGTGTACCGCTAGGCTTTGGTGGCCCTCATGCCGCATTTATGTCGGCCAAAGATGATTTTAAGCGGCTTCTGCCAGGACGTATTATCGGCGTAAGTGTGGATGCCGAGGGTAAGCGTGCCCTGCGTATGGCATTGCAAACCCGCGAGCAACATATCAAAAGAGAAAAAGCTACTTCCAATATCTGTACGGCACAAGCACTACTGGCCAATATGGCTGCTATGTACGCCGTATATCATGGTCCTAAAGGGTTGAAACAAATTGCTGAGCGCATAGCGATATTTGCACAAACTGTAGCTTCGGAAATTGAGGCAAGAGGCTATACTTTAGTAGCACAATCTTTCTTCGATACCATCGTGGTGAAGGTAGATGATGCATCAGTGATTAAAAGTCGGGCAGAAGAAAAGAAAATTAATTTCAGATATTTTGACAAGCATTGGGTGGGTATTTCCATTGATGAAACTACTATTATCGAAGACTTGTTCGATATCATCAGCTGCTTTGAGAACGAAAGCGAAACCATCGCTTTTGAGATTGCTGAAGACGATGGACTCTATCGCATCCCCGAAAAACTCACCCGTACTTCGGCCTATCTCACACATCCGGTATTTAATTCTTATCATAGCGAAAGTCAGATGCTTAGATATATTAAGTATCTGGAAAATAAAGATTTATCGCTAAATACTTCCATGATATCTTTAGGTAGTTGTACTATGAAATTGAATGCAGCTACCGAGATGATTCCCCTAAGCTGGAATCACTGGTCCAATATCCATCCATTTGCACCAGTAGAGCAGGCGGGAGGTTATAAAGAGCTGATTGATACGTTGAGTCAGTATCTGTGCGAAATAACGGGTTTTGATGCCTGCAGTCTTCAACCCAATAGCGGCGCTCAGGGAGAATATGCAGGGCTACTTACCATTAAAGCTTATCATGAAGCACAGGGTAATCCGCAAAGAAATGTAATGCTGATTCCGATTTCGGCACATGGAACTAATCCTGCTTCTGCTGTAATGGCTGGGATGAAAGTTGTGGTGGTAAAAGCGCTGGAAAACGGATATATTGATGTGGAGGATTTGAAAGTGAAGGCTAATCAGTATGCCGATCAGTTGGCCGGTATTATGATTACTTATCCCAGTACCTACGGCGTATATGAGGAATCAGTAAAGGAAATTACCCAAATTATACACGATTATGGTGGTCAGGTATATATGGACGGGGCAAATATGAACGCGCAAGTGGGATTGACTGCTCCAGGATTGATTGGTGCAGATGTATGCCACCTCAATCTACATAAAACTTTTGCCATCCCTCATGGCGGCGGTGGACCGGGGGTAGGTCCCATTTGTGTGAAGGCACATTTAGCTCAATATTTACCGGGCCATGTGACTATGTCTGGTCATAGTAACGGTGCTGTATCTGCAGCTCCCTATGGTTCTGCTTCTATTTTATTAATCTCTTATGCTTATATCCGCATGCTCGGGGCTGAGGGATTGAAAAAGGCTACACAATATGCCATTCTGAATGCAAACTATATGCGTGCGAGACTGGCTAAGCATTACGATATTCTCTACACTAATAATAACGGACTTTGTGCTCACGAGTTTATCGTAGATCTGAGGCCGTTTAAAAAGACGGCACAAATAGAAGCCGAAGATGTGGCGAAAAGATTAATGGACTACGGCTTCCATGCACCTACCATGAGTTTTCCAGTGCCGGGTACTATTATGATTGAGCCTACAGAAAGTGAAGACAAGGCAGAGATGGACCGTTTTTGCGATGCGCTTATCAATATTCGTCAGGAAATTCGCGATATTGAGGAAGGTAAGGCCGATGTCAAAGACAATCTGCTTAAAAACGCACCCCACACACAATATGCGGTAACGGCCGATGCGTGGACGCACGCATATAGCAGACAGCAGGCGGCATTTCCATTGCCCTATGTAAAGCTGAATAAATTTTGGCCTTCTGTAGCTCGTGTGAACAATACGCTCGGTGATCGGAACCTGATTTGTACCTGTGAGCCGGTTGAGATGTATGTAGAAGAGTAAACTTAATATCAATCATCGTATACTGTAAAGCCGTCAGCATTGCTGGCGGCTTTTGTTTTATTCCTCATAATTTTTTAATTTGTGATTAAGGTTCAGTAACTTATTTGCCCAATATTGATACAAAATAACTCCGGATTGCTTGTAATATACCGGTTGTCATAAAAAACAGAGAACGTATTGAAACGTATTCTCACCAAAAGAATATATGAGCCTGTACATCGGGACGATGGTGTCAGAGTACTGGTAGACAGACTTTGGCCAAGGGGGATTAGTAAAAATGCCGTATCTATTGATTATTGGGCAAAGGAGCTGGCCCCATCTTCCGAATTGCGGAAGTGGTATGGTCATGATGTTTCAAAATGGGAAGAGTTCCGCAGCAGATATAGAGAAGAGTTGGCAGCAAATCCTGCTTTGAGAGAATTTGTATTGAAATCTCAGGGAGGGGAAGTACTTACCTTATTATTTGCTGCTAAAGATGTGCGCTTTAATAATGCCATAGTATTGCAAGAGTATTTAAAAGAGCTATGGAAATGTTGACCCTTTAATTATGTAACTATAATTCTTAATCTTCGGCTTAAAGGCCATTTAGTTTAAAACACGTTGCATTATGAATAAAAGAATCTTCAGGCTATTCCTTCTAATTCTACTTTTTAGCTGTAAAAGCCCTTCTCTCATTTCGGATTACGGGATTGATAAAAAAGATCAATTTTTTTCTATTGCTGTATTGCCCGATACCCAATACTATACTGCTATGCGATATGGAGGTACTATGAAAATGTTCCAAAATCAGATTAACTGGATTATTAAAAATAAGGATAAAGAAAAAATTGCCTACGTGATTCATTTAGGAGATGTAACGGATAAAAATACTCAGGAAGAGTGGGAGCGGGCAAAAACGGAGTTGTATAAACTCGAAGCACATAATATCCCTTATGGTGTAGCTGTGGGTAATCATGATCAGACGCCTAATGGCAATCCTGCAAAGGGAGATGACCAAACCTATTATAACAAATACTTTGGTAAAGATCATTTTATCGGTAAGCATTGGTATGGGAGTAGCCTAGGCAATAATAACAGCAATGACGATCACTTTGATATTTTCGAGTCGAATGGGTTGAAGTTTCTTGTAATGTACTTCGCTTACAATCAGCCGGGCACCACTCATTATAGCGAAAGTTATGAGCGTATTGTAATGCGTTGGGCCGATAGTGTGCTGAGTGCTAACCGTGATCGTAAAGCTATTTTGGTCTCGCATAGCACTATGGGGAGAGGAAAAAATGAGACCAGTGCCACTACTCCGGGGCAGGGATCCAATGATAACCCCGGACAGTTTACCAAACAAGGCAAGGTGATTTACGATATGGCCAAGCACCATAACAACGTTTTTTTGATGTTGGGTGGACACATAGCCGGAGAGTCTTTTAGAAAAGAAACTTATAATGGTAATGTTATTAAAGCCTATCTTGCCGATTACCAGTCGCGTCAGAATCCTCCCTACAGCGGTACCAAGGATAGAAATGGCGGTAATGGTACCATGCGTCTGATGCGGTTTAATATAACCAAACATACCCTAAGCGTCATAACATTCGTTCCCAAGGATGACGGTTCTGTTGTAATGGAAGTAGATGGGGATAGCCAATTCACCGAAGCCTTGTTTAATTAGCCATATGTGATCATATAACTAACAGTGCTCATCGGATACGTCATGATGAGGTGGCTGTGTTATTTGTATATCTGTTTTTGAATGGTTAGGGGTAATAGCATACACTTCAGCTCAGGCTATTAACCTCTAATAGCTTTTGTTCTATTACAGACAATGCAATTACTTTTGTAAAAGAAGATTGCTTTTAAGAATGAATGGTGATTTAACTTTAAGATAGTATAATAATAAAGCATATGCATACATTAGAGAACGAGTATATAAGAATTGCAGTGGCTGATAAAGGTGCTGAACTGCAAAGTATACAGGACGTAAAAACCGGACAAGAATATATGTGGTCGGGCGATGCTGCCTTCTGGGGAAAACATTCTCCTGTGTTGTTCCCTATTGTGGGATCTTTAAAAGGTGGTACTTATTATTACAAGAATAGAGCCTACCAGCTAGGGCGACATGGTTTTGCGAGAGACTGCGTATTTGAGCTTCATAATGCAACGGATAATAGTTTGAGTTTTCTTTTGCAAAGTGATGAAGAAACATTAAAGAACTATCCTTTTCTTTTTAAATTATGCATTGAGTATACACTTATCGAAGACAAACTGAGGGTTACTTATCGGGTAGTAAATATTGGGGAAGAAGATATGTATTTTTCCATTGGAGCGCATCCGGCATTCAAAGTGCCGCTTTTCGAAGGAGATGCGTATAGCGATTACAAACTTGAGTTCGAAGTGGTAGAAAATACGGGGCGGTGGCCCATTAATTATGATGGTCTATTGGAAAGTAGCGATATCCCTTTTTTCTATAATAATAATGTCATTCAATTGCGAAAGGAGCTTTTTTATAAAGATGCCATCGTCTTCAAGCATCTTCAAAGTAAAAAAGTTAAGCTCGTATCCATTAAGAACAATAAAGGTTTTGAAATTAGCTTTGACGACTTTCCTTATTTAGGAATCTGGGCGGCAAAAAATGCAGATTTTGTATGTATTGAGCCTTGGTGCGGTATCGCCGATAGTGTAAATGCCGATCAACAGATTACGAATAAAGAAGGTATTCATCAATTGGCACCTGGTGCAGTCTTTGTTAGGCACTGGGAATTTTCCTTTATATCTTAAAAGTATTATTAAAAAGTAGGCTCAAGAGTAGTCTTTATGGGGTTTATATGTATCTTCCCGTGCTTTAAGTAATGAAACGAACGATTCTTTTTTTTCTAAGTTTAACTTTATTCCTTTCTGGGTATGGACAGGCATATCATACCTTGAGCGGCACTGTTCGTTCGGCACGGACGGGGGAAACGCTTATTAATGCTAGTGTAAAAGTACTCAACAGTGATGAGGGGGTGAGCAGTAATGAGTACGGATTTTACTCTATCACTCTAAAGGATGGGGAGTATGAAATAGAATATTCTGCCATTGGATACGAAACTGTAATTGAAAAAATTACCCTACAATCCAATATTGTTAGGAATATAGAACTCCCTGATGAAATCAAGAATTTAGAGACGGTAAGTGTTACAGCTAATACCCGGGGACGTACGATTTCTGGGACACAAATGGGAGTGGAGCGTCTCAGCACTAATGAAATTAAGACAATTCCCATGCTGCTGGGTGAGCGAGACATACTCAAGGCTATTCAATTGCTTCCCGGTATTAAGCAGGCGGGAGATGGGAATAGTGGTTTCTATGTGCGAGGGGGTGGCTCTGATCAAAATCTGATTTTGCTGGATGAAGCTCAGGTGTATAATGCTTCTCATTTATTGGGATTTTTTTCAACGTTCAACTCCGATGCTATTAAAGATATCACCGTATACAAAGGTGGTATGCCAGCACAGTATGGCGGTAGACTGTCGTCGGTACTGGATGTAAAAATGAATGAAGGCAATAATCAAGATTTTGAACTTAGCGGTGGTATTGGACTTATTTCTGCTAAATTAAATGCTGAAGGGCCCATTCAGAAAGGGCGTTCCTCTTTTCTTCTTTCAGGACGCCGAACTTATGCCGATTTATTCATTCCGCTCAGCAGTGATACCAGCATAAGGGATAATCGTCTATATTTTTATGATTATAATGCCAAGATCAATTATAAACTGAGTGAAAGGGATAATATTTATTTATCGGGCTATATGGGACGCGATCATTTGAAGTTGGGACAACAGTTCGGCATGGATTGGGGAAATATAACCGGTACGCTCAGGTGGAATCATATTTTTAATAGCAAGTTATTTTCTAATACGTCGCTTATTTTTAGCGATTTTGATTATAATATACGGATTAATAACAGTAGTAACGATTTAAGCATCTTCTCAGAGATACGAGATATTAATCTTAAGCACGAGTTTCAATGGTATACATCGGGGAAGCACACTTTGCGCTTTGGATTGAATTCTATCTATCATACCATAAAGCCGGGCGAAGTAACTTCATCGGGCGAAACCAGCTATAATGACTTTTATCTGCAAAAGAGGTATGCATGGGAGAATGCCATCTTTGCAACCGATACATGGAGAATGCTACCTTGGCTAAATGTGACTTATGGATTGCGTTTGTCTTCATTTGCGGTACTGGGTCCCGGTGATTTTTATGAAATAGATGGTGATGGTAATATTACCGATACGCTCACTTATAAAAAAGGTCAGCTTGTAAAAAATTACATCAATCTGGAACCGAGACTGGCCGTGAGTTTTATATTAAATCCAACAACGTCTATAAAGGCATCTTATGTGCGTAATGTTCAAAACCTGCACCTAATAGCTAATTCTACTACCAGTGCACCTACGGATAAATGGATCGCCAGTACGAATATTGTGAAACCCGAAATTGCAGATCTGGTATCTCTGGGTTGGTATAAAAATTTTGCCGGCAATCGTTATGAGTTTACTACAGAGGTGTACTATAAAAAAATGTATAATCAGATTGATTATCGTGACGGTGCAGAAGTGTTTACCAATGATGCCATTGAGACGCAACTGCTATTTGGTATCGGACGTGCTTATGGTTGGGAACTATTTTTAAAGAAGAAAACTGGTAAAACAACGGGTTGGATAAGTTATACGCTTTCTAAAACGGAGCGTAAAATAAACGGAATAAATGATGGTGCATGGTACAATGCGCGTCAGGATAGAACGCATGACATAGCTCTTGTTGTAAATCATCAACTAAATAGGCGCTGGAATCTTGCCGCCAATTGGATATTTTATACCGGAGATGCTGTGACTTATCCCAGTGGGAAATATATTATCGATAACCAGGTGGTGTTTTATTATACCAAACGCAATGCCGATCGTATGCCCAATTATCATAGATTGGATTTGGGCGCAACTTGGGTGTTGAAAGATAAAAAGAAGTTTAGATCAGAACTTGCATTTAGCTTGTATAATGCTTATGGGAGAGAAAATCCGTATATGATCACTTTTAGGCAGAATGAGGATGATCCTACCAAAACAGAAGCCGTTAAAACTTCGTTGTTTAAATTTGTTCCTTCAATCTCTTACAACTTTAAGCTTAAATAAATGAGGTATTTGAGAAACATATTCAGTGTGGTATCCTGTCTGTTTTTGATTTCCTGTGAGAAGGTGATTACAGTACCCATAAAAGATGCAGCGCCTCAGTATGTCATTAATGGTTATATTACCGATAGCGAAAACTCTTGCCGTGTATTGATTTATACTACTGTTGGGTTCAACGATACGAATTTCGAAACAGGAGTTTCAGGTGCTATTGTAACCGTCGCCGAAAATGATAAATCTCCTGTGCGGTTGGAGGAAGTTGAAAGAGGCCTTTATAGAGCCAATCTTACCGGTAAGTCAGGCAATACCTACTCTCTTAGGGTAGAATTGGATGGCAAAATATATACCGCTGCATCCACCATGCCGCGAAAGGTGAATATCGATACTCTTTATATTACCGAGCGGCCTTTTTTAGGTAAGACCAGAAAGTTTGCTACTGTAGAGTTTACCGATCCGCCCCAAAGTGGTAATGCTTATCGATTTATTCAATATGTAAATGGAGAGCCGGAAGCTACTGTATTTGTGACTAACGATACTTTAATTAACGGTCGTCGTGTGAAGTATGATTTGCTGGTGTTTAATGACGAGTATACTTTGTATAAGTGTGATCAGGTATACGTGGTTATGCAGTCTATCGATTACTCCAATTATCTTTTCTGGAATAGTTTAAACCAAAGTGCTTTGGGGGCACCTCAAACCGCATCTCCTGCCAACCCTTTAAGTAATATTAAGGGTGGTGCTTTGGGACATTTTAGTGCACATACAATATCTTCGTATAATGTAGCGGTATTCCCTGATTCCACCTGTAGTTACCCTGAGTCAAGCTTGAGACCTGAGTTGAAGGTGTGGGAATAATAAATGCCCTTAAACGGATACAATATTATTAAAAAGTAAAAAATACTTTGCCGATATTAGTTTCAAATTACCCATTCAAAACAATACGCAGTGAAGCAACTATCGATTAAAGATATCGCCAAGCTGGCAGGAGTTGTGCCTTCAACAGTATCATTCGTGATCAATGGAAAAGAGAAGGAAATGCGCATTAGCGATGAGCTTGCCGCCAAAATTAGAAAAATTATTGCCGAAACAGGCTATGTTCCCAACCGTTCCGCGGCCAGTTTGCGTACCGGTAAAACGCATGTGATTGGCCTCATTGTAGAAGACATATCCAATGTGTTCTTCTCGCTTCTGGCTAAAGCAGTAGAGGATATTGCTTATAAAGATGGCTACAGAGTTGTATATTGTAGTACGGAGAATGAGGATAAAAAAGGCGTAGAATTAATTAGGGTGTTGCATAAGCAAGTAGATGGGTTTATTGTGACACCGTCTATTGGAATGCGGGATGAAATACTCAAGCTAAAAAAAATCAAAAAACCCGTTGTATTGCTTGACCGTTATTTCCCTGATGCGAATATCCCTTATGTGCTGGTGGATAATAAAAAAGCTATTGCACAGGGAGTAGACTTACTGATTTCACGTGAGTATAAAAATATTGCTTTTGTTGTAACAGCGCTTGATCAAGTACAAATGCAGGAACGTTTAGAGGCATTTCGACAATGTATAAAAAAGCATACGGGTTGTATGCCAAAGTATGTATTAAAGCTTCCTTTTTCCACAATGGAAAACGCTTATGAGAAAGGTATAAAAAGTTTTTTGGAACAACATCCTGAGATTGATGCTATCTTTTTTGCAACAAACTATCTTACTATCGATGGATTGAGAGCCTTGCAGGCGCTGAAATGGAAAATCCCTGATAGGGTAGGTGTGTTGTCTTTTGATGATCATGCGATTTTTAAATTGTATATGCCTTCTATTACCGCCATTAATCAGCCTATTGTAGACATCGCTCGTAAAGGTATTGAGTTGCTGATTGCGCAAATGAATAATCAGGCAGATCGTAATAACAGTAAGGTTTTATTGGAAGCAGAACTAATTTGCAGAGATTCTTTAAGAAAGCCTTCTAAGAAAACAAAATTGTCGTAAGACAATATTATGAGAAACAATCCCCAATGCATTTTCACTTAAGAAAATTTCTGTAAAGGAAAAATTAAAATTTTGTTTTTTGAAAACTTTTATTACTTTTACTAGGCAAAAACGATTTTGCCATTTGAGTATGCTTATTGTCGAAAATGATTGTGTGTCCGTAAGTTAAACCAAGATTGATTGAGCCCAAATTAATCTATCGCTCAAATGACATTTTGAGAAATATTATAAGCTGCTGGCGTGGCATTTTGCTTTTAGTGTGCGAGTAAAGCCGTTGCTTTATAGTACAGGGTGGTGTATTCTGTTCGCTTTCAAATAACCATTTAAGGAGTAAACAATAATAACTTGTCGTATGCACTTTTTAATCAAACAGAAGCTGGCGCTCGCTTTGCTAGTGTCATTATTTGTACCTCTGTTCCTTATTGCTCAGGTATCTGATTCAGAATCGATCGTTGTTTCAGGTACTGTAAGGGATAAGTTAAATGCGGTTATGTCAGGTGTTACCATTCAAAACCTGCGAACCGGTGTCACCAGCCTTACCGATGCTAACGGGTATTATGAAATAGCTGCATCAAAAGGCGATACACTTACTGCCTCGCATGTGGGTTATATTACGCATCGCTGGGTTTTTTCGGAGAGAATTGTAGAAAACATTACGCTCGAAGCTGTGGCGGGAAGTTTGGAAGATGTAGTAGTGGTGGGTTATGGCCAGCAGAAGAAAATTAGTCTGGTAGGTGCTCAGTCTACAGTAAAGGCAGAAGAGCTGAAACATCCTGTAGCAAATCTCAGTACCATGCTGTCTGGTCGTATCGCTGGGTTGGTAGGCGTACAACGTTCGGGTTTGCCGGGTAGTAACTCTGCCGATATCTGGATTAGGGGTATTCAGACATTTGGTGGAAATGCTAGTGGTGCACTGGTGATCATCGATGGTATTCAGGGTCGTGATTTGAACAGTGTGGATCCGGAAGACATCTCGTCCTTTACCATCCTCAAGGATGCGGCGGCTACTGCCGTATATGGATCTTTAGGTGCGAATGGTGTAATTCTTATCAACACTAAGAGAGGTAAATCTGGTAAGGTAAACCTTATGTTTAACTATAACGAAGGTATTACCATGTTTACCAAAGTGCAAAAGATGGCCGATGCTAAGACCTATATGGAGCTTAAGAATGAGGCTATGATTGCGGCAGGATATGCACCTCAATTTTCTCAGGCTTATATCGATAGCACCTTATCCGGAACAGCCAATCCATACGTTTATCCCAATGTGGATTGGTTAGATCTTCTGTTTAAGGATGTAGCTCCTAATCGTCGATTTAACTTTAGCGCATCGGGTGGTACGGAAAACACACGCTTTTATACTTCGCTTGCTTACTATTCAGAAGATGCGTTGTTGAGAACCGATCCTGCAGTAACCTACGATGCCAATACGCGTTTTCAACGATACAATTTTACTTCCAATATCGATATGAATTGGACGAAGACTACTAAGTTCTATCTGGGCATTAGTGGTTATATAACCGATTATAATCAACCAGGAGCCGGAGCTACACAAGCATTTAGTCAGGCAATGAATGCAAGCCCCGTGTTCTATCCGCCTATGTACCCCGGAAACTTAGTAGCGGGTATTGCTTATGGTAGTACTCCTTCTCCTAACCCTTGGGCTGCAGTAACGCAAACCGGATATACCAATAGGTTTACCTCTAAGCTGAACTCTAATGCCAGCATTACACAGGATTTGAGTTTTTGGGTAAAAGGTTTGTCGGTGAATGCCATGTACTCATTCGACTTATATAATGAGTCTTCCCATAGCAGAAGACGATCTAGAACGCTTTATTATCTGAATCAGGCTCAGCCTTATAAGCCGGACGGCAGCCTGAATCTGGAACAAATGCTTACGGGTTCTGATAACTTAGACTTTAGTACGTCTAACTATGCTAACCGCCAGTTTACCTTACAGGCACAGGCGATTTACGATAGACATTTTAATGATCACCATATTTATTCCATGCTGGTGTATAATCAGTTGAGTCAGATTTATCCATTTACCAGCTCTTGGACTGACTTTATTCCTCACCGTCAGCAAAACTATGCCGGGAAAGCTACCTATTCTTTCCGTCAGAAGTATTTTGCCGAATTCAACGTGGGGTATAACGGTTCGGAAGACTATGCACCTTCACGCAGATTTGGTTTCTTCCCTTCTGTGGGTGTGGGTTGGGTATTATCTAAAGAGAAATTCTTCGAACCTTTATCTAATATTTTCCAGTTCTTCAAAATCCGTTATTCGAATGGTATTGCCGGAGCCCCCGGAACCGGATTGCGTTTCGGTTATTTAACGCTGATTACCACAAATGCACGTGGTATTACTTATGGTAAACCTGGTAGCAGTACAAGTGTTTCAGGTATTAATATTTCTCAATATGGAGCAGATGTAAGCTGGGCTACTTCACATACTCAGGATTTAGGTTTGGAATTTAATATTCTGAACAACAAGCTTTCGTTTGTTCTTGATTATTTCAGATCTCATCGTACTGGTGTATTCCTTACCCGCGCTGATTTTCCGGGATATGCAGGCTTGCAATACAATCCTATTGGAAACTATGGTATTGTAGATGCATCAGGTTTCGATGGTACTGTTGAATTGCAACCCATTCAGTTGGGTCTTAAATCGACAATATCCTTTAGAGGAACTTTCTCTTACAATAGAGACCGACTGGTGGAAAACAGACAGGCGCCTTATGCGGACCCTTATCAAGAAAGAAGAGGGCAGAACATTCTGGCACAGTTTGGTTATGTAGCTGAAGGAATTTTCCAAAGTCAGGAAGAAATTGATAATAGCCCCGATCAGTCCTATTTGGGTAATCCCAGAGTGGGGGACTTAAAGTATAAAGATTTGAACGGCGATGGTGTGATCAATGCTTATGACCAGACCAAGATTAGCCGTGGCGATGTTCCCGATCTGGTATATGGTTTTGGATTTAATTTCACCTTAGGACGTTTTTATCTGAGTGCCTTTTTCCAAGGAATTAGTGGTGCCTACCGAACCTTAAGCGGTATTGCACGTGCACCTTTCTCTGGTGATGGAAACGATGGTAACGTATATGCTATCGTAACCGACAGATGGACAGAAGATAATCCAAAGGCTAATCCATTCTATCCTCGTCTGGCTTTTGGTAGCGTGGCTTCTGCCAATAACAATGTGCCTAGTACCTGGTGGGTGCGGGATATTGATTTCATAAGATTAAAAACTGTGGATTTTGGATATAATTTACCTAATGGAACTTTAAAGAGCATCGGTTTGAAAAATGCACGCATCTACTTTTCCGGTGTAAATCTGCTTTACTGGAGCAAGTTTAAGCTGTGGGATCCGGAAATGAATACCGGTGACGGTAATACTTATCCCAACACAAGAAACTTATCATTAGGTATACAGGCTAATTTCTAATACATTGAAAATATTATATAAAATGAGAAACCGAATTTTATTGATAACAGCCGTTCTGAGTTTATTCCTTGCATCATGCAGCAAGTTCCTGGATCAGGTTCCTGATGATGTACTCAAGGAAGAAGACATCTTTAAGTCCTTAGTAAATACAAGGGCTTATCTGGCACAGGTATATACGAACATGCCTGATGAATTTAGTTGTCGGTTTGCCCCCAGCAACTACGCCGGACCTTATACAGGCGCCTCTGATGAGGCCAACTATTGGTCTCTATCTTGGGTTATGTCCAACTCTATGAACCAAAGTACATGGGATAATACGGCAGGGGGTACGTTTTGGATCAACTGGTACAAACCGGTAAGAACCGCTACAGACTTTATCAAGAAAATAGATAACGCCAACCCTGCAGAAGTAAGTGACATGATCAAATTGCACTACAAAGGAGAAGCTAGGGCTATGCGCGCTATCTTCTATTTCTGGATGATGCGCTTATATGGACCTATCATTATTTTGGATAATGAAGTGCCTGTGGATGGCACAGGAGATGAGATCTTCTTTGCGCGCCGTCCGTTTGATGAGTGTGTTGATTATGTAGTAGAGCAATTAGACTCGGCTTATATGGAGATTAAACAGTCTGTGCAAGGTACCGGACAGCGTCATGATAAACCGCTTACTTATAACAACGTGGTAGAATATGGTCGTGTCACATCAGGTGTTTGTAAGGCATATAAATTACAGGTGTTAATGCTGGCTGCAAGCCCGCTATTTAACGGTAACACCCGTTTAGCAAGTTTGAAGAATCACGATGGTACTCAGCTGGTAAGCCAAACTTACGATCCTAATAAATGGGTGCGTGCTGTAAATGCTGCAAGAGAATTTCTAGAGGAGTTCGATGGACCTACCTATACGCTATACCGTGAGTCAGATCCCGATCCTTGGGTTGCAGCTTACAAGTCTTGTAAAAATGTAATTGTTACAGATTGGAACGACGAATGGATTTTTGGACGTCCGATGTCAAGTACAGGAGATTACTGGTATGATATTACACCTAAATTGGTGGGCTATTCCTCATCTGTTGCTAAAGGAGCCGGTTTCTTGTCGGTAAACCAATCTATGGTGGATGCTTATGAAATGAGAAACGGATTGCGTATTACTAATCCGCTTTCAGGATACGTAAGCTCTGGTTTTTCAGATTTTAAGTCTCCTTATGATGTAAGGGAAAGACGTACATTCAATCAATGGGTAAACAGAGAAGCCCGTTTTTACGTAGGGGTTACCTACAACAGAAGCTACTGGCAAAATCAAGCTGGCGATGTCGAAGTGATTCCTGTATTTGAAAAGAGCGGTAACTCCGGAAGAAGTCAGAGTACTTGGGATGTAACTTCTACCGGATATATTGTAAGAAAGCAACTTGCTACTACCGGTTCGGCCAGCAGGGGATGGGTATATTTAAGACTCGCACAGATTTATCTTGACTACGCTGAGGCCTTAAATGAAGTAGAACCCGGTCATCCCGATATTCTAAAATACCTCAACATGATAAGAGAAAGAGCCGGGCTGCCAGGATATGGTAGCGGACCAGGTCAAATTGAAGCTCCTACAACACAATCGGGTATAAGAGAGATTATAAGACACGAGCGTCAGATTGAGTTGGCATTTGAAAACGTACGTTACTTCGATGTACGCAGATGGTTGATTGCCGAGGAAACCATGGGTGCTGATGTATATGGTATGAATACTTTTGCTGATGGAGATGACTTTTATGAAAGAGTGTTGGTGCAAAAGAGAAGATTCTTGCCAAGAGATTACTTATGGCCTATTCCGCACGATGAAATTTTAAAGGATAAATATCTGGTGCAAAATCCTGGTTGGTAATAATCAGATTATTCAACAAAGTCTGAAGCGTAAAAAACAAAGAACATGAAATCAAATAACTATATAGAAAAGGCCAGACTGTTTAATATAAAAGGTTTGACAGCCTTGGCATTAGCCACATCTCTTTTGTCGGCCTGTGTTAAAAATGATGATCTAGTTTCTCCTCAGGAAGGAACCATATATATGCCACAAGCATATCAAGATAAATCCGTTATGACGCTCTATAAAATGGATGATCCGCAGAAAGTTACATTCGGAGCTTATTATGCGGGGTTCAATGGAGCACCAAGCGATATTACAGTAAAGTTCGAAGTGGATCCTGCCTATGTAGATTGGTACAACGAACTTAACTCTCATTTGAGTTACAGATATCATCTGTTTCCCGATAGTACTTATAATCTCACTGGCTTGGAAACCGTTATCAAAGCAGGTAAGAAAACTTCCGAACCACTTGCTATAGAGATTGAAGGCAAGAAACTCCAGTTTGGATACAAGTACATGCTTCCCATAAGAATTGTAAGTGTATCTGATGGAACAACTGATAGTTCACTATCCGTTACTTATTTCAGGCTGGATACTTTGCTGACACGAGTAAAAGACTTTACTTCTGAGGCTACTTTAACAGTAAGTGATGAAAACCGCAACGGGGCCGGTTCGGCAGAGGGGTCTCCTAAGCTGGTTGATGGTAGTGTGGATACTAAGTTCTTGAGTTTTGATTATCACTCTGAATTCTGGATGCAGCTTTCATTCAGCGAACCGAAGTTCATTGATGCCTATGATATGACCTCTGCTAATGATGCTGTAGAACGCGATCCACGCGACTGGCAACTATTGGGATCTAATGATGGCACTAACTGGACGGTGCTGGATACAAGAATAGATGAAGCTTTCCCTGACAGGAAGTTTACGCGTCGCTTCAATATTGAAAACCCCGGTAGTTACAGACATTATCGATTGAAGGTAACTCGTAATATGGGGGCTACATTATTCCAGATGGCCGAATGGCGTTTGTTGCAGTTCTATTAATAGATTCCCGATCATGAATGGAAGGATAAGACTTGCTTTTCTCCTATGGAGCGGCAAGTCTTATTTTTACCATATTTAACGATTGTTCCACTATCAGCAGTAGTAAATGAAAAAACTCATTTTAAATATCCTAGCTCTTATTCTTTGGACAAGCAGTTTTGCTCAAGAAAAAACAGCATTTCAGATAGCTGCTCCCTGGAGCGAAGTTTATGATGTACGCTCCGATATTGCTATTGTCTACGGTGTTAATGATGCGGGTGGCCATTTTGAAGAAAGGGTTAAAGGCTGGCGCGATAAGGGGTACCAGGTTCACTTTATGACCGGTGTAGCCTGGGGACAGTATCAGGATTATTTCTTAGGGCATTATGATGGCAAGAATCATTTGGATGAAGGCCAGGTCAATCGTAACGGTGATACGATATGGCATGGGAAAAATGTTCCGTATATCGTTCCTTCTGCAGGGTTTATTGCCTATTTAAAAACACATCTAAAGCGGGCTATTGATGCCGGGGTGACGGCTATACATCTCGAGGAGCCGGAATTTTGGGCTCGTGCTGGTTACAGTGAAGCTTTTAAAAAGGAATGGAAGAAGCACTATGGATTTGATTGGATGCCTCAGCATGAATCTCCTAATGCAACTTGGCTATCATCCAAACTTAAGTACCAGCTTTACTATAATGCTTTGAAAGAATGCTTTGCATTTGTAAAAGAATATAGTAAAAAGCAGGGTAAAGAGGTTGCTTGTTATGTGCCCACCCATTCCTTATTGAATTACTCTGCTTGGAGTATTGTAAGTCCCGAAGCAAGTTTAGCTTCTATAAAAGATGTGGATGGTTATATCGCCCAGGTATGGACCGGAACTTCAAGAGAACCCGTATATTTTAATGGGGTTAATAGGGAAAGAGTGTTTGAGAATGCTTTTCTGGAGTATGGAAGTATGATATCTATGATTCAGCCCACGGGAAAGAAAATTTTCCTTTTAACAGATCCCATTGAAGATAGATCTCGCACATGGGATGATTATAAGAGAAACTATCAGGCTACTTTTACTGCTAAACTCTTATATCCCTCGGTTGCAGATTATGAAGTAATGCCTTGGCCTGATCGTATTTATCGAGGAAGATTTCCGGTAGAAAATAGCAATGAAAGGCAACCTATCTCACCTGATTATGCAACACAGATGCAGGTAATGGTGAATGCGCTGAACACAATGCCCATTTCGACTAATAAAGTCAGCGGAAGTCAGGGGATAGGAGTGTTGGTATCCAACTCTATGATGTTTCAGCGATTCCCTACCCACGAAGGATACGAAGATCCTCAATTGTCTAATCTTTATGGAATGGCTATGCCGCTTCTCAAAAGAGGAGTGCCGGTTGAGATTGTGCATATGGAAAATCTAACGCATGAAAATGCATTAAAAGACATTCGAGTGTTGATCATGAGCTATTCCAATATGAAGCCTTTGAGCGAAACTTATCATAAAGCTTTAGCAGATTGGGTGAAGCAGGGTGGTATATTGGTGTATTATGGACGAGACAATGATCCTTATCAACGTGTGAACGATTGGTGGAATACTAAAGGGAAGAAGTATAAAGCTCCGTCAGAAGATTTATTTCACAAATTGGGACTCTCCCATGAAAATCATTTTTCAGGACAGTTTATAAAAATTGGAAAGGGCATGGTGTGTGTGAAACGTCAAGATCCCAAGGAATTGGTGATGCTGGCAGGAGGCGATCAGGAATATATCGCTTTAGTAAAAGAAGCCTATGAAAAATATGCGGGCAACGCAGAACTAATACTAAAAAATCATTTTACAGTTCAAAGGGGCGCGTACATTATTGCTGCGGTAATGGATGAGTATGATGAGCAATCATTGAAGATTAAAGGACCTGTAATTGATTTGTTTAATCCTATGCTGCCCGTACTGGATACTAAGGAAGTAGCTCCGGGCGAACAGGCGTTTCTGCTGAATCTAAACATGATTCGCTCCGATGCCCCACAAGTATTGGCTTCAGCATCGCGTATTTATGAGGAAACGACCACGAAAAATAGCTACTCGTTTATAGCTAAAAGCCCGTCAAATACTATTAATGCACTGCGAATAAAACTTCCTCGAAAACCTACATCTGTATCAGCATTGAAAGGTGCTGAGGTTCTTAATTTAATTACGAACGCATGGGATGCCCGTTCCCAAACTTTATTGCTACGTCTTCCTAATTATAGCGAAGGCGTGAAGATTACGCTAGCTTGGTAACAAGCTATAAAGCGTCAGGTTTACTAATTTCTTAACGGTTTCATCAGAAAGGAAATGATTAAAAAGGTTTTTTTATTGCTGCTATTGATATCGTCATGGACGGTTTTTGCTCAAACACATAATTTGGTACGTTATGTCAACACGCTTCAGGGCACCAACTCTAGTTTTGAGTTAACACATGGAAATACTTATCCTACAGTAGCACTACCATTTGCCATGAATACTTGGACACCACAAACGGGTAAGAATGGCGATGGCTGGAAATATCAGTATACTAAAAATACTATTAGGGGGTTTCAACAAGCTCATCAGTGTAGCTCTTGGAGTAATGATTACGCAGTATTTTCTTTTATGCCTGTTATTGATAAGCTTGTTGTTAACGAGGATCAGCGTGCAACAAGCTTTAGTCATGATAATGAAATCGGAAAGCCTCATTATTACAAAGTGACATTAGATAATCAACTTGTAGTAGAAATATCACCTTCGGAGCGCGGTGCCCATTTGCGGTTTACTTTTCCTAAAGGACACACTAGTTATCTTGTATTAGATGGGTATACAGGACTCAGCGGAGTGAAAATTTATCCGGAGCAAAAGATGATTACCGGATATGTGAATAATGGAAGGGGCATGCAAAAAGGATGGAAAAATTATTTTGTGGCTTATTTCGATCAACCTTTTGAGGATTACGGTACTTGGGAGAATGAGAAAAATACGATAACTCCGCGGTCGAAAGAGGCTGAAGGTAAGGGACGGGGTGCGTATATTCAATTTAAAGAAGGCGCGAAGGTTCAAGTAAAGGTAGCTTCCTCGTATATCAGCGAAGCACAAGCCCAGCTGAATTTAAAAAAAGAACTAGGTAGTGATGCATCGCTAGAAGCTACCAAAGCTAAGGCTGCAACCATATGGAACAAGCATCTGGAAAGAATATTGGTGGAGGGTGATTCGGAAGATGATAAAGCCACTTTCTATTCTTGTTTTTTCAGAGCTAGCCTTTTCTCCAGAGCTTTTTATGAGATAGATGAAAATGGTAAGCCGTATTATTTTAGTCCTTACGATGGCAAGGTGCATAGCGGATACATGTTTACCGATACGGGTTTCTGGGATACATTTAGAGCGCAATTCCCCTTAAATATTATTTTGTACCCTACTATGCATGGTCGTTATATGCAGGCATTATTGGATGCTCAGGAGCAATGCGGATGGCTGCCTTCATGGAGCTTTCCGAATGAGCAGGGCAGTATGATTGGTAATCATGCCATTTCATTACTAGCCGATGCTTGGATAAAGGGTGTACGTACTTTCGATCCGCAGCGCGCTTTAGAAGCTTATTATCATGAAGCTAATAACAAAGGACCTTGGGGGCCGGCAAATGGTAGAGATGGTTATAAGGAGTATAATGCATTAGGTTATGTACCTTACCCCGAGTACAGAGAAGCTACGGCAAAAACGCTGGAGTATGCTTATGACGATTTCTGTGGGTATCAGTTGGCAAAAGCTGTGAATAGTAGAAAATATATGGATGCCTTCGGCCCCAAAATGTATAACTATAAAAATGTCTTTAATCCAGCTACAAAGTTTATGGAGGGTAAAGACAGTAAAGGTAATTGGAAACCAGATTTTGATCCTGTAGAGTGGGGCGGCCCCTTTACCGAAGGGAATGCCTGGCATTGGGTATGGTCTGTTTTTCATGATATCAACGGATTGATTCAACTGATGGGAGGAGACAAGCAGTTTTGTGCAAAATTGGACTCGGTGTTTACCGTTCCTAACAATGTAAAAGTGGGTACTTACGGCTTTATGATTCATGAGATGACGGAAATGGTGAAAGCTAATATGGGGCAGTATGCTCACGGGAATCAGCCTATTCAGCATATGCCTTATTTATACACTTATGGTCGCCAGCCTTGGAAAACGCAGCAGCGTGTGCGGGAAGTGATGCGTCGGCTATATAACGCTACGGAAAATGGTTATCCAGGCGATGAAGATCAGGGGCAAACCTCCTCTTGGTATGTACTCAGTGCTTTGGGCTTTTACAGCGTATGTCCGGGCACTGATCAATATGTTTTAGGCAGTCCAATGTTTAAGAAGATTACCGTTACGCTGGAAGACGGTAAAAAGTTTATAATAAAGGCAGATAAGAATAGTGATACGAATGTATATATCCAGCGTGCTAAATTGAACAATCGCACATATACAAAGAATTACATTACTTACAGTGATATTGTGAAAGGAGGGATATTGCACTTGACGATGGGGCCCCGGCCTAACTATAACAGGGGTATTAAGGATGCAGATTTGCCGTTTTCTGTTTCGAGAAATAATTAAAGCAATTTTTTGTATATTCGATAGCAGCCCGATAGGGCTGCTTTTTTGATTGTATAAGCCTTTTATTGATAGGTAGTTAAAATGTTTACGTTTTGTAAATATAAATTTTGTCGCTATTACATAATATTTATCTTTACGGCAAAAACGATTTTGCTTTAAATGTGAAGTAGGGAAGTAAGAAAAGGTATATTGTTGGTTAGTGATATGTTTGTATTGTTCTATTACAACGCGAGTGCTTGCATCGAATAACTGCGGTGGAGGAATGCGCTTATGAAATATTTTTTATAAACTGAAATACATGAATCGTAAGGATTTTTTACAACAATCAGCCCTGTTAGGTGCAGGATTTGTGGCAAGCGGATTTTCGTTTGCGAAACCTTCTAATGATTTTCCGGTAGTACGGGTTCCTGAATCGAAGCGACATTTCAGAAGTGAAGCTATTGAAAATGCCATCAAAGCATTTCAGAGGAAGGTTAAGAATAAAGAATTGGCTTGGCTATTTAACAACTGTTTCCCGAATACTTTAGATACCACAGTATTTTATAATGAGGTGAATGGTAAGCCGGATACTTATGTAATCACCGGTGATATTGATGCTATGTGGTTGCGCGACAGCTCGGCACAGGTATTTCCTTATTTGCAATTTGCTAAGCAGGATACAAAGCTTCATAAGCTGATTGCCGGTGTCATTAATAAGCAGGTACATTTTATCTTGAAAGATCCTTACGCCAACGCCTTCTTTAATGATGATAATCGGGTGAGTGAATGGAAAGACTCTGATATAACCGATATGAAGCCCGGTGTTCATGAACGCAAATGGGAGATCGACTCTCTCTGTTATCCCATTCGTTTGGCATGGCATTTCTGGAAACAGACAGGCGATACCACGCCTTTTGATTTGCAATGGAAAGAAGCAATAGCTTTAACGTTAAGAACATTTAAAGAGCAGCAGCGTAAAGATAGTTTAGGCCCTTACAGCTTTCAGCGTAAAACATCCTGGGCCACAGACGGTGTTCCTATGGGAGGGTATGGATATCCCGTCAAACCCAATGGGCTTATTTGTTCTATGTTTCGTCCTAGTGACGATGCAACTATTTTCGCTTATCTGATTCCTTCCAATTTCTTTGCTGTAGTGAGTTTACGTCAGGCGGCGGAAATGGTAAGTGCTATTCATAAAGATGCCCGATTAGCGGCTGATCTTAAAGCATTGGCAGATGAAGTATCGGCAGCTTTGCAACAATTTGCTATTACAACACATCCCAAGTTCGGAAAAGTGTATGCTTATGAAGTGAACGGTTTTGGAAGTTATGTGTTGATGGATGATGCGAATGTGCCTAGTTTATTGTCCTTACCTTATTTGGGAGCAGTGTCGGCGGCAGATCCTATTTATCAGAATACGAGAAAATATGTATGGTCTGATAGCAATCCGTTTTTCTTTAAGGGCAGAGCAGGCGAGGGTATAGGAGGACCACATATTGGTTTGGATATGATATGGCCAATGAGCATTACCATGAAGGCTTTGACCTCAAAAAATGATCTGGAAATCAAGCAATGCATTCAAGTATTGCAAAAGACGCACGGGGGTACTGGATTTATGCATGAGTCATTCCATAAAGATAATCCCGAAAAATTTACACGTAAATGGTTCGCATGGGCTAATACTTTGTTCGGAGAGTTGTTATGGAAGACTTTCAGTGAAAAACCTCATTTGCTTGTATAAAAAATAAGATGTAACCCAATGGATGTTGATGCTTTTGTATGGTATTGTGCTCGGAGAGAATCCAAACCATCAATTATAGTTTATAAATATTAGAACTCATTACATGAATAGAAAGTTGGTAAAATCAGCTGTGGCATTGTTGGTAATAGGTCTTACATCAGCTACTAATAATAATGTGTTAGGACAATTGCGCGACTCTCTTAATGCCAAATGCTATACCGAGGGGGCATATACTCTTTGCATTGAAAATAATGCAAGCGATTTTAATCCTATTACAGAGAAAAGACTAAAAGAAACTTTTTTTAAAACTTATCCTCGTCTGGCCAAAGAATTTAATCCACAAACAGCCAAGACCGTAATCTTCCGAATTGATACGGCTTATGATGGTGTGGCTGCTGCAGCAAGAAATGTAGTAGTTTTCAATCCCGGATGGTTTAAAAGCAATCCGGAGGATATTGATGTAGTCACCCACGAAGGTATGCACATTGTACAAAATTATGGTCGTAGTGTAGGACCTTGGTGGCTTACCGAGGGGATTGCCGATTATGTGCGCGAAGTATATGGAGTGAATAATGCGGCGGCAAAATGGAGTCTGCATAGTCCCCGTCCAAATGAAAAATATGACAATGGTTACAGAATTACCGGACGTTTTTTATTATGGATTGAAAAGCACGTAAAAAAAGGATTTGTAAAAACCCTGGATGCAGCTTTAAGAGATCACACTTATACGGCTGATATCTGGGAGCAACAAACAGGAAAAACGATTGAGGCGCTTTGGGAGGCATACGTTAATAATCCTAAAATACCGCAATAATAGTTTTAACGGTACATTGTATTATTACACAAGTTCTGCAAACGATTTTTAAATATACACCGCAATGAAGAAAACGTTTATAGCAGTCATCTGCACGTCGCTGTTGGCAATAACAACCACAGCCCAATCACTCGTAGATTATGTAAACCCGTTGATGGGTACCATGTCGAAATTCGAATTATCGAATGGGAATACTTATCCGGCAATTGGATTGCCTTGGGGGATGAATTTGTGGACACCCCAAACCGGTAAAATGGGAGATGGATGGGTATATAAATATACGGACGACAAGATAGTTGGTTTTAAACAAACCCATCAACCTTCGCCGTGGATGAATGATTACGGCTATTTTGCCATTATGCCTATTACTGGGAGCAGAAAGTTTAAAGAGCAAGATAGAGCTAGCTGGTTTTCTCATAAAGCAGAGATTGCAAAACCGCATTATTATAAAGTATACCTAGCGGATTATGATGTAACCACTGAAATTACTCCTACGGAAAGAGCTGCTCGTTTTCGTTTCACTTTCCCTAAAACCGATAGTGCTTTTGTAATTATCGATGCCATAGACAGGGGGTCTTATGTAAAGATTATTCCTTCAGAAAATAAGATTATTGGCTACAGCACGCGCAATAGTGGAAGTGTTCCGGAGAATTTTAAAAACTTTTTCGTAATTCAGTTTGACAGAAAGTTTGATTATAAAGCTACTTGGGATGAAGATCATTTCACCGATAGCGATGAAATAAGCAGCAAGCATGCAGGCGCCATTATCGGATTTAAGGGATTGAAAAGGGGGGATGTAGTCAATGCCAAAGTTGCTTCTTCTTTTATCAGTTTTGAGCAAGCTGAACTGAATCTGAAAAGGGAGATTGCCTCGATGGGATTTGAAGAAGTGAAAAATAAAGGACAAAGAATATGGGAAGATATTTTGGGAAGAATAAGAGTATCAGGAGGTAGTGAGGAACAATTACGTACTTTTTATTCTTGTCTATATCGTATGGTGTTCTTCCCCTTGCGTATGTATGAAAAAGATGCGACCGGCAATATTGTACACTATAGTCCTTATACCGGCAAAGTAGAGCCTGGTTATAAGTTCGCTGGCACAGGTTTTTGGGATACTTTCCGTGCCTTATATCCATTCCTACATTTCGTTTATCCTTCAATTGCTACAGAAATGCAGAAGGGGTTAATCAGTGATTACAAAGAAGGAGGCTGGTTGCCCGAATGGTCTTCGCCAGGCTATCGTGGCGTTATGATAGGTAATAATTCCGCTTCGGTAGTGGCCGATGCTTATCTGAAAGGTTTGAGAGGATATGATATTGAAACTTTGTGGGAGGCATTGAAGCATGGTGCCAATAATGAAGGACCTCATGCAACTGGCAGAAGAGGGGTGGAGTACTACAATCGTCTAGGATATGTACCTAACGACGTTAAGATTAATGAGAATGTAGCACGTACTCTCGAATATGCCTATGACGATTATGCTATTTATGCATTGGGAAAAGCACTAGGCAAGCCTGATTCTGAAATTCAAATTTATAAGGAGCGGGCTATGAATTATAAGAAGCTGTTTGATCCCGAAACTTTATTAATGCGTCCCAAAAATGAGGATGGCAGTTTTACTAAGTCCTTCAATCCTTATTCGTGGGGTGGTGCTTATACCGAGGGTAACAGTTGGCATTATTCATGGAGCGTATTTCAGGATATTGAAGGACTAAAGCAGCTGATGGGCGGTGATAAAATGTTTGTTCAGATGCTGGATTCTGTTTTCATTATGCCGCCCGACTTTGGTGACAACAGCTACTATCGCTCTATTATACATGAGATGCGTGAGATGCAGATAATGGGGATGGGACAGTATGCACATGGGAACCAGCCTATTCAGCATATGGTATACTTATACAATTATGCTGGACAACCTTGGAAAACACAATATTGGGTACGTGAGGTGATGAACAGATTGTATACTCCGTATGCCGATGGATACTGCGGTGATGAGGATAATGGACAAACCTCTGCGTGGTATGTATTTTCGGCTTTGGGATTCTATTCTGTAACCCCTGCAAGCACCCAGTATGTAATCGGTGTACCCCTATTTAAAAAAGCGGAGATTACGTTTGAAAATGGAAAGAAGCTTCAAATAGTTGCGCCGAATAATAGTCCTGAAAATCGATATGTTCAGTCGATTACTATTAATGGAAAAATTAGTACTAAAAACTATTTTGAGCATTTCGAATTGCAGAAGGGCGGAACGATTGAATTTAAACTAGGTGCTCAACCCAATAAGCAAAGGGGAACTAAAAAAAGCGATTTCCCGTTTTCAATGAGTCTTCAGCCCTAAAAAGTAAATAAGTCACCCGAAGTATTGGGTGACATATTTTTTTTAACTATATTTGCTTAATCGAATAAGCAAGATAGGTAAGGCCATATGAGTTGAATGAAAGAATGCTGTTTATTGATTGTTTGCTGTAAATAATTATTGCTCATTTAAAACATTTTAAAGTGATATTGACCCGTATCATTACCTGTATTCTGCTTGTAAGTAGTTGTAGTCTTTTATCGCTCGCACAAATTAAAGTAAGTTTTGAAAGCGAATTGCGTCGGTTGATGGACATTCATGTATTACCTCAGTACATCGAAGGAACTATTGTGAAGCAGATTTCTTCATACGATACTACAGGTGGTAACGACGACGGATTTAATGGGTATTACTCTTATATAAGAAAGGAGCCGTCGGGAGGTCTAGTGATTTTTGAGGCAAAAGAGCAGGGGGTGATTGAACGGATTTGGACGCCAACACCTACCCAAGATACGTTAGATTTTTATTTTGATAATAATAGTAAACCTGGATTTAGCATTAGGCTTTGCGATCTCTTTAATAACAGAATCTTTCCATTTGTAAAACCAATAGCAGATCAGAAAGTAGGAGGAAATTATTCCTATGTTCCTATCCCTTATAGAAAAGGATGTAAGATTGTTTTTCGAGGAGAAAAAATCTTATTTCATCAAATACAATATCGCGAGTATGACGAAAGGTATAGTGTGCAAAGTTTTGATATAGCAACTGTTTCAAATCATGCCTCATTGATTAATAAAATAAGAAACATTTGGAATAATGACGATAGATCGATATACAACTTTTATCCTGGTGGATTTCATGTGCTGCGTAAGAATATTCGGCTCTCGCCGGGTAATACTGCATCATTAGCACATTTACATAAGGGGGGTAGAATATTAGGAATTGAGCTTAGTCCATCTCATGTTTTTGAAGGATTATTTAAGCAAATAGATCTGAAAATATCTTGGGATGATGAGAAAGCTCCTGCAGTATATGTACCGTTGGCTGATTTTTTTGGCTTTGCTTATGGGGTGAGATCCATGAAGAGCTTGCTTTTAGGAGCTAATGATGCAAAATTGTATTGCTATATTCCAATGCCTTTTGATAAGAAAGCTTCCATTGAGTTGGTTTATAGAAAGAGGGATGTAGATACCGAAATTCTCGATTTGTCAGTAGTAGTATATTATACTGATGAAAGGAGGAATGTACTTAAAGAAGGGCGGTTTTATTGTTATTGGAAAAATGAAAATCCGCCACTAGGAAAGCCCTACGTGTTTTTGAGTGGCAATGGAAAAGGGCATTACATTGGTACTTTACTACAGGGTCAGGCAACAGATTTTACTCATTTTACAGAGTATTTTGAAGGGGATGATTATACTGAAATTGATGGCAAGATGACCATGCACGGAACCGGATCGGAAGACTATTTTAACGGAGGATGGTATGCTCAGCCAGGAGGTTGGGTGGAGCGATTAGGATCACCGTTGAGTGGATGTCTTGAATACTCGCTACCCTTGAGTAGAACTGGGGGATATCGATTTTTTCTTTTGGATAAAATGCCTTTTAAGAAAAGTATTTTACATACAATAGAGCATGGGCCTGAACAAAATAATAGGGCTGTAAATTATATATCAGCAGCCTTATATTATGCAGATCACCCGGTTACAACTATTAATCTTCCCACTAATGAATCGACTAAAATATATACGCCAGATACTTTGACTTTTTATACCAGATTAATGCGCCATTTAACTTATAATGGGAGCTTGATATTTAGGAATGAGAAAGCGCAATTAGTGGGAAGTGAAAACGCCTCGTTAAATATTAATGCACTAGAAATCCCTAAGGGTAGATATGAATTGTATTTGCATATTGAAAAATCTGAAGTGGAAAGTATTGAAATAAAAATTGCAGATGCTAGTAATGTGCAGAATTGGCATAATGTGAGATTTAATAAAGATAGGCTTCCTGCAAATATATTAATTGGTCGAGTGGATATTTCAGTTCCTTCCATTCCTATAAACATTTTGTTTAAGTGTAAGAATGCTAATCCTGGACTTGTATTCGATAGAGTTGCATTGTATAAAATAGATAATTAACTACCGGACTATATTTAGGAAATGGGAGTTGTCATGCGCTTACATTACTTATTATTTCTTTATTTAATCCTTGGTGGTTTTACTTTTGGTATAAGGGGGCAGATTCAATCTTTAGGGCAAAATTATTTAAGTGTTAAAGCCTACGATCTGGATACAAATTTGGTTACCCCTAATTCACTTCCGGAGGCACAGCAATTATATCGGTATTTTAGATCTGTATACGGAAATAAGATATTGTCCTCTGTAATGACATTAGGCAGTTTTGATGAAATAAACTGGTTAAAAAATAATACCGGTAAAGAGCCTGCCATAATAGGTCTGGATTTTATGCATTGCTATCGTGGGTATACATGGTATGATAATGAACATCCCATTAAAGATGCAATTAGTTATTGGAGTAGAAACGGCATTGCAATTTTTTGTTGGCATTGGAGAGATCCATCTAGAAGAACAGAAACATTTTATACTCGGGGAACTCATTTTGATGTTAGTAAGATTTTTGATGTTACTTCCGCTGAGTATAAGGCTATGATAAGGGATATTGATTCAATAGCTAGTTTATTAAAGATACTTCAGTACAAAGGTATTCCTGTACTTTGGAGGCCTCTACATGAAGCATCTGGAAAGTGGTTCTGGTGGGGAGCCAAGGGCCCCGAGCCGTATAAAGAGCTTTATAGAGTAATGTTTCACAGAATGGTAAATACTCATGGATTGAGAAATTTAATCTGGGTATGGACTACGGAATCTGATGATGAAGAGTGGTACCCCGGTGATGCGTATGTGGATATTATTGGTAGAGACTTATATAAAAAGGGGAATCATCAATCTCATATAAAAGAATTCAATAAAATTAATGCATCGCATCGTGGAAAGAAAATGATTGCACTAAGTGAGTGCGGTTCTATTCCTACCCCTGATAATTTAATAAAAGACAAAGCATCATGGTTGTGGTTTATGCCTTGGTATGGCAACTTTGTTAGGAATGCATCGTATAATTCATTAGAATTTTGGAAGGAAGTTTTGCATAACGAATACGTTATTACGCTTGACAAAATGCCCTCTTTTAAGTAGGATGAATAGAGAGAGAATATAATGAACTAATGGCCTGCAATCATAGTTTCAAACTAGTAAAATGAGACAATATGAATAAAGTTGTTCTTATAATATTTTTATTATTGGCTTGTTGGTGTCATATGAATGCTCAATCTGTTTATTTAAGCAAGGACAGTGGTGAGCAAAAAACGTTGACATTATCCAAGAAGCGGTTAAAAGACAAAATAAAAGGAGGCTGGGCCGGACAAGTAATTGGAGTTACTTATGGCAGTGTTACAGAGTTTAAATACAAAGGAACATTTATTCAAGATTATCAACCTATTGAATGGTATAATGGATATATAAAAGCGCAGTTTGAATCTTGGCCTGATCTGTATGATGATATATATATGGACTTAACTTTTGTGGAAGTAATTGAACGATGTGGTGTAGATGTTCCAGTAGACTCGTTTGCAATTGCATTTGCTAGAGCTGGATATGTTTTATGGCATGCAAATCAGGCAGCAAGATACAATATTCTCAACGGTATATCACCTCTTCAAAGTGGGCATTGGCACAACAACCCACATGCGGATGATATAGACTTTCAAATTGAAGCGGATTTTGCAGGACTTATGCATCCGGGTATGCCCAATGCAGCAGCGAATTTTGTTGATCCTATCGGTCATATCATGAATTATGGAGACGGTTGGTATGGTGGTGTGTATGTTTGTGCATTGTATACTTTAGCCTTTGTTACAGATGATATACCTTTTATAATCAGGGAAGCACTTAAAACCATTCCGGCTCAAAGTACATTTTATAAGTGTATTAATGACGTAATAAACTGGCACCATAAGTATCCCAACGATTGGAAGCAAACCTGGTTTGAGTTACAGAAAAAGTGGTCGTCTGATATCGGTTGTCCGGAAGGTGTTTTTGATGCTTTTAATATTGATGCAAAATTGAATATGGCGTATGTGGTGCTTGCACTTTTATATGGCAAGAGTGATTTTGGAAAAACATTGGAGATCGCCACAAGATGTGGACAGGACTCGGACTGTAATCCAGGTACGGCCGGAGGTATACTTGGGACAATCAAGGGTTATAGTAATATTCCGGAGTATTGGAAAATGGGATTGTCAGACATTGAAGATAGACCCTTTAAGCATACATCACTTTCTCTAAATGCAGCCTATGATATCAGTTATAAGCACGCAATTGAGATGATAAAGAGACATGGTGGTGAGGTTAGTAATAGTAGTGTAACAATTTTGCTACAGAAACCCACATCTGTTCGCTTTGAGCAAAGCTTTGAAGGATTAGTACCTAAAAAGAAAATAGGTGTAGATAGGATAGGGGATAGTATTATTGCCTTTGAGTTTGAAGGTACAGGTTTTGCTTTGAGAGGAGAGTCTATAAAAAAAGAACCTCATAGTGCAGATTATGTATTCGACGCTATCTTATATTTAGATGATCAGATTATGGAGCGAGCCAAATTTTATACAAATTTTCTTACGAGACGATATGAGTTATTTTGGAAATATGGCTTAGAAAATAAAAAGCATATGGTCAAAATCATTATTACCAATCCATCGCCCTATTATGAGATTAAACCGTGGGATTGTATTATTTATGGAAAATGATAATAAATTTTTACTAATATATAAGATCTTTGCAAAGAGATCACTTTTTCTAATTTACTAGAAGATAAAAATAATTTTTGGAATTAATAATTTGAGTTATTATATTTGCTTACACGTTTAAGTTGATTTAATTTTTATTGCTTGCTATGTTTATTGGTTAAGAGTTTAAGAGTTTTTGCCATAAAGTATCAGAAGAGGAACCTAGTTTGCTACGTTAAAGTATTATAAGTTGCTTTTAGTTGAGGAAAAGAGGATAGGAGTTTTTTTAGATTGATTTGCTTATACGATTAAGCATTGTGTATATTTTCTAACTGCATATGCTTCATAAAGGAAGGATTTTCTGCGACTTAAGAATTATACTCTAATAATTAAGCGATGATGTGGGAAGATAAAGAGTGTAGGTATAGGAAGATAATTGGAGTGTATTTATTCAATTGTTGAAACTGCAGAAATAATTCCTAGAGGTGTATTACAAAACAAATACTTCAAGCTATGAGCCGGATTTTCTTGTTTTCCTTTTTAATGTTATGTATTTCCTATCTGGGGTGTTATAAACCCTATGAGATAAAACCGGATACTAATCCACCAGGAAACGTTACTAACCTGATGGTGGAAAAATTGGACGTTGATGTTAAAATAAGTTGGGAGTCGCCAACGGACGATGATTTGGTGGGCTTCCATATAGCTTTGTATAACGCCGCTAATCAAAGGGTGGTTTTAACTAAAAATGTTGCCAAAGACACTACGGAGTATCTTATGGAAAGAGTGCCTGCGGGTACTTACTATGTAGTAGTTAGGAGTAGAGATATTCAGAATAATTTGTCGGAAGGAGCAAAAGAATCATTTGTCTTTTTAAGTAAGGCTCCGACTAATGTGCAACGGATTAGAACTGCTCTCAACTGGAATGTAATACACGTAAATTGGGATTCGTTAACCACTGATGATTTTATAACAGAAGTAGAAGGCCAAAAGATATCCGAGCCTGTAGATAGTATTATTGTGGAAGTAGACTCGGCTTACCGACGGTATGTACTACCGCCAACAGCAACAGGGGTTGTGATTCCAGATTTGCCGGATGGAGTACATTATATCAATGTGTATACTCATGGTGCATCGGGTTACTATTCCAATGTATATTCTCAGACATTTAGCCCTATCACCTTTGGTGAAAAATTTGTAAGAGTTACCGGAAATGGTTATGACTTTTATATTGCCAAGTACGAGGTAACCACAGAAGAGTATAGGAAGTTTATTGTAGAAGATCTCAATATACTAGAACCCACTGCTCCTTATAGGGTTGACAACTCTAAAGTAGAGCCGGACGCTTGGTTTAAGTGGTGGTATGGAACCGATCCTGCCAGTCCGGGGGTTATGAAATTACTAGGCTTTAATACGTTTGAGTTTTCGCTGACTCCTGATCAAGGGTGGGCTGCTAACAGATATGCATCTAATGCGTCGTTTGGTAGGGCAACCTGGGAAGGAGCTATGTTGTACTGCTTAATCAATTATAATGGAAGATGTCCAACAGTAGATGAATGGCTGTATGCAGCAAAAGGTGGTGCATTAAGTCAAGGGTACGATTATGCAGGAAGTAATGATCCTGATGAAGTAGGCTGGTGGGGATGGGTACCAGGTACTCCAAGCTTCCTCAATCCTCCTGGCCTGAAACGCCCTAATGAACTGGGTATATATGATATGAGCGGAAATGCGTCTGAGTATACTTATGAGTTAGAGCCTAATGGCACAGCTTCGTTAGGTAAGAGTATTATTATAGGAGGCTCAATGGGACCTATTCACTTCTGGGGTAATGAAGGTGAGGATTTTGGACCGGACAATACCTTAAAACCTAAATTAAATGATCCTGCTATTGTCAAGAAAACGGGAGCAAAACAAAATGAGGCCATGTGGCGAATGGGTATAAGAGTTTTAATTCCTCATGAAGAGATTGTTAAGCCTCGATTCAACAGGTTCAAATATGAGCCTTAGAGGATTGCTGTCAATACAATTTGCTTGACTAGTTATTTGGTATAAGCAATTGCTTAATACTAACATGGAAAATATATTTCTAATTATTGCCATATAGTATGTTGCAAGATTGCAACTGCTTTAAAACAAACTGTATGAAAAATATATTCTTAGCTTTCTGTCTTATAATATGTTTAGTATGTTGCAAGATTGCAACTGCCCAAAACCAGACTGTAAAAGGCATAGTAGTTTCAGAAGATGGAACACCGGTTTCAAGAGTGACTGTTACAGTAAAAGGCACGAATACCGCAGTTATGACGAATGAGGATGGTGTTTTTGAAATTTTGGCAGATGAAAAAGGAGTTCTGGTATTTAGTGCTACCGCCATGGAGACTCAGGAGGTTCCCATAGATGGAAGATTAAATATTAGAGTAGTATTACGAAAGTATACTAAGCAATTAGATGATGTTGTTGTGATAGGATACGGTTCTGTTCGCAGAAGAGATCTTACCGGGGCTGTAGCCACTTTGAATAGTGATGAGCTGAATAACAACCGTCCTCTTACTATTCAACAGGCACTTCAAGGTAAGTTAGCCGGAGTAAATGTTTTAAGTAATGATGGTGCCCCAGGAGGTGGTATTTCAATACAAATTCGTGGTGCTAATACCTTTAGTGGTAGTGGAGAGCCGTTATATGTGGTGGATGGTGTTCCAATAAATATTTCTAATTCTTCCGCAACTCCCTTAGAAGGAACTGTTGCTGATCCTAACAGCTATACTAAGAACCAGACGAACGCATTGGCTTTCTTAGATCCTAAAGATGTAGAATCGATACAAGTACTTAAAGATGCTTCTGCTACTGCAATTTACGGATCACGTGGTGCAAACGGAGTTGTAATTATTACTACAAAATCGGGTAAGCAGGGCCGTCCACAGTTGGATTTTTCAACTGAGCAGGGATGGAGTCATATCATAAAGTTTACGGAAGTAATGTCGGCAAGGGAGTATACCCAATATATTAACGATGTATTGTATTGGACGAATTATTGGAGACTCTATGACCCTGCAACAGGTACCAGCAGTTATAAGCCTAATCCGGAAGATTTTCCTTACCCTGGAATCTTTGATTATGCCCAAGGAGTTTATAAAAAAGGTCCCAACGATTATAGCGATGAGAGAAACGTTTGGCAAAGAGCCATTATGAGATCCGGTCGTAATCAACAATATTCGATAGGTGTTTCTGGAGGAACAGCTAATACTACCTACGCATTGAGAATAAGCAGAGCCGATCAACACGGTATTGTGGATAATACAAGATTTCAACGTAATGGATTCAATTTTAACTTAAACCAAAAAGCATTTAAGTGGCTCTCTTTGGGGCTCAATTCTAACCTTTCTTATATAAAATATAATCTAGTTAATACAGCCAATACGAATGATCAGACAACGATGGGACTTATTAAGACAGCAATTTATGCTCGTCCTATTGATGCTGAAGCACCTCTTAGTTTTTTGGATGAGGGAGGATTCTATGCTACTTCTTCGCCATTGGCATATGTAAATACACCGGATGTTACAGATCAAACCTCTGCATTTACGAATATTTACGGAGAAATTACTTTCTTGCCCTCATTAAAATTACGATCTAATCTAGGATATCATTACCATCAGAGCCAACGTCATAAGTACTACAATAGTAATCTCTATGAAGGAAGGCACAATCAATTTGGAGAGGGGTATGCTCAGGAAGGATTTACTCGTAATGTCAATATGAGTTTTGAAAATACGCTTACCTATGATAGACATTTTCAAAAACATCATTTAAATGTGATGGGTACACTGAGTATGAACCAATATGAGTGGAATAACCAAAGCATGTCTGTGCGTGGTTTTGGATCGGATGTTACACAGGGATATGATATGGGGCAAGCTGTGGGTATACCCACACTTTCATCTAGCAAGGGACAAAGCAACCTGATGTCTTATTTAGGAAGAGTAACTTATAATTACGATAATAGGTATTATGCTACTGCATCAGTGCGACATGATGGTGCTAGCAACTTCGCAGCAAATAACAAATGGGCAACTTTTTCATCATTTGCTCTCGCGTGGAACGCTGCTAATGAAGCGTTTTTGAGAGATGTAAAGTGGATGGACTTGTTTAAATTTAGATTTAGTTATGGGTATACAGGAAATCAAGGAATCGGTGCATATGCTTCATTGGCTCGGTTAATTGCCAATAACTACCCCTTTGAGGGGACCCTGAACAATGGTTTTATAATTAGTGGCGTAAACCCTGGTAACGCTAATTTGAAATGGGAAACTACTCGGCAAAGCAACTTTGGTGTGGATTTAGGTTTGTTCGATTCTCGACTGAACTTTACAATGGATATGTACTATAAAAAGACCTATGACTTGCTACAATATAAGTCTGTGGCAATGAGTACAGGAGTACAGCGCATGCCAATGAACATTGGAGCAGTAGAAAATAAGGGTTTGGAACTTACATTATCAGCAACACCTATTAAGAATAATAACTTTACTTGGGATTTTTCTGCTAACTGGTCTACTAACAAAAACAAGATTCTTAAGTTTGGCGATAATCCGGATGCTCAAGATCTGTATGGCCCTTATAGGTTAGAAGGCCTGATATTAAAAGAAGGGTATCCTATTGGACAGTTGTATGGGTATGTAGAAGATGGATACTGGAACTCAATTGACGAATATAAGAATAGCTCATTTTATAAGTATATCCAGGAAAACGATCCTGCTTCTCTTCCAACCGATGAATTAATAGTACAAAACTACTTGGGAGAAATTAAATACAAAGATTTGAACAATGATGGTCAGTTGAATGAGTATGACCGTACTATGATTGGAAATGTAAATCCTGATTTTATATATGGCTTTACAAACAGATTTGAATACAAGAAGTTTTCATTGAACATCTTCTTTCAAGGCGTATATGGAAATGATATATTGAATGCAACATTGTTAAACTTTAATACAACTTCTACATGGCCCAATAGACCTCCAGGGTTGTTAGATCAAGCGTGGACTCCTGAACGCAGTGTCTCCAATCCTGAAATTATCAAGTATCCCAAACTGGGACAAAACCTTAACCGTAGTGTGCGTTTTTCAAGAAGGTATGTTGAAGATGGTTCTTATTTGCGGCTGAAGAATATTAGTCTGTCTTACAGAATTGATAAGCTATTTAATCTAAGAGATGTTAAAGGTATAAACATTACTTTCAATGTAAATAATGTATTTACCATTACTAAATATACAGGATTTGATCCTGAAGTAAACTCTGCGGGGTCAGGAAATGCCGCTTGGCGCGGAATTGACGTAGGAGCATATCCTTATGCAAGAACTTATATGCTTGCAATGCAGGTACAATTCTAACGATTAAGATTAAAGCTGTTTGATATTGATAAAAACTATGTGAATTTTTCAAAAATATATACTATGAAAAAGATAATCCTTTTGGCTCTCTTTTCTGCGCTTATATTGCAGGGATGTAAAAAGTTTTTGGAAGAGAAGCCATTTGATTTCGTATCTCCGGAAAATGTGTATGATTCACCTAAAGGGGTGAAACAACTGGTTACCGGAATGTATGGAGTATTTTTTAGTACAAATTTGTTTAGAACTGAAGCTTGGATATACCTTACCAGTTGTGATGATGACTGGACAAATGGATTAGATTGGGTAATGGGGACTTATGGTGTGGGGAACTTTACCGGAGGATGGGTGTATAACAACTCAGGTAATGACCCTTATTATGTGTTCTACCGACTCATAAGAGCTACTAATACTGTATTGGAAGTATTGCCTAATGTGGAGTTCTCTGCTGAAGAAACATACCTAAAAGAACAGTTCGAAGGAGAAGCGTTGGGTTTACGAGCAATGGCTTATTTTTATTTGGTGCAAATGTATGGTCCCGTCCCATTGCGTCTTCGATCCGATGATCCCGATAATATGCCCCGCTCGTCAGTAAAAGATGTATATGCTCAAATTATTGATGACTTGCATAAAGCAGAAGATAAGTTGCTTCTAAATTCTAGAAGAACTTCAGCTATTAAGAGAGGACATTTCACCAAAGGTGCTGCACAATTACTTTTAGCAAAAGTTTATAGTACCATGGGTTCCGGTTCGCTTACTAACGCACAAATAAGTGTCACTACTCACGCAAGTCGTACAGCCAGTGGTGAAATTGTTAGAACCAGCCATACTTTTACTAAAAATAAAGTTGCAGGATATGATTTTGATCCAAAAATTGTTTATGATTCAGCAAAACAGGTAGTAACAAGATTAATTAATACGAGAGAGTATGAGCTGGAGCGTTTTGGTAATAACTGGAATCCCGCAAATTTTGGTGGTAAAGACTTTGTGTTTGCTTTAGAAACAGACTCAAGTACACAAGTGGCTTATACGCCTTATAATAAGTTCTTTACACCGCCGGGATTAAAAGGTGCTGGATGGCTTACCTATGTAAAAGATTTTTACTATATACATGACCCTGATGATGAAAGAGGCATGTATGGAATTTGTCATGAATGGAAATCCAATAATTTGATGCCTAATGGGGTATGGAAACGCCAGTTCTTTCCGGCAGAAGATAGTAACAAGGTGTATGAAAAATATGGAAAAGCAAATGTAGAGACTAATATCAACAGTAACTCCATTTACTTAATGAAGTGGTATTTGGGAAATGCAGCTAATCCTCAGGTATTATTAAATGTTAATGATGCAGGAACATTAATAAGTACTCCTACGCAAAACTTCCCTTTACTGCGTTATGCTGAGGCCTACTTAATTTTAGCAGAAGCAGAGAATGAGCTAAATGGACCTACTGCATTAGCATATGATGCTCTAGATCTTTTACGTAGCTATAGATATAAAGAGGATGCCCCAAAGATATCTCGTACCATGACTCAGGAGCAGTTACGATCCTTTATCTTGGAAGAACGAAGTAAAGAGTTTGCCGGAGAAGGATATCGACGATTTGACTTGATTAGATGGGGTATCTATTTACAAGTAATGAATGCAGTGGATATACGCAGGCCGAATTTGAATAATGATAATGCAATTATTTCAAAACGTAGAGAACAGAAACATTTATTGTATCCTATCCCGACTATAGAAATAGATGGTAATCTCGATTTTGGACCTAATAATCCGGGATGGTAACGTGTAGATATATACTATTAAAAAATTTGAAGTCGATGGTGCTAATGTTACATTTTAGAATACTAAGAGTATTGATATGGTTGCTGGTTACAATAAATGTTCAGGCGCAGCAGTCTGAAAAGAAACCACTTATTACTATAGGAAAGTTTGAGAAAATTTTTGATCAGAGTATAGGTGAAAACGATACTTGGTATATCAATGATCATTGTTTTATTCAGGCGGGTGACGGCCAATGGCATATGATTGGTATTACGGGGAGAGAAGCGCCCCATCCATGGGATGAAAGCAATTTTGCCCATGCTGTAGCGGAGAGCTTGACGGGAAAATGGGAAAAGAAAAAATATGCCCTTCGTGTTCGACCAGATCTAAATGAAACGGTGTTATGGGCCCCACACATTGTAAAACACAATGATTTGTATTATATGTTTTATTGTGGTGGGCATCCGGATCATCGCAAGTATCAAATTAATCTTGCTGTGAGCAATGATTTGTACGAATGGAAGCGTTATGCTGGCAATCCTATATTCATGGACGGCTATGATGCAAGGGATCCCTTTATCTTTCGTGATGAGATAAACAACAGATGGATCATGTATTATACAGCCACCAGCAAGCCGGAAGGAGGATATAGAATTGTAGCTGCGAAAATTAGCTACGATTTATTAAATTGGTCTCAGGATAGATATGTCGTTTTTAAAGATCTGACAGACAAGGGGACCTGGGGTGGGAATACAGAATCTCCCATCGTAATTCAACGCGAAGACTGGTATTATTTATTCATAGGGCCCGGTCCTAATTATAAAACAACCAAAGTTTATAGAAGCAGAGATCCTTTTAATTGGGACATTGAAGATGAAGTAGCAGTGCTAGAAGCCCATGCACCAGAGATTATTCAGTATAAGGATAAGTGGTATATCAGTCATTGCGGTCTTAAACAAGGAGGACTTTACCTAGCTCCATTATATTGGCATGATGAACTGGAAGAAAAACTAAAGGAGAAATAGTGTTCAGATTTAAGATGAACAGCTTTCAATTTTAAAAAAACATAAAAATAATGATGAAATTTTATTTTAGTCTTTCATGTTTACTAATATTCTCGGTAAATATCTGGGCTCAATCATTGGGTTTATCAGATATTGTAGTTATAAAGGATCGTGTAAAATCCAAGCGGGTGAGCTCCTATGATAGAACCGGCGGCAACGGTGATAACATATACATGATTAAGCCGGGCGAAAAAAGGGTAATATTTGACGTGAAAGGCGCCGGAGTAATCACTCATATCTGGATGACACTTTCTCCAAGACCGGATGTTTTAAATCGATCGGATGTCATTCTTAGAATGTATTGGGATGGAAACTCTTATCCCTCTGTACATGCGCCCATAGGTCCTTTCTTTGGACAAGGATGGAATGAAAGTTATGATTACGTCGCATTGCCTCTTTCTGCAGGCCCTGCCGGAGGAACGGCCTTGGTATCTTATTTTCAAATGCCTTTTGCAAATGGAGCTAAAATTGAAATAGAAAATCAGGCTGATACAGCCGTCGAGGCGCTTTATTTTTATATTGATTATGAAGAATGGGAGTCATTACCTCCCAATATGGGACGTTTCCATGCTTGGTTTAATAGGCAGATTACAGAAGCTCCACCAGAGGGAGAAAACGAATGGGAAGCTATTAGACCGTATGATAAGAATGTTGATGGCAAGAGGAATTATGTTTTCGCCAATATTAAAGGACAAGGACACTATGTAGGGGTAAACTTTTATGTACAAAATCCAACTATCATGTGGTATGGCGAGGGGGATGATATGTTTTTCATAGATGGAGAAGAGAGGCCATCGATTCATGGAACTGGTACCGAAGATTATTTTAATACGGCATGGTGTCCGAGAACCCCATATTTGCATCCTTATTATGGATATCCAAGAGTTTCGAATCATGAAACTGGTTGGTTGTACCGAACTCATGCTTATCGTTTTCACATAACCGATCCTATTCATTTCAACAAAAGCTTAAAAGCTTCCATAGAGCATGGACATGCCAACGGTTTAACCTTGGATTTGGCTAGTGTGGCTTATTGGTATACAAAAGAAGCCACCGATGTAGGCCCTATACCTGATAAGGAAGGACGTAAGTTTATGCCTGCTATCACCGCAAACGATATGTTGCGTTGGCGTCATGAGTGGAGAAAGAGCATGGGGAATGACCCTAAACTATGGGGTAATGAACGTAAATAAGGACTCATTATTTCTCAAATGTTGAGTATATTCAACTCTATAATTGTATATATAACTTGTATCTATTATAAATTGAGTACGCTGACATCTCGTGAGTGTGCTTGAGAAATTTAATCTTAAAAACGAAGATTCATGAAAAAAAGAAGTAGTATTTGGATATTGAGCTTGTTGGTTATGGTTAGTTGGGCTTTTGCTCCTTTGCAAAAGAAAAAACCATTTACTATAGTTTTACTACCGGACACGCAGAATTATGCTGAAAAGTATCCGAACATATTTCGTGCTCAAACTACGTGGGTAGCTGATAAGAAAAACAACATAACATTTGTTTTGCAATTGGGGGACATAACTAATAATAATAGTCCGGAACAATGGCATGTCGCCAAAGAGGCATTCGAAATTATGGATGGAAAAGTTCCCTATTCTTTCGTGGTAGGTAATCACGACATAGGTACTCATGGCTGGACTGATACTAGAAATACAAACTTATTTAATCAATACTTGCCTTATAGTAAGTATTCTAAAATGCCCAATTTTGGAGGGGCGTTTGAAGATGGCAAAATGGATAATACTTGGTATGCATTTAAAGCCGGCGGCTATGACTGGCTCGTACTGAACTTGGAATTTGGGCCACGTAATATTGTACTAGACTGGGCTAATGAAGTTGTACGCAAACATCCAAAGCATAAGGTTATTGTTAACACGCATGCTTATATGTACTCTGACGATAAACGGATTAGCGTACGCCATAATCATAAATGGACCCCTCAAAGCTATGGAATCGGTAAAGACACAGGCCCTAATCAGGTGAATGATGGTGAAGATATGTGGGAGAAGTTTGTCCGCAAGCATAAGAACATCATGTTTGTATTTAGCGGACATGTTTTGAATGAAGGTGTTGGAACATTGGTAAGCAAGGGAGATCATGGTAATGATGTATATCAAATGTTAGCTAATTTCCAATCCGGCGTTATTGGATCCGAGAATGGTGGAAATGGTTTTTTAAGACTGATAACGATCGATCCTAAAAAAAAGAAAGTTATTGTTAAAACCTATTCTCCCTATTTGGATCAGTATAAACAAACACCCGAACATAATTTTCAGTTTGACAATGTCGCCTTTTAGTGTCTTCTAAGACGAGTGAATATATTTATCTCAGCACTATTGTTACTATGCTTTTGGGTAGAATTATTTATAATTGTGTAACAAATTTTTATTAGTGAAAAAGAGGGTTTCTATAAAAGATATTGCGGAGAAAGTAGGCGTTTCAACGGCACTTGTTTCTTATGTGTTAAACGGAAAAGAAAGGGAAGCTAGAGTAGGGCAGGAGATTGCAAAAAAAATACGTAAGGTCGCAGCAGACCTGAATTATCAGCCGAACCTTATAGCTCGAGGACTAAAATTCGGACGTACTAACACACTAGGCCTTATAGTTGCCGATATTTCCAACCCCTTTTTTGCTACATTGGCAAGAAGTATTGAGCTGGAAGCACAGAAAAATGGTTATACTGTACTTTTTGGAAGCAGTGATGAACAATTGGATAAATCCCAAAATCTTATTAATACTTTTTTAAGCCGACAAGTAGACGGATTGATTATTACACCTGTAGCCGGATCTCAATCACAGATCGAGGAGCTAAAAACTAAGGGTATTCCGTTTGTGTTGATGGATAGAGGTTTTTCTGATCTTGAAACCAGTGTGGTGGTAACAGATAACCATGAAGCTATGTATAGTGCTGTAAAACTACTTACCGATAATGGTTACAGAAAAATCGGAATGATTGCTTACGATACGCCGCTTACGCATATGCAGGATCGTATAAAAGGATACAAAGATGCCCTCAAGGATGCAGGTATTCGTTTCCAATCTAAATGGTTAAAGAAAGTTCCATTCGAAGATTACAAGGAGCGGGTAGCCAGGGCTGTTTTGCAGTTGATTGATAAGAAATCTCAACCTGTAGATGCGTTGGTATTTGCTACTAACAGTATTTCTGTACAAGCGTTAAAGATTATTCATGCTCAAAAACTCGTAGTTCCCGATGATCTGGGAATTATTAGTTTTGACGAGAGTGATGCTTTTGAATTTTTCTATACTTCCATTACCTATATCAAGCAGAACCTGAATGAAATCAGTAAAAAGGCTGTTCAGACATTGCTTAAAAACATTAACAGCGTTACCCCTAAAGTAGAAAGAGTAATAGTGCCTTCAACAATTGTCGTTGGAGTAAGTAGTGGTAAAAAACTAAAAGAAAAAGTTGTCGTTTGATGATTTTCTTTATTAGCCGTAATTTAAACGTGTAAGCAGGCAATTTTGTATTTTTGTTTAGAAAGTATCGATATGAAAAAAAATTTACTACTACTACTTGTCATTTTCGCCACGATTGCTGCTAAGGCACAGCAAGGCAAGTTCAACGGCCTTGATATGAACATGGGTAATCTGTCTAAATTGTCAGACGCCAAGACCCGTTCCATTAGCCCTGAAAACTTTACCGGTGAAAAAGGGAGAGGTGGTATGGCCGATCCTGCAAAGGATAAGGGAAAACGAAATGTAGCCAATGCCGCCCACGAAGCAAGAGATTTAGGAGTGGGTTGGAAAGTGAACCCTTTCATTATTATTGAACCGGGAGAAACCTTTACGATGGCTGATATTCAGGGACCTGGTGCTATTCAGCATATCTGGATGACGCCTACAGGCAATCTAAACTTTTCTATTCTTCGCGTATACTATGATGATGAAAAAGATCCTTCGGTAGAGTGTCCTATTGGCCCATTCTTTGCCTCGGCGTGGAATGAGTTCTCACCTCTGAATTCACTAGCAATGACGGTAAACCCGGGAAGCGCATTTAACAGTTATTGGAAGATGCCTTTCAGAAAACGCATCAGAATTACAATGGAGAATATTGATAGCCAGCCAATGCGCCTATATTATCAGATTACCTATGCATTGACTGAGGTAGGCGAGGATGAGGCTTACTTCCATGCACAATATCGCCGCAGCAAGCCCAATATGAGCTCTCTGCATACCATTGTTGATGGAATTAAAGGTAAAGGACATTATGTAGGTACCTATATGGGTGTTGGTGTCAATAATAACGGCTGGTGGGGCGAAGGCGAAATTAAGTTTTTCATGGATGGCGATAAGGATTATGCCACTATCGTAGGAACCGGTACCGAAGATTATTTCTGCGGCTCTTACAATTTTGAAAATAAACGTACCCGTCAGTATCAGGAGTTTTCTACTCCCTATGCCGGATTGCATCAGGTAATACGTCCCGACGGATTATATGCCTCTCAGATGCGTTTTGGAATGTACCGTTGGCACATTATGGATCCTATTCGCTTTGAAAAAGATTTAAAAGTGACCATTCAGGATTTGGGATGGCGATCCGGAGGTCGTTATCTACCGCAAAACTCTGATATCATTACTGTGGCATATTGGTATCAAACTGAGCCTCATAATAAATTCCCTAAACTTCCCAGTGCAGATGTGTTAGAAGTAAACTAATAAAACTTTACATCCATGAAATATTTTTCTTTAACGATTGCGTTGGCCGGTTGCTTAATAACGGCATGCAACAGCGGCACAAACAATAATGATTCATCAGCTAATACCACAGATAATACAATGGAAAGTTATGCCCAAGGCAGTTTTGGATACGATGTCCAATTTTTGCAGCAGCAAGATAGCTCGCTTATTATACTTAAAAGTGAAGATGGATTAAGTCAGGTCATCGTATCGCCAAAGTATCAGGCAAAAGTATTCACTTCAACTGCCGATGGTTTGAGTGGTAAGAGCTTCGGATGGGTGAATTACAAAGCTTTCGACGGACCACTGGATGAGCATATGAATGCTTACGGTGGCGAGGATAGATTATGGCTGGGACCCGAAGGCGGTGTATTTTCACTTTATTTTAAGCCCGGGGCTAAAATGGAGTTTGCCAATTGGAAAACTCCTGCACCCATTGATACGGAGGCTTGGACATTGGTGTCTGCCGATGGTGTTTCTGTTGTCATGAGTAAGGATATGGAGCTGCTGAACTATGCAGGAACTACTTTAAAGATTAAAGCAGATCGTAGTGTCACGTTAATCGGTACTGCAGATATTCATTCCGATTTAGGCATCACGCTGGACAACTCAGTAAAAGCGGTAGCGTTCAGAACCGAGAATAGTCTTACTAATGCGGGTCCAAACCCCTGGGACGAGCAAAGTGGAGCTCCTTGCATGTGGAGCTTGGATATGTTTGCTCCTTCTGAGGGTTGCACTATTGTTATTCCTTATAATGATAAAGCCACAGGTAAAGTAGCTACTACTGATTATTTCGGAGAAATAGCAGCGGATAGAATTACGTATAAAGATGGCATCCTTTTCTTTAAAGCTGATGGTAAATCACGAGGTAAATTAGGAATTCCACCTGCACGTGTAAAAGATGTTGCCGGTAGCTACGATGCCACCCATAATGTACTCACTATCGTAAAATTTGATATTCATCCTTCCGGAAAATACTTGAATCAAGAATGGCGTACCGACCGCGAGCCTTTTAGCGGTGATGCCATGAATGCTTATAATGATGGCCCCCTGGAAGATGGCAATCAGATGGGGCCTTTTTATGAAATTGAAAGTGTTTCACCTGCAGCATTCCTGAAACCCGGCGAAAAGCAAGTGCATAAACATAATGTGTATCATTTTATCGGCAATAAAACCGCTTTAAGCGAAATCGCTAAGAAAGTGTTGGGCGTTTCGGTTGAAGACATTGAAAAGATATTTAAGTAGGCAGTTTCTATAAAGTGTGTTAACCAATTAATTTTTGAAAACTAATGGCGAAAAAGCAAAAGTTACAGAATAACAAATATCCGAGAATTGGTATTCGTCCTATTATTGATGGACGTTTAGGAGGTATTAGAGAATCGCTAGAGGCGACTACTATGGCTATGGCAAAGTCCGTGGCCGAATTATATACCCGTGAGCTCAGATATCCTGATGGTACTCCCGTAGAATGTGTGATTGCCGATACTACCATTGGAGGTGTAAAAGAAGCTGCAGCGTGTGCGGAAAAATTTGAGGCCAATAACGTGGGTGTTTCTTTATCGGTAACGCCTTGCTGGTGTTATGGTTCAGAAACAATGGACATGAATCCTTATATACCTAAAGCAATATGGGGATTTAATGGTACGGAGCGTCCGGGTGCTGTTTATCTTGCAGCCACACTGGCAGCACATAATCAAAAAGGACTTCCTTGTTTTGGTATATATGGAAAAGATGTGCAGGATATGGGTGATACTACAATCCCTGCAGATGTGGAAGCTAAACTATTGAATTTTGCAAGAGCAGGGCTCGCTGTTGCTATCATGCGCGGGAAGTCCTATCTGGCCATAGGTTCTGTGTCCATGGGAATTGCTGGCTCTATCGTAGATCCCCAGTTTTTCCAGGATTATCTGGGTATGCGCAATGAATATGTAGATTCCACAGAAGTATTACGTAGGATTCAGTTGGGTATTTATGATCATGATGAGTTCAAGCGCGCGATGGTATGGGTAAAGAAATATTGTAAAGAAGGAAAAGATCTGAATAGAAAAGAAAAGGTAAAATCACGCCGTGAAAAGGATAAAGACTGGGAGTTTGTTGTGAAGATGACTATGATTATCCGAGACCTGATGGTCGGAAATCCAAAGCTGGCTAAGATGGGATATGAAGAGGAAGCATTAGGTCATAACGCTATTGTTTCCGGATTCCAAGGGCAACGTCAGTGGACCGATTTCTTACCGGATGGTGATTTTTCCGAGGCTTTGTTGAATTCTTCATTCGATTGGAACGGCATTCGTAATCCATATATAGTAGCAACCGAAAATGATTGTTATAACGGGGTTTCTATGCTGTTTAATTATTTGCTCACCAATACAGCACAGATTTTTGCTGATGTACGTACCTATTGGAGTCCGGATGCTACAGAGCGCGTGACAGGGTGGAGACCCGATGGTATAGCAGCAGAAGGGTTTATTCATTTAATAAACTCGGGTTCGGCTTCACTGGATGGTACAGGCCGGCAGTCCAAAGAGGGTAAACCGGTAATGAAACCTTTCTGGGAAATTACACAAAAAGAGGTGAAAGCTTGTCTAGACGCTACAGAATGGAGCCCTTCCAATCGTGATTACATGCGTGGTGGAGGTTTTTCATCTACTTTTTTAACCAGAGGTGGTATGCCGGTTACTATGTGTCGTTTGAATTTGATAAAAGGCCTAGGGCCAGTGCTGCAAATTGCAGAAGGTTATACCATTGACTTGCCCAAGCATGTACATGATATATTGAACAGACGTACAGATCCTATATGGCCTACCACATGGTTTGTACCTAATACTACTGGTAAAGGGCCATTTAAAGATGTATATTCTGTAATGGCTAATTGGGGTGCGAATCACGGCGCTATTAGTTATGGTCATATTGGTGATCAGTTGATCACACTTGCCTCTATGCTTCGTATTCCTGTGGCTATGCACAATGTAGATGAGGGACGTATTTTCAGGCCTTCTGCATGGGGTGCATTTGGTATGGATCCTGAGGGATCGGACTATAGAGCTTGTTCTGTATATGGACCTTTGTATAAGTAGGCAAATTATCTGAGGGCTTGGAAGTAGCTTGTATCATTATAAATTCAAAAGTGATATTAGCCAAGAAATCTGTATTTTACTGCCCCTCAATATCAAAACGATTTTTAAATATGTCAATGAAAAAACAATCACTGTTTGTAAAGGACGGTATTAATTACGCCGCCCCGTTTGCTGCCATTAGTTCTTTGTTCTTTTTGTGGGGTGTAGCCCATGGTTTGTTGGATACACTGGACAAGAACTTTCAGGACATGCTGCATCTGAAAAAATGGCAATCTAGTTTTATTCAGTTTTCATTATACGGGGCTTACTTTGGGATGGCCATTCCTGCGGGTTTGTTCATGAAGAAGTACGGATATAAGAAAGGGGTGATTTTTGGGTTGCTTCTTTTTGCTTTTGGAGCATTATTGGCTGCAGCTACAGCACCTGCACAGTCTTTTGTGCTTTTTTTATTGTGCCTTTTAATTATCGGTTCGGGACTTACTACATTGGAAACAGCAGCGAACCCTTATACAACCAAATTAGGACCGCCCGAAACAGCAGAGCGTCGTATTAACTTCTCCCAATCATTTAATGGTTTAGCATGGGTGGTAGGGCCATTGATTGCGTTGTATGTTTACGGTAATCAAAGTCATGTTGAGGGTGAAAAAATGATGTCGATCGTATTGCCCTTTGCACTGATAGGCCTAGCTGTGTTGCTGGTGGCTTTTATTTTCATGAGATTGAAGTTGCCTGAAATTACAGAAGAGGACGAGCTGGCAGCTCATGGAGGAGGACATGGTATTTCGGCAGTACCTGCTGCAGAGACAGACGCCGATATCAATGATCCTTCCAATCCCCGTTATGTGAGCAAAAAGCCACTGTGGCAAAATCGGCATTTTAAGTTGGGCTTTATTGCTCAAGCATGTTATGTGGCGGCGCAAACAGGGGTATTCAGCTATCTGATAAACTTCGTTACCGATCATGATATGCATCCACGCTTTGATGTAAAATATGGGCCGTATTTTTTGTCCATTGGATTTGCATTATTTATGATCGGACGGATATCAGGTAGTGCGATGATGAAATATGTGAAGCCTACAAAATTATTAGCACTATATGCACTTGCAGTGAGTGTGTTATTGCCTATAGTGTCTGCTAAATTGGGTTGGACTTCTTTGATCGCATTATATGGTGTTTTCTTCTTTATGTCAATTATGTTCCCTACTATTTTTGCGCTAGCTATTAAAGGGTTGGGAACAAAAACTAAGCAAGGGGCATCTTTCCTTGTGATGGCTGTGGCAGGAGGTGCCGTATTTCCCCCAATAATGGGTTTGGTAGCAGATACTTACGGTATGGCTGCAGGTTTTTTGGTGCCTATTCCGCTTTTCCTGTTTATACTGTATTATGCAATAAAGGGGTATAAGGTATTGGCATAATCCACAATCTAATAATTCAACCGTCTTAGGATGGTTTATACTTTTTTTAGGTAGTAACCTATAGGCTGTATTATTTATTCATATTTCATTTTCAGGATACTGAAAATAAGCCTTTGCCATGTCTAATTCTATCTATGATATTATCACTACGCGCATGTACTTAAAAGTGTTTAGAATACTTGTTATTGTTTTTTTGATTCCATATACTTTGCTTGCCCAGCAAAAATCGGATATCCCCTCGGGGCTTAAGCGATTTGTTGCTTCAGTAAGCGCTTCAAAAATTGGAGAAGCTGTAGCTGAAATAGATTTTAAAAGATTATCTAAGGATCTGTATTATGGGCGTGTACGTTGGAACCTTTCTGCCAGCGTGCAGCAGAATGCTGTAGAAGTGACGGTGATTCCAGCTTTTCAGCCTAATTTTCATTGGGCACCCCATTTAACACCTACAGATAATCATATTATTCCACAACATGTATTTCGGGCACCGGCGTTGATTGTTGCTGATAACAGTTATACCTTTTCTCTCATTCCGGATTTAGATTTGATTAAAAAGAACAGTCTTCCCTGGATGATGGACCTCAATGCCAGAGATAATCGTCTGATGTTGGGACTGGGTAAATCCAAAATTACTGATCATGTATTGTATGAAAGGGAAATTGGGATGACGATCCCGTCAGGCGAAATGGTTATAGGTTTTTATCTATTGGTATCCGATAAGGCGGCTGCTATTCATAATCCATTTCATCGTACGATAAATTTTATGTGGACCCAATGGGGCGAGCCTTTATATAAAGTAGGGGAACCTTTGCACCAAAAGAGTATGGAGCCTTATGTGAAGCATACTTATGAGTGGGCGTTTAAAAACTGGAGAGATGCAGTATGGCAGGAATTTGATTTGAATGGTAAAAGGGTGGGAGCTCCGGTATTTATTGTGAATACCACACAAAGCCCCAATTATCCCGGACAAGTGAATGAGCGTGAATTTCGTTCAATATGGAATCAGGCTTGGTTTAACTCCCTACGCTCCGCACAGGGATTATATCGATATGCGCTACGAACACATAATGACACCTTAAAGCAATATGCATTAATGACCAAAGAACTGGCATTAGCTTTCCCGCAAACCAATGGTCTGTTTAAAAGCGTTATTGCTGTAGAGATGGAGCAGGTAGAAATAGATGGTAAAAAGGTTAATCGTTCCAAAAGCTGGGACACTCGCTACTTTGGCAATTCTAATCGTAATCCCTATACTTGGGATGCACGCTTATCTCCTTATCATATTGCCGACATGAGCTTTACAGCTTATTGGATGCTGGTATGGTATAATGAGCTTGAACAAGACCACCGGCTATTATCGTATGCAAAAAATTATGCAGATGCTTTAATTCAACTTCAGGATGCCGAAGGCTTTTTCCCTGCATGGATGAATCTAGAAACATTACAACCGATGGAGCACCTACAACAGTCTCCAGAAACTAGCGTTTCAGTAACATTTTTATCCGCCATGTATAAGGCTACGGGTGATGTACGTTATCTGCAGGCTGCAGAAAGAGCAATGAAGGCGGTAATTACTAAGATAATCCCACAAGGGCAATGGGAAGATTTTGAAACATACTGGTCGTGCAGTCGTGTAGGAAGTGATAAGTGGGTAGGTAAGAAGGTAGCGCGCAACAATATGTTCAAGCAAAATACTTTTTGTATTTATTGGACTGCGGAGGCTTTATTGGAGCTATATAAATTAACTCGTAAGAAGGAATATCTCCGATGGGGCCAACGTACACTAGATGAACTGTTGATGGCTCAGGCTATATGGCAACCGCCTTTTATAGCGATACGGAGTCTGGGAGGATTTGGTGTAATGAATGCTGATGCCGAATGGAACGACTCTAGGCAAAGTCTTTTTGCTGGATTGATTATTGAGTACGGAAAAGTACAGAAGAACAAGCAATATATACAACGTGGATTAGCAGCGTTGCGTGCTTCTTTTACCATGATGTATACACCCCTTAATCCTTCTACCATGAAGCAATGGCAGGCGCGATGGCCATTCTTCGGAGAGAAAGATTATGGTTTTATGATGGAAAATTACGGGCATGACGGGGTGACTAATGATGCCGGCTTGGGCATTGGCGAATTTACCATTTACGACTGGGGTAATGGCGCTGCGGCCGAAGCTTATAACCGGCTTGTGGACAAATATGGTCGTCGCTTTGTAGAGGAAAATTAGCTAGTGGCGCTGTACTTTTTGTGTCGCTGCCCGAGAAATATCTTTAATGCAATAAAACCTATAATTCCTGCAATTAAAGAAGATATCAAAATCATCAGTTTGGCATTGTTGATGATTTCTGCATCTTCAAAAGCCAAGAGGGTAATGAATATGGACATCGTAAAACCTATTCCTCCAAGAAAGCCCACACCGTTTATCAGCTTCCAGTTAATATCACGTGGAAGCCTGCATATGCCCATTTTTACTGTGGCGAAAGAGAATAGAAATATTCCTATTGGCTTACCAAGAATAAGTCCTAATGCAATTCCTAAAGCATAATGCTCATTCAATAAACTGCTAAAAGAAGAGTGTACGGTAATAGCCGTATTAGCTAAGGCAAAAATAGGTAATATGATGAAGGCGACGGGTACATGCAAGAATTTTTGCAAGATGTATGAAGTGGAACGTTTATCACCATTGCCGAAGGGTATGGCAAATGCCAGCAGTACGCCGGTAATGGTGGCGTGTACACCACTATGCAGCATGTACCACCACATGAATACGCCGCCAATCAAATAGGGAATTAGATTTCGCACTTTTAGGCGGTTTAGGATGAGCAACACCGTCCATATTCCCAACGCTATTAAAAGATTGGACCATAGCAGGTCTTTGGTATAGAAAATAGCAATTACGAGTATCGCTCCCAAATCATCAATTACGGCTAGTGCAGTCAGAAATACTTTGAGTGATAGAGGTACCCGATTACCCAGTAGCGATAGTATTCCTAGTGCAAAGGCGATATCTGTAGCCATGGGAATACCGGCTCCAGATTGGGTGATGCTTCCTATGTTCAGCGACAAATACAAAGCCGCCGGAATGAGCATGCCTCCTAATGCCGCAAAAACCGGCAGTAAAGCATTTTTTATTTTAGAAAGTTCTCCTATGTAAATTTCTCTTTCCAGTTCCAGGCCGATGAGCAGAAAGAAAATCGTCATCAAACCATCATTGACCCAATGCTCAATGGAGCCTTCTCCAATTTTGGTATTCCAAAAGTGATGATAACTGTCATGGAAAGAGGAGTTGGCTATGGTCAACGAAATGATAGTACAAGCTATCAATATCAAACCACCGGATCTTTCGCTTTCTACAAATTCCTTAAACAACTTTGTAGCTCTCATAGTACTTCAAATTCGAGACAAATATAGCCATTGTAGTAAAAGGCTATGGGTGTAATGAAAAATGATATGCGGGATATCCTCCTTAAACTTTATACATTCTATTTGCTGAATTTATATATTCCAACGGATCAAAGGTCTTGTCGAACGACTCCTGCAGCTCTTTCATCTTAATCTCCAGATCGCGAATACGGCTGCCCAGCTGTGGATCATTTTTATATTTTTCAAATAGCTCTTTGTACTTTAAAAGATTTTGACTGATGCGAAATGTAACCTGACCAAAACGCTGCTTCAGCGATTGTACATCGTTCATCTGTATATACGCCTTTTGTCTCCATTCTTTAGGATTCTGATCACGTTCTGTTGCCACAAACTGTGCTGCTTTGTCGCGCAGCATGGTGAGGTATTGATAGCGTTTTTCGGCATCGTTTTCTTTCGAAAATTTGGCTTCAAAGTCGGCAGGAGTTATTTTTAGAATTGCTAGATTTTCTTTTAGTGTTTTGTCAAATTTCTTTTGCAAATCTTGTAGTTCGGTAGTAATGGCTTCCCACTCGGTTTCGATGCGTTCATTATCGTAATTAAACTGACTGATCTTCATGGTAAGGGTTAGCATCTCTTCACTTTGCGCTTTTAGGGCTTTTTCCTTTTTCCCTAAATTGTCGATATAGGATGTCATGCTTGAGAAAAGTGCCGAAGTGATGGGGCCGGTTACGGGAGCGCCTTTGGTAAAATTACCCGCAAAGTTCAGCAGATTATTAGTGACCGTCAATACAGGGCTTTCAGCTTTTTTCTCCTTTACAAATGCTGCATATTGATTATACCATTTGGTATAACCGTCGTAATTCATGGGATTGCCCGTTTCACTCAGTGAGTTGAAGAATGCTTTCGTAGAGTTGAACAGCATCAGCGGCTTGATTTCTCTATCCATGGATACGAGGTTCACCAATGCCGACTGATAATTGGCCTGAAAAAGATTGAGCTCATTTGCTTCGATGGCTTTTTGTTTTTCTTCAATCGCCTGTAGACGTTCGGCCAGTTTATCGGCCTTATCTTTTACATCTTTTGAGGCTGCTATGGACTTATCCAACATCGATAGTCGCTGATCCAAAGATATTACAGTGGAATCAATCGATCTTGTTTTCTGCTGGAAAACATGTTGGATTTCATTCAATACCTTGTCTCTTAAATTCATTTCCTGTTGAGTACTATCATTTACCTGTGCAACGGCTGTACTAGTTGTAAACACGAATGAAATGGCCCAAAGCTTTTTCATAACGCAAAATTTATGATGGTAAAGAGATATATCGCAAACAAAAGCATTGCTCAATCCAACAAAGATAATCTTATCAAAGGCTTTAGCGAAATATAAACGGGTGAAGTTCACTCCAATAAAAGTTTAAACAGGCACAATAGTTGTCTGATAGCTAAAAAAATCATAAAATTACCGTCAATTATAAAAAAGCTTTTTTTGTAAGCGATTCAGGTTTTAATTTTCGAGATTCTATGAAGCAACGCATCGTACAAAAGCCCTGTTTTTTTGTATTCGCATGGATATTATTGTGTAATTTTTCTTTACGCGCGCAGGATATCGTTTCCAAAATTGAAAATTATGCCGCAGCCTATAGTGCAGAGCGGGCATATCTGCATTACGATAAGTCCTCTTATTTTCCGGGAGAAACCATCTGGTTTAAGGCATATGTGTTGAATGAGCTGGCCCCGGCAACAGAAAGTAAGAACTTTTATGTCGACTGGATTGATGATAAGGGGCAGGTACTACATCATACAGTAGCACCTCTCGTCAATGGGCTTACAAACGGTCAGTTTGATATTCCCGAGGATTATAAAGGAAAATTCATAGCGGTAAGAGCGTATACGCGTTGGATGCTCAATTTCGACTCTTCTTTTCTTTATAAGAAGACCATTAATATTATCCAGAAGGATGTTACCAAAACCCCTCAGCAAATAGTGGTGAAGCCTGTGTTGGAATTCTTTCCCGAAGGGGGGGATATTATTGCCGGTGTATTAAATAAGGTAGCCTTTAAAGCCCGTGATCAATGGGGGCGACCCGTTAAAATCAAAGGTGTTGTAACCGGTGCTGATGGGAAGACCATTGACAGCCTGCGCATAATACACGACGGTATGGGGTTTGTGATGCTTACGCCTCCAGCCGGCGCTAGCTTTACAGCCAAGTGGAAAGATGAACAAAATAATACTTACACGACGCCTTTGCCAGCCGTAAAGACTACTGGTGCCAATATTCAGGTGGCAGTAAGCGAGGGGCGCAGGAGCTTCAAGGTAAATCTTTCTTCTGATCTCGCCTCTCGGATGGACAGTGTGTACATCGTAGGTACCATGTTTCAGCATGTAGTGTTCAATATCGCTAAATCTACCCAATCGGAAATAGTGGGTGTGGTTCCCATTGAAAACCTTCCGTATGGTGTACTCACCATTACGGTTTTTGATAAAAACTGGAATGCTTTAACCGAGCGTATTACTTATATCGATAATCATGCTCCCTATATTTTCAAACCCGAAATGGAAGTACAACGTTGGGGGTTGAGTTACCGTGCAAGAGATGAAATAAAAATTACGGTGCCGGAAAATATAGCTTCTTCCTTATCTGTATCGGTGACTGATTTGAACATTGATGCCGATACCACTGAAAATATTCTTTCTACATTGATGTTAACCAGCGAACTAAAGGGTAAGGTTTATAATCCGGCTTATTATTTTAAGGATCCTTCACTTGTAAAACAACAGCATCTGGATTTGGTAATGTTAACCAATGGTTGGCGCAGAATCAACTGGCAGCAGGTAACGAAAGGAGAATTGCCTAACATCGTTTATCCGAGGGATACATCGTATATGACGCTTTCGGGTATTGTGCAAGGTTTTGTTCCGGGTTCTTTGGGGGATGGTGCGATGGCCATGATGATCGTAAAACAGAAAGACAAGGAAAATCAGATGTATTTGGTGCCTATAAATCGCAACGGAACATTTGACGATCCTTCTGTTGTTTTATTTGATACTGCCCAGATTTACTATCAATTTCAGGATAAGAGTTTAGAAGGTGCAACCATACAGTTTTTCCCCAATAAATTGCGTGTGCCTCCTGTAGGTAAGAATTATGCCGATGAAATTTTTCCCGATACTACTGGATTGGCCCGTCACCTGATGCTGGCTCTGGAACATAGTGAGAATGTTCAGAAGACAAAATATAAAGAGCTGGAAGCTGTGACGGTGAAAGCTAGAACAAAATCCTCCGTGGAGCTATTGGATGAAAAATATGCTACGGGATTGTTTAGCGGGGGTGATGCTATCCAATTTGATGTATTAAACGATCCCTTTGGAAAGGTGGGCGATATCTTCACTTATCTGCAGGGAAAAGTGGCCGGATTACAAATAAGCGGACAAGGCTCTAATGCTAGTTTAAGCTGGCGAGGTGGTGCGCCGCAGTTGTATTTGGATGAAGTTCCTACCGATGTACAAATGCTTTCATCCATCAACATTAATGATGTGGCTTATATTAAAGCCTTCAGACCTCCGTTCATGGGCGGATTTAATGGAGGAAACGGGGCTATAGCCATTTATACCCGAAGAGGAGATGAGGCTAGGAGTGAGAGTCAGGGTATTCCTAACAGCAAAGTATTTGGATATACGCAAATTCGTGAGTTTTATTCTCCTCGTTATCTACGCCCAGAGGAAGATCCCGGAGCCGAGAGGGATGTGCGTACTACTTTATATTGGAACCCGAACGTAACGGTAAACCCGAATACCAAGCAAATTGTGTTGTCTTTCTACAATAATGATGTTACTGATGCCTTCCGCGTGGTGATTGAAGGAATGACGGTAGATGGAAAGTTGGCTCACTTGGAAGAAATTATGGAATAACAGCCTAGGTTTTTCTCAATGAAAAGCCCGAAGAAGTAAAACTACTGCTTCGGGCTTTATTATTATGGTTGATATGAATTACTCCTCATTGTTGAAGTAAAGCTTATAAAATCTTCCTTTTTCATCTTCGCCGTGCTCAATTTTGCTACGGTCGCCGTGAATGTAAATGTGAAAATTTTTGTCCAGCTTTATCACACTTTTATAATGACGCTGTTGCCGTTTTACTGCTGCTGGCGATATGGAGAAGCTATCTTCAATGCTGATTGCTTTCTCCGCTTCATAGTGCTGTTTATAACGATTGAAGCTTTCGATATATTCCTGATGAAATAACACTTCATTATTAAAGGTTTCCTGATCGAAATGCTGTTTCTCTTTGAAAAAATTCAGGCTGCGGTTCAGCAAATCGGCCTGATCGGCCTTGGTAACATTGTATTCTTCTGGTAAATGCTCTATTACATATGACTTGTAAAGGGTCATCGTGCTTTCGGTATTAAAGTATTGATCCTTGCGCTGTTCCACTTTCAAAAATGCGTCTGTCCAATAACGGGCTTCGGCCGATTTACCTTTTCCGTCTACAATCGAAATCACAAAACCATTTTCTCTATCAATATTATAAATCATGCATCCTTTATCTAATTTGCTGATATTAATACCTTTTTCACTATCCACCTCAAAATTATCTTCAATAGGAGAAACTTTGAGGAATGGTTCTTTATTTTCCGATTTGAAAAGGCCCACTGCATCTACCGTGTCTCCATTAAGCAATCCTTCCTTAAAATATACTACAAAAAAATCGCCTCCTTTGATATTAGGATGGCTGCTTTGATTATAAAGGTGTTGTGCCAGCAGCTTTGACTGTGCCAATGTTTGTTCGGGCTTGTCAAAAATGGCACAAACGGATTTCCACACTTCATTGTTGCTAATATGGCCTTCGCTCGTAAACTGAAAATATTCCTCCGATTTGAACGGTGTTAAAAAGTACTTGACCAATAACTCTTTTACTTCCGGAGTCAATGCCAGCTCTTTTTTGGATAGAGTCAAAAACTCACTTTCTACCTGATTTCCTACTCGATGTAAACAAATATGTGTAATAGCCGATCCTTCAAAATACTGCATAAGCTTGCTTTAAAAATGGGGCGTAAAGTAGAGAAAAATTAGCCATCAGCAATCGGTTATGCGGAGATTTTTGCTGATTCTGACGTATAACCGAGCATAAGGTAATTGTTGTCCTATTTTTTGATGATTTTTTAGTTCCGATTTCAATTAATAACAATCTGAATATCTTACCTTATACATCATAAATTCTTGTTACCTTTGCACGCCCTGCGGGATTATAGTATATGAAGCATATTAGAAATTTTTGCATAATTGCCCATATTGACCATGGTAAAAGTACCTTGGCCGATCGTTTATTGCAGTCTACCAATACTGTTAGCGACCGTGAAATGATGGATCAGGTTTTGGACGACATGGATCTAGAGCGGGAGAAAGGTATTACTATTAAAAGTCATGCCATCCAAATTAACTATCGGTCGAAAGCAGGTGAGGATTATGTGTTGAATCTGATCGATACGCCCGGCCACGTAGACTTCAGCTATGAGGTGAGCCGTGCACTGGCAGCCTGTGAGGGCGCCTTATTGTTGGTAGATGCTACTCAGGGTATTCAAGCGCAGACTATCAGCAACCTCTATCTGGCTATTGATAACGATCTGGAGATTATTCCCGTAATCAATAAGATCGATATGGACGGTGCCATGATCGAAGAGGTAAAGGATCAGATTATTGATCTTATCGGCTGTAAGCCTGAAGATATTTTGCTGGCGAGTGGACGAACCGGGCAGGGGGTTGATGAAATTCTGGAAGCTATTGTGCAAAGAATTCCACCTCCCGAGGGCGATGAAAATGCACCGCTCCAAGCACTGATTTTTGATAGTGTATTTAACAGTTTTCGCGGCATTATCGTGTATTTCCGTGTGATGAACGGAATTATACGAAAGGGTGATAAAATTAAGTTCGTTAGTACCGGTCAGGAATATGAAGCGGATGAAGTGGGTATTCTGAAGCTCAAGATGACCGAGAAAAAAGAGATAAAGGCCGGCGATGTGGGGTATATCATTACCGGTATTAAAAACGCTAAGGAAGTGAAGGTGGGGGATACCATTACAATGGCCAATAATCCCAACCCCGAAGCTATTAAAGGTTTTGAAGAGGTAAAACCGATGGTATTTGCCGGGATTTATCCTGTGAATACTGATGATTTTGAGGAATTGCGCGACTGCATGGATAAGCTGCAACTTAATGACGCTTCTCTCACTTTTGAAGTAGAAACTTCGCAGGCGTTAGGTTTCGGTTTCAGATGCGGCTTTCTCGGCATGCTGCACATGGAAATTATACAGGAGCGCTTGGAGCGAGAGTTCAATCAGACGGTGATCACTACTGTTCCTAACGTAAGCTTCCTAGCATATACTACCAAGGGCGAAACCATTGTGGTAAATAACCCGTCGGAGTTTCCTGATCCAGTGAAAACCGATCGGATCGAGGAGCCCTATATTAAAGCGCAAATCATTACCAAGCCCGAGTATATCGGTAATATTATGACGCTATGTTTGGGCAAGCGCGGCATTCTGGTAAATCAAAATTACCTGACACCCACCCGTGTAGAGCTGGTGTTTGAAATGCCGTTGACAGAGATAGTATTTGACTTTTACGATAAACTAAAATCACAGACTCGCGGTTATGCATCATTCGATTATCATCCACTAGGATACAGAGAGAGTGATATTGTGAAAATGGATATTCTGCTGAATGGTGACAAAGTAGATGCACTGAGTGCGTTGATTCACCGTAGTCGTGCGCAAGAGTTCGGACGCAAGCTTTGCGAGAAATTGAAAGAGTTATTACCGCGTCAGCAGTTCCAGATTGCAATTCAGGCGGCCATTGGCGCTAAGATTGTAGCCCGGGAAAATATTTCTGCATTACGGAAAGATGTAACCGCTAAATGTTACGGTGGAGATATCAGCCGTAAGCGGAAGCTGTTGGAAAAGCAGAAAGAAGGTAAAAAGCGGATGCGTCAGATAGGAAATGTGGAGGTGCCCCAGGAAGCTTTCTTGGCAGTACTGAAGTTGGATGATTAGTAGGTGTAAACCCGCTAAGGAATGATGTATTAGAAAAAACATTTTGCTGCTGAAAAATCATCTTTTTTATTAAATTTGCGCTCCCAAAGTTCTTAATACTTTAATCGAGTTGGTTGCCCAGGTGGTGAAATTGGTAGACACGCTACTTTGAGGTGGTAGTGCTGGTAAAACGGCGTGCTGGTTCGAATCCAGTCTTGGGCACAATAAAAACCCCTTCTGACAGAAGGGGGTTTTTATTGCAGTAGGAATGAGTATGAAGTGAACTAATATCAATCATGTACCTGACAAGCTTCCAATACATTCCCGTCTGGGTCGTAAAACATAAAATACTTGGTGTAAGCATCCTCGATAATTTCATCTGCTTTCACACCTCTGTTGACCAATTCCTGGCGTAGTGCAGCGGCATCAGGTGTTTTAAAAATAGGGTAGCTGGCTGTGTCTTTATTTACTACGATAGCTTGTTGAGTGCCCCAAATTGTAAGGCTTACACCACTTTGGGTATCTAAGACTGCTAGTTGCATGTTTGCATCCTCAAACAATACACTAAAGCCCAGCTTTTCCATGTACCATTCTTTTGAAACGGTGAAGCTGCTAACTCTTATAATAACGGTATCGATACCTTGTAGAAGGTTGTTAATAGCGTTTTGCATTTTCGAGAGTTTTGTTTTGGTATGAATACTATTGGGCTTCGAATTTATTAAAAATTAGTGTTGGATTTATATGGCAATCGCAGTTTTGTGGGATACTATGCGTCCATGGCACTAGGAGATTATTTCATCAACCCTTTCGCTAACTTTCCCAATCGCTTTAGCTTTTCTTCTATTTGCTCCGACCACCGTTGTCCATAGCTTAGGCGTAGGCAGTTGTTGAATTGGTTTTGTAGAGAGAACATTCTGCCCGGCCCAATGCTGATTTTCTGACGAATAGCTATATCGTAAAGTTCTTCGGTGTTGATATTTTTACCCAGCTCTATCCAAAGCATAAAACCTCCCTGTGGTCGACTCACTTTTGTGTCTTCAGGAAAATATTCCGATACGGCTCGTATGAATTGTAAACTGTTGGCATGCAGTTCAGCTCTTAGTTTACGCAAATGATGTTCATATCTGCCTTTTTCTAAAAAATGTGCAATGGCCTGCTGGGTGATGGTAGTTGAAGAAACGGAGTGTGTAAATTTCTGATGAATAATTTTCTCCTTAAAACGTCCGGGTGCAATCCAACCTACACGATAACCCGGTGCCAAAGTTTTGGATACGGAACTACACCATAATACCCATCCTTCCTCATCGAAAGCCTTACAGGGCTTGGGGCGACTACTTCCGAAATATAAATCACCATAAAGGTCATCTTCAATCAACGGAATGCCCTGTGTGGCTAACATTTCCACTACAGCTTTCTTGTGGTCTTCGGGCATGCAACTGCCTAAAGGATTATTGAAGTTGGATACCAAAACACATGCTTTTATTTTTTTAAGCACTTTTTTCAATGCCTCTATTTCCACTCCTGTTACAGGATGCGTAGGAAGTTCAAGTACGTGTAGTCCCAGACTTTTGGCCAGTTGTAAAATACCGAAGTAAACCGGACTTTCAACCGCAATGGTATCGCCTTTCTTTGTAACTGTCATGAGCGCAAAAGAAAGCGCATTCATGGTTCCGGCTGTTGTAACAATATCATCCTCATGCATACGTCCGTTCCAGGTGTAAGTGAGCCAAGCAATATTCTTGCGTAGCTCGATACTGCCCTGTATTTCTTCATATTCAGTACCTCCACCTTTGAGACTGCGCATGGCATGCATCAGTTCTTTATTAAGCCTAGCGATGGGTAATAATTCATTTTCCGGTACACCTAATGAGAATCGCGTGATGCTTTCATCACTGATACGCGCGTATACTTTTGCAATCAGTTTTTCCGTTGCATCTACTTCGCTAGGTCCCGAAGGCCGGCTGACCGATGGAACGGACAATCGCGAAGGTTCATAACTAACATAAAATCCTGACTGCGGACGCGAAGTAATCAATCCCTGCGCTTCTAGCTCCCAGTAGGCCTGAATTACAGTATTCAAGCTTACGCCATATTCTTTATGTAAAACCCGGAGAGAAGGCATTTTATCCCCTGTCTGAAGTGTTCCGTTTTTTATTTTTTCGGCTAAGGTAGTGGCAATCTTTCGGTATAATAATTCTTTCATTGCTTTAAACTGTATCTATCAAAAATACAAAAATTGTATCTGTATCCATATAATGTTTTTTCGTTCTTTTGTTGCTGACTTTAAATGTTGGCAGTATGCATATAAGAAATACCCTGATTTCAGAATTACCGTTGGTAGAAGCTATTTATGCAGAAGCTCGGGCCTATCAGTTACTGCAAAGTGGTTATAGCTGGCCGGTGTTTGAGCGTGCTTTTATCGAAAATGAGATATTGGAGAATAGGCATTATGTTTTAGATGATGGGCAGGGCGTGTTGGCCGCTGTATTTTCTATCGTATGGAAGGAACCGGAAATATGGAACGATACAAAAGGCAACGAAGCGATTTATCTACATCGTATGGCAATTTGCAATCAATATCGTGGTCAGCAGCTGACTCGAAAAATAATAGACTGGGCAATTGTAATGGCCCAACAGCTGCATAAAAAATTCGTACGGGTGGATACTTGGGCGCAAAACAAGCAGTTGACCAATTATTATCAGCGCTTGGGATTTCAGTGGGTGGGGCGTAGAAAGCTACCACCACAAAGTCATCTCCCGAAACACTATAATAATATTGAGGTTAATTTATTTCAAATAGTAGTATGAAACAGATTTGTGTTGAAAATTATCGGCCTGAATGGAGGCACTATTTTGCTGCTCTTAATAAAGCCTGGATTGAAAAGTTTTTTGTAATGGAGCCAGTTGATGAATATGTATTGTACCACCCCGAAGAAGCTATTCTACAAGATGGAGGAGTGATTTTATTTGCTGCATATGATCACCAAATTATAGGCACAGTGGCACTGAAGAAAATTGACGATACCACTATGGAACTGACTAAAATGGCCGTGGATGAGGCATTTCAGGGATTGGGAGCCGGTAAGCTATTATGTGAAACAGCCATTACGAAAGCCCGACAAATAGGTGTAAAAAAATAATCTTGTATACGCAAAGCTCGCTACAAACGGCGTTAGTTATTTATAGAAGATTAGGTTTTAAGGATGTTCCTATTGAAGTTGGAAAATATAAGAGGGCAGATACCAAAATGGAATTGATGCTTTCAGGTAGTGCTGTACCTAATTCCTGACAGAAAATTATATGGATGCTAGGTGTCTTTTCGTTGTAATACATAATAGTAATGGAACAAAAATATCATAAATTGGATTTAAGAGTAGGGTATGAGCAAATGGATGTGAAAGCCATTCATCATTTTCTTAGTCAGCATAGCTATTGGGCTAAAGGCATCCCGTTCGATATGGTAAAGACATCCTTAGCGCATTCTTTTTGCTTGGGATTTTTCGATAATGCTAAGCAAGTAAGCTTTGCACGTCTGGTAACGGATTATGCTACTTTTGCTTATTTATGCGATGTATATGTATTGCCTGAATACAGAGGATGCGGATTATCCAAGAAAATGATGCAGCATATCATCAAACTCGATTTTGTACAAAGGCTACGTAGAGTGATGTTGGCTACCCGGGACGCTCATGGACTTTATGCGCAATTTAGCTTTAAGGCTCCAGCCCATCCTGAAGTATATATGGCCATAGAGCGAGGATATGATGTGTATGAAGAAAAAACGGCAAATTGATATTGCGATTCATTTAGTAGCATGTGATAACTTGCCCAAATAGACTTTTCTTAATGCGGCATCTAAATAAAGTGAAATTTATAATAATAGGCTGTCCTGTTTAACCGAGACAGCCTATTCAATCATTAGCTATTGATAGTTATTCTTTAACGAAGGTCAGCGGCTGAGGGATTTCGCGCACTTCAACGGCGCCATCGTAGGGCAATACCGGTATATCTTGGGCTAGCTTTACCGCCTGGTCTATATTTTCTGCGCGAATTACAACCTGACTCACTACGCGTCGATTGTCGGATAGCACTGATTCTTTCTTGATGTTTTTAGCGGAGCCGGTAACAGTATAACCTTCCCCTGGAAAAGCAAAACTGAACACATAGATTCCCTTAGCTTTCCAGTCATCTATCAATGCTTGCCACTGGGGAAATGCTTTCGCTGCAATTTCCGTACTATAGGAGAGTGGCACTCTTACCAATAAACTAAAATGTTTCATGGGCTGATGATTTTGGTGGGTTTGTGCGAATGATACATAGGGAATTAACAAACCTATGCTGAACAGTAATGCAAAATGGAGTGTCTTCATACAACGATTAAGTTTTACAGCAAAGTTCCCTTTAAAATTCTTTCTTGCATTGTAAAAAATCATTGATTTTGGGCCAGTATAATACGAAAACCTTTGGTAGTAGCTAATACTATGGGAATTAGAATGCACATCCAGAGCGATTGTTGATAGTGATGGTATTCATTATGTGCCATGTGCGTAGTAAAAGCTCCTATGGCGAAGGGTAACAATAATAATGCGCCTATGCTTTTCCAACGAGCATTTTTGATGCCATATAGCATAAATAGTACACCTAGAACTTCGGCTATACCTATAGCGAGTGTCCAAGGAACGTTAAAGCCCATTTCGTCCATTGCTTGGACCATTGTATTTTCAAGTATTACTTTGCGTAAACCTGCATATCCGAAAATAATAACTACTGCAGCAAATGCTATCCAATGAATAAATACTGTTGATTTCCTCATATTCTTAATATTTTTGACAAAGGTATTTTAGGCAGTTGGCCTTTTTTAAAACAGAGAAATTTGTAGGAATTGGAAAAGCATTCATTATGGCCTATTCAGTAAAAACATCCTCGACCAATTTTCAAAATAAGACCCATCTCAAAGAGTTTTGCAGCATTTTTAAGGCGCTGGATTTCATTGGTGGTAGATGGAAGGTAAATATTCTGGCCTATCTATTTGAGCACGATTCGCTGCGTTTTAAAGAATTAAAACGTCTATTGGAGGGGATTTCAGAGCGGATGCTTTCGGCAAAGTTGAAAGAGCTGGAAAGCGACGGACTGATAACCAAGGAAACTTTTCCAGAGGTGCCACCGAGGGTAGAATATAAACTCACCGAATTTGGTAGAACATTACGCCCCGTTCTAGAATCGCTTAATGAATGGGGAAAAGCTACTAACAGTAGTAAATAACCTATTGCGCTTTGCACGGAATGCGCAATAGGTGGGCGCCATGCGAAAATTTTCAAGATAAGTTAGCATTATTTTTCCTGCGAGTGCATTTCATCAACTAGCTGAAGTTGGTGTATTATGCGTTCGGCGTGTTGATACGCAACCTTAATTATTGATTTTTTTGAATATCCCGCAGCCAGAGAGGTTTCGTAGGAATATATAGGTTCAATGTAATGCATCTGTGTGTAATAAGCGATTTGTTCTAGTTGCTTGCAGTATTCGTATATTCGGAAATGTTGAAAGCCTAACGCAGAGTAGCTTTCTTTTGAAGAGCCTACAGTAAAACTTGGAATGAGATTCTTTCCTTTCAGTTTATCTCCCTCGTTGCCATAGGCAAAACTATATTCAAATACTTCATCAATCCAATGTTTAAGAATGGCCAGCATGCTGTACCAATAAAATGGATATTGCAATATGATGTTTTGATACTTGAGGAGGTTTTCCTGCTCTGCTTTAATATCAATCTGGTAATCGGGGTATAATTCGTGAATATTCCGAATATCAAGAGGTACACCGCTTTCCTTGAGGGCTTCCACAATGGTTTTGTTAGCGATGGACTGGTCAAATTTGGGATGTGCTAAGATCATTAAATTCATACTATAAAAATTTTAGTTGCAAAACTATTTTTAGTTATCTAAGTTTGCAATAACTATCTAAAACAATAGGTATAAATAATGAAGAAAATTGAATGCCTTAGTCCCTTTGTAAGATTAAAAGGTAAGACATATCCCTGTACAGTAAGTTTAACCATGGATTTGGTGGGCGGAAAGTGGAAGGCTGTGATATTGTATCATTTAAAGGATGGTTCCAAGCGTTATAGTGAGCTTCACAGGGAAATGCCTTCTGTGACTGAGATGACATTGAGTTTGCAACTAAAGCAGTTGGAAAAAGACGGATTGGTGAAAAGAAAGGTTTATGGAAAGAAACCGCCTATTCGCGTGGAATATAGTCTCACAGAATTGGGAGAAAGTTTTGTACCCATTTTGGAGGCAATTACAGAGTGGGGTAATCAGGTGGTGGTGAATTATGGATCGTTTGTTGAATCGTAGAAATTGGTGGTTATAATAAGCACTAACTGCATTTGTGATAAACAATAAAAGCCATTTCAAGATTGAAATAGCTTTCTTAAAACGGAACTACTAATCTGCGCTTATAGGTATCGTACTCCTCCAATTCAAGGATGTTGTTTGTATATAACGGTGCGACGCAAACTCTGGCTACCTTTTCCTAGAGACGGTTGAATGATTCTCAGCTTATAATCGGGTTTACCTCAGGGAAGACTGATCTGTAAAAATGTATGAGAATCGATTTGTCAGACTTTTTAATACCGTTTTTTATTATTGCATTGATATAATTTTCTTGAACGGTTTTCGAAAATTCATAGTAGTCATCAGCCATAAAATTGGGTGGCACCATTGTAAAAACAGCATCTACATTTTTGAAACTGTCTTCTACAAAGACGGTATCGAGAAGTGAGCCAATCAAAGGTGTGACGCCCAATTGTTTTATGACATCTACCTTGTTTTTATCGGAGCTTATAACATTTACATTGTGACCTCCTTTTACAAGTTGCGTAACTAATGCGCGACTAACATTTCCTAAAGAGCCTGTTACTGTAATTCTCATTTTTATTGTTTTTTAATTTTGACAAAACTATTATCATACTTACTTTTGTACAAGTACTTACCCTATGATAGGCATAAATAATATTTCTATGACATCAGTAAAAGAATCATCTGTAATTCAAGAAAATAAAGCTAACGCTTTCAATAATTGTCCTGTAACTTTCGTTGTAGCGTTAATCGGGGGATATTGGAAGCCGATCATTCTTTTTAGTTTGCTTACAGGAAGAAAAAGATATAGTGAATTGAAAAAGTCCATTCCGACCATTACAGAGAAAGTATTAATTCAACAATTAAAGCAGTTGGAGAAGGAGGGGCTTATTATCAGAAAATCGAAACCGGTGGTTCCTCCCTATGTAACCTATGAATTGTCTAAGAAAGGAGCTGACCTTAGACCCGTGCTTTATGAAATGGCTGTTTGGGCATCAAAGTACGGTGGTGCAGCTTCAAGAGCGTTTAAGAAAAAGCTTGCTAACTTTCCCGGATAATGATAATCTATATATGCTATTGAGAGACTTACAGAGACACTAGGTTTTTACTGTTATCCTTTAGATTCCCAAAGAAGACTTATTTTATAGAGGTATTGATAAATGTTTTTATAGCATTTATAGCTTCAACTGTGTCTTGAGATGTAATATCATCTATTAACCATACGTGAGTTTGATGAGTAAAAACTTTTAAGACGATAGCTTTCTGAACGGTTTTAGCGTATTCGTAGAAATGAACGGATACCGCTTTGATAACCGCAACTTATCATCATAATGATTACTATTGCTGATATGATTTTTTTTCATTAGGAGTCTCATTAAGGATGCTTATTTAAGATGATATTTAACCCTTTTTGTAAATATTGTGTCCAGGATCGTGAGCATGATGGGTAACACTCCGCCGATGTTGTTAACTCGTCATGTATAAATGAGATTTTTGTTAGATTATTCTCTTGTGATATTTCGAAAATTAGTTGGTTCCCTGTCCATTCATCACTTTTCTTTATGTAGCTGAAATTACTTTCGGTTACCAGCTAGACGATTCTTTGATTAGGTATTAGTGCTACTAATTTTTGTTTTGAATAGTGCACGCCATTGCTGCATGAAAGCTAAATTCACTATTGAGTTTATCTGTTGGGCCTTTAATTTCTTCATTAAAGAATCCCGTCCACCAAGATTTCGCATCAAGAATGAGTGGAAAAACTTGTTGTGTAGTAGGTTCGAGAACAAGATGTAGTTGAAGTTAGATTTTTCCATACAAGAGGGATTTGTTCGTTTAGACACAAAATTATTGTCTGTATTTAACCTTTAAGATGTGTGTTTCAGACATTGTGGCGGGGTGTTTGAGACAATATCATTTACTAACTTTATCAAAAGAAATCTTATGAAGCACATCTCTGTTTTAATTCCTCAGGAAGAGAATAATCTAAGTAGTATTGTGGGCTCATATAAAATGTTAACTCGTGCCAATGCTATCTGGAGCCAAAAGCAAGGAACAATGCCCTATAAAGTTGAGTTGTAGGTACCGGTGAAGTGATGGAGTTTTTTGGAGGCTTATTTACCGCTAAGCCTCATAAGAGTATTACACACATTAATAAAACAGACTTGATAATTATTCCATCGCTGAATCATAATTGTCAAACGGCAATAGAGCAAAATGGAGATTTGATTGATTGGATTGAAAAACAATATAGAAATGGGGCTGAGGTTGCCAGTATCTGTACCGGTGCTTTTTTACTGGCTGCCTCAGGGCTATTAGATAATAGAGTTTGTTCTACACATTGGTCTTTTGCTGGTATTTTTAAGGAAATATTTCGAAGAGTTAAATTGCAGGTGGATAGGCTCATAACTGATGAAGGGGGTATTTATACTAATGGTGGGGCTTATTCTTTTTTGAACCTTCTCCTATATTTAGTAGAAAAGTATTTTGACAGATAAACTGCTATTTTTTGTTCTAAGATTTTCCAAATTGAAATAGATAGAAATGATCAGTGGGCCTTTATTATTTTTTCAGGACAGAAATCTCATGGAGATCATGTTATTCTGCAAGCCCAGGATTATATAGAAAACAATATGCATGAAAAATTATCGATTGATAAATTAGCTTCACAACTTGCTATTGGAAGGAGAAACTTTGACAGAAGATTTGTGAAGGCCACCGGTAATACTCCTATGGAGTATTTACAAAGAGTAAGAATAGAAGCTGCAAAAAAGTCTTTAGAATCCAGTAGAAGAACGATTAATGAAATAATGTATGAGGTAGGGTACAACGATATAAAGGCTTTTCGGGATGTCTTTAAAAGGGTAACAGGATTATCTCCTTTTGAATATAGATTAAAGTTTAACAAGGACTTTTCCAGATTATCTCAAAGAGTTTAAGATAATATTTGTAACTGTCACAAACCGCACTACCAGAACTTTGTTCCAGTACTGATTTTCCCGGGGGCGATACTTGTAAGCTGCTTAATATCTTTTGTGAAATGTGCTTGATCATAATAGCCAAGTTCCAATGCAGTATCTAGTATATTACGAGGCGATTGTTGGAGTTGTTGGACAGTATGCCTCATGCGTATGATTCGTGCGTATTGTTTAGGAGCTGCGCCAACATATTTTCTAAATTTCTTTTCAAAGGCATCTTGACTGATATATAATTTTTGTATAAGTTCCCGAATCCTAATATTACCATGGGTGATATTGATTTCTCGAACTGCTTCTTGTATTCGCGGATCCCATTTTTTCGGTTTTAAATAAAGTACTAAAAACTGTTCGATAATCTTAACGCGCTCCTTATTAGAAGGAGCGGAGGCCAATTGTTCCTGTATAGACATTAATGCGGATGCTGGGAAGAAGTTTTCTAGCGAGAGGGTAACGGCTAGGAGTTCGTGGAGTGGAATATTGATGAAATGTAAAATACCGAAGGGCTTAAAAGTAATAATCAGGGCTGCTGTGTTAGGTAGGTATTCAATCTTCCGAAGGGTAGGAGTTATTCCTGTTACTATTGCAGGATCAAGTGTTTGAGGCAAGGGTGTATGTCTGTATGCGAACTGTCCGCGATATCGTATCGCTATAGTCGGTGAAGCATTAGGCAGTATATAATTGATATTGCCTTCAGCACTTTCGATAAATCGATACGATTGAATAAAATCGCTTAGTGTCGATGAGGGTAAATATTCTGTCATATTTATTGTCTTCATAGACATTCTCAGTTAGCGAATGAAAATAGCTTATTATATAGCTGCTTATATTCAATAGGTGTAAGGCCGGTAATTTTTTTGAATGCGATTCGAAAAGCTTTTAAATCGGTATAACCTACTTCAAACATTACCTCTTTAATACTCATTCTACTTGATTCGAAAAGGCGTTTTGCGGCTTCTATTTTCACACGTTGTATATATTCAAGAACGGTATTGTTTGTAGCAGCCTTAAATCGGCGTTCCAGGCTGCGGCGGCCCAATGCATATTGTTGGGCTAAGTCTTCTACTATAAGGCGTTGATCCACATGTTGCTCAATATATTCCTGTATTTCTCTTATGGAGTCGTCCTGATGTTCCTTCTGACCCTGGAAGATGCTATAGGCTAACTGACTTTCGCGATTTAAGCCAATAGCAAAATATTTAGCCACAAGTACGCTAAGCTCTCGGTTGGTATATTTCTCAATGAGATGCAATAGCAAATTCCAGTAAAAATGAGCCCCACCGCTTGAATAGATACCTTTCTCTTCCGTTACAATATGTCCGTTTTGAACATGTACTTCAGGATATCGATGCTGTAGCAGATTTTGAAAATTCCAGTGTGTAGAGCAACGTTTCCCGTTTAGCAAGCCTGTTTCTGCCAACAGAAAAGCACCTAAACATAGAGCTGCAATTTCTGCACCACGCTGATATTGTTGTATAATCCACGGAATAAACGCTCTATTCAGCTCGATGGCTTTATTCAAATCGCCAGATAGGGCAGGGATAATAATCAGATCCGTTTTCCTTACATCTTGAATTAACTTATTAGTATGAATGGTATACGTACCGTCATACTGCTTCACATTATTTTTAAGTCCTACCAATTCGGTTATGAAATAAGGCTTCTTGCCTTGTTCCGTTAGAAAGCGATTTACGGTGTCAAAACAGTATTTGGGATCCGCTATGGCCTGTATGACCGCAGACTGGGGCACAAGAATGCTTACATGCTTCATATTTGCCATAACTTATATTAATTGAAGGTAAAGTTAGGAGAAATGTCGCAAAATGCCCCAATTATGTCATTTACGTACCTCATGTTGCATACTGGACAGTAGTAGTTTTGATTGAAAATTTAAACCATGGAATGACGGGCAGTTTCTCAACCCGTTTAGAGGGTTGATAAATTATAAAATAGATTATTTGCCGGTTTTTAATTTTGGGCGGACTTATGAAATTGATGATGCACCCCAAGTCTGTGAAAAGATCCATTGCTCTTGGTCTTCCCGAATCTGTTTGGGGCCCTCTAGATTTATATCTCTTTATCGCCACTATTTTATGTTTATTGAAGTGGCTGTATGGTGTCTGTGTATGTTATTAGCATATTAGGTAGGTGCTGTGATGGTACAAGTGGTGAGCGGTGAAGGGGCATATCTTTTCTAGTTGTGTTTGCAATACTGATGGTAGCAGCTGAGTTTTTCGAAATATAAATTTTAGAAGTTTCGCACTAAAAAACAATTAGCATATGTCTTTTGAAGCATATATTGATAACATCAAGAAGAAAACAGGAAGTACCCCTGAGGCTTTTAAAGAAGGGATGGAAGCTGATGGCACATTTAGTCCTCAGATGAAAGCTTCTATTTTGTGTAGATGGTTGGCCGAACACTACCAGTTGGGACATGGGCATGTCATGGCCATTTGGAAATATTTTAAAGCAAAAGGATGGATTGTATAGATGAATAAATAATTTCGAGCATTACAAAACCTTTTTAAATTACAAGTAAATGAGAAAATTAGTATTGCAAACCCAATGTACCATTAATGGTTTTATTGGAGGTGTTAATGGAGAAATGGATTGGGTGACTTTTGCCTGGACTCCAGATATCATAGCCTATGTAACGGAACTTACCAACTCAATGGATACTATTCTGCTGGGTCGCAAACTGGCCGAAGGCTTTATCCCGCATTGGGCAAGTGTAGCTGCAGATCCCAATAACCCCGAATATGAGGCCGGTAAGATTTTTACAGAAACTCCAAAAATTGTTTTTTCGAGAACCTTAACGGAGTCGCCTTGGGATAATACCACTATAGCTAAAGCCGATTTAGTTCAAGAAGTAAATGAGCTAAAACAACAGGATGGAAAAAATATCATAGCATATGGTGGAGCGGGCTTTGTATCTTCTTTAATTGCGCATGATTTAATAGACGAATATCATCTCTTTATCAATCCTGCTGCCATAAGCTCGGGGCTTTCTATTTTCGGAGCATTGAATGCCCTCAAGCATTTTCAACTAGCCGATGCCATAAAATTTGAATGTGGTATAGCTGTTTTAAAGTATCAGCCAAGCCGATAAATAAATTTATTTGACAAGAATGGACCTTTCAATAATTGATAATTTTGATACTACGATGAAGGAGTTTATTCGTCTTATTGAGACCACTCCTGATTCACTACTCAATAAACAACCTGATGAAGAAACCTGGTCAGTTGCCCAAATAGGCGATCATATACAAAAGACCTTACAAACGCTCGCATTAGCGCGTGATCATGCGGTGCCATCTAATCGTTTGCCAGATGAGAAGGTCGCTCAAATTAGTGCCATTTTCCTCAACTTTAATGTGAAGTACAAGCAGGAAAAAGGTGAAGCCACTTATCCTAGATTAGAACCTATTGATAAGGCTGAGCTGATCTCCGCATTGAGATATATTGCGAATGAGATTGTGATCTTTTCTAAAAACAATGATTTAAGTTTATTGATTGAAAACTTCGAAGTTCCATTTATAGGGAAGCTAACCCGTTATGAATGGCTACAGTTGCAAATAGATCACACGAAGAGGCATATACACCAGATTCAGCATGTAAAACGTTATCTGCTGCAACAATCAGCATAACATTTTGTTGTATTTTGTAGATGTACTTTGCCAATCGTGTATTGGTTGCATCGATATAATTATAAGCTATGAAAAAGATAGGCCTAATAGGCGGCACCAGCTGGGTATCTACAATTGACTATTATCGGATTATTAACGAGTATGCAAATCAGAAGCGCGGAGGATTACATACGGCTGAAATTATTCTCTATTCCGTCAATTTTCATGAGTTTCAGAGCTACCTGAGAAATTATGATTGGGATCATCTCACTATATATTTTTCCGAGATTACTGAAAAGCTCATTAATGCCGGTGCAGAGATTATCCTTTTAGGAGCCAATACGGCACATGTTGTATACGATCCTCTGCAGCATCGGTTTCCACAAGTGAAAATTATACATATTGCCCAGGCAACAGGTAAGCAAATTTTGAACCACAACCTTCGCAAAGTGGGGTTGCTCGGGACGAAATTTACCATGGAACTAGATTTTTATCGTTCCAAACTCGAAAATATGGGTATAGAAGTAGTAGTGCCTTCTTCTCAAGAGGAGAGGGAGTATATTACGTATACTTTAGAAAATGAGTTGGGACGTAGTATTTTCAAGCCCGAAACACAAAAGGAGTATTTGGGAATTATACAACGCCTAAAAGATCAGCATAAAATTGAGGGTGTGATTTTGGGTTGTACGGAAATTCCCTTGCTGATTAAACAGGATGATATCGATATTCCGGTTTTTGATACTACTAAAATTCATTCCTTAGCTGCTGTAGACTTGGCTCTGGAGTAAAATGCAGGAATATCAAAAGGGTAAGTTATGAACAGTAAGACGAGAAACCGTTTTAAGTTGTGTGTACTTACCCTTTTTCTTAATATTTCATTTGTAGTTTTACACGTACTCATATAATATTTATCGAGATGCAGTGCCTGCAGAGCTGTTTGGTTTTTGAGAGCGCAGAGCTTGTGTAGCAACAATAATACCGATAAGTCCTATAATGGAAGCGAACAACGATCCTGCTTTTCCTCTACCGGAACCGAATACTGCTCCTGCCGTTACGCAAATATGAATGATGCTAAATAAAACGGCTGATAAACTTAACACTAATCCAATATTAACTAGTTTTTTCCTGCCTGTTCTCTTAGCTCGAATGCTTAATACGAGCCCAGATATTCCCAGTATGAATTCTGTCAGCCCGAATACTCTTGCTACCGTAATCCCTTTTACATAGCCTCCTTCATTGAATAGTTTCGGATTATCGGTTATTTGAGAGGATGCTTGTCCGATGGTACATAGCAATAGGATGATCATCATCAGGGCTGCAATATGGTTTTTCATATCTATTTTTTATGGCAAAGCTATTTTTAGGCGACAATAAAAATTTGTATAAAAACGACATTCTACAAAACTTGCACAATACCCCTGTCGCTAGCAGCCTTATATGCTGTCTTAAAGTATTTTTTAGGACTGAGACCTGAAAGTTCTTTGAAATCACGGCTAAAATGTGCTTCATCATAAAAGCCGAAGTCTAAGGCAATGTCAATAAGTCTATCATTTAAAATGGGCTTTGTTAATAAAGCATTGAATCTGACAATTCGCAGAAACTTCTGTGGAGCAAAACCTGTAAGCTCTTTGAACTTTCGCTCAAATTGTCGGAGTGATAAATAATGATTTTTGGCCAAAGCGTTTACCGATACTAAGTTGTAATTGTTCGAAAGTGTCTTAATGGATCTACAAATGGCCGTATTCTCAGATTGAATATTTCTTAATAAAGATTCAAAAAAACGGATAGCGATACTTACCCGCTCTTGATTATTAGTAGCCAGCATTATCTTTTCTTCTAGTTCTTCACCAGTTTTCCCGCAAAGGGCTCTCATGTCTAGCATTTGATTTGTCAATGCGCAAGCCGGTATTCCCAGCAATTGCTTTAACGTATAGGGATAAAGATAAATACCAAAAATACCGAAGCTTTGGTCTGAGGTAATTGTGCTGTTATGAAGTGTTTGACCGTATATGCCGGAGGCTAATATGCTGGTTGGGTTAGTAGCAGATTGAACTTTGAACTGACCTTTATAGCAGAAGGTGATTTCACAGCAATGATGGGCGAACGAAAGATGGGTGAAAATGTTTTCGGGTGAAGCATCAAACTCCAAGAACCAGAACATTCTAATGTAATCAGAAAGATGCTGAGGAGGAGCGATGATTTGGTGTTTTATTTCTTAGAGGTTGTGTATTTTATTACATATTTTATATTCTCTAAAGATATACGTCTTCTACTAAGTATTGGGATGCTATTCATAGGTTCTTAACGATACCTATCTGAAGATTATTATCAAAAGTAGTAAAAAGTTAGGCTCGTACAATTAATATCATGCTCAATGACAGCATGTGTATTACCACGATAATACACCCTTATCATAATATTTTCGAAAAATTTTTGCTCAAATGCTAAAAATATTTATCTTTACAATCAAGATACTTTATTTTAAAGATAAAATATCGCAGAATAGAGTAATAGTATCTTGAAGTGCGATATTCCTTCGAAACGGAATTACATATAGTTGAAAACCCTGTACGATATGCGAAAACTTATAATAATCCTCAGAATCCTGTTGGGTGTCATTTTACTAATTGGTTCCGTACCCTTTTTTTTAAAGCTAACGCCGGAGGCAGAGTTAGTAGGCAGTATGAAACTTTTTAATGACGGTATTAATGCTGCCATTTATTTAATGCCTTTTATAAAGGCAGTGGAACTGATATGTGGTATAGCTTTTTTACTAAATAGATATGTTTTATTAGCATCAATTGCCATTTTACCTATTACTATTAATATTTTCCTGGTGCATTGCTTTATCGCGCCGGAAGGTCTACTTCTGGCGCTTATCATGCTGTTTTGTAATTTATTTCTGATATATAGTAATAAGGAACATTATAAGAATCTTTTGACTGCTAAACTTAGTAGCAGTATTTAAGCCTACCGTAGACTCGTGGTTCAATATCTAGCATTGATGTTGAATCGTGCTCAAGAAAACCACTATATGATAAAATTACTAGAGCATGAATGCTCTCTAAGCCTAAATTTTTATTACATGAAAGGGTATATAGCAAGAATAGACGTTTTTATTAAAGCTTCTCGGAAGCGGTATGGCATGCATTAATTACACCTGAAATAGTGGAGAAGTACTTTTATGGTACTAAGCTAAGTTCTAGCTGGGAAATTGGGGCTCCTATTATTTTCAGAGGGGAATGGAACGGTACCTCCTATGAAGATAAAGGTACTATTCTTCAATTCGAGCCGAATAGCAAGCTAGTGTATAATTATTGGAGTTCTATGAGTGGATTACCTGATACTCCTGAATTTTATCAACTTTTGACTTACGAGCTTACTGAAGTAGAAAATGGAGTAAGGCTAAGCATCACGCAAGAGAATCTGGACAGTGATGAAAGAAGAAAACATGCAGAAGCCACTTGGCTGCTAGTTCTTGAGGGATTGAAGAAAATAGTGGAAGAAACTACTTAAGCCATCATTAGTCCTACTGAGTATTGTATTAAACTCAGTATGTTTTCTAAAATGGAGGTTTATTCCTCCATCCACTTTTTGAACTCCGCGGCCTTTTCCCTACTTATAATAATTTTTTCTTTTAAGTTTATGGAGATGTTCAGTAAAAGCTTTCCGTTGAAGTAATGGGAGGCCTCTTTAATAGCTTTTTTATTTACTATAAATTGTCTGTTGGTTCGAAAGAAATATTTTGGATTTAATTGCTGGGATAATTCATCTAAAGAACGTTCTTCCAGTGTGTAAACTTTGCCGTTTTCGCAATATCCATATATTACTCCGTTCTTAATCTCAAATAATGCAAATTCTTTTACAGGGACGGGTATTAATTTGTCTCTAAAAGTAATTAAAAAAGTTTCCTTGTATATAGGTGGAGCTGATGTAATCATTTTACTGAGCTGCTCGGCGATGAGCTGATTGAGCATGAATTTTTCTTTTCTGTTAAGAAACTTGTCGATAGCTCGCTGCAGTTTTTCCTTTTGTATCGGCTTCAATAAATAATCAATACTATTTAATTCAAATGCTTTTAATGCGTACTGGTCATAGGAAGTTGTAAAAATAATAGGAAAGTGCAAGGGCACGGATTTGAAAATTTCAAAAGCATTGCCATCTGCTAAATGTATATCTAGAAAAATTAGGTCGATTTGTTTAGAAGCGTTTAAGAGGCTTATTGCCTCATCAATATTATCTATCGGTGGGTAAAAATTTGCCTGAGGCAGTATTTCTGCAATCATTTTTATTAATCTTTCCGCTGCATGTTTTTCATCTTCTATTATTGCTATGTTCATTGTCGCAATGAGTTTAGCTTATATTCTGTTGTTGTAATAATGGTAAAATTACTATAAACCATTCACCTGTTTTGCGAATCTGTATGGATTGATTGCAGATGTGCTGATACTGTTGATTGAGATTGTATAGTCCTTTTCCTGTAGAGGGTTCTGCTGTTTTTTTGGGTTGTAGTTGGTTTTTTACTTGAATGTATTTGTCTTCCGATTCGATGATAATTGTCAAGGGGCGTCGATTCGATACTTCATTGTGCTTTATGGCATTTTCCACTAATAATTGCAACGAAATGGGAGGGAGGAATTTATCCAGATGATGCCGTTGTATGTTTAATGTTACCTGCAAATTCCCGTTATGGCGCTCTTGCATCATGTCCAGATAGGCGCGAAGTGACTGTAATTCTTCGTTCAGACTTATTACTGGTTTGTGAAAGCTGTTAAGTATATTGCGGTATACGGTAGACAGGTTGCTAATAAATTGCTTTGCTGCCTGTGAGTTGACGTCTATTAACGATTGAATGGTGTTGAAAGAATTAAATAGAAAATGAGGATTTATCTGATTTTTTAAAGCCTCGTAGGATGCCTCAGCATGTGATTTAAGTAATATCTCATTATTTAATGAGATTTGTTGATTGCGCTTTATGAGCATATAGATTTCCGCAATAAATAGACAGAATAGTACTTCCAGAGTTAGCGATATATGAAATAGGAAAAAATGAAACTTAGGAACCATGGGAATAGCGGCAAGATGCATATTAAGATTGATGCTGATGTATCTTACCGCTATAAATAGTATGATATTTAGTAGTAGCCTGATGTAGAATTTGTGGGTGTTAATTTTAATGGAATAATATTGCCATGTTTTGCGTGTTGTGTTTAGCCATAAAAAAACTAGGGCAACAACGTAGGTGTATGAAAATTTTATAGCATGGTCTATTATTTTACTTTGAGTATCTGCGCTGATGTTATTTCCATAGTTGAATTGTATGTATAGCGCAATTACTACTCTCGGAAGGGAGAATATAAAGGCTATTCCCAATGCACTAAGCAAACAGAATAGGATTTTTTCTTTACTGGTCGACATTAGAATTTTTCACTTTGAGCCTCCCTTTAGGGTAATTCATAGTTTTTAAAGAAATCCCAAATTACATCATTTGCCTTAATTGCCTGCGATGGATCGTCTCCGATGGCCCGCATTTTCATTGCACCTGGCCAGGAATGCCCGCCATCGACTGTCAGATATAACTGAAGCATTATTTTACCATCGGAGTTTTTCCATGATTGAATTGTATAATTGCTTTTTTGAATACTGTCAGCTTCTGATAGACAATTATTTCTATTGCGCCAGTATGCCAATCCTTCTTCTACAGGTTTAAAATGTACCTCTCCAATACCCACACCTCCTGAAAAAGGCACTTTTGTGTCTAATTTAGAATGAATGTGTAAAATGGGAATGGGGCCGCTAAGAGAGGAGTCAGGTGTATTCATCATATTCCCACTCACACTGGCTGCTGCAGCTATTTTATGAGAAAGCTCTGTTGCCAGGCGATATGCCATCATACCACCATTAGACATTCCTACCACATAAATTTTTCTTGAATTGATTCGAAATCGTTGTGGTAGAATTTCTATGAGTGTTTGAATGAAATTTACATCATTTATATTCTGATTCATCGCATAATCGCAACAGCCTCCGGAGTTCCAAGAGCGAATTTTTAGCAACCCATCAGCTTTTTGAACCCCGTCGGGGTAGACTGCAATAAAATTGCTTTCGTCGGCTTTTTTTGAAAAATCGTAATCTTTCTCAAATTGCTCACCGCTTCCACCCACTCCGTGCATTCCGATGACTAAGGGGAGAGGCGCATCATTCTGGTGATAGTTGAAAGGAACTCTCACAATATAGGTTCGAGTGATGCCATCAACTACAATGGTTTCTTTATAACGAACATCGAGGCCTTTGTCTTTGCTGCAGGCTATGTAGGTAAAACTGGATATTGACAGAATTAAAAGTCCTAAGAAAATTTTAGCTTTCATTGTTTTTGTGAGTAGGATTAATTGTTTCTATTTTCTTTTATTTTCTGCTTTATTTTTTCTTGCTCAGCTTTATAAATCGCGTATTGTTGGGAATTGAGTATTTTTTTCATTTGCTGATCTTTTCGCTCATTAGCGGCTCTGAGTTTTTTTAACTTATTTAACTTCGTTGCATTGGAGCTTTTAATTGCGTTTAAGTCTGCTATATATTGTTTGTTTATCGCTTCCATTTTTCTTTCTTGTTCCGAACTGAGATTGAGCTTTTCCTTATAGGCTATCATCATAGCTTGCATTTCTTCTTTATCAGCCTTAAAGCTATCAGCTCTATTAGTTTGGGCTGAAACGTTGCCTAATAGTGTTTGTGTTATTAAAATCGCAATGAATGTCTTTTTCATATAAGAGTTTTTAGTGAAACATAATGCACAAAGAAAATACGATTGGTATTTTTTGTAAATAATAAAATCAGTGAAACGGTAAAAATGTACATTGAAGCGTATTAGAATTGTATGCATAGCAATACTTGATAGGCTCAGGATAATGCATAACCCTCGTGGAGTACCTCTTCGTTGTTTATTTTAATTTTAGTATTGGAGTGTAAAAGTGGTCGTATGATTTGGGATACTTTTGGCATCTTCGCAAATCATATGATTTAGGTATAGCTATATAAAAACCCTGTATGGCGGCATGCATACAGGGTTTAGCATCCCCATTTATTATAATAAGAGGTGGTGTTTATTTTGTTTTGATTAAAGGCTTGTGATGTACTGGGAATTTTACGGAGTTTGCTATAAAACACAATTTATTAGCTTCTTGGTGCAGTTTCTCGGCTTTTGCTATCATGGATGTCTCAGCAACGGTAACTACCGGGTTTAAGGTTACTTCGCTAAAATATCCTCCTCCATCTTCCGTTTCTACCATTATCCCTGTGGCGCTATCTTTATATTCAGTAACGATAACACCATCTCTAGAGCATAAATGTAAGTACCAGAGCATGTGACATGAAGATAGAGAACTCACTAATAACTCCTCAGGATTATGCTTGGTTTTGTCGCCTCGAAATGCCGGATCTGAAGAACCTAACAAGTCTGCTTTGTTTTCAATACTGATGGTATAAGCTCTCTCATAGCTGGTATAAGAGCTGGTGCCTGTACCTAGGTTGCCTGTCCATTTTAGTGTAGTTTGGTAGGGGTGTGTTTTCTTCATAGTTATATTTTAAAACTTATTCCTTTTTTTCATTATATAGTTATATTCACTTCCGATTGGTAGTGCAAGCATGATATACTAATTACCATGGTCAGATATTTTTATCATTTCGTGTCTGAGGTATCGTTAGCTATATTATTAATAACACCTCAAAATTAAGCACTGCATAAAATTTTCCTAATAAAATGTATAGTTTGTTGGCATTTCAGGGTTTGCTTGTAATACCTGTTGATTCTTTAGTAATGTGTGATAGTGTGATATGGGATTATATTTTATAGGGGCCCTAAGAATTTATCTTACCTAGATTAGGAGTGAAATTGCCTTTTAGCTACAGCTTCTCCAAGAAAGCAATATATGGCGCAACACTGGCTTCGATCCACTCTTGGGTACTGTTTCTTTCAATCCCATAATAGGCAAAGAAAGAACGATAATCGGCTCTTATATATTCAAATGTTAGTTCAAAGGGGCGAGTTAGTTCTTCTAGAGTATATTTGTACTTTCCTGTAGGATGGTATTCGTGTTCGTCGATACCGACAGATATTGCTAGTGCAATTTTTTTGCCGCCCATCTTGTAGCCACTTTTGCTCCCATAAGCCCAACCATAGGTAAGCACCTCGTCCAGCCATTTTTTAAAAAAGGGCGGGCAGTTAAACCAGTAGAAAGGGAACTGAAAGATTATCGTATCAAACTGTTCTACCAGTTTTTGTTCGGCTGCGATGTCTATATTTTCGTTGGGATATGCTTTGTGCAATTGGTGAACATAATATTGGTCGGGATATTTATTTAATTCTTCTATCCATCTTTTATTGACCTGTGAATTTTCAATATTGGGATGAATTACTATAACTAATTTTTGCATAATACGATCGTTTTAAATTTTGGTTTGCGAAACTAACATCACAACCTTTACTTTTGTTGGTAAGCAACCAATTGTTAGGTACTATAAATTTTGTAAGTAATGTCAAAAATTAAAGTGACTTCAACTAACTATGCTAATAAAAAAGCTTTAGCAGAAGAGTGTGTAGAAGTATATGCATCACATATTATCGGTGGACAATGGGCGCTAGCTATTTGTTGCTATTTAATTAATGGAAAGCTTCGTTTTAGTGAACTGAAAAAATGTCTTCCCAACATTACGGAGCGGATGCTAACCTTACAGCTGCGCAAGCTCGAGGAAAATAAAATTGTAAGACGTATAGTCTATGCCGAAATTCCTCCTCGTGTGGAGTATGAGCTGACACCCATCGGCTATGCTCTGAAGCCACTTATTAATGAGTTGAGAAAATGGGGCACGAAACACAAAGCACTCTAATGCTTTCGTTGTTTTTTATTATATATTGATGAGTGGATGATTGTTGGAAAAATTTATATATCATTGTCAAAACTGACTACTATACTTCTTCGGTTTCATGCCGATGTGTTGTTCGAATAAGCGGGTGAAATGAGTGAGGTTTTCGAAGCCTAAGGCATAGCTAATAGTCCTTCGTTTTTCCTTGAAATCTCAAGATTATGGTTTATGCATAGTGTCCAAAAATCATTTGTCTCATTGGGGGTACTCCAGAAAGAAATACAAATTTCTTTGTTCTGGCAGTAGATGATATGATATAGAATACATTACTCACAACTTACCTCGGTAAGTATGCTACATACCGCACAAGTAGATCGAGGCTAAAATCCCGAAATTAGGGAATGCCCGCTTTTCTGATTAAAAGGTGAATTGTGCATTATGGGTAGTGATGAGGGGTATACCCATGTGGAAGAAGCTATTCGTTTAGGAATAAGAAAGAGGTTGTGTGGCAACCTCTTTTGGGTTTTATGAAGAGGATGATATATAAAATGGGAATTGTCATATTGCAACACTATTACCATACAAATAACCCTGGAAACCGATAAACGTGTTTCTAATCGTGGCTATATCTCCCAGCTCTTTTTTTGCATCTGCAATAGCACGATATTTCAATACAAGCAAATCACCGATTTTGGTTTCATCCAGTTCGTCAACACCTTGTTTTACATACTGATTTAAAACGAAGTTTAAAAACTCTTGTTGCTTAAGGTCGTAGTTGTTCAAGTAAATTTTAGCCCGTTCAGCTCTGTCTTTACGTTCCAAAATATTGGAATTGAAAGCGATATATGCCAGTACATCATACAAGTCGCTGTTTTCGGCATTTAGTAATTTTTGAAATTCTGTCAACTGTTGCTTAGTAAAACCCTTTTCAGAAAGTTCCTCCAGCAGTTTTTTTCTCGTGTCGGGTTTACTCCATATTTCTCTTAATTCATCTTCATTTTTGAACAATTCAGGCAATGTTCCATAAATGGATTCCAGAAATTCTGCAGCCGATATCGGTCTTCCTTCCGGACTCCAAAAAGATGTACTAATCATGTGCTGAAACTGACGCACCTTTCCATCTGCCAATTTCACTTTTATCATTCGTCTTGGTGGATTGTCGCAACGACAATAAGAGTAACCACAAACAGGACAAGGTTCTGGTGGTGGTTCTTGAGCACAAATACATGGTCTGTGTCCGCAAACATCACAAGGTTGGGGCTGTGGTCTTGGTGTGGGTGTTTCAGGTTCTATGGGTTCTCCATCCCATTCAGGGTCGCTGAAATGATGATGTGCTTTTACAAAGTCATAAATTGTGAAGTAATCTTTTCCTTCAAACAATCTTGTTCCACGTCCAATGATTTGTTTAAACTCAATCATGGAGTTTACAGGACGAAGCAAAACAATGTTTCTCACCTCTGGAGCATCTACTCCCGTACTTAACTTCTGTGAAGTGGTGAGAATGGTTGGAATGCTTTTTTCGTTGTCTTGAAAATCTCTTAAATGTTGTTCACCCAATTTCCCGTCATGTGCGGTAACTCGGTGGCAGTAATTAGGGTTTTTAGACGTAGCATATTGATTAATCAAATCCCGAACTGCCAAAGCGTGTAATTGTGTAGCGCAGAAAACCAAAGTCTTTTCGTTTTGGTTTATTAGGCTCATAAATATCTTTACCCGATACTCTTCTCGTTCCTTAATCTCAATGATGCGGTTCATTTCCGCTTCGGTGTATCGTTTGCCTTCTTCGATTTCGCCTTCCAATACGGTATCGTCTGGGGTGAATATATATTCATCGATGGTGGTGTCAATTTGTTTGACTTTAAAAGGCGTTAGGAATCCGTCATTGATTCCTTCTTTGAGTGAGTACACATAAACCGGTTCACCAAAATAGTTGTAAGTATCTGCATTGATGGTACGTTTGGGTGTGGCTGTCAAACCAAGCTGAACGGCAGGGCTGAAATATTCCATAATGGCACGCCAACTGCTTTCGTCATTGGCTCCGCCACGGTGACACTCGTCTATAATAATGAAATCAAAAAAGTCTTTTGGGTATTCGCCAAAGTACGGCGTATCGTTTGGCCCGCTCATAAAGGTTTGGAAAATGGTAAAAAACACACTTCCGTTTTTCGGCACTCTGCCTTTTTTCTTGATATCACTTGGACTGATGCGCACTAACGCATCTTCTTCAAATGCAGAAAAAGCGTTGAATGCCTGATCGGCCAAAATATTTCTATCGGCTAAGAATAAAATTCTTGGGCTTCTTTGGCCGTCTTTCTGGATGTTCCATTTTGCGTGAAACAATTTCCAAGCTATCTGAAAGGCAATGGCAGTTTTTCCTGTTCCTGTGGCGAGGGTTAATAATATACGTTGTCTGCCGTCAGCAACGGCTTCCAAAACTTTTGTAATAGCATTTTCCTGATAATATCGTGGTTGCCAGGTACCGCCACGGTCTTCAAACGGGATGGAAAGTAACTTATCGCGCCAATAGGCTGTTTGGGGTTTGCTTTGGTTTTCTTCCCCAAAAGTCATTTCCCACAATTCATCGGGCGTAGGATAGGAAGATACTTCTCCTTCCTGTCCTTCCTGCATATCGATGCGGTAGATCTGTAAACCATTGGTGCTGAACGTAAACCGAACCTTTAACCTTTCCGCATAACTTTTAGCCTGTGCAACCCCTTCTGTGTAGTGCTTATCACGCGACTTGGCTTCTATAACCGCCAGGTTTCTGTTTTTGTATTGCAATACATAGTCGGCTTTGTCCGGGCGGGAACGTTGCCCGTGACCAATTAAACGACCTTTGTTGATCGGAAAGTCCATACGGATGCGACTTCCTTCTACAACACCCCATCCTGCAGCCTTTAAGGCAGGGTCTATAAGTTCTGCTCTGGTTTCGGTTTCGTTCATTATTACGATATTATCAAATAATCTTCCACTATATAATATCTTCCACTTTATTTAAATAGGGTTTTCATTTTTTATATTGAGCGCTTTAATAAGCATTTAATCTTTTTCTTGCAGATTTTGCTCAATAGGATTCAAGTTCTGGCATTTCCAAATATTGTTTTCCTTCCAAAAGATTTCCAGTTTTCTTTTTATTCGTTCCGCCCCATTGTTTAAAGAAAAATGCAACATCATTTTTTTTGCATTGTTCTTTAATATCCAATACCCATTCCTTTTTCATTGGCCTTGGTTTTCTGCCGCTTTCACCTCCTACTATTACCCAATCAATGCCTTTTAAATTCAAATTAGGTAAAGGTCCGATTAGAGGTTCGCAACTTAAAAATTTCACTCGTGCGTTGGTTTGTCGTAACAAGTCTATGCGATTCATAAATGTTTTGTTTTCTACTGAAACGCCCATCCAAATATTGTGTGTCCAGTCCAACAAACCTTCTTTATCATAATAAAGAAGTACATCAGCCCGTTTAGTCAAAATTTGAAAAACGTGCTGAGGGTTTTCTTTCATAACCCTGAAAACCTTTTGAATAAATTCAATAGGCACATCTTTATGAAATAGGTCACTCATGGAATTCACAAAAACCATTTTCGACTTTTTCCAAGCGTATGGTCTTTGTAATTCATCTTCGTGAATTGCTAAATCAAAGCCTTGAGCATATTTTTCAACCCCCATTGCTTTCAGTCGTCTTGCCATTACTTCTGCGTAACAGAATTTGCAGCCCGCTGAAATTTTATTGCAACCCGTTGTTGGGTTCCAAGTCATTTCAGTCCATTCTATGCTCGATTGTGCCATGTGTTAAATTTTATCGATGATTTGTTTGGCAATTTCTTTTGCGTTCTTGTTATTGGATGCGAATACAAAGTGAAAAATTGGGACATTATTACTGTTCTTTAAAACTAATGGTTCTTCTGTAACATGTTCCCAAATTGTTTTCATACGCTGTGCATACAAATTTGCAATTTTCTCAATAGGTTTAGAAACCTTTGTAATAATTTCTTCCTCTCCAAAAAGTGTTGGGATCTTCTTTTCTTCGTAAAAAAATGATTTAATTTCTGCTATTGGGAGCCCAAAAAAAGATTCAAGTTTATCACTAAATTCCAATTTCCCAGCTTTATCAAGCAAACGGTTTACAATTACTCCTGTAGGTACTAAAATCCATACATCAGATCGGGTACCTTTTAAATTTGCAATTGAATTCCAATCAATTTGCATTCCAAATGGGTCTAGAAAAACCAAAGCAGCATATTTATTATCTTGCAATGCTTTAGCAAGTTTATTTAATTGCTCATTTGCATCACCAAGTCTAAATTCCAGGTTTTTATTTTTAAATTGTTCGTTTAACTTCTGTTTTAATTTATTTAATGATTCTTCATTTTTATCAATGAAATAATAATAATCAAAACCCAAATTCTCTAATCCTAATACCCTTTCAGCAGCTCCTTTATATGTTCTTTCTTCTTCTTCTGTGATTTTAAGTTGCTGCATTAAATCTCTATTCGTCCGTTTTTCTCTTGTACCGCTTCCAGCAAAGCCATCAAAGTATATAGTTTTCCAATATGGGTACTTCTTCATAATCGTAAGATAAGACCATACATACTTTGAAAAAGCCTCCAGCTTCTTTTCTGTCCATAAACCTCCCCATTCTCCTTTGGATTCGTTTAACATGTTTGCATTCCGACTCATTTTGAAATTAGTTTTCAGTTATTGATTCGATAGGCTCCCCACCGCTCAGCTCTCCACTAAACGCCTTCTGCAAAATGCTCTTTTTCAACTCCTCCAAATTATCAATTTTTTTCTGATATAGCCCTTCCAACTTTTGCGTTTCAGCTCGCAGGGCATCTAATTGGCGGACGATGGTTTGTTGTTCTTTGAGTGTTGGAAACGCAAAATCAAATTCTAAAACCTGATTCATATTTGCCCTTGGCATTCTTGCACCTGTCCAAGTCGCATCAATTTTCTTAACTGTTGAGCCTGCGATAAGCCAATAGAATAAAAACTCTCTCGCTATTTGCTTTCCAACTTTGATTGGAAATATTTCAGTTGAACAATGACCTTCAAAATCTGGCAACAAAACTTTATTCAAATATGGTCTTAATCTACCGTAAAGAACGTGCTGCTCATTAAAATAGAAAGTTGAACTCTTAACTACTTGTGGCTCTAAACTTCCAATAAATCTACCCGAATTTGATTCAATATGTTCTAAACCAACATAAGGCAATCCTTTATGAATGTTTTGATTTTTATCGTATTCAATAACTTCTCCCAATTTCTTCTTCTCCCAACCATCACCCTTTTTGTCAAACACCTCCTGCAAATAACTTTCAAAAAGTTCTTTGGCGTTTTTGAGGTTTTGTTCGGCATTGGCTTTTGCCTTTTCAATGGCGGCAAAGGCTTTATCTAAAATGGAAACAATGCGTTGTTGTTCGGAGATAGGGGGAAGGGGGATTTCAAGACTTTTAAGTTTGCCGATTGCAATAAAATCAATTGTTGTCTTCCCACTTAAATTCAAAAGTTTGTCCTTCAATGTAGAGCAGTAGTGCATTAAAAACTCAGGAGATAATATATTCCTATCTTTTACAATTAAACCATTGAATTGCTGATTTGTAGTTAGTTCAATTTTTGTAATAGCATATTCTCCTACAGAAGCTGTGCAACAGAGTAAGACTGTATCTTTGGGTAGCACTCTCAATTTTGAAAGTGCAGCTTCGGTTACTTTTTGTTTAGTTTTACTAATAATTCTTCCCTGTTCTCTTATATCATCAATAGTAAACCAAGGAAAGTTTCCATTTTCCCAAAAATCTTTATTCGATCTCAACGGTGTAGAACCATTAACAATTTCGCACACTTCCCCCAACTTTTTTATTTCCCAACCGTGCTGCAAATTGTCTGAACCTTGATTTTCAAGATTCGCTTGATGGCTTGATTTTATATTTTGCAATTTTTCTTTAATCATGGTAATTCTTTAATTCTTTTGAATCATGGTTCAAGACTTTACTTATGATTCAAGACTTTTTGTTATTGTGAACTCTTTTAAACTGTAAACTTTTCGCTCCGAAATTTATTAAAAGTCCGATTTCTAAATTGTATGCTTCCAAATAGTTCATAGCCTGAGCCAAATGCACATCTTCTAAATTGATAACCGCTTTTATCTCCACCATTATTTTGTCTTCCACAAAAAAATCAACCCGCCTGGTTCCCACATCATAGCCTTTGTACTGTAAAGGCATTTCTTGCTCCCTAACGAAATGGATATTTTGCATTTGCATCTCAATGGCTAAGGCTCGTTGATAAATGACTTCTTGAAAGCCATTGCCTAAGTGCTTATGCACTTCCATAGCCGCCCCAATTATTTTATGTGTAAGCTCTTGTTCTTTCACCACTACTGAATTAATCAGGCAAACCAATAATCTTACTAATCAAGGTTCGGACATTTTCGGCTTCTTTATCGAGCATCTCCATTTCTGCTAAAATCTCCTGTGGTGAGCGGAGCTTGACTTCCTCTTTCTTATTGGGATTCTTCACACTGAGGTCGTAGGTGCTCGTGTCTATGTCTGCAATATCGATTATCCAGCTTTTCTCAGAAACGGTCTTTTCCTTTTGCAGTTGTATGAATTCCTGCATATCCGCATCGTTGAGCGGGTTGGTTTTGCCTAAGGTTCTACCCGGGTCGAGCTGGTAATACCAGATTTTTTGGGTCGGTTCGCCTTTGGTGAAAAACAAGACTACCGTTTTTACACCTGCCCCCAAGAATGTCCCTCCCGGCATATCCAAAATGGTGTGCAGGTTGCAGCTTTCCAATAAATACTTGCGCAATGAAATAGACGCATTGTCGGTATTGCTCAAAAATGTGTTCTTGATAACGATACCTGCTCGTCCGCCTGCTTTCAGACTCTTGATAAAATGCTGTAAGAATAAAAAAGCGGTTTCGCTGGTTTTGATATCGAAGTTTTGTTGTACTTCTTTTCGTTCCTTACCGCCAAATGGAGGATTGGCTAGGATAACGTGGTAACGGTCTTTCTCCTGGATGTCTCTGATGTTTTCCGTCAGCGTATTGGTGTGAATGATGTTTGGCGCTTCGATGCCGTGCAAAATCATATTCATCACCCCAATGATGTAGGCCAGGTTCTTTTTCTCTTTTCCGTAAAAGGTTTCTTCCTGAAGGATTTTCAGATTTTTGGTCGTCTTCTCCATACGCTCATACATATAGGCGTATGCTTCACACAAGAAGCCCGCACTACCACAAGCTGCATCATAGACCTTTTCGCCAATCTGTGGGTTCACCACTTCAATCATGGCACGAATCAAAGGACGTGGGGTGTAGTACTGACCTCCATTGCGTCCGGCATTGCCCATGTTTTTGATTTTGGTTTCGTACAAGTGGCTGAGTTCGTGCTTGTCCTTGGAACTACCAAAAGGTAGTTCGTCCACCATTTCTATAATTTCACGCAGGTTGTAACCGCTTTTTACTTTGTTTTTCAGCTCACTGAAAATCTCTCCGATTTTATATTCAATGGATTTCGGGTTGTCAATGGCTTTCTGTTTGAAACTTGCCAAGTATGGAAACAACTTCAAGTCCACAAACTGAACCAAGTCAGGTCCAGTCATGGCTTTGTGATGGTCCAGTTTCCCATCTGCTGTTTTAGGCATCGCCCAATTCGGCCAGCGAAATTGCTCGTCCAAAATGTATTGATATTCTTTTCCTTCTAAAGCGGCTTCGTCCGCTTTTTCACTTTCCAATTGGTCAAGGTAACGCAAAAACAAAACCCAAGAAGTTTGTTCAATGTAGTCCAATTCGCTGTCTGCACCTGCGTCCTTGTAAAGTATGTCGTCTATGTTTTTAAAAGTTTGTTCGAACATGTTGCCTTTTTGTCTTAATTTATTGGTTTCAAAGTTAATATCCTCAGTGGATATTTAGTGATTATCTATATTAATTGAAATAATCCCATTTCGTTTCAGCACCAAGCCCAACGAAAACTGTTATTCTTTTTTAATTGCCAAGCAGGGAGGAATCTTCCCTTTAGCTAAAACTGACTACTATACTTCTTCGGTTTCATGCCGATGTGTTGTTCGAATAAGCGGGTGAAATGACTGAGGTTTTCGAATCCTAAGGCATAGCCGGCTTCGGAGACCGATAGTTTATCTTCGCGTAGCATTCTTGCGGCTTCTGTCATGCGCAGATGTTGGTAGTATTCGTATATTCCTTTGCCAAAAATTTGCTTGAAAAGTTGACGCATCTTGAGTTCATTCATTCCCGCTATCCGTTTGAGCTCACTAATGGTATGTGCTTGCGATAAATCCGCTGCAATGGCATTGCGCACATTGTAAATTGCTGTGATATCACGTTCACTCCACTTTAATACCGGTTTAGTGCTATCACGCTGGCTTAAACTTTCAAACAAATAGTACAGTAGTTCTAGGGTCTTTAGTTTATAAAAGTAATCTTTCAACTTTTGCTTTTTGCCTTCGGAAATAATTTCATTGACGGTGCGAAGAATATCGTCAGTCATCATTTCTTCAATTAAAAAATGCTCATCGAGATGACATAGAAAAGCAAATTTTTCAGCATCGGATTGCAGAAAGCTTCTCAAATAATCTGCATCAATAATCACCAAAACAATATTGGCTTCTGTACCTTGTCTGAAGATAGTTGTTTGCGGTGTTGATGCTGATGAAATCCTCACAGAGGGAAGTTGTTTTTCTTTGCCTGATGTGCCCTGATGTGTATGGATGATATTGTGAAAGAAGATCCTGATATTGTTTTTGATTTTTTTAGGAGGATGCGTCACTCTTTGTGTTGTTTTTCTCACCAAATAAGAACCGGCAAAAATGGCGAGTTCGGGTAGGAAAGTGTAAGCTTTCTGAAACTTCAGTTCAAAGTTTTCTAATGTGTTTTCATCAAATTCATAACCAATCTTTTGTACAAAATCTTTGAATAATTGCTTATCATTATTGGATGGTGTATTCATTTTTCGGACTATTTTTTATCCAATCTCGGACTATTTTATTCCTAAATGTATGAATAGTTTTGCTTTCGTAAAAATCTGCATTTATATCCATACGGATATCGTTCATTATCTACCTTAAACCATCCGATGATGAAAAAGCAAGTTTTAATTTCCGGAGCTGGATTTGCGGGATTGACTTTAGCTTATTGGCTGAATAAGTTCGATTTTGATGTTACTGTGGTGGAATATGCTTCCGGACTGAGACGGGGAGGTTCCCCCATTGACATCAGGGGTAAAGCCCTGGACATTGTTCAGGAAATGGGTATTGGAGATCAGGTTAAAGCAAAAGAATTTATTCATACCGATGAAATTGTAAATGATCAAGGAGAAACGCTGGTTCGATTTTCATTGAATAAGCAACCCGAATACTTAGGCGATATAGAAATCCACCGAGGTGATTTGCTAGATATCATTTATGATGCACTTCCGAAGGATGGCGTAAAAATTTTATTCAATTCTAGTATTGCTACCCTTGAAGAACTAGATGATGCAGTAAAAGTTGTTTTTGAAGATGGAAGTATCCATTCATTCGATTATGTTTTTGGTGCAGATGGTACCCACTCTATAGTTAGACGATTGGTGTTTGGAGAGGAACATCAGTTTACTCAATTTTTTGGAGCTTATTTTGCTTTTGCGGAAACTAAAGATATTGACACAGGACGAACTAAAGATACAGGAGTCATGTATCGCTCATTAGGTAAACAAGCCCTTATCTATCAGTTCTTAAACGGAGCGAATGGTGTGTTGATGTTTCGTTCTCCCAAACTGGATTGGGACTATCGTAACAAGGAACAACACAAACAGATTTTGAAAGACAACTTTGGTAATGAGAAAGGATGGAAAGTGCTGGAGATTTTAGATGCCATGTTGCATTCAGATAGTTTGTTTTTTGATGAGGTTTGTCAGGTACATGTTCCGCAATGGTATAAAGGACGGGTAGCCTTGGTTGGTGATGCGGCACACGCTCCAAGTTTCTTTACCGGCATGGGTACCAGCTTGGCTATGATTGGGGCGACTTGTCTCGCAAAATCATTAGCTGCTCATGCTGATCATCAAATTGCATTTGCGCAATATCAAGAGCAGCATAAGCCTTTTGCGGAAGAGATTCAATCGCGTATTATTCAAAATCAGAAATATCAACTGCCCGAAACTGAAGAAGAATTAAAAGCTTCTATCGAAAGATTCCAGAAAATACAAAACGTGTAGTCATTCTTGGTGGGAGCTATTGTAGAATTGTAAACCAAATATCCAATGAAAGCTGCAGTAGTATTTCAAAAAGGTGAATTACCAAAATATACATCAGACTTTGAAGAACCGATATTAAGTAAAGATCACGAACTTATCATTTCGGTGAAAGCTTCGGCCATTAAGAATTTGGATAAGTTGAGAGCCAGCGGCAATCACTATTCTGTAAAGGAAATTGATAAGCCATTTATTGTAGGAAGCGATGGGGTGGGGCATTTAGAGAATGGTCAAAGAGTGTACGCAATAGGGTTGAGCGGTATGATGGCAGAGAAGGCTATTGTGCCTAAGGATGAGGTATTGATATTGCCCGACGGAGTTAGTGATGCTATGGCTGCAGCCTTACCCAATGCTGTGATGGGGTCTTCATTAGTCTTATTGTGCAGAGCCAAATTGCAGAAAGGTGAGGTGGTATTGATTAACGGAGCTACTGGCGTCACAGGTAAGATGGCTATTCAATTAGCTAAATATTATGGTGCTCGCAAAGTGGTGGCCACAGGAAGAAATGAAAAAGTATTTGATGAACTGATAAGCCTAGGAGCGGATGAAGTAATTTCTTTGAATAGTTCTGGAGCTGATTTTACAGCTGCAGTAAAACGTTTGCATCAGCAAAGCCCTGTCGATGTTGTGTTGGATTATCTGTGGGGAGCAAGTGCTGAGCACATCCTTCATGCACTTTCGGGAAATATCGGTTATTCGCATCGTACGCGTTTTATTACTGTGGGCGCACTTGCAGGAGATAAGATAACTCTGTCCTCTTCTACATTAAGAGGAACCGATATATCGCTATTGGGCTCTGGATTAGGTACATGGAGAGATGATGAAATGAAGTTTTTTTTGAGAGATCTGCTTCCGGAAACCTTTCGCCTTGCTGCGGATAACAAAATCAAAATGGATATTCTTGAATATACATTGGAGAATATAGAAGACGCGTGGTGTATTGATGCAAGTGGTAAACGAGTTGTTGTGCGTATTTAAGCGGAGGTGCAACCTTTGATTCAATGTTGAGGTGCCTGGTGGTGTGTAATGTTCTTCTACTACCGATACGGCTACAAAACGGAGCGATTGAGTTAGTTCTACCAGCTCATTTGAAAATACCTTCGTTTTGTCTTTTAAAACAAATGATATTATGGAAACAAAAAACAAAGTAGCCTTAGTAACAGGCGGTAGTCGCGGTATCGGAAGGGATATTGCACTTCGATTGGCTGATAAAGGGCTGGATGTTATCATCACCTATCACACACAAGCTCAGGCAGCAGAGGATGTGTTACAATTGATACAGTCCAAAGGAGTAAAAGGAGCCATTTTTCAGTTGGATACCGGCAATACAAAAAGTTTTGACGCATTGGTCGAAAATCTAAAATCTTATCTGGATAAAGAGGGCTATCAGCAGCTCGATTTTCTGATAAACAATGCCGGTACTGCTTTGTACGGTAGGGTGGAAGAAGTAAGCGAAGAACAATTAGATGCCGCTTATAATATTCATTTCAAGGGCGTTTATTTTCTTACGCAAAAAGTATTACCCTTAATGAATAATGGTAGTGGTATCGTCAATATTTCGTCAGGATTAACCCGTACTACCTTTCCAGGTTCTTCGGCTTATGCCTCATTAAAAACAGCGGTGGAAACCTTTACCCGCTATCTGGCTAAAGAACTTGGTGAAAGAAGAATTCGGGCGAATGTAGTAGCACCCGGAGCCATTGAAACCGATTTTGGTGGAGGCCGCACGAGAGATAACAAAGAAATCAATGCACATATCGCAGCCGTAACAGCATTGGGACGTGCCGGTTTACCTACAGATATCGGAGGGGTCGTTGCTTTCCTATGTAGTGATGATGCTTATTGGATAAACGGACAGCGCATAGAAGTTTCGGGCGGACTTGCGCTATAAGCTGTAATTTTATCGACGAATGTCCATTGTTTTTGAATCTTAACCCAATCTAAATGCCCAAAGAGCCATATCATATCAAAACCATTCAGGAGTTTCACAGGCTGCATGGCTTATCGCAACCGGCTCATCCATTGGTGAGTATTGTGGATTATGCAGATTTGAGTCGTGAATATTATGGAGATATTGATCGGTTGCTATTAGGTATCTATGTGATATCGCTGAAAAGAGGTGTTGATAAGTTGTACTATGGCAGGCAGGAGTATGATTTTGATGAAGGCGTTTTGTATTTTATGGCTCCCAACCAAGTGCTCAGAGTAAACCGAAACCTGAACGATGCGCAAGCTCGTTCGGGTTGGTTACTCTTGATTCATCCGGATTTTTTATGGAATACCCATCTGCAAAAGAAAATCCGCGAGTATGATTTCTTCGACTACGAAATTCACGAAGCTTTGTTTCTTTCCGACAAGGAAGAAAAAATTTTAAACGATATCGTACGCAATATACGTGATGAATATCTTGCCAATATCGATGCCTTTAGCAAACCCATTATTTTATCGCATATCGAAACACTGTTGAGTTATTCTGAAAGATTTTACAATAGACAGTTTATTACACGCGAAAAGAAGCATCACGACTTGCTGGATCAATTGCAAAAGCAGCTTGAAGAATATTTCAATACCGAACAGGCAACACTGTACGGACTTCCGTCTGTTCAGTATCTCGCTAATGCTTTGCATGTATCTCCCGGTTATCTGGGTAAAATGTTGCGATTGGTTAGTGGACAAAGCACCCAGCAGCTGATACAGCAATTTATTATCGATAAGGCTAAAGAAAAATTATCCACAACCCAACTTAGCGTAAGCGAAATTGCCTACGAATTAGGATTCGAGCATCCGCAATCATTCAGCAAATTATTCAAAGCCAAAACCACGCTAAGCCCTTTGGAATTCAGAAGAGGTTTTATGGCCTAACCAACAAGCAAATGTGGCTTTTGATATAGATATGAGCTCTTATGCTTTATTGTCCCCATATTCCAATTGCATCTATAAATTTCTTCTGCTGGTCTATAAACACATTGTGCGAACATTGTTCCCAATAGAATACATGGGATGCACCAATCAGAGATTTTAGTTTTTCAATCTGTGCTTCGGAGTACAATCCGTCGTCTTGGCCATAAACTCCATAAATGCTTACATCCATTTGTTTGAGCGATTGCACGGTTTCGGTAAGATCGAGCGTTGTATAGTGTTCGTTCTGCCAAAAGCCTTGTGGAGCTTGAGGTGTCATTTGCGAGCCATATTGTGACAGTGTGGTATCTTCTCTCCATTGCTGATAGAGCTTCAATGCTTCCTCGGTAGGTTTCTGTGGGGAGTAAAATCCGTTCTGCATCGCGTGTGCAAAACAAAATGAGCTGTATTGAAGCGTACTCTTGTCCATCTTTTCAAGCATTGAGAGATAATTCAAATTAGTACTATCATTTTTCGCTTGATATATCTTCTTGCATCGATCGATAATCTGTGCAAATGATTCTTGCAAGGATAGGGGCGCTCCTGCCAATACAATACTATGCACCTTCTCCGGAAATTGTTTGGTATACAGCAAGGCTACTATGCCGCCAAAACTATGCCCAATCAGCATAGCCTTTTGTATGCCATACCGGCTGTACAGCTCATTCAAATCATTAAACGTTTGTTTAAATGTGAATTCCGCACCCTCACTGCTGCTTCTACCTTCACCTCGACGGTCGTACACGATTACAAAAAATCCTTTGTCGGCCAGGGCTTGGGCAGTGGTACCTTCAAAGTTGGCACAATTATATCCCGGACCACCATGCAAAAAGACGATGGCTTGGTTATTAGGATTGCCAAAAGCGCGGGAGTACAAGTTTTGCGCATGCATACTAAGGCCGCATAATAAGAGCAGCAAGGAACAGATGGTTGTTTTCATTATATCAGAATTTAGCAAGTGGTGCTTCGTGGTTAGAGAATTGATTTATAAATAATTGTATTTCATACTATTAATTTTGGTTTTAGATAGTGCTTGTTTCAGCAAAAATAATGTATGAAAGGCACAATGCAATATCATTTTGCTTCAGGGAAAATCAACGACAATAGGTATTGGTGGATGAATGAAAGTGCTATGATATCAGAACTGCTTATGGATTTTGCTTTTTGCTGAAGGCTGTACCTCGCTGTAATTTTTGAAATCCACATTGAACTCCTCATCTGTATTAGTACTTTTAAAGGTGGTTACAGTAAGGATAAGATGCGCTCTCTCTTGTTCAAGCTCGCAAATTTCTGTTATGCTGGGTTTAGTATATTTGTATACTTTATGAATCATTCCAGCATCATTATTCCTTCCTACCAAAACATATTTTCTACGTTTAAATACTTGATTACAATTGGCTAATATTTTTTTGATGACACGCTGTTGTCTTTTGCTATCATCATTTTCTACTTCTAATGTTTTAGTAGAAAATGTTACGGGAGTTTTCTCGGAGATCGGCGGTAACGGATCTGTTTCGTACACTGTTACGGATACACCTTTATTTTTTTATACTTAGTGAAAATATTATTGATTGGAGACTGTGCATGACAGCAACTTGTAAGTAAAATTGCTAAGGCTAGCAATAGTAATTTCATGCGATAGATTATTTAGAATTCCGGAACGTAGTAATGATGGTGATAATGTGTATGATTTTCTGTCTGGTTAACATATTAATAGAAATGTTTATAGGGCTATATCCTTGTCCACGGTATCTTATTACTAAGATAAGAAAAATTAAGATGGAAAGTAGCACGGATAAGAATTTTTGTTTTAATGGACATATTGTATATCGATTTATAATTTGTAGTACTAATTTGTAGTGACGCATTTTTGTCATGGGGCGAGTTTAGTTTTTTTATTTTTTCAAAAAGATCATTGAGACGTATAGGAGTATTCGTGTGATAAGGTGATTTTGAAATAATTTGTTGCATATGTATTTTTCGTTCTTTGGTTAACGGATGGGTGCTGAGTATTTCGGGTAATTGAAATTCGTTTTCTTTTTCCAGCTCCTCAAACAAACGAATCATGCCATTGGGATTTATATGATTATCCATTAAAATTTTTAATCCCAGTTCATCTGCTTCTTGTTCAAACTTACGCGAGTAGGAGAGCGTGTGTAGCTGATGGAAATTCTCGGCCATAACAGCCATGATGCCGTTTACATCGTTAAACAATAATGAAATAATCATATAACCTGCCAGATTACGACACAGCATTTTGGTGGAATGTCGCTGGTTCACGTGTGAGGCTTCGTGTCCTAGCAGTGCAGCTAATTCTTCAGCGTTTTTCATTTTATCAATGATGGCACTATATACCACTATTTGTCCGTTAGGTAGTGCAAACGCATTTACCTGTTTGGATTTCACTACTGTAAAATGTAGAGGTTTTTTATTCTTTAAATCTAGTTCTGCGGCAAAGGCTTGTAGATAGGATGTTTTTGTAGAATCTATTTTGCGATCTCCTACAAAACTATCCATGAAAAGTTCTCCAATTTTATTGTCGAAACTATCGGGAAGTAGCGTTGCGGCTTTTTCAGCAATAGTTGGTAAAATATAGATATAGGCAATTGCGATTAGTAGAAATAATCCAATGGCTATGGCTGTGATTTTACTAAATCCTAGACGCAACAAACGTGTATGGATGTCTGCACGCTTGTATTGTTTCATTGTATTATAAAACTGCTGTGCAAAGCGCTTGTCTTCTATTTTTAATACCGCAGCCGGATATTTTTTATTTCGAATTTCCATTATAGGACCATAGTCGTTAGATTCTAGATCTTGTAAAAGCCAGATAGCTACGCTTCCGTTTGAAGTACGAATATGGAGTTCGCCCATGAACTCATTTATAATAACAGAGGCTGCCTGGGATGCGGCTATGAGTCCATTGAAATATTTTGCAGCTTGAGTGGTATTGTTCATGGTTAAGCAATATCTATCTCAAAGAAATCCAGAAGATCTTCTCCAAATGCGTCGTTGTATTCATCTTCTGTTTGATATACTTCTTCTAAGTTAATGTTACCTTCCATTTTAATATTGTTCCAGATAAATCGGAGGGTACGCATTTCTGCCCAAGCTGTACCTAAACCTAAAGTAAAGATGACTAACAATAAATTTCCTACCATAAGGTTAAAAAATGCTCTACCCGTAGCTGTGGAGTAACATTGTATTTTTTGTTCGCCCTTGATCATGCGCATGCGGTTGATGTAATAATTAAACAGGTCGCGTTGCCACCAAAAAATATAAATGCCCAGTGTAAGCAGACTGAGAATATAGCCTTTAAGGTTTAATACGAGAAATTCCCCGCCATCTCCGTCATTGGAAAATGCTACATCGCCGTAACGGATATTACTGTGTGTGTATCTGCGGATATTCATCGCCATCCATGCCCCATAGATACCAAATGTCAATACGGTGAAAAGCAGCCAACGGAAAAAATATCCCACAAAGAGATGTCGGTCGCCGCGATAACCAAAGCGAATACCTCTGTAGGTGGTTCTACTGAGTCGGTATCGGAATGCACCATGAATGGCAAAGGGAATAATACTTAAGATTGCCAGATAGAAGAACAAAATACCAGCCAAGGTATTGACCATTTTCATTAGCAGCAAGAAAATGGAAATTACGGCGATATAAAAAATGAAGATTTTGATAAAGCCGCGAAACATTTCCTTGCCTGTGCCCGAGAAATGAAATCGTTCCTCATTCAGGGCCGTTTGCCCATAAATGTATTGCAATTTCTTAGCTCTGGCCCAGGGATAATAAATGCCCAAAGTAACCAGCGTCAACAGCCAGTTTACGATCATAATGCTAAAATACTCAGAACCTTTTCCGAAAAATTCTAACTGGTAGTTCTGGTTAGTTTGATTGATGGGATTTTCTGAAGTCATAATATTACAAATCAGAATTTAAAGCAGGTTTTGGTATTTTTCCGTATATGCATTTTAAGCTTATTAATAGCAATTTTATATTGCAAACTAAAAGCACAGGCCATATACAGGTCATGCAAAATTGTATGTGAATATACTAAAGTAAAAGAAATGTGAAAAAAAGTAGAGTGGATTTTTATAAAGCATTTTGCTCCATATTCATGAAGCTGTGATTTCCGACATTGCAGCCTGTAATAGCCGATAATTTTCTTCATCGAAGCAAACTAGTATCACTTTGTGTATTTGCTTATCATTATTCAGAAAGTTTATAATAGCTGTAACCGCTATTACTGCAGCTTTATCCTTTGGGAAACGATATACTCCGGTACTGATAGATGGAAAGGCCACCGTTTTACATTGATGTGCTACCGCTAGCTTTAGTGAGTTGATATAACAATTTCTGAGCAAAGTGGCTTCATCGTTATCGCCTCCATGCCAAACAGGGCCGACAGTATGGATTACATATTTTGCCGGTAATTTACCGGCAGTGGTAATAACGGCCTCCCCGGTTTTACAGCCACCTTGGCGGGCGACAATTTTCCGACATTCTTCTAGAATTGCAGATCCTCCGGCTCTATGTATGGCTCCATCTACACCACCGCCACCCATTAATGAGCTATTGGCTGCATTTACTATAGCGTCTACATTGCATTGGGTGATATCTCCCATTATTATTTGTATTCTAGTCATGGTAATTTTGGAGGTTATGGGATTGATTTCAATATATACATTGTAATTATAACCGAAAATTAATAAATATTATGGGCTGATAGTTATTTGCGGATTTAAGTTGCTCTTTTGTGTATGTTGGATTATGGTGGAGATAGGATATTAGGTTGAGCATCATTATTTAAAATAGCAAGGAGCACTATATTACCTTATCCACTTTCTATAGGAGAGGAAGAACTTATCTCGATAATAGATATATCGACATGTCTTCATTGATTTGAGGGATTATTATAGCTCTCTTTACAAGATACTACATCCAATAGGTATTGTTGGAGAAGCCAATAGAACATTTGTTGGCTAACGATTTTAGTACTGCCGTTCGGATAAAATCTTCCACAAGCAATAGCCAAATGCTTGCTACGAACTATAAGAAACGCATGCATTTGATAGAATTAGCGAATATCCAACAAAGCTCCCGAACTATTTTTATTGGGATGAAGAATCTCAAGTTATTGCTTATGAAGAGGACTTGTTGGGTGTGTATCGCATCTTTAAAAAGCTAACAGACCAAAGGTGTAGGGCAGGCCTGCTAGCTTTTTTAGTTTGGATAAGGGCAATACAACTATTTTCCCATGTATGCTACTTTTTATCCTTAGCTTTAATACGGGAGGGTTTCACCCATTCGTCCCAGGTACTTCCCCAGCCGATATAGTGAATTTTATATTGACCATCTTTGTAGTCCAAAATTTTGGCATTATACCAGCTGCCTGACCATTCTACCAGCACTTCCTGGCCAGTTTTGAAAGCAGTAGGTACAGCCTTTGGCTTTTCTTTTGTGGGTACAGGTTTCTTGATTTCTGAGGGAGCTGTAGCTTTACCGTTAAGACGAGTTCCGGTTGCTATGTGGCCTCCTACTTCTCCGGCTAAAAAAATCAGTTGGTCTGTATCTTTTTTATACCAGAAATCATAGGTGTTTTTTCGTGCATCTGAGATGCGATAATAGGTAACGCCTTCCTGTGCATACCATGGGCTAACGATTTTAATGTTGTCCGAATACTCTCCCCAAGTATATTTACCATTATTATAAATGGTTAGGGTATTCATGGCGGCACCGTGCTGATATATCATATTGGTACGATTGTCATTGGTAACTACATAAGTTACCGCACCTGGGATCCAAACATCCCATTTACCCAGAATCTCCGAGGCTATTTTTTGTGCATACAAATAATAATGGCCCATCAGCCAAAGCAGTGTCAATAAAAATTTTGGTTTCATGATCTGAGTAGGTTAAATGTTTAAAAATTAATTCCAGGCTAAAATAACGATTTATTATATGACCTATTTTGGGGAAAATAGAAAAAGTTTTGTGGCCTTTATTGAAAGCGACAAAACTTTATCCAATAAGGGAGCGAATAAATGGGTGGAAAGACTGGGTAGGTATATAGAGCTTTTAACTTTTATTCCTAGTAAGTTTCAAAATGCGAAGCTTATGATTGTTTAAGCTCTGACAGAATGATTTTTTTCTGGCGCATGGTGTTTTTCATGACTTTGGCTCTTACGGATGGACCTTCGCTACTTATCAGCTCGTAATATTCGACAGGTACCACTTGCCAAGAGAGTCCGTATTTGTCTTTACACCATCCGCATTGGCCTTCTGCACCACCGTTGGAGGTGAGCGCTTCCCAGTAGTAGTCTACTTCTGCCTGATCTTTACAGTTGATTACAAAAGAGATGGATTCATTGAATTTAAAAAACGGGCCGGCTGCCAATATCTGAAATTCCATTTCTGCTATTTGAATGATGGCTATTTCAAAAGTTTCTTGCCCACTGATAGCTACAGCTTCTGGAGTGTTTTCGTAATGGTGGTATTCTTTTAACTTGCCATCTTGGAAAATCGATAGATAATAGTCGGCTACCGCTTTGGCATCTTTTTCTACCCAAAGACAGGGGGTGATTTTTTGTGTATTCATAGTTGTGATGTGGGTTTTGTAAGCTAAGGTATCTTTTTTTTGATTTGCTTTAGAATTTTGGTTTGAGTTATTGTAGCTCAAAATAAAGGGAGCAGCAAGCAATAGGAGAAGGAGGTTTTTCATAATTTTTATTTTTTGAGTGGAGCAATAAGGAGTCCAGTTCGTGTAACACCATGGTGAAGCCCTTTTTGAAGCTCATTTCAATCATTTGGTTCGGGAGATTTATTATACATATATGCACCAGCGTAATGTTACTTTGGTCAATAAAGTGTTCAGCATTTCAGGTTTTGTCCAATCCTGCTAACCCAGATCCGGTACTGCAGCAAAACTGCACTCGATGCTTACCGTGCGTGTTTCTTTGTTGGCGATGAAGTCAAAAATAGATTACGTGATCATAGTTTTTTGTTTTTCATGGTTTGCAGAACGTCGTCAAGCTGGCTGAATCGAGGTTCCCATAGTTTTCGGAATTGTGCCAGCCCCTTGTCGAATTCTTTCATTTTTCTATTTCGAGCGAATAATAGATTTCTCTTCCTTTATATTAACGTTTGATCAGTTGGCATTCGGTAAGAATACGCAAAGGCTTAGACACTGCCTGTCGTGTTATTTTAAAGTTCGTCGCAATTGCATTCGGTGTCATTGCGTGTAACGCCATAAGTGTAATAATAGCTCATGGTGTTGGATCTGCAGTTGTCTGAAAAATATCTCGTTGCATAATTAAAATATGAAACCCATCGGTTGCAAATACACGCGTAACTATTTAGTTGCGCAATTTTTTTATTTTCTCAAGATAAGAGGGGAATATCTATTGAGCAGGATCATAGGAGCGTTATCCGCTCATTCCTGGAATGGCGGATACATCGCGTCCAGTGCTGTGGCAATATCGATTATAACAAGAAGCCGTAGATATAAAGAATGAGACCTGTAATGCAGGTTAATGCCATGTCCCACATTCCTATTTTACCCCACAAGCGATGCGTTTTACTGAATTTGCCGGGGCGAGGATTTTTGCCAAACTTAATTAATGAAGCGATAATTAGTACTGTCCAAATGATGGATGTGGTAATAGATAGGAAAGTGTGAAAATATATAGTGAAGTTTAGAAAAAATGTTCCTTCATAAGAAGACCCTTTCACCATTTCAAAAATGCCGCCATTTTGCTGCATATCGTATTCAAACAACAATACTACAAAAAACAGAATGACGAACATAATTAACTGAATGTTCTTATGCAGCTTATAGTTGCGCTCTACCTTTACTTTTTTGAACGAATACCATAGCAAGGGGAGGATGATAAACATGGATATTACTACTATGTCCATTAAAATGTCACAACGGGCACCTAAAAAGCTTGGAGGGAAAGATATCTTCATATGACAGTTTTGTTAAGTTGCTAAGTAGTTTATATGAAAAATCTATAGCAATATAAGATACTAATTGGCAATATCCATCATCTCTGCCTTGCAAATTTCTCAAAAGTAGTTTTTTACACGAACCCCACTTATATTTTTACTTTATCCCAAATTAGCACTTGAACACCGTTGGAGTAGTGTGTTAAATCTGCAGGATAATTCAATAGTAGTTCTCCGATGGGGTAATGAATGTCCAAACGAGTTACGGTAACCTCCTTTAGTTCCCATTCTCTGTGATGCACGTCATAGCGATACAATGTATCCTGTGATTTCAGATATAAGCAGTATCTTTCCGTCAGCCAGATATCTAGCTCTGACTTTTGCTGGATTGTTTCGCCAACGGTATAGGCTACATCTAGCCAGAATCCTTTTTTGGAATTTTTGGAGTAATATGTGGTGCCTTCTCGTTTTATATTGGCTTTTTCATAGGGTAATTTGGATAACTTTCGGGTAAGGATAGCTGAAAGATATTTTCCGGCTTCAATATTAAGAAAGTAAACTCCTTTTTTATTTCCGACCTCCATATAAGTTCTAACATTGATTTCTTGAAAATTAGAAATCCAGCTCAGTGAGGGCTGTAATCGCGGTCTTAATCGTTCCATTGTAAACGGAATTATGGATATATAGGCCTTACCGTTGAAAGTATCAATATCCAAGCCCTTAGGTACCAATTTTTTGAGTAGCTCGTATGGTACCTCATAATGTAGTAACAAAGCCCGATTCCACTCCTGATAGTACCACCAGGGTCTTTCCGGATATTCGTAGGGGCGATGTGCTGTGGATTTCAGAATTTCGGAAATATTACTCATGGCTACTATGGATTGAGGTAATCAGGAATATTGCTTTGAGGGCTATTGTAAAGCTACTGATTATTTATAATACTTGTAAAGTAATGTTATAACCCCTTAGTATCCTATACGGTGTTGCTATTTATGACACCGTCGCTCTTTACGAACGTAATGCAGTCGTACCAATCCGGTACAACGGAGATCTGGTTAGATCTTCGGGGTAGAATATAGTTATTCCTATGGCAGGGGCTCTGTTCTGGTAATTACATATACGTCATCTGTACTATTATCATATTGAACAAAGTCTACTTCTTTAAGTAGGTAATCATAGGCTTTTCTTTCCACATGGGTAGTATCGATATTTTCGATGAACGAATTAGATCCGTAATCTTCATCTATTTTTCAAAATATACAAAAGTAGGTGCATAAAGATGAGATTTACTGTACCATCTGCCGGCTGATAATGGCTTAGTTTGTATTTTGTATTGAGGAGGAATCTTATCCTTATGCGACGATAAGAGTAAATACGCAGCAGAGATTTATGGAAGCAGATGAGGCAATAATGGATATCTGCTCTCTAAAAATTATTTATTACCTAATATATCTGAATATCGCTTTATTCTTGTAATAAACTTATACACTTCAAATAGGTAAGCAAAGAATTTTGTGTATTGATAATCTACTATGATTGGGTTACATTAACTTTTTAGTAAATAAAAAATTAAAATATATTAGGGGGTAGGTTAATAGTCGTGGCTTCAAATTGTTCGATGTTAGGATTGCATCGAATTAAACACTGATATAATGTACAGTGTGTGTTTGCTCTTTTTACACGGCGGGTGACTTATATTGCCCCAATTCACAGAATCCTCAAATACTCTCGTACTAACAATATTTTCTTATTAATTATAGAGCATTTACCATACTAAAATGCTTTACTATGTATTGAACCGGCATATGTCTATGAAATAAGTAATCGGCAGCAATGAAATTCATTACTTTTTTATGCATATAGCTGAAGTGTACACATATTCCTCACCCTTATTTATAACTTGCTAAGTATTTTTAGCACTATCAGTATAATGACTTTAAGCATTATACGGTTTTAATGTTTTCACAATAAAATATGCTGCTATAATATTAGGAACCCAACACAGCCACGCTACAATTCTATAAGCAAATAGATAATCCCCGAGAGTTATCATGAGCAGGGGCAACCATATTCTCAATGTTACTGCGGCAAAACAAGCAGCATAGCTATAAATCATCAACTTACGATGTTGTTCAATTTTTCCGTTTCTAATTTCTAGATAGGCTAGTAAGGTAGTTGCAACCCAAACTATTCCCAGGCTAATAAATCCTAGGGATGCAATAAAGCCTCCGGTAGCAGTAAAACCAATTCCAATACCGGCAAGACCACTTAAGAAAACAGATATGGCATAGATTTTTCCAATAAGTCGGTGCAGAGAGGGCTTCCGATGGAGCAGTCTTTTGTTGAATTGCATCCAGCCTACCAGCAAAGAAATTCCTCCAAAAATGATATGCGTATAGAAGCCAATATTCCAATAAATATTTGTCAATAGTTCGTTAGTCTTTGTACTTAAAAGACCTATATTTCTTACTTGCAGAAAAAAATAAATACTTGGATAAAGGCCAATAATAATAGCAAGTAGAGCAAAGATCGCTTTGGATATTCTTTGTGTCATCTTGTACTAGTTAAAAAGCCATTATAAGTTCGTGAATAGTTTTGATTTTAGAATTGTTTTATATTGGATGCAAATTTAGATATTGTTTTAATTGCGAAATGCATGGATTTAGAAAGTTAATGGGGGAAGATCTACACCTTTTGTCCATACAATATATTTTAGTAGTCCTAGTAAGCCTCTTAATTTTTCATCACTAATTTTTGATTTATCGAATTCAAAAATCAGATTCTCTTCTTTAGTTGATTTATAGGAATTTACAGGATTGGTTTCGGCTTCTCCTTTAAAGATGATTTCATTGTCTTCAAGATTAATGCCTTTTAGTTTTTTATATGCGATACGTCTTCGGAATTGCAGTTTTTGGTCACCTTCGTATCGAAAAAAGAATAATTCAAATCCAAAATCATCGACTTTAAAGTTGATGTCGTTGGAGTTCTTTTTAATGTTCTTCATTAGAATTTCAATAATCTTCGCTATTTCGCGTTCAGAAGAAGTGTAGGTAGGGCGTTTAGAATTTTCAATCATAGTACCGTCAAAGAGATACTCATATTTATAAAATTGATCCGGTGGCTGTTTGTTAGCTATTCGATATTTAGTACAGGATGACCTGCCAGTGCCAATTGATGTAATTTCTCTGCCACTGCTTTTATTTGCTCAATTTTTGATTGTTCTGAACGAGGAATTTTTAAGGAGATGAAGTCAGTAGTGCTTTCTCGCCTGGAATATGGTTTATCATCACTATCCCGTTGTTCTATGTATTTATATAGTTTAGTTTTAAAATAAACAAAAATCGTAATCAAATTCGATTCGGCTTCGTATGTTTTTATATCCCAGAATTTAGCCCAGTCAATATCCTCTATTTTTGTAATTATGAGACCTGTGTTATCCTTAATGAGTTCCACAAATTAAGGTAAGGACATCCTCTGAGATATCAATCTTGGAGATACTGTCATTCTGAGCCCACGAAGAAAATTGTATTCCGAATAATAATATGACGATTTGAAGAAACTGTTTCATAAGCAATAAGGTTTATCAGACAGGCTACATTTTCCCGGGGGCTATCCTTGGAAAATGAAAAACTTGCTGTACCATTTTAGTCTTGGTTTTATAAAAACTTACCAGCACTATATTCGGCATATAATGCTATATTGTTGAGCAAATTTATATAAGTTCAAGTTTATACCAAATGTTGTAACACTAATCTATATTTAAGCCAACGGATTTTTATAGATCGATGCACTCGGTTGCAAATTGCACAGGGAAGATATTATTAAGAACATCTGCTGCTGGAGGCCAAGCACAATACTTAATTGTGTAGTTATTGATTCTTTTTAGTGAAAGATTTATTACACCCCAATATCAGAGACTGGCCTGTAGTATGCTTATCGGAGTCTATATTATTGATTTGCTTATAAACAAATATGTATATTTATTAATAAATGCGGGTTGGTTGTAATTTGCAATTAGTTTTGTATTATAAATACATAAAAATGAGTTTATTAAGATGGGTAGCTGGATTTGGCTGTCAGGTAAAATAGTATTCCAAACAGTCAAGCCAATTTGTAAATGAGCTCTTCAATTTCTGCGTGGCGGGCGTTTGCATAATTTATATTTAACCTATTCGTATGAGCCCACATTTCTCTAATACTTTTGCGAGCCTATATTATCATATGCTACACGGCCGAAGATAGGTCGCGTCGGTCAAGTAGAAGAAATATTTGCAGGGCTTGAGTGGCAATGCAACGTCCCAAGAACCTTTTGTCAATCCAATAAGTAATTTCAGCCTGTTCTTCCATGATAAACCTAGAAATGCTGCCTACTATCGTATCGCTAAGCCAAATGGTATGCTAGTTGATAGAAGAGGCGTTAAGTAATTTTGTATGCTTGGCCAAATAAGCGTTTTTGTCTGATGGATTGTCGGGGATAAATGCTGCTATGTAACCTCCGTCTTTGTCGAGTGGTATCTGAAACAGTGCATCTAGTTTGGTAATACGGGTGGGGGATAGTTGTATGGTATACGCACTTTTTGTCATTTTCAACATTCATGTAGGTTTAGTGCTTCAATTGGCAATACATTATTTTATAATTATTATAGCATTACTTAGAACTATCAATGAGTTGGAATTGCTATAGAGTCAAAGAGTTTTAGCGTATCCTTTGTTATATTGATGGGATAAGCTTTGTATTGCATGGTTAGGAAAATGCTGGGTTAATAATATTTTTCTATTCCTCCAACTCCTGGGATAAGCTTGTTTGCTCTTGTTTTGCTAATGAAGTTATTTAATCTTTTTTCAAACTCTGCAGGCCTATTTCTAGCGCTGTCAATATAAGCGATTCTGATCCTCTTATACGATTCTGATAAATTTTGATAATTTTTCCAGACAATTTTATCAGCCTTTATTCTGTCAATAATGTCTTTAGGAAAACGAAAGGGTTCTGCTACGATCTTCTGTACTTCATCTATCAGTTTGGGATGTATCATTTTATGTTCGAGCAACCATTTTAGTCTCTCCTTGTTGGCTTGCGAATAGGAACTTTTAGGGTTTCGAGGAGTAAAGCGTTGTATTTTATGTTCTCTGTCTAATGATTTTACAGTACTGTCGATCCAGCCAAAGCAAAGAGCTTCTTCCACAGCATCATTATATGGTATGGCTTTTTTATGGGAAGCCTTCAGCGGAAATACAAGCCAAATTTCTTTAGCCGTTTCAAAGTTTTTTGTTAGCCATTTTCGCCACTCTTTCCGACTTGCAAAATATTTTGTTGCTTGCGGTGCTTCCATTTTTGAGAAAGTTCTTAATACTGTTGGCTAGCTAAAATAATATTACCATATAAAGTTATAAAAAAATAGTAGCTGTAGTAGCTTCTTTTCTAAAGAAGCCATTTAGGCATATCTGTTATGAGTTACACCAATTTTCAAATAGTTCTTGAAGTAACGGTAATAACACATAAGAAAGTAGTGCTATCAATATTCTCGTTAATATCAAAGTGCGTAATAGTAGACAAAGCTTACCCAATGGTTCTCCGAAAAGCCATAGCATCAAAGTAAGACTTGGATAAATAGCTATGCAGGTCATTAATGCTTTTTTGTATTGTACTTTCTTACGCATTTTATAAACCGTCTAGTATATTCATAAGTGACGGAAGGTTAAAATCTGTTTCGTTCGGATACGATTGTCCATTATAGACAATTTTTTGTAGATGACTTTGTCTTATCACTTTGACGATTCCTCCAATCTGTCACATAACAGTATTTGTAAATTAAGATTGAAGCATTATTGTATTTTCAAAATGCAGTCATTAAAAGTTGAAAGATTTTTTAATATAAATAAAAGCCGGCATAACCGATCTTATTGACGGCTACTTTAAGCTTATAGCTGAATGGTGCGTTGAATATGGATTTGTTTCAGAAATGTTTTATCATTCGAATACAATCGCATAAAAATGATGATTGCGGAATACCGATCTTGATTAATATGAGGTACGTATAATTAAAGGAATCGTATATCTTGTATTAATTCTTTTGCTACTTTTGCACCATGGAACTCGCAGATTAGACTATTTACTTTACACAATTAACGCAGAAGGATAGTTTAGGATTATTCTTCGGATTTCTATTGTCTCATTATTAAAGTAAATATCTAATCATGGAAAATTTCTTCGAAAGCCCTTTTAAAGGGAAGATTATTAAAGATCACATTGCGAATCCCAATATTATTGCAGGTAAATATTCTTATTACTCCGCTTATTATCATGGCCATTCATTTGATGATTGTGCTCGCTATCTATTCCCAGATAGAGATGATGTTGATAAATTGATTATCGGCTCTTTTTGTTCCATAGGTAGCGGAGCAAGTTTTATCATGGCGGGGAACCAAGGGCATCGTTATGATTGGATATCTAGCTTCCCTTTTTTCTATATGCCCGAGGTAGCTACTTTTAGTAAAAGCCGGGATGCATTTCAAAAAGCGAGTGATACTATTGTTGGAAATGATGTGTGGATTGGCAGTGAAGCCATAATCATGCCGGGAGTTCGGATAGGTGACGGTGCAGTAATTGGTAGCCGGGCGCTGGTAACAAAGGATGTAGAGCCTTATGCCATTGTAGGAGGTAATCCTGCCAAGCTAATCAGGAAGCGATTTTGTGATGAGGATATCGAAAAGCTCCTAGAGATGCAGTGGTGGAATTGGGACGAAAAGCTGCTTGCTGAAGCGATGCCCCTTCTTTGCTCGGGTGATGTAGGGCAATTATATGAGTTTTTTCAGAAGATGAAATAATAAAAGAAGGCTCTGGATTCCGGAGCCTTCGTACTTAATGCATTTTATCATTTATAGTTTGTCCAACTGGTATTGGGTGAGCTCATTGGTTACATCGCCGGTATTAAGCGTAGTTGCTGGTTCAAACAGCATTACTAGTACTTCGTTTTCTGCAATAGGTCTATGTTCCGTGCCTTTAGGTACGATTATAAATTCATCTTTATTTAATGTTACTGTCTTATCTCGAAATTCGATTTTTAATATGCCATCTACTACCAAAAACATCTCATCCTCATTATCGTGCTTATGCCATACAAATTCGCCTTTGAATTTGGCGAGTTTTACGTATTGTCCGTTAAGTTCACCAACAATCTTAGGCGACCAGTGGTCAGTAAAGAGTGCAAATTTCTCCGATAAGTTTACTTTATCCATCGTCGAAGTATTTATAGTCTAATATCAAATTGCTTCCCCAATATGCTATTGAATTACATCCCTTATAGGTTCATAGTACAATCCTACTACGCCGCAACGGTATGTGCGGGTATTGATAAGGCGTAAGTTTTTTCGATTATTAATTTCTTTGAATAGCGGGATGCCTCCACCTATTACTACCGGATTGACAGTGATTCTCATTTCATCAATTAAATCGTGATTAAGAAAGGTGGATATCAGTCCTGCTCCCCCAAATAACCAGATATCTTTTTCGGAGCTTTCTTTTATTTTTCTCACTTCATTTACGATGTTGTCTTGTATCAGCGTATAATTTCCGGTAAGAGGGAGAGTTTGCCTTGAAAATACATATTTTCTTTTGGTGTGTATTTGGGCGTAAAAGTCTTTTTCAAACTGACTTGCGTCATCTGCTGGAACATAATTACCATAGGCTTCATAACTAACCCTACCGTAAAGAACCGTGTCTATTTCATCGGCAAATCGGTATAGCGTCTCTGCTAGTTCATCGTCGAAAACAATCCAGTCTATTTCTTTATTATTGCCTTCTATAAAACCATCAAGGGACACGGTAAGATCTAAAATAATTTTTTTCACAAGATTGGTTTTAGAATTAATTATAAACTATATTATTACTTATTGTTTGCTTGGGGTATCATTGATAGAAACGATATAGAGACATTACATACTTTATTGCATCAATAATAATGAAAATGTTAGCTTGCTGCAAATTAGAAAAGCGATCTAAAAAGAATGAGATTTTTTGAATAAAATTTTATAAACCTGTATTAAATATTATTTTTTGAGGATTATCAATCTTCCAGCTAACCAAAGAAGCAAGAGTGTTTCAAATACCAATGTATAAGGAATCACTGTAAGGTTTTTGATAAATAGTAATACAGGCCATTCTGATGCTTGAGGGTTCAGAATGCCTTTGTCTTTTAGAAATGAGATGAGTGACGTTTTATATATGATTACATCAATGCAATAATTGAGTAGCCATGCGATAATTGAAAATCCAATCAGGCTTAATATTATAGCTTTCCAATACATTTTTACATGCTGACGAAAAACAGTTCCAAATTGCGCTCTCTTCTCTTTGTCGGTAAGAAAGTGTTTTATTCGTAGCACCCCTTTTTTAATATCAGCGAGTCCCAGAATGTATAGCAATAATAATACTCTAGCACCTTCTACGATAATCTCTAATAAAATATTAGTTAAGGAATGAATATCGCCGAATCCTTTTAATTGAATATAACGTCCCAAGCCGGCTATAAAGGCCAAGCCAATTATTACCCTAAAATGTCGTAGCGAAAAGAAAAATGTATGTTTTAAGAACAACTGTGTTTGTGAAAAACTTGCTGCAAGCATCATTGTCATAGGTTTGGGGCAATGAAATATTGAGAATTACTAGTATTGAATTAAAGCCCTAAGTTCGGAAATTATGATAAATTTTGCTCTAATAATCATTTCTTAAAAACTGATTTGCAATTTTATTGTTACTAATGGTAATATTACAAGAGTAGATAGCACTTTCAGCTCTCATGGAACATCGCGAAGTACTATATTATTCTAATGTTCGATGTAACCAAGGGGGGTGAATATAAGGATGGGATAGAGCGTACTAATGGGCTATAGTATTGGGTATATGCTCTATTTATATTTTATGATTATGAAAGGCTTTTGGATTTTGATAAGCGTATTTTCTTATTGCTCAAAACAAAGAATAGAATTTGATGAATTTCGACAAGCTCATATTTTCAGTTGCCTATAATATGACCGGCGACTACAATACTACTCGAGATGTTGTTCAGGATATCAATCTTAAACTTTTGGAGAATTCCATTCCTGAGTATGTGACTGATAAGAGGAATTATATTATTCGAGCGACAATTAATCATTGTCTAAATCTGAAGAAACGGGAGCAGCGATTACATTATAAGGGATTATGGCTTCCTGAGCCCTTTGTAGCGATGTCGGAAAGTGAGACTACTGGAACGCATTTTGAAAATCAGAACCTACTGTCTTATGAGCTAGCTTTTTTAATGGAACAGCTATCGGCAACGGAGCGTGCTGTATTTGTTTTGAAAGAAGCATTTGATTTTAGTCACAAAGAAATTGCAGAGGCTATAAACATTTCGGTGGACAACTCTCGTCAATTGTACAGTAGGGCGAAAAGAAAGATGACCAATCTCAAGCATAAACCGGCTTCCAACTTAAGAGCACTGAGCACAGCAAGGAATTTTGTCTCGCTCATTAATCAAGGCGATGTAGAGGGTTTGATTACATTGTTTAACGATGAAATATCCTTGCTTGGCGATGGTGGTGGTAAAGTACCTGCATTAGGAAAGCCTCTTATGGGAAAGGAAAAAATTGCTCAGTTTTTTATCAAACTTATTCGCAGTGCAAAATCTCCTGTCAGTTTTTCTTTTACGGAAGTATTATCGCAACCTGCCATAGTCATTTGCCTAAACGGGGAACTAACTTGTATACAAATTCTATCGATACATAAAGATAAAATCTCAAAGGTTTTTGCTGTATTGAATCCGGATAAGCTTAACCTATTTCGAGCCTCACTTTCTAGTTTACCATAAGTTAGAAAAGTAACATTATAATTATACATAGAGGTGGAACTTTCACTAGTAGTTCAGTATCGGAGTATTTAAGACTTTTTGTAAGAATTCTTGTCACAAAATCTCGTATACGATTGTCTTAGGGGTGTAAATTTAAAATACAGAAATATGGACAACGTACAAACATTTTTACCCCCCCCCATTGAAAGTCCGAAAGGATTTATGATGAAGCTAGTTTATTTCCTAACAAAGAAACAGTTTGGAAAGGTGCTCACCCCCGTAAAGGTGTTCGCTGCTAGGATGCCTGTTGCGTTTGGCAAGTTTGGTGCCAAAATATATGAGCTGGATAAGAAATTAATAATTCCCAAAGAACTTGTCTTCCTTATTCGGCATCAAGTAGCACGAATAAACGTTTGCGAATTCTGCATGGATATCGGAAGATATAAAGCCTTGAAAGAGCTTATGCCCGAAGAGAAGTTTAATGCTATACATGAGTATCAGTCAAGTTCCTATTTTTCGGATGCTGAAAGAGCTGCACTGGATTATGCAACAGAGCTCACAAAAGATAAAAAAATAAATCCGGAAACATTCTCACGACTAAAGAAATACTTTACGGAAAGAGAAATATGCGAAATTGTTTATCTGATAGCCACAGAGCATATTCCCAATCTTACTAATATTGGCCTGAATATTCATTCAGATATGTTTTGCGATATTAGTAAAAGATATATCGCAAAGTATTAAGAGGCGCTACTCCTAGGTTGATACTTTTAACCGATTATTACGATACTCAGTTACTCAAATGGGATTGGCAATACCTCTAATTGCACTGCTTTTTTAAGCGCTTCTTTTTAGGTTTCAAATGCATCTCTTGATGGTATAGGCCCCATTTCTCTAGTTCAGCAATCATCGGTTTTATCGATTTCCCTATATCAGTAAGAAAGTATTCAACGGTAGGAGGGATGGTAGGGTATACTTTTCTTCCAACCAGACCATCAGCCTCTAAACTTCGTAGCTGAGTGGTAAGCATCTTAGGGGTAATGCCTGCTACCAATCTTTCCAGTTCTTTAAATCGAACAGTACCATTTGACACTAGCGCATAAATGATTGGTAGCTTCCATTTGCCACCTAATATATTTACAGAATGCTCTACAGGACAAATTTTTTCAGTTTTTTTCATGATATAACTAAGTGAATATCAACAATACTATATTTAAGTATACTAGTATACTTTGTATATACTACTTGCAAAAGTATACTGTCAAATCTATTTTTGCAAACAAAAGTTATGAAACACACAATTTTTAGTTTATTAATTCTTTTAACACATATCACAATGAACACACCATCCGTTGCACAGGAGATTATGGACAGAATCAAGACTGAGCGGACTTCCTTTGAAGCACTTGGAAAGATTTATCCGGTAGAGAAGTCTGTTAAGATAGATAAAACACAAATTGCTGGGGTAAACTGTTACTGGTTTATACCTGAAAAACTTAGCTCAGAAAATATAATTGTCTATCTGCATGGAGGAGGGTTTTCTTTGGGTAGTATCGAGTCGCACAGGGCTTTAGTGAGCTTATTGTCGAATACTACCGGGCATAGAATTCTTTTTATTGAGTATTCTCTGGCGCCAGAGCATCCCTATCCTGCAGCCATCAATGAGGTTGTAGCTGTATATAAAATGTTGGTTGCATCCCATAAAGGAGTCAAACTTATTTTTATGGGAGACAGTGCTGGCGGAACTTTGGCAGTAACAGCTATTAATGCGCTGGTCAAGGAAGGTTTCAGAATCCCAGATGCTGCCATTTTAATTTCTGCACTTATAAACTTTAAATGCAATAACAACTCTTATCAAACAAGACAAGAGTTGGATCCGATTCTTACTAAGGCGTATATTCTGGATTGTATCCGCAATTATCTTCAAGAGAATGGTGATGCGGAGGCCAATCCCAGTGAGATTGTATTCAAAAGTTTTCCTCCCTTGCTGGCTCTAGTGGGTACAAATGAAATATTGTACGATGATTCTAAAAACTTTCATGAATATATCAGCACCATTCAGCCTCATTCGGAATTTAAAGCTTATCAGGATCAAACCCACGTATGGCTCCTCACCAATAAAGATAGTGTTCAGGCTAAAGAATCGCTTAAAGACATTACAGCCTTTCTTGAAAGTATTCAATAAGCAAAAAAGAGAAATAGGCGGGTACAGTGCTGAAGATTTTGCATTACCCGCTATTTCAACCTTACAATCATATCTGCGAGTGTTATCTTTCCCATTCTGCTGCATCATCCGCTACAGCTATCGCTTCAATTTCGATGAGCGCCTCGGATGAAAATAGTGAGGATACTTCGCAAATGGTATCGGCAGGATAGGGTTTTGTGAAGTATTTTTCTCTCAACTTAACAATCTTATTAAAATTACTCATATCGCGTAAGAGGATGGTTACTTTTACTACATTTTTGAGACTGGAACCTCCGGCTTTCAGTACCTTTTCAAGGTTTTCAAAAGCTTTTTGTGCCTGTACGTCAAAATCCCCGATACCAATTAATTGTCCGTTATCATCAATAGCTGTCTGACCTGAAATAAATAATAAATCACCGACACGATAGCCCTGTGCCAGATTAAATGGAGCATAGGTGTCAGGAGTAATTTTAATTTGTGATATTTTCATTGTAAGCTAATTTTAAGGTTAAACCATTAATTTATATTTGATATATTTCTTGTTCAATCAGAAATTCAATCTGAATAAACCGCTAGGTAGTTTCGGAACAGAGCCTTGCTAATACATTTCTAGTGTGGCTAATAGTCGCTTTGGGACATAGCATATTTTTGTGGAATGGGATTATGGGTTGATAATTCATTGTCTTGATGGGCCAATGCGGATCTGCCAGTGCTGCTTTCCCAATGGACAATAAATCTGCATGGTTATCATTAAGTGCTTTTTCGGCTTTGTCTAAATTATGTAGGCCTCCATTGGCGATTATTGGAATATGCGTGGTACTTCTCATCACCGATGCCAGTGATGTGTTCTCATTATAAAAACTATCCCGTTCCCATTCTCCGGTTTGAACGGCAACGTGTATATAGTCCGGTGCAGATCTTTTAATTTGCTCTGCTAATTCTTTTGCTGCTTCAATTCCTTTTTCCCATCGGTATGTGAGGTCATTTACTTTTCCCTCCGAGATACGGAGCCCTAGGATGAAATGTTTGGGAACTTGCTGTTTTATACCTGATATAATTTCAGCTACAATTCTATAGCGGTTTTCAATGTTTCCACCATAGTGATCTTGTCTTATATTCAGTTCAGGAGTTAGAAATTGATCTAATAAATATCCGTTTGCAGCATGTAACTCTATACCGTCAAATCCGGCCTTATAGGCATTAATTGCTGCTGTAATGAAGCCTTCTTTAACCTGTTCTATATCCTGTAACGTCATGGGTTTGGGTATTGAAAATGCCCCTGATCCTCCATAGGATGCTAACTTGACACCTTTGGGCTGGATGGGCGAGGGAGCAATGGTACTTTTTTGATACTGAGATATTGCTCCTCCATGCATTAGTTGTGCAATAATTAATGCATGATGCTTGTGTACGACATCAGTGATTTTTTTCCATGACTCTATGTGTTTTGTTGTGACCATGCCGGGCTGAAATACATAGCTCTGACTAGCGAAGTTATCTGTGTATAGCCCTTCGGTGATGATGACACTGAAGGCGCCTTTGGCAAATGAAGTGTAGTAGTCCACCATTTCATCAGTGGCGACTCCATCGGCATCTGCACTTACCCGTGACATGGGTGCAACAACTGTGCGATTTTTAAGACTTCTATTCCACAGTGGGATTGGTTGAAAAATAGGATGATTTATCATAAGATTCTGCCTGATTAGTTTGAGGAGGCAAAACTCATGATTCAGTCAATTTTAAAAATTGAACTAGGTCAAGAAGACTTATTTTTTCTGCGAATACGACTGATAAACTCTGCTGAGACTCCTAAATAAGAGGCAATTAAATATTGCGGAACTTTTTTAGCAATTTCAGGGTAAGTGACCAAGAAGTCATAGTAGCGGCTTTCTGCATCAAAAGCATTGTGGTAAATAATTCTCTTTTGCAAAGCACCCAAATAGCTTTCCAGAATCAAGCGGAAGTATCGTTCTAAGCGGGGCAAAGTTGCTAGCAATTGCTGAAATGAGGTGTAGCTGATTTGTAAAACTTTCGTATCCTCTATGGCCTGAATGTTATACATCGAAGGTTTCTGTTTGGAGAAACTCTCAATATCCGTGGCCCACCAGTCATCGATAGCAAAAAATAGAATCTCTTCCTCTCCCGTTTTGTCGTTTATAAAGTAAGTTTTTACAGACCCCGACACTACATAGGTATCATAACGGCAAGTTTCACCATTCCTTAATAAATATTCACCTTTCTCAAAGGATCTTTCTATCCAGAATTTTTCTATAATATGAGTCTCCTCTTCACTTAAAGAGATATATCTGCTGATATTTTGGATGAGTGTATTCTTCATATTATATAATTCCAGATTGATGTATGGGGCTGGTAAAGCAAGTTTTTTACTCAAATTTACGTCACCCTCTAATATTGAAATGTGTATAACTAAGATACAGTAAAGTTGTAGCCTTTTTGCTCAAGAGTGTAAAGCTATTATATTTTATCCCTGATATTACCACGACTGCAAGTCGATAGTTCAACGGATAACGGGCTAGTGTTATCATCCATTGCGGGAGCTATGATTGCGATTTATCTAATGACCCCCTTGTTAATAATTTGAGCAATTCATTTACTGTCTTCCAGTTTCGGGTAGTTGCAGGTACTTTAAGATTTTTTTCTAAAAAGGTATTGTTGAGCTTGGTTTTACCATATCCATTGGGGCAATATAAATAAACTGCGCTAGACGTGATTTCGATGGCTTCTGTCGGATGTTTAACTTTGAGAATAGCATCCTTATCAAATGTTTCTGGTACATCTCCCAGAAATGTTACATGTAGAAATTCTGCATTTTTCGATTTATCTTTTGCTAATAAGTTGTGATCTATAATTGCTTTTAAATTTGTAGAAGTAAGCACTATAACAGGAACATCAAATCCAAATTCTTTTTCGATTTGCACTGATATTTTTTGAGCAAGCTGTTTTGTATCTTCTTTATTTGCGGAGAATATGACATTGCCGCTTTGGACATAAGTATGCACATTTTTAAATTTTAACTTTTCATACAGCTGTTTTAAGGCATCCATTTTAATAATTCTTTTGCCGCTAACATTTATTCCACGAAGAAGCGAAAGGTATGTTACCATTTGATGTCGGATTTTGGAGTACTACTTTTTATGACAATTTTTTTGAATACTGATAAAGGTTGAGGATTTAAATATATTTCATATGCTAATCTATAAAAAAATGCAATCTTCCTTCGTGTGCGGTCAGCTTGCATATTACGTACGGTATGCAGAGGGGGTTATGCCTGTCCACTTTTTGAAAGCCCTAACGAATGCACTTGGCTCGGAGTATCCTATAATTGCTGCTATCTCTTTGACGGATGAAGAACTATTTTCAATATAATGGATGGCAAGCGTTTTTCGTACTTCCTCCACAATTACCAGGTAGGATATTCCTTCCTCTTTTAGTTTCCGTTGGAGGGTTCTCACACTCATATTAAAATTACCAGCAACTGCTTCGATAGACATTGCATAGAGGTAAGAGTTGGTAATAAGGTAATTGAAGATGCGTCGGGAGAAGCTGCCCTTCAGTTTTTGTGGCTGTTGTAACTGGTGTATTTGGTTTAATAACAATGTTTGGATTTCATAGTTGGCAGTTATAATGGGTGTTGCTAAAAATTCCTTTTTAAAATTAATCGAGTAATTTTCAGATTTACTAACCCTACAGTTAAATATGATTTCGTATTCGGCTTTGTAGTCTTTATGAAAACTGGGTATTCCTATTTTTATAGGTTCCGGATTTGTGAGTAAAAGCCCCCTCATTTCGTAAAGGGTAAATGTTACAAGGAAATCACCTATATGCTTCATGGAGCAAGGGAACTTTTCATAACCCTTGTTTTTGATAAAAGAAACACTGAATGTTTTTGATTGTTCTTCTATCAACATTGTATAGTAATCAGTAATCAGGTGCAGCAATGTTCCTGCATGTTGCAAGGCTTCTTTCACTGTGCTGCTCGTCTGAATAATCTGGCCCACAGCGTTTAAAGCAGCAAGCTGCATAGCTGCACCAAAATGTAGACCAGTCAACTTGTCATTGGAAAAATGAACAATATTTTTCCAGAGGGTTTCCATTTGATGGTTGGTGACCTTGTATCGGGATTTGCTATTCAAATCATGAATATTAATTGAGGATAACGAAGCAATTTTATCAATATCCATATTTCTGTCTTTACAGAAAATAAACAAGGCCTGCAAAAATGTTTTTCTGTAATTCATACAGTAAAGATAGCATGTTGTTCTGTGAGTATTGTGTTTAATGTCGTAAAGTGTTAATGAGATGTCGTGTAATGATAATGGCTAAAGGTTGTGGTCGAAATATTTTTGTGTAAACAAAATCGAAAAGTTATGAAGCTCAAAAACATTTTATTTACAAATGCTATCAGCTCTGGAATTACAGGTTTACTGTTAACATCGGTGCCTGAGTTTTTTGCCAAATTGTTCGGTGTCAATACTATTGTCCCGTTTAGGGAAGTAGGAGTTTTTTTGATTGTTTTTGCATTATTTGTATTACTGACAGCTAGTAAAAGCCTATTCCTAAAAATTGGACCCAGCTTATTATTGCATTAGATGTATCATGGGTAATAGTAAGGGTGGTAGTAGTTGTTATTATTTCTTCCTTAGTCAGTATATTCGGCTTCATTATTATTATGACCATAGCAGGCTGGGTAGGGATGATGGCTTATTTACAGCAAAAAGCTTTAAACAAAGGGAGCGTATGATCGATGCAAAGAAAATTGTGGAAGCCTTTTTAGAATATTTACAACAGAGGGATCTAAATCGTATTGTCAATCTTTTTGCAGAGAATGTGAAATGGCAGATTCCCGGAAATGAGAAGCGAATAGCTTGGCTTGGCAAACGTAATAGCAGGGCAGAAGTGGAAGCATTTTTTAAACTACTTTGGTCTGCTACGGTGCCTTTATCTGCAAGCATCCATAAAATACTGATGACGGGAAGCGATGTGATTATTAAAGGTGATTTTGCTACTGAAATGCTTAAGACTGGAAAAATAGTGACTTCAATATTTTTTATTCATTTTGTTGTAAAAGAAGAAAAAATTGTGGAATACACTTTATTGGAAGATAGTTTTGCAGTTGCGCAGGCTATGGAGGTTGGTTAACGGGGTTTGCACAGGAATGGCTGATTTTTAGGAGCACACCACTATGATATATTGCAAGCGCCTATGACGCAGTTCGGCACTAGCCATAATGATATGGTGTGTAGAATTTTTGACAATCATTGTGAGTATAATAATGAATACGAGTCAGAGCTAAGCCTTTTGTATTACGGAGAGTCAAACATATTTTATTATTGAAGCTTTCGAATGACTTAGGTCTTAAATCAGCTCAAAAATCCGTCGTGTATCTTAATCAAGGATGTATATTTTTTTGTTTTTCAAGCTAATTCCAATTTTATTTCCTAACCAATTAATACTGGTTTTCCCTTCGTAAATCAATCCTTCCACAAAAGTAACTTGAGGAGCTTCTCGTCGGGCATACTGATTGGAAATAGACTTAATGGAGCCTTTGTAAAATTTTGTAACGATCTTTTCATCAAATTCACTTTTCTTTTCCGTTATCTCCAATGTCGATTTGTCTATTCCTAATGTATTGATGAAACGGTCGCTCAACCAAAAGGAATTGTCGCCTGCTCCCGAATCCAGTAAAACCTGTATGGTATATTTATCATTTAAAGTAATGTAAGTAGTAATATCGGTGGATTTATCGGCATGGGTAATGAGTTGAATGTCGAAAGATTTTGCAATAGCTTCTTTAGAGAAATCAGTCAATACAATTTCTTTATTATTATAATCAATGAGGATGTCTGTATCGTTAAACATCTGAAGCGAGATAACACCATCAATTCCGTTTGCTTTCAGATCAAAACTAGTGTAGGGGACTTTGAAAAACTTCTTGCCTGCAAATACTATCTCTTTGTTTTCGTATATCGGAGCATTGATCCGTTCGCTCGTAGCTCTGTAGGCAGTGAGAAAATTGTATGTGGAGGCTGGTTTTATACTTTTTATGAAACTATCGAAGAAAAGATTAATTCCTCCACCAGTGTCAAAAATAAAATTACCTTCTTTCCCTTCAATTTTCGCTTTTACAAGTATATGGCCAGAAGGAAGTAGCTGTATTGGAGTTTTTTGGGCGTATGTGTTTGTCAAGGTTAAAAGAAACAGTAGCGATAAAATCTTTTTCATACGGTTAATTTTTATTGGTTATCAATGTACAAGCGCTTTATATACGCATCGATTATGTTTTGGTTGACTAATTTCGTACATAACACTACCTGAATATCAGATTTCGTAGCGCTATTTGTGTTAAGCCTATGTATCAGATAGTCTAAACGTACAAACCTATAAAAGGTTTATTATTGCATCAAGTTGTTGGTCTTACTTGTTGTGCTAGTTTTTGAGGAGCTACATCGCAATATGCTGTTGTCAGTAGATCGACGAACAAGTCTTTGGAGACTTTGCTCATTTCTACGAACGTCCAACCTTGTTTACCCCAACTGTTTTCTACTGGGTATATGACTGTTTTATCTACTGCGGAAAAAACATCTTGGTGTATTTCGGATAGTTTAAGACAGGCTCTTTTGGATTTCTCGTCATAGGTTACGAAAATTTTTTTCTTCACTCGAAAGGATATTTTTTCGAAGTGCGGTTCTTCTGTCACTTGTGGAAAGGATAGTGCCAATTTTCTTAGTGTTGTCAGTGAAATCATTTAATCAACTTTCTTTTAAAGTATTTGCAATATCTATAGAGAGTACTTACTAAGCTATTCAATTAAAACTTCTTCTTGCTTGGTTTAGATATTATGACGACGGAAGGGACCAGCTTATTATTCATCGCTTAGCTGCACCTGAAGCCCTATGCCATCAATTACATATTCCGGAAATTCGGAGAAATCTATATTTTTAAAATGGGATTCTAGAGATTGTTTATCCGTCAAATGAAACTTTTCAATACTGTATTCTATTACTTTTTTATTTAACGAACTTACAAAAATATCGATTTGTTTGTTCAAGTTCGATTGGAAAAGCAATTCATTGAGCTGCTCATAACTGATACTCTTTCGTCCGAATTGTTTTTCATATCCGACTGAAAGTTCTTTTATGACATCTGTATAATAAATAGGTGATGTGAAATAAATAGAACCAAGCTTAGTTAATGGAAAGTCTTCTTGAATAATTGAGAGTGATTCGTCTATATGAACTATAGCCGTTGAAAAGGCTGTCGGCTCTTTGTGATATATACTTAAGTGTAAAGTGCTATCTTTTATATATTGCCGTGCATTTATTGAAAAGTTTAATGTGTCTTGATCTACAATCCAAAAATAACTGTAAGATTTTGACAAAAATCCTAATTCGTAGGAGGGGTTTAATTCGTTTTGACGCTTTGCGATAATAGTATCGTTTTTTTCGTCAAATAATGCAGAAGGGTTGCGAGAGGTACTATTCTGATTGCAAGATAGCCAGCTAAGCGATGTAACGAATATTAGTAAGAGCAGTTTTATTATAGGTTTGATCATTTTGGTGTGTTTATGAATGAGGCTGCGAATTATCAAAACAACAGACTGATAGGGAGGGCTCCTAATCAACTGATGTTGATTTTATGCTCCAATTTAAGAAAATTATCTCAATAATGGGGGATATTGTTTCAATCTGAGGAGAAATCAGCAAATCTTTCCTTGCTGTTTGAAACATCTATCTTCCGGCTTCACGAACAGCTTTAGAAAAACGATCTACTTTATCATATCTAATGACTGGGATACGAGGTGGTGTGTTTCGGACTATATAAACTTGTGGCCACTATAATTGAGATGGGGAAAAACTAAGCATATAAGTGTTTCTGTTGCGATGCAAGTAATTTTTTCTATTTGGAGTAAACAGTTTTAGTATAGAGCCGTTTAAACGCGTTATATACAGCCTAATGCATCACTGTGGAGTGCAGCTCATCAGGTAAGTAATCAAAATGCGTAATAAGGCGGGGATGCTTTTTTAGTAATTTATAAAGTGCTCTTGCTTGATTATACATGCTTAGATCTTCTTTTTTATTGGGTGCGGCAATGAAGACTTTTGTGTGTGGATTTAATTGCATCTTAAATAAACTATCTGCTTGCTTTAAGAGTATGGCGTCACCCCACCAAAGACTAGGGCTGATGATAATATAGGTATTAAACAAAGATGTTTTTTCCAGTAAAATTTCTGTACATAAAAGTCCTGCTAGACTTTCGCCGATAATGGTGCGGTTAGTATTAGCTTTGTATTTTTTTTCAATATAAGGCAATAGTTCTTTTTCAAAAAAGGCGATATAATTTGCAGATTCTCCGTAGCTGGGAAAGTTTTCTTTTGAGAAGCCCATCTTCTCAACAAAATCCAGATTGGCGACTTGAAAGGTAAAATCGCGTCGGCGATTGACATTTTCAATTCCTACTACAATAGATTTAGGAAAGCGGGCAATCCAAGGTTGGGTATTAAATCTTACAATACCTGTGATGTGAATGAAATCCTCCTCAATACCTCCGTCGGGGATATAAATAACGGGTTAGGTGATAGTATCATCTACATTGTATTCTTCGGGCAGATAAATATTAATGGTTCTGGTTTCTCTCAGTACGACTGATTCTAATTTCTCGGTGACGCCAATGGCCAGCGGCTGTACGTGCGTTTGTGCTAATATGGTTAAACCACCCGATAATAAAAACCCAATAATTGCAAATGCCTTTTTCATAATGTTAGCTGCTTTTCTTCGTTAGGAATCTACAAATTTTAAATTTGCAGCTAAATTAAGATAAACACTCTAGCTATATCGTTTTATCTGAGCGATATTTTACAACTCCTAGCGCATTATTGAGAGGAATAGCTTGCCTACAATTTTGATTGGGAATAACGATGAAATTCTTCTATGTCGTGGTAACCAAAAACTTCAATTTCGGGATGGTCGTTTACAAGTTTGCGTATTTTATCAAGCGATGCCAGCCTTAAAATATTATCATCAGCCCTTAATTGTGCTAATTCGTTTACAGGATGCCGCTCATCGGTAAGTTCTACGCGCATATAATACGCGTCAGCCACATAAAAAAGCCACTTGTCATTTGCTTTAAGAGATACACCGCATTGTCCCATAGTATGTCCGAAAAGAGGTATTAAATAGATGTCGGTGTTGATATCAATATTGACTTTTCTTGCTTCAAAGCCAAACCAGTTAAAGTCAGAGCAGCCATAGGTTTTGATAATAGGATGATGCTCCAATGGAAGTTTGAGATATCTTGGATTTCCGGAATTAAAGTTCTCTAGCTCTTCATTGCTCACATGAACGGTGGCTTTTGGAAAGTCGGCTAACCCTCCAACATGGTCGTTATCCAGATGGGTAACAATGCAATCGGTCACGTTTTCAGGATCTAATCCCAGTTTTTTAATTTGGCGTATTGCGGTGATATTTTCATCAAATTGATACCCTACCAGATCAATTAGTTCTTGTCCTATTCTTTCTTTGGGATGTAGCGTATCCTGAAGTCCGATGCCGGTGTCAATCAGAACCAGTTTATCATTTTCCCTAATCAATAAGCAATGGCCACATACATTATCGTTGATAGGGGATACAATTTTAACGCAGTTGAGATGATATATTTCTATCATAGCTTAATTGATTAAACCGATATTAGGGAGGTTTTACGACTAAAGAAGACGCCGTAGGACGGTGTTTTCGGTACTATAATTCCGCACCCCAATGATACATAAAGTTGCAGATAGAATCAAAAAACTTAACGCCCAGATGTATTGGCCTTAGTAGCCATTCTTTTCTCTTTGGAGAGAAAATCAAATATGGCCTCGGCTACCTTGTCAGCTTCTTCTTCTTGCGGAAAGTGGCCGCTCGTAGCTAACCTCACTATAGAAGCATTCTTAAAACCATGTTCAAATCTGCTAAGGTAATGTGGTTTTATGACAGGGTCTTTCATGCCCCAAATGAGTAATGTGGGTTTGTCAGAAATTGTGTGATGTGCACTCCATAGCTCTTCGAACCAATCCTGATCATTGAGCAATGATTTTGCAAATGCTAGGGGCCCATTTCGCTGGCTTTTCTCAGCAAAAGGCTTGGTGTATTGTTTAAGTAACCTTTTCGAGAGTTTGTGATCTCCAAACGATTTGGGTAATATACATCTAGGCGAAAAGTTTAAACATCGGTATAATATAGGTAGCAACGGGCTCTTCAGTATTTTACTCATCTTTTTATAATCCGGATCTGTTTTACTACTCCATAGCCAGGAGTTCAGAATAACGATGCGCTTAATCTTCTGTGGGTAACGGATAGCAAAATTTAATCCGATGGGACCTCCAAAATCATGCACAACCAGAGTGATATCATGTAGCTGTTGATCCAGTATGAATTTCTCAAGTGTAAGACTGTGGTTTTGTGTAGAATAATCATAGTGTTGGGGTTTGTCCGAAAGTCCGAAGCCTATATGATCAATAGCTATGCAACGGTAGGTTGCTTTTAATTTTTTGATTACATTACGAAAATCAAAGCTCCACGAAGGAGTGCCGTGAACAAACAGTAGGGGTTCTCCTTCACCTTCATCGATAAAGTGCAGGTTATGCCCATTAACATTAAAATAGTTCGATGTGAACGGGTATTCTGATTTGTCCAGCCAGCGATTTTCCATGCGTTTAAATTTATACCGCAAAATTCCTGACTGTTTTCAAAACGAATGTTGGTCTACACCAATATTAAAATTTTACTGTATTAAATAGCTTGCTAAAATTGGTGGGATCAATGTTTAGATAGGACGCAATGTATTTGTGGGGGACAAGTTGCAGCAAATGTGGACTACGTTTGCAAAATGCTTTATATCTTTCCTCAATGCTCATGCTATGCAATTCAATATGGCGGTTAATTAAACCTGCCAGCACCGCTTCTGTCATGCGTCGGAAAAGGCGCTCAATTTGCTGCGATTGATTGAATAATCTCAGGAGCTCATCATAAGTAATGTACTCCAGCTCGCTATTTGTAAGGCAGGTGAGAAAATATTTGGACGGTATTTGAAATGAAAATGATTCGGGAATCACGCATAGGTTGGGAGGGTAGGTAAAAGCCATCACATGCATTTTATTGTCCGAGTCGAAAAAAGACATTTGCACACCGGTTTTTACAAAATAAAGCTCCCTTTGAATTTGTCCCGGAACAGTGATAAGCTCACCTTTTTTATAGGTTTTGGTTCTCAGGTTTTGAGTCAGCAGCTCATAGTCGGCCTGGGTGATATCGTGAAAAAGCCTTAGAAAATCGTAGTGTTCCATTCTTCAAAGCGGAAAGTTAATGAAAATAATAGGATAACAGGCTAAAAACCGGATTTGCTAAAGCTCCACTTATTAAATACCTACTTATATCCGGATTTCTATGGGATAGTTCAGTGTAGATGCAGCAGCAGTATTTTCAATGACGCTAGGGGAGCAGGAATACTTTTTCTAAATTACTTTTCTGAAAACCCAATCTCTTGCAGCGTTGCCTCCGCTATTTTGATTAGTGTTCATAATTGATCCCATTTAAGATACTCATAGACATAGCATATATTTTATAATAGCTTGTAGTGTGTACTTTACTTTAAAATCAGATCGATTACTTCTTCTGCATCAGCATGAGTGTTTTTCCATAGGTCTTCAAAATATTGAGCCTCATCTACCGCAATACCGATCGTCTTTAATCTCTTTTTAGCCTCATAGTAATCTATATTTAAAGCATTAAAGGCATCTTTTACTGGCGCTCGTACAATTCTGTTCATTATTTGTAAGTCAACTGGGGGGAACATCCTTTCGGAAACAATGATAATACCCGACAGTGTTAATACTGATAGTAATGCGGGTAAAAACACTCTTTTTTTGAAATGAACCTTTAAGGCTTTCCAATTTAGAATGATGTGAAAAATGGCACACACGATGAAGAAAACACCCAATACTTCATGAACAACTTCGGTATAGCCATCAAGTAAATGGAAGAACATGAATAGCCCCGATATTCCCACCACAAAGAATACTAGAGATAAAAAGGGAGTAATATAGTTTCTGTTAAGTTTCATGGTAACGAAAATTTAATTATTGAAAATTTGAAAATCTTTTTTCTAGTCGTTGTAGCCATTTTACTCTTTTTTCTTGGCTTACATTTTTCACTGATGTAAAGCTTATCCAGTTTACATTTTTGTAACCCATAGTTTTGAAAACACTCTTTATCATTACTTTTCTAATTAAGTTTCCGATGAGCAAGGAGTATAGGATGGCTGGCTTGTTCATAGTAGTGATGATGGTTACACTTTTCAGATTTTTTAATAAGGGGATCAGCCCGAATCCTCGAGGATGATGATCGTATGCCAGGCCGGGTGATAGAACTCTGTCGATGAATCCCTTGGTAGTAGCAGGCATGATATCCCACCAAATCGGGAAAATGAAAATTAGGTGATCGGCAGCCTTAATTCTTCGTTGGTAGTCGATAACTTGAGGGTCAACTGCTGTATGTTCTACAAATGCTTTTAAATCTGCAGAAGTCATTCGGGGGTTAAATCCATCTCTATCCAGATGGATGATATCCACTTCGTGCTTGGCATTAGTGAGTCCTTGGGTTACAGCACTCAGGATAGCATGACAATAACTGCCTTCATATGGGTGATTGAATACAATGACGGTTCTCATTTTTTACAATTTAATTTAGTGCAAAGTTGAGAGCCGGATAAGGCGAAGACGATAACAAATGTTAATAAAAAAGGACTGTTGAGTGAGCTCACTCATTGCAAACCTCTATTTTATGGCAATGCAGTTGTAATGATGAAAAAGGTGTTATTGAATGGTATGGTTATTTTTATCGAAAATTCCATTCTCGGGTTATCATTGTCCTCCACATACTACCTGATCGTATAAGTATATATTGCTAAATCTCTTTCAGGTTCATTTGATGATAATGAGTCTTTAAGATTCTAAATGTTCTTATAAACCATTGTTCTTATGTGCTAAAAAAGCTACCTTCTGTTGCGGATACGACTTAAAGAAACAGAGGTAATACCGAGGTAGGATGCAATATAATGCTGTGGAACTCGTTGTACAATATGCGGATGCCGGGTTATTAATTCTTCATAACGTTGTTGGGGAGAATTTTTAAGGTATGAAAAAAACAGTTGCTGTGCCTGAAATAAACGTCGGAATAAATGTTCTTCGAATTGTTTTTTGATTTCGGGAGACTGCTCCACAATCATTTGAAACTCTTTTTGGGTGAGAGTTTGCAGCACGCAAGGTTCAATGGTTTCAATGCTGTACAGGCTAGGCTGGTTGGTTCTGAAACTTTCTATAGAAGAAACACTGTCGCCTTCGAAGAAAAATTGAGTAGTAATTTCTTTACCATCACTATTTATCCAAGTGCGCAAGCATCCTTTTTCAATGAAGTACATTTTTCGAGAGATCTTACCTTCCTGCAAAAGGATCTTCCTGGCCGACACTTTTTCTTCTTTAAAATAAGGGCGAAATAAATCCCAATTGTTTGGTTGTTGTTTCATCTCATTTGCGTATTAGTTCATGCTTATGCCAAGTAATAGATGGCATCAGGATTTTAAGTACGGGGATTATCTTTTATTCGGCGGTATTTCTTTATATTTTTCCTGTAATTCTATAAATTTTTCCCTATCTATCGGCTGCAAAAGTGTTTTGTTACTTGGTGGATATTTTTCTAAAAATCTTGCAGGCCTTACCGGACGTTTTTCAAAACCACCACCACAGTTCGGGCATACATTATGTAAAACTTTGGTAACACAAGTTATACAAAAGGTGCATTCGAAAGTACAAATCATTGCTTCCTCACTATCGTAGGGTAAGGATTTCCCGCAGTTTTCGCAATTAGGTCTGATTTCAAGCATGAGGTTGTTTTTTATAAGTTATGTTGAATAGTAAAATTGGGAAGAGTCGTTGATAAAACAAAATTTATTTGTGCATTATATATTCCAAGTTCTTACTACTATATATCCCTTTACTTAACCTTTCGGCTTATTTTCAAACTTAGTTACTAAATTTGCGATTTAGTAATGCAAATATATACCTCTATGTTTTGTCTTTGTAGACTGTGGACTTCTATCTAAGTGATAGACAGTCCTGTATAAATCCAATTCTTTTTTGTGGCAAAAGTGCTTGTCACACTGAGCTTTTTCGTTTTTTATGACGAAGCTGTGTGATGGCTACACTATCAGGGAATGCTGTCTATTCACTTCTCGCTGATCTGAATAACAAGTATTCACCTGTAAAATGTGGCCTATGGCAAAATCCAAATTGCCCGTTCGACTCACGGGACAACATTTCACTATTGATAAAGTATTAATAGCAGATTTGATAAAGCAAGCAACCATACATAAGAGCGACACTGTTTTGGATATAGGGGCAGGAAAGGGATTTCTCACAGTTCATTTAGTAAAAATGTGTGACCAAGTTATAGCGATTGAAAAGGACAAGACATTAGTAAAATATTTACGTCTACGATTTTCTAATGCTCACCATGTGAAAATTGTCGGTAGTGATTTTAGAAATTATAGAATGCCAAGCAAGCCATTTAAAGTTGTTTCTAATATTCCTTATGGCATTACATCTGAAATACTCAAGATACTAATGTATGAGCATGCTGAAAACTTTGTTGGAGGTTCTATCATACTTCAATTGGAAGCAGCCCAAAAGTTAGTATCAAATAGGTTGTATAATCCCTTCGCTGTTTTTTACCATACTTTTTTTGAACTAAGGCTACTTTATAAAGTAAGTGCTAAAAGCTTTATGCCACCACCCACCGTTACATCAGCTTTGTTATGTATTAAGAGAAAGAATGTGAGAAATTGTGATTTAAAACACAAACAAAAATATTTAGCTTTTGTTTCTTGCTTGTTGAGTAATCCAAATGTATCAACTAGAGTAGCTTTCAAGAAGATTTTCAGAAAAAGGCAGCTAAGGGCACTTGCTGAAAGATTCAAAATAGATCTTAACGCGCCAATTACTTGTTTGTCACCATGTCAATGGAACAACTGCTTTTTGGAAATGCTGGACATGGTTCCAGAAAAGTTCCATCCCGTATAGCTCTATCTCATTACTATGTTTCTTGGCTAATTTAGTTATCTTGTAATTTTATACTACAGCTAGTAGCTACTCATAGCTGAAGAAGGATAGGGGGTATCTTCTTTAGTATTCCATTAGCCGAAATAGCTACAGGAACTAGAGCTTAGGTTTTTGATTGATCAATATCCGGTTTGATTATTTTTGGCTCTCAATTTTATCAAAATAATCCATTACTTTTTTTCTGTATTCTTATGTAGTATTACGGTATCATCAAATAGCACTACTCTAAGTTGCCGGTATAAAGCTACAGCATTTCTTAAGCTATCTAGTAGTGATTGTTTGCTATATGCCGGAAGAGTGTGTTTCAGTTTTTCTAAATCTTCACGCTCTATTTGGGATTCTATTTTCCTTACGCCCCGAGGGAGGTTGCCGTTTTTTATATGAAGTAAAGGCCCCAATACCACCATACGCAAAAATCCCATAAAATCGTAAGCTTCAAAATATTCGCCTCGCCCGATTTTTAGTAAAGCATAATGTATCCATGTCCAAAATCGATCTTCAATCCATTGGTAATCTGGGTATGGAAATTCTGCTTGCGAATCATTAATGGCTTTTTCAAGTAGTCCATTTCTATCAAATAGTATGGTAGGGGTTTCAATGCGCAAATGAAACTCTTCCAACGTCACAAATTTAAGATCTACATGCAAAAGAGGGTTGTCGTAAAGACAGATGAGCAACCTAGGCTCACCGACATGTTCTCCAGTAAATCCAGACAAAAAATTCCCCAATCTTTTTGCATAATCCAGCATTTTGCTTTTGTGATCGGAAATTCTTTGATGTGTTACAATGATTAAATCAAGATCAGAAAACTCATCAATTTCATTTGTCAGCCAGGAGCCAGAAACTGCCACACCAATAACGTTATCGTCTTGTTGCAAAATCTTCTTTGCTTTGTTTGCAAATTCTTGTTGTATCATTTTTGTTTCTTCCTATTATTTCATATTGCGTATACCGGCCGAAGGTTAGCAACAGAAGCAATGTTGGCAGTGTTTCTGTCCGTATGCTACACAGCATGCTTATCAGTGAAATTAAACAATATTGCTGACATGATTTTTGTCATAGGGCAATTAAAACTAAGTAGTAATATAAAAAAGACGGGCTACAAATCTCAAGTATTTGTCAATAGTTGGACGGATCACTTTTAACCTATTAGCTCGTTGTTATTTTATTGAAAATAACCTATTCGTCTTTAGTGTTGATCAATTTTGCTAACTGACGAATAGCATGTTGGGATTCTTTCATATTGGTTAAAGCCATCCAAAGATGAAACATTTTAGGATACTCAAAATAGTTGACCGCGATTTGTTGTTGCTCCAGTTTTTTCTTGAGTTTTTGGGCGTCGGCAAAGAGCAAATCATGGGTACCGATAAATATGGAAATTTTTCCAAGACCTGAGAAATCTCCAAAGATAGGGCTCACCTTGTAGTCTATTGGATTTATTCCTGCAGCATATAAAGCTCCAGCCATTTTAAGACCTTTAATGCCTAATAGCTTGTCTTTTTTATCCAACTCGATAATATCCATATTACTTAATGTAATATCGAGCCAGGGGGAGTTTAAAATAATTTGTGAAGGTTGTGGCTTATTTTCATTCCTTAGTTTTTGGGCAAATCCCAGTGCTATGCCTCCACCGCAAGAATTGCCCATGAAAATAATATTCTCTGAAGGCGTTTCGTTAAGTATCGCATTGTAGAGTTCGTTTTGGGTATTGCCGAAGGCGGGGATTTTTAGCACAAAAGCATAATCGAAGAACGAAAGTTGAACCTTGCACAAATGTTCAATCGAAACCGTTCAGCCCCGCTTTTGGCAATACCTTGTTACCGGCTGGTGTTCTGTCTGCCAGTCTTTGCAAACCATTGTCAGTACTGAGTTTTTGTTTCATTGTCAGGTCGGTTGTGTGTTGCATTTTGCGTTTTTTACTTTTTTAAAGGATCGGGAATTTTTTAAAACAATCTTGTATTGAGTCGGTTTTGCAAGCTCTTTGCCAAAGCGTTGGCTAGTGTGGCTTTGGCAATATGCTTGCAATTGCAGAACTTTAATAATTCAATGATAGTCCAACTCCAAAGCCCATATCGCTATCGTAATGAGTACGAATACCCATATTTTTGTTGATGATGTATTTTAGTTCTCCCATATATTCCTTGTCGGTATTGACCATAAAGCCTGCTCGAACCCTTTTAGAAATCGGAATGTCTTCACGCATCAAAGACAATCTGACAATTCCATCGTGATAGATCTCTGCCTGAAAGTTAACGAGCATTGGCAATGTATATACAAAACCCAAACTGATAGCGGCACGTTGGTCTTTGCCATTCTTTTGTCCAAAAAGATTAGTTTCGTGTTCGTCCATTCCAATTTTACGGTAACGCCAATCGAAACCTACAAAAGGCATAAACCACTGCATTTTATCTACGTATCTGCCTAAATGCGTTTCTACTTCATAACCTTTTTGTGCAGAATATCCCAAACGCCACTCCGAGGTAAGATTCCAACGTGCATTTTGCACTCTGAACATACCGTCGTTTCCATTGGTAGCGAAGTCATTTTCTAAAAATACATACGCATATTACTTTCTCTTTTAAGCATTCTGTATGCTTTTTCTTTGTTAGGAAGTAGTGGGTTGTGTAATTCTCCTACACTAAAAACCCGATTCATACCTGCCATCATATGATAAAGAATGTGACAATGAAAAAACCAATCACCTTCGGTATTGGCTGCAAACTCTATCACGTTGGTTTCCATCGGCATTATGTCTAAGACATTTTTCAGAGGGGAATAGTCGCCGTGTTCATTCAACACGCGGAAATCAAACCCGTGTAAGTGCATCGGATGTCGCATCATCGAGTTGTTGTATAAGGTGATACGGAGGATTTCACCCTTTTTTACCAATATCTTATCCGTTTCAGAAAACACTTTATTGTCCATACTCCACACATATCTGTTCATATTTCCAGTGAGTTCGAAGCGCATTTCACGAACTGGTAAATCTTTTGAAAGCGTAGTCTTTTCTGTCGCTTTCAGCATTCCATAATTGAGTGTTACTAGTTCAGTAGTGTTGGCCGTATGGTTTTCGTGTTGCTGATGATTTTCTGCGTTTGAGTGTCCGTGATGATGATCGTTTTGCCCAGAAACTTCAGGGTACATCACGGTATTCATATCCATTTGTTGCAGGCTCATTTCCATTCCCATATCGTGCATATCGCCGTTCATCTTCATCATATCATTCATCATTTTCATTCCTTCAAAGTACTTGAGCTTTGGCAACGGGGTAGTGAGTTGTTTTACTCCTGAACCTACATAGAGCGAAGCAGAACCCGAACGGTCTTCGGCAGTTGCCAAGAGTTCATAAGAAACACCTTCTTCAGGAATGGTGACGACAATGTCGTAGGTTTCTGAGACAGCCACAATGAGCCGATCTACTTCTACAGGCTCTACATCGTTTCCGTCGTTTGCTACAACTGTAATTTTACCACCCGCATAGGTGAGCCAAAAGTAAGTCGAGGCACCTGCATTAGATATTTTTAACCTCACTTTGTCTCCTGCTTTGAACTGTGATAGTTGGCTTTCGGGCACTCCGTTTATGAGGAATTTATCATAATAAACATCGCTCACATCCATTGCCAGCATCCGTTTCCACTCATTGGTGAGTTTGGTCTTGAAATGTCCTTCACGAATGGCTTCGGCATAACTTTGTGTAGCATCCTTTTTTATAGCAAACCAATCGCTGGCATTGCTTAACATTCTTTGGATGTTTTCAGGTTTATAATCCGTCCATTCGCTGATAATTACTGGAATGGTAGGCAGATCATCTATGCCTTTTCTGAAAGAGACATCATTTTCTTTTTTATTGAAAATGAGTGATCCATACATTCCAATTTGTTCTTGGTATCCGCTGTGGCTGTGGTACCAGTGGGTTCCGTTTTGTATCACCGGGAATCGGTACACGTGTGTGGTGTTTGGTTCTATCGGCATTTGTGTTAGAAGCGGAACGCCATCTTCCTGGTTGGGCAACTATACCCCGTGCCAATGTAGTGATGTACTTTCTTTTAGCTGATTGTGCACCACAATTTCAGCAGTATCGCCCTCTGTAAAAGTGAGCGTTGGCATCGGAATTTGACCGTTTACTGCAATGGCTCTTTTTTCTTTTCCGGCATAGTTTACCAATGTGTCTTTTACATATAAATCGTATCGCACTACTTTTTGTGCGAAAAGAGAAGTTGTTGCCAAGAGCATCAATGTTATCGGCAACAGTTTTTTTGAGAAAATATTTTGTATATCCATTTCAGAATTTTCATTTATTAATTTTTAAAAGGCTTGCATTTATGGCAACCACAATAGTACTTATGCTCATCAAAACCGCACCCATTGCAGGGCTTAAAACGAAACTCGGATAAAGCACGCCTGCTGCCAGTGGTATGGCTATCATATTGTAACCAACTGCCCAAAGCAGGTTTTGAACCATTTTTTTATATGTCCGTTTTCCAAAGTCAATCATCTTTACCACATCTCTCGGGTCACTGTTTACTAGGATGATATCAGCTGTTTCCGCAGCTACATCTGTTCCTGATCCCACAGCGATTCCGACATTAGCCTGTGCCAATGCAGGTGCATCATTGACCCCATCTCCAGTCATAGCAACAATTTCACCTTTCGCTTGATATTGCTTGACTTTTTCCTGCTTTTCGTGAGGCAGTACGTTGGCGATATAGTCGTCCATTCCCAATTGTTCAGAAACTGCTTTTGCAATTTTTTCATTGTCGCCTGTAAGCAGAATGGATTTGATACTCATCTTTCTTAACTCATCAATGGCTTCTTGCGCCCCCTCACGAATGCTGTCTGCCAACGTGATAATACCGATAACTTCATTATCAATAAAAACATAGTTGACTGTTTCAATGCTTTGATTGATTTCTTTGGGCGTTTCAGGCTCTGTAAGATTATTTTGTTTGAAATAATTAGGTCCTGCTGCTACTATTTCCTTTCCGTTTACTAATGCTTTGACACCTATGCCTGCCATATAGCTGAAATTCTCCGACTTCCATAGTTCAAGGTTTCTTTCTGCCAGCATTTTCAAAATACCTTTTGCAATGTGGTGTTCGGAATATTGCTGAACGGCTGCTGCATATTGTATCATTTCATCAGCAGAATATTTATCAGTAAGTGGGATCACTTTTTCTACTGCGTGAGAGCCTTTGGTAAGCGTTCCTGTCTTGTCGAAAATAATCGTGGATAGTTTTCGGGTAGTTTCAAATGCGGTACGATTGCGAATGAGCAAACCATTGGTAGCCGAAAGCGTTGTAGAAATGGCAACCACCAACGGAATAGCCACACCCAAAGCGTGGGGACAAGCCGTAACCATTACTGTAACCATTCTTTCCAATGCAAACGCAATATCTCCGCTACTGCTGAGCCAATAAATAAAAGTGATTACGCCTATTGCAATAGCAAGAAAGGTGAGCCATTTAGCTACTTTATCGGCAAGGTTTTGCGTATTCGATTTTGCTGCCTGTGCATCCTGAACCAAGTTGATTACCTTATTGAGGTAACTGTCTTTGCCTACTCCTGTTGCCGTAACACTTAACGCACCTTCGCCATTGATAGAACCTGCAATTACTTTTCCGTCTTTTTCTTTTTTTACCGGAACACTTTCGCCCGTAAGCATACTTTCGTTTACATAAGAAACGCCATCTACAATCGTTCCATCGGCAGGAATTTTTTCACCGGGTTTGATGATAATGGTTTCACCGTTTTTTAGGTCTTCGAGTTTTATTTTTATGGTTTCACCATTTCGCTCCACCGTAACATCGTTTGGTAAAAGTGCCACCAATGACTGCAATGCTTTTGAAGCTGCCATAGTAGAACGCATTTCTAACCAATGTCCCAAAAGCATAATCACGATAAGAGTTGCCAGTTCCCAAAAGAAGTCCATTCCCGGCAGACCAAAAACGACGGCAACCGAATAGATGTAAGCGACTGAAATAGCGATTGCCACCAATGTCATCATCCCAATAGCTTTGGCTTTTATCTCGCCTACCATTCCTTTCAGAAATGGCATTCCACCATAGATGTAAATAAAAGTTCCCAGCGCCAATAGCACATATTTATCTCCAGGAAAAGCAACCGTGAAACCAAACCATTCCTGTATCATTTGCGATAAGAGCAAAATGGGAACGGTAATGATTAAACTTACCCAAAAACGTTTGAGGAAATCGTGGGTATGATGTCCTTCGTGTTTATCGTAACCACTATCGGAATGATGATGGTTATGTTCGTCGCTATGTGTGGAATGTTCTTTATGGTCGTGATGATGATGGTGTCCGTGATGGCTGTGAGCTTCATTTTTTGCTCCACTCATTGGAACTAAATCCATTCCGCAAAGTGGACATTTCCCTGGCTCATCTTTAAGTATCTGGGGGTGCATTGGGCATGTGTATTTTTTCATAATAACAGTTTTAAGAATATTTCACAATATTTAATTTGCGATGATTTTAACACGCAAATCGAAGTTTTAACCTGTTCAGCTTATACGCTAAATTTATTCATTATCCATTAACGAATTAAAGTAATCGACTAATAATTTCTTATCTTCATTGCTCAAACGAGCACCCCCATGCATCCATAAATAAGAGGTTAATGGCATTTTATCTTGTTCAATTTGCTTGGTAATTTGCGTAAATTTTGAATTTAGTCTCCGGGAACCATAAGAAGGCAATTCATCAAAATTCAACTTTTCCTTTCCATCTTTTACATGCTTATCCATTAGCCATGCCATGGGTTGAATCTCACTGTACCAAGGATACTTCGTATTATTACTATGGCAATCGTAACAAGAAACAGCCAAAATTGCATTGACCTGTTCACTAACTTGAAAGGTATCAACAAAAGCCTTTCCTGCAGGAGAGTCTGATGTATTCTTTTGAGGTCTTACTAGCTGAATTAATAATAAAACAGCTAGCAAAACCATAAAGACTAGTTTTGATTTAGAAATTGCATTTTTTTTTCTTATGCCTTCCATAACGAACTAATTTAAATGATTAATGGTTAACGGGCATACAGACAACAGCTCGGCAGTCCGTCATAAACCGCCTTGGGAGCCTTGTCCAGCTCTGTATCGTGACCAACATTAGCAATAGCTTTGCTTATGGCACTTTTTGAGGTTACTTTTGAATCGAAATCCAAATGGATAACTTTGGCATTAACATCCCAGTTTGCGGAAATCACCCCCTTGACACTTTTCGCCGCTTTCTCAATCCGGCTTTTGCACATTTCACAATTTCCTGATACTTTCAACATATCATGGGTCTTATTGACATTGGTTTGAGCATCGCCATGCTGATGTCCGGCAGCCGATGCTGCGCCATCGTTATTCATCATACTGATTTTACCTTCCAGCTGGGCACTTGCATCAACGGTGAAAGCTCCCTTGGTCACGATTTCCTCGCCATTTTCCAGCCCCGACATAACAACATATTGGTCGCCCAATGAGGGGCCCAAGACGATCTCCCGAAGTTTAAAAGCAGGCGTGGATGTATTTGGCTGTTTTACGTAAACTATGGAGCGCTTCCCTGTCCATAAAACCGCCGACTTGGGAATGACTATCTCTTTACCCTTTCCTTTCAAAGGAGCTGAAGTACGTCCTGTAGCATACATCCCTGGTTTTAGATTACGGTCTATATTATCGGCTTCAACCCTAACCTTTGCAGTTCTCGAGCTAGCATCAATGATTGGATTAATAAAGGCTATCCGCCCTTTATATACTTTTCCGGGCACACTCTGTAAAGTATATTCCAATTGATCCCCAACTTTCAAAAAAGGTAAGTCGGTTTCATAAGCATCAAAAATCACCCATAACTTTGAAAGGTTTGAAATAGTGTATAATACGCTTCCTTGGTTGATATAATCTCCTTGGTTTACATTTTTTGATGTGACAACACCGCTTGTATTTGCGTATATATTTACATAAGGTGAAACGCTGTTAGATGCAAGGATTTCACTTATCTGATTTTCTGACACCTTCCATAAACGCAGCTTTTCTTTTGCAGCATCAAGCAATACCGGTTGGATATCCTGCAATTTTGCGGCTTCCAATAATTCCTGTTGTGCGGTCAGCAGATCAGGCGAATAAATCTTGGCTATCAGTTGACCTTCTTTCACGGATTCGCCAGTAAAAGTTACGTAGAGGTTTTCAATACGTCCATTAACATGCGATGTTTGGGATTGTTGTAAACGCTCATCTACCTGAACGGTTCCGTATAGCTGCACATCTTTGACAGCATCTTGATGACCGACAACCGAAGTCTGTATATTCGCTAATGCGATGGCCTCTTCGGACATCAGGATAGCGTCATCGTCAATCACGTCATCACCTCCTCCGGAAGATTTCAATGGGATTAAATCCATTGCACATAAAGGGCATTTACCCGGTTTGTCCATTCTGATCTGGGGGTGCATAGAGCATGTCCAAACGGTTTCACCTTCCTCGGTCACTTCCATTTCAAGATCATGACTGTGATCATGGGACGAATTCCCGCCAAATATCGCCCAGCCAAGCAGTAGTCCGGACAATAATATAACCCCGTAAGTTACCGCCTTATTTCTAAAAATATTTTTCAGTTTATTCATTGCTAAGAATTTTAAAATAATTGCATTATTTATGGTCTGCTAATAATTTTTTAATTGACACAACCATCGTATTATAGTTTGCAAGGGCCTCAGCTTTCCTAAGCTGATAATCCAATAATTGCCGCTGCACCTGAATAACGTTGGTCAAGTCACTTTTGCCTGTAACGAACTCTTTTACGATCAGGTTATATGTCGTTTGGGCGAGCGTAGTTTGTTTTTCGTACAGCTCGATGGCACGCTGAGCATCATCCAGTTGGCTTTTGAGACTGTAAAACTCGCTTTTCAAAGTGTTGAAGGTGTTTTTAAAGTTCTCTTCGCTTGATTTTCGCCATAGCCTGCTTTCGTTTTGCTGGGCATTGTATTTTTTACGGAAGAGCGGCAGGCTCACTGAAACCATGGGCATGACCATATCCTTGCCGTTCATCCCGTCCATTGCCAGCATTGAATTATTCGTCTTTCCCACAACCATGTATTCCACACCGATACCAATCATAGGGTAACTCATTTTCCGATCCATTTCCGCTTTTGCCTTAAATGCCAATCCTTCTTCGGTAATCATTTCAAGCATGGGGTTGTTTGTCTCAATAACCCTCAGCGCTTCTTCCTCGCTATATAAAAAATTCAGCTTGTGGATCTCTTGTCCCAACATTACTTCTTCATTGGCTTCCCTGTTCAGCAATGCATTGAATTTCGCTTTTTCGGCTTTGATCTGGGCATGTAAACTTTCAATGTTATTTTCAATTTCAGCGATTTCCAATTGGATACGAAGCACCTCTGACATACCCGATCCGGAGCCACCTTCCATTGCTCCCATGCCACCACCGGACGGCATACTCATATTCTGATTAGTAGCAGGAGCTGAATTGCCTCCTCCCATACTCATCCCTCCCATACCCGATGGAGTGCTAGAGCTGGTTGTTGAGGAAGGCGTATTGCTGCTTACAACGGGTGCTGCACTTGATTGTGAGGTGCTTGAGGGCGCAGAGAATTTCCGTATTGCCAATTGTTCCAATTGCTCCAAGAGTGCTTTGTTTTCTTGGTTATTCCTCAATTGTTCATTCAATTTTTGCATCGTGTACCACTGTGTGCTGACCTGAAGGATCAGATTATTTATGGCTTCCCGATACTGTTGATATTGCATATTGGCCATATGTGTAGCCTCTGTGCGAGCTGCTTTTCTCGTGCCAAACCATGGAAACATTTGCATCAAGCTCACATTTCCAATAGAACGCCCTCCTATAATTTCCATAGGCATCGTATATGCTTCCAAGGACAATTCGGGGTCTTGGTATGCTCCGGCTTGCGGAATTTTTTCAAGGTATGCCTCATGCGCATACTTTTGTGATTTTACACCCGGATTATTTTCGATTGCGACTTGTATATAATAGGACAGCGAATCGGTGGGGTAGTCTTGGGCTAAAGCTTGCGAAAAAATGCTTAAGCTTGTTAATACAGCCACGGTTATATACCGATTTATCTTATTCGTTTTCATTCGCTATATTTTTATTATTTTTCCTATTTTCTTTTTTAGTGGCAGATTCTCTCCACCAGCATTGGAATACCGGAACCACAAACATGGTCATGGATTGGATTAGCATGCCGCCGAAAGTCGGGATGGCCATTGGTACCATGATTTCCGCACCTTTACCGGTAGAGGTCAGGACAGGCAGTAAGGCGATCAGTGCTGTAGCAGTGGTCATCGCTGCCGGTCTGACACGCTTTAAGCCTGCGTATATGACTGCTTCCCGTATTTCATCTTTTGTTCTGGGGTTCCGTGCTTCAAATGTATCGTGGATGTATGTTCCCATTAATACACCATCACTCGTCGCCAGTCCGAACAGGGCGATAAATCCTACCCAAACGGCAATGCTGAGATTGATGCTGTGCATCTGGAACAGATCCCTCATATTTGTCCCTCCGACAGAGAAGTCCATAAACCAGGGCTGCCCGTAAAGCCATAATAAAATAAAGCCACCTGCAAGTGCTACAAAAACACCGGAAAAATGAATTAACGATGCTGTAACCGTTCGGAACTGAAAGTAGAGAATTACTAAAATGGCTAACAAACTCAGTGGTATAATAAGCATTAGCCTTTTTGCGGCACGCTCTTGTTGTTCATAATTGCCAGCAAATTTATAAGTCACTCCGTTAGGCAAACTTAGTTCTCCGGATGCGATTTTTTCCTGTAAGATTTGATCGGCTTCACGGACGACTTCAACTTCAGCTTTACCGCTTATTTTGTCAAAGATGACATAGCCCAACAAAAACGTATTTTCACTTTGGATCATCTGTGCACCCTTGGCGTACTCGATGTCTACTACATCCCCCAATGGGATCTGTGCGCCAGTGGCTGTAGGGATGATTATTTTTTTTAAAGCTTCAGGATCATCTCTCAACTCACGCGGATAGCGCAGGCGAACCGGGAACCGTTCCCGACCTTCGACCGTGCTGGTCAATGTCATACCGCCTACGGCTGCACTGATTACTTCCTGAAGCTCGGCAACGGTAATACCGTATCTGGCCATTCTATTCCGGTTCAGATGGATTTCGATATAAGGTGCACCTACTGCACGGTCGTAAAAGACCGTAGATGGCATGATCGATGGTATGTCTTTCAAGGCAGTTTCCAATGCTTTTCCGCCCGCTTCTATCGATTCAAGGTCAGGCCCGAATACTTTTAAACCCATGGGAGCTCTCATACCGGTAGAAAGCATGACCAGCCTTGCTTCAATGGGTTGCAGTTTTGGTGCGGAAGTCAGGCCCGGCAAATGCGAAACATTGACAATCTCCTGCCAAATGTCGTCCGCCGTTTTTATCTCGGGACGCCATTGGCGGAAGAACTTGCCGCCTTTATCTATGATAAGGCTATCTCGTGGAATTTGTCTGAATCCTTGATCTATATGGTAGGTATCTCCGTTAATCAGTTCAAAATGCCCGTCACTATTGGTTTTAAACCGCTCTCTATGACCGTCTTCGTCCAAAATATACTCAGGTATATAATTGATGGTATTTTCAAACATTTGGGTAGGTGCCGGGTCAAGTGCAGAATTCACACGGCCCCATTTTCCTACGATAAGTTCGACTTCCGGTATGTTTTGAATACGTTTATCAAGTGTTCTGATCAATTGCAGGTTTTGTTCAATCCCAGTATGCGGCATACTGGTGGGCATCAAAAGGAAAGAACCTTCATTGAGGCTTGGCATAAATTCCTCCCCGATACCGGGAAATGTTTCGGTGGATTTTTGCCAGAAGGCAGTCTCCCGAAATGACTTCCAACCTATCTTTTCGAAGCCATTTGCAACAAAACCAAAACTCTTCTCTACGCCCATCCATGCTAACATTCCGAATAATAAAGTAATGATAGGGATGGCCATGAATTTCCACCGGTTGGAAAGTGACCAACGCAGGATCTGTTCATAATAGATCACCAATGCCCATAACATTCCCAGGATGGAACCAATGGCAAAGAATACGAACACAAAGTTAAGTGTGGTGCTTGCCTGTGTGCCGAGTGGCAGCCACTCAACCGTCAGGTAATACATCGCTACAAAAAGTGTGATAGCTACATTAACGTAGTTGGCAATTTTTTCTCCTTTCCATCTTGGTGTAAACAGGTTGTTGACTCCGATCAAAGTCAATGCGAACACCACAAAAATACCTGAATAGATCCAAAGGCCGATACCGGCTACCACCAAAACATAGTTGGCTAACCGACGTATTTTATTTCCATTTATCCGGATCGAAAAAACATAATACGCCAGTGTGGGCAATAAGATAATTCCCACTACAAACGTTGATACCAAGGCAAAGGTTTTGGTATAAGCCAATGGACCGAACAGTTTTCCTTCCTGTGCTTCCATCATGAATACAGGCAAGAAACTGATGATAGTGGTGAGCATTGCCGTTGACAACGCTCCGGAAACTTCTGAAACCGCCCGGGAAATCAAGTTTATAAAGGCTTTTCCCCGACTATCAATTCCCTTGGCTTTTTCTTCATCCATATGCCGCAGGATACCTTCGATAAAGACGATTCCGACATCTACCATGACCCCAATGGCAATTGCGATTCCCGAAAGAGCCACAATATTTGCCTCGACTCCCATTTGTTTCATGATGATAAAGGTCGCCAGCACACCAATGGGCAGAATACTGGATATGAGAATGGATGCTCGCAGATTGACGACCAGAACGATGACAACGATAATACAAATCAGTATTTCGTGTGCCAGCGCATTTTCTAACGTTCCGATCGTTTCCTGAATTAAACCGGAACGATCGTAAAAGGGTACAACGGTAATTTTTGAGATGGTACCATCCGCCAACGTTTTTTGAGGGAAGCCTGCCTCCATTTCTTTAATCTTTTCCTTGACATTGTTGATGACAGCCATTGGGTTTGCGCCATGTCGGGCAACCACTACGCCGCCGACAGCTTCAACGCCTTCCTTATCCAATCCGCCACGCCGCGTGGAAGGCCCTAAATTGACAAAACCAACATCCTTAATTTTTACAGGTACATTGTTTCGAACGGTGACCACGGCATCTTCCAAATCTTTTACACTCTTTATATACCCCAATCCACGCACCAGATATTCCGCCTTGTTTATTTCGATTGTCTCTGCACCGATATCCAGGTTGCTGTTTTGGATAGCCGACATGATATCCATTACGGATACATTGTATGCGCGCATCGCATCTGGATTGATATCGACTTGGTATTCTTTTACGAAACCTCCGATGGAAGCTACTTCGGAAACCCCCTCCAATGCTGCCAAATTATATTTTACATAGAAATCCTGCACAGTACGCAGTTCATCCGGATCCCAGCCACCGGCAGGTTTTCCGGTCTCTGGATTTCGTCCTTCCAGTGTGTACCAGAATACCTGACCCAAAGCAGTGGCATCCGGTCCGAGTGTAGGCGTTACGCCGGATGGTAATGTGCCGGCAGGCAATGAATTCAGTTTTTCCAGAATACGGGAACGGCTCCAATAAAACTCTACATCTTCCTCAAAAATTACATAGAGGAAGGACATTCCGAACATCGAACTGCTCCGGATCGTTTTTACGCCGGGGATGCCCAGTAAGGCGGTCGTGAGTGGATAGGTAATCTGTTCCTGTATATCTTTGGGAGACCTTCCCATCCATTCCGTAGCCACGATTTGCTGATTCTCTCCAATGTTTGGGATCGCATCGACTGGAACAGGATCACTTGGCAAAACCCCCTGATGCCAATTGAAGGGTGCTGTAATCAGCCCCCATATCAGGACAACCAGAAGTAATAAGAGTGTTATTACTCTGTTTTCCAAAAAATACTTGATTATTTTATTAAGCATAACATATACATTGTTTACATTTTAATATCAGATACGAGCTTACAGAAGTTGGCCCGTATCCGATATTTGAATTTCAAATCTTAATCAGAGTTTTTACTTCAGTTCTTCCTGAACTTCACCACATGTTAGCATATCTTCACCATAGTAAGGGTTTTTGATTTCCTTGCTATCACTCAGCCAGTATGCGCCCTTGTTGTCATCATACATCGGGCAAAAGACTTTATATAAAGGTTTGTCTGTGCCAAATGTCTTTGCTATATCGTAAAAATCCTTACTCAACATCACTAAATGCTCTCGTTGATGAGCAATATTGCCCACGTTGTCTGAGATATGTTCTGCATGTTCTTTAATTTCCGCAGCAATATCCTCGTATGTAGTTTTGTCTTCCGCACTGAATCCATCTGATTTGATTTTTGAAAGGGCTTCTAGCATTCCTTTGGATGCATTAGCGGCTTCTTTATCATTATCTGACGACAATGCAAATGTGAGATGTTGGTAGTGAGAAAACAATTCAGAAAAATTGCCCTGTTCAGGGTTTTCTGTACTGTTATCTGAAGGTATTGTTTCAGTTACAGGAGCAGAAGTTTGCTCTGTACTTGCGGCTTTTTTCTCTGTATTTCCGTTACATGCTGTTAAAGCCAGTATTGAAGAGGCGATTAAGCCTAAAAATAAATGTTTCATTGTCATGATTTCTGTTTTTAATAATTAAAATTGATTTATGTAATTTGTATATGTAGTATTATTTTCAAAATATGATACTTCCCCGTGGTTGCCCGTAATTGCTATTATAGCAGTCGCTTTATCTATCTGCTTTTTGGAAAATGGATCTATGGCAACGCGTGTAGAAGGATCTTTTGGAATGCGTTCTTTACACATTTGGCAACATCCGTAATATATTTTTCCTTCAAAATTTACCTCAAATTGTTTTTTGCCCATGTATTCATTGTTGACCATGCATACCTCTTCCGACGGAACTACATCGCCCATTTCAAAGGCATTGTGGTCACGGGTATTTGTATTTGAGCTTTTTGAAGTATATGTATTGTCTTACACCTTTAGTGTAGGGTTATTGTTGCATGAACTAAATATGACTACAATAGAAGTAACGATCCCAATCAATAGACATCTCATAATGGCTGACTAATTTAATTTTTCAACTGTACTACCACACGTTAGCATTTGTGAACCGTAATAAGGGTTTTTAATCGCATTTTCTTTGCTCAACCAATTTGCTCCTTTGCCTTTGTTCGCCATTGGGCAATGTTGATAATAAACAGGCGTTTCCTGATTTGAAACTTTTATCAGTTCGTACATATTTTTTGAAAGGCTCATAAAATGGTCTCGCTGATGTGCCACATCTTTGGTTTCAGCAATGTGTCCTGCATCAAAGGCAAGGTCTTTCATTACTTTCATCCAAACCGTATGTTCCTCGTTTGATAGTTTATTCATTTGCACAGCGTCAAGAGCGGTTAGCAATTCTTTTGCTTTAGTGGAAGTGGTGTTTGCGTCAGATTTTACCAATGCATCTTTTACCGAAAAATAGTTGTTAAAAACAGATTTCAGTTGGTTTACTTCCTGCATTTCTGTAGATGCGGTATGACTGGAATGGTCGTGTGTTTCCGTTTTCGATTCTGCTTTTGCAACAGGTTTGTTCACACGTTCGTACTGGCAACATTCAGGTAATTTTGCATATACATCATCAGGGGCAAGAAATTGGTCGCTGTCGTAACCTGCCAACGCAATGCGTTTCAGGATTTCATCCTGATTTGTTTTTGTACTGTCATAAGTTAGGACAGCCGTTTTAGTGTCCTTGTTCCAATCTACTTGGGCTACTTTTTTTATGTTCCCTGCTTTTTCGATAGTGCTTTTGCACATACCGCAGTTTCCGTAAATCTTTACGGTTTCTGTTTTGGCGTTTTTAATTTGAGCGTTACACGCTGTGAATGATAGCAATAGTGTAATTGCCACCAATATTTTTATTGATTTCATCTTTTTAAAATTAAATGTTTAACGAATAATAGAATTTGAAAGCAAGAAAAATGCTTTCAATAGGACACAGCTATGGCTGACAAGGTAAGAAATTAGCTTATTTTAGGCGGTTGCCAAATGGAGTGATAACCCGAAGAAAAGTATGGGTCTGAATAAAGAAAGAATTGTTTTTGAGCAACAACTAATAAATTGTATTTGAGTTCACGTGTAGAAGGAATAAAGCTAAAACTAACTGTAGGGCAATGGCAAGATGAATGTCCGCATTTGCCCCCACAATCGTCATTGTCTTTTTGGTTATGCGAACTTTTATTTTTGCAACAGTCATTTTTGTCTGTCTGTGAAGTTTTTTTGTCGCAACAAGATTTTTCGGTTTGTGTGTGAGATTTACTACAAGCATAAGTCAGTGTTGGTGTCAAAAAGAAACCAAGCAATGCTATGAGTAATATGTAAATCTGTTTTGTCATTTATTATCTATCTGCAAAGGTATAAAAAATTTTCGGTGGCAAAAAATGGCTCTTTTTTTTGTGAAGGGTTGGCTTGTGTGTTGGGGAAAACCAAATGTGCTATTTGTGCGGTTGGCCAAAAATTGTTTTTAAAAAATTTGCGTTGGCAAAAAAAAATGGGGTAGGTCAGCGTGTCGGGTTTCTCGCTGTCCGTTAGTTTTAACGTCTATATATTGGTCGCTTTTCAAAATGGTTTGCCCTAGTGTGAATGTTCAAATTTTGGTCGTCCGTTTAATTTTAGCACTGTCGTCTGTTACACTAGCCGGTAACTTTAAAATAGGCGTACACATCTTTATAGTTAGAAAATGGAGCTAAAGGATAATCAGGTACTATTATCGAACAATTAGTCTTTTCTAGTAGTTCATGTACAAGATCCCAATCATATTTTGTTAGGTTGGATATATACCCACCTCCATGTATGTATAGGATTACTTTAGATGAACTACTTTGTTTAGGTGTAAACGTCCAAACTTTTCTCTTATTGATGTTCCGTATTTCAGTATTAAAGTCAGATATCAAATCACTTGTAGGTTCTGTAGGTTGGGAGGGGTATCTGTTGCTCTTAATGCGCTTCTCAATATCCTTTTTCTTCCCGACCACTGTCATCAATGACTGTAACAACTGAGATTTAAAACTTGGAGAGGAAGAATGTACATAGGTTACCGATGTAGCTGTTTGTGATTGCCCGATCATTGTTTTTATAATTAACAAGGTGAATAGTGATATTGAACGTATGCTCATTCCTTTTTGCAAAGGAAATTGAATGTTCCATATCAAACAATGAACCTGGGTTAAGAAATTCGTCTTCTTATCCTACTTAATGCTTGAGGGGTGATACCAATATAAGAAGCGATATACTGTAAAGGGATTTTTTTAATTAATTCGGGTTGTTCTGTGAGGAGGTTTAAATAACGCTCTTCAGCAGTATCATTTAAAAAAGAGATTTCACGTTTTACTTTTTCTAAAAATAGTTTTTCCGTTGCGAGTCGACCTATCAGATTGCCTCTTTCAGTTTCACGATATAGGGTTTGCACATCCTCATAGGAAAGTCTCCACAATTTTGTTGGAGTGATGGTTTCGATGTGGTATACCGAGGGTTGTCTGGTGAGGAAAGAGTCATAAGCACCAATAAAGTCATTAGCAAAAGTAAGCTCAAAAGTGATTTCTTTATTTTCCTTGGGTATATAGTATCGAACAATACCTTCTTCAATAAAAGAAACGTATCGCTCTACTTGACCTTTTTTCAGAATCAAGGTCTTTTTAGGGAATTCCTGTTGAATAAATTTTGAAGCTATTCTATGCCAGTCCTGCTCAGTAAAGTCTGCATACTTATTTCGAAAAAATGCTTAATCTGTTCCACCGTTGAGATGATTTTTACTTGCAAAGGTTTGCATTAAAAAACATTTTTGATTTGACGGTAATATTTTACCCCTATTGGCTAAGAGAATACTATGAATAGCGGATATTGAGTACTATCTTGCCATTCGTTTGTCCTAGCACGATTTAATTGAAATTAAGAAAAAATTGACTGTTTTTGGTATAAGGTGCTATTGAAGTTTACCACAGGATTTTATTGGACATTATATATTCGGATTAAAACTACTCCATCATGCTTATTTTGGCCTATGATTTAATTTAATTTTTCTGGGAGTGTACTTTTTATTTTGTTTATTTTGTTTAAATATCAATTATTTTTTGACCATATATGCTCAAATAATGTTTTAATAGGCTTTCGTAAGGATTATTCCCGATGCTAGACCCAAATACTTTCCTTTCTTAGTTATAACTTGGTTTTGTGTCATTTCTTCAAAATATTTTTGATCAATTATCCCACTTTTGAGCACTGGCTAGAAACTTTCCATAATCTTCTATCGTTGTCAACAAGTCATCTGCAGCGTTGGGCGTTTTATTTTTCTACTATTTCATAAGCCTTCCCTTCTTTATTGTGACCAATTGCTAATTTAGTAGTGTCTATATCTTTGTCCCAAATATATTTTTGTCGTTCATCTTTAATGAATGGAAAATGAGCTCATAAGCCAATTGTTACAGAGATTTATTAAACTTCTTTCCAAGGCTTTTCGCAGGTATTCCATACCTTCTCCCGATATTTATATTGGGTTTCTGAAGCAAGCATAAAGGATAGTTTTTTAGTTGCTGTCATCCAGCGCCAATTGGGAAATCCAGTTTAAAGACTTAGTATTAATCTTGTAGTTAATTTTCTATGTCAGGGGGCAGATAGCAATATCAGGATCTATCCAATATTTGTAAATGGGTTCATCTAAAGTCGATTTACCTAAACTTATTAGCCTTAGTGCAATTATTAGGCTGTTCGATAGTGGACAATTGATAGTTAATGACAATCCTCCCATTGACATTGGGAATTGATCATAGTTTCAATTTCTTTTGTAAAATTATTCATCAAAATGAACAGCTGTTAGTCCTCCATCAACAACTAGTTCCTGTCCATTTATATAGGATGCCATATCAGAAGCAAGAAAAAAAACTGTATTAGCAATTTCAGAAGAGTGAGCAAATCGACCGATAGGGACTTTTGCTATTGTAGCTTTATAACGCTCGGGACTTATATGCGATTCATTAAACTGATCGGTATTGGTATACCCCGGACTAATCGTATTAACGCGTATTTTGCGAGGCGCTAATTCCAGTGCCAATACTTTGGCCAAATAAGCAATAGCAGCTTTGGAAGATGCGTATAATGCCGCAGTGGGAAGTCCTCTCAAATGTGTCCATGAGGCGTTAATAATTATACTACTGCCTATTTGCATGAGTGGGAGCAACTTTTGTATAGTGAAGAAAACTGCTTTATAATTAATGGCAATTAATTTATCAAAGTCCTCATAGCTAATTTCATCGAATCTTTTAAACATACCTATACCTGCATTTACAAAAAGTGTATTTAGTCCTGTTGTATAGGCATTTACTTTTGAGTATAGATTATTTATATCTTCGGTTTTAGATGCGTCTGATATAAAGGCTTGAAAAGAGGGATATTCTTCAATGACTTTTTGTAGTTTTTTTTCATTACTGCCGGTAAGAATTACTTGATAACCTTCTTCGAAGAATTTTTTTGCGGTAGCAAGTCCAATTCCTGATGTTCCGCCTGTAATAAAAATTGTCTTAGGATGATTATTTGCCATAGTTTTCAAAAAGGTTTATAATTTCTGTTCTATTATATTTTTCTGCTAATTCATAAGCTGTGAGCCCATCCCAGCCTTTTAAATCTATAGCAGCTCCGGCATCCAGTAAAATCTTTACGATGTCCGTATGCCCTTGCCAAACGGCATCGTGTAAGGCCGTGTAGCCGTTAAAAGGACCTTGTTGATCTATGATTTTCTTAAAATCGGGATGATCTACTAATAACCTCATCACTTGGTTATTACCCATATAAGCAGCTTTGTGTGCTGGAGTAGCCTTCATCAATCCGCAAGTTATCGTCATATCTGCTCCTGCATCCAATAATACTTTTACTGTTTTGGTATGCCCATCTCGGGCAGCGATTAATAAGGGGGTATGTCGACTGTTAGGCCCGTGTCCACATGGATAAACATAATTAACATCTGCTCCTTTCAACAAAAGTGAAGCCACTTTAGTTGCCTTTATGGAATCCTCCAGTGTGCTATCAATAATTATATGAATCATTTGTTTGCTGTGTTTATCAATAATTTGACGATTCTTGGCTTCCTTCAATAATTTTTCGATTTCACTGAGAGGACTTTCGATAACGGAATTATCATTTTTGTTTTCTTTCCCTAGCATATCAAAAACATTTCTACCATCTGCTGATTGCGCATCTAAGTAAATGTCTGGTATTGTTAGTAGATACCTAACGATATCTATATTTTGGTGCCAAACTGCTACCATGAGAGGTGTCATTCCATGTAAACCCGAAGGCTGATTGTAAAGAGCTCCTGCTTCTACAAGTTTTTGAACGATGTGGACATTGCCTCCCTGTACCGCATAGTGAAGCGGCGTAGCTCCGGTAATGGAATCCAGTAGAAACACTGCACGATTATCTTTTTCAATTATTCTTTCTACATGCAAAGAATCTCCTTTCTTAATAGCTTCATGAAGGCCGCTTATGCTTTGAGCAAGGATAATGTTTTGGAAGGAGTAGCAACAACAAAAAAATATAAGAATGCTTATATAAATTCTTTTACGCATACAATTTCTTTTTATATTTTGCAAAAGAACAATACATTCACTAATGAAAAGATCAATTGTGAATGCTATATAAAAAGATAACTATCTTCTCAGTCATATATAAATGCCATCAAGAGGTCATGATAAAAGATTCTAAGTCTCATTTTGTAATGCCCATATTTAGAAGCGATTTTAGGGATCAAAAATATTAGATGAGTTTCGGGAAAATATTAAACTGGTTTAAGATTTTATTTTCTTTTTTTATATTTTGTAGGCTTTTATAAGCATACTGCTTCTATACACAATTAACGCTTTAGAAGCATCGAAAAGTAGAATTATTAATTGGAAAATATCAGAGGCTATACTTATAACGAGTTACGTACCCATCCTATCTTACTGATTTTGCTATCTGTAGAATCCGATACTATAATATAATTGGTGTGTTGGCTAAGGCTTATCAATTCTTTTTTACTCTTCGAACTCTGGTAAAGGGAAAAAAATACAATTTATAGCGAAATCCGTCCATTGAACAGCCCTCGTTTACATACCAACTTTGTGTTAGAAAATTTGCTAACAACTAAAATTACTTCATTATGAAAACATTAACACTTAAAGACGGAACAGAAATCTTTTATAAAGATTTTGGATCAGGACAACCAATTTTCTTTCATCACGGTTGGCCTTTGTCATCTGATGATTGGGATGCACAGATTATGTATTTCCTTGAACGAGGATATCGTGTTATAGCACACGACCGTAGGGGGCATGGTCGTTCCACTCAAACTGCAGTAGGAAATGATATGGATACATTTGCTTCTGACGTGAATGAGTTAGTGGAGCATTTGGATTTGAAAAACACTATTCACGTGGGACACTCCACTGGAGGGGGAGAAGCTATCAGGTATGCGGCTAAATACGGAAAAGGAAGAGTGTCTAAAGTGGTATTGATCGGGGCTGTAACTCCTTATATGATTAAAAACGAAAACAACCCCAAGGGAGTTCCCATTGAGGTTTTAGATGATATCCGTAATAATACTAAAAACAATCGCTATCAATTTTTCAAAGAATTGCCAATTCCGTTTTACGGATTCAATCGGGATGGTGCCAAACTGATCGAAGGATTGAGAGATAATTGGTGGAGACAAGGAATGATGGGAGGCGTAAAAGCACAATACGATAGTGTAAAAGCTTTTTCTGAGACTGATTTTACCGAAGATTTGAAAACTGTAGATGTGCCTGTTTTAGTATTACACGGTGATGATGATCAGATTGTTCCTTATGAGGCCACTGCTCTGCGTTCGATAGAGTTACTACAAAAAGGTAAAATAATCATATACCCGGGATTGTCACACGGAATGCTTACCGTAAATGCAGATATCATTAACAAGTCTATTTTAGACTTTATTAAATCTTAAGAATTCCCTGAAGGTGGGATCTTCGTCTCACCTTCTTCATCTTCTTTTTATGGCTTTCGAGAATCAATGAAATGGATATAGGTGATGAGCAATCCATCTAATCTGAGGGAAATGGACATGGTGTATTTAGTAGGAGATGGTTAAATTTAATCCGAAGCTTAAGAAGTTTTCAAGGTCTCGACTTCATAATATTATATTAGTAGATGAGATGCTATTTGCATCTCTTTTTTTGTGTTTCAGATAGGGGTTTACTTGCATTTTCGCATTGATCTAAAACCATATTCATACCAGATTGTGAGATATCTTAGTTTTATCTGATTGTGCATGTAGATTTTTTTAACCCTATTTGGAAAGTTCTTTATACTATGATGGTCCTGATTGTTACGCTTGGATTTGGCCAACAAACTTCGGGCTCATCAAAATTAATTTGCTGTACAATTTTTCTGAGGCTGTAAAGTTTTCCGACTCCGAAAGTGGGAGAGGCTCGAACGGAGTTCCCCCACACACAGAGCTCCAGCTCCGGTATTGAGTTGTAATTTTGCTATTAAAAATAAGAGGGGCTGTTATATAAATTTATAATCTAAATCTTGGATGAGAGATAGTGGAGACTGTTGTGTTGTGCATAGCTTTGATAGTTTTCTTATTCTTCCTTCCAATATGCATTTAAAAGGCTATACATTTCTTCGTGTGCGGCCAAACCGAGGTGATCTTCAAGTGTCTTATTGTGGTAAGGTTTCTCCTTGTAACTAAATTCTTCCAATGGAATAGAGGATTATAAGATGCATACGCATCACTCCACCACAAAACTCCTCTCACTAAAAGCAGGAAGGGAGGGTTCGCCTTCGTAAAAGTAGCGGATCGCATCTTTGGAGTCGGTGAGCCCTAAGCTGTAAAGTACGGGTACAAAGTGATCTGGAGTGGGAGCGGCTAGTTTTCCTAATTGGTGACTGTTTTCGTAATGAATGATGTTTTCAAAGTTGCGTTCGTCAATCTGCTTTTTAATCCAGGCATCGTATTCGGCTTCCCATCCGTAAGGCGTCATGTCGTTCGTAAATAACTTTCGGCTGGCAAGCGGTAGGTTGTGGATGAGAGCACCACTGCCGATGATTAGTACACCTTTTTCGCGCAGAGGTTTTAGCTGCCTACCCAGTTCATAATGGTAGGAGGGTGGGGCATAGTAATCAATGCTCATTTGAAATACCGGCACATCTCCTTCGGGAAATAGGTGCATCAGCATAGGCCAGGCACCATGATCAAGCCCCCATTCGGTAGTTTCCTGCACAATGGGAGCTACCTTTTTAACTTCTTTGGCCACATCAGGAGCCCCGTGTGCATGGTAGTATACCTGATAATAATGCTCTGGAAAACCATAGTAATCGAATATCTGCTTTTGCTCCTGCGATATGTTTACGTACGTACCACGCGTACACCAATGCGCTGAAATGATCAGCGCCGCCTTTACGTCGTAATGCTGTTTAAGGTAATTGCCCAGTTCAAATAGCCGCTCCCAAAAAGGGCGCTCTTCCTTTGAAAGCGGAATATCCATCGGATTTCCGTGAGAGGTAAATAATACCGGCATCCGTTTGCTTTGGATGGGGAGCGTGTCAGTAAAAGCCTTTAGGGTACTAAGTGTATGCATTGGTGTAAACAAAATCAAATTTAACTATCCTTACTATAGCTTGTATAAATCAATGTCTAAACATCATTTATTTAACAAAGATACTTATCATTTGGTTGTTTCGTACAACAAAAAAGGCTAATGCCAAAGCATTAGCCGGGGAATGCGGAACGTGTTATATATTATTGATCACCTCTGTTGAAAACTTTTGCTACTTCAATATCACCCTTGCTGTTGGCATTAAGGTGCAGGTATTGTTTTTGATCTTTCAGAACGATGCGGTAGTTAGTACCGTATTTATTTTGAACTTCAGTTACCGCAAAAATTTCTTTATTCTTGTAATTTTCGGTAACAGCATCAGCTACACTTGCAGGAAGCAGTTCCTTACCGTAATAACGGATGGTTTGCAAAATGCGACCTTTATGATCTAGTAATGCTCGGGTTTTAACATCACCTGAGATGAAAAAGGCTTCATAGTGGTTGGCAACCTGAGTCCAGCTAACCTGAGTGGCTCCTGCAAAGGTTTCATTAAAAGATTTCAATACTTTGTCATCAACATTGTTGGGATTTATGGCAAAGGCACTCATTGCAAATGAGATGGCAAAAACGGCGGAGAAAATCAGTTTTTTCATTGTATTGTGTTTTTATGTTTTAGTGATTGATTACAATGCAAACATAGCATGTACAGATGCCCCCTGTCAATAGGAATCTGGCGAACACTAGGGAAAGGGTCGGTGAATGACGGATTTTGGGTGGTTAAAATATAGCGGTTTAGAGCTGTTGTATACGAAATCGTTTTTGTATGAGGCGATTTTTGGAAAACAAAGTAATTTACCGCATCGTTCTGATCAGCTTGTCAGGTATTGTAAATAGATTTTATAACGATTGTAAACCAATTTTTATTTATGCAAACCTCACCCCAGTCCACCGTGCATGCGTCCACACAGCGCAGCAGAAACATTTTGGGTCTGTCATTGATTGCCGCACTGGCCGGCTTTATTTTCGGATTTGATACAGTAGTAATTTCTGGTGCTAACCTGCCTATTAAGGAGCTTTGGCACACTTCGCCATGGTTTCATGGGTTCTTTATTATGTCTATGGCTTTGTGGGGTACTGTAATAGGGGCTCTGTTTGGTGGCATTCCCACTCAGCGTTATGGAAGAAAGAAAGTATTGTTATGGATAGGCATACTGTTTACGCTATCGGCTTTAGGGACTGCTTTGGCGCAGGACCCTTATACCTTTTCCTTTTTCAGGTTTATAGGAGGGGTAGGCATTGGGGTTTCATCGGTGGTAGCGCCTACTTATATTTCTGAGATTTCTACTCCCAAAACACGTGGACGACTGGGAGCGATGTACCAGTTCAATATCGTTTTCGGTATTTTGATTGCGTTTCTATCTAATTACTGTTTGCAGGGTGTGGACGGTGCCAATGATTGGCGCTGGATGTTGGGTGTTATGGTTATTCCTTCGGTAATTTATACCATCATGGTATTTAGCATCCCTGAAAGTCCGCGTTGGTTACTATCAGTTCAAAATGATAGGGAGAAAGCTAAAACCGTGATGTTGCAACTTGGAGTAGAAGATCCTGAAAAGGAAATCAACCTCATTGAGAAAGCCGGACAGAAGGAAGAGCCGCAGGCAAAGGGGGCGGGCCTCTTTGCTTCACGTTACAAAAAGATATTATGGCTGGCTTTTTTTATTGCTTTTTTCAATCAATGGAGTGGAATCAATTTTATTTTGTACTATGCCCCTGAAATACTGGAACGTGCAGGGCTGGCTGCAAAAGATTCTCTTGGTAATTCTATTTTAATCGGTCTTACCAATCTTATTTTCACTTTTGTTGGCCTTTATTTTATTGACCGAGCAGGGCGCAAAACCTTGCTTATAGCAGGTTCCGTTGGTTATATCATCAGTCTGGCCATCGTAGCTTGGGCGTTTTATGCGGGAGCTGGTGCCGTTTTTCTATTAGTATTTTTAATGTTGTTCATTGCATCACATGCGATAGGGCAAGGTGCTGTAATATGGGTATTCATTTCTGAAATCTTTCCCAATCAAGTGCGTGCGGCTGGACAGGCTTTTGGTTCCAGCATACACTGGGTATTTGCTGCAATTATCACTTTAATCACACCGGTATTTTTGGATGCTGAAAACGGTATATTCAAAGACAATCCATGGCCTATATTTGCCTTCTTTACCTTTATGATGGTATTACAACTGATTTGGGTGCTCACCAAGATGCCTGAAACCAAAGGCATTTCACTGGAGGAGCTGGAACAGCAGCTGGTGAAGGATTAACCATTTATCCTTGCTTCAAGCTTTTGATTCTTTGCAAATAGGCTTCAAATGCTTCAAGGCTAAAGCTACTCAGATTATATTCGGCAGTAAGGCCGCCTTTCTGGGCTGCCAATACGCCGTATTTAATATCGCTGAAGCCGCTGATGGAGTGTGCATCTGGATCGATGGAGAGCAAAACTCCTTTTTCCATGGCGTAGTCAATCCACTGCCAGTCCAAATCCAGACGATGTGGATTGGCATTGATTTCGATCGCTACATGATTCGCTGCACAGGCATCAATGATTTTTTTATGATCGATGGGGTAGCCGTTTCGGCTCAGTAGCAGCCTACCCGTAGGGTGGCCTAAAATAGTGGTATAGGGATTTTCAATTGCTTTTAGCAAGCGTTGCATGGCTTTCTCTTCGCTCATGTACAAATTGCTGTGCACTGATGCAATAACCAGATCAAACTTGCTGAGTATCTCATCGGCATAATCCAAGCTACCGTCATTGAGGATATCGCTTTCAATGCTTTTGAATATTTTAAAGGGCGCGAATTTTTTGTTCAATTCATCGATCTGTTCATGTTGCTGCAATATTCTTTCTTCCGATAATCCGTTGGCATAAGCGGCCGTTTTCGAGTGATCGGAAATGACCAGATATTCAAAATTGTTTCTAATGAGCTCAGCCGCCATTTCTTCAATCGTATTGATACCGTCACTCCAAGTACTATGGTTGTGAATAATGCCCTTGATATCTTCCTCACGTATAATAGTAGGTACCCCTTTGTTTTTTGTGTATTGAATGATACTATCTTTTTCTCTCAGATATGGTGGAATATAGGGCAATCCCGCTTTTTCAAATATTTCCGCTTCGCTTGTATAGTGGGTTGCAGCAAAAGATTCGGGCGATTGTTCTGTAAAAAAAGCTGTTTTAAAGTTTTCACTACAGGAAGTCAAAAACTGTTTGGCAAAAATGTTTGTTGAATTGCAATATAAGCGTAGCTTCAATCCGTTGGTGAGTTTATATAAAAGCGAATCTTCATTGTCTTCCAGTAGTTCGGGAGGATAAGCTGTTTGAAATTTAGGTTTGATAATAGCTTTGGTGGCATCCACAACAAATTCCAGTTCTTTCAGCGTAAGAAGTTGCCGACGGTATTCGCCCGTTACCAATACCTTATCTTTTCCAAATAGTTGTTCCAGATAGTTTTGAATGGTGGGGTAGACCGCATCCACCTGCGCATACAGAAAATGACCGAGGTGCTGATGATAGAACTGTATTGCTTCCAATACATTTGCTTGCGTTTTGGCGCCAAAACCTTTGTATCGTGTCAGGCGGTTCTCGTTGCAGGCATATTCCAGCTCACCTATCGACTGGATGCCCATTTCCTTCCAGATCGTATGAATTTTCTTAGGGCCTAGGCCTTTCAGTCGGAGCATTTCGCGAACGCCTTCGGGTGTGTTATCGATGTATTCTTGCAGGATAGTCATTGTACCGGTGTCCAGTAGCTCCGTCACTTTGGCTGCTACCGAAGGACCCAGTCCCTTAATGCCGGCAATAGCATTTCGGTCGGTCTCTGCAAGGGGGTACTCCAGCTTCTCGATGTGATAAGCAGCAATAGAATAGGTTTTTGATTTGAAGGGGTTTTCCCCGTGAATGTCCATCAGTTTGGCCAGAAGGGAAAAGTGTTCGGCTATCTCTGCATTATTCATAGGTGCAAAATATTAAAAAATATGGCTGTGGTGTGAGGGAAATATTAATGGGCAAAAAAAAACCTCCGCAGAGGAGGTTTTATAAGCTCGATAAGATAAAATGCTATTTTTTCTTAGCTGCAGTTTTCTTTTTAGCTGCAGTTTTTTTCTTAGCTGCTGCTTTTTTAGGAGCTGCTTTTTTCTTAGCTGCTGCTTTTTTAGGAGCTGCTTTTTTCTTAGCTGCTGCTTTTTTAGGAGCTGCTTTTTTCTTAGCTGCTGCTTTTTTAGGAGCTGCTTTTTTAGCTGCTGCCTTTTTAGGAGCTGCTTTTTTAGCTGCTGCCTTTTTAGGAGCTGCTTTTTTAGTTGCAGCTTTTTTGGAAGCTGCTTTTTTAGCTGCTGCTTTTGCCATTGTTTTAGAATTTAATAGATTAGTAAATGGATTATCGTCGGTAAAATTATTGAAATTTAATATATCGCCAAATTTTTTTTCCACATCTTATCAAGAGTTTTCCATAGGTTATCCACATCTGCATTTATGTGACATGAGAAAAGAAAAGCATTGGTAGGCTGAAATGCAGTGTAGAATCGGGTTTGAAGAGATTAAAATAAAAAAGGATGGCTAATGCCATCCCTTTGAAAGTACTTTACTTTCGGATATAGTAATCTCGAAAAAACGTTCTTAGGCTTGAGGAACTTCGGCAACAGAAACGTAAGTTCTGTTTTTTCTTCCTTTTTTAAATTCAACAATACCATCGGTCAGAGCGAAGAGTGTGAAATCTCTTCCGATACCAACGTTAGCTCCGGGATGGTAAACAGTACCACGTTGACGAACGATGATGTTTCCGGCAATTACCGGTTGTCCGCCAAATACCTTAACACCTAATCTCTTGCTTTCTGAGTCGCGACCGTTTTTTACGCTACCTTCGCCTTTCTTATGTGCCATTTCTTATTGATTTAAAAGTTGAATACATTAAATACTGTTGAAATTACTCTGTGAGTTTTCAACCCGAACAGGTTTATGCGATACCTGTTACTTTAATTTTAGTGTAAAGAGTGCGGTGACCTTTCTTTTTACGGAAACCTTTTCTTCTTTTGGTTTTGAACGCAATAACTTTATCGCCTGCAACTTGGTCAACAATCTCAGCGCTTACTTTTGCATTCACATCAGCGCCTACAGAAAGTTTACCATCGGCATGTACAAACAATACTTCCAAGTTTACTGGATCACCTGCTTTTCCTTCGATATGGGGAACATATAAGGTTTGATCTTTTTCTACCTTATACTGTTGTCCTGCCACCTTAATTACTGCTATCATCGTATAAAAATTAGGCCGCAAAGGTATATATTATTTTTGATTTTCCAATAGAAATCCTTAAAGTTTATTCAAGGATTTTTGCTTCATTACTTACACCTGTTATATTTGCCTAACTTTAAGGCTCCCTAGCCATAAGGAAAACTTGATAAATAAATGAAAATCAAATCTTTTTTAGCTAAGCCATTTGCCTCTATTGTTTCCAAAAATATAAAAAAAGGAATGGTTACAGCTGTAGATGATCAGCAAGCCATTCTAAAAAATCTTATTAAGACCGCTCGAGATACACATTTTGGCAAAGAACATCATTTCGATGCCATCAATACTTATGAAGAGTTTAGAGATGCTGTTCCGATAAGAGATTATGAGGCTTTTTCGCCTTACATCCATCTTATCAAGGAAGGAAAGCATAATGTACTGTGGAAGGGCAGACCTATTTACTTTGCCAAAACATCGGGCACTACCAGCGGTACTAAGTATATTCCTATTACTAAGGATTCCATCAGCAATCATATCAATGGCGCGCGCAATGCCCTATTGTGCTATATGGATGAAACCGGTAATACCGCCTTTGCCGACGGTAAAATGATTTTTCTGAGTGGTTCGCCTGAGCTGGAGCGGGTAAGTGGTATCCCCACTGGACGCCTTAGTGGTATTGTGAACCACCACATACCGCGCTATTTGCGCAGAAATCAGTTGCCCGAATATGAAACCAACTGTATCGAAGATTGGGAAACCAAACTGAATAAAATTGTAGACGAAACACTGCATCAGAACATGACCCTGATTAGCGGCATTCCACCATGGGTACAGATGTATTTCGATGAGCTAACGAAACGCACAGGCAAACCCGTAGGGGAAATTTTTCCCAATTTCTCGGTAATGGTATACGGAGGAGTAAATTTTGAACCTTATAAAGCAAAGTTATATCAGAGCATCGGCCGGGTAGTGGACGGTATTGAAACCTTCCCGGCTTCGGAAGGGTTCTTTGCTTTTCAAGATTCGCAAAACGAACCCGGATTGCTGCTGAATACCAATAGTGGCATTTTCTTTGAGTTTATTCCAGAAGAAGAAATCGGCAAACCTAATCCCAAACGCGTTTCACTAAAGGATGTACAAAAAGGTGTCAATTATGCCTTAATTATTAATAGTAATGCGGGATTATGGGGCTACGATATCGGCGACATGGTAAAATTTGTATCAACAGCACCATATCGACTTATTGTTACCGGTCGTACCAAGCACTTTATTTCGGCTTTTGGAGAACATGTGATAGGCGAGGAGGTGGAATACAGCATTTTGAAAGCTGCTGCGGAAGAAAATGTGCAGATTACAGAGTTTACAGTTGCTCCTTATATCAGTAAAGATGAGGGAAAAAGTTATCATGAGTGGTTTATAGAATTTGCCAATCCGCCCCAAGACTTGCAAAGCTTTGCGTTGAAGGTGGACAATTATCTGCGACAGAAGAACATCTATTATGATGATTTAATTTCGGGTCATATTTTGCAGACGTTGCGAATAACACCTATCCGTAAAAACGGATTCATTGATTATATGAAATCAATCGGTAAATTGGGCGGACAAAATAAAGTGCCTCGTTTAAGTAACGACAGAAAAATTGCCGATGTACTTAAACAGTGGGCTTTGGAAAATTAAATATTGAAATCAAATTCATTCATCAGGGCTATAGTTAACAGTTAGTATAAGCAATGGTAAAACGAATAGGGATTTTCGGATCAACGGGTTCTATAGGAAAGCAGGCATTGGAAGTCATCAAAGACAATCCGGATAAGTTTTCCGTGGAAATTCTCACGGCTTATAATAATCATGAATTACTGGTGGAGCAGGCGCTGGAGTTTGATCCCAATATTGTGGTGATAGGAGATGAAACACATTATACGAAAGTAAAAGATGCACTTTCTAATACATCCATCAAGGTGTTTGCAGGTGAAGATGCGTTAGAAGAAGTGGCCGCTATGGATTGTTATGATATGATGTTGGCGGCAATTGTAGGATTTGCCGGTTTAAAACCCACCTTGAAAGCCATCGAAAATAAAAAAGCCATTGCACTCGCGAATAAGGAAACCCTAGTGGTGGCGGGAGATATCGTGATGAATATGGCAGTGGAAAATCAGGTGCCTATTATTCCGGTGGATTCGGAACATTCGGCCATTTTCCAATGTCTTGTTGGCGAAACGCGAAATAAAATCGAAAAGATATATCTCACTGCATCGGGAGGACCTTTTGTAGGAAGGAAGCCGAACTTCTTGGTAAATGTAAAAAGAGAACATGCTTTGCAGCATCCCAATTGGCAAATGGGGGCCAAGATATCAGTTGACTCTGCTACATTGATGAACAAAGGTCTGGAGATGATCGAGGCCAAATGGCTTTTTAATTTACATCCCGATCAGATAGAAGTACTCATCCATCAGCAAAGTGCCATTCATAGTATAGTGCAGTTTGAAGACGGCAGTATGAAGGCGCAGCTGGGGGTTCCCGATATGCGGCTACCTATTCAGTATGCATTGGGGTTCCCCGCGCGTATCCCCAATAATTATCCTCGTTTTGATTTCAAAAAGTTCAGCACTTTCACCTTCGAAGAACCGGATTATAGAACCTTTAGAAACTTGGTGCTGGCTATAGATGCACTACATAAAGGCGGTAATTTGCCCTGTATTATGAACGCCGCTAACGAAATTGCGGTATATGCCTTTCTTAAAAACCGAATAGGCTTCCTGGAAATGACCGATGTTATCGAAAATGTGATGTGTAAAATACCCTTCATTGAATCGCCAACATTGGAAGAGTATCTTGACAGTGATGCCGAAGCCCGCACGCTGGCAGCAGACATCATTAGGCTCTAGCTATGAGGTGCGCGTGCCATTATCTTTATTCCTTCGCCAATAAAATAATTTTGTTACAAGACCTGTAATGACTATGGTCATTGAAATGTTGTGCCTTTATTTTTTGCGCTGCAACATGTATATTCGTTCTTTAAACCATTTAAAAATGAAGCTCAGAACCTTACTGTTTTTTATCTCCATTTTTGCTTTTGCACAGGTTAATGCATCGAAAGTGGATACTGTTGAAACACATAGTACAGCCATGAACAAAACTATCAAGGCTGTAATTATTACTCCTGATAAATACGATAAAAACAAACAGTATCCTGTAGTGTATTTGTTGCACGGATACAGCGGCAATTATGCCGACTGGCCTAAAGCCGAAGCCGTACGGCAGGCTCCCGATTTATACAATATGATTATTGTATGTGCAGATGGAGGTTTTGGTAGCTGGTACTGGGACAGCCCTGTTGATCCTTCCTATAAGTACGAGACCTATATTTCGAAAGAGCTAGTGCAATGGGTAGATGAACGGTATTCCACCATTAAAAGTGCCAAAGGTCGCGCTATCGCCGGACTGAGCATGGGTGGGCATGGTGCTTTATATCTGGCCATCAAGCATCCGGATGTATTTGGCGCTACCGGAAGTATGAGCGGAGGCGTGGACTTTCGTCCTTTCCCTAATAACTGGGAAATTGCTAAACGTTTAGGTAAATATGCAGCGTATCCTGAGCGTTGGGAGCAAAACACCGTCATCAATATGCTACACCTAATTGAACCGAAAACGTTAAAGATTATCATCGATTGCGGTACGGAAGATTTCTTCTATGAAGTGAATCAGAAATTGCACGAAGCATTATTGTACCGAAATATACAACATGATTATATCGTCCGTCCGGGCGCTCATAATTGGCCCTATTGGGAAAATGCGGTAAAATATCAGTTGCTTTTTTTCCACAATTTCTTTCAGCAAAAATAAAGGTTGATTTACTCATCATCATTTAATAAATTTAGACCAATGGCGCAGCAGGAATTTGACAGGCTCGTAGAAATCATGAATACCTTAAGGGAAAAATGTCCTTGGGACAGAAAGCAAACCTTGCAGTCTTTAAGACAATTAACGATAGAAGAGACTTACGAGCTTGCCGATGCTATTTTGGAGGAGGATTGGGATAATATCAAGGAGGAACTGGGCGATCTCATACTGCATATGGTATTTTATTCAAAGATCGCCACAGAGCAGGGAAAGTTTACCATTCAGGACGTACTGACGGGTATTTGTGAGAAACTAATTGTGCGCCACCCACATGTTTATCCGCCGGATGAGCTGCCTGAAGGATTGAAGCAAGTGCGCAACGAAGAAGACGTGAAGCAAAACTGGGAAAAGCTCAAACTCAAAGAGGGCAAAAAATCTGTATTGAGCGGAGTGCCCGACTCATTACCCAGTGTGGTAAAAGCCATGCGTTTGCAGGAAAAAGCTAAGCAGGTAGGCTTTGAGTGGGACAATAAAGAGGATGTGTGGCTAAAAATTCAGGAAGAATTGAACGAGCTGAAAGAAGCAGTGGAAAAGGAATCTATTAAAAAGCAGGAAGAAGAATTGGGCGATCTTTTGTTTTCCATTGTAAATTATGCACGGTTTTTGAAGGTGGATGCAGATGCGGCACTGGAATACACCAATAAAAAATTTAAACAACGCTTCGGAAAAATGGAGGATATCGCCCGAAGTCAAGGTAAGAATCTGGGCGATATGACATTGTCCGAAATGGATGCGATATGGAACAGCATTAAGACCGCAGAAAAAAACAATGAACCTGTTTAAGAGAAATAGTATCTTCTGGGCTTATTTCATGCTAATCGCATCGATAGCCCTGTTCATTGTATCATTTGCGCTGAAATTCTTCCCTTTTGATAAAGTATCCGTAGAACATCGTGCAAAAGAGCTTGAAAGACAACTGCACGTACAGGAAAAAGATATTGCTACTGTCTTAAATGATACGGCTCTGCTGCAAAGATTGAAAACAGGCAAAGAGACGCAGGCCGATTTGGAATTGTTGTACGATAAGTACTATTCTTTATATGTTTACAGATTACTGGATAAGGCTCAGTATCTGAAATTCTGGAGCTCGGCACATACCATGTTGCCGGATAGCTTACTCGATAATAAGAATGATGAACAATTTGTTCGTCTAAGCAACGGTTATTATCTCATTAAAAGATTGTACAATCCGGAAGTACCGGGCATCAATATATATTGTGCAATACTGATCAAATCTCAATTTTTCGTCGACACGCGATTTTTTAAGCAATCTTTTCCTTTAAACACCAAACTGGATAAAATCGCCGACATCAGTGAAATACCTACTGAGTATGCCATCAAATCTGCGTCAGGGAAAACATATATTTATTTAAAAGAAGCAGGACAGATCACAAATGAATACGAAAGCCTAATAGTTGTAGTTATAAGGCTGGTTAGTTTCTTTTTGATATTTCTTTCCTTGTATTTTTTGCTGTATTTAAAAGTTGTAAAAAAGCGAGGTAAGAGTGATATTTCCATTTTTCTTGGATGCATGCTTGCCTTTCGTGCCTTGTTATATGTTTTCCGAGAACCATTTAAGTTGGGGAGCTTGGAGTTGTTTTCACCACAAATTTTCGCTTCAGGCTTTCTGTTACCTAGCCTAGGTGATTTGCTTATTAATAGCTTATTATTTTGTTGGTTGGGTGTATTTATATGGAATCGTATCCGGTCTACTGAACATAAAGAGATATTGCCACCCATACGTAGGAATAACTGGTTATTAGGCGTGGCGTGTATATCCTTACTCTTGGGGCTGACATTTGTCGTTATTCATGTCATTCGAAGCATCATAATTGATTCCAAAATTTCTTTTGATGTTACCAATTTTTTTAGTCTGAATATTTATACTGCGGTAGGATTTCTTGTGTTGGCGTTTCTGGTATTAGGCTATCATTATTTTACACGTATTCTTTATCGTTATCTGTTCCCGTCTTTTGCATTCAATGTATATTGGTTGTATTTGTTGATCGCTTTAGTTGGATTGATGTATATCGCCCTATTCGTTCCTCCTGCAAGCATCCATTTATCATTATATTGCTTGTTATGGTTGTTGTTATATACATTTCTTTTTAACTATGAAAAAACCCTCAACCATTTTATAAGATTCAACATCGCAGGTATTGTAGTGTGGATTTTTATTTTTTCGGTGAGTTTGTCATTGCTCATGCTCAGTGAAATTAAAAAGGCCGAGCTGATTCAGCGAAAAAATTATATAGAGAAACTGGATACACAAAGTGATCCTTCTACAGAGCGACTGATGGCTATTGCCAGTGCTTATCTGAACAATGACTTTTTTCAGCGCAATTTTCATAGGTTTTATGATGAAAATGAGAATTGCTATTTGAGAGACAGCATTCTCTCTAATAATTACATTCGATATATTAAAAATTATGATGGTCAGCTTTATATTTTCGATAGCCTCAATCAACCATTATATAATCCGGATAATATTTCCTATGAGGCATTAAATACCATCTTGAGTCGACAGTCAAGACCTACCGATGTCCCCGATCTCTATTTTTATGAACCGGAATACGACCGTTTTGCCTATATCACATACCGACCTATTAGCGACTCTAGCGGTAAATCGTTGGGAACTGTATACATTATTTCCCAACCTAAAAAGTTTTCTGTAGTATCTCTTAGTCCTGAACTTTTCAGGCAATATCGGGATTGGGAATTTTCCAACTCTACCGTATACAATTATGCTATCTATTCGCACAAGCTTCTCGTAGCTTCTTCTAAAAAATATCCTTTTACTTCCACATTAGTGGAGACGCAGATACCCAAAGCTAAGTTTGAGTTGCGCGAGCAAGACGGATATAGCGAATTATGGTATAGGGCTAGCAAGGACAAAGTTATAGTGATGACTCGAAAGAAGGAGGTGGCATTAGAAACAATAACGTTGTTTTCTTATATCTTTTGTACATTTTTGTTATTGCTGGCTTTAATAAGACTTACCACTCGTCTGCTCAATTTTATATTGAATAAAAAGCTACCGTCACGTATAAAATTCTCTACCAGTATCCGAGGGCAGATTCACAATACCTTTATCCTTATTACGATTCTATCGTTTGTGGTAATTGGTGTTGCAACCATTTCGTTTTATACCAAGCGGTTTGAGTATTCCAATGAAGAGCGACTGAGTCAAACCATGAGCATCATGCTGAATGAGCTACAATCGCATCGGGAGTTGGGAAGTCTTATTTATGAGCAGAGAATTAGGCAGGATTCTATCAATTCAACGCCCTTAGATGAAATTATTAAGCGCGTTGCCGATATTCATGGCGTGGATGCTAATATCTATGATTTTACCGGCCGTTTGTTGGCTACCAGTCAGCCCGATGTTTACACTAAGGGCTTTCTGAGTACACAGATTGACCCAAGAGCATTTTTCTACTTATTCAAAATGCGACGCATCGAGCATGCACAAAAAGAGAAGGTGTCCAATCTTCAATATACCAGTATGTATGCACCCATCCGCAGCAGCGATGGTTTTTTCAACGCATACCTCAGCATCCCTTATTTTACTTCGCAACAAGTATTCAACCATGAGATGTCCCGCTTTCTGGTAACCCTTATTAATCTAAATGCCTTTATCTTCCTGATCACCGGTTTGATGGCACTGTTAATTGCCAACCGTATTACGCGTTCGTTCGCACTAATTAAGGAAAAAATCATGCAGCTCAATCTGTCCAAAAACAATGAAATGATTGTGTGGAATAAAAATGATGAGATAGGGGGCCTGGTTACGGAATATAATAGAATGGTGGTAAAACTTAGAGAAAATGCGGACGCGTTGGCCAAATCCGAAAGACAGGAAGCTTGGCGTGAAATGGCCCGCCAAGTGGCGCATGAAATTAAAAACCCACTGACACCAATGAAGTTGAGCTTGCAATATCTTCAAAGAGCCATTGACAGTGGTAGCCCTAATGTACCGCAGCTTACAGCCAGCGTATCAAAAACCTTGGTAGAGCAGATAGATTATCTGTCCAAAATCGCTGCGAATTTTTCACAGTTTGCCAATATCAATCATGCCAATAAGGAAATCTTCGACCTGCACGAAGTGATTCAGTCGCTGATTACCATTTACAGTAAAAATCCAGATATTGATTTTGTATGGAAGCCGCTGCCTCGAGAACTGAATATTTTTGCCGATAAGGCACAAATGAACAGGGTATTCACTAATTTGTTTTCCAATGCCAATGAGGCCAAACGCGATGATGCCAATTGTCAGATTACAATTTTGGAGGAAATAGTGGACGGCAAAGTGCGTATTAGTGTAATAGATAATGGGGTAGGCATAAGTGAGGAAATGAAACAGAAAATCTTTACCCCCAATTTTACTACTAAAAGTTCAGGTACAGGCTTAGGGCTAGCGATGTGCAAAGGTATCTTGGAGCAAACAGGAGGGGATATCAGTTTTACAACCGAAGCTGGAATGGGTACTACTTTCTTCCTGACAATTCCGCTGGTGGATGATTAATACTGTGAAATCCTTCGACAATAAAAAAAGCCGGTCTTCAACCGGCTCTTTATTAACTCTCAAGAAGTTTTTCTTTGTTGCCAAATTATTGCACAGAATCAACAGCAGCAGCTGCAGCAGAATCAACTGTAGCAACAGCTGAGTCAATAGTAGCTTGAGCAGAATCAGCAACAGCTTCAACTTGAGCACTTAAAGAGTCAGCTGTAGCTTCAGCAGAAGCTTCAGTTGAAGATTCACCACTGTTACAAGCTGCAAATGATACAGCGATTAATGCAATTGCAAATAATTTTTTCATGATTGTTTTTTTTGTTTTAAAAAATTATAATTTATTAATTAATACGCAAAACACGATTTGGTAACCCTGTATGCGTAAAATTTTTTATTAAATTAAATGGTTGTGTTACAGGTTACTACGATTTGCAAATATAAAAATATCTGCTTTATACCAAAAATTCTTTACTGAGTTTATCAAAAATAGTGTCGCGATTGGCATTTTCAGTAACCAGATCTTGTAAAGTAATGCGTTCCAGCAAGTTATTTACCGTCATTTGAATCATTTGCCAGAGAGACCTGGATGAACAATCCACCGAATTGGTACAAAACCGCATTACGGCACCGGTTTCATCCGTAAATTCTTTGTCGAGCGGGGTGCCCAACGCTTCCAAAACATTTTTAATAATAATTTCCGATGCCGGGCGGGCCAATACGTAGCCTCCCTTATTACCCGGGGTACTACGGATAAAATTAGCCATCCTCAACAGACGGGTTAGTTTGGCTATGTAATGCTGACTGAGCTGTTCCGTTTCACTGAGTTGTGGAATACTCATACCTTCGCCGCTTTTGCAGGAGGCGATGCGTATGAGAATCCGCAATCCGTACTCTTCCTGAGCAGTAATTTTCATAATGCTTTTTTTATAAAAAACCTAGTTCGAGTTGAGCTGCTTCGCTCATCATGCTTTTCTCCCATGGTGGATCCCAAGTTAAGGTGACCAACACATCGTTTACCCCCTCAAGCTGTCTTACTTTTTCATCCACTTCTAATATAAGAGTTTGTGCGGCCGGACAGCCGGGAGCCGTGAGCGTCATGAGGATAAAAACGTTATGATCGTCATTGATTTCAATTTTATATATCAATCCCAGGTCGTAAATATTTACGGGCAGCTCGGGATCGTATATACCCTTGAGTGTTTCAATGATTTTTTCTCGTATTTCGGCTTCAGTCATTTTCTTTAGGTTATGAATGATGGTTACTGGTTCAAGGCTTTAAATGCCAAAGCATAATTCTTCATTTGTTTTACCATGGCCAGTAATCCATTGGAACGGGTTTGAGCCAGATGGCTCGTCATTCCTATTTTATTGATAAAATCCATCTTAGCATTCAGGATTTCGTCGGGGGTGTGGCCACTCAGCACTCTTATCAGCATAGATATAAGCCCTTTTACAATGATCGCATCGCTATCGGCCTGATAAAATATTTTACCATCTTTGTAATCGGCCACCAACCATACAGTAGACTGACATCCCTTTACTTTATTTTCATCTTTCTTATGCTCCTCTGCCAGCGGGGGTAGTTTTTTACCTAGGTCGATGATATATTCATACTTATCGTCCCAGTTCTCAAAAAGCGAAAACTCGTCTACGATTTCGGCTTCTATTTGTTCGATAGATTGCGTTTCGGTCATTCGTCTGTTATTTTCGAGAGCTGCCATCAACAGCAGCTTCCCTTGGATTACCTTAATATTTTAACGGCTTTCTGCAAAGCTTCAACCATTAAATCTATTTCTTCTACTGTATTATAGAACGCAAAAGAGGCTCGAATGGTTCCGGGGATACAAAAACGCTGCATCAGCGGCTCCACACAGTGATGCCCCGTGCGTACAGCAATACCTTTATTGTCCAGCAAAATACCCACATCCTGAGGATGCACCCCATCAATCACAAAAGACACCACGCTTACTTTATGGTCATTATCGCCGATGATTCTTAGTCCCTCAATTTCTTTTAGGCGCTGTGTGGCGTGCTGCAACAACAGGTCTTCTTGTTTGCGGATATTTTCCTTACCGATTGTATTGATATATTCAATAGCCGGCTTGAAGGCAATGGCATCGGCAATATTAGGCGTACCTGCCTCGAACTTATAGGGGAGCTCGTTGTAGGTGGTCTTCTCAAAGGTTACCTCCTTAATCATTTCGCCACCCCCCATAAATACTGGCATAGACTCCAAAAGATGTTTCTTGCCATATAAGATACCCATACCGGTTGGCCCTAGCATTTTGTGTGCGGAGAAAGCTAAAAAGTCGCAATCCAATGCCTGCACATCAACATCGAGGTGCATAGCGCTCTGTGCGCCATCGATGAGCACAAGAGCTCCTTGCGCATGGGCCAATTGTATAATTTCTTGAATGGGGTTTACCGTTCCCAACGCATTGGATACATGGTTTACAGCCACCAATTTGGTACGTGAACTGAGAAGTTTTCTATATTCCTCCAGCTCTAGTTCTCCTTGTTCGTTCACCGGGATCACTTTGAGTTGAGCGCCTTTTTCTTCACATACTATCTGCCATGGAACGATGTCGGAATGGTGCTCCATACCCGAGACAATCACTTCATCTCCTTGCGCAAGATGCTGACGTCCCCAGCTGTAAGCTACCAGATTAATACTTTCGGTAGTACCCCGCGTATAAATGATTTCTTCCCGTGCGGCAGCATTGATAAAGTGCTTAACCGCATCGCGGGTGGCTTCAAAAGCAGCAGTAGCTTCCTCCGCCAGGGAATGAATGCCACGGTGTACATTGGCATTATACTGTGTATAATAATGTACCAATGCATCAATAACCGACTGAGGCTTTTGAGAAGTCGCAGCGTTATCAAAATATATCAGGCGATGGCCTTTCACTTCCCGGTTCAAAATGGGGAAGTCCTTTCGTACGGAATGCACGTCAAAGGCCTTATTGGTATTTAAAGTTGCTGTTTGCATAACAAACCCCTCATTCGTACGTCTTCTTTTTGCCGTCGGGCTAAAGGGTTTAAGAAGACAATATTTTAAAGGTTATTATTGATATTATTCCTCCGTCTTCCTCTCATTAGTAGCACTCTCGATTATAAATGCAGCTTGTCAGCCACCAGCTGCTCTACAAATTCGCGGGTGGTAACGTGCTGAATTTTCTCTAGTATATCTTGAGCAAAACCGTGTAAGAGGAGGGCTGTGGCTGCTTTCTCGCTGATACCACGAGAACGCATATAGAACAACGCTTCCTCATCCAGACGGCCAACGGTACAGCCGTGCGAACATTTTACGTCATCTGCAAAGATTTCCAACTGCGGCTTGGTGTTCACACTAGCGTTATCAGAAAGCAAAATATTACGGTTGCTCTGATAAGCGTTGGTTTTTTGTGCGTCCTGACGTACAAAAATCTTTCCGTTGAAAACGCCGGTAGCATTTCCGTTCAAGACCCCCTTGTATAGTTCGTTGCTCAGACAGTTGGGTTTACGGTTGTCTACCACCGTATGGTTGTCCATATGGGAATGTTGGTCGCCCAGATATAAGCCAAAAAGATTGGCTTCGCAATACTCGGCTGACATCACCATATTCAAGTTGTTTCTGATCAAACCGCCATTGAGGGACACGGTCACCACATTGGCTATGCTTTTACCGGTCTGATGTACGTGAGTAGTGCTTACCAGCTTGGAGTTGGGAGCATCGTTCTGGATTTTGTATAGATCGAAGATGGCATCCTGCTCCACCGCAACCTCAATTACCTGGTTGGTAAAACTTTCATCCGCCCCCAGTGTAATATAAGTTTCTACAATCTGCACTTTGGCGTTTTCTGCTACATGAATCAAGCAACGTGGTTGCGCAAAGATGTTTCCCCGACGGGCATCCGTAACATTGTATAAATATATGGGGTGACTAGCTTCCTTGCTTCTAAACACGTGTACAAACACACCTTCCTGAATAAATGCAGTGTTTAAAGCATTGACGCCGTCTCTATGATAATCTGCACTATGGCCCAGATGCTCCTTTACGATGGAAGCATACTTTTCATGACCTGCAGCTTCCTGTAAAGACAAAATTTCCAGTTCTTCAGAACGTGTATGGGATAACTCTCTATTAAAATGCCCGTTTACGAATACCACCAAATTAGCATCCTCATGCCCAGGAATCTGAAAAGGAGCTAAGTCCTGCGCAGTTAACTGCTGTTCTTTTATATCGGTAGAAAAATGATAATCCTTGCTGAAAAAATCGTTAATGCGGGTGTATTTCCACTCTTCGTGCTTTACGGTAGGTATCCCTGTTTGGGAAAATTCTGCAAATGCCGAATCCCGCATGGACTTGATATGTCCATCTACCGGATGGGCTTGCAATTCTTCAAAACGCTTTTTAAAATATGTTATAGTATCCATTTAATTTAATCTGATAAATTGAAAATGAGTTAATTTGCATGTAATAACTCAAATTAAACTGCCATTGTTTTAATGAAATCGTATCCTTTTTCCTCCAGCTCTAGTGCCAATTCCTTGGTGCCCGATTTTACGATACGACCATTATATAACACGTGAACGTAATCTGGAACGATATAGTTCAGCAAGCGTTGATAGTGCGTCACACATAGCACCGCATTTTCCGAATTGCGCAATTTATTTACACCATTTGCTACGATGCGGATAGCATCGATATCCAAACCTGAGTCGGTCTCATCCAATATAGCCAGCTTCGGCTCCAGCATAGCCATCTGGAAAATTTCATTACGCTTCTTTTCTCCACCCGAGAAACCTTCATTAAGAGAACGACTTAGCATGGCCTGATCAATCTCCACTAGCGCCATTTTCTCCTTCATCATCTTTAGAAAAGATACTGCATCTAGCTCTTCCTGACCGCGATATTTACGAATTTCATTAACTGCAGTTTTCATGAAGTTGGTTGTGCTAAGTCCCGGAATTTCAATAGGATATTGAAAGCTCAAGAAGAGGCCTTCACCTGCTCTTTCCTCAGGAGAGAGCTCTAATAGGTTTTTACCCATAAATTCTACCGAGCCGCCTGTTACTTCGTAATCTTCCTTTCCGGCAAGTACAGAAGCTAAGGTGCTCTTTCCGGAACCGTTGGGTCCCATGATCGCATGTACTTCGCCGGGGTTTATTTGTAAATTAATGCCTTTTAATATCTCTTTTCCTTCGATGCCTGCGCGCAGATCTTTTATTGTCAACATATTATCTAGTATTATCTGATTTTAAACTTTATGAATTTTATATCAAGTTAATTTTTACCCAACGCTTCCTTCTAGGCTGACAGCCAATAGTTTTTGAGCTTCAACCGCAAACTCCATCGGCAATTGGTTCATTACTTCCTTAGCGAAACCATTTACAATAAGGGCGACAGCTTTTTCGGTATCGATACCGCGCTGATTACAGTAGAAGATTTGATCTTCCCCAATTTTGGAAGTAGTGGCTTCGTGTTCAACAATGCCGGTGTTGTTTTTCACCTCGATGTAGGGGAATGTGTGTGCACCACATTTATCGCCCAATAGCAGGGAATCGCACTGAGAGAAGTTGCGTGCATTAGTAGCATTTTTCCCCACGCGTACCAAACCTCGATAGCTGTTATTACTATAACCTGCTGATATTCCCTTACTTACAATGCGACTCTTCGTATTTTTCCCGAGGTGAATCATCTTGGTTCCGGTATCAGCTTGCTGGTAATTGTTGGTCACTGCTACAGAATAAAATTCTCCAATAGAATTGTCACCCTGCAGTATTACACTAGGATATTTCCAAGTAATAGATGAACCGGTTTCCACCTGAGTCCAACTAATTTTAGAGTTGATACCTTTACAAATACCACGTTTGGTTACGAAGTTGTAAATACCTCCTTTACCATCTTTATCTCCGGGATACCAGTTTTGTACGGTGGAGTACTTTACTTCGGCATTATCTAAAGCAACAATTTCAACAACTGCTGCATGCAATTGATTTTCATCTCTTATTGGAGCTGTACATCCCTCGAGATAACTTACGTAAGCGCCTTCATCGGCTACGATGAGTGTGCGCTCGAACTGGCCGGTATTTTCGGCATTAATCCTAAAGTAAGTGGATAACTCCATTGGGCAACGTACGCCTTTAGGGATATAGCAGAAAGAACCATCACTGAATACGGCGGAGTTTAGTGCGGCAAAATAGTTATCGGTTACCGGCACTACGCTACCCAAGTATTGGCGTACCAGATCTGGATGTTCTTGAATTGCTTCACTGATAGAACAGAATATAATGCCCAGTTCTGCCAACTGCTCCTTGAAAGAGGTTCCTATAGACACACTATCTATTACGGCATCCACGGCCACACCTGTAAGGCGTTTTTGTTCTTCCAGGGAGATACCCAGTTTTTCAAAAGTTTTTAGCAATTCGGGATCTACTTCGTCTAGGCTTTTGGGCTTGGTTTTTTGTTTAGGGGCAGCATAGTATATAATATCCTGATAGTCGATAGGAGGGTATTTCAGGTTTGCCCAATGCGGCTCCTGCATTTTCTGCCACTGTGCGAATGCTTTCAGTCGCCATTCCAGCATCCATTCCGGTTCATTCTTTTTTTGTGAAATGAACCGCACAATGTCTTCATTAAGTCCTTTGGGAGCAGATTCTATTTCAATATTGGTTACAAACCCGTATTTATACTCGCTATTGACGTGAATTTCTATGGGGTCTAAGTCTGTTTCCGCTGCCTGTGTACTTGATAATTGTTCTGTATCTGTATTCATGTTGCAAAAGTAAGTTATTTATACTAAAAAGTATAAATGAAATACGTTAAAGCTGGTTAAAATACCAACACATCCTCCTGCATTTTGTTGCAGGTATAAGCGTTTTACACTAGCAAAAGAGAGGTTTTACAATTCTGTGATTTTTCATTGGAAAAACGGCAGTTCCCTTCAAAGGTTGAGCATAATGAAAAACAACAGCCTTTTGCGGATTGTGAGGCAAAAGCAGGTTATCTTTGCGAACATTCCTTTAACCTATTAGTTCCTAAAACAGTGAAGATAAATTACCATCCGTTCAATTTAAAATTCCGTCATCCTTTTACTATTTCTAAAGGTACCAAAACACATCAACCCACATTGGTGGTTGAGCTGGAACATTTCGGTATCAAAGGCTATGGGGAAGCGCCCGCTATTACGTATTATAATATTACGGTGGATGATATGATCGCCGATCTGGAAGCTAAGCGTAGTATGATTGAGAGGTTTGCTTTTACTGATCCCGAGCGTTTCTGGCATTTTCTGCATCATCTGTTACCTCAAAATCCGTTTTTGGTATGTGCGCTAGACATAGCGGCCTGGGATATATTCGGCAAAATGTCGGGTAGACCGCTTTACCAGATTTGGAAAGGTGATCCCGCTGATAATCCCATAACGGATTATACCATTGGTATAGATACGGTGGAAAAAATGCTGGCGAAGGTGGAAGAAAAGCCCTGGCCGATTTATAAAATTAAAGTAGGAACGGCATATGATATTGCCATTGTAAAAGCCATCAGAGAAAAAACGGATGCCGTGATTCGCGTAGACGCCAATGCCGGATGGGACTTGGACACGGCACTTAAGTTGATTCCTCAGCTGAAAGAATTGGGTGTAGAGTTTGTGGAGCAGCCACTAGCTAAAGATAATTGGGAAGGAATGAAAGTATTGTATCAGGAATCCTCATTGCCCTTATATGCCGATGAAAGCTGTGTATTTGAAAATGATGTAGAAAAATGCGTGGGGCATTTTCATGGCATCAATATAAAGCTCACCAAATGTAGTGGTATTACGCCTGCTTTGCGCATGATTAAAAATGCCCGCAAACTCAATCTGAATGTGATGGTAGGCTCGATGAACGAGAGCACTATCGGCTCTGCAGCTATTGCGCATCTTTTGCCTTTCATCGATCATGTGGATATGGATGGCCCCTTGTTGTTGGAGGAAGATCTGGCTACAGGTATCGAGTACGACAATGGAAAGATTATATACAGTAATGCCCCCGGCTTGGGGATAGCGTATAAAGGCTTATTTAAAAAATAACTGTTACATGGGCGCGGCAAACACGGCAGTCCAAAATTCGCCTTTTAGGGCGGCGCCCATTTCTGTTGCCTTATTGCTCATAATATTTTTACAGTGCTCCACACTTTGCAACCAACTATTCATAACTTCTTTTACCGAGGGCTGTCCTAATGCGATATTCTCAGCTACGTAACTCCATGGGTAGCCTGCAGCTTTAACCCTATCGGCGGGCGTTGTATTATGGGGGCCACTATGCGTTAGCAATTTTCTGCGGTGCATATAATTGCTGTGGTTTTGGGCGGCGACTTCCAGTTTGGCATTCCATTGAAGCGCTTTTACAGGAGGCATGTATGTGTTGCCACAGTTGCAACCTTTGGCTCTAACGGCATTGATAGCCTGGAGCAACTCCTGTCCCGAAGCTGAAGATGCCCTCATCATTTTTGATTGCGACGAACAATGGCTGGCAACAATAGCGAGGCATATTGTTAGGAATAAAAATGTGAATCGTTTCATATTAGGTTGAGGTTAATGTGCAAAGTCTACCTCGTAGTTCCCTTTAATCCGCTCCATGGGTGGGTTATAATATCCATATTTGAGGTTGGGAAACTCTTTTCTGATTTCCTGCAGTAATACGCTCATGCCCATACAGTCTCCAGTATCGGTAACACCTATCTTTCCCAGATACCAGTCGGGATCTATATTAAAGTTGCGCCACTGAATCATTTTTAGATCGGTTTCTCTGATGAGTTTGCGCAATGCTTCATACTCCGCTACACTGTCTGTCATGCCCGGAAATACAAAGTAGTTAATGGATGTCCACCCTCCGTAGCTGCTTACGATTTTCAGACTCTCGATAATATCTTCAAAATCGTAATTATTGGGGCGGTAATAGGGCATATAGATTTCGCGGCGGGCACTGTTGGTACTTACACGAATAGAGTTGAGTCCAGCCTCGCAGAGCCGCTTTACGGCATCGGGGCGGGAGCCGTTTGTATTAATATTGATAGAGCCTTTATCGGTATGCTTTCTAATTTCGATAATGGCTTTCTCGATGGTTTCCCACATCAACAGTGGCTCTCCTTCGCATCCTTGTCCAAAGCTGATAAGAGGATAGGGGGCTGTTTCCAGATGCGGAACGGTAAATTCTACAATCTCTTCCACCGAGGGTTTGAATTGCAGACGGTCCTGTGTGGAAACGATGGGTTCTTCGTCGGGTTGTAGGGAAATACAGCCAATACAGTTGGCATTGCAGGCGGGAGAAGCCGGTACCGGACATTCCCATCGGCCCATAAAATAATTGCGTGCTGCAGGGCAATGATAAGTGAGTGCGCAATTCTCCGCCAGGTGCTTAACCAAACGATTATGCGGATAAGCTTTAGTAAGATATTCCACGCCCTGCTTTACTTTGCCAGCATCAAAACCGGCACATTCCTGCCTTATATCCTGCTCAATTCTTACCGCAGGTACATAAAATTTTTCATTATACCAACCCACAGCAGTATAGCAGAACAGAGGGAGGGTAGGTGCACCGGGTTCCGTTTCGTAAGCCGAGAGGTAAAATCCCGTATGAGCGGGAGGAATAAAAGCTGCCACAGCCCAGCCTTTTTCACAAAGGCGCATTTCTCCGGTTTTCACATCGATACCAATACCCCTGCGCCCGGGAAGTTCGTACAAACAACCGCCATCGGGTAGTTCAATCCATTCGTCATTGGGGATAGGTACGGCGTCCCAACCAGTGCGACCGGTTACATACAAACTGCGGTCTTCGAAAATATTTCCTTTCCCGTCGGAATATAAAAGATATGGTGATGATGGAAGTGACATGTGCTATTTTATTTTAACTGCCTTGAGAGTGGCTGTATTGCAACTGTTTTCTGCAAAAGTCGTTAAATTCTGCTTCATCTGTTTCTCCGTCGAGATATTCAATGAGATGTTGATAGATTTTATTATTTTTTAAATCGATGGTGAGGATATCATCTTTTAGCACCACATTGTTTATCATATTCCACTGAATCATTTTAACCGGAAAGGAAGGATAAGAAATATGTTTTTCCGATACGGTCACCACTAAATTTCGACGCGCAACTGTGTACAGCCCCCAAAGTAATAGATTCACAAAAAACAGCTGATAAAAAGTACGGCTCATCCAAAAAATACCGAATACCAGTATCAAAGTTCCAGCAAAGCGATATCGCCTTGGTGCCGAGAAAAAATAAAGGACGATACTAAAGATGACAATACAGGCTACTGCAAACACCCAGGCGTTGGTAGCATCTGCGCCGATGGTAAAATTGTACACCGCCGCTCCGATAATGTTAAGCAGGATAATGCCTACAGCAAAAACAAAATAAATCTGTTGCTTCTTATTGGGTATGATAAATTGATACATTCTTTAGCTATTACTGCTTGCCAGCACATTACAAAGTTTGAATAAAGCACGGGCGCCTACGTTGGCATTCCATTCAGTTTCGCCAACACCTACTTCTACCAAGTCGAAGCTGATAATTCGGCGTCCACTTTTCAAGATTTCATGAAAAATATAAAATATCTGATCCAGTTCAAAGCCACCCGGAACGGGAGTGCCTGTATCCGGACAAAGTTTGGGATCTAGACCGTCTATGTCGAAGCTGATATGTACATTCTGCGGCAGGCGGTCTATAATTTCTCCGGCGATATTTTTAAAGGTATCACCGGCAAACATCCTTTCCTTAATATTTTGATCGAAGTAAACGCCGATACGATCCGGATGTTCTTGTATGTATTCCCACTCATCTTGGCTTATATCGCGCACGCCTATCTGTAAAATGTTTTTTACCTGAGGTATTTCTTTGAGGGTATTGTACATGATGCTGGCATGGGAATATTCAAATCCTTCATAAGCTTTTTTAAGATCACAATGAGCATCAATTTGCAGAATACCGAAGGCATCGTACCGTTCGGCTAAGGCTTTGTATAACCCGAATGGGGTGCTATGATCTCCACCCAGTAGACCTACCAGCTTTCCTTTGTTCAGATAGCTCATAGCCTGGTCGTACACCCATTGGTTCAGGTAATCGCTACCCTCGTTGATTTCTCGGATGGTTTTGCACATGAACTGATTGGCTTCGAGTGATTCACCGCGTGAGATATAATCGATATAAAGCTCGGCTTCTTTTCTTAAATAACTGCTTCGAAGCTGCAATTGCTTATCGGTAGGGGTAAGGTAAAAACCTCTTTTCCATGCATTGGGAAAATGGGGGTCGTACAAATCTACCTGTAGGCTGGCTTTGCAGATAGCCTCCGGCGCTTTGGCCGTACCCGAACCGTAGCTTACGGTGACTTCCCAAGGTACGTTCATAATAATGAGCTCCGCGTTTTCCTCCGTACTGGGTAAACCAAAAATATTGTTATCGGGGTTGCTTACGGCGTTTTGATCAAAGTTCCTTAAATCCAGCATCACGCAAAGTTTAAAACCAGCGCGCAAGATACGCTTATTTTATAACTTAAGGGAGCTGAGATGCTTGATATGCGGTTGATTTTTCGTTTACTAAATGTTCAAGTCTTTCTATAATTAGTCAAACTTACATTTTTTATATGCACGTTTTGTTAAAATATGAAGTTGTTTTCTAAAAAGTGTAAACAGATTTATAACAAAAAGTTGGCTTTAATATGACCATGTATAGGTATCTAACAAGCCAACTTAATGATAGCGATATATTTATCAACTTACCTCATATTATCTATAAGGAACGCCTTTTGCCAATGGCTTAAACCTGAAAATATAAAAGGGAGCATTTGCTAAATTTTTTCCGTTGTTAAAAACGGCACCTAAATGCACTTGGGCTGCCGAAACATACATATAGCCATCTACATGATTATAGCTTACGCCGTCTGGCCAAAGTAGGTATTCGTCTACTACGATATTGTGTATGCTTTTGTCTTTAGCAAGAATAACTGCTACGCTGTTATTTTCCATTGCTGTTAGGTAGATATTGCCTTCATCATCGATACTTAAGCCGCCATTATTGGGTTTGTCTGAATAAATTTCTACTCGATTATCCAATTCACTTTCTGTCAAACTTTCGTTTAATAAGTCCTCTAATTTTAAGCGATATAATTTACTACCATTTAGCGGTGCGTAATACAGCCATTCAAAATTTTTGTCTGCTGTGATTCCATCACAACCTACTAAGAGGTTTTTGCCATTAATAGCCAAAGGTTTTCCGTTGATGTTGGTGGGTACGTTTTCAGGTAATGTGCTTCGTGTGCCTTGCAACAGCCGCCTTGTTTTACCTGTTTTCATATCCACCACGATTAATGCTGCCGTACTACCATCTCCACCATTTCCAATTCCTTCGTCTGCTATTACAAAAACATTATGCTTTGTATCCACGATCAGGTCGTTTGGCTGAGAAGTAGGCACAACTGAAGTTTCCGGCAAATAATAAATGCGCTCTAATTGATCTGTAACTGTATTCCACCCTACAATTTTCGGTGTAATGGGGTTGCGTTGTCCCATATCCAAAATCCATACAATGCCGTTTTCATCATTTCTGATGCCCAAAACATTACTCAGGTAATGGTCGTCTGTTTCTCGTGGAGTGTTCCACTCTTCATTGGGGAATGGTGCTATTGTTTGGGTGTGAGCATTGTACTTCACTACCCGAAACTGCGGGTTAAAAAAGGGATGATGACTATAAACTAAATCGCCATTCGCAGTAAAGGCAATATTACCAACAGATTGCTCTACGGTTGCGAAAACTTCGTGTTTTACAATTTGTGCTTGAACTTTAAAGTTCATTAGAACTGCTGCCATTAAAATATACTTTTTCATTTTTTTAAATTGAGTGAATGATGTATGTAAAGTGAAACATGATTGATGGTTAGCTGCTGTATTTTTCGTTAGTAATTGGAGCGTTTGATTTATATCTTATATATCTATTCTTAATCGGTTTTTAAATAAAGTGTTTTTCAAAATATTTATTTACTATAATTTTTATAGTTACAAAACTAAGTATAGTAAGGTAATTATGCAATAACGGATAAAAAGTATAGTAACAGTCATACTGTGCAGAGGATACACCATTTTATTATGTTATGAGTATGATAATGAGTTATATAGATAGAGTAGGAGGGACGGATTATTTAATAAAATAATCATTGTATGAACTAAAAAAGGATGCGATGGTGACAGTGTGTATACAACAATGTACAATTGAAGGAAGAGTTTTTAGGGTATGCAATGTTTATCCAATGATAAAGGTATGTTTTCATGTTAAGTCGGGTGCAATATGTCTGAAAGCAGGTTGTAGTAATGGGATGTGAGGTGCTATCTTTTTATCAATATTTTTTACCTTTGCATTATGAGAATGACCGTAATGTTATAATATCCTCTCGGCTTAACTTCTAAGCAACCCGCTAATTCGTTACAATTAGTGCGTTTTCTCCTATATTAAATTTTTGTGTTCACTAAGTATATGATACGGTAAGGACTTACCGTTTCTATATGCTTTTCATAAATCCATTTATATGTCTGAAATATTAAGTACAAAAGAAATAGAGCAATTTATTCATCAGGGTTATGTACGTATAGACAATGCTTTTTCTAAAGAAATTGCAGATAAGGCCGTAGATATTCTATGGAAGGATATTCCTTTTGATAGGAATGATGCTGCTACCTGGACAGCGCCTGTTATACGTTTGGGTATGTATCTACAAGAGCCTTTTGTGGAGTCACTAAATAGCGAAACAATGCATGCCATTTTTGACCAACTGATTGGTAAAGATAGATGGATTCCTTGCCGAAATGTAGGAACATTTCCGGTAAGATTTCCTTCGGATAAACAACCCAACGATACCGGTAAGCATGTGGATGCTAGTTTTCCCGGAGAAGACCCGAATAATTTTCTGGAATGGCGTGTCAATGTCAAATCTAAAGGTAGGGCACTTTTAATGTTGGTGCTGTACTCAGATGTTACGGAGAATGATGCGCCTACCATTATTTATGAAGGCTCTCATATCGATGTTGCAAGATTGCTTGCTAAAGAAGGCGATCAAGGACTTTCTTTTATGGAACTTGCTGCTAAGCTTGACGAGTTGCCTAAAAGGAGAGAAGTGTATGCAACCGGTAAAGCAGGTACGGTGTATCTATGCCATCCGTTCTTGGTGCATGCTGCTCAACCCCATAGAGGAACTGTCCCCAAGTTTATGGCACAACCGCCTTTGTTGTTAAGAGGTGAATTGTGTATTGCGGGTAGTGATAACGGTTATACTCCTGTGGAAGAAGCTATTCGCTTAGGAATTGGCTAGTTTTGAAATATATTATCGAGAAAGAGGTTGCTTTTGGCAGCCTCTTTCTTTTAAGATTGTACCGTTGTTTATGGGGGCTGTTGCAATCCCATCGCAAGAAATCATTGGTCTGGGTTTTCTTTTTATTGCTTTATAGCTCAGCACAACAGCAATATTCTTTAATCCATCCTCATACAAGTCTACTTTGGCCTCGATGGAAAAAAGGGCAATGCATTTTTTTATCAAAAGCATAAGCATTTCAAGAGGTTTCTTTATCTATAGGAACGCTATAATTCAAAAGTACTCATTCTTGAAGCCGGCAGCTATATGCGCAACTTACTCCTGACCAGGACGATTGCGAAGGATCCGATCGTGAAAATAAAACAGAAGGAGAATCAGCGAAAAATAATGAGTGCAGTTTGAGATGTTTTAAGTATTCATTTTTTAACTCAATCTATTTCCCTAAGTGCTTAAGTCCCGTATCGTAGGTTACATGCTGCGATGGTGTTTACTTGGTGGGCATACATAGGTAGCCAGTCGTTGTGTCTATTTTTTAATCAGCTTATACCTTATATGCGTTGTGAGGTCAGACGGTATCACTTCTGCAATTTGAAGTTCATATTTGTCTTTGTCAATGCCGTCAAAAAGCCGAAAACCACTACCTAAAAATACGGGTGCAATATGAATAAAAAACTCGTCCACCAGTCCTGCATTTAAGAATTGTTGAATTGTATTAGCCCCGCCTTGTATTCTGATATCCTTTCCTTTTGCCGATTGTTTTGCTTTTTCCAAGGCATTTTCTATTCCATCATTAATGAAGTAAAATGTTGTGGATCCTTTCTGAACCCAAGGTTCCCGTTTTTCATGAGTTAATACATAAACATCTGCTTTGTACAAATCTTCCGGCCAGCTGACTTCACCTTCTTCAAACATGCGTTTTCCCATAATAAATGCACCTGTTCTTGCATTTACATCTCTAATAAGTTGGCCTTCAAAATTATCTTCTTTGCCACCTTCTATGCCTAAGTATTCCCAAAATGCTTTTTGATTTAGTACCCATTTGTGAATTTTTTCTGAAACGCCGCCCATTGGGTTATTGGGTCCCCTGTTGTCTCCTGCGAAAAATCCGTCAAGGGATATGCCGCTGTCAAAGATTATTTTGCTCATGATTTAGTTGTTTTTCGTTAGTTTAATTTTGTATTGCTAATTGAAATGATTTCAATCTAACCCAAAAGACATAAGAGACTGCAAGTAATAGCATGCCAATAGCGGGGATGAGTATATTGATTCCAAAACCATCAATTTGAAGTATCGAGTAAGTAGCTCCTGTTAAATTTATACACAAACCAGCATAGGCCCATTCTTTCAATCTGTCAAATTTAGGTATCAGTATTGTGATGGCACCTAAAGTTTTAGCGATGCCCAAGAACGGCAATAGATACAGGGGATAGCCCAAATGCATGGCCACTTCTTTTGCTGCATCAATCATTAAAATATCAGGGACGGCACCTAATGCCATAAATAAGGAAAATATTATCGTTATTGTCCAATAGAGTGTTTTATTTTTCATTGTTTCTAGATGAATGTAGGATTAATTAACTAATGAGATAAGGTAGTTTTCAAGTCTATTTAATGTTTGCTTGCCACCTTCAATGGCGTTTACTTTTCTATTTAACTCTTCGATAATTTCTTTTGACTTGAATACGGATTGCATTGTCAATAATGTTTTGCCGTCCACTTCTTCAAAGAAAACGGAAACAGTGAAATTATAATCTTCATGCGCTGCCCCTGTGTGTCGATAAGACAAAAGGTGAGGCTTTTTTACCTCTATATACTGGATTTTGTTGTACCAATCGCGGCCCATTCCGTGCATGATAAACTCCCATTGATCACCTACTGCTACATTCATTGATTTAGTAGTAAGCGAAAAGCCGTTGGGGCCCCACCATTCTTTTATATGTTCGGGAGTGGTCCATACTTCCCAAACTAAATCTATTGGCGCATCAAGAAGTCTTGTATGGGTAAGAATATTGTCTTCTTGTTTGAAGGTGTTGGGTGCTTTCATTTGTAGGTGTTTTATTTTTTCTTTTTTTGAATTTTTGCCAAATAATTTTCCAATGCGTCAAATTTGCGGTCCCAGAATTTTCGGTATTGATCTACCCAACCAGAAACTTCTCTTAACCCATCGAGCTTGGGTTCGCAAATACGTTCTCTGCCTTGCTGTCTAACGGTAATAAGTCCGCATTCTATTAAAATTTTAACGTGTAAGGAAACCGCCTGGCGCGTCATATCAAAGTTTTCCGCGAGCGCATTTACATTCTGAGGCTGTTGAGCCACCAGATGAATAATAGCTCTTCGAGTAGGATCGGCTATGGCTTGAAAAACATCTCGCTTGGTATTCATAATACATATTTAATAAGCAAGTAATTACTTGCGAATTTAAATGCAAGTTTTTACTTGCGCAAATTTATTTGCCAGTTTTTTAAAATTATTTCTAAAAAGGAAGAGGCATAGGGGAGGAGGTCGATTTACAATGGCGGCTAGGGACTAGTATTCGGGAGCGAATCAAAGCACAAAGGTTCAACAGCATTACAACTGTTGAACCTTGTAGAAATGCTTCATCGAAGAACTTTTTACCGGCTTGTAGCAAGCCTTTGTTGATGGTTTTGGGTTTTGCCGTAATAAATAGCTCATTGTAGCGTGTAGCGTCAGTATCATATTCACCTTTCCCATCTCCCAAAGGCAAAATAACGTTTGAGCTATATGATGTTGTCAATTTTTTATTTGCTTCCTCTATAGAATGGTGTTTTTTATTCTTTTTAGTTATGAACCAGCAAAGGGAGAGCCAAAAATACCAACTGCTAACTCTGCCCAAACCAGCAACAATATCAATAAAATTATACCACAGATGACTACTCTTTTTTTGAAACTTTTTACACTTCTTAAAACTAACTCACAGGATAAGCCAGTGCATAATAATAGAAGTCCTGCAACGAGGAAGTCTAAAGGTTTCCAATTAAAGCCTTGGCCGTCTACTCCAGTACCGATAGTTAATTGGAGGACAAGAAATGTAAGCATTAGCACAGCGATGCTTCCTAAAATACCGAAGATTCTTTTATTAGACTTGTTTGTTGATGTATGTGGTGTTTTCATTTTAGTGTGTTTTAAGATTAATGACTATTCAATAATTTTTCAATTGCATGGATATGCTTTTTGAATGCATTGATACCTGATGTTGTTGCTGTATAGTTTGTGTTTGGTTTACGTCCCACAAACTTTTTTTTGTACGTTAAGTACCCCGCTTTTTCTAGATATTTCAAGTGGCTGGCTAGATTACCGTCAGTTACACCGAGCAATTCTTTCAAAGTGTTAAAGTCTAAGTAACCTAAGTTGCTAGTTATGTAAAGAAGTAAAAAAGAAAGCATGTTTATAATAATTTTGGATTACCACATCTAAAATATATAAGCCATGCTTTCCGATAGTAAAATTATAGCTCTTTATTGTATAGTAGATGATATTTTAAAATCTTTGCACCACAAGGAGGATATCCGGGTACGGGTTAGCGATGCGGAGGTTATTACAACGGCCTTTGTATCAGCGTTGTACTTTGGAGGTCACCAGGAAAATGCCCGTCACTTTATGAAATTGAAGGGCTATGTGCCGCAGATGTTAGATAAATCGAGGTTTTGCCGAAGGCTGCACCGGCTCTCAGAGCTGCTGTTGTTTATGTTTTCAGTAATGGGTAAACAGTTAAAGGACATGGCGGGGGCAGCCGATTACCGCTTAGACTCTTTTCCTGTTGCAGTGTGTGACAATATACGCATTGGTCGTTGTAAAGTATTAAGGGGTGAAGCGTTTCGGGGTAAACATGCTGCCATGAGGAGGTATTTCTACGGAGTTCGGGTACAGGTAATGACTTTAAATGGAATACCGGTAGAGTTTTGCATAGCGCCTGGTAGCGAGCATGACAGTCAAAGCCTTGGAAAACTCCCTTTTGATGTAGCACCGGAAAGCAGCATCTACATGGATGCCGGCTATACCGATTATTTGAGTGAAGATGACTTATTTGAGGCAGAATTGATACATGCAAAAGTTCAAAGAAGGTCTAATAGTAAAAGAAAAGATGAGCCACATGTCGCCTTCTTAAAACAATATATGCGTAAACAAATTGAAACAGATTTCAGTATGATTAAAGAAAAAATGCTCAGAAAAGTGCATGCTGTAACAAAAAATGGCTTTCTGATTAAAGTCGCTTTATTTGTTATCGCATATACTTTTGAGAAATTAACATAACTGGCAACTTAAATTAATTAATTTTTCGTTTGAGGTTACGATTCTGAACTCAACTCGTCTAGATAGAGCATCATTTACAATCTTATTACTATCAAGATGTACATAATTCTTTTCATCATTTAAAGCTCGTGAGTATGAAAATCCAATTGATGTGAATAAGAAGTCCATTCTGCTTTTATCTTTATCACTTGCCTTTTTGTATACAGGTTGTTCTCTTAAATATTTTAATACAGAAGCAGCCCTTTTTGATGATAAATCCAAATTGTATAGATAACTATCTCCACCATTTATTGGCGGTTTTGTATCAGCATGCCCTTCAATTCTTATTTCTTTTATGTAGTCGAAATATGTTGTGTCTGAAGTCAAAACTTCCCAGTATTTAGGGATAAAATGTGCTAATATTTTTTTAAAGGCGGGAGTTAGTTTGTCATCATTCGTCTCAAACAAGTTGTCTGAGGTAAGTGAATTAAACCTTATTGTTCCATCAGGGCCAAGTTCAATCTCATGTCTTTTAATCTCATCATCAAATACTGCTTGAAGTTTATTGTAAATTTCATCTTAAACGAACGCATGTTCAATAACCTGCATAATATAGTTAATGGCAATAAACATAAATATTACCATTAAAGCAGACATCATATCTGAAATAGAAATCCAATTAGAGTCGTCAGTTTTTCTTCTAAGCATAGTATTTTATTATATATTGTTTAGACGATTCTCTAAATCTTCAATATACTTTACAAATAAGGAATCAATGCTACTTAAAACTTGATTTACCTTATTAATTTCCAGACATTGGAATGTTTCAACCTTTTCAACAATTACTCTTACAGAATCTTGCAAATCAGATATTGACTCATTCCATTCAGAAACTTTATCATATGTAACTTTTATTGAATCACCAATTTCGTTCATATTTGTAGTTAGATCTCTAAAGTTTTCTGTTATTCTCTTTAATTCGGAAATAGCTTTTTGAACATCTTTGAGAATTCGTGAAAGATTTCCATCCTCATTAAAAGCAGAATTAAATTCGTCTATAACTTTTTGGAGTTTACTTGATTGACCTGAAATTTCGTCAAGTTTTGAAACCCAAACTATAGTAGTATCAGCGAATTTTTGATGCTCTGAAACAAGACTTTTATAAGCAGTTTTTAATGCCTGAACATCTTCTTTATGTTCTCTTTGCCAATTTGATAGTTCATTAATTGTTCGTGTAAGTTCTTCAAAATTGCTTTGAACTAGGTCTTCAATAAATATCTGAAGCACTTCATTGAAATTGGTTATTACTTCACGAAATGCTTCACCAATAGCCTTATTCGAAATTGCATTCTTGAGCTCTTCAAAATTTTGATTCAGATTTCTCAGTTCAATAAGTTCTGGGCTTTCGGGTTCGGCTATGTATTTCCTGCTAATGAATCCCTTAATAATCTTCGAAAAGATAAGTGATAGGGATATTCCAACTATGGAGGTAAACATTGCCGACTTAAGACCATCGAGCAATAATTTAATGCTGCTTTTAATGTGATCGGGTGTGGTGTCGAAGTTTAAAAGTCCATAGGCTATTCCAGTAAAAGTTCCCAAAAGTCCTAGTGTAACGAAGACATTGGGGATAGACTCTATAATATAAAAATTGGAAATGTATTGTCGGATTGGTTTTATAAATACACTAAGGATTGCATAAATTGTCCAAAAGCCTATAAGCCACCAAGGTAGTTGCTTTAAAAAAATTCAATTGTTTCCGGTCTTATTATTTGTCCCATTTATTCTGTTTTTATCTCTTTTAACATTGGCTATAACGATTTCGGGCTATGTGTTCGGGCGGGTTTAGGAACGCAAAACTTTCAATACACCACAAATATTCATACGAAGTAGCATGTTTAATTAACAACTAAATCTATCCTTGTACCAAATATCTGGTTTGCTGTAGGCTTTTTATTTTTTCAAATGTGGTTTGTAATGTCAAGGTGTGCAAACTGAAACAAGCCGTTTAATTGTTTTTTCCCATGTTTCTTTTCGCATATCTTTAGTAATGTACTGATTTCACACGTTTTCCATAGTAAGTTAAGTATATGTCCAACATGTCCTTTTGATAATAACATATCGTTTTCGCGTCTAATATCTGATTTCAGGTTGACGTTTCTATAATAATCTCACTTTCTGGACGCTTTGCACTAACAATCTAGGCGATTAAATAACCAAATAGTTAATGTCACAAGCAGTAATAAAATCAGAAATTGAAAATCCATGATTTACTTATACTTTATAGCTACAGCTGTCATTCCGTACTCTTCAGTCACCACATAATTTAAAGTACCTATAGGAATTCCAACACCTAAAGTTCCTGCTTTACCCATTATAATAATTCCATCTGCGCCAATTTCACGCGCTTTTTTAGTTATCTGTTCTAAATTCCATTTATCATTTGTGTCTCCGCAAGTTATTTGTGCAAATGCTACATATTCTTGTGTCGGTTTATTAGTCATATAGACGTCAATTTTCGCGTCTTCACTTTTTGATGGGTATGAGTCACCAAATAGAATAATATTCGCCTTTGCCATTAGAAAGCCTGTGCTGGCACAACCTGATATGACAGATATTAAAATCAACAAGTAAAATATGAATACACATCTTTTCATGTTTTATTGTCGAGGAGTTGATTGGGGCCTTCTGAGTGCCGTATTTTTAACTAACGCAAAATTTGATTATATAATAAGTTATATTCAAATATAAAATATTTTTTATAAAAATTCACCAAGTTAAATTACTTATACACAACCTTTTACACAGTAAATTCACATATGTGGTGGGTAGTACCATTCAGCTCGCCTATCGTCGTGAATGAAATACGCCAGCGAGGGAGAGCTTTTTGGGAGCAGCTAGGAGGGAGGTAGTTTTGGTATTATTTAGCTTAATTAAAGTGTTGGCGCTGGGGTATCATCCAGCCGCTCGGCCAAACCGATGAGGAGTCCCTCGACTCCCCGGATATAACAGAGCTTATAAATATTCTCGTAATTCACCACTTCCCCCACCAATTCAGCGCCTTGTTTTTGCAGTCGCTCTAGTAATTCGTCCAGATGGTCTACCCTAAACATGACACGGAGATAACCCAGGGCGTTTACCGGTGCTGTTCTATGGTCTTCGATGATTCCCGGAGTGTGAAATTGCGAGAGCTCCAGCCGACTGTGTCCATCCGGGGTCACCATCATGGCTACTTCTACCGATTGATCGCCCAGCCCGGTGACTTTTCCTGCCCAAGCACCCGATACCATTGCCCTGCCTTCGAGGGTAAGCCCCAATTCCGTGAAAAATGAAACGGCATTATCTAGGGATTGCACCACAATGCCCATATTGTTCATCTCTACTATTTTGCTTTTTGCCATGATTGTGTTTTTATGGTTTGCGTGTTTGATTGGATGTACTTCTGGCGCCTGTTTGAACCTCTTGTCTAATGCAAGGGTATTCAAGAAAGGATTTTGCCGATGAGATAGCATTGTGTAACGATCAAGCGCATTAGGAATAGGAGGCGTAGCATAATACCTAATAACCGCAATCGCACTGTTTTCCTTTCGGTAACACCCAGTTGAAGGTGGTTTTAATTTTTCAAATAGAGTGGGTGCCAATATATCCTATTTTCCTATCCTTCATACAGGTTTTACCGATATTGTATTTTTGGTACACTTATCTATTATGGACAATAGCATGAGTGGAATTATTAGATAACGCTATATAATGGAAGATGGAGTTTCGAAATCCTTTGTGCTAAAAAACGAAAACGAGCCTCTGTAGGTGAGTAGGGGGGCCTACTGGTACTATTTCCACTTGTTGCTTTATTGGGTTTTCAGCTTATCCTTAAAAGCCGCTCTAAATTTGTCTACCTTAGGCCTAATCACAATTTTGCAATAAGGGTTCTTGTCTTCGTTGTTATTGAAATAGGACTGATGGTAGTCTTCGGCGGGATAAAAATGCCTGAAAGCTTTGATTTCGGTAACGATGGGCTTGTCAAAAGCGCCGCTTTTATCCAAGGCTTCTTTATAATATTCAGCCTTTTTTCTTTGCTCTTCGTTGTGATAGTAAATACCACTACGGTACTGTGTTCCTACATCATTACCCTGACGGTTGAGTGTGGTGGGATCGTGTGTTTTCCAAAAAATTTCAAGCAGCTCGTCGTACGAGATTACGGTAGGATCATACACAATTTGCAAAGCTTCTGCAAAACCGGTAGTGCCGGTGCATACTTCTTCATAGGTGGGTTGTTTATCGATATGGCCATCGGTATAGCCGCTGGTTACTTTTTCTACACCTTTTACATCCTGAAATATAGCTTCTGTACACCAAAAACAACCATTGGCAAATGTGGCGATCTCCGTTTTCTTTTCCATTTTTGAATTTTTAGTTTGAGGCCCTGTAAATACAGGCATTGGTTTGGGGTGTTTTTGTTGCCCACAGGCCGTAAAAGTACACCACAATAATAACAATGCCGGAAACAGGAAGCGGTTCATACTGTCAATTTATAAAAAAACAATCAGTATGAAAAAAATGTTCGATGGTCGGCGAAGATATTCAGGCCCTGGATTTGCTGCCATCCGCGTATTAAACTGTAATTTTGCCCGCTTTAGAAAGTGAGTATATGAAGTTATATCCCGAATCGGCTTCGGTACAATTGGAGTTTGATAAAGTGAAGGCGCTTTTGGTGGCCCATTGTCAATGTCAATATGCCATCGAAAAGGCGCAGCAGTTGCGTATTCATACCCATAAGAAGTTTGTGGATGCAGACTTAAGACAGAGCCATGAGTTCAAGCAGCTAATTCTAAACAGGATTTATTTTCCGAACGATTATGTTTTAAACCTCCATAAAGAGCTTAAATTATTATCCATCAGTGGCTCTGTACTCCAAGGGGAGGATTTGCTCAATATCCGCAAGTTGGCGGAAAGTATTGAAAAAATCTTCCGCTGGTTTAACGAAGAGCGCAGAGTGGCCTATTCCGGCCTATGGGAGATTGTGCAGGGAACTTATTATGAAAAAGCCATTATAGCACTGATTGATGAGGTGATTGATGAACAGGGGAATGTAAAAGATTCGGCTTCTGATGCGCTAAGAGACATTCGTCAGTCGCTGTACAAAAAGCGTAATGAGCTGCGTAAGATATTTGACCGCATTATTTCCAGGCTTTCCAAGCAGGGCTATCTGGCCGAAATTGAAGAAAGCTTTATGAACGGCCGTAGGGTAGTGGCCGTATTTTCGGAGCACAAGCGCGTGGTGAAAGGTATTTTTCATGGTGAGAGCGATAGTCGTAAAACCGCATTTATCGAGCCCGAAGAAACCATGCCGCTAAATAATGAAATCAGCGACCTGGAAAATCAGGAAAGAAAAGAAGTGTACCGTATTTTAAGGCAGCTTACTGCGCGGCTATCGCAATATGCGGCCTTACTGCATACCTATCATGCGATAGTGGGTGAATATGATTTCATCAGGGCTAAGGCTAAGTTTGCCATAGATATCAACGGTGAGTATCCCGTGGTGCACGATAAAGCGTTGGTGCATCTGGTACAGGCCTATCATCCTTTATTGTATCTGTACAATAAAAAGAGTGGAAAACCCACAGTCCCCGTTACGGTAACGTTGAAGGAAGACCAACGTATTTTGGTAATTAGTGGACCCAACGCCGGAGGAAAAACCGTAACCATGAAAACCATTGGGCTCTTGCAGATGATGCTCCAAAGCGGCTTATTAGTGCCGGTGCATCCCTCCAGCGAGTTTGGCATTTTCAAACAACTGATGATCCACATTGGGGACACGCAAAGTCTGGAATTTGAGCTGAGTACCTACAGCAGCCATCTGCTGCATATGAAATATTTTATGGAGCATGCCAATGGCAAAACTCTGTTCTTCATTGATGAGTTGGGAAGTGGTAGTGATCCGCATCTGGGTGGAGCTTTTGCCGAGGTTATCTTATTGGAAATGCTGAAGAAACACTCATTTGGTGTAGTAACCACTCACTACCTCAATCTGAAAGTAATGGCGGGTAAAACCGCAGGTATTATGAATGGTGCGATGGCTTTTGATGAGCAAAACCTGCAACCCATGTATCAGCTAATCATCGGAAAACCGGGAAGCTCCTATACCTTTTCCATAGCCGAGCGCATCGGCCTGGATAAGCGGCTGATTGATAAAGCCAGAGCGTTGGTAGATAAGGATCATTATAGGCTGGATAAGCTGCTCAACCGCACCGAGCAAGATTTGCGCGATATTGCACAGAAAGATAAGGAACTGCAGCGACTGATAAAGGAAAATGAACGGCTGCAGAAAGAAATGCAGCAAGTGATGGATAAAGAACGCCATCGTCAGCAACTGGCTGTTTTGCGCGAGCAAAATAAAATCACTCAGGAGCGCATCACCTATCTGAAAGATATGGAGCGTAAGCTTAAGCAGATTACCATCGAATGGAAAAAGGAAGAGGATAAAGAAAAAGTGATGAAACAGATGGCAGCCCTGCTATTCAACCGCAATACTACTAAGACGGTAACCAAAATGCAGAAGAAAATAGAAAGCAAGTACACCGAAGTAGGCGGAGAAGTTAAGGTGGGTGATCTGGTAAAGATGCGGAAAAATCATCAGGTAGGTGAGGTGTTGGAAATAAAAAGTAAACGGGCTGTTGTAAAAATAGGATTGCTGCCAATGCAGGTAGAATTGCAAGACCTTGTAGTGGTGAAGGAAAATACACCCGCCAAAGCGGATTAACATTAAATCATTTGCATATGAAAAAGAACTCCAGAAGACAATTTATTAAAAGCGCTGCAATAGCAGCAATAGCGCCCTCTGTACTAACTGTCGATCAACCGAAGCAAATACTACATCAGGTATTCTTTTGGTTGAAGAATCCGGAATCTGAGGCCGATAAACAAGCCCTGCTTAAAGGTCTCAGAACTTTAAAAGCCATTCCTCAGATAAAAAAACTAATCATAGGCACACCGGCAGCCACAGAAAAAAGACCTGTTATAGATAACAGTTATGATATTTGTCTGCTTGAATATCTTTCAAGTGTGGAGGATGAAAAAGCCTATCAGGTGCACCCTATACATAAGGCATTTGTAGAGCAATGCAGCCATCTGTGGAAAAAAGTACAGATATACGATGTGGAAGTAATGGAATAGTTTCTGTGCTCATTCCTCGCAGATAAATAATTAATGCCTGTCTGGCTTTTCGGCGTTACGGCGGTCGGTAACGATACAATATACCTCTCCGTCGATAATCTCCTCGTGCCATTCCCATTCGTCGAGATTCACCCTCATATCTCTTTCCGACGATAGATAAGTGATAGCGTTTCCCGTAAAGCACACCGGTATCTGCAGAAAAAGCTGAGGATGTGGTGGTTCTATGTTGTGTGTATTTTCTGGGTAGTGGCGTTTCATGGTAATCATGTTTTTAGTTTTAAAATAACTTCTTATCCTAATCGGTTAACAGGGCGGAGGTGGCAATAGGTCGTGTTATGAAGCGAGCGTACAGTGTTAGGATTTGATTCAGCTGGAGTAGTAGACCACCAGTATTAAATTTACATCAAAAACAAGGGGATTCCAAATTGTTTTTGTTAAAGCAGATGAAGCTTTTCTCCTTACAGGTATAAAGTGCTTTATGGCAATATCTTGTATGCATAAAAAAAACCGGAGTTGAAAACTCCGGTTTTTATGTTAAAGATGTTTTGTTACTTATTCTTAAGTGGTTTGTGCTTTAGGAGCATGGATATCTACCTGCGGTTTCGACTTTTTGATGCCACCTTTTAGGTCAATCAATACCGGAGCCGCAACGAAAACAGTTGAGTAGATACCGGTAAGCACACCAATCAACATCGCAAAAGCAAAACCTCTGGTAACCTCACCACCGAAAATAAACAGAATTAAAATAGTGAGGAATACAGTGAGTGTAGTCATGATAGTTCTGCTCAGTGTTTCATTGATGGCTTTGTTTATCAGCTGTTTCTGATCCATGGAAGGATACAACTTCATATCTTCACGAATACGATCGAAGACCACCACGGTATCGTTCATGGAGAAACCAAGTACAGTCAGGATAGCCGCAATAAAGTGCTGGTCGATTTCTAGCGGGAATGGTACAAATTTTCTCGCATAGGAGAAGACTATAAGTACCATTAACGCATCGTGTATCAAAGCGAAAATAGTTCCTAATGAGAATCTCCAATCGCGGAAACGCAAGAAGATGTATATAAAGATTACAAAGATTGCCAGCAGCGTTGCCTTAATCGCACCTTTCTTCAAGTCGTCAGAAATAGTAGGCAACACTTTCTTGGTTTCTCTTTTATAAATCTGATCGAACTGCTGATAAGTAGTATTTTCAGGCAGATATTTTTTCAGACCTTCGTAAAGTTTGTATTCCACCACAGAGTCAGCATATTGCGTTCTCGGGTCGCGAATCATGTAGGCGGTAGTGATATCCAGTGTGCTAGCATCACCTACAGTTTTGATAATCGGATTTTCATCTTCGAAGGTTGCTTTGAGATCTGCTCTTATAGCTTCTACATCTACTTTTTTACCAAAAGCAATTTTGTAGCTACGTCCACCATCGAATTCCACACCATAATCAAATCCATTGAAAATAGTACCGATAGCCAACAGGGCAATAATAGCTGATATGACATAAGCTTTTTTACGGAACTCAATGAATTTGAAGTTGGATTTCTTCTCAATGGCGGTACTGATTTTGGTAAAGTACTGCAGATGTCTATTCTTATTAGTAAACCAGTCGGTTACCCAGCGGCTTACCAGAATACCGCAGAATAATGAAAGGAACAGACCCAAAATTTGAGTAGTGGCAAAGCCTTTTACCGGACCTAATCCGAAGTAGTAAAGGATAAAGGCGGTAAGCATGGTGGTGATGTGGCCATCCAATACTGGAGCTAAAGAACGGTGATAACCTTGATTAATCGCCGGTATATAAGCTTTACCTTTTCTTAGTTCTTCCTTAATTCTTTCGTAGATAAGTACGTTGGTATCTACCGCCATACCTATAGTGAGTACCAAACCTGCAATACCGGGAGCAGTGAGGGTAGCACCCAGTCCGGCCAGTACACCTACGGTAAACAGCAGGTTTAGGATCAACGCAATATTAGCTACCCAACCACCTGTGTTATAGTAAATGATCATCAAAGTGAAGATCACGATAAATGAAATAATGAAGGAGGTCATACCACCCTTCAGTGCTGCAGCACCCAGGGTAGGACCCACGGTAGTATCGGAAACGATTTTTGCCGGAGCCGGTAGTTTTCCGATTTTAAGAATATTGGCCAGGTCACTTGCTTCCTCTGTAGTAAAGCTTCCTGAAATGCTGGATCTACCGCCCTCGATAGGTTCATTTACGTTGGGTGCAGAATAAACAATGTTATCTACCACAATGGCGATGGGGCGTCCTACATTGGCGCGAGTCATATCAGCCCAAATTCTGGCACCTACCGGATTCATATCCAGTGTAACATGTGTTCTACCAGCCTGGTCAAAGTCGTAACGGGCATTGGTTACCATTTCTCCACCCAGACGAGCAGATTCACGGCCATAGGTTTTAATAGCATGTAACTGAACAAAAGGAGATTTTTTCTCCGGAATACCAAACATCCATACTAGGTCGGCAGGGAAATGATTTTTTACTACAGGCGATTCCAATATTGCGCGTACTTCGGCAGTATCTTTAATCATTACCAGACCCACTCCGTTAATTCTCCCTTGCGCTGCTGCCGAGAAATCAATCCAACCGCTCAAATACTTTTTAGCTTCTTCTTCCTGATTCGCTTCGGGCGTAGTGGAAGTGTTGCCTTGCTGAGCCAGTTGTTTTAATTGATCCTGCAAGTTGCCGCTATCGCTTGGAGCAGCTGCTGTACCGTCAGCAGGAGCTGCGGCTGTAGCAGTAGAATCATTTTGCTGGGATGCAGCAGGTTTATTTTCATTGTTATATGCAAAGAAAGCATCGTTAGCGCTGCTGATGCTAGCTGCAATTTCGTTTAGGGTATATACTTCCCAGAACTGCAAGTTGGCACTTGCCTGCAGATTTTTACGCACTCGCTCTTTATCCTGCACACCCGGCAACTCTACAGAAATGATTTGCTTGTCCGGATCAGGGTTAATGCTGGGTTGTGCTACACCAAACTTATCGATACGTGTGGTAATCAAACGGGCTGTATTGTCAAACGCTACCTTAGCTTGCTCGTTCAAGAAGCTGATTACCTTGCTGTCGCTGTCGGTAACTTTTATCTCACTATTGTTAGCGTTGGCAAACAATTCGGCAAGGCGTGCGTTAGGAACTAATTTCTTGTATTCTTCTACAAACAGGGTTACGAAATTAGCATCGCTATTACCTTTACGAGCTTCAGCATTAGAAAGGGCTTTTAGGAAATTGGGATCTTTGCTGTTGTTGGCAAGCGTCTTCAGCACTCCGCTCATTTCCACTTCCATGGTAATGCTCATACCTCCCTGCAAATCCAGCCCTAGGTTTAACTCTTCGCTTTTAGCCTTTTGATAGCTGATAGGGCCTGTAAAACCGTAAGTAAGCGTTACATCTTTGGTACTGTCTTTCAGACGGGCTAATCTAGCCTCATAAGCCTGACTAAGAAACTCACGGTAAATTTCTTGGGAATCCCTATTGTTAGGATATTTTGCCTCAGGGGTAGGGAAGTTTTTGTCTACAAATGTACGTGCTTGTTTCTCAAGTTTTTTCTCGTGATTGCGCACCAGCCAGGTAAATGACAACTGGTACAACGAATAAATGATAAGCAGAATCGTAAAAAAACGAACCAGGCCTTTAAGTTGCATATGAGTTTACTGTTTTATTTTTCGCTTAGTTTCGTAAAAGTACTTTGGCAAGTTATCCGCCAAAAACCTTATCCTGTTTTTTCAAAGGCTGCAAAGATAAGGTTTCGCATCAATTAAAATTTATAAGTTAATAAAATAAGATTATTAAAAAAATAAGGGAAAATATAAAATCCTTTTCAACATTTTATCATTTAAATTATCTTTTATCTCGATCAACCATTACCTTTGCGTGATTTTTTATAATTAGTAAAGAAAATATATTCTAACAATGCAATTATCATCTCTTTTACAACGCTTTGCCGAGCCTGAAACATTGAAGATGGCTAAGCTGGGCCGTGAATTAAGGGCCAAAGGCATAGATGTAATCGATCTGAGTTTGGGTGAACCCGATTTTGACACCCCCGATCACATTAAACAGGCCGCTATTCAAGCGATTAACGACAACTGGAGCCACTATACCCCCGTTGCCGGATTTCTGGACCTGCGCGAAGCCGTATGTACTAAGTTAAAGAGAGATAACCAATTGGATTATAAACCTGAACAAATTATCGTTTCTACCGGTGCCAAACAAAGCCTGGCAAACGCAATTTTGGCTTTGGTAGATGAGGGCGACGAGGTGATTATTCCTACTCCTTATTGGGTAACCTACTCCGAATTGGTAAAAATTGCCCGCGGAAAAGTGGTGGAAATCAGAACCTCTTTGGAAAAAGGCTTTAAAACAACCGCAGAAGAGGTAGAAGCCGCTATTACCCCTAGGACGAAAATGTTCCTGTTTTCATCGCCTTGTAATCCTTCGGGTGCCGTTTACACCAAAGAGGAGCTGGCGACGTTGGTAGAAGTATTTAAAAAACATCCTAATATTATCATCGTGTCGGATGAGATTTACGAATACATTAATTATGTAGGTCCGCACGAAAGCATTGCTCAGTTTGAAGAAATCAAAGATCGTGTGGTAATAGTAAACGGACTGAGTAAAGGATTTGCCATGACTGGATGGCGTATCGGCTACACCGCTTCTACAGTGGAGATTGCCAAAGCGATGGAGAAAATTCAGGGACAGATTACAAGCGGTACTTGCTCTATTGCCCAAAAAGCTGGTGTGGTGGCGCTGACAGCCGATTTAAAGCCTACCCAAGAAATGACAGCCGAATTCACCCGCAGAAAAAATCGCGTACTGGAGCTGATTAGCGAAATCCCGGGAGTGAAATGTTCTAATCCCGACGGAGCGTTCTATATTTTCCCCGATATGAGTGCCTTCTACGGCAAATCTGATGGTGAAACATTGATTTCTGATTCGGCAGATTTGTGCATGTATTTGCTGAACACCGCTCATGTATCATCTGTAATGGGTGCTGCTTTCGGTGAGCCCAAATGTGTGCGCTTCTCCTTTGCAAATAGCCTAGCCAATATAGAGAAAGGATGGAGCCGCATCAAAGAAGCTTTAAGTAAGCTGAAATAATATTATTTATAAAGATATAGTTCATTAAAGCCCTGGCAACAGGGCTTTTTTATTGAGAACTGCTGCAAATTGATTAAAGTCAAGAGAATTTGAATATATTTGTGCAGAGGCTGTCGGGTACGCAGCTCTTAAAAAAAATCAAAATATATCAATGAGGTATTCATTTTTGTCTAAGTTATTACCTCTATTCCTTTTGCTCTCAATTTGTTTGTCAGGCTTCTCTTTTGCGCAGAAGGCACCTAACTATCCGGTATTGTCCATGTCTGATAGTAAGGAAAAGGTCGATTCCATATTGAACATTGTAGAGAACAATAGATACGATGTCAATCGTCAGATACTTTATAACGAAGCCTTTCGACTAGTAGAAAAGTTCACTTACAAAAGTGCAGAGCCTTTGCTCTATAATTCGTACGGCGTTTTCAAAAGAGATATGTCGCAGTACGACGATGCTATCCATTATCACAAAATAGCACTGGATCTAGCCAAATCTCATAACAACGTCAAGGAAGAAATTAAAGCCTATAACAATTTGGGAGTAGCCTATCGTCGTGTGGACGATTATAATATGGCACTCGATTATCTCACCAAAGCCTGGATGCTGGCCGAGAAAATGGGCGATAATTATAGCGTGACGATTGCGCTGAACAGTATTGGGAATATCCATGTGGTTCGGGAAGATTATCGCGCAGCCATTTACTATTTCAAACTGTGCATGCCCATTGCCGCCCGTGAAAACAATAAGCGCGGCCTGGCTATTAATTTGCAAAATATGGGTGAGTGTTATGAGCGGATGGGGATGATGGACTCCGCCAAGATTTATTATAAAAGGGCATTGGGATTTAATATCATTCGCAATGATGATAAGGGTATTGCTATCTGCTATAATAGTCTGGGTAATATTCTGATTCGGGAAGGGCAGATTGATAGAGGCTTAAACCTACTGAAAAAAGCACTCGACATCAATATCAAACTAGGTGATCAACTTTTTATTGCCAATAGCTATTCTAATCTGGGCAAAGCGTACTTTCTGAAAAAAGATTATCAAATGGCCCAGCAAATGTTCGATACCAGCCTGAACATTGCCAATACCATCCGCTCTGTAGTGGAAGCTAAGAACGCGTATGAGGGGCTTACTAAAACTGCTGCTGCAAGAGAAGACTGGAAAGCTGCATTTGAATACGGCTCCTTGTTTAAAGAGTTGTCCGATAGCATACTCTTAAAAAACAATCAATCGTTGCGCAATAAAGAATTTGCTTACCACCAGGAAAAAGTGGAAATGGCTCAAAAAGTGGATAGGAATAAGAATATTATCATGGTAGGTAGTCTTATTCTGTTCCTGTTGCTATTAATTACCGGGGTCTTATATTATTTGCGCCTCCGACTATTGGAAAGAAACCGCTCGCTGCAAAGAGAGCTGGAAATACGTGCGCAGATAGCATCCGACCTGCACGATGATATGGGCTCATCACTCAGTAGTATTCATATCTTCAGTGAATTGTTGCGTAAAAGCGGAGCGGGTTCGCACGACCTACTATCAAAAATTGAAGCTAATGCAAAAGACACACTCGAAGCTTTGGACGATATCATCTGGCTGGTAAAACCGAGTAATGACAAGTTCAGCAATTTGAGCACGCATATTAGCGAGTTTGCCATCCCATTGTTTGAATCGAAGAATATCAATTTCGAAATAGAATTTCCGGAGAATATTGCAGACATTCCTATTCCAATGGAAACCCGCCGAAATATTTTCCTAATCATTAAAGAATCGGTAAACAACCTGGTGAAGTATTCAGAATGCACAGAGGCTTCTATTAAGGCTTGGATCGATAATAATATACTTCGTTTTGTGGTGAAGGATAATGGCAAAGGCTTCAATCCCAATCAAGAAACTAACCGCAACGGCATCAAAAACCTAAGAGCACGTGCTAAACAAATTAATGCAGATATTGATATCAACTCAACACCAGGAAGAGGTACTGAGATTATACTTACCATTAATGCCAAAGATTTTATAAGTGTCAATGCAGCATCCTAATCTTTCTACACAATAATAATATCAGGATGAATACTTTTGAGATGTTCAACAAATTCTTTTTGCAGCTTGGGAGAGATGATAACGCAGCCATCATCTCCATATTCAATTATCAACCTATCTACGGAAAATCCCGGCCCGCTTAAAAGGTTACTTCTTTTTCGTGTTATTCTTTTGATACTCTCAATATCTATCTCCTCATAAAACAAAAACCCACTTTTGATAATCAGGCGATGTTCAAAAACCGTATAATGAGTGGTGCGAAATATATACAATACTACTGCGGTAAACACTAGAGTAATAATAACCAATGCCACACTTTTTTCGAGAGCGGCAAATACCAGTAAACAAATCAGCACTACGGTAAACAGCAGTTTGATAATTAGACTGGTTTTTGTTTTATAAACTATCATAGCGTATCATTTATTTAAAAATCGCTTAGCGTTTCTCTTACAGCATGCACATAATGTCCCCCAAATAAGATGGCATGCACCAGTAGAGGATATAATTGGGTATAGGCTACTCTTTTTCGCCAGTTAGGTTCTAGCGGATAATATTCATGATAAGCCTCATAAAATGCTCGCGGAAATCCGCCAAAGAGCAGCGTCATTCCCAAATCCATTTCTCTGTGGCCATAATACACGGCGGGATCATAAATAGCGGCGTACCCATCAGCAGTCACACAATAATTACCACTCCACAAATCTCCATGCAATAGCGCAGGGGCCTCTTCGGGGAAGATCTCGGATAAACGTTCACAAAATCGTTCGGCCTTTTTTACATCAGCCCCGGAAAAAGCCTCCTGATCTGCTAGTATTTTTACCAGTGGCAAAATTCGACATTGCGCATAAAAAGTATTCCATGAAGCATGCTGCGTATTTACTTGTGGTAAACTACCGATATAATTATCGGTTTCAAAGCCGAAATAAGGCTGTTGTAGTTGGTGCATGGCTGCCAGATTACGGCCAAAATGCAGGGCAAAATCTTTCCTAGGCTGACCCTGTTCTATCCACTCCAGAATCAAATACTGATCGGCATCCGACACCCCGTGTGCAATAACCCGGGGTACGGTAAATTGACTGTTATTTCTAAGTGCTTGCAATCCTTGAGCTTCCTTTGCAAACATTTCAGGGTATTTACGCGCATGGTTTATTTTCATAAAGTATTTGCCTGTTTGCGTATATACACAATAGGCATCGTTAATATCGCCTCCATGCACAGATTGCAGCTGCGATACGTCCAATTTTTGAGTTTCAAAAATCTTCCTAAAATTGTCTGATAATGTTGTTTTACCGAAAACCATATACCGTTTACCGTTTTTATAACTTTCTTTAAGCAAAAATGCGACCGTTTCGCCTATCTTGGAGGTTACAATACGCACATATGTGTATTAAAAGTAGAACTCAAAAGTACTTTGGATCATATATTTATGTAACTTAAGGAGGAATGGAAAACGCAAATATCAACGGATATATTTTAAAATACAAGCTGGGCGAGGGAGGAATGGCCGAAGTATGGTATGCCGAAAACATATTACAGAAGCCTGCAGCTGTAAAGGTGTTGTTGAAAAAATTTTGTGAAGAAAAGGAGATCGTTGCGCGTTTTGAGAATGAGGCCAAGCTGATGGTGAGATTGGACCATCCCCATATCCGGACGATAATGGATTATGGTATTCTCGGAGAAAGACCTTGTATGGTAATGGAATACCTGGAGGGTAAGGACGTAGCGCAACGACTCAAAGATGGAGAACGATTTTCCAATCAGCAATTGATAGAGTGGTGGAACGATTTGGTAGATGCTCTGCAATATACGCACCGCAAACATGTGATTCACCGGGATATTAAGCCTTCGAATTTATTTGTTACAGAAGAAGGAAAAATCAAATTGCTCGATTTCGGTGTGGCTAAAATCAAAGATAACATCACGGTAACACAAACGGGGTCGAGAATGGGTACCCTCATGTACATGAGCCCTGAACAGGTGTATGATGTTAAAAATCTAACCCCTAAAACCGATATTTATTCTTTAGCTGTTAGCTTTTATCAAATGGTGACTGGCCGGCCACCTTATCCGCATGAGAATGTTTCCGATTTTGAGATTCAGGAAAGTATTGTCAGAAAAAATATAGATACGGCCGTTTTGCCAGAGCCTTGGCGTAGTTTATTACCGGATTATTTTCACAAAAATCCAGAAGAAAGAAAAGAGCTTCGAAAAATTGGTAATGTAGCTGGTGGGGATGAGACTATTGTAATCAATCCATCACATAATAAGGAGCAATATGTAGTACCGCCTGTAGCGCCGTCTCCATATACCTATATTAGGCGCCAGAAAAGAAGATCTTCTATAGTAACATTTTTGCTGGTTACGTTTATTGTGGCACTGGTAATCTTTGCATTGAATAATATAATTACCGCCTATTTCAATGCGTTCAACTCACAGGCTAAAAATGAAACTCAAATAGAAACCGGTAAGAAAAAGAATATTCCTAAAACTCCAGTCATTATTCCCGAAGAACAGCCTGTCGATACCTACAATGATTTAAACGACACGATTATTTCTCAGGAAGAAGATGGTAGGGTAGATGAGATTATTATCAGTGTAGATCCTATTCAGAAAGAACAGGCTATTAAAAACATGATTGAAAATTATTACCGCAGTAGGAGTGATTGTGAGAATTTATCTCGCTTTTTCGACACTGAGGTAAAACAGTATTATAGTAAATCCAATGTTTCTATTAGCGAAATACAAAAAGAATGCGCCTCCTATCACGGCAAATGGCGGTTTACAGAAGCCGTGATTGATGATGCATCCTATGTATTCACGCATCACCCTCAACAGCAAAAAGTGTATGTAGATTTTAATATGTTGTATCGCATTAAGCAACGCGAAGAAGATGAGTGGATATTGTATAATATCGATGTATCCTTGGTGGTGGGGGAGAACAATAAAATAGAAAGAATTGTAGAACGTCGCATTGAGAAACTTTCATAAAGCAAGTACTATATGCTTAACAAGATTAAAAAATGGCTTTTCCCTGATGACGAAGAGTCTGAAATAAGGCTTACCAATCAGGCGCTGGTAGATCAGGTTGTAGCTTCTTTTAAGGAAACCATAGAACGAGAGTCTTTTAATAGGCGCATGATGTACGACTGTAGTTATTTGATTTTGATGCGCCCTGAGGATTATCGTCATGCAGAACTGCGTCTAGCAGGCATTACCGAAGGCATACTGGATGAGTTTTATGCATACATCAATCAAATGAAAAGTCAGTATCCTCGTTGCGAACCTTTGGCCAACTACTGGGATTTTCAGTACTGTCCGGCCGAAAAGGGTATTGATAACACTGAAATAGAACCGGGCACCGTACAGGTGATTAGTGCGCCTACTGCTGAAAAGTCCTGGACAGAGCTTTCTGCCGAGCAGATTAAAGTATCGGTAAGTACTAAACACTCCAAATACTCTAAATACGATCTTAATCCGAATACGTTTGCCAACATCGATATTCTCGCCAAAGGACATTTCAGAGTTAAGTTCAACAGAGAATTAATTTCTGCAGAACCGGCACCTACTATCAGCAATAATACTTCTCAATCCCTTAAAAAAGAGCGGTTGGCCACCATACAGTTTGTGCTTAATAAGCAGCGTTATAGTTTCCCCATGCGGGAGAAAATATTAAAAGTTACAAAAGCTATTGAGGGACTTACCACAACACCTACGTTGCTTTGTATTAACGAACCAACGGGTAGCTTACAGAAGGAACATTTTATGATTAAATACGAAGAAAGCGCTAGGCTATTTTATATTGCGCTTTTTGCAGATGCTTTTGTGAATGAGCAAAAGCTAGAATTAAGCCGTATCGGCGAAAACCCCGTATGGCATCCTTTAAAAAGCGAATCCTCTATTGTGTGTGGTATTTTTCAGCTAGATTTTAAAGCTGAGGTATAAAAGGTGATTGTTTGAAACGCTATCTATAAAAATATGATTTCATTATTGTTGATAGCATTTATTGTTTTAGTTTTTTATCTGCAAACAAAAAATAGAAAATGAGCAGCACTATTGTTTCGCATGTACAAACGGATATCGGCCGCAGACGTGAGCAGAACGAAGACAACTTTGTATGGCTAAGACATCTGTGGGGAAAGCCTTCTACCTTGTTAATAGGCGTAATTGATGGTGTGGGTGGATATGAAGGTGGAGAAGTAGCCGCTGCCATTGCGAAAAATACTATCGAGAGTTATCTGCAGCAACTTAGTTTCGGGGCACCGCTTCAGTTATTGAAAGAAGCCGTAATCAATGCAAATAATAATATCTATCAGAAACGCCAGTCAGGCGAATTGCCGCGTATGAGTTGTGTACTTACCGTGGCTATTCTGGATGCAGAAAAGGAAATGATGTATGTAGCACATGTAGGTGATACACGCGGTTATATCTTCCGCAAAGGCGAGCTCATCAAATTCACAAAGGATCATTCTATCGTTGGATTCAAAGAAGACAATGGCTATATCACGGAAGAAGAGGCTATGCAGCACCCACAACGTAATGAAATCAGCAAAATGCTAGGGGAGCAACTGCTGGATGCCAATGATAGTGAGGGTTATCTGGATGTATTTGAACATAGCTTTTTTCCCAACGATATTGTACTCTTATGCAGTGATGGTCTTACCGACCTAGTAACCCGAAAAGGCATTAGTCATATATTATCCGCTAACGCTGCAGATCTAGTGCACTGCGCTCAATTGCTGATTGACAAAGCGAATGAGTTGGGCGGCAAGGATAATATTACCGTAGGACTAGCTACTTACGAGGTAAAAGCTACTGGCAAAAAGAAAACATATAAAAGAACGATCGAGGTTCCAATATCAACAGAAGATATAGAACCTAGTGTTACCAATGTGCAACCTAAGCGTAAAAAAAAAGAGTGGTGGTGGTTACTCCCGGTAGTATTCCTAGTGGGATTCTTGGCAAACTGGACAGGAACAAGAAACCTGCTGTTCCCCGGAGCAAACGTAAAGCATGATACGATTTACGTAAAAGACACATTATCTACAGCAGATAGTTTACTTTTCAATGATACACTCATACAGGCCACAGATACTATATTTCGAGAGCGTTCTTCACAAAATTTATTAGATAACTAAGATGCCTAGCAAAAAGCATACAGCGTTTTATTCAAGAAGCACCGAGCGCTTATTACTGGGAGTCGTTACCCTGATTCTCTCGGTAATGGCACTTTCCTATTATTCCAACATCAAAGGTGCATTGAAAGAAGCTACTGATGGATATGCAGATGGTTCTGTAATTCATTTATCTTACCCGATAAATGAAGAGAAGCTTAAAAAAGCATTACTCAAGGGAGGATATTTTTCGGATGAACGTTATGTGAATTTTATCAACAAACAATTAAAACATAAAATAGACGAGCGAGGAGCTCTCCCCAACTTGGGTGCATTAAATAAAAATCCTTATCTGGTATCGGCGATAGCTTTTGCTCAAACCGGAACCGAGGAAGGAAAATTACGGTTCCTTAATTCCATCGCTCATCTGGGAATGGATTCGGCTTTGTATTATAGCGAACTAAACAACCCTACACCATACCCTACAGAAGTAGCCATTAGCAATGAACAGGGAGTAAGTATTTCCGGCCATGTGTCACTTACTGGTGTTGATACAGTAAGCCATAAAGGTATTTTAGTAAAGCTGGAGCGTATTTATCCTCAAGTATATTTCGACACGTTGTCCTATCAGTCCCCCATACAAACAGTGTTTTATGCCCGTACGGATGAAAAAGGGAATTATAAATTTACGCATTTAGATCCCACCGGCAACTATAGTGTAATAGCCATAAAACCCGGATTTGAGTTTGGACCATCACAAGGAACCGCATCCATTAAAAAAGACCGTATTTATAATTTCACTGGCAAGCATCATACAATGCGGCTACTGGATCGTGTAGCATACAAGCAGATTAAGGAAGACAAAATCTTTACTGTACGTACCCCTGAGACATTTAAAAAACAATTCTTCAGCTATTTGGCTTTATTCGTAGCAGCTTTTTGGGTGTTGCATGTAGTACTATACTTGCGTAAATATCGTAGCGATGAGTTTATATTACCTTTAATAAAATTTATATTAGGAATTGGCATTATTGTACTGTACAGCATTCAGGATCCATTAAGAGACGAGATGCACGGCTCTGGAATGGCTGCCTGTGCAGCAGCGGTGCTGTTGTTTTTTGCGGTGCTAGCTATTTTTATAAAAAACAACCCCTTCAATCGTTTTTATCATTCCCGCTGGTTCGACCCCTTGCATTATCTATATGCTTCGTTAGGCAAAGAATATGCGACTTTAAAAGCTCCGCGTGGGTATACTTGGCTATTTGCTGCCATCGGACTCATGCTGCTCTTACTTATATTCGGAACCGGACCTGAAGGAAGTGGTGTAAAAGTAAACTTGTTTGGACTTCAGGTGACTGAGCTTTCGAAGTATTTAATGGTGATCTTTTTTGCGGCTTACTTTACAGCGAACGAAGGCTATTTCAAAAACATCCCCGACAATCGATGGCTGACAAAGCATAACCTGCTCATGTTTGCCTTGTTCCTTTTCCTGCTCCTTATTTATGCGGTATTAGGAGATCTGGGACCGGCCATTGTACTTTGTCTTACCTTTTTATTTTTTTACGCTTTTGCCAAAGGAGAATTTGCGTACCTCATCGCTGCAGTTTGTGGCTTCGGAATAGTATTATGGATAGCGGCAAGATTCTTTAATACAGAAAACATTAATGTATTGCCTTGGATTGCACTGGCAGCATGCATCGGAACCTTTTTATATGCCTATCGTAAGAAAAAGCATGAGTCTGTTTTCTTTGTTACATTAATCATGGCTTCGTTTATACTACTGGCCACACTACCATTTCATTTTACACAGCGGCTGGCAGACCGTAATAGCATGTTTGCTAATATTTGGGAAAATGAACTGGTAGGGGGCGATCAGGTAGCACACGGTGTTTGGGCGTTAAACTCTGGTGGATTTTTAGGGCAGGGATTGGGTAAAGGTTTTTCCAATGTAATGCCTGCCTATCATACCGACATGATTCTGCAGAGCATAGGCGAGGAGTTGGGTATTGTAGCGCTTATAGCTATTTTTATTGCGTTCGGATTATTGGTATACCGTTGTATCCTTGCTGCACGTCGAACAGGTAAACCCTTTATGTTTTATGTAATGGCTGGAATAGCCATTGCAACTATGTTACAATTGATCATCATCACAGCAGGCACGTTGGGGCTACTACCACTTACGGGAATATCTGTACCTTTCCTAAGTAAAGGCAATGCGGGGCTGATGGTTACTCTAATTGCTTTTTTGGGTGTGCTCATCATGTCGCACGAAAGAGGGGATAAGCTGGAAATGGAGTACGTTAAGAAGCATTTTGATAATGTAAATGCTTACGCCGTGCTCACCTTCTTCACTACCATGCTGATTTTCATCGGAACACTAATTTGGTATCAAATCAAGTCCGATACCTATATCACCAAACCCGCGCTGGTGCTTAACAAGCAGGGTAGTTGGCAGTTTAGCTACAATCCCCGCATCGGCATTATGTTACGCGAAATTAAGCCCGGTAATATTTATGATAAAAACGGTGTACTGTTAGCAACATCCGACAAAGAACAGCTTCGAAAGCATAAGCAAAAATTATTCATCGCAGGAGCTGATCCTACATGGTATCAGCAACAATTGAACCGTAATCAAAAAAGGTATTATCCTTTCGGTGCAGACTTACTATTTTGGTTGGGCGATTATAACAAAGAAATTGCACGTGAGGAAAGCGCGGGTTATGCAGCTGAGTTTCGTCATTTTACAGCTTTACGCGGATTTGAGGTAACCTATACTATAATAAAGAAAACATCGTATCGCTATAAGGAGAACAAGTTCTTGGAACCTACAGTGAAGGAAAGTGAGCTGGCATTGTATGATTATCGTGCGCTAGCCTCATTTATCAAAGCTGGTAAAAACAGCAAATTGGTAGATATCCAAAATAAAAAAGAAAAAGACATATGGTTATCATTAGACGTAACCCTTAATCACGCGATTAATCAAATTATTCAAAGTCAGGCCCCTTTCAAAAATTTCAGAACATCTGTTATAGCATTGAACGCAAAAACAGGCGACGTACTGGCTTCGGCCATAAATCCAGCGCCTTCTTACAAGGATTTGAAGTTAATCGGGGCCATTGATGCAGAAGATTATAGAAATATTTATAAACAGATTTTTAATGACCGTATAGTTGTTCCACAGGACTTAGGAATTACGTATACATCCCGTCCCGGCTCCGTGGTGAAAATTATTGACGCCTATGCAGCCATCAATCAATATGGATTAAATGCTGTAAACTTCAGCTTTTTTGTGTATCCTTCTGAAGTCATCCGCTCCAATGAGCCTTCTAATGAAAACGTAGACATGCGTAAGGCCATCGTGAAGTCGAGCAATGTTTATTTTATTAAATTAATTAATGAAAAAAAACTGGAAGCCTCTTTGTTTAATATGTATGATTTGCTGGGTATGAATATTCATAATCGGGGAGGATTTAATTTCAAACGTCCCGCAGATTATGACAGCGAAAAATATTTTAAAGAATGGAATGCTTTTACAAGCATTGGTAAGAATATTTATAATACCCAAAACAAGCATCTAATCAATACCCGAAAAAGGCTGCACTCTCATTACTCAGACCTAGCATGGGGGCAAGGAGAGTTGATGGCTACCCCATTGCATATCGCAAAGATGACTGCAGCCATAGCAAATAAAGATTCGTTACAACCTGCGCGTTTTCTTTATAAGGCCTGGAATCAACCCATGACTAAAGACCCCGCTATTAGTATTACAAAGCATAAAGGGGCTTATACTTATATTTCATCCTTTATGAAAGAGCAATCAGCGGCAACAGCTAGTCTAACGGGTTTGGATGTTAGGGGTAAGACAGGTAGTCCGGAGCGAGATAAAATTATTAATCAAAATGGCAAAACCGTGCGAAAGCGGGTAACCGATGCATGGTACACCTTCTATGTACCGTCTCCGAAGCTAGGAGCACCTATTGCTTTTGCAATACGAATTGAAGAAATAGGTAATTCGGAACACGCCAAAGAGCTGGCCGTGCATATTTTGAAAAGATTAAAAAATGCAGGATACCTTTAATAGGATGCATTAATTCTTAAATTCTAGAACAATGACCAATTGGTTTAAAAAGAAATTTCAGCAATTATCTAATATGCTCAATGGCAATGATGATTTTGTCGATAGTGGGGAAGGCGCACCACCTCATGAAGCTCCTTTGGAGAACATCGAAGAGCTTAAAGAAATTGCTATGGGCGCCATCGTAAACAGCATAAAAATGCTGGGGCATAGCAATGTAAAAATATCTAGTATTATCTTTCATTCAGCCTTTGCCGATAATGCTATTGAAAACATAAGCCTTCAGGCTTTAATTCAAGATGCTGAATTCACCAATCATATTAAGCGCGCTTTTAAGGCTAGAGGTATACAATACGCAGAAGACCTACATATAAAGTTAATTGCTCAATCGGCTCATGTCAATCAGGTAACAAAAATCACCAAGGGACTAGGCGTAGAAGTATTGACACCTACCGAGGTGATGAAGCATATCAAAGCTCGGATTGTGGCCACAGAAGGTATCACTTGGGAGCCCGAATACATTCTCGAGCCAACGGGAAAAACTTACCTGATCGGTAGATGTAAAGATCCGAAAATAGAGAATGGCCCCAAAATCCACAATGATATTGCCTTTATCGGTATTGAAGAAGTAGATGAAGAAAAGTATAAAATCAATAGTTATGTAAGTCGCTCACACGCCAGTATCACTTTTGATCAAGAAGAAGGGGCGTACAAGCTGTATCGCTCACGTTTTTTGAACAACCCTTCTCATAAAATTAAAGTATACAACACTTCTTTGAATGATTTTTCAGGAGTGAGTGTGAACCATCCTGCTGTACCTCATGTACTGCGGGACGGTGATTCGATTTGTTTCAATGATAAGGTAGTACTGGAATTTCATTTAATCAATCAGTAAGGATTATGCGTGAACTGGTTTCTTCATACGATATACTTAAGGTATTGGGCCATGGCGGTTTTTCAGCCGTATTTAAAGCCCGTAGAAAGACCGATCAAAAGATTGTGGCATTAAAACAATTGGATATTACCATAGAAAACGAATCTCAGAAAGAGTATAAAGATTTTAAGGAGGAAGTGGATATCCTGAAAAAGTTGGATCATCCCAACATTGTGAAGGTATATGGTGAGTACATCCTCGATCATAAGCCTTCACTGGAGATGGAATATATCGAAGGGGAAACACTTGAAACACTTTTAAAACAAGAAAAATATTTCTCTATCGATGAAACGCTGAGCATTATTGAGCAGATTGCCGATGCATTAAACTATTGCCATCATTATTATCTGCGGGGTGATGCAAAGCATACGGACTCTGTTATTCTCAAGCGAAATGTTGTTATCCATAACGACATCAATCCTAAAAATATTCTTCGCACCACTAACGCTGATGGAAGCTATCGCTATGTACTCATCGATTTTGGGCTTTCATTTACCGACCCGGACGCTGTACGACATAGTAAAAAAGAGGAAGGGATGGCCGAATATAAGGCTCCTGAAAAATGGACAGGAGCTATCGTAGATACACCTTCCGATATCTACAGCTTTGGAATTGTTATTTATGAATTGCTGACAGGATCTGTTCCTTTTCCGGTAAAGGATTACAAGCAATATCGGGATATGCTATTACTGGAGGAAAAGCATAAAACAGCCGCCATCCCCGATATCTGTGAACAACGCATGCACGCGATTCGCGAAAAAGAAGGAATGGATGCTGATACAACCGTAGAGTGTGATATTCCCGAATGGCTCGAGTTATTGGTACAAAAATGTTTGGAAAAAAATCCACAAAACCGCTTTAAAACGGGACGCGAGTTAAGTAAGTTTTATTACGATGCTTTGGAAGGCAATATAGAGATTCCAAAGACACCTAAATCGATTGAACCGGTTATTGATATAGACCCCGACGCGCCGAGTCCTACGCCACTATCTCAGGCTTATCTGGAAGTAGTGCCCAATTTTCTCACAGGCGCACAACATTATTTTATTGAAAAAGAGTTAACCACTATCGGTCGCTGGCACGATAGTGCTGTCACACCCCTTGCTGATTTCGCCATTAAAACAGCTGATAAGTTTATTTCAAAAAATCATTGTCAAATTATACGCGAGCGCAATAATGCATCGGGAACTGATATTTACTATCTAACAGATACAGTGCCCAGCAAGAACGGAACATTTTATAATACCGATAAAAATACCAGTAGACTGGAACCTCATAACCGGGTAGTACTAAAGGAAGGTGATTTTTTCTGGATTGGCAATACGCAAATAATTTTTCACACAGGAAGAGAATAGTTGGCAATATTATTTGTTCTTATTATAAATAGGGAGCGCTATTAAGCTGAGGGCACCGAAAATCAGCACCGCACCGGTTTGTAAAAACCACAAAATCCAACCTAAGGCTAGTCCCATACCGTTATTCAGTTGATAAAGCAACATGGTTTTTTGTACCAAAAAAGCATACGCACCTATACCTCCAGGCGTAGCAATCATACCCAGACTCCCCGCACATAAGACGGTGATAGCTTCTTTCCATCCAAACCCACTGGTTTCCTGAAGCATCAAAAAGCCTGTATATACACAAAGTGTATATAACGACCACAACGCAATGGTTAACAATACAAAGGTCCAAGGCCTTTTTAGATTTTTAATAGTGATAAATCCCTGCCAGACGTGCAGTCCTATCTTCTTCGTAGCATTTAATAAATCCTTGAGGCTCCTTTTGGTCATCCGCATCCAAATGCCTCCCACTATCAGTAGCACAATCAGTCCACCTATAAAATACCATAATATACTACCGGATTCCTGTTTTTCGGCCGACCCGGCAAAAAATGTCTGTATGATACTATCATAAAGATATGGTTGAGATATCATTGCTAAACCTAACAAAATCAGAAGGCTGATAGCATCAACCATGCGTTCTAAAATTACAGTGCCCAATAATTTATCAAACGGGATTTTTTCATAGCGTGTGAGGGTGCTGCATCGTAGTACTTCACCCAGTCGGGGTACGGCTTGATTGGCTAAATATCCCACCATCACCGCAAAGAAGGTATTGGCTCGAGAAGGGGTATATCCCATAGGCTCCATCAGCAGTCGCCAACGCAAGGCTCGAACCCAGTGGCTAAGTATAAGCACAGTGAGGCCAGGAAAGATGTACCCATAATTACCTTTCTGTAGAGATTGGGTAATTTCTTGTCTATCAGAGGCAGTCAAATCTTTTAATGACCACCATATCAAAAAAATACCTAACCCGAGAAAAAGACAGTATTGCAGAATAGTCTTAAGTCGCTTCGTCATTAATGATGGGGTTATAATCGGTTACCGGGCTTGGGAAAAATGACTGTGGGCTTATGCTTTTTGGCTTCTTCGAAATCCATCATCGCATAGGAAATGATTACCACAATATCGCCGACCATACCTTTTCGGGCAGCAGGTCCATTTAGGCAAATAGCGCCGCTGCCACGTTTCCCTTTAATCACATAGGTTTCGAGGCGCTCACCATTATTGATATTAACCACTTGTACTTTCTCATTTTCAATAATACCAGCAGCATCCATCAAATCCTCGTCGATGGTGATACTCCCCATATAATCCAAGTTAGCTTCAGTAAGGGTAACGCGATGAATCTTGGATTTTAAAACTTCTATTTGCATAGCTGCGCAAAGGTAATTATTTGAGTTATTAACTAATCTATTATAACGATTCTTGAAGCAAATTGTTTTAACGAGCTGTTAGGAACTAGTATTTCTCTACATGAAAGTTTGTCGTAAATTCGCATAGCATCTAGCAAGATTTGTTTACAAGTTTTTAATTATGAAGAAGTATCTATTGTCGGTAGGGTTTGTTTTGGTATCGATGTTGGCGATAGCCCAGAGTGGAAAACTAGTGGCTGAAAAATCGGGTAAAGGGGCCGTAATTATTCATGAAGTACAACCTAAAGAGGGGCTTTATTCCTTAAGTCGCATCTACGGCGTAAAAGTATCGGAAATTGCCGCAGCCAATGGTTTTGATGTAAATAAAAGCTTGGCAATAGGTCAAAAGGTGAAAATTCCGCTTACTGCGAATAATCTTTCTCAGAAAAAAGGGAAAACCCCGGTTTATTATACCATTTCAGATGGAGAAAATTTAACTAGTATTAGCAATCGTTTTAATAAAGTTCCTATCAAAGAGTTAAAAAGCTGGAACAAACTGGGAAGTGATGTGGCGCCTAAAGGCAAAGAAATTATTGTAGGATATTTTACAGGAAATGTTCCTGCAGGAGGTAAGCAGCAAAGTGATACAGAAACCGCTAAATCATCTAAATCCAATCCTACACAGGTGGCTGTGATAACCGGTACTAATATTAACATCCGTAAAGGGCCTTCTACCGATCAGCCGGTTGTGGGTACTGCACAGAAAGATGATAGAGTAACCGTTCTCAAAAGAGTGAATGATGAATGGACTTCCATTCGTACGGGTGATGGCGTGGAAGGATATATCGCTTCACAATTTTTGCAGCTCGAAAACGACAAAGAAACGGCTAAAACCACTGTTCAGAAAACAGCCGCTATCAAAACAGCCAAAATTGTAGGTTCTAGTGTAAATGTGCGAAAAGGACCTGCAAGAGATCAGGAAGTATTGACCGTGGCTAATGAAGGAGAATCCGTGGAAATACTTAAAGAAATTGATAAAGACTGGACCTGGATACGTACCAAGGATGGTGTAGAAGGATTTATGGCTTCTCAGTTTCTGAAACCTGAAGCCGCTCCTAAAGGAGCTATTGCCAAGACCGAGACGAAAAAATCCGCCCCAGTTAAAACAGGGAAAGTTTACGGTACCAATGTAAATATTCGTAAGGGCCCCTCAACCAGTCAGGAAGTAGTGGCTATCGCACAAGAAAATGATGAGATTGAAATCCTTAAAGAGGTTAATAAAGAATGGACCTCCATTCGCACTAAAGATGGCATAGAAGGATATATCGCCTCACAATTCTTGAAGCCCAGAGAAACTCAGCCCGAACCTCAGAAAGTAGAGCAAAAGGCCAAAGCTTATGCTACCAATATCAATGTACGTAAAGGGCCATCCACTAGCCAAGATGTTATTGGCCTAGTGAGAGCAGATGAAGAGGTTGTTTACGTACGTAAGGTGGATGATGAATGGTCAGAAATCAGAATGACCGACGGTACTCATGGATTTGTGGCAACTCGTTTTCTTTCTTTCGATGGTCAACCTTCTGCAGCTGCCATAGAAGCGGAAGAATTGGCTAAAGCTCAGGAAGCACAGGAGAGAGCATTGGCGGCAGCGCAAACCAAAGAAGAGGTGAAAGAAAGCGTGCAGGAAGTAGCGGCTAGCGCTTTACGGGTTGTAGATGAGACCGGTTATTTCAAGGAAGATTTTGAAAAATACAAAAATCCAAATTTGATATCGGAACAATTAGTTGCCTCCGGAATTTTTAAAACCGACAGAGGCTGGAGCGATGGTAAATATTATCTGCTCATGGATAATGCGGCTCCCGGTACTGTGGTGAAGCTCATCAATCCGGAGAATAATAAGTTTGTATATGCAAAAGTGCTGGGGAAGATGAAGGGAGTACAATACAGCGAAGGATATGATATTCGGATTAGTGAAGCGGCAGCTAGTAAATTAGGAACGGGAAATATGGATAAATTCAATGTTAGAGTAGCTTATTAGAGTGTTATAACAAGCACACGACGCTGAATTATAAAACATATTAAATTTCAAATAGGGGCTATTATATAGCCCCTAATTTATTTATTAAAACGATATCCTCTCAGAAAATCTTCTACCTTCATTCTTTTCTTACCTTCTAGCTGTATTTCCAACAATTCTAGGAATCCATCGGCACATATCAAGTGTAGATAATTTTTGCCATCGGTATGAAAAGTGCCGGGCTCCTTATCATGTGGTGCGACTTGCTTGGCACATTTATACACTTTTAATTTTTTATTATCCAATAGGGTAAATGCTCCGGGATAAGGTGATAATCCTCGCACAAGATTATATACTTTTGTTACGGTTTTTCGAGCATCAATCACGCAGGTTTCGGTAAAAATTTTAGGAGCATGGTGCAATAGAGTTCCTTGAGGGACTTCCTGAGGTTTTTCTTCCAAAATGCCATCTGCCAGCCCTTTCACGGTTTTCACCAACAATGCTGCACCTATATGCATCATTCTGTCATGAACGGTACCGGCGGTATCTTCTTCGCTAATAGGGAAACGCTCCTGCAATAGAATATTTCCGGTATCAATTTCATGCTTTAATTTAAAAGTAGTAACACCGGTTTCTTTTTCTCCGTTGATAATAGCCCAGTTTATAGGAGCGGCTCCCCGATATTGCGGTAGTAAAGAACCATGAAGGTTAATGGTACCCATAGGGGGCATATTCCATACTACTTCGGGAAGCATTCTGAAGGCCACACAAATCTGTAAATCAGCCTGCAGGCTCTTTAATGTATCTAAAAACTCAGGAGCTTTCAGTTTTTCAGGCTGTAAAACTGTTAAATTATTTTGTAACGCATATTTTTTTACGGCACTTTGCTGCAATTCCATGCCTCTGCCGGCAGGCTTATCCGGTGCGGTAACAACCGCTACAATATTGCATCCCTCTTTAACCAAGGCATCCAGGCTTGCTACAGCAAACTCCGGCGTACCCATAAATACAATTCTAAGCTTTGTTAAATTACTACTGCTCATGGGTGCGAATATCGCATGGTTTTTTGATAATAACGCATAAAAACACTTACCTTCGATATATAAAACAAACACACTGTGAGCATTTCTCATTGCTCATACGTTGATAGCTATGGTTTGCGGCCTTGTAAGCACAGTGCAGCAATCCTCCATATCAGTAAACTATAAACAGAATATAATGCAACAAGTTAAAAAAGGTGATAGAGTTCGCGTTCACTATCACGGAAAATTAGCAACAGGAGAAACATTTGACAGTTCACATGGCCGCGACCCACTGGAATTTGAAGTAGGTAGTGGAATGGTGATTAAAGGTTTTGATGATGGTGTTACCGGAATGACCGTAGGAGAGAAGAAAACTATAAATATACCCGTAGAAGATGCATATGGCCACAGAAATGATCAAATGATCATTGACATGCCTATAGACCGTTTCCCAGAAGACATGCAATTAGAAGTAGGCATGCCCTTAATCATGAGCGATTCTACCGGACAGCAATTTCAAGTTGTAGTGACCGAAATTAAAGAAGAATCAGTAACTATCGATGCCAATCATCCGCTCGCAGGAAAGGATTTGATATTTGATATTGAATTGGTAGAGATCGTCGGTGGCAATCCGTTGATTATTACTCCTTAATTAGTTTTAAATATTATTTTACACAACCCCGGATTATCGTAAGACATTCGGGGTTTTCGTGTTATTTGTGATAGTGAAGTACTAGTTTTGCAGCTAGCACAATAAAATTGTACTAGAATGATTAGTGATTATGTATTTACCGTAGCCGATCGCTTTTTGAAGTATGTAACTATTGATACCCAAAGCGACCCTAATTCGGATACCTTTCCGTCTACAGAAAAACAAAAAGATTTGGGTCGTCTGCTTGTGGAAGAATTGCAGCAGATGGGAGTCGCCGACGCACATTTGGATGCATACGGATATGTGTATGCCACCATCCCTGCAAATACAGAGAAGAAAGTACCGGTACTTTGTTTCTGCAGTCATATGGACACATCATCAGACTGCTCGGGTACAGGCGTAAAACCTATTGTACATCGGCATTATGATGGCAGCGATATTGTATTGCCCGATGATCCCACCCAGGTTATCTCTGTCAAACAACATCCCTACCTAAAAGAAAAAATTGGAGAAGATATTATTACAGCATCGGGAACTACTTTATTAGGTGCTGATGACAAAGCCGGCGTGGCTATTATAATGGATTTAGCTCACTTTCTTATGACACATCCTGATGTGAAACATGGTGCCATTAAAATCTTGTTTACTCCAGATGAAGAAATCGGAAGGGGCGTGGATAAAGTAGATATGAAAAAACTCGGTGCCGATTTCGGCTACACACTAGACGGCGGCACCCGCGGTAGTTATACCGATGAAACGTTTAGCGCTAATGCTGTGATCGTTACTTTTCACGGAATAAGTGCCCACCCAGGATTAGCTAAAGGTAAAATGGTCAATTCTATGAAGGTGGCCGGAACTTTTCTGGATCTGCTGCCCAAAGACAGCTTTAGTCCGGAAACTACGGAAGACCGTGAAGGATTTGTGCATCCCGTACAAATTGAAGGAACCGTAGAAAAAACGACCGTGCAATTTATTATCCGTGATTTTGAAACAGAGCAGCTCAAAATGCATGAAAAGCGTTTGGAAGAATTTGCTAAACAAGCTGTAGGCAGATACGAAGGCGCATCATACACTTTCGAAAGTAGAGAGCAATATCGTAATATGAAGGACATTCTAAAAAACTATCCACAGGTTACGGAATATGTAAAAGAGGCCATGAAGCGAAGCGATGTCACCTTTCACCAAGAAAGTGCACGCGGAGGCACGGATGGCTCTCGTCTTTCCTATATGGGATTACCTTGTCCCGATATTTTCACTGGTGAGATGGCATTTCATAGTAAGCAAGAGTATGTGAGCATTCAAGACATGCAGAAATCCGTAGAAGTGCTGGTAAATCTGGTACAGATATGGGAAGAGAATAGTTAAATTTGATTTACGTACCCATAGTATTTCGATTTTAGGATGCAAGTACATGCAATTGTACCAATAGCATTTGATTATTGGTGGTTCGTTTTTATTGCTTAAATTTATAAAAACTGATGTCATATGGATCTTCTTAATTATTGGTGGCTCGTTGTATTGCTCATTATTATATTTAGTGGTTTATACACCGTAAATCAGGGATATATTGCAGTAATTACCATGTTCGGGCGTTACCAACGTATTGCCCGTCCGGGACTCCGTTTTAAAATCCCGTTTATTGAGCAGGTATTTAAAAAAGTTTCGATACAAAACCGATCAGTAGAGCTGGAGTTTCAGGCGGTAACACAAGACCAAGCTAACGTGTATTTTAAAACCATGCTGCTCTTTGCGGTACAGGATGAGATGGAGGAAACTATTAAACGCGTGGCTTTTAAATTTATTAGCGACAGAGACTTGATGCAGGCTCTTATCAAAACCATCGAAGGTAATGTACGTGCCTTTGTAGCTACTAAAAAACAGGCAGAAGTACTTGGCTTACGTCGCGAAATAGTGCAATATGTAAAAGATGAAATTGACCACACATTGGGTGACTGGGGCTTTCATTTGCAAGATCTGCAGATCAACGATATTACATTTGATAAAATGATCCTCGACTCGATGAGTAAAGTAGTGGCTAGTAATAACCTCAAGGCTGCTGCAGAAAATGAAGGCCAGGCATTATTAATCACTAAAACAAAAGCTGCAGAAGCCGAAGGTAACGCCATTAAAATTAGTGCAGAGGCCGAACGTGAAGCAGCACGATTGCGTGGCCAGGGTATTGCTTTATTTAGAGAAGAAGTGGCAAAAGGTATGTCCTCTGCTGCTGAAGAATTGAGACAGGCTAATCTGGATACCAATTTTATTCTTTTCAGTATGTGGATTGAGGCCATTAAAAACTTTGCAGAGTATGGTAATGGCAATGTGATTTTCCTTGATGGTAGTACTGACGGCATGGAAAAAACCCTGAAACAATTTCAAGGAATGATGATGCGCGGGGCAGGAGGGGACAGCGATGCCAAAGCGCCTAAACATTCATAAGTACTCTCTACAAGACTAAACTTATAAAAAGCGTAACTATTATGTTACGCTTTTTTATTGCCTACAGTTATTTTCGAGAATTGCGCATGGCTTTTAATTTTTTAATATCCTTATTTTTTAAAAATTGCTGATATTCTTTCGATTCCACCGGATACAACGCTATCCTGCCTTTTTCATCGCAATGTATACCAAAGCCATATCGCTTGGTGAGGGGCGAGGCTCTTAAACAAGCCTGACCTTTTGAGAAAAATATTTCCCGCGCTTTCTTCCATTCCGATTGAGGGATATCGTTTTTCGTAACATATACTTGAAAAAGCACATCATCCGAAGTATACTTGTAAGGATGTTTGGTGATGAGCTCATATTGTAACAGTGCAACAGTTTTTTGTTCGCCTTTCTGCTTAGGTACCTCAGCAATCAACGCCGGACAATCTTCCGCTACTTCAATGAAAGTATTAATATAGTTTGTGGTATGCTGTTTCATACGAAAATCTTTAGGGTGTGTCCATCTAGGCTGCGCTCAACAAATTTATTTAAAAGTATAATGAACATTTATACGTGGACCTACTCAGATAAGTAGTATCGTAATCATGCCCATACACTATTCATTAAAGTTTTGGTAAATAGCCCTTTCCAATCTCTGATTGCGCTTGAAAAACAGTACCTTCAATAAACAATCAATATTGTTAATCAAATAAAATAATACCTATGAGCACCGAAAATTTAAACAATCAGGAAGCTATAAATAAGATACAAGAAATAATAGATAAAACCGACATTGGAATGATGTGTACCTTTGGAGAGGGGAAGGATTATCCGCATGTCGTGCCTATGAGTAGACAGGAGATCGATGAAGCAGGCAATATTTGGTTTCTTTTTTCTTCAGAAAGTGAAACACACCAAAATCTACAACAGAATGACAAAATCAGTTTGCTATATGCACATGTGGGTGATTATGCGTTTTTAAGTATGAATGGCAACGCAGTTATTTCAAGGGATCAGGCAAGAATTGATAAATACTGGAATAAGATGATGGAGAGCTGGTTTGAGAAAGGTAAAGAGGATCCCCGTATTCGTGTACTACAGGTAATTCCTGCTGAAGCACATTACTGGGATACACAATCGAATAAACTGGTCACTATTTTCAAAATGGCGGCTTCTGCGATTTCCGGAAAGCCAATGGATATTGGCAGGGAAGGAGCATTGAATTTGTAACTTATTTTTCTCACATGGACTTAAAATCATATGAGCCGTTCTGGCTTATCAAAAACGGACTACCTGCTTCATACCCTTCATTAAAGCATAACGCAACATGCGACGTGCTAGTCGTGGGCGGAGGTATTACGGGTAGCCTTATAGCACATCAGTGTATACAGGATGGTTACGATACTATCCTGATTGATAAAAGAGAAATTGCGAATGGAAGTTCTTCGGCTACTACTTCTATGCTGCAATACGAAATTGATACCCCTTTGTATAAACTTATCGATATGATAGGGGAGAAAGGCGCTGTAGCCAGTTATGAAGCCTGTTACCGCGCCATCGATCAGCTGTATGATATTACACACCGAATTAAATCTCAGGCAGGGTTCCGCAAAAAAGATTCTCTATACTTTGCATCCTATAAAAAAGATGTATCATGGCTGCAAAAAGAATTAGAAGCTCGCAGGAAAGCCGGTTTTGATGTGCAATGGCTGGATGCGAATAGTATCTTAAAAGAGTTTGACTTACACCATACACACGGTGGTATTCTTTCTGCACAAGGCGCCAGTGTGGATGCCTTTATGCTGGTACACGAACTGCTCCAATATAATGTCAAAAAAGGCTTAACGGTGTATGATAAAACTCAATTGCAATCTGTTAATTATGGTAAACGCACGCATGAAGCAAGGTTGCATACCGGCGCTATTATAAAATGTAAGCGTATAATCTACTGCGTGGGGTATGAGAGTGCTCATATGATTCGAGAAAAGTTTGTCAACCTTATCAGCACTTTTGCTATTGTATCGGAAGTGGTCCCTGATGAAACGAGAGATTATAAAGACATCCTTATCTGGAATACCTCTAAGCCCTATGCTTACATCCGTACCACAGATGACAGACGGTTTTTAATAGGGGGAGAAGATGAACAATTTAGAAATCCTGATAAAAGAGATGCACTTATTAATGCTAAAGAGAAAAAGCTATTACGCACTTTTGAGAAACTTTTTCCCAACATTCCGTTTGACGTAGATTTTGCCTGGGCGGGAACCTTTGGCGAGACTAAAGATGGATTACCCTATATCGGCACACATAAGAATTTTAAAGACTCTTATTTCGTATTAGGATTTGGCGGTAACGGTATTACATTTTCCTTAACCGGTATGGAAATGGTATCCGCATGGTTAAAAGGGAAAAAACATGAGCTAACGCCTTACTTCGCATTTGGTCGCTAAGCTGTTATTCAATGCGTGGATAACTGGTAAAGGCATGCTTAGGTTCAAAATGATTCCATATAATGTGGGCGAGTTTGCGGGTTAGCGTTTCCGCTTCATTATCGTACGTCCAGCTTTGGTCTTTATTATTTTTTGTCAGAATACAGAAAACAAAATCTCCGCTAGGGGCGTTTACTAACACCACTTCGCCACGTGCAGCATTCACCGAACCTGTTTTAGAAATAGTATTCACAGTAGGGGGAAACTGTGATAAAGAGCGCTCGTTGTAATACTGGTTTTTAAGATATCGATACATTTTATCCGAATACTGAGGACTAATGACTTTCCCCTGACGAATTAACGTAAACAGCTTCGACATCTCGCGGGGTGTAGTTTGCCCCCATCCATACACCTTCCATATTGCTTCACGACCTGGCGTACGGGAATTCACTTTTGTATTAGGTAAATTCAATTTATCCATTAAAGCATTAATCGTTGCACCACCGCCGGCTAGTTCCTGTAGCCAGATAGAAGTAACATTATCACTATAGGTCAGCATCAGCGAGATCATGGTAGATAAATCGGTTTTCGCACTGTCTTTATAAAACTGCATCAGACCGGAGCCGCCATAGGCACGCTTGGCATCATAAATATATTCCTGCGAAAGCTTTAACTCGTTCTGAGCGATCTTTTGAAATACTCCTACCAGAATGGGTACTTTTACAATACTGGCAGTAGGGAAGATTGTATCTGCATTAACTGCAACGTATTTATTTTTCTTGAGATGTTGTATGTAAATACCAATATCACCCTGAAATCCGCTGATGGCAGTTTCAATAAGGGCTTTAAGCTTTTTATCTTCTTTCTGAGCTTGTCCTATAGTATACAGACAGCAAAAGGCAATTAGTAGGAAGGATTTTTTCATAGTAAAAATTTGAGACAAAATTAACCGATTGCCCATAAGCTCCCTTAGAAAAATTAAATTGCTCTCTGGCTTTAGTTAATAATCTTACCTTCCATTTTAGCCAATCTTTCCTTCCATTTTGTAATCTCCTCCAAAGGCAGACGTGGCCAGTCTTTCACCTCGCCTACGATTTTCAGCGGGTGTGCACTACGATAAGAACGAGTAGGATTGCCGGGAAATTTTTTATCAGTTACATTGGGGTCGTTTTCAAAACTTCCTGTAGGCTCTACAATATATACGCGCTCAGGCGTATCGCCTTTTGCCAACGCGGCAGCTAATCCCGCGCCCGGGATCAGTGCCGTAAAATAAATGTGGTTCATCACCAGATCATCCTGATAATTAGATACTCCTCCTGGTACCAATAAATCACCGAGTTGTAAATCGGCTCTAGTGCCATGATAAAAGGGCCCCTTATCCGGAATGTTTTTTCCGGCAAGTTCAGCTTGCTGTCGGTATTGGATTTCTTTTTCGGCATCATCCAATTTGCCATAGCAATCAGCTATCATTGTATAGAGAGAGGGCAATGCACTTTGCACCGACAGATTGTTTACTTTTAATCCATGCTCAAGTGAAAGCCTTAGCCACTGCAATGCAGAGGAAGGGGAGGGTTGTACTTTTCCCATAAAGAATGCAGCAATGAATTTTTCGAAGTCATGACTGGCTTCGTCCCAGGCACGTTTATAAATTTCTGTGGCTTCTAAAATATTTCCTAGCTCTAGCTTATCGGTTCCGGCTGTACAGAGGCGAATAATAGGGTTATGCGGGTTAAATTCCATAGGTCTTATTTTTATTTTTCGTTTAGAGATTCGATCTTTCGGTTCATGATGGCTAGGGATTTCGTAAAATAAGTTTGTAACCATGCTCGCTGCTGCTCATCAAGGCTCATAAACAATCGATCTGTTTCTTTTCTGAAGTCTTCATAAAGCGGGAGTATGAGTGCCTTGATTTTTTCAATGTCCGGGACGATAATTACTTTACGGCGATCCAACGGATCGTTTTGTCTTTTTACCAGTTTTTTTCTTTCAAAACGATCGATAACATTGGTGACAGCACCCGTGGTGAGTCCCGTAAGGGAAGCAAATTCTCCTGCCGTCATAGCGCCTTTTTGTAGTAAAAATCCCAAATACTTATGTTCTGTTCCAGACATACCTGCCTTTCGCCCGATAGCTTCGTGCATTTGTAGCAAAGTGTAAGAATACTGTTGGTGTAGTTTACGGAGGGAGGTAATTTCTTTATTGCTCATTATTATCTTTATAATTAAGAATATTAATTGTAAAGATAAATAAAATATGCAATTTCTAATAAATTTTATAGTATCACTTTCGAAATAACTATAGAGAAATGCTGATTATGATGTTCAAGCATTTTGCCTATTGACGGTTCAATAAATACGCACCAATTGTTATCAAATTCATCACTTTTAAAACCTCTAACAGTACATACCACATATGTAAGTTTGATTGGGGAATATCTAGGTTTTGTAAGTGCAAATCGATGCGTGCATTCAGTTCTGGTAGTAGGTAGAAAGTTTGAACTATTAAGATGGATAATAAAATTACAACACAGTAAGATAGCTTAGCTTTTAGTAGCTGCTTATCCCGTAACCAACAAACGCTAATGACAAAAGCCAATGTCCATTCCACTTTATTCAAGGCTCTAAATACAAGCTGTCCAATACTTAATCCTATAGGTAATGTCACACCCTGTGCACGAAACTTTAGCCAGGCTTCCATAAAACTTATAGCACATACAAACCCCATCCAGATAAAGATACATGCTATTATTACAGATCGAGCGTAGGTATGTTTCCTATTCATATCAATGGTCTTGCAGCACTATTATTGTTGTAGTACTCAATTTTTGTAATAAACATGGCAGCCATTTTATCAGCGCGCCATTTGGCCTCATCTGCTTTTTCACCGTTAAAAAGCTCATTGACGGTTTCGTGCCATAGGTTTAACCAAATAGCGAAATGGGTGCGGTCGATAGGCAGCTGTGCATGAGGAGGGAAAGGACTGCCAAAATAAGTATGCTCTCCCAGCAATACAGTTTGCCAGAAGCGATACATTTTTTGCAAATGCTCTGGCCAGCGGTCCTCAATCACCTGATTGAATATAGGGCCAATGGTAGCATCATTTCTTACTTTTCCGTAAAAAGTATCTACGAGCGACCGAATATCTTCTATTGAACGAATATCATTTTTCATTATTGCGAATTTTATTGTTTCAAAAAGGCCTGATTGTTTTCTAATGCATGTACAAATGTGCTAACTGTAGCCGATTCTAGCATTTTTGTAAGCTTGTTGCGTACTTGTTTAAACTCATTATGCAGAGGGCAGGGGTGGCTTTCGGAACATTGTCTTAAACCCAAAGCACAACCGTGAAATAATTTTTCGCCATCAATGGCTTTTACAATATCGGCAAGTGAATGGTGAAGCGCATTATCGTCGAGGTAAAAACCTCCATTAGGCCCTTTTGCAGATTGTATCAGTCCTTTACGCACCAATTCTTGCAAAATTTTAGCTATAAAATGCTCGGGAGCATCTATGTTGATGGCAATTTCCTTTACACCGGTTTTGGTTCCCGCATAAGTTTGCTGCGCAATAAAAATCACCGCACGAATGGCATATTCACAGGATTTGGTAAACATGAATCAGTATTATTAGTGCAAAGATAGTCAAATAATTAAATAAAGGATATTTTTGTCCTTTATTTTAAAATTGCATTGCAAGTATTTTTTGCATGGTCTAAAGCCTACGATGGCTTTGCCAGGTTTAAGCAATACACGCGCATTTAGTATCACATTTAATAAGGCTACTTATGGAAGTAACACTTTTTAAACCATCTGTAATATTCAATGAAATGTCACCATCCTTATTAATTATCGTGAAAATTTTTATTCTGTCATTCCTTATTATAGCTGCTATTATATTTTTAATAAGGCAAGTCATCAGAAAAATGGTATGATAGAACTGAAAATTGAATTACCAAGAATTAATAAGTAGCAATGCCCAACAGACTTACGCAACTATTTCCAGTTTTTCATATAATTTATATTATGTTAAATAAATGTTTGTAAAATAAAACCACCCTTTTGTGGGTGGCTTATATTGCAATAAGATGCTTATTTCAATTTGCTGAACAGATCATCCCATTTCTTCTCCTGTGCGGCAAATTTATCGCGATCGGCACCCTTGGCATCTTCTATTTTATAAGAATAATATTCTGCCAAATTACCGGCAATAACACGATAGCTACGTTTTTGATTGGCATCCAATTGAGGCATTTTTCCATATAATTCAGCTGCCTTTTCATAACTATCTTTTGCTAAGTCGTATACTTCGTTGTACGCTTTTTTAGCATCTGCATATTTTTGCTTATCCTGAGCAGTTGCTTTGGAGCCTTTCTTAGTTACTTCAGTCTCTGCAGCAATCATTGCCTCTCTGAATTTTTCAGATTTGAGCAGATAGTGATCTCCCATCAACAGATAAGGTTGTACTTCCTCAGGCTTCAAGCTAGCTGCTTTTTTCAAAGCATTAATCATTTTAGTTTCCAGCTCGTCATAGTTGTCCGGGCGCACGGCTCCTTCTTTACGAGAGTCGATGGTATCGTATATAATTTCAGCGAGCGCTAGATTTGCTCTATAATCATCCGGATTGGATGCTATATGCTTTTCGAGACTGGCGAGACGCTCGTTGAAATCGGAAGAGCTACCTAATGCAAAGTCAAGCATGGAGTAAGTAAAGAACTCGCTGTCAGGATATAACTCCTTACCTAAAGCTTTATATTTTTCAAAATTCTCACTGTCATTTTTGCTAGCATAATATCTCATCAATCCCTGGTATACGCTTTCATAGCTGGTACCATTGTATTCTTTAATTTTAGCTTCAGAAAGACGCAGATAATATTTTGCAGCATCTTCCGGGCGCTTGATATTTTCTGCCAATAAGCCGGCGTAATACAGCGCTGCTGTATCCATTTTCTTATCTATAATTTTTTTGCTTATCAGCAAATCTGAATACTCTACGGTATTTTTTAGTTTATCGTAAGCATCTTCGTACTTCTTATCATTAATGTCGGCTACTCCAGCATTGAAATAAGCTGCATACAAATTATAAGGCGTATTGCGATATATTGGATCTTCCAACAATTTCATTTCAGCATCCAGCTCCTTATACTTTTTCAGAGCCTCGTCCGCTGCATTTCTGTTAGTTACAGATTCAGCTGCTTTGCTTTCATCTACTGCCAGTGCTGAGAAAATCGCGGCTTTGATTAGGTATCCTTCGGGTTTGGTAAAGAACTTTTCATTAGCAGAATTTTTGTCATATAGTTCTTTTGCTTTAGCATATTGCCCCAAAGCAAGCATGCCTTTAATATCATCATATTTCTGTGCAAACACGCCCACCGTTGAGCAAGCTGCAAATGCTAATAGGATAATTTTTTTCATTTTATTCCTTTTTATTTTCTAAAGCATAATTATATTATAAATTATATCTATTCTGTAGTATTGTTCGGTGCATTTTCTTCGGGATCTGCCGATAATTCTGAATTATCAGATACTCCGTTTTCCGATGTGGGAGTTGTTTCGGCATTTTCCTCGTTATGCTCCTCTTCATCAATACCGTCTTCATCTATTTTCGTGATAGCTGCAATTTCATCTCCTTCATCCACTCTTATGAGTTTTACTCCTTGGGTGGCGCGACCGAGTTCGCTAATATCCTGCACCGGCATTCTAATGGTTATACCACTTTTACATGTAATAAAGAGATCTTCGTTTTCAGTCACATCTAATAGTCCCACCAATGCACCTGTTTTCTCTGTAATATTAAGCGTTTTTACGCCCTTGCCTCCACGATTAGTAAAGCGATATTCGTCAATGGCGGTACGTTTTCCATATCCCTTTTCGCTAACAACCAGTACGGTAGTATTTTTTTCTTCGTTTTTACTTACACAAATCATGCCTATTACTTCATCATGCTCGTCATCTACTTCAATACCCATCACTCCTATGGCTCCCCTACCGGTAGCCCGTACTTTTTCTTCAGAGAAACGAATAGCCCTACCGCTTTTAACGGCCATCATCACATCGCAATTACCATCTGTAAGTTTAGCTTCCAGCAATTGATCGCCCTCCACAATAGTGATGGCATTTACGCCTGTTTGGCGCGGACGGCTAAAGTCTGAAAGACTGGTTTTCTTTACAATACCCTTCTTTGTACAAAGTAAAATGTTATGTGATTTTACAAAGTCTTGGTCTTTCAAGTCCTTGACATCGATAATAGCTCGAATTTTATCATCCGGAGGTAGCTGCATCAAATTTTGAATGGCACGGCCCCTTCCAGCCTTTTCACCCTCTGGAATTTCATATACATTGAGCCAGTAGCATCTACCTTTTTCGGTAAAGAATAATAAGGTATGGTGAGTAGATGCAATGAATAGATGTTCGATGTAATCTTCCTCCCTGATGGTTCCTCCTCTTACGCCACGACCACCTCGGCGTTGTGCACGATACTCATCGGCAGGTGTTCTTTTAATGTATCCCAGATGAGATATTGTTATTACAACATCTTCATTTTTAATCAAATCTTTAATACTAACTTCATCATTAAGATAGGTAATCTCTGTACGACGCTCATCTCCATATTTTTCTTTTATTTCTAAAAGTTCCTTCTTGATAATATCATAGCGCATACCCTCGTTAGAAAGCACTTCATTGAGATGGGCAATTAATTTTACCAAATCATCGTACTCTGCTTTGATCTTATCGCGCTCCATTCCGGTAAGACGTTGTAAGCGCAATTCCAGAATGGCTTTTGCCTGAACTTCATCGATACCCCAACCCGCATTTATCAGATTCTCTTTTGCTATTTCAGGGGTTGCAGAATTTCGTATCAGCTGGATAACTTCATCGAGATGATCTAATGCAATCAAATAACCTTGTAAAATGTGGGCACGTTTTTCGGCTTCGCGAAGCTCGAACTTAGTACGACGTACCACTACTTCGTGCCTGAACTCGATGAATTCAGCAATCATTTCCTTAAGGTTTAACACCTTAGGACGACCTTTTACAATAGCTACGTTGTTGATACCGAAAGAAGTCTGTAGTTCGGTATTTTTATACAACTGATTGATAACCACGTTAGCAATTGCATCGCGTTTGAGGTCGATAACGATACGGGTACCTTCTTTATTATTCGATTCGTTATTAACATGAGCAATACCCTCGATAATCTTGTTATTGACAAGCTCCCCGATGCGATTGGTAAGCGAATCGCGATTAACCTGATAGGGTACCTCGGAAATAATGATTTGTTCCCTACCACTGGGCTTTGTTTCTACACGCACGCGGCCTCTTACCACCACTCTTCCCCTACCGGTATGCATGGCAGCCCTCACTCCTTCCATACCGTAGATAATGCCACCAGTAGGAAAGTCGGGCGCCTTCACGTGCTGCATGAGTTCGTCAACCGTAATATCTTTATTATCAATATATGCCACACATCCATCTATAACTTCACTTAAGTTGTGAGGCATAATATTGGTAGCCATACCCACGGCAATACCACTAGCCCCATTGATTAAGAGCTGCGGTATTCTGGTAGGCAGTATGGTGGGCTCCTTTTCCGAATCGTCGAAATTGAGCTGGAAATCAACAGTATCTTTTTCGATATCGTCGAGCATATGCTCGGCCAATTTTTCCAGTCGGGCCTCCGTATAACGCATCGCCGCTGGTCCATCACCGTCTTGGTTACCGAAGTTACCCTGTCCGTCGACAAGCGTATAACGCATACTCCAGTCCTGCGCCATACGAACCATAGCATCGTATACAGACGAGTCGCCATGTGGATGGTATTTACCCAGCACTTCCCCTACCACACGTGCAGATTTCTTATAGGCCTTGTTATGTTGCAGGCCTAATTCGTTCATGGCGTATAATATGCGGCGATGTACAGGTTTTAAACCATCTCGGGCATCGGGTAAGGCACGACCTACAATTACGCTCATCGAATAATCGATGTAGGCCGATTTCATTTGCTCTTCTATATTAACGGGTATAATACGGCTGGTTTCTTGTTCCTGTGGCTCCTGATTCTCTTCCATCTAAGATATTCTTTTCTGATAGTTTAAAGATGATTATACTGTTTGTAAACGATCGTTGTGATCTTCGCAAATTTAATCTTTTATGACTGAATTGTGCTATATAAAAGCCCGATTTTTGGCCCTTTTTATACACCAGAAATCAACGAGCAAAAAGCTTGTTTTTTATAGCCCAAAGGCGTCTTTTTAAAACAAAAATACCTGCCGTTGCGGGCAGGTATTTGTAGTTTCGATCAGAGACCGACACGGTCAATAAAAGGCGTTTATTTCAAATTGAAGGCTTTTTTTACTTTACTCACATAGTCTAGTTTCTCCCAGGTAAACAATTCTACTTTTTTGATGACTTTTTTGCCATCGGGAGACACAAAGGTTTTTTCCACTACTTCATTTTTACGTCCCATATGACCATAAGCTGCAGTTTCGCTATAAATAGGATTGCGCAGCTTCAGTCTTTTTTCGATGAAGTATGGGCGCATATCAAAAAGGGTCTCTACAATTCTACTGATTTGACCATCGGTAAGAGCTACTTTAGCCGTACCATAAGTGTTTACGTTAATGCTGGTGGGCTTCGCTACTCCAATGGCATAAGATACCTGAACAAGTACTTCATCGCACAATCCGGCTGCCACTAGGTTTTTAGCGATATGACGTGTAGCATAAGCAGCACTTCTGTCAACCTTGCTAGGATCTTTACCACTAAAAGCACCACCTCCGTGGGCGCCTTTACCGCCATAGGTATCTACGATGATTTTACGACCTGTTAAGCCGGTATCGCCATGAGGTCCGCCAATTACAAACTTACCGGTAGGATTGATATAATACTTGATCTGATCATTGAATAACTTACGATATTTTGGATATTTTTTGATTACCCGAGGAATAAGAATTGTTTTCATATCCTCGCTAATCTTAGCCAGCATCTTCGCTTCGGTATCGAATTCATCGTGCTGTGTCGAGATTACGATAGTATCAATTCTGATCGGTCTATTGTTATCATCGTATTCTAACGTCACCTGACTTTTTGAATCGGGACGCAGATACTTAATCTGTTTATTTTCTCTGCGCAAAGCAGCCAGCTCAATGAGTAATGTATGTGCCAAATCCAAGGCAAGAGGCATGTAGTTCTCTGTTTCATTGGTGGCATAACCGAACATCATCCCTTGATCCCCGGCTCCTTGTTCTTCTTTATTTTTTCTATCAACCCCTTGATTAATATCGGGCGATTGTTCATGAATAGCCGATAAAACACCGCAAGAGTTGGCATCGAACATATACTCGCTCTTCGTATAGCCGATTTTGCTGATCACTCTACGAGCAATGTCCTGCACATCCAAGTAAGCTTTGGACTTTACTTCGCCGGCAAGTACTACCTGTCCGGTAGTTACCAACGTTTCGCAAGCCACTTTAGACTGTGGGTCAAACGCCAGAAAATTATCTATCAGTGCGTCTGATATTTGATCGGCCACTTTATCCGGATGGCCTTCAGAAACACTCTCCGAGGTAAATAAGTAAGGCATTGAATATTGAATTAATGAAGTCTAGTAAATTAATCGGGTGCAAATATAACATCTGCACCCGTGTGTATGAAATTTGTTCTGAGAATTATAATTTGGAGTAGACGATTCGCATCTTCATTTTCTGAGTGGGGTGATTGCCTCCGCCCAAACGTACACGACCTTTTGCAGGGGCATCAGTGGTTTGTACAATCACCTTGGTATCTCCACCATCGGGATTTCCGTTCTTTACCACTAGGTCGTAAGTAGTGTACAGACGCAAATCGCTGGGTTGAATTATACCTTTTACTACGTTTTGAACATAACGAGTGAGATTAAACCTCCACTGTCTTACTCGGGTGCTTAATGGATCGAGCGTATAGAAAGGATAAGCACCTAGGGATATATAACCAGCTGTACCAATAGTAAAGTAGGTACCTACCATATCCGCTACAGATAGGTAGACGTTCTCTACCGAGTAAGGAATAGTCTTATATTTTATAGCGGAGGTATCATAGGTGTCCATAAACAACATCGGCGGTGGCGAAAACATAGTATCACTCACATCATATATCTGCTCCATCTGTAACTCAGCCAAGTGTACTATGCGATTGCTAAGTAAAGGAAGTGCGGGTATCTTCACTACCGCATAGGTTCCGGGAGTGTTCTGAATATACACAATAGGGTCGGGTACATTATCATTAGCCACCGGTAATAACTCGCTGGAGCTGTAATCTCTAGCGATATAATTAGCCGTTGCAAGTCGTTTGGATGATGTGAATATAAAATATCCTACAGCAGTATCAATATCTCCGGGAGTGCTGGGATTTTCATAGCGATAATACACTGTTACACGTGTAGCAGTGTCGTCTAGATAAAATCCCATTAATCCGTTGCCGGAGGTTCCTACTGCCGGCTTCAGTGCTAGCCCCGCTACTTTGGTGAGAAATGCCGAATCTGTAGAAAAAGCATCGTTTACACCCGTTGTATCATAATCCAGTAATCGCTGTCCAAACTCATCATTAAGTCTAATACGCAACTGATTGGCTACAATAACGGTGTCCTTACCGTTACGGATATCTAGAATAGAGTCATTCAAGGTTTGTGGTACAATCTGCCTACTACCCAAAAAACCTACAGTCGATACAGGCTGTTCTCGTATTGAATATGCAGAGTCTCTATTCAGACCACTATATTTAAAATTATCAGTTCCCGAAATTTCAAAAACATTTATGGTTTGTGGAATGGTAGTATCGCCGTATGTTTCAATATATCGCACAGATAAGACGATAGAGTCAATATAACGTTTTCCCATAACACCTTTTAAAGTACTCTTACCACTTGCGGGTGCAATCTGGAAAAACATCTGAGCTTCGGTTTTACCGAAACTGGGATCATTCATCACGCCGAGAAACTGCTCATCAGTAAGAATGGATCGGGCCGAATCATCGGCGAAAGTGAAAATTTTATTATAGGTCTCGACCTCAATGGTAGTATCAAAAGTATGTATATTGTCAACCGGAGGAATAAGATCCAATCCCAATTCCGTTGGGAGGTTGATTTTATTACAAGAGAGCAAAGTGGCGATCAATGTTCCACAAAAAATTCCCAGTACCGGAAGAAAATACCTTTTCACTTGCAAATATTTGAAGCTAAGATAGGGTTAGTAATTTAAATATTATTCAGCAAGATCGTGATACAGTTGTAAATACTCTGTTAAATCGGAATCTTCCTTAAACTGGAGGGTTTTTTTGCCTCTTACTTTTGTAAACTCGGCCAACAACTTTTTATCTACATTGGCAGCTCCAAAAGTAATCGCATCGGCATAGGTAGCTCCTCCCCTCATCAATGCTACATTTGTACCCTCCTTAAAGGGCTCTAGATCTTTTTCTTTTATAGAAGAATGAATAAGCGCTTTGGGGATAAAGCCTTTACCCAGTTTTTCTTTAAAAGTAGTTTCGCCAATAGTGTAAACAATTTTACTATGTGCAAAAACCGGTTCCTTTTTATAAGCTGTTTTTAAATATGCAGGAATCAAACCTGTCATCCATCCGCTACAGTGAATTACATCGGGGCTCCATCCGAATTTTTTCACCGTTTCCAGTGCACCCTTACAGTAGAACACTACCCTCAAATCGTTATCGGAAAACCATTTGTCATTTTCATCATGGAAAAGCGTTTTCCTTTTAAACAACTCCTCATTTTCCAAAAAATACACTTGCAAACGGGCGCTCGGTAATGAAGCCACTTTTATTTGAAGCGGTAAATCATCATTATCTACCGTAACATTTATACCAGACAAACGCACTACTTCATGCAAACGATGCCGGCGCTCGTTAATAACTCCAAATCGAGGCATAATGCAACGCACTTCAAATCCGTTATCATTAGCCTTTATCGCGAGCTTATTAACGATTTCAGAGAATTCTGTCAACTCTAAATATGGCGACATTTCATTGGCTATAAATAAAATTCTTTTCTTTGTTGACATCGTTTATGTAATTTTTAAAGTTTGCAAAGTTACTGATTTATGAGCAAATTGCCTTAAATAAGATTATGCATTAAAAAATATTATAATGAAAGTATGTCATAAAGTAGCTGACATTCAGAAATATATATCGTATAGCAGGAAGGAAGGGAAAAGCATCGGATTTGTTCCAACTATGGGCGCTTTGCATGAAGGACACCTCTCTTTATTAAGAGCATGTAATACTCATTCAGATATAAGTGTAGTAAGCATATTCGTAAATCCTACACAATTTAATGATAAGAATGATCTGGAAAAATATCCTAAAACAATAGAGAATGATCTATTGGCATTGCTGAATGAACAATGTGCTGTATTGTTTTACCCGGATGTGGAAGAGATATATCCATCAGGGACACAGCTACAACAAACTTATGATTTGGGCGTATTAGAAACACTGTTTGAAGGCCATTACCGTCCCGGACATTTTCAGGGGGTATGTCAGGTTGTTGATAGACTTTTTTCGATTATACACCCTAATAAAGTCTTTTTCGGACAAAAAGATTATCAGCAATGCATGGTGATAAAAAAGCTTATAGCCCTTCAGCCAGCATTCAGCAATATCGAGATGCATATAGTTCCTACCGTACGGGAGCAGAGCGGGCTGGCAATGAGTAGTCGTAATTTGAGACTTTCAGAAGACGAAAAAGCGTTGGCTACAACAATTTATCAATCCTTATTGTTTATAAAGCAAAGTATAAAGCCAGGAGGCACCGATATACTCACATCACGTGCTAAAGAACAACTGGAACAAAAAGGATTTAAGGTAGATTACGTAGCCGTGGCACATGCGATCACACTTGAACCTGTACATCACTGGGATGGCAAGATTCCTCTAGTAGCACTGATTGCAGCTTATTTAGGTAATGTAAGGCTCATTGATAACATGATATTATCCTAATTTTATCTTTTTAAATAGACAATGGTCGCATTAGGAAAGCTGGTATAATTAAAATATTTTTGAGTCCCAAAATATAAATCGATGAATACGGTTAAATTAAAAAGAGTTAATGGCGAATACGGGTTTGATATCATAAATGAGAATGGCACGGTGGTAAAAACCGATACCAATCCTCAGATGGGGGGACAGGAATATGGAGCACGCCCCATGCATCTTTTACTAAATGCGCTGGCCGCATGTGCTAGTATTGATGTTATTAGTATTTTAAAAAAACAAAGACAAACCATCACCAATTATGAAGTAACTGTAAACGGTGAGCGCGAACCTAATGTAGAGCCTTCTTTATGGAAGAACATTGAAATGATATTTGAGATAACCGGTGATGTTGATGAAGATAAAGCAAAACGCGCGGTGGAAATATCGCTTAACAAATACTGTTCTGTAGCGATTACCTTAACCAAAGCCGGCGCCGATATCAAGACACAAGTTATCGTACACAAAGCGTAGTATTGCTACAACACGCTTAGGTATGTTGTGGTATTTATTGTGGATTCTTAAAACTTACAATCACGTTGGACAATACGAGAAAACTCCATCCGTCTACAATTGCTGTACGTACGCAGACGGAGCGTACTAACCAAATGGAACACTCTACACCCGTTTTTTTAACCAGTAGTTTTGCATTTGAATCAGCCGAAGCCATGCGCGCGGCCTTTGCGGACGAGACGGATGATAATATCTATAGCCGCTACAGTAATCCCACAGTAGATGAATTTGCACATAAAATTGCTTTACTGGAAAAATGCGAAGCTGGTTTTGCCACTGCAAGCGGTATGGCGGCCATATTTAGTTCCTTCATGGCTTTGCTGAAGACGGGTGATCATCTTTTATGCTGCCGATCGATGTTTGGTGGTACCAATACAGTAGTAACCAAATTTTTACCTCGCTTTGGAATTGAATATACCCTGGTAGGCGCTGCCGATATCGACAATTGGGAAGCGCATATTAAGCCTAACACCAAAATGTTGTTTTTGGAAACGCCTACCAACCCTCAATTAGAGATCATAGATCTTAAAAAAGCGGGAGCCATTGCCCAAAAGCATGGACTTATTTTTAATGTAGATAATTGTTTTGCTACTCCATTTTTGCAAACTCCTGCAGATTTCGGTGCTGATCTGGTAATACACTCTGCTACTAAATGGATTGACGGACAAGGACGTGTATTAGGAGGTGCAGTAGCAGGTCGCAAGGAATTGGTACATGACATTTATCTGTTTTGTCGTAATTCGGGGCCGGCACTATCCCCATTTAATGCATGGGTATTATCAAAAAGTCTGGAGACTTTAGGCGTAAGAATTCAGCGGCATTCGGAGAATGCCCTAACCGTCGCCAAGCACTTTGAAAACCACCCAAGGCTGGAATGGCTGAAATATCCATTCCTCCCCTCCCACCCCCAGTACGACATTGCCCAAAAACAAATGCTGGCGGGAGGAGGTATTGTATGTTTTGAAATAAAAGGAGGTTTGGAAAGTGGCCGTCGTTTTATGGACAATCTTCAAATCTTATCTTTGACTCCTAATTTGGGAGATAGTCGCAGTATAGCATCACATCCGGCAAGCACCACACACTCCAAGCTTTCGGAAGAAGAAAGGCAGAAAGTAGGTATCACTCCCGGACTAATACGTATTTCAGTAGGGCTGGAACATGTGGATGATATCATCTATGACATTGAGCAAGCATTGGAGAAAGCATAAATAATGTAATTGCAATTTTCAATAAAGAGGCTGCCCTCAAAGCGGCCTTTTTTATTTCTACCCAATCAAGACATTTGCCTTATCCAAAGCGCATCGGAATAAATAAGGCTAGGGATATACTATGAAAATAAAATGCTCTACTTTAAAAAATTTAAAGCCTACACCTCTGGGTACAACTCATTTCGATAGGGAATGGATGATTGTGCACCCCATCGAGTGACGGATATTGCCGCCGCCTGACAGGCAAAGGCTACTGCAGTCGGTAGGTCTTTTTGTTCTGACAATGCTACTGCTAATGCGCCGTTAAAAACATCTCCTGCAGCTGTAGTATCTACAGCCTTTACCTTCGCTACAGGCATTTCAGTAAAAAGATGATTAGAGTCTAAGATTAAAGCCCCTTGCTCGCCCATTGTAATAACAATATTTTTCACACCCTTCTTTTGTATTATCAAAGCGGCCTCTCTGGCCGTAGTCATATCCTTTACTTCAATACCTGATAAATGTGTAGCTTCTGTTGCATTAGGTGTAATTATATCCACATACTTTAATATTGTACTACTTAATGTTCTCGCAGGAGCAGGATTCAGTATTACTATAATATTTTTTTCTGATGCCTTTTGAACCGCATGTTGTACGGTATCAAGTGGAATCTCTAGTTGCAACAACATTATTCCGATATTCAAATCTTCAAAAATCACATCAGCTATATCCTCCGGTTTCAGATGAGCGTTAGCTCCTGATGCTACAACAATGCTGTTTTCGCCTTTTTCATCCACTGTAATCAATGCGACTCCGGAAGAATGGTGATTATCTGATAGCATGTATGCTGTATAAATACCTTCCTTTTGAAACAATTCCAGAGATTGTTTTCCGAAAATATCATTCCCTATCTTAGATACAAAAACTGCATTTCCACCTAAACGAGCTACCGTAACAGCCTGATTAGCTCCCTTACCTCCGGAATTCATAAAAAAGGTACCTCCTAGTATAGTTTCACCGGGTACAGGGATTCGGGGGGCTTTAATAACCATGTCGATATTGGTAGAACCGATAATAATAATGCTTTGCTTTTTCATAAATATTCAGCACACGCGCAATAGAAAGGTATTTGTAGCTTTGTATTGCGATGTTGTTTTTCAAATTTAATAATAGTCACCTGAGTTTTGTACACTGATACCCCTACAAGAGATAGTTAAGATAATGAAGAGAAGCATTACTTTGCACTAATAATCATCTTTATTTAAGTTCAATTGCCATGGATCAAAGATTTACGCTTAATAAAAATGAATCTTTCTTGAAAATGATCATACAGTGTCAGCAAGAGCAGCAGCCCGCATCCATTCTGTATGATGATAAGGGGATTACCAGAGCACAAGGATATGTTACGGATGTTTTTATGGATAGAAATCCGATTGCATTCCGGTTGGATAACGAATTAGAAATTGAACTCCATACTGTGGTTGCTTTAAATGGAGTTTTTGCTGATAATTATACAGAGTGTTAGCGCATACAAGCAAAAAGAAGATATACTTATAACATGAAAATCGCACTTTGGTCTGTAGGAAAAGCGCACGAGGCTTATGTAAAAGCAGGTATAGAAGATTTTTCAAAAAGAATCAATAACTATTTTAAAACCGAATGGGAGATCATTGCGCCTCCTAAAAATGCGGCTAAGCTGGCAGCAGATGTACTTAAGAAAAGCGAAAGTGAGCTAATACTCTCCAAATTGCAAAAAGAGGATTTCCTTGTAGCGCTGGATGAAAGAGGCACGCAGCTTACTTCGGAAGGACTTGCAACACAAATACAGCGCTGCGCTAACATGGCAAGTAAAAGGATGGTTTTTTTGATAGGTGGGGCATATGGTTTGGATGAATCTGTATTGCAGCGTGCCAATTTTCAATGGAGCTTATCCAAGCTCGTTTTCCCACATCAACTCGTAAGGCTGATTCTCGCTGAGCAGATTTATAGGGCATGCACTATCCTAAACCATGAAAAATACCATCACCAGTAAAAAGACAGTTGACTTAATTTATCGATATAGTTTAGTTTAAAATATTCCACTCTTTAGGTGCTTTGAAGGTATTTCTTCCGGCATCATATGGTGGAACTTTTACCGCACTCACAATGTCGTCATACACCTTTACCGCATTTAATAGTTGCTGATACTTTTCGGGATGCTGAGCACGTATATTATTTTTTTCCAGAGGATCCTTTACAATATTGAATAGCACATCTTCGCTATTTTTCATTTTATTATTACCGGCATTGGCTTTGACTAACTTCCAGTCATCTACAATAATACTTCCATGCCCCAGATAGAACTCTCTGGATATTTTCTTTTTCTGAGTTAACGCAGGTAGTATATTCACTCCATCCAGAGGCTTTACAGTTTTTTCCTTGACACCCGCCACTGCACACAATGTAGGCAAAATATCCACATACCCACAAAGTTGATCACTTACCCATCCACCTTTCAATCCTTGGGGCCATTTAATAACGGCGGGGACACGTACACCTCCTTCCCATTCCTGAAATTTCTTTCCTTTTAAGGGGCCACTACTACCACCCAAGTTGGTTTCCGGCCCATTATCACTATGAAAAATGACTAGAGTATTGTTCTCTATTCCTTCTTCCTTTAACGTTTTAAGTATCTGCCCTATTCCTCTATCCATACAGGTAACCATTGCCGCATAGGTTTGCCAGCGGGTATTACCCCTTCCCTGCTCTTTTTTACCATTAGCCTCTCCAAATGTAGGTTTATTAGGATCATAGCCGTATAAACGCAAATCTTCTTCTTTAGCCTGCAGTGGTCCATGCGGTGCGTTGTAAGCAACGTAAAGAAAGAAAGGACCATCCTTTTTATATTGCTTTATACATTTTGCGGCTTCCTCACTGATAAGGTCTGTAGAGTATCCTTTATCATAACTGGTGTTCCAATCGTTATGCCAATCTAGCTCCCCCTCCCGCTCATGCGTAAAATAATCTATTGCTCCATTATAATGTCCGTAGAAATGTGTAAAACCTCTGTTTAAGGGCAAGTATTTTCGTTCATAGTGCCCTAAATGCCATTTCCCTATTGCGGCTCTGTTTTTATATCCTGCGGTAGCGAGTAACTGCGGTAAAAACTGCTCAGAGGTATCTATGCCAAACTGAATCCAGGGAGCAATTACATTATCTCGCAGTCCATATCTATCTGGATATCGGCCCGTCATTAATCCTGCACGTGTGGGCGAACAAATAGGGCTTACATAAAATCTGTCTAAAACGATCCCATCCTTTGCCAGTTGATCGATGTTGGGTGTTTGTATTTTACTACCATGAAAACCCACATCGCCCCAGCCCATATCATCTGCTACAATTAAAATTATATTAGGCTTTGATGTATTTTGAGAAAATAGCAATACACTTTTAAATAGCAAGCAATAAATTAGTATATATATACTATTCATTTAAGTAGAATTGAAAGTTAATCAGTTGCAAATAACTCACTCACTTGTTCTGCATGGCCGTTTTTATACTTTTCAAGGAACTCACTAGGAGTTAATTTAAATTGCTGTATAAAGCAGCGTGAGAAATAGGATGGGGAATTAAACCCTGTTCTATATCCTACTTCAGAAATATTATACTCATCGGAGATCAAAAGCTTTGCCGCTGTTCTTAAGCGAATAAGTCTTATAAACTCATTAGGGACATGACCGGTTATTGCCTTAAGCTTTTTGTGCAATGTGGAGCGGCTCATGGCCAATTCGCGACTCAGTTCCTCCACAGAAAGTCGATAATCATCAATTCGCGACTCAACAATTTGAGTAATAGATTCGATGAATTTCTTGTCGTGGGTATTGGTTGCAATAGTACCAATATCTACCAATGGCTGCTGGTTAAATTTCTCTTTCAATTTGTTTCGTATTTCCAATTGATTTTTAACAAGAGCTGTAAGGTGTTTCCATTTGAAAGGTTTTACGACATATGCATCAGCGCCACTTTCTATTCCTTCTAACTCTGCGTCGCTATTACCTTTTGCCGTTAGCAGAATTACTGGTATATGACTGTAATCAATATTATTCTTAATCTTCCTACAGAGCTCAATACCATCCATCTCAGGCATCATTACATCAGAGACAATAAGTTCTACTGGTTGTGACTCTAAAATTTTTAATGCCTCTTTACCATTTATAGCACACAAAGCGTTATACCCTTCTCCGCGAATATTAGTAGAAATAAAATCCAACATATTCACATCATCTTCCACAATCAAAATTCTTGGTAAGCTGCTTTCCACTTCAGCTTCCTCGTGATCCTGATTATTAATTGGCGCCACTACAGGCTTTTGTTCAAAAGGTATAGTAACCGTAAATACTGTGGGGCCGCCTTGGCGGCTGCTAACATTGATCGCGCCTTGATGTTTTTCAACGAGCGCTTTAGCAAGCGATAATCCGATACCGGCTCCGCCTATATTTTTAATCTTATGATCGGGAGATGATACTTTGAAGAATGGCGTAAATACCTGACTCAAATCACCTTCCGGAATTCCTACCCCATCGTCTTTAACAGATATAGCCACTACTTTTACTGAATTTTCATCAACCTCGGGCAAACTGATTCTGATTTCTACATTGGACTGAGCAAACTTGAATGCATTAATAAACAGATTGCTGAAAATCTTTTGCAGTGCTTCGGTATCTGCGTCCATATAAAGCTGATTCACTTCTGTAGACATATGAAATTTCAATCCCTTCTGCTGGGCAGTAGGAGAAAATCTCGAATACAGAGAATGTATATAAGAAACCAGCTCAATGCGCTCCTTTTTTATAGTATAGATATCGCTTTCAATCCGCCTAAAGTCTAGCAGTTGATTCACCAATGTAAGCAGTCTGTCCGTATTCTGTTCCATTACCGTCAACTGCTTGAGTGTTTCTGGATTATTTTCCGTAGTCAATAATTTTTCCAATGGCGCCATGATAAGGGAAAGCGGGGTTCGAATTTCATGTGCCATGGTAGTAAAGAAATCTATTTTTTGTTGGTAAAACTCATGCTCCTTTTGAGCTTTCATACGCTCCAACTTAATCGCATTCTTAGCCTGCTCTCTCCGTCTATAATAATTCTTCAATAACCAAATACTGCTAGCGATTAGAATTACATAAAGTATATATGCAAATGTTGTTCGATAAAAAGGTGGCTTAATAACAATCTTCACATCAGCGGTCGACTTACTCCAGTTTCCGTACACATCGGTAGCTTTCACTTTAAAAGTATAAGATCCTGGAGGAAGATTAGTGTACGTGGCAATGCGTTGCGTACCTACTTCATTCCAGTTCGCATCAAATCCTTCCATCTTATAAGCGTACTTAATGCGATCGGGATCTTTATAGCTTAAGGCGGCATAACCAAAACTCAATACAGATTGCTTATAATTAAGTTTTATGGTAGTTGCATAACTGGGTGCTACATTTAGTGGAGCATTCTCTTTATTAAAAGCAACTTCTTCATTAAAAAGCCTAAAACTGGTAAGAACGGGAACAATATCGTTTTGGTCTGGAAACAGTGTGATTTGCTCGGGGTAAAAAGTAGTGAGACCATTGATACTGCCCATCAGCATTTTACCATCAGAAGCCTTATAGTAAGCATTGTAATTGTATAAGCGATTATTAAAATTAATAGCATTAGTGAAAGACAGTACAACAAAAGGATTTTCTGAAAATTTTAGAATCCCATCATTAGTGGATAACCAAATATTACCTGCATTATCGTTTAAAATACCGAATACAATTGTTGGTATTCCGTTGCGACCCAAAAAGCTGGTAACTTTCTGGGTAAATATGTTCAGTTTGTTCAGTCCACCTCCATCAGTTCCTATCCAAATATTTCCTCTTCCATCGTCATGTAGTGCAATCACACGATTAGAACTAAGTCCCGAGTTGTGTGTCGCATATTGTACCCACTCATCAGTACCGGCCTTTCTGCAAATAACACCGCTTTCAAAAGTGGCGATCCACAAATTACCTAATGCATCTTCATAAATTTTATAAATACAGTTGTTGGGTAGATCCATGGCCGTCACCCTGATAAACGCGTCCCTTTCCTTATCATAAATATTTACACCTTTAACAGTTCCAATCCATATATTTCCTTTTCTATCTTCAGTAATACTGTATACACTATTACTGCTCAAGGATGTGGGATCGGAGGCATTGTGCAGATAATGTTTGATCTTACCGGTTTTGAGGTTGATAACATTTAGTCCCCCACTAAAAGTGCCCACCCAAAGATTTCCTTCTTTATCTTTATATAAAGCGTGAATGTTGTTATATGACAGCTTTTCGTGTTGAGGAGAGAATGGATATTTTTTGAATTTACCGGTATGCGAATCAAAATAATTTAACCCCCCGTTTTCGGTTCCTACCCAAAAATACCCGGGCATATCTTCTAAAAAGCAGCTTACCGCTTTTCCTGATAAAGCGTCGGATGCTCCGGTATGATAATAGTAATTAAAACCCGGACTGTCTTTGGCAAAATAGTTCACCCCTCCAAAGTAAGTACCTACCCATATACCTCCATCTTTGTCAGGATATATATAATAAATCGCATTATCACTAATACTATAGGGGTCATTGATATTATTAGTATAAGCTGTAAATTTCTGCTGTTCTAGATCTAGTACATTCAAGCCTTTTTCGGTACCTATATACAATTTATTTTTATCGGGTTGATAAATAGCCCGGATAATATTGTCACTTATAGCATCTGCACCGCCACTTTTGTATATTTTAAATTTGTTTTCCTTTTTTGACCAACAATTCAGTCCTCCGGAGAGGGTGCCAATCCACATATTCCCTTCCAGATCTTTATAAAGGGTAAGAATAAAATTGCTGCTGATTTGCTGATCCGAATTTCCAGCTTTGATATGACGGATAGTTCCTGTAACTGGATTTAGTACATCCACCCCTTCTCCAAAAGTACCAATCCAAATATTTCCATCATCATCCAGTTCCAATTTGCGAATTTGATTATGGGAGATGGAGGGCTCCCTGTCGCGCTTGCGATAATTATAGAAACGATTTTTCGCAATATCATACTTATATAATCCTGTGCTTCGAGTACCAATCCATACATATCCCCTATCATCTTTAAGTATCGAAAAAACCAGATCACTGCCCAATGCTTTTACTTTGGTAAAACTTTCCTTTACCAAATCCATAATATACAAGCCATCTGCCGTACCTACCCAAAAACGTGTACTATCATATTTGCAAATAGCATGAATGAAACTATTACCTGAGGGAGTGGAGAGGTCTGCGTGCGCTTGATATATCTTGAATGTATGCCCGTCAAACCGGTTTAAACCGTTCTTAGTGCCAAACCACATATATCCCTGATCATCCTGTATAATGTTCCATACCGTATTTGAGGACATTCCATTGTTTACAGTATAGTTTCTAAACAATACCTGCTGGGCAACAACAATATTACATGCTGCCATGAAAAACATGGCAAACGATATAGCTACATTTCTTGATATATTCAACAGTACTTTCAATGCTAATGCTAGGTTTTTTTGCGGTTATTTTTACGCACAGCGTGTATATTCGGCTCTTCTGCATTAACCTCTTGTTTCCACTTTTCCATAGTAGACAAAAGTTCTTGTACTATTTGCGGATGAGAATCTGCAATATTATTTTCTTCTGATGGATCCTTGGCTATGTTATAAAGCTCCACACGCTTGCTTGCATAAAAATACAGCAATTTATAATTCCCCTTTCTCACGGCAGTACACATGCGGGGCACCCAATTTCCGGTTTCTGAAACATAATGCCAGAAGAGAGGTGTATCTCTTTCCCATTTTTTGCCTTTGAATACGTCTAATATACTTCTTCCATCGAGAATATTTCCTTCTTTATTCTTCTGATCAGCCATTTCCAGAAAAGTAGGATAGAAATCAATACCACAAACAACAGCGTCGGAAACACTGTTTTTCTTAATTACAGAAGGCCATCTGGTAATAAGGCATTCTCTAATACCCCCTTCATAAAGCCATGATTTACCCAAACGTAAACCGGCGTTGTTTGCAAAGCTCGGTACGCCACCATTGTCGGAAAAGAAAACAACCAATGTATTCTCATCCAGTCCCAATCTTTTTAATGCTGCTAAAACTTTACCAACCCCAGTATCAATACTTTCTATCATTGCAGCCAGATAAGGATTGTCCTTATGCTGTCCCTCATGACGTGTGTTCTCAGGATCATCATAAATTTTAGCCGCAGCTCCCGCACCATATTTGGCATCAAATTTCTTCCTATACTTTTTTACTAAATGATCTGGTGCATCGAGTACGGTATGTACCGCATATAAAGAAACATATAAAAAGAAAGGCACTGATTTATTTCGTTCGATGAAATTCACAGCATCACTAAACTGCCGGTCTGTTAAATACTCTCCTTCGGCTCCCGTGGTATAAGTACTGATTTTATCATAAGGATAGAAATAATCGCCATCAGCAATGTACTTGGTTTCAGAACCAATAACTTCGTCAAAACCATGTTGCTTCGCATTGCCGATAGGATTACTGAATTTTGTATCTAAATGCCATTTTCCTATAATTCCTGTACGATATCCGGCATCTGATAGGGCTTCATTAAGTGTATAGTATTTTGCAGGGTCTAGATAGCGAGGCGCTTCATTACCCAAAAAATCTGTAATACGCACCCGTGCGGGATATTGACCTGTAATGAAACCCGCTCTTGCCGGAGAACAAATTGGGGCTGCAGAATAAGCTTGAGTAAAACGCATACCTTCTTTAGCCATCCTGTCTAGGTTAGGTGTTTCATTAAAAGTATTTCCGTAGCATCCAAGCTCGCCATATCCCAAATCATCAGCTAGAATAAATATTATATTGGGTTTTTTCTGAGCTGTCGTAAAAAGAACGCTTAATAATCCTAACGTCAATAAACAGAATCGCAAAAATTTCATCTATATCAGGTTTTATGTAATTAGAAAATTTAAACTTCAATACAAAACATATCCTCCGACAAATCGCTTATTTTTTGAAAAGACCATTTTTAAGACTTGGATCTATTTTCTTAAAATTCAACCCGAGGATATCACTGATAACAGAAGATATATTTACAAGATGTATCTCTTCAATTGAAGTACGATTTTTGAATGATGGGCCAAAACCGATAAATCCAGTACGCAGTTCCTTCATGCGTGGATCGTGACCATGTGAGCCAGTTACATTCTTTTTTACTTTTATAAAATCACCTTCAGTGTTACCATTAAAAGCAGAATTGTTATTGGCACTTACAGCCAGGGCTACTTCAGGATTCACTCCCATACTATCCAATTCTTTACGATCAATAATACGGAAGTATGCCTTTTCAGAAGCAGGTACACTATTGAGAAGTTCTTTAACCTTTTGTACCGTTTCCTGATCATTAGGGTCTTTCAGATATAAAAATGCAGAACCGCCGGTACTATGAAAACGTGCTTTCCAGTCTTTGTTTGTGATAATGCCGGCTTTATACAAAAGTGTATTAGGAGCAATAGTATTACGTGCCGAAACAAATCCATGATCACCTGTAATAATAATATCTGTTTTCTCCTTAATACCGGCTTGTTCATAAGCCAATAGCACCATATTCAACATACTGTCGATGATGCTTAGTGCCTGTTGAACCTTCGGATTATTTCTACCATTTTGATGCTGTGCATGATCCAGACCCACAAAATGCACTGCCATCAAATTGGGTTTATATTGTTTTACAATATAAGCGCTCATCTTACCTATTGTAAAATCAATACTATCCTGCGAAAAGCTTTTGGCTGATAATAAACCTGTTGAAGCCTGTATATTGTCAAGCAGGTTTTTAGGTGTAACAAGAGGACGGGTAATTGTTAACTGATCCGTTTTCTCATCATTATCAGCTCTGCGCACGGGGAAGTTATAATTAATAGGAGCACCCACAGTTACCGGCCACATTACCGCCCCGGATGTTAAGCCTGCAGCCTTAACCGCATCCCATAGAGTTTCAACTTTTATATAAGATTCATTCCAATACCAAGCTCCTTTTTTACCCTGATAAGGGGCATTATAATAAATACCATGCTGAGCTGGATGTACACCTGTAATAATGGAAGTATGCGAAGGATAAGTGACAGAAGGGAAAACGGTCACGGCTCCTTTGGCGTGCACCCCACTTGCTTTCAACTTCTTTAATGTGGGAGCATTCCACTTTTCTTGCAAATAGAAATCCGGACGAAACCCGTCAATACTTACCAGCAACACATGCCTGTCCTTTTGTGCAACACTCACAAGAGATGTAAATAATAAAAACAATAATAATCTATAACGCATAGCTTTCTATTTAGTAATGGGAATGAGTTCTATATCATCTATCCAAATCTTAGAACCTGATTGAGTGTTTCCGAAATAAAAGGCAAGACGATAATTACCTTCCTTATCAGCAGCAGCAGACTTAAAAGAATGAGTATTTATTTTCTTCTCTGTATTAATTTCGGCATCGATAATTCTATCCCTACCATCCGCAACATTTTCTAAGCGCACCAAAAATGAGGCATCCTTCTCTGCTACAGTTTTAAATTTTATCGTAAAGCGTTCTCCTTTTTTAACAGGGAATGGCCAGGCCAACATGATAGCTGCAGGACGAGGACCGGGCTTATCTACATTTATTAAAGCGGATTTTCCTGATATTTTACCACTTTCATCGATATTGATTGTCGCCTTCGCTTCATTAGCCACCCTTACCGTCCATCCTCCTAAGTTATCATCGAAATTCCCGTTAATGAAACGCCTATATGCACGCATTCTGACATTATACTCTCTCGTATCAAGCGGAAATGCGCCTATACTTTCTGCCCATCGTCTCCAATCAGTATACATTTCCTTTACACGATCAGGATAACGGGAACTTAAATCGTTCATTTCGATAGGATCCCTTTCCATATCATACAGTTGTAGAGCAGTCTCATTAAATGTATTACCCTCTTCGGTTTTGGCTACAAGTTTCCATTTTCCATCTCTAACCGCAATATTGGCTTCATGTTCCCAATATATTCTACCTCGATGATTAGAACTTCCCGAAAAATGCGGCACCAAGCTTTTACCTTGCAAGGGGACAATTCTATTGCCTTTATAGGTTGTGGGATATGTGGCCTTAGCTACATCAATACAGGTAGCCATAATATCTGTAATATGGCCGTACTCTTTAACATAGCTATTTTTCAATTCAGCTTTAATACCTTTGGGCCAGTGAACAATTAATGGGGTAGCAATACCGCCTTCGTGTGTAAAATGTTTATACTCTTTATAGGGAGTACTGCTCACATTTGCCCAGTTGATACGATAACTCTCAAATGTTTCCGCTGTGCCATCAACAGCTTTACTCTTACCACTGCTAATATACTCAGCACATGCACCATTATCACTTAGAAATAGAATCAGTGTATTATCGAGTTGATTATACTCTTTTAAAGTTTTGACAATACGCCCTACTCCCTGGTCCATGATATCTACTTGTGCTGCATAGATGGCCATACGCATACTCATCTCTTTTTTCTCTTCCTCACTAAGGGTATTCCAAGCGGGGATGCGTTCATCTCGAGGGCTTAACTTAGCATTAGCATCAAATAATCCCATTTGCTTTTGTCGTGCAAATCGTTCTTTTCTAATAACATCCCAGCCTTTCATGTAAATGTTCTTATACTTCTCAATAATAGATGCAGGAGCATGCAAAGGCCAATGTGGAGCAGTATAGGCTACATACATGAAAAACGGCTTATCCGGCTGAGCAGCGAAATGTTCCTTAATATATTTTACACTGGTATCACTGATAGCATCGGTAAGGTAAAAATTATCAGGAGCATTGTAGCGGGTATTGTTGCTATAGATAACAGGAGTGTAATAATTAGCACCTCCGGGTACTATTCCAAAATATCTTTCAAATCCACGTTGGATAGGCCAATTATCAATAATATAACCATCAATCTTTCTTTCATTAGTAAGGTGCCACTTGCCTGACATATAAGTATTATAGCCAGCTGGCCTCAACACTTCTGCAATAGTAACGCATTCGTTATTGAGATTGCCCTGATATGCCGGAGTTGTTTTTAAATCCGCAGCTGCCATCCATCCCATGCCAGCCTGATGCGGATACAATCCTGTCATTAGAGACGCCCTTGTAGGACAACAACGGGCTCCGTTGTAAAACTGCTTATACCGCAATCCTTCTTTAGCTAACTGATCAACATTGGGGGTTTGTATTTCCCCTCCATAACACCCAATATCCGAGAAGCCCATATCATCCACCAAAATCAGAATAATATTGGGTTTTTGCTGCGCCAGCGTTACAGAAAACGAGGTTAAAAAAATCAGCAGTATAAGAAGTTTGTTATACATATCTTGTTAGAGTATTTAGTATCCTTAAGGTTTAACTGGATGGAAAATTTTATTTTTATCTACTCAAAGACGAGTACACATCACAACTAAATAGGGATGTATCTAACCTTTCTTGCTTTTAAGTTTTTCTCATAATGCAGAAAGGCAGAACATCCCTATTACATACACTTATTAATTATTTATCAATTACGCGATTCTCAATCCCAGACTATCGAGTAATGAAATGGTGAATTACCATATCGATAAAGCCTTTTGACCTTTCGCAAACGCATCAGTAAAGCGATAACTAATATACACCTCGTTAGCACCCATACGCTTGTTATTGATTTTTTCTGAATGCAACTCACGTGTATAACCCAGCGCCAGCTTTTTGATACGCACACCTGCATTCAATAAAGTTCCAATATCTTGTCTGTAGCCACCTCCTATCCAAAAAGTATTTAGAAAAACAGTTTTCAGATGGCCTTCAGCAATACCCTTGCGAACATTATCATAGAGATAGTTGGCGTTAGCCACAAGACCGAATTTATCGGAAAAAGCATAACGATATCCGCCATGAATAGAATGACGCAGTGCATAGTAATCTTCGTAATAAGACGTATTACCACTTTCAGATTTTACTAAATCACTGGCAGAATACCCCACGTAGAAATTCTCCGAAGACAATCCCACACCTAAGTTTAACCCATATTTGGTAAGTTTATTATTCCTTTTTAAAGCATCAAATGCAGGGTCGTTAGGATCACCCGGTAATAAATCTGATATATCCGTTTTCAGATTATCATAGCTAATGCCCAAACCCGCTTTAAGATTTAATGTAGACGTGATAGCAGCTGATGCACTATAGGAAAGGTTCACACCTATATTTTTGGTATTCCCGTAATCGTCTTTAAGCGCAGCCAATCCGATGCTGTGTTGAACTTTGCTATCTGCAGAAGCCCCCAAATCTACTAAGCGCACATCTCCTGATAAAAAGAAAGTCTGAGGAGCTTTATCAAATGTAGTGATCTGATTTCTATAAAAAGCCTGCACCGAACTTCCATCATTTCCGGTTAAAGCGGGATTCAAATATTGCTTGAACTGCGGAAAATTTGCAATAGTTATTCTATTTTGAGCTTTGCCTACAAAAGCAGTAGTTATTATAAGAATAAGCAAAGAATATTTTTTCATTCGTTTATCTTTTAAATTTTAAAGGATTGAGGAAAGTAGCTTATTGTAAAAAATAAGCTACTTGATAACAGTTACTGTACCTCTCTCTTCCAATAACAAATCAGGAACTTTAATGATGTAGAAATAAGAACCCGGAATTACTTTACCGTCTTTATTCTTGCCATCCCATCCTACTGTAGGATCGGTAGAATAGAACAATCTGCGACCATCTCTATCCAGCACTTCCACAGAACTACGAGTATAGCACTGCAAATCAGGAATAAGCCAGGTATCATTAATACCATCACCATTAGGCGAGAATGTATTTATGATATTGATATTTTCGCGAAGCTTCACTTTTGTAGTAGTAAAAAGAAACTCCGAATTAACAGTACCACTACCGGCGATAAGATCTCCTCTTACTTCATACTCACCCAAACGATATTGATTATACTTGGTTATCTCTGACCAACGAACTTCTGCCATTTGTTTTTCTCCATCCTCAAGTGTAACCTCTACAGTCTTAGGTAGAGGCAATAATCTGAAAATGGTTTTAATAGGAGCAGATACTTCTGGTACAGGGGTTATGGCAGTAATCTTCCTCAGAGGGATAACAGGCTCTTCGGCTATAAGTATATTGTCAATATCAATTGTACCCACAAAATTAGCATTGTTGGAAATTTTAAACTGGCGGAGTCCGGCCAATTCTGGTGTTAAAGCTGGTACGTCATCCAGCATAAGCTTAGCATTACCTTCCTGGTCAACAACCCACACATCGGCAGCATCATCCAGAACGGAGCCTATGGTTTCTCCATCTGGTGCTAAATAACCTGCAGGTCTTCCGCTATTATTAATAAACCATATAATTTTATGCTTACCCTCAAGTGGATCACTGCTAATATTCCCTGAAGGGGCACGCCCTCTGATGACAAATGCACCGGTTGTAGCTACCGGACTGATGTATATAGCCGAGTGTACAGTTGTATTACCTGGATCTGCCGGAGCTGTACCACTCATACCCATTCCTACTGAGAAAAGGAATCCGTTCGAAACGTTTGTCCCCGGTGTATTATCGGATATCTCGATATCCATTTCAAATCTAAGGAAACCGCCCACTCCAGTGGGGTTAAATGGTGTGGTTGTTTTTGAGGCTGAAGCTCTGTTTGTACCGGAGCCACCCACTTTTACAATTTGCAGGGTATTATTCAGTGTATTGAGCGTAGCGTTTCCATTAAAACTAAGTCCGTCAAATTGATTAGTACCAGTTCCTATATAGTCCCGATAATCTGTAGACGAGTTAAAATCCTGCTGGAAATATATTTGAGCGGAATTGGTAGGTGTAGGACCTGTATCTGATTTTTTGCCCGGTGCGGGGACATCTATATCAGCAGCCTCTTTTATATCGGCTGTACATGCGGAAAACGCCGCTATAAATATGAGTATTGCAGATTTCAAATAATATTTTGCTGTCATAAAATTCAGTTTTTTGGTTCTTTAAACAAATTCTATTAATTACCCCATCCCGTATTTTGACTTCCAAAATTTTTATTCAATATCAACTCACTTGTAGGAATCGGGAATAACAAGAATTTAGGAACACTCACATTTAAAGCATACACGTGTACACCGTGTCTTGGAGTCCATGTTTTAGTGGTGTTATTATAAGATGGATAATTGCTGGTAAATGTAGAATATGTCGGATATCCTGACAACTTATTATTTAATCTGTGCAGGAATTGATATTCATACATTGTTACGTTATTGCCCAAAGGACTCGGCATACGCACTAAGTCGAACCAGCGTTGGCCCTCTCCTACCAGTTCCAAACCACGATCATCAAAAATCTTCATCCTGAAGTTTTCCTTAGTTCCTGCTGTTGCAGGGGTCAAATCTGCTGGCACGCTTCTAGGAGTTCCGTTAGCTGTTCTCGCACGCTGCCTTACTCTGTTAAATGCAGCTAATGCTTCACTTGTAGGACCGTACAATTCATTTAAAGCTTCAGCTTTAATATAATACACTTCTGCTAATCTGATGATGAAAAAGTCATTACCATGGTTACGTTGATCCTTACCGGTTGGATCTATATACTTGCGACATAAAGGAGTAGCAATTGTATAGTTTCCAGCACCAGCCGGTACTACTGCGGGATAAATGTAATAGGTTCTACTTTGAGGACCCGTTGCCTGTACCCATAGACCACTTTCGTATCGATAATCAAATTCTACACTATCTGCATCTACATAATCTCCGGAGCGATAATAATCGGCAAACCAGTGCATAATTCTATAAGTACCATCCCCGTTCTGGTTATTGCCGTTTGCAGAAACAAAATGCGTATTAGGTGCATTAAAGCGGAGCGCATATTCAGATCCTGCAGCCGGCTGTGCACGGTTGGTGGGGTCTGTCTGGAAACGAATACCAAAGATTACCTCATTGTAAGCCAGGGTTTCTTTTCCTATATCAAAGAGGTCGGCATAATTATCCAACAATACATATTCGTTGCTATTAATTACAGAATCCGCATAAACCACTGCATTTGTAAAATATTCGGTAGCATCTTGTCCTTTTTGCAATAACTGATCACCGTATGTAAGGTAAGCCTGTGCCAACATCGCTTGTGCAGCCCCCTTGCTGGCGCGTCCTAATTCTGCAATAGGAATAGCACTTTTTACCGGAAGCAATTCCGAGGCTTTTTTGAAATCACTAAATATCTGCTCATAAGTTTGCGCGAGGGGGGCTCTTGGCAGATAAAAATCACTATCTACTCTTGTAGGAGTAATTCTCAATGGTACTCCACCGTACAAGCGCACCAAATAATAATAACAGAATGCCCGGATAAAGTAAGCTTCTCCATAAGCTCTATTTCTAAAGCTTTCGCTCAACTTAGGCATGTTATCTAATACATCTATCAGCTCATTGGCATTAACAATAGTTAGATACAAACCATTCCACATGGAAGCCGTGTTGGCGGGTGTGAACAGCCTTTGCGCATATGGTCCATACTCTGATCCAGAGTTTGAGAAAAAGTCATCAGCGCATGCTGTAAGCATAATATGCCCTTGAAATTTAAACATTCCAGGATCGTTAAATCGAGCATACATACCTACAATTAATGCGGTAATGTCACCCTCTGTGGTGATAGTACCTGGAGTGGGTCTATCATATATAGTTTCATCCAAACTACAAGACTGTATAAACAACGTTATCAGTATCGGAGATAAGTATTTTAAGAATCTTTTTTTCATCTGTATAATTTTTTATAGAGATCAGATGGATTAAATCAGTTTTTTGTATTTACCTTTTTTGCTTATCAATCGTTAGAAAATCAATTTCAACGATGCGGAGAAAGAACGAGGTTGTCCTAATGTTCCTAAATCTATACCGTTATTAATCGAGCTAAATCCAAACGAGTTGATATTAGGATCGTAACCGGTGTATTTAGTGATTGTAAACAGGTTGGTTCCTGTAACAGACACTTTCAAATCTCCCAGTTTCAATCTTTGAGGTAAAGAGAAGGTGTAACCCAAACTTACAGTTTGTAATCTCAGGAAAGATGCATCTTCTACCATCCAATCTGGGAAGCGTTGTTGCAAACGAACCGAATTTGCAGTAAGAGCAGGATATTTATTGCTGGTACCCTCTCCATACCAACGACCTTCATATGCATCACGCATCATATTATGGGTAGTATTACCATGACCGGAACCCACCATCCATCTATTCAAATTGAGTAACTGAGCACCATGGCTTCCGAAGAAAACAACAGCTGCAGAAAATTTTCCGATGCTTAAATCACTAGTCAAACCGTAAGTAAAGTCGGGCATGGCATCACCTATCACTGTTTTATCAGCATCTGTAATCTGGCCATCACCATTAATGTCAACATATTTCACCATACCAGGCTTTATGCTTGATTTAGCGTTATCGTTAGCCAGTGCTGGGTCATTATCAATTTCAGCCTGGTTCTGATAAATACCATTAGTTTTATATCCATAGAAGGAAGAAAGTGCATATCCCGGAATAGCAGCCGTTACTGGTTGACCTAATACGAGACTACCTGCAGCAAAGAATGTTCTTCCGTAGATAATATTTGATTCTCCCATATGGATAATCTTACTCTTTATAGGCGAAATGTTACCGCTTATATTGAGAGATTTTTTAGCCTTAGAGAAAACGTTATAACTTACTTCCACATCCAAGCCCTTGTTAGACACTTTACCTACATTGGTGTAATAGCTAGAGATACCGGAAGAAATAGGTACGCCAAGATCAATCAACAGACCTGTAGTTATTTTGCTATATGCGTCTACTGTAATATTCAGACGGTCTTTAAGCAGCCCTAAATCAAATCCCGCATTATACTGAACTGTTTTCTCCCAGCTTAGATCAGGGTTGTTAAATCGAGAAAATACGTAGCCGGTTTCAATGTTAGTTCCTATCGGATAGAAGTTCAGACCGTATGATGCCTGTGAACCACCAATAGCAATATTGTCGTTACCCGAAACACCAACACTTCCCCGTAATTTGAAGGATGAAACAGGGGAATGCCCTTTAATATGTGTTTTAAAGAACTTCTCATTGGTAGCATTCCAGGCCACACCCAGAGATGGATATAAAATCCATTTATGTCCGGGAGCTAATCTACTGGAACCATCATAACGTCCTGTAGCCATGATAGAATATCTTCTATCATATGTATAGTTTACACGACCGATAAACGAAGCCAAGGCCCTAGTACGGTAAGTATTAGAAAATCTACCAGGATAACCGGCCGCCCCCATGTTCCAGTAATGAAGTGTGTTGGACGGGAAATCCATATTAATCACACTTGAGGATCTATTATACCATTGCTGCCAAGAAAAACCTCCCACAGCATTAATGGAGTGCTTACGCTTAATTACCTGTCTATAAGTAAGAAGATGATCTAACACATAATTATAGTTGCTATTATCACCCTCTGAAGCATACCCATCCGGTGCTGTATCTCCTAACCATGTGCCGGTAGGATAATATATGTGACGACGGGTAGTTACTTCATTCACACCAGCTCTAAACTGGTAAGTAAGGAAAGGCGTAATCTTATACTCAGCAGTAAAGTTTGATATGAAGGTTCTTATATTGGAATGATCCTTTGCATAAGTAATAAGGCTTAAAGGATTGTTTTGGATAGATACGTCTACGTCGGCTGTACCATCTTCTTCATTAATGGTGTATGGTACTTGCAATGGGTTAAATGCTATAGCACCCATTACTGTAGAACCACTAAGAATACCCGTCCAGTTTGACTGAGATCCGAATTTTCTATAAGCGTAGGAAGCAAAGGTCCTTAATCCAATTTTCAGCCTATCAGTCACATGACGATCGTAGTTCAAACGAATGCTCCCACGCTGAAGTCCTGCATTCTTGATGATACTCTTCATATCAGCATAGTTTGCAGACAGCAGATAATTCCATTTGTTTCTTTCATTACCTGTAACAGAAACATGATAGTCCTGAGATAAGGCTTTACGATAAACCATCTCTTGCCAATCGGTATTCGGCATTTTGGCAACCGAATCTAACTGAGCTTGGTTATAAACCGGATTACCACCATCATTCACAGCTGCCTCATTTCTGAAAAGCATATACTCGTAGCTGTTCAGCATGGGGATTTTTTTGGGCAGCATACTCAGGTCGAAACGAGAAGTAACAGTAACCCGATCTTTTACCCCTCTACCGGATTTAGTGGTAATCAATACTACACCATTTGCACCCCGTGAACCATAAATAGCAGTGGAAGATGCATCTTTTAAAATTTCTATGGATTCGATATCGTTAGGATTCAATGCGGCCAGAGGGTCAGCAGGCGGAGCATCAGCAGTACCGTCCAGTCCGGTACCGGCATATGCCGCACTAAAGGAAGATTCAATGGGTTGACCATCTATAACAATTAAGGGTTGATTGCTACCGGTCACAGAGGTCATACCTCTGATGTTAAATGAGATGGCTGCTCCGGGCTCCCCGGTGTTCAACACGATATTTACACCAGATACCCTACCTTGCAATGCCTCAACAAAGTTATTTACCTTATTTTCATCTACGTCCTTAAGACGTACAGATGAAATAGAACCGGTCACATCACTTTTGTTCAAAGTACCATAACCTACTGCCACTACTTCCTCCAGTTCTGCAGCAGAAGGCACTAATAAAACGTCAATGCGATTTCTATTGGAAATTGCAATTTCTTGGGATGTATAGCCAATATGGCTCACGATCAAAACGTCGCGGGGCGAAGCCGTAATAGTGTACTCCCCTTTGCTATTGGTGGTGGTAGCACCAGCTTTCCCCTTTATCTGAATACTGGCACCAGATAAGGGGCTCTCATTAGCAATGTCCTTGACAGTACCCGAAACCCTAAAGTTTTGAGCATATGCACTGTCTATGACAAAACTAAATAGAAGACAATAAACTAGACAGATAGTTTTGTAACAAGCATTCATTAGCATAAATGTTAATAGTTAAACAAACAAAGCAATCAAAAGAGATAATACGAGGCAAGCCTATCATACTATCATTGAGCATCGAATTTAGCACACACTCCCACCTGCAGCTATAATAATTGTGTTGTTTTTTATAAATTTTGTACTACACGATAAGTTCGTCATACATTTATATACAATCACATGCGAAATCTCCCCATGCTGAATCCCTCCCAACTGCTCCGTACTTATTATTACCAAATTCTAGCTATATAAATGATAATACCCACTCATACTTTCAAAAATTTTCATTTCCCTTCTCGATAACTCTCCTATTACATTTTTCAATAATTGATAAACATATTTAATAATACTGTCTACAATTATTATATAATATATAGTGTGTTTAGAAGTATCTTTAGGCTATGATGATCCAACGTTTTATACTAAGCATTTTGCTTGTCGTATTCAACCTCAACATTACGATTGCCCAAAAAAGCAACAAACCTAACATAATTTACATTCTCGCAGATGATTTAGGTTATAGCGAACTAGAGTGTTACGGCAATAAGTTCAACGAAACACCTTTTTTGAATCAAATGGCTGCCGAAGGGATGTTATTTACTCGATTTTACGCCTCGGCACCGGTATGTTCACCCTACAGAGCTGCCTTAATGACAGGACAATATCCTGCCAGAGTAGGCATTACGGATTATCTTCGGCCTAATTCTCAAAAGCATCTGCAGCATGCACACATTACCTTAGCAGAAATGCTGAAAGCAGAAGGATACAAAACCGGTATCGTGGGTAAATGGCATTTGTCTGGTTATAAACTACACGGCGCTCCAGAATCTTCTCCTAACGAACATGGGTTTGATGAAGTAATTGTAAGTGAGAACCGCGGTATTGCCGAAGGCACTTATTTTCATCCTTATCACTTCAATACAGATATTCAAAAAAAATTAAATACAGAACATGAGTATCTTACCGACAGACAGAATGTGGAAGCCATAGAATTTATCGAAAGAAATAAGCATCAGCCCTTTTTTCTTTTCTTAAGTCATTACGCGGTGCATACAACTGTTCATGGCAAGCCCGAAATTGTAGCACACTTTAAAAATAAAGAAGAAGCCGGCACCAGTGCGCCAACACCTAAAAATCCCGACGATGATCCCTACAAGAAATATCCATCAGGCTCCAAAGCCCAGCAAAACAATCCCCATCTAGCAGCACAACTCTATTCTATAGATGAAGGGGTGGGTATGATTATGAAAAAACTGAAAGAAATAGGGCTAGATAAGAATACTATAGTCATTTTCACCAGTGATAACGGAGGCGAAACAACCATTACCACCAATGCACCTTTGCGCGGCGGGAAAAGTATGTTGTACGAAGGCGGCGTTACAGTTCCGTTTATAATATGGGGGCCTGGAGTTAAAAAAGGAGCTGTTTGCGAACAGCCAATAGTCAATTTCGACATTTATCCTACGCTAAAGGAGTTAACTCGCGCAAAAAACAATACGCAATTATTAGATGGTGTGTCATTTGCCCCTATATTGAAGGATCCGAAAGCTGCCTTACCGAAAAGAAATTTTTATTGGCATTATCCTCTTAATGAACCTCATTTTCTGGGTGGCCGTTCCGCAGGGAGTATTATTTCCGGCAAATGGAAACTGATAGAATTTTTCGATAATCAGACCTACGAGTTATACAATCTCGAGGAAGACCGCAGCGAAACAACGGATCTGGCATCCCAATATCCACAAATAGTAGAACAACTAAAAAAAGACCTAGTTGCTTGGCGCAAAAATGTGGGCGCAACCATGTAAGTTTGCCAGGTTAACGATTGCAATATTCTTCGAAAACGAATCTAATTATGCATAAAGTATTATTATCACTAATTTCTTGCATGATGCTGATGCATCTGTCTTGTCAGAACCCCGATGCGCAACCGACCAAAACTTATACCAATCCGCTGAACGTAAAGTTTGGCGATCCATTTGTATTACGTGCATCGGACGGTAAATATTATATGTATGGAACAGGAGGTGGTGCTAAAAAAGGATTTGCCGCATATTCATCTGAAGATTTGATAGACTGGAAATATGAAGGTCAAGTGTATTATGGCAATAACGAAAACGGCTGGGGCGTTGGCGATTATTGGGCTCCCGAAGTATATGAACGTAACGGCAAATTCTACATGTTTTACAGCGCTCAGTGGAAAGAGAATCCTAACAATGAAAAAGAAAACTTCAAAATCGGTGTAGCGGTAGCAGACAAACCTACCGGACCATTTATTGATATGCAGAATCGGCCGATTTTTGACCCCGGATATCCCATTATTGACGCGAATGTGCTTTTCAACGATGATGGGAAAGTATATCTATATTACTCCAGATGCTGCTATAAACATCCTGTTGAAAGTGAAATTGCCGACTGGGCGCGTAAAAAAGGATGGTTTAAAGAAATTGAGGAAAGCTGGGTATACGGCATAGAGATGAAACCCGATTTTAGTGGCGTAATTGGAGAACCTGTATTACTCTTACGTCCACCTGTAAAAATGGACGACAAGCAAGCAGAATGGGAAAGCCGCTCAGTTACCTCCAATGAGGTAAACCGTCGTTGGACAGAAGGCTCTTTTATCTTCAAACATGGAGATACTTATTATATGATGTACTCCGCTAATTTCTTTGGAGGACAGAATTACGCAGTAGGTTACGCCACATCTAAACATCCTCTGGGACCGTTTACTAAGGCAGCCAATAATCCAATACTTCAAAAGAATACCGCATCAGGTGGTATCGTTACTGGGACAGGGCATAACAGTGTAACTTACTCACCTGACGGCAAAACAATGTTGTGTGTGTATCATGGCCGCACTAATAAGACAGGCGATGAACGCGTAGTGTTTATTGATAAAATGCGCATCACCGAAGACGGACTTCTTATTGTTGATGGTCCTACAACCGATCCACAACAGGTGCCATAGCATTAAGGCTTTGCTTCAAAAATCTCTTTCGAACGTTCTCGTATGATTTTTAGAAGCAAAGCGTAAGCGCCTTCTGGCATATTGCCATGATCGTAACCGTCGAGCTCATACAATTTTGTTCGTGTATGGCCGGCAAGTTGCATCATACGATGCCAGTAGGCGTTTTCTTCATATCGACCCAACAACTCTAATTCTCTATCTCCTGTGATTAGAGCTATCGGTGGAGCTTCTTTTCTTACATAATATAACGGAGCCATGGAATCAATTAAAGGTTGTAAAGCATCCACTCCCCGCTCCTGCCTGATGGTGAAATGTGTAATAGCTTGCCCGCTAAAAGGAATAAGTGCTGCTATACGATTGGCATCAATATTGTATTTGCTTAAATAGGCTTTATTCATCGTAACCATCGAAGCCAGATAGCCCCCGGCAGAATGTCCACTAAGAAAAATCAGCTTATCGCTTCCACCATAACGATGAATATTCTGAAACACCCAAGCCACAGCTGCTGCAGCATCCTCAATATATGCCGGAGCTTTAACATGAGGCGACAATCTATATTCTACTGTTGCAATCGCATATCCTTTATTTTTCAAAGGCTCGGGTAGATCTCGCCGTCCTCCTGTAATACCGCCACCATGAAACCATACAATAGTGGCAAAATCTTTCTTTCCCTCCGGATAATATAAATCTAGCACACACATGGTGTCTTTATACGGATCATTACTGTAAAATGTAGCCGGATAATATTTAATGCTTTTGACAGTCTTATAGTGAGTTTGCGCCAATATTATTTGGCATGTGAACGACAGCAACAAAAAAAACACTACTTTTTTCATAATAGGTTAAAGTTATGAAAAAGTAGTGTTCAGTTGTCCCTAGTATAATTGTGCTATGATTTTCTATTCCATTGATATAGTGAAAAATCAAAAGGAACTTTCTGTGTTGCCTTATTGGCTACTACAGCAATTCGGTTATGGCCTGGTTTTAATAGATGCGTAAATTGGGAAAGATTGATATCGTCATAATGACGCTTAATTCTCACTTCATCCTCACTCCATACTAGTACACCATTAATATAAACTGTTACATTTCCCGAAGCATACAACTTCAAACCCAGTCCCTCAGGAACTTTTTTCAAGTCCACATTTTGATAGGCAAATACATTGCCGTCCTTTTTCAGTTCCACAGGCTGTTTGCTTTGTTGAAAGTTGGTTGAAGAAGTAGTCAACCAGTCTGTCGAAGTTGCATTATAAGAATAGAATAACAATGGACGATCGGTTTCACTACGCTGATTGATAAAAGTGATTACGCCGTCATCGGGCTGGTCATACATAGGAGCATGCAAATGTCTTAATAAGTTTTCCTCTATTTTAATCACTTTTCTATCGTATGTCATCAGACCATTCACCTCGCCTTCTACATCTGTTGTTTGGGTATAAATGGCTGCGGCCAAACCACGTTTTACCATCAAAGCAAGATTATGCATCAGCTCTGTGTATTCTCTTACAAGCACAGAATCCTGAGTATAGGTTTTGTATCCCCAGTTTCTTTTATTGGGATCCCAGATATGTCCTTTAATTACAAGTCCCAAGCCTCCAAACTCTCCTAATACCATAGCGCGATTCTTGTTTTGCTCTACTATTCCCATACCGGGTCCAGGATACTGGTGTACATCTAGCACATCTCCTACGCCACGATCTGTCCATCCGCTGGGAGAATTTACAATTCGGGTAGGATCATACTGTTTGGTCCATTCAGTTATCCGCTTAGTATCGTATTGTCCCCAGCCTTCATTAAACGGCACCCACATTACAATAGACGGGAAGAATCGCAAGTGATCCATTATAGCCTTCCATTCTTTTTCAAACTGAATTGCAGACTCTTTTGGACGTACCCAGTCTTCTTTATCCTCATGTTTTACATGAGATGGGTGATCGGGCCATTTAAAGCCAGATGGCATATCTTGCCACAACAATACACCAATTGAATCAGCCTGATAATAATAGCGCGAAGGCTCTACCTTTATATGCTTGCGAATGGTATTAAAGCCCATTTCCTTCAACTTGATAATGTCGAACATCATCGCCTCTTCCGAAGGTGGGGTGAGTAAACCGTCAGGCCACCATCCTTGATCCAAAGTTCCAAAATGGAAAACTGGTTTATTATTTAAAGCTAGACGTAAATATCCATTCGCATCCCTTACCATACTCACCTTACGCATGGCAAAATAGGTTTTGAATGCATCCAACACTTTATTTGCCTGCTTCACCGTGACACTCGTTTGGTACAAATGAGGCGTTTCAGGTGTCCATAATTGGGCCTGCGAAATTGGCAACTCTAGCGCACTGGCATAAGCAACAGTAGTATCTTTTATAACCCTACCGTTACTTTTAATGACAAAATGCAATTGATGCGATGGGTTCAGATTTTCTCCCTTGATATGAAACTTTACTGTTCCTTTATCAATATCAGGAACAGGATATAAATTACTTATATGCGATTTGGAAACAGGTTCCAGCCATACAGACTGCCAGATACCTGAAACTGCCGTATACCATATCCCTTTAGGGTCCAGTACCTGCTTACCACGTGCTTGGAAATCGGTATCGGTAGGATCCCATACGGCAACAACGAGTTTTTGCTGCCCTGAAGGCTTAAGATAAGGTGTAATATTAAATGAAAAAGGATCCGAGCCTCCTTTATGCGAACCGACCAGCTTGTCGTTTACCCATACTCTAGCTTCCCAGTCAACAGCATCAAAATGTAATAAAATATCCTTTCCCTTCCAGTTGTCGGGAATAGTGAAACTGCGATTATACCACAGCTCCTGATCGGGTAGTAAGGGTTTTCCTACTCCTGATAAGGCAGATTCAATACCAAATGGAACCAAGATCTTACCATCGTAACTGGTAGGTTGAACACTTCCCTTGTTTTTTATACTATAATTCCAAAGGCCGTTCAGATTTTTCCATTCTTTTCGCTCTAATTGAGGTCGAGGGTACTGTTGCCATACATTTTGCGGATTTACTGCTTGTCCCCAGGTGGTAATAAGTCGGGTGTGGGCAGGTTGATAAGCTTGTGCAAATACTAAACTACTAACAAATATCCCTAGGCAAGTAAACGTTTTATACATTCAATACAATTTATTATAGGCAAAATAATACTGCCCCTGTGCATATTCATGTCAATTTTGTATTGATTCGTGTAAAAAATGTATATACCGAGCTTATTCTGATACAAAAATGATAATAGCCTGATAAAGAATCTGTTTAGATTTTATCAGGCTACATTTATTGCATTTTAATATAAAAATTTTAAAAACTATCAGTTCTCAAACTGAAAACTACCACTAGAAAGACTGAATACAGCAAAACCCTTTTTGTACTCAAGAAGTGTTACGCCCTCAACTTGGGAAGCAGGGATACCGTTTTCCTTTATGCTGCTAGGATCATTGGTAGGAATTTTTATTATAGCGTTAGTATTGGCAGGAATTTCGATATGCCATTTTATTTTTTCTTTTTCCAGTTGCCAAGAACTCCTGATAAGTCCATAGGCAGATTTGTAGGAAGCTCGTACATATTCCAGCCCTGGTATAAACAAAGGTTGCATCTCTATTTGTTTAAACGCAGGACGAGCCGCTTTGACCCCAGCGACGTTTTCAAATAACCAAATTAATAAGTCCCCTAGTAGCATCACATGGTTTTGTGAGTTCATTTGGGGGCTGGCCGTATTACCATTCCATAATTCCCATATGGTAGTGGCTCCATTGGCAATCATATAACCCCAACTAGGGTAAGTGGTATTGGTTGCCAGCGTTAAGGCTACATCCGCGCGACCATAATGGGTTAATCCCCGCATCAGCCATTGCGTACCGATAACCCCCGTACTGATATGCATCTGGTCCGCTTCCATTTTCTTAATAATCCGATCAAAAACGCATGCTTTTTTATCCGATGGCACTAAACCGAAATATAGAGGAAGCAAATTGGCTGTTATGGTTCCATTATCGTAATTACAGCTTTGCGCATTAAAAAACTTATTATTAAAAGCCTCTAATACTTTTTTACTTTCCTGCTCATACATTTCAATATCTTTAATATTTTCGGAGAGGGCAGCAAAAGATTTCATTAATTGTAAAAAATGGTAGTAATAGGCTGTTGCAATAAGGTGGCCGTTAGTGGTACGCGTACTATCTTGTGACCGTATTATGGTTAAATCCTCTGGTGGAACACACCAATCACCGTATTTATCTTTAGTAAGAATATAATTTTTAAGATACTTACGCTTCATGTAGGTGAGCCACTTTTTCATGAAAGGATAGTGTGCTGTAATTACCCCTTTATTGCCATACTGGCGGTAAAGCATATCTGCTACTAGCAAATACACTCCGGGCCAAGTCATATTATCAGAATAGTAATTCCAATAAGCCGGAGCCACATCCGGTATCGCCCCTTCCTCTGTCTGAGACTCTCTAATATCGTCGAGCCACTTTACATAAAGGGCCTGATTATCGAATAAAAAGCTTTCTCCATAAGCGCCCTGCGCTCGATCGCCCAACCAAGGTTGGCGTTCATTACGTTGGGGACAATCCACCGGCATACCTTTATAGTTGGAAGCAATACCCCACCAGCTATTTCTGATAATTTTATTAATCGTTTCGGATGAAGTTTCCAGATTACCGGTATCATTCATGTCATCATAAATAACATGTCCCTCAAAATCGGATAACTTCGGAATTCCGGGCCAACCGGAGATTTCCACATAGCGGAAACCATGATACACAAACCGAGGATGCCAAACCTCTATCCCCTCGCCCTTTAGAGTATAAATATCCGTAACCCTTGCATCTCTTAAATTAGCTACATATAACTCTCCATCCGACTGTAGGCTTTCAGAAAAACGAAGTTTTACCTTATCACCGCGCTTTCCTTTTACCCTTATTTGTAACCAGCCTGCAAAGTTTTGTCCCATATCGAGTATATAAATACCCTCCCTTAGTTTGTTTAATTTAACAGGCGCAATACGCTTCATGATTTTCATAAAAGGATTGGGTTGCGGTATTATATTACCTTGGGGAGCAGATACCAGTTGTGGTTGTAACCATTCTTTATCATTATACCCCACCTTAGTCCAGTCTCCCAGCTCTTTAGTGGCATCATATTCTTCCCCATCATACTCATTATTGGTACGTATAGGGCCATCGGCTGTAAACTTCCAGCTTTTATCGGATAGCACCTGGGTAGTGGTACCATCCTCATAGATAATGTCTAGTTGCAATAAAAATTTAGGAAAGCCAAAATTGTTAATCTTTTGGGGCTTGTATTGTTGCCGCATGGTGAAGAAACGTCCATTGCCTAAAATTACTCCAATGACATTAGTGCCTGAAGTAATATGCGCTGTAACATCAAAAGTATTACTGAACACAGATTTTCGATAATCCGTAGGTGCGGGTGCTAAAACTTGTTCTCCTATTTTATTTCCATTAATGTAAAGCTCGTATAACCCTAGACCAACAATATTAACAAAAGCCTTTTTGATTTTTTTGGACGAGGTGAACTCTTTTCTGAAATATCGAGCTGATAGTCTTGACCACTGTGAAATGCTATCCCAAGGGAAAGCATTATCATACCCAATCCATTGAGCCTTCCATTGTGATGATTGTAATAATCCGATAGTAAAATATGCGGGGGCACTCCACGCTTCGCCTTTATTGGTAATAGAACGTACTCGCCAATAGTAATAACGATTCGATGCTAAAGGCCTGCCTTGATAACGAATAAATAGGGTTTCATCGCTTAACACTTCACCGGAGTCCCATATATCACCGATGTTTTTTTCGGCTCTCTCTTTTGATGAAGAAACGATAATTTGATAGGCCTGCTGCTTCACATTCCTCGATTTAGAATATAATTGCCAGCTAAAATTGGGTGTGGCTGTGGCAACACCTATCGGGTTCTTTAGTTGCTCACATCGCATATGCTGAACAGTTACCTGTGCAGCTGTTGTAACCGTCAGACATAAGCACCATATTAATATCCGAATCTTCATCATATTGTTACTTCATATTGAAGTTAAACCATAATACAATTCGCAACGCCCTAGATGGATCCTTTTCGTAATCGTAATAAATATTATCCAATCCCATTGGTCCGGTGGTTTCTCGAGTTTGTGTGCGGGAGCCAATAGAAGGGATCGCATTCATGAATGAAATATCACCATCAGGGAACCATGGTTCATAATTGTGCCATTGATCCGTCTTCCAACGTGCACGGTATAAACGGAGGAATAAATCCTCAGTTTCTGTTGCTACCATAAAGCGTTGGTTTCTGGTATGAAAAATACCATAATAAAAATTTGCATAATAGCCTTTAAACTCTGGGTACACCCAGCTTTCACCTGTTTCAGTATCGTTATACACTTTTTCCCAAAGATTTATTGTTCCACCCTTTAGTCTGTTTTTCCACACCCGGTATGGCCCTTTGCCAAGATATGTTACGGAACGTATTTCACTTTCGGGAAGATCAAAATTGACTCCCAGCATTTTTGTATGCAACGAATCGGGGAAATAATTTACTGTCAGCTGTACCCATCCATTCTTATGTATTACCCATTCCAGCGTATTGAAACTTTGCTTTTTATCGTATGTCGATTTTATCACCAGATTTTTATCTTCATCATAATGATATTGTATACCTGAAAAATTGGTTACACCTTCCTGGACAATGGGGCCGTTCGATAAAGGCACCTGACCTTTATCATTACGCACCTGCAACAATAAACCTTTTGCCTTATCAAACAATAACTCTAATGCGCCCACACTTACTTTATACGCATTCGATGTTTCTGTCAACACAACATCATAAACACCCTCTTTATTTGGCAACAGCTCCCGAATCTTTTGCTGAGGGGTACGAATAGGAAAGCTCCAAGTAAAAAGCTCTCTTTGATACAAATCTTTTACCGTGATATATAATACATCGTACGAGAACCAATCATCAGGTAAGGGCACCTGAATAAATCCCTTGTGACCTGGTAATATATCAGGGGCAGCAATGGTTCCTTGTTTTTCTAAATTACCCGTATGGGCAAATCGTTGCAACTTCCATGAATAAGAACAAGTGTTTGCATTAAGAAAGTGATATCGATTTTCAATGTAAAACTTTCCGTCGAAATTCTCGGTAATCTCTCTTCGCTCAAAAAATATTGGACTCCACACTTCCTTAATGGTATAAAAGCTCCCTTCCTTTTCATGATGAGGCCCCAAAATTCCATCAGCGCCTCTGTGTTTGTCCGTATCGATGGAATCGTTAAGATCTCTTCGCACTACTCCTTGATCTGCAAAATCCCATAGAAATCCTCCCGCACTGAGAGGATTATGCCACATCTTATGCCAGTAATCCTCCAGACCAGCCCCATGCCCACCATCAAACCATCCATGCAAGAATTCGGTTGGCATTACAATTTCGCGACCATTATCGTAATTACCCACACCATAATTGTACTGACGATAATGTTGTGTTTCGATACCATTATGCAATTGCCAAGGATAAATCACGACTCTTCGCTGTAAGTCGTATAACTCAAAATACTGATCGAGCTCAGGATTGCTTCCTCCTTCATTTCCATTGGCCCATAGTACTACAGAAGGATGGTTACGATCATGCTCCACCATTTCCTTTACTAGTTGCTTTCCTGTATGTGTATCATAATGACCATGCCATCCCGCTAGTTCGTCAATAACATATAATCCTAACGAATCACACACATCCAAAAAATGCCCATCTGGCGGGTAATGAGCCATGCGCACAGCATTCATATTCATTTCTTTCATCAGCAATACATCCTCTACGCTGTTAGTATAGCTTGTCGTCCTTCCACTTTCGGGTCGAAATGAATGGCGGTTTACACCTTTGAATTTTATTTTAACGCCATTAATATAAATACCATCCCTTCTCCTTACTTCAATCGTTCTGAAACCAAATTTTTGAGTAACCTCATGCATCAATTTTCCATTCTGATAAATGCGATACTTAGCAAGATATAAATATGGCGTTTCCGATGTCCATAAATGAGGCTGATTTATTTGCGTAATGATGGTATGAGATACTTCCTGATGTTTAGAGATGATATCTTTCTTATACGCATGCACCTTTTGATGCTGTGCATCATAAAAGTCTATTTCCACACGATCAATAAGCGGGGCATTAAATGTAGTATGAAAGCTTCCATCGGCCTTGGCATCGATAGCAATATTACTGATATGTATAGATGGCAATACCTCCAACCATACGGGCCGGAATATTCCTCCGAATATCCAATAATCGGCTTCACGCTCTGCTGCATTTACTGATTTATTAGTAGAGTGCTTATCTACCTTTACCTCCAGTAGATTCTCTTTACCATATTTCAACAGCTTAGATATATCGTACTTAAACGCATAAAAAGCCCCTTGATGTTTAAGCCCGGCCAATTTACCATTAATTTTCACTTCTGCATCCGTCATTACACCTTCAAAAACGATATTCACTATTTTCCCCTTCCAAGATGTCGGCACGTTAAATGTTCTTTTATATAAGCCACTTTCCTTACCACGCACACTGTCTTTAGCAAATCCATAATCATATTTTCCAAACCCCTGTAATTCCCAGCATGACGGCACTCCTATTGTAGTCCACTTGCCCGAGTTCATACCGGCAGTGCAATAAAAATCCCACTCTACCATATCATCGCTACCTCTTCCGGAGAGATATACTTTCTCCGTTTGCTGGGCCAACATTACACTTGCCCATAACAACAACAACACGGTATTAATACTTTTTAGAAAGTATTCCCACTTGGTCATATTAAATTCACCACGAAACTTCATATGGCTATCTGCATGCTATGTTTTACAATCGCGCTTCAAGTTTTCTGATTCTCCTAGAGCTGGCTATTTTTCGACCATTCACCCATACGCTTAAACCTTTACCTTGATGATATTTTTCTCCGGTTTTATCCCAAATGATGGTCAACGTTTTACCATGATATAAAATATTATCAAGACAAAACCAATCCCATTTATGCTCAGGTATCAGCGGATTGATTTCAACGATATTATCAGCTCGCGGACGCAAGCCCATTAACCCTGTAATCACTAAATCATTAAATGTAGAATGATTATAATAACGACCTCGGGCATCATGGGTAAGCCACATTCCCGTTTTTTCGTCCATGTATTCTCCTATATAGGGTTTTCCGTTACGATATTGTGAACGGGCGTATTTTTTCAATTGAGTAAAATAGTCATTCTTTGTTACAGGTACATTTTTATAATTATTTAGAAGATTGGCCATTGCCGTCAATGTTTGAGCTGTCGCAAAAGGCCATATTGCTCCATCCCATTCGCACTTACAACATCCATGACTACGAAATTGCGGATGACTTCTGTCTGCTGTGGTAATACCCATAGGCGCATTAAAATGATGTGTATCCATCAGCTTTCTCCAAGCAATGTTATAGCGCCTATCCGGCAAGTTAAAATACCAAGGGGTAAACCCAATAGCTTCCATTACATTAGCTAAAGTGTCTCCGTGCTCCTTACGTACTTCAAAAAAACCTGAGTGAGGATTCCACAGCTTTTGCTGCAAAAGCGTCTTAATGCTATCAGCTTTCTTCTGATACAAATCAGCTGTTGAAGTTGCTCCCAGAAGTACAGCCATCTTCGAAATAGCAACAGCATTCCCATACATATAACTATTGATAGAAGGGCGCAGGTTCTTCTCTCTTCGTCCTCCACTAATGCTTTCTTCCATGGCATCGCGAACATCATATTGCCAAAACAATCCATTAGGTAGTTTTCGATCCAATTCCCACCCGGCATAATCTGCGATCCAATCTTGGAAATATTCTTTTAAAAAGGCAGTATCTCTATTAACGAGGTAACGATTATATACAGCATCCATATTCCAACTGCTGTAAGCTCTCAATCGTTTTAAAGGTTTCCCATCATCACCGCGATACCATATACGAAGATAATCATCCAAGTACTGCTGATTATGAAGCCAACGAGCCTCATAAATATGGTGCCCCAAAGCACTGCTAATGAGATTATACTTATCTGCATAGGAACGTTGTACTAAAAATTCGGTAAAAACAAATCCCTGCTCTGTTGCTTTAATATGCTTACGCAATGTCCACCAACGGAAATAAAATATTTCTTCAAATTCTTTTTGAGGACAGTTGAATAACGGTATATTTTGTTGCATCCATTGCCAAGAAGCTTTATTAGGTATAGCTTGTACAATAGGCTCATCCTCCATAGCATTGAAATAATCTATATAATGTTTGTAATCTTCATGCTTTAATATATAGGGTCGAGATATTTGCGCTTGTGAAATGAAAGTTGCAAACAATATAACAAGTGCTATGAGGGATCTAAAAATCATCATAATCTATAATTTCTCCGCTTTAAAATAAGATATACGGTATACTGCATTTTTATCTTTCTCCCCAGCATTCGGCATATCATACATTTGATCGGTGGGAGTATCTGCATCGGGGAATCTTCTTACGCCACCGGTTCTGAAGGTCACATGATGTACCTTATGTATAGGGGCAAACAATACATTACGTACCGGTTTCCCATTGTTAATGGTAACAGTATACATGCGAGTGGCAGTGTTAAGCTCAATAATGAAATTATACTGCTGTCCGGCTTCATATTTGCTTAAGGTACGATTGCGATAACCCGCCTTTGTAATAATATTTCCCGTAGCATCAAGACTAATGCGAATGCAAGGTGTATTTTTAGCATCCTGTATTTCGATATCCAGTTGGCCATTTAAATGCTGTTGAGGGGTAATATCGAATGCTATTCTTATGTTTTCTGACATAGGTACCATCCGCTCTGCCTTGGCGTAGTCAAAAGGATCATAATCCTGCAATGTGAGCCACTTGCGGCCTTTTATTTTAGAAATCGAAACAGGTGCCCATATGGGACTATAAATATTCCATAATAGCAATTCTTCTTGATCAGATAGTTCATTAAATTCCTCATACACATTTTCTTCAACATAGCTTTTTACCGGCGTGGGGATCTTGGCTACCCAAATATCTTCCTTATTCATACTATAAGTTACCCACACATTTCCATCAGGAGGAGCTCCATTCATCTCTTGAATACCACGAACATATTGAGGCCCGTAGGACTTATAGTTACCACCATAACGCATGCGTGTGATTTCTCCGTTTACCAGTAAAAGATTTTTAAAATTTAACCCGTCATCACTTACTGATAAGGCTAACGGCCACCTAAACTCCGAAGGATTATAAATTGTAATATATTTTCCATCTCCTGTTTTTTGCCCCCATATTTTTGCATTAGCATTTACAAAACCGGGCGCACGCAAAGGCATGTACTGCCAACTTTTGCCTTCATCGACAGAAATACTTGTCAGAGCATTTTTCCAAAAACCAACGACCCTTCCATCCTTCAAATAATAATAACTGAAAGCTTTATACTCGCGTTTTAACGGAATCAAAGGATCATTACGATCCGCTTCCTCAACCCACTGCTGCATCTGTAGAGGCTGCGATAACAATTCATCGCATGCTGCTATAAAGGATTTGTCCTTTGACTTTTTATAAAAAGGGAATTTTGTATTTTTTTCATTGAATCCATGATTATACCGAATAAAATAAACCGGCCCGAAACTTCCATCGGGTCTAATTTCCCTGACTACCCGCCCAATACCGTTACCGTCATTGGGGTCATCTTTACTATATAAAGCAATCCCATAATACCCCAGTGCCAATAATTTATTATTCTTAGCCACATAAAATCCCATCCGCTGATGCATCACTGCATATGCATTTTGAGCCACAACGGTATCATGATCCTTCTTATAGCCATCAGGAATTTGATAAGTAGGGAAAAGCGTTACAGGAGCACTCCAATTATAACCATCTTTCGAAGTAACTAAATAGGTAGCTCCAGGTGCTATATGCTCTCCAACAGGATTACTCAGAAAATGTAAATAAAATGTATCGTTCCAATAGCATATCATTGGCTGATGGTTATAAGTCCAGTTCATCCCACCTGCCCAGCTCGGATGCTCCCGATTCGCACGAAATACCTGAATATTATGTACTCCCACCGCAGGCGTTAGTTGCCCATGGTGATAATCCACATTGGACAAGGTACTACCTGTATATCGTGCAGTATCAAACTGCGCCGAACAAGTAAATACTAATACAATCAAACATAATGTCAGACACCACTTCATCACTTATCTTCAGTTTTTAGTTTTTTCAATAGCTGCTTTACGATCTTACGCTTTACAGGTACTATTGTACCATGCTTATGACCTTTAGGAATAGTTATACGATCATTAATATCTGTAAAATGAACAAAGTCCTTTGTTGCAACTGCTTCGTACGTTTTTTTACGGTAAGCATCAAAATATATCAGCCATTGGTCCTTAACCTTTACTACAGATGGGCCTTCGGTAAAGCTTTCGGTAAACGGAGCTGAAATATTTTTCCAAGGTCCTGTAGGCTTATCGCTGAATGCTACTTTAAGATTACGTTCGGGACGGGTGTTATCTTTTAATACAAGAACATAGTCATTTACTGCTTTTTTCACAATCACCGCATCAATTACACTAAACTTAGGATCCAAAAATAGCTTCGTAGGACTAAAATATTCGAAGTCCTTTGTTTCCACTATATACATACGGTGATTATTACTATCCTCCTCTACCCCACGTTCAAATCGGCCAGGGATAGTACTCGCCCAAATAATTTTATAATTTTTAGCATCCTCATCGTAAAATAATTCCGGAGCCCACACATTCACAGTTGAAGGCTCGTGCTCCATTACCGGAATCATCTTTTGTTTAGTCCAATTAATAAGATTTTTAGAGCTTGAATATCCAAAACCTTTATCACCCCGCCAGCTAGTCGTCCACACCAGATGGAAAGTACCGTCTGGCCCCTGTACCATCGAAGGATCGCGCATAACCCGTTGATTCCCTATTTCTGGAGCCAGAAACACATGATTAAAATCTTTCCACTTATAACCGTCATAGCTATACAACATACGCAAGCCAGCATCTGCCGGTTCATGAAATGATGTAAACAAATAAGCTTTATGAGAGCAGGATACCAGAACTGCAGCTAAAACTAATATTAGAATCGTTTTCTTCAAGGCAATACCATTTTAGTGACAGATTATTTTTTCAAGATAAGCACCCAATCATTACCGTTTTCAGGATTTCCTGGCGGATCAAAAGCTATTATTTCTGCTCTGGGGAAAGTTGCAACATTTGTCTGCGTGCCATCCTTAGGACTATACCAGAGTGCTTTGGAAGGAACAAAACCCAATTTGGTAATATTCACTTTAAAGTTTCTGCCTGTATACGTATACACGAGGGCGTAGTTCTTCCCTTTTGTTGCCAAAATATAATCATATCTTGTATGATCATTATCGACGATAATTTCCTGGGCAGGCTTCCTATCAAAGTAATCATATGACAACATCAAGGATTTAAGATAACGCATTTGCAACGCGCCAGGAGCCGTGATAGTCTCCTTCCAACTACCTGTCACGCCAAAATTGGTTCCTGCATCACCTGGCTGATGAAATTGCATTATCGCGTTCTCGCCATAAGTAAAGCCTGCACCGCCAGCAAAAACACTCCAGTATGCATATCTTCTCACTTCATGTGCCGACCATCGAGGTTGCGTGGAATCGTGTAGGCCGTATGGAATGTTCTCATACGATGGCTCCCCATCCAGAATTGGCTTAGCAGGTTGTAATTGATAGCCATCTACCACATATCTCCAGTTGTCTTCACCGTAACGATGTTTCTCGCGACTACTGGTATCTTGCGCATAGGTTCGATGTCCACTCTGAAACATGTTAAAGTCTAACCATTGCTCATGATGAAACCAGTCGGCCGAAGAATAGCGTCCTCTGGGATGATAAGTCATCAAATGTTCCGGATCATAGCGCTTGATGGTGGATCCGATAACCTGCCACACGTCGGTCTTTATAGAACCTTCAATATCTCCGCCGTTCAACCAAATAATATTGGCATATTTTTTATAACGATTAGCTAAAAACATTGCATATTGCTCAGCTTTGTCTGCAGTAACACTTTCGTCTTTGGCCGCCGATCCCCAAATAGGTACCAACGCTATATATATTCCTCTTTTCGCAGCTTCCTCAATGATAAAATCCACATGATCCCAATAATCATACGCTTCTTTATCATTCACATCATTACCCGGAGTAACTATGGGTTTACTGATATCACCATCTTTTAAAGCGCTATGTCCGTAAACATTCTTAGCCGACAATGTATGTAACACCATTACCTGTATTACATTAAAGCCTTGCTCCTTTCTGGTATCCAAATAATAAAGTGACTCTTCTCTACTACATTTAGTAAAAAACAGCCAGCCTGTATCGCCCAACCAGAAAAAAGGCTTTCCATCGGCAGTTTGAAAAAAACGTTTATTAGCGGAGATTTTCAGTTTAGACATCTGTTGTCCGCAAACCCGATCAGATACGAAAAGAGCAATAGAGAGCAGGAGCATACAGCAAAATCTTTTAAAAGCAAGCACAAAACCAGAACATGGTATTCCACAAAGCATCATAAAATCATTTTTATAATTAAACATGCCGAAGAACAATCGTTGCACCATCTATGACAATCAACTACCGAATAATGCACTTAAAATTAGCACGCATGGCCGATAGCATCAACTTAAAATAATTTTTTCCATCAATATGAAAATTTATTCCATCATTGTAATATCTATGCCAACCTTCTGCTAAGAGATTAAAAAATGATGCGATTCCCATATTCCGAGAATCGCATCATTCGATATTATCGTAACTAGTATCCTGTATTTTGTCCGAACTCGTCTGCGTTCAGTATAGCATCGAGGAACATCTGAGGAATTGGTCGCAACACATGGAAGGGTTGTATGAGTGGAATATCCTTATTATAAGCTTTTACATAATCATACAATTTTCCTGTTCTCTTTAAATCAAACCATCTCAAATGCTCGCCGCAGAGTTCTCTTGCTTTTTCTTCTAGCAGGAAATCTAAGTTCAGTTGCGCTTCAGTAATCATCATATCATTTTCCTTACCGGGTAATGCCGCTCTACGCCTAATTACGTTTATCAGTTCAACTGCCTTAGCTTTAGATCCACCCGTCATCATCAATTCAGATTCGGCGGCAATAAAGTACATTTCTGCCAAGCGCATTGTAATTACATCTTTAGTGCCGAAATTAGAATTAGGGGCTGGCAGGTTAGGATCATTAAACTTTGTTAAAGCAGGAAAGCAAATATTAAATCTTGGATTGGTGGACACTTGATCGCCATCATAGGTATCATCAATATCCACTACAGCGTAAGGCTTATTTCTTTTATCCGCAATTTTTTTCTTTGTATACAAAAGAGCTAAATCTCCAGCATTAAGCGTTGTTCCAACCATGCTAGATGGTTTTTCAAACGCAGCGAGATCATCTGCGGTCCATGAATAGCTGGGACGATTTAAATAATACTCCTCTCTAAACCACGCCTTATATCTTCCATCAATATCTTCGTTGTATAACTCCAATAAATGACGTGTAGGCATGAGGCACATGCTGCCCGAACGAGCATTATTATCATTTCCATAAAATAAGTCTTGCACCATTCCAGCTCGGTCAGAGTATTTAGCCTTATACCACATATGTAACCTATTGGGATTGTTGGGCTGAGGATTCAATGAAGATACAGTAGAGTGTGTTACTACAAACATTGCTTCCGTATTGGTCTTATTATTTTGAGGAGCGAATACTGCATCTGGGGTGCTGTACAAAGAAACTTTTAATGCAGCCTGATTATTTATTACGTACATAGCCGCATCACGCGCCATCTGATAATATTGGTCTTTTTCTGCCTGATTGGTAGCATAGGCAACTCTAGTTAATGCTAAACGTGCTTTTAAACCATAAGCAGCCTTCAAAGTAGCCCGCCCAATATCTGTAGCCGGATAAGGATCTACAGGAAGATTAGCAATTGCTTCATCACAATCTTGTAACATTAAATCATAAAAGGCAGTAATGGGGCTTCTATAAGCTGTTAATACAGCAGTCTTCGTTTCTTGTGTTCTCAGATCCACACCTCCAAAAAATTCCACAATATGCCAGTAAGTATAGGCTCTCAAAAAATGCAACTCGCCTTTGCGGGAACGCTTCTCATCTGGCGACTTGTAAGGTACACCATCAATACGCTCAATGCCAGCATTGCAGTAGTTGATAATTTCATATAAACGATTCCAGGTATTTCTAATCTGGCCTGTACTGGCTGTAAGTTCTTCATATTTGGTCATCTGCCTTCCATATCCACTATTGGCGATATTAATCCAGATGTCGGTACCACCTTCTGTCAACATTACTATATCCTCTCTTCCGTAAAACTGACCACCATAGTTAACATACGCAGAATTCACCAATGCATTCATACCTTCTTCAACAGCAAAAACTACATCTGCAGTTGTACCGCCAGGATTATATTCCTTAAGGCTACAGGAGAAGAGTAAAGTCATGCCACATACTAATGTGGATTTCACTCTTATCAAGTTTATAATATTTTTCATACTCATATTTTTAATGTTTTTATAGCCATGTGAAATAGCACTAACTCTTCTGGTTGAACATATTTTCTTACTCTATTTCACAGTACATTATTATTAGAATTAAGTATCACGCATTTGCTATTTTATAATTTCATCTTTAGAAGCTGAAGTTTAATCCGAAGACAAACTGACGCTGTAAAGGCGACTTAGCCGATCCTCCTCTTTCCGGATCGTAATCCTTCACTAAATGGCTTCTGGCGATGGTATAAAGGTTATTAGCCGAAGCATATACTCTTAGATCAGACATTCCCCACTTATTTAATAATGCACGTGGGAAGCTGTACCCTAAGGATACTGTTTTCAATTTCACATAAGAAGCATCTACATAATTCAATGCCTGATAACCTCTGTAGTTATAGAAGTTGGTGAGGTCTGGTCTTGGGAAATCATTTGATGGATTTTCCGGTGTCCAGTAGTTTAAATAAGCCGGATGATTACCTCTTCCTTGTGGATCATATGAAGCTGTAAAATCATACGCCATCATATGGCCCCAGCGGCTGATAATGTAAACGGTAAGGTCAAAGTTTTTATATTTAAATGTATTGTTCAAACCGCCGGTCCATTTGGGAGACGTAGTACCGATGTATTGCACATCGTTTACCTCATCGATAATATAATCACCATTCAAATCTGCTAATTTTATATCACCTGGCTTAAAAGGTTGCGTTTTGGCTGCATCTTTAAAATATTTAGCAGCCTCTTCCGCCTCATCCAATTGCCATATACCTAAGCGCTTAAATGTATAGAAAGAATTAAGTGGTCTACCAATGAGCAGCGACTCTGTCTCCCGAGTTACAGCTCCAATGATATCTCTACCGTCAATCAGATTCACAATCTTTTCCTTATTCATTGCAAAGGTTAGATTGGTGGTCCAGGTGAAGTTTTTATTCTTAATGTTTACACTATTCAAGCTAAGCTCCAAACCACGGTTATTAGTAGCACCTATATTCTGGTAAATTTTAAATGGTGTATTATTACCACTTCCTAATGATGTAGGCAATGTACGGGGCAGCAAAATATCGGTGGTCTTTGTATTATAAAAATCTAAGCTACCATACAATCTGTTATCAAAAAAGCCAAAATCAAGACCGATGTTAGTAGATGCTGATTTTTCCCAACCTAGATCCACATTTCCTAAAAACTCACTATATACATAATAGGTATATCCCCTGTCCTGGAATGCTGAATTGCTCAATGCATTCAGATATGATTGCGTACCGTATTCGCTAATACCAGAATTACCGGTCATACCCCAGCTGATGCGCAATTTTAATTCGTTAAGATTCTTGGAGGCACTAAACCAACCTTCGTCAATGATACGCCAAGCAAAAGCCGCAGAAGGGAATGCTGCCCATTTATGACCTTCGGCCAATCTGGATGCTCCATCCCATCTATTAGATAAGGTAAGCAAGTATTTACCCAGATAGCTGTAATTTAATCTAGCAGCATATGAGAAGGTCTGGCTTTGTACATACCCGGAGCGAATTACATAAGAGCTTTTTGCGTTTGCAGATAGGTTGTGCCAAAGTTGACTGGGAATTAATTGTCCAGAACCCTCGCTGTATGAGCTTCTGAATTTAGACTGTGTCCAAGATGTCAGTGCAGTAAGTGTGAAAGCATGATCATTAATACTCTTGCTATAATTAACAATATTATCCCATGTAATAAATGATTTTTCAGTAGCAGCAATCGACGCTAGTGCATCATTGTATAATCCTGCTCGGTTTATGGAATTTTGGCTTTCAAAATCCATATTTCTTCTGAAATTAAGATTGGCGCCGAAATTGGATCTGAAAGACAAGCCAGGAAGCGGTTTAATTTCGGCATAGCCGTTGGTCCAAATGTTTGTAGTCAACCGCTGATGCTTAGCAACATATTCATCTGCCTCATCAGCTAATGGACTTACCTTTCCTGATGTACCCAGAGGCCAAAGCACCACTTGACCGTTCTCATCGTATACTTGGCCTAAAGGCTCATTGGTAGCCGCACGCCACAACACGTTATCCGCTCTTGTGAAACCATTATAATGTGTAAGATTTAAGGAGACTCCGGTCTTGAAAACATTCGAAAAGCTATGATCCACTGTAGTTCTTACATTATACTTGTTAAGAATATCATCCTTTAAAGAACCTTTTTCTCTGTAATAACCGGCAGATAAAAGACCTGTGGTTTTATTAGTTCCACCCGATACTGTAATTTGATGATTTTGTACAGTGCCAGTATGTAGCACTTCTTTTACCCAATCCACCCATTGATTATTCTGAATCGCCGCCCATTCGCTGGGTGTAAACAGCGTTTGATCATCCTCGGGTGAAGACCATTGTCCTGCAGTTTTGGCTGCTTCTCTTCTCAACTGAATATAGTCCTCGCCCATTCGCATTTTGGGATATTGAGCCCATCCGTTCAAACCCGTGTATCCGTTATAAGAAATTTTTGTTTTTCCGGCTTTTCCTCTTTTGGTAGTAATGATAATTACGCCATTTGCCCCCTGCGAACCGTATATAGCTGTGGAAGAAGCATCCTTCATTACTTCAATAGATTCAATTTCTTGAGGTGGAATATCCGATACGCTACCCCCCTGAATACCGTCAATAATTACCAAAGGATTATTAGCAATTAAATTACCATACTCATCTCTTGCCGTAGATAAAGATCTTTTTCCTCTGATGTTCATAGTTACACCGGATGTAGCACTACCAGAGTTACGGGTAATATCCAACCCTGGCACCTGTCCCTGTATAGCTTCCATAGCATTATGTGCAGGAGAGCGAACAATGTCGTCTGCTTTTACCGACGATACGGCTCCTGTAAGATCTCTTTTACGCACACTACCATATCCAATTACTACTACTTCATCCAATCGCTGATCTGCAGCAATTAATATAATTTCAAGCTCGTCTTGTGCGTCCACTACAACCGTTTGCTCAACATATCCCACACGTGAAAAGATGAGCGTATCGCCTACATTGGCGTTAATGGAAAACTGTCCGGACTCATCCGTTATAGTTCCTACCTGCTCTCCACGCACAGTCACCGATACACGGGATAGCGGCTGTCCGTTCTGATCACGCACCACGCCTTTGATCAGCTTGAAGGGATTACTAACATAATCGGCATTTAAGGAAAGTACCACCCGATGGTCATTAATAATATTCCAGGTTATACCGGTGCCATCAAATACTTTGCTCAAAATAGCATTCAACGAGGCGTTCTGAGCAGAGATGTATACTTTCTTGGATAAAGGGAGCAGATTATTGCTGTAATAAAACGAATAAGGCGATTGTTTCTCAATCTGAGTGAACAGATTGGCTAAAGTCGTCTCCTGTGCCTTTAGATTTATTACATACTGTCCATAATTTTTGGCAGATACATGTACCGCCAAAAGCAGCATAATGCACATCAATTTCATAACAAGCAACGTTTTTCGGAAGTCATCACATCCCGAAGCAAGTAATTTTTGCATAATTTTGATTGGTTTTAATTTTAAAAATCGCATTAAACATTGTTTTAGTGCACCATCAAGAGGGGAATGTTGCCGCATTCTCCTCTATTTTTACAAGTATCCATCAATTTTCTTCATATGCTTTTTTTAAGTGAATGAATTATTTTATGATCAGCTCCTTCCCGTTCCATTCATAATTTATCGGATTGGACATATTTAGTATTTTCAAAATCTGCTCAAGATTGTCATTTTTAAAAGAACCTGTATATCTCTGTTCTGCTCTTTGGGAGGAAATAATCTTTACCGTTATACCGAAGGAGCGCTCCAGTTCTTTAGCAATTTTGTATAATGGTTCATCAAAAAATACCAATTTGTTATCCATCCAAGCTATTTCCGCTATTTCGGAGCTCTGCTGATTAATTTTGGAGATTAAAACTTTAAAATCCCCCTCTTTGCTACGCTTATACTTCGCTGGCGCATTCTCCTCCACAATAGACACTTTCTGAGAGGGTTCCAACTGTAGCTTATCCTTTGGTCTATTGTTTAGATACATTTCTATTTTCCCTTGCAACAAAGTAGCTTCCCAGATATCATTTTCATAATTTTTTATATTGAAACGCGTTCCTATCACTTTTATTGTGGCTTTGGATGTACGCACTATAAATGGTTTTATCGAATCCTGAGCTACATCAAAATAGGCTTCACCTACCAATGACACTTCTCGATTTTTTTTATTAAAATCAGCTCCATATTGGAGATAACTGTTTGTGTTTAAATATACCGTTGTCCCATCCGGAAGCGTTAGTTTTGACTTGGAAGAAGATTTTTTTTCAACATCACTCATCAAACCGATAGTCCCTACTAACTCATTCCCATTTAAGAGATAAAAAGTAGTGGCTGCGATTATCAATATCAATAAAACGGCAGCAACTCTCCATGATTTAAGATTCCATATACGGCGTTTTTGAGCGACGAGATCAGTTTCTTCAAGCCAGGTAGCTACAACTTTCGGATCATCCTCTGCATACATCATTTTTACAAATTGTGCAGCATATGCTTGATCCGTAAGATCCTTGCTCAAAGCATCATTTATCCTCGGATAATCTTGCAGGCTATCGTGCAATCGCTTGAAATCGGGTCGCAAAGCTAGTAAGCTTTCAAGCTCACGCAACTCGTCCAATGTTGCATTTTCCGATAGCTTTTTGGCAAGCAACTCATATATTCTTTCTTGCTTACTACTCTCCATAGAACAGCATCTACTTATTAAGACAAGAATTTTGATGCTTACCGTGAAAAGAATTATTTTTTATTTATCTATGTTCTGATATTTATCCAAAGCATGCTTTATTTTCTTTAAAGCATGACGCATATGTGTTTCTATGGTATTCTGAGAAATTTGCATCACTTCGCTTACCTGATTATAGGTAAGGCCATATTCTTTAACGAGACGGAAAACAAGCTGACGTTTTGCGGGTAATTTGTTTATGGCACTTCGGATAATTTGATGCAATTCGGCATAGATATACTCCGATTCTGGCGAAGGGTACAGCTTAGCTGTTTCCTCAATAAAATTAGTACTCTTACTGTATTTGTGAGCAGCACTTTTCAGATAATTAATACAAGCGTTCTTAACAGATTTGAAAAGATACAACTTCAAATCCTTTACTAGGGTAAGCTTATCTCTAATGGCCCAAATCTTCAAGAAAACATCAGACACAATTTCCTCTGCAACCTCAGCATTTCCCAATAAATTATAAGCAAAGCGTCTTAGAAGCGGATAAAAGTGATAGAATAGTTTTTTATATGCCGCTTCATCAGATGTTTTGCTAATACTGTTTCGCAGATTTAATATGTATTGTTCGTTTAGCAAGATGAGTCGCTTATCACTCGCTATTTAAAATAATTTTAAATAAGGGCTTCCTATTATTTCTTTGACAACCACACGATCAAAGGTTTTTTAGGTATAATGACAGGATGAGTTCTACCTGCAGTTATCTGTTTAGGGGCCGATATCACCTTACCTGTATGTACATCTACAAATCTTAACGAGAAGCTTCCTTTAAAGGCAGATAAATCTAGGGCAAGTTCTTTTGCAGACTCTATATAAAGAATTATGTCGTTTTCACCTGCCAAAGCATATTTTCCATAAGCATCGGTAGGCTTCATATCAACAGCTGCTTTTAAGAAATTCTTGTCCGTCTCGCGTGGTAATGCGGGTAAAGAACCTCCGGCCATAAACACTGCCCATCCTAATTTATCATACCCATCAGCCGAAAACGTCACTACTTTATCAGGGAATTTGTCTTTATACTCCCGAACGGCTCGATAAGCCTGATCAAAATTTGCTGCTTTAGGCTTTAATAATCTCGCCCATTGACGGGGTGCTAGGCTTTTACCTCCTTCTGGAGCATACAAAGAACCATCTGGCTGATAGTGCCAGTATTTGATATCAATGACATCAATTAAAGAACGATATTTTAAATCATTCAATATTGCGTCTTGAACATCTTTGGTGGCACTTAATCCAATAATTTGTTTTTGTTGATTTCTTTTTTCCCAAGCTGCAATGACATTTAGCCAAAACTGAGTAAAATGTAGGGGGCCTGTATATTCTTCACTCAGCAGTTGTATTACCGCCTTATTGTTGCGGAAATTATCAAGACACTTCCATATGTATTGTTGATGCAGCTGTCGACGTACATAGTGTGTTGTGTCATAAAATTGTTCAGCATAAAAAATACGCTTATCACCAGCATAATTTACTGGTTCTACAAAGCCCGTATTATTAATGTTATTAGCAGTACGCCAAGGAAAGTCGGCATAGTGAGCTCCAGCTTCTATAATATTGTGTTGAAAGTAATGATGATGTATCAGTAACAAATCATTTTTTTCGGCTAAGGAAGCAAACTGCTGCATACGAGCCCAATACCATTCATTATATTTTGTCAAGTCGTATTTACTCAATCCATCCCAGGCTGTATCTCTACCACTCCTTGCAAAAGGCAACTCATAAAAAGGTGGCCATACATCTCCATTCATCCGTCTGATACGTTCGTGATCATCTCGTCTTCTATCATACCAAAGTCCATAATGCTGATTCAAGGCCACCACATTGTTCGCTTTCATCGAGTCAATCACTGCATTTAAATCATCTGTAAGTCCAGGTCCTACCCTTCCTGGCACAAAGCGTGTAATAGCAGGTTTTCTACGAGCCTGTTCTAATGCTTTCCCTTCAATACCGCCAGACCACCAAGGGATATTCTGAACTTTGCCCGTTAAAATATTCCCAGATTTTTGGCTTACCAACCAACCATTTTTGACAATAACGCCAGCTCCCGCAATGCTATTATTTTCTGTTTTTCTTTGAGGCGATATGATAATAGCATTTTTATGCTCAGTGTTAATAGGATTGCGTTGGGAGGCCGTTGCAATCCAGTCTAGTAGTCGCACCCTCGGTTGTGAAGCCGCCTCTGTGAGCTGTGAAGCCGCCTCTACGGTTGGACTAGTGGATGCCTCTGTACTAATGTGTAATATTGCAGCCTGTCTACTCACATCTTTATTAAGACGCTGTGCCAACTGAGCATAAAAAAAACTTCTAGGTTTTAAATGATTATTAGATTCGGTCCAAAAACCCTTTCCTGCGAATTCGCTCCATGATCCATATGACCAGTTTTGAGCCGTAGGTGGACGATCGCATTCAATCAATGATGCACTGCAATTCCATAAAAAACAATTGGCAGCACTCCATCCGGCCCCATGTCCATCTTGACCTCTATTACCAAATCGTATTGCATTGCCATCAATTTCAACAATATCAAATAAAACACCAGATGCCCATCTACCAATTGTACCGCTAAAACTATATGGCCTTTCAGCAACACATTGCACAAAAGCGTTTGGCCCAGCAGCAGTATAGCCTACACTAAAATCATGATAACCGTTGGCTGAGTAACATCGTTGAAATAATGTTTGCTGCCCGCGTGTAAAAAAAGTATTGCGTCGTTGTCCACCAATTTCTGATATTGGCTCTATAGCAATACAATCCTCAATCGTCACTCTTCGCACGGTTTCATTAATATACACCGCAGATCCTGCAAAATGCTTAAATGTAACCTGCCTTACCCATGCATCTTCAACATTATCTAGAGTTATCGCCATCCATCGATGATTCTCATCTTTCGGATTCGCTTTATCGAAATCTGATAGCAGCAATAAATTTTCTATACCAATATTCTGGATTCGTCCGGGCCATGCATATTTTGTTAGTAATCCACCGCCATATTTTTTATCCAGTGAAGTAGTGAGAGGAACATCAATTGTAACTTTATTTTCCTCAAGTGCCACAATTTTCCGATCGAAACGAATATCTACATCTCCGGGTTTCCAACCTAAGGTAGAAATGCCTCCTCCAAAACTCTCGGTACCCAATTCATCAATCCACTCCTTTACCGAAGGCCGCTTAATAAATACCTGATCACCTACTTTAAAATCCGAAGCGTTATTCACCAAAAAAGAAGTAGCGCCCACTGGAACATACTCATCTATTATCGTCGTTTGATTTTGGATACTAATATCCTCTTTGCCAAACACTCTAATTAACCCATCTCTGTCAATTCCTTTTCCCAAAAGACTAGTTTGCCCCTGGCCTCTGAGGACAATTCCAGATTGATGAATATGTAACTGTCCCATCACTTCATATACACCATTGGATAACAGCACTGCTCCTCGAAAACCATTCTGATCTAGAGGAAGACTAGCCACTTTATCAATAGCAGCCTGAATGGTTGCTGTAGCATCTCCTTGTACCAAAGGTACCAGCACCTTTACTGGAACCATCGGAATTTCCTGTTCGGAAGCTTTATATCCACAATAAGAATAATCAGGTACTCTGTCTCCTGTAGTTGGATCGGGGTTATAAACTAATTTTCCTTCAACAATTTCAACAGGCAAAAGAGGTTTAGGACTTTGAGCGGGCAGGCTATTAACAATCAGTAATAGAATAATTGCAGGCAGATAATAATAGTAGAACTTATTGTTATTCTGTCTGAGAATATATGCGTTAATCAGATTTGTAATATAGGCCATTAAACAACTCACGCAATCAATAAATCTGTGATTAATGATAAGAGCTAATATAATGAAAGAAAGTGAGGTCGATACGACCTCACTCATGAGTTACATCTTCTTTAAAGGAACTACAGTATTGATATCCACAAGGCTATTCAAATACTCTTCGATGTTAGTATATCCGGAACCAGATTTTGAATATTGAGAGGCATCGCTAGGATCATTCGGGTTAAGCCCCATCTTTTTCTCATACGCATCGGGCATCCCATCGTTGTCTGAGTCCTTATACGGAGTTCCCTTATATTCAGGATATCCACCCACTTGAGAAGGATCTGTAATAATCCCTATCTTGTAGGAATCGATAGGCAAACGGCGATGCTTAAACTGTGTCTCTGGCAACTTCACATTAGGGAGTGCTGTTGCCTTACCCTCTCTAACTTCCTTTACTATGCGTGCATCGACTGGATCACGTTTAGGTAAAGTAGCCCCAACATTATTGAGTACAAAATCCATTGCATCTTTAGCACTCACTATTGTAAGTTCAGGCATAATGAGTGGACTCTTTTGTCGCATATAAGCTTCATGCTCTCCTACGCCATCCAGATTTTCGACCTGCACACCTCCTGCCCAGTTATCAGCTGTTATATGCGGATATCCTTCCATTATGTTACCATCTACATACGCTCTACCATACACTTTGTAGGGCAACTTGCTACGCCCACTTTCTGGTTTTAGTATACGATGACCTACCGGAGAGTTTTTAGGTGTAGCAGGTCCAGGCTTAAAGTAGTTATTTATAATATTATATTGTGCCCGATAATCTCCCCCATCAATAGAACGGTGTACCCAGTTGTAGATAACATTATTCACGAAATTAAAAACACCGTTCCAGCCAATAGAAGGATTACGTCCCGTATTATTAGCCCAAAGATTACGCATAAAACTACAGTTTTCTCCGCCCAACGTAGAACCAAAAGAATGATTCCAAGTATCTAATGCCTCAGCAAAAATGGAATTCTGGATAGTCACATTTACAGTACCTAATTTTTCTTCCTGTTTTCCGGTACTATCATTGTACATGTGCCGGTATATACTCATATTTTCATCCAAGCCCCATGTGGCAGACACATGATCAATCATAATATTCCCCACAGGATTGCCACCAATAGCATCATCCCTGCGACCTACCCATGTTTCACCTCTCCGAAAACGCATATAACGGATAATGACATCATGTGTATTAATCCACACCGATTCGCCTGCAATACATACTCCATCACCAGGAGCTGACTGTCCGAAAATAGATATATAAGGAGCACGTATAATTACCGGTGTCTTCAATCGAATAATTCCAGAAACATTAAACACTACAATACGCGCACCTCCCTGTTCACACGCCCAACGAAAGCTTCCCGGCCCGTCGTCATTGAGGTTGGTCACCACTAACACTTTGCCTCCGCGGCCTCCCATGGTATATTTACCTCCACCTTCAGCACCCGGGAAAGCGGGTATTGACGCCTTTGGCAAATCATCCACTCTTGAAGCCCAGGGAACATAAGGACGCCCCTCTGTAGCTTCTTTTTTTACAATGGGATAAGCAATGGCCCACATGGAATCGGAATGACGCCTGGCCTCTTCCATAAGCCGATCTGCTTTCTCCTGATCTTCTTTAGAAACAGCCGGATACTGAGCTTTGCTTACATTACTCAAACCTAAACTTGCAATACCTAATACAATAAAATAACGCATCATAATTTTTAAAATTCAGTTTACACTTTATCAAGCATTCTCAGCGTTGGCTTATTCTATATGGACATAAAGAACTGTTATTGTCGATAATTAAAAGTTCCCGGCGCACCATTATAATCATTCCAACCAATAGTTTGCTCTAACCACGGATTTACCGATAAAGCATTAGCATTTAATCCGGAAATATAATAGTTCTGTCTAAAATTAATATAGAGAGGATTGTTAGAGGCATCTCTATCCATTGGTTGATCGGTTCCCTCAATTTTAATATAATTGTCAACAAAGTCTTTCAAATTGTTCAGCTGGGTTGCAAAATCAGGAGCATCCGGATCAACAAAAATTCCGGTACGTGCAGCCAATAATGGATCTCCGGCATCGGGTGCTACTGTTTTGTACTGCCATAATCTTCCTGTTCTTGCAGAACCATTTATGGGATTAATACCCAGCTTCTGGCAGGTGTTGTTTCCAGCAGCGGGGTCATCATTGTACAACATCCAGCGTTGTGCATCCCAAAACCTTTTACCTTCGTAAGCCAGCTCCACTCTGCGTTCATACAATACAGCCTCGATAGCCTGATATTTTGTGGTAAGCGTACCTATACCATAATTATTAGCCGCCGGAATTCCTACCCGCTGTCTAATTTTTCCTAAATAGACAATCGCATTATTAATATCACCCTTTGCTGCATAACATTCTGCAATATTCAGTAAAAGCTCTGCGTAGCGATATTCAAATATATCAGTACCGGAGTAAGCGAGACCCGCTGCGGTACTTGCCCCCTCGGGATTTGACATTTTGCGTACTACTGCCGGACTACTTACCTGATTTCCGTCGCTATAGGCTGTACGATTACCGCTATAAGCCCATCTATACAACCACACAACGTCATTAGGCGATTCTTTAGTTCCCCATTTCATGCCAGAGAACGCGAAGGTTCTATAAAAACGTGGATCTCTATTTAAAAAGAAATAAGTAGAATCATAACCATTTGCAGCAGTAGGGCGAGCGCCATTTGCCAACGGAAAGAGATCCAGCATTTCTTTCGGTGCAGAAATACCGCCTGCTCCGGTTTGCTTGGATACGCGAATAGAGCGTTCCCAACCGTTATTCTCCACTCCCGAAGAAGCGGTAGAACTGCTTAGTAAACGAACGATAATGGCTTCCTTGTTGAAAGCATTATCATTTTTATACCACATTTCCGACCATTCCTTTGCATTAGAGCCATACAGCCCATAGCCAGCAGAAGTTAATGCAGCCTCTGCAGCCAAACCTGCATCTAACGCCTTTTGCCAGCGTTCATTACCGGGATTATCCCAATCTGGATTAAATAAAGGGCTCGCAAAAGTGAGCAATACTCTACTTTTCATTGCAAGTGCTGCAGCAGAAGTAAAACGTCCGTAATCACTATCGGGCCATCTTGCAGGCAATAAGGCAGCTGCTGAATCAAAATCCGCAATGATTTGTGCTACCACTTCCGCTGGTTTAGCACGTGGCAATTTTATGGAAGGATCATCAGCCGATGCTGTTTGCACAGTAGTAACAATAGGCACACCTCCGTAGATGCGTAACAAATCAAAGTACTGCAAGCCCCTCAGGAAATACATTTGTCCTTTAGCTTTTGCCTTAAAGTCAGCTGAGAGATTTTGCCCGCGCTCCTCAATTTTTTGTAATAAAAAGTTTGCTGTACGAATACGTGTATAAGGAACATTGGTAGCATTTGCGCCCAGTGCGGAACCATAATACCCGTCTGCCTGATTAGCTTCTACTAATGTTTTCTGTGGATGAATATAATCCGTTACCGTACCTCCTATTTCTTCAGTCGACCTACTTCTGGTATCATTATATAACCCCACGACTGTAAGTATGGGAGATTTGTAACCTGAAAAATAATCATAGTACAGCTTGTTGATATACCATCCTGTCTGCACTTCGTTTTCAAATATTCTTTCATCATAGGTATCAAAACTCCTCATATCCTCCAAAAAATCCTGCTTACAACCTACTGCGGTAATAGCTGCAATGCATACGGTGGTAAAAAGTTTTATCTTTTTCATACTATATAGTAATGTAAAAATTATCAAATATTGTTATTAAAAAGTGGCGTTAATTCCCAATGACCATGTACGCAATGTAGGATAAGGCACTTTAGGATCATCATACATATTGCGATACTTGTCAGGATAAGGATTGTAAAAGTCCCAAAGGTTAAATCCTGCTAGATTAAATCTCAATGAGCTCATCCTTACTTTTGATGCAATTGATTTAGGAACCGTATAGCCTATAACCAAACTACGCATAAAACTTCTGAAGGTTGAAATTTGCCAGAAATCTGAAGGAGCGCCATTCTGATCATAATAAGCCAGATTGGGCCATTTACCATTAGGGTTATCCACTGGGTCAAACATATCATTCAAGTATGAAGCATGAGACCAAATAATATTTGTAGAGCCGGTACCTTGTTTGATATAATCGATTCTTCTATAGCCACCCCATGAGGTAGCAATTTGAGTAGTTAATGAAATAGACTTCCATGACAGTCCGATATTGGTAACTAGTCCATAAGATCTTCTGCTTCCCAGTGGAACGAAGTCCTGCCCATCTTTTTCAATTCTTCCGTTAGGTCCTGCAATAGTTTCTGTAGCGGCATCCAAAGGCCCTGCAATATCCTGATAAGCCAACATACCTTTTTTAATTAAAGACTTATCCGTAATACCCAGATAGGAAGGTGTAGTTCCGGCGGCATTTGCTAAATCTGTGAGATACTGCCAATAAGCGTCAATATCTGCATCGGTACGCAGCAAACCGTCGCCTCCTTCATTTCCTTTCCAGGTCAGGAATCCGTATGTAGGACGTATAGTTGAATAACCTTCTCTATTGCCGTATTGAGAAGGATAGTTAAAGGCTACAGGAAGCCATTTGGTGATTTTATTATCACCGGTACCAAAGTTCAAGCCGATCGAATATTCAAACTCTCCTACTCTATCTTTCCATGTAGCACTGATTTCAGAACCCCAAGATTTCACCGCACCGAAGTTTTGCTCGGCAAAACCACCACCAACCGAGATAGGAACTCCTACTTGATTAGCTAATGTCATCAGCATATCGTAGTTGTGATCCCAGTATCTGTCATAAGTAATGGTTAAACGACTATTCAATACAGATACATCAACACCAATGTTTTTCTTAATGGTTTCATCCCAAGTCATATTGGGGTTGGGCTCGGCATTAGGAGTTAAAGCTGCCACTAACGTACCCCCACCATTTTTTCCAAAGCCCATACCTTTATCAGCTGCATAAGTATATGTCTGCATCCATCTCCATGCCTTTACATTATCCTTACCCGTTTTACCTATAGAACCGCGAATTTTCAAAAAGTTTACCCAGGGTACATTTTCTTCAAACCATTTTTCTTTCGACACTACCCAACCGGCAGATACCCCTGGGAAGAAACCCCAATAGTTCGCTGGAGCAAACTTGGTAGAAGCATCGGATCTGAATACAAACTGCATCAGATATTTACCATCATAGTCATAGTTCACTCTTCCCAAATAAGCAAGCGTACCACCTTCAGACTTATACACGTATGTGTTCGAAGGGTTCAATGTTCCTGCAGAAGGTGAAGAACCATTAAATCCGCCCGGAACAGGTTGTTCATAAATTATAAATTTCTTTTGCCAGTTTTGAATGCCTTTCTCCACCGAAGCCATTGCAGAAACATTGTGCTTACCAAATCTTCTGTCATAATTGATAAAGAAATTGGACTGTTGTACTTTTCCTATTTCATCTGCAAAACGAACAGTAGATCTATTATTATTCATTGCCACATTCCAAGTTGTAGAATCGGAATATAAATGGTATCCCATGGCATTCGTGTTGGTTGCCGCTGCCAGACGGATTCCCAACATTGCCTGTTCATTATTATTGGTAAAATAATTAATACCATAAGTGGCTTTCAAAGACAATCCTTTAATAAAAGGAACATCATATTGTAATGAAAATACGGTACTGTAAGCCTGATTATCATCAGCAGTATAAGATCCACTATTAAGCAGTGCAAAATAGTTCCATCCTGAAATATTATTTTGTCCCGAAGGGTTGGTTTGCACTCTATGTGGCCCTAATGCAGGTGAAACATATTCTCTAACTCCATTCACAGTATACTCCCACGGAATGTACTTGGGCATATGCAATAACACCGCATAGTCCGTCTGTTCCGACCCTGAAGTATAAGAGCCTTCATTGATTGAAATCTTAGTAAATGATTTCTCTACTTGTGAGTTGTTGGCAGCAAGTGTAGCAGAAAGTTTTAAGTTATTTGCCACTTTAACGTCAGTTCCCGCACGGAAAGACCATTTATTATAATCCTGAGTACCCAGATTGGGCTTTTGCGTGTAATATGCTGCACTTGCAAAATATGTTGCACGTTCAGCGCCCCCACTCACATTTAAGGAGTGTTGCATGGCACCACCAGGTTTCCATGCCTCACGCAACCAGTCGTAGTTTAGCGACTTCATGGCCTCTAGTTCTCTTTCATCGAAAAATGAACTGTTCGAGCCACCGGAGGCGCGGAAAAATCTGTTTGAAAAAATTCCATGCTCATAAGCAGACATTGTCTTTCCAAAACTTACAGCATCATTAAACTCAAATTTCCCAGAATAAGCAATTTTAGGTGCACCAATTTGACCTTTCTTGGTTTTAACAATAATAGCACCTTGCGAAGCACGAGAGCCATAAATGGCTGCAGCAGCATCCTTTAATACGGTAATGCTTTCCACTTCGTTAGGGTCCAAAGTATTAAACTGATTTAACGTGGGAAGCCCGGTGTTGGGATCTATCTGAATGACATCATCAATAATCACCAACGGCAGCTGACTGCTTCCATCTTTACTAAAACCAAAGACTTGACGGATGCTGAGTGTAGCATTTTCTCCAGGTCTTTGACTACCACCAGTTACACTCAACCCCGGTATTTGGCCTTTCAAAGCTTCTGCAATACTGCTTACAGGCAGATCTACAATTTTATCCATGTCTACAGTAGCCACAGCACCTGTAAGATCACTTCTGCGTTGCGAGCCATAACCGATAACAACTACTTCATCCATGTTGCTTTTCAAACTAGTCATTCGCAATCGAATAGGCTGATCCAAATTATCAACTCGAGTTTCACCGAACTGATATCCTACGTGTGAATACTGCAGCACTGCACCTCCAATAGGAAGATTCATTGTAAACTCTCCTTTAGAGTTGGAAACTGCACTTTGGGGTCCATTTTTTACCTTAATAGTAACGCCAGGAATAGGAGCATTTGTAGAATCATCTACAACCATTCCTGTAACAGTTCTGGTCTGTGCTTCTGTATTTACATATACACAAGCGAAAAGCACAAAGAAACAAGCAATTTTTAAGAGGCGCTTAAAATACATATGGTCTTATCGTTTTAATATTTATGCTAGTTTAAATTTTGCTGTTTTACTCTTTCCTGCCAGTCTTTACTTTCTTTATTCATATCATACCCTCTTGCAGACAGAAAATTATTAATCCTACCTTTATACTTTCCAAACCACTCATGTTTTTCTTTGCTAGAACCTGCGGCCATAGCATGATCTCGAGCCTCTACTAAAGCCGCATAAATATATTCGCGTTCTTCTTCCGTGAGCCTAGGAATCATTTCTAGATATCCCTTATAGGTAATGGGTAATACGTTATAAGTCATCCCATTTTTTATTTGTTCTATCTGCTCCGGACTAACTTCTGTGGAAAGTGCTGCAACAAACTGTTTATTAATTAAAGCACGCTCCTGTTCAAACAGTGTGGTAATGCGTGTTTTTTCTATTTCAGCTTCATTTTTATCTGCAATATTAGTTTTGATAGCAGTTAGGGCATTAACTTTTCTCTCATCAATTTCTTTAATAGCAACATACTCCTTTGCAATTAGTTCTTTTACTTTATAAAATTTAGTGGAGTCGGTTATATTAAGAGCGGCCGCAATTTTACCTGCACGTTCATTCGCTATACTCCAATATTCATCACTCGTAACTGACTGTGCATTAGCAATCGTTACTATAAAACACCAAATGTGAATCGCTAAAACTTTTTTCATTTTGAATGGCATACCGCAATCGTTACATAATAAAGCATAAAATTAGACCGCTTGTATACCTTAAGCAATGCAAGGTTTAACTATGAAAATGGAAAATTTTACTATTCAGCGCAAACGTTTGCGAAAATTCTATAATAATTTGTTTTATCAATATGATATTTTATATGCTACTTTATCCGAATAGTCGCAAAAGCAGGGATAAGTCCAGCAGAAGTAATTTTAATATTAGCCACCCCAGGACGCAATCCTTTGATAATCGCCAATGCCATACCTTTATAAGCGTGATGCACTGCATCTCTCATGGAATTTAAATCTGAAGGATTCCCATTATCCATAGCCTCTACTTTCGCTGCTCCTTCGACCTTCACGCTAATTAAATGCGCTGCATCGGGAACTAAGTTGCCCTCTTTATCTAATACGCGAATCGTGATAAAAGATAGCTCGTTATTTTTACTATCAATTATAGAATTCTCAATTGTAGCTTCGAGCTTATAGGGTGTTCCTGCTGTCCGGATAGTTTTTTCCAACACTTTCTTTCCTTCATGATCGTAGGATACAGCTTTTAATTCTCCTGGCTCGAATGGAACTCTCCACATCACATGAAACACTGAATCGGATTTGGATTTGCGTCCTAATGATTTTCCATTTAAAAACAACTCAACAGTTTCCGCTTGATTATAATACGCTTTTACATCAACCAATTGCCCGAGCTCCCAATTCCAGTGGGGATAAACATGTAACACGGGTTGACTAGTCCATTCGCTCTGATACATATAGTATACGTCCTTAGGGAAACCTGCTAAATCCACAATTCCATAATAAGAGCTTCGTGCAGGATAAGGATATGGCACGGGTTCTCCCAAAAAATCAAATCCACTCCATACGAATAATCCTGATAAATAATCATGCTTTTTGATGATGCGCCATGTTTGCTCATGGCTGGATCCCCAATATGCAGTCACATTGTCGTAAGCAGACACCGTATAATCAGGATTGCCATTTTCAATATACTTAAACTCCGAGCTCGGTGGCCAAAATCTTAATGAATCTGAAGGCATATCATAATGACCTCGACTGGCCAAACCCGAAACAACTTCGGAAGCAATAAATTTTTCACCGGGATAATTTTTAGGAAAATCTTCATAAGATTCAATATGATAATTGAAACCTAACACATCCAAAGCTTTTGACTGATATATCATATTTTTATCCGGCCTATTTTCGCTTAAAGCACAAGTTACTGGTCTTGTTGTATCTAATGCCTTAACAATATCTACCAGTTTCTTGGTTAATGTAATCCCTGTGGAATCGAACTGTTCTCTAATTTCATTACCGATACTCCACATGAATACACTAGGATGATTTCTATCGCGCTTCACCATGTGTTCTAAATCCCGCTGATGCCATTCATTAAAAAATCTGAAATAATCATATTTGTTTTTCTTTTTTGCCCACATATCAAAAGCCTCATCCATAACTAGAAATCCCATTTCATCACATAAATCCAGATATTTCGCCGCCGGAGGATTGTGCGAAATACGAATCGCATTTACTCCCATCTCTTTCAGAATACGTAACTGCCTTCTTGCTGCCGACTCATTAAAAGCTGCACCTAAAGCACCCAGGTCATGGTGCATACATACGCCCAAAATCTTTGTCTGGTTACCATTCAGGTAAAATCCTTTATTAGCGTCAAAATGAAAATAACGTATACCAAACCTGCTTTCCCATTGGTCTAATAACTTTTTCCCCTGATATAACTTAAAAACAGCTTTATACAAATAGGGATGCTGAGGTGACCATAATTGCGGATTTTGAAGCTTGCCTCTAAACAAAAACGTACTATCGTTTTTGCCTCTAGCCTCCGGAAAGATTGTTGCCACTAATTTGTTGGCACTATCATACACTTCCCATTTAGCGAAAATATTATTTGAAAGTTTGGCATTTTGAACTGCTGCTTCCGCAAAAAGCTGCACTTCATTATTCTTTCTTTCAGAATTATGTAGGAAGATACCCCATTTAGCAAAAGCTACCTTATTAGTAATTACTAAGTGTACATCTCTATAGATGCCGGAACCACTATACCATCGTGAATTAGGCTGTTCTGAGTTATCTACGCGCACAGCGATAACATTATTTCCAGGTAGCAGATAGGGGGTCAATTCATAATAGAACGCTGTATAGCCATAAGGCCATTTGCCCAAATAATGACCATTGATCCATACCTCACTATTCATATAAATCCCATCAAACTCTACATACACTTTAGTGTTTTCCTTTTCTATAGGTAAGCTAAAGCTTTTACGATACCATGCAATGCCACCCGGTAAAGCCCCTCCAGCATTGCCCGCAGGGTGAATAACATCAAAACTCCCCTCAATACTCCAATCATGGGGAAGTGCTAGTTTTCTCCAATTGTTATCATTATACGATGGGAGTTTATATATCGCACTATCATGTAAAATGAACTTCCAGTCTTTGTTAAAATTGATAACCTGCCTAGGAGCTTGCCCTTTTCCTTGTAGCATTATGAAAATAAAAATCAATATCAATATAATCTTATTCATTTCTAATCTATAATAGGTTTTATATACAAATAATCTAAACTTTAAAAATGCAAGCCACTTTTTCCTTTATCTACAGAGGTTGCAACAGCAATACCTCTATTATCATCTTCATCCACAGCACAATAAAAATGGTAAACCACACCTTTATGTTTCAACACAAAAGATTTATGTGCAAATTTTTTATCATAATGCTCAGACGAGTTTATTAAATCCTCTCCGTCCCAGTCGGTCCAATGAATAAGATCATAAGAACAGGCAAAACGATTAAAAGCATCCCGTTCTCTACCCTTCCAAAAAGCACCAAAGTAAAACATAACCCACACATCGTCTATCTTCTGAATTTGCGGATCACCAGTTATACCTCTGGAATGATGTACTATAGGATCCTTCAAATAGCGCTTCCATGTTATCATATCACTAGAAACAGCCATGCCTATTCGCTCATACCAACGCGTTGCTTTGTTATTAGGCAATGAGTCCCCCACTGCATTATAATACATTACAAATGGATAGCCGGTGTGTTTCTTTTTATCCTTTATAACATAACTCTTAAATAATTTATTACGATTCTCCCACCATCTTACATCATTGTCCGATGATGACAATACTGGCCTTTCAGAAAGCTCCCATGTAACAGGCTTTGCAGGTTTTAGAGTAGTAGATGCCACTCCTATTGAAAGTGGTTCCGGCTCATATCCCTCTGAAGCACCTCCAAAATAAGACATCCAGTAGCGCTTACTATATTTTTGCAATTTATAGTTACCTCCCCATTTCGTATTCACCAATGCATTATATCCGGCTTTTTGAACGGCATCCCATCCATTCTGGGTAAACGCCAGCTGAACACCTAAAGTTTTCCAGTGCAATAAATCTTTACTAGAGGCCAACCATGTTTCATACCCTTTCCCATCAAATACGATATAACTCATATACCATGTTTTGCCGAAGCGGTAAATTGTAGGACAATCTACCTTTTTCCCCTTTTGAGGGGGCAATACTACAAGACCGTATTTGTATGGAGTTTTTACCTCCTCGTAAATCTTCTGCATCACCTCTTTGGGTACAGACTGTGCTCTTAGAGTCCCTACAACACATTGTAGTAGCAGGTATAGTATCAACTGGTATTTCATCCACGTAAACGCTTTTTAGCCGAAACAATAAACTTATATTCCCCCGATCCTACTTTTACAGGTTTCTTTTTATATTCTTCAGGGAAAAAGATGGTTGCAGTAGTATTTGACGGGATTGATACTTCTAGACTAAAACGTTCTTTATCTTTTTTCCACGCTACTGCAATTATGCCCTGAATGGATCTATAATGGGCTTTTGCTTCCTTAATATCACCCACAGGCTGAGGTCGGATTTCAATAGTCCGAAATGCAACAGAACCTTCCACCTGCCGGATACCACAAAGTCCGGAATACAACCACTCCATTAAATGTCCCAGCATGAAATGATTGTTAGATACGAAGGGATATGCTTGCCAAGATTCCGTTAACGCTGTGGCGCCATGTGTTATCTGATAGCCATACCCCGGTACGTCACTACGATTATTCATTCTATAAATAACATCATTGCGACCATACTTTTCCAACACTCTCAAAACATATCGATAACCAATATCTCCAGCAGTCAATGCAAAACCTCGCTGCTCAATATCAGTAATCAGATTATGTAAAACATCTTGCTGATAACGTTCCTCTACTAATCCCATATACAGGGCCATAGCATTAGCAGTCTGACTACCGGTCGCGTATTGTTTTGTTGTTTGATTAAAGAACTTTTTATTGAATGCTACTTTTACTTCTGCAGCCAAGTTTCTATATCGGGTAGCATCCGCAACTTTACCAAGCAATGTAGCAGTTTTTTCGAGGATCGTGATATCGTAATAATAGATTGCCGTAGCCGTAATTCCCTGTGGTGTTAATTGAGCAACTCCCGGTCGATTGGGTCCTATATCGAACCAGTCTCCTAAACCATGTGATAATATATGATCAGATGATTTGTTTTGCAGATAAGCCACATATTTTTTCATCATGTCATAGGCTTCTGCCAATGTTTTTTTATCACCAAACCATAAGTAATGATACCAAGGTAAAATCACTGCTGCGCTACCCCACTCGGGCGACTCATCAAATGGTGGAGTGAATCGCGTATACTCTGGTGCTATTTCTGGAATTTTACCGTCGGGATATTGTGCGTACATCATATCCCGAATAACTTTCCTATTCAACGCAGCAATATCAAAATTATACTGAACAGAACTACCCATTAAATGCGTTTGTTCTAACCATCCTAGCTTTTCACGATGAGGGCAATCTGTATACACACTTACCATATTGCTTTTGATGGCCCATAGAATTAATGCGTGTGTTTTATTAAACAACTCATTAGAACAACTAAAGTGGCTTATTAGTGGGGCCGCATTTCGAATATGCATTCCTCTTATATCTTTAATTAGCGGCGCACCTTCTTTCAATGTAATGCCATCAGGGACAGCGTTCTCGACCTGTAAATAGCGAAATCCGTAATAAGTAAAACGAGGTTGCCATTGTTCTTGTCCATCTCCCTTCAACACATAAGTATATACATGTAGTCCACCACTGCCCTTTTGATTAACAGAACCATCATCATTCAAGAGTTCGGCAGGAATTATCCTCACGGTATCACCTTTTCTCCCGGATACTGTAATAGATGGTATACCCGAAAAATTTTGTCCTAAATCAAAGACCCATACATGTTGTTTCAATTGTCTTCTCGAAACAGGAGTAAATTGTTCGAATACTTTCAAGGGTTCCGATAGCTGGGCATGAAGCATAGAAGGCCCATCTGTTTCTACAGCATTCTTCCATGAAGTATCCTTAAAATTGGCTTCATTCCATTTCGGCTGTTCTAGATTAGCATCATAATCCTCTCCTCCATAAATGCTGGAAAAATATATGGGTGAAGCACTAGTTTTCCAAGTACTGTCAGTAACAATAGCTTCACTGGATCCATCTGCATACTCAATGAAAAACTTTGCAATCAATTTGGGATAACCATATGCCCCAGTCATTTTTCTATAACGCTCTCCCGGTATATAGTAAAACCCATTTCCCAGCCAAACACCTATGGCATTCTCACCCTTTCTTATTTGATTTGTAACATCAAATGTTACGTACTGTGCATGCTTCGAATACTGTGTCCATCCCGGATCCAAGAAATGGTCGCCTGTTTTATTTCCATTGACATACATTTCAAACTGCCCTAATCCACAAATAAATGCTGTAGCGGATTTTACAGTCTTTTTAATTGTAATCGTTTTTCGAAACAAGGGTAGTACATTAGGCCTCTTACCCCATTCTTTTTTTCCGTTACCATGCACTAGAGGCAGAAAAATGTTGCTATCGGGCAGTATATCGTAGGCAATCCAGTGAGCATTATCCCAATCGTTTTTATCCAATAATCCCATTTGCCAATAAGCAGTTTTGCTGTATGAAGAGGAGCGTCCATTCTTGTCCCATATCATGACACGCCAGTAATACTTTTTTGCAGACTGCAAAGGACTTCCCTCATAATAAACCTGACCCTGCGGATTAGTAGATACTTTCTTAGAATCCCAAATATTACCCACACCTTTAGCGATTAATGAAGGGTCGTCGCTTACAATAATGCGATAGGCCGATTGCAAAACATTTTTACTTTCAGACTTTATTTCCCATGTTAATATGGGCTGAGATTCGTCTATACCCAAAGGATTTATGCGATAGTTGCAGCGCAAATTGACAGCCTCTATGGGCTGTGCCCCTAATTCTGTAGCTATACTAATGCCAATAATAAATAATGCGAACCACCTTCTCATTGAGATATAATATTAATCAAGATTACAACTGTTGTAGTGCTGCACTAAACTTATACACACCACCTTTTACAGTGTTGACTGCAACTTCCTTACCCTGATAACGTAATTTTAATGGCATTCCGGCTTTCGAGTGCACTATTACATATTGCAATTGTCCGCTTTTCCAATTTATCTCTACTTCAAAACCTCCTCGGGCCAATAATCCTTTAACCCAACCATTACTAAGAGCTGCAGGTAAGGCTGGTAATACTTCTAAAAAACCTGCGTGACTTTGCAAGAGCATTTCTCCTAAGCCGGCAGCACCGCCAAAATTTCCATCAATCTGAAAAGGAGGATGTGCATCAAAAAGATTAGGATAACTTCCAGCACCACCCTTAACGGGGCTCAACAGCATCTGAATTAGTTTATATGCTCGTTCAGCATCTTTGAATCTTGCCCATAAATTGATTTTCCACGCCAGACTCCATCCTGTTGCTTCATCTCCTCGATAAACAAGCGATTGTCTTGCTGCTTTCATCAGTTCGGGTGTCTGTTCCCAATTGATTTCACTTCCGGGATATACAGCCCATAAATGAGAGAGGTGTCTGTGCTTATTGGTAGTGTCATCCACATCCTCCATCCATTCCTGCAACTGACCGTAACGCCCTATCTTATTCGGAAAAATACTGTCTACTTTATTTTTGAGCGTGTCTCTAAATTCATCATCCTTTTTCAAAATCTCACTTGCTTTTATCACTGATTGAAACAGATTTCTGATTAGTTGATGATCCATGGTGGGGCCAGCAACCAGCCCTCCGTGTTCAGGAGAATTAGACGGAGCACTTATTAAATAACCTGTTTTGGGGTCTTTAATCAAAAATGCATTGAAAAACTGCGCTGCACTTTTCATTATCGGATATGCCGTTTGCTCCAAAAACTTTTTATCCAACGTATACAGATAATGCTGCCATAAATGATCACATAACCACGCAGCTCCACCAACCCATATACCATGATTAGCGGCATTGATTGGAGCAGTACCTCTCCATAAATCTGTATTATGATGCAATACCCATCCCGGAGCATTATAATATTGCTTGGCCGTCTCCGTACCCGTTACTGCAAGTTCTTTGATCATTTCAAATAAAGGTTGCTGCATGGGCGACAAATTCAATAAATCGGCAGGCCAATAATTCATCTCCAAATTTATATTGGTAGTATACTTGCTCCCCCAGGGCGGTGATAATAAATCATTCCATATGCCTTGAAGATTGGCCGGTCGGGTCCCAGGCCTTGAACTACTAATCAACAAATAACGACCATATTGAACATACAAAGCCAGAAAAGATGGATCATCATTATGCACGAATGCTGCCAATCGCAGATCTGTGGGCTTCTGCTGCTGACGCAGACGCTGCGCCTCATTACCTAATGCAATGAAGAAAGTATTGAAATATTGCTGATATTCTGCAATATGAGCCTTTCTAATATCCGAAAATGTGGATTGCTGTACTTTATCAATTATCGATCTGCAGATGCTATCTGGTTGTCCGGACACATCATTATAAGATACAAAATTAGTTGCTGCAGTGAGATAAAGCGTTGCAGTATTAGCATTGGATATAACAACCTTTTCATTACACACATCTATCCTGCCACCATCAGTTTGCACCATTAAATAGCTTACACCATATAATGCGCCATGCTTTACTGATACAGTAAGTGCTACAGTATTAGCATTAATCTTTTGTAATGAATATTTTTTATGAGGGCTTGATAAACCTGCGGCAAAACTTATGGCTGCATTTTTGTTTGCACTTAAATGTACCACCAAGGTTTGCGAAGGTGCACTTGCAAAATATTCACGCTTGTAATGGACACCATTATAATCATACTGAGTGGTAGCAATAGCATTGCTTAAATCAAGAGACCGCTTATAATTACTAACCGCAGCGATATTTATATCAAAATCCAAGTTTAAATCGCCAAAGGGCTGATAAGAAGCCTGATATTGTCCTACTGGAGGGGGATCATCATCTTGAATATAATATTTCCACTCGCCGTTTAAAGAAAGTTTTTCTGAAACAATACTTCCTTTAGGATATAATCCGATATGTTGTGTGGTATCTTTATATCCAAGTATTCCACCTTTACCGGAGAAATTGAGTACTAAAATTGCGATGCTATTTTTCCCTTTTTTTAAAAGCGATGCCGGAATCTCGTAACGGCGCGCTTGTGTATTATATTGCGAACCAACAAGCGCTCCATTAATATAGGTAAAATCATATTCACTAACTCTGTTTAAATCGAGTATCAAATTTTTCCCTTCCCACTCCTTAGGTAATTGAAAATAATAACGAAACCATACGGCACCATCCATTCCTTCAAACCCCTGTACCTCCCACCCTTCGTAACTGGGCACTTTTATTGTCTTCCATGAAGCATCATTATAGTTGTATTGAGATGGATTAGCGTTTTGCTTCAACACGGCAGTAACATGCTCTATCCATGCTTCTTTATCGCCTTCAGCAGACTTAATTCCCATAAATTCTCGCTCGGCTAGCTCCTCTGCCTCACGTTGTTTACCAGCGAATAACAGATTTCGTATAGAGTCCAAATACCGCCAAGCATTTTGCCGGTTATAGTTACGTACTGAGCCTGTCCATAAAGTTTCTTCATTAAATTGAATGCGATCCTCGTCTATACCTCCAAATATCATAGCTCCTATGCGTCCATTGCCTATGGGCAACGCCTCTACCCATTTTTCTGCAGGCCGATGATACCATAGCTCCAAGTCTTGTGCTATGGAAGTATTCACCAAAATTCCGAATGTAAAAGCCAATATGACACGGACGAGTTTCTTCATAATATTTATTAGTGAAATTTCACTTCTTGTTTCAATACTTCATTTTCTATTGATACTGCATCCTCCTTAAAAAAATTATCTGCAAGATTGATGTTTTGAGATGCCGCGCCGCTAACCTTTACATACAGCGCTGTTTTTTCAAACGGCCATAAATGTCTTAATAAAGCGTTCTTTGTATTATTTAAGGAGATTACAGGTGTATTAGTATCCGTAGTCGTACTCTCAAGATTGCTGACGAGCAGTCGATCTGTATTTATTACACTCAATGCACTTCCTTGTTGTGCATTCACCCTTACATCACGTAATTGAATGTCTTTGGCGTTTTTTATAATAATGCCTCTCTGTGTTTGAAATACCGCATTATGTAAACTAATTTCACTTACTGGCATTTCGTCAATACCATTGATATACATGGCATCTCTAGCATAGGCTGTTATATTACTCAAATGTATATTTCTAAACTTGGGTGTACGCTCCGAAACTGGCTCAGGGGTAGACTTTGCATATTCCATATCCAACACAATTGCTTGATCTCTGATATTCTTCATCACAATATTATCTACACGAATATCTTCCACAACACCACCCCTACCACGTACGGTTTTCAAACGAATTCCTCTATCTGTTCCATCAAATACACAATTGCTAATGGTAATCTTTCTTACTCCTGCACTCATCTCACTACCAATAACTACGCCCCCATGTCCATCCAGCATAGTACAATTGGTTATAGTATAGTTTTCGGCGGGTCTATCTTTGGTCCTACCAGGTAGATCCTTTCCTGATTTAATAGTAATACAATCATCCCCTACGCTGATATAACAATCACTAATACGCACATTGGAGCAGCTTTCGGGATTAATACCATCGGTATTAGGTGCCATGCGTTTGGGATTTATAATAGTTACAGCATGGATTGTTACATTATCACAAAATTCAGGATTGATTGTCCAAAAGGGGGAATTGCGGATCGTAATTCCTTGTATTAATACATTTTTACAATACATGGTTTGAATGAAAGGAGGACGCAGAAAACCTCTTTTCATTTGCTTGGGATCATCGGGTAATAAAATATCCTTATTATTCTCATCAAATAACTGTTGCCATTTACTTCTAGGTTGTCCTTCTTTATATCCTTCAACAAAAGCCCACCATTTTTTTCCATGCCCATCTACTATTCCTCTACCTATAATAGCTATATTTTCCGCTTCATATGCATAGAAAAGTGGTGAGAAAGTTTTTACATCTACGCCCTCGTAGCGGCTTTCCACCATTGGCAGATAATCATCAAAATCATCACTGAAATGCAGTTCGGCACCTGCATCTATAAATATGGTGATGTTGCTTTTCAGATGAATAGGCCCTGTCAGATATTTTCCAGCAGGAAAATATACGGTGCCACCACCAGCCTTAACCGCCGCATCAATAGCTTTTTTAATAGCCTCCGTGGCCTTTGCACTACTATCTCTTTTAGCACCATACTGGGTTACATCATAAAATTGCTGTGCACTAACAAACTGGGCTATCCATACCAAAAACGACAAGATTCCAATTATCTTTTTCATGATACACTTCTTTTACTGATATTTTTACTCAAAGAGCCAATCCACCTGTTTGCGGTTTCCACTTTCATACAAACCTGCATCATGCATTTGCAATGGGGCTTCAGCATCAATAAATCCCAAAATCAAAGCCACGCCATTAGCTAGTTTCAGCGTATTAGTGCCCGCCTTAAAATCGTAACTATGTATGTGTAACTGTGGCAAACCGGGTATTACTATAGCATTAGCTATTTTAGTTTCTGCCTGACCATAATCATTCGCACTAGCGTTTGTTTCCAATTCCGGAGCTTTCAGAAAAGTAGTATCTCTTTTGAAAGCTGCCCTTTGTGGCTGAAAAAAACCCACTAATACTTTAACCGGTTTCTGTACTGTAAATGTGAGCGATGTTCCATTTTTAATTTGTGATGCCCATTTCATTTGCACTCCTTTCAAGCCTTTCAATTCTTTTGAATAGGCTTTTATAGATACCAATGTATCCACAAATGGTTGGGCTAAGGAGTCTATAGTATACCAGCTATAATCTCCCTGAAGCTTTACCGATGCGTTTTTCAATGGGGTAATCGCTACTTCCTTTACCTGGTTGTTATTCTTCAAAGAATCCAATTTATGTTTGAAATGCGACAACTCCTTTTCAAATGGAAGTAATACTTCTGTCCAATGTTTATAGTTCCCGTTGGCACCCCTTAAAGGTATTTTGCGCTGTTGTGTCTGCATACTATTGGCATACAAGTAGGTCTCTTTAGTTAGCTGTGCAAGCTCTTTATAATAGGCTACACTTTTCTCCAACAATGGCAATGCTTTTTCTAAATCGGTTAGGTCTTCAGAATATTTATAGCGCAATACATACAAGGCGGCTTGTGCTTTGTATGCAAAGTGATAAGCCAAAGCTTTATAAGCATATACATCACTTCTTATACGCTCGAATTCTTCCTTATCAGTGGACACCTTAGCGGCAACAGCATCTATTGCTTTTACAGCCTTATCCGCATGATCTTTTACGTCCTGAATTACTTGAACGGGGGTTTCTCCCACATGAGGAACCCCGTTCCACTCCTTATCAGCATAGGTAATGAGCATTTCCCCCTCCGGGGCCTCGCATTCATATAGCAATTCAAATAATCCAAAGCGATAAGGATTAATCAGTTGAGACATGAGCATCCCTAATGTGAGAGTTTGTCGATTGCCATCGGTTATACCGAAACGTCTTAACAATTTAGGAGCTATTTCTCCTGTTTCTTCATAAGCTATGAGAATGTTATTAGCATCCTGCTTCGATAATCCAAATCGATGTCCCAACTGTGCACACCAGAAATCAATCTCTGCTCTACGATCGCGTTTTGCTTTCCATGCATACCGACTCCAGGCTTTATACCACATCCAATCTCTCTCGATCTGCAACAGCCGATCTCCATTCTTCACACGATCGGCACTATAGGGCCAATCCCAGTAGGAAGCCTGAGGATATAAATGCAGGCCATTGCCACCCATAACCTCGTGCATCCCGATTACAGACTCCTGTATAAATTTAGGGGAGGCATAGCGGAAGGGCTCCAGATTAGCCAAGATGTGAACATTTTCGATGTGCACACTACCTAGATTGCTTAATGTTTGATGCAATTCGGCCCATGCACCTCTGGGACGTTGGTAAGTCAATGCTTCTCCATTAAATTTCGCTACGGTATACAAGTTTTTATACAATGGTAAAGCAGCCTTCATTACCGATGGAGCATCCGTGTCATGAGCACGCAGCACTATTGGTGGTTCCTCTTTTTTACCCAGCGCTTTCAATCCATCCTGCACTCCCGGTATAATAGTTTTAGTAAACCACTCTATATCGTCGTTTCCTACACCTTCCATAGCTTCACCCAAACACACCATTAACCCCACATTAGGATATTTTTCAACAAAAGCGGCAATAGACTTTCTGGTATAATCAGCAATTATAGGAATGATGGGGCGTTCGCGTTCTTGAGTTTTTAGATTATGCTTTTCTGCAAACGGTTTAGACACGATGATATTGTAGAACATCTGAATTACCCATATACCCCGTTTATCCGCCTCCTGAGTCAAGAAAGTAAATATTTCCTCATTTTTTTTAAATGTTTCTTCACTTACCTCCACTGCATAGGGATAATCTTTCAATTTTACTAAAGACGCAAAAGGATGGCCATTCCATAGATAAAGCGAATTCATACGATTGTTTACCATAGAATCTAGCACCTGTACCCATAATTGCTTATCGTAGAACCAAGGAAAAGTCTCCGGAGTATAAGGATATTCATACACATCTCTCCCCGGTAAATAATACGGCTTCTGAAGTCCGATACATTGTCCCCGTAGTACCATTTCCGGAGCATCTGTAATATCCAGAAGCTGTGGCAATTCTTTAGTAGTTGCTATTCTATCCGCTAGCTCCAGTGTACCGTATAAAACTCCGGTAGGATCGGAAGCAGTTAGAGTAGTTAATTGGTTGTTGGCTTTTAAAATAAAACCTTCTTTTGGAATTTTAATTGTTGTATCCAGAGATAAACTTATCTGCTTAACTCCTTTTTTGCGATTGTGTTTACGAGAAAAATCGATAAACGAAGTATTATAGCCCGCAGCTTCGAGAGCTTTTTGTAATCGCTCGGCGCCAAATTTTATTCTGGGCACAGAGGTAGAGGGCAATATAATCTCTACCGACTTTTTCGACTGCGCTAGAGATACTACACTGATTAATAGACAAAGAATACCTACAATAATTTGCTTAATGTTTACCTTCATGATTAATTAAATAAGTGTTGACACAGCAATACCGTCCTTTTCATTACTGATATAAGCGGCTTCCACACAGGCCATGGTCATTAATGCATCATCGATGCTATTTTCGGGCTTCTGAATAATACGGGCTTTAGCTCTTTGCATTTCACGCATTGTGCCTATAAAAGCATGCGGAAACCAAGTTCCATGGAGAGGCTTTGTTTTCCATTCAGCTACGCCATCTTCCAAATGGATATATTCGAATGTATCTGGAATGCCGTGTGGATAGTTGATTAGCGCACCAAAACCAATTTTAATAGCACCTTTTGTACCTTCAATTTTTACGTATGACTCCTGTTTCTGAGGACTATAGTTATGATTATGATTGGTATGAATAACAGCCCTCACTAAATCCCCATAATCCATAATAATATTGGACTTTACCGAAGCCAGTTGCAATGCTTGCGGGTGCTTGAAAGTACGTGCTAATACTTTTTTCGGATTGCCTAAAAAAGAACGAATCAAATCGACATAATGAATACTATGATAATTAATTTCCATTCGCTCTTTCACAAACAGGAATTCCCACAAATTCCAAGGTGTATGAACATTTACATACACTTCAATATCCACGATATCGCCAAGCAGTCCATCTGCAATCATTCTTTTTGCTTCAAGAATATAGGGTGCAAAGCGCATCTGAAAGTTGACGCCAGCCTGCAAATGCTTTTGATAGGCAAGTTTATGAATAGCTTTTGCCTCATCAAGGCTTTCTCCATATGGCTTCTGAATAAGCACAGTAGCTTCATCAGGTAGTCGCTCTAATACATTAATGATTTCAGATGCAGGTAGTGCAAAGTCGTAGATAACCTCCGTTCCATTATCGGTCACCATCTCCTCAAGGCTATCATATACCTTTTCTATACCAAATTTCTCGGCAAGTGCTACAGCCTTGGCCGTATTACGATTGACAATCCCCTTTACCGTATAGTTGGCAATTTTATATGCGGGCAGATGTGCATCCGCTACAATACCACCTGCACCAATAATGCATATAGGAATATTGGGTTCGTGTTTTATGTTCATGAGTCAGTCCCTCCTAAATAATTACCGTATGTTAAAACCAATACGGCTACAATCAAAATAAATAATGCTATACCTAGACTCCGTATAGTTGCAACCTTAGTTTGCTTCCATTCTTTGAAAACCAAACCTATTAGGGAGCTCAATAATACCAACATAATCATATGTATGGCCCAGCTGGAAAACTCATATCTACCTAATCTCACATGCCCCAGCCCATAAAAAAAGAATTGACCGTACCACAAAATACCTGTAATCAAGGCCATCAGGTAATTGGTGGTAAGTGCTCCACTAGCATTATCAGTATACTCAGCTAAAGTTTTATTTTTCTTGTGCAAGAATAAAGTGTAACACAGTGTGGTGATAAAAGCGCCGGTATTAGAGAATATATAAACCACATTTACCTGAAAATTACCCGCTCCATAAGCGGCTGCAATATCCGAAATAGGCTTACCTGCATTAATGGCGAAACCGTAAAATGCAGACAGAATGCCTGCCAATATACAAAGTGGTAATCCTTTTCTAAATGAAAATGTATTTTGACTTTGCCCTAAATCTTTTTCTTTTTTATATCCGGCCACACCACAAAAAGCAATTCCTAAAGCGCCCAATAAAACCCCTGCGATAATCCAACTAGCGCCATTCCCTTTTAAAATAGTACTCAGTGATCCATCTACTAACGGCGGTATCAAGGTTCCAAGCACACAGGAAATACCTACAGAGATTGCATAAGTCAACGAGAAGCCAATAAACCTAATTGCCATTCCAAATGCGGTTCCTCCAATGCCATATGCCATTCCTAGTACGAAAGCGTTCAGCATTGCCGAAGCCGGCGCCTCTGATAGTACTTGGCCTAATGAAGGAACGGTGATCCATGCAACAATAATGGGCAATAAAAACCAACAGACAGCGGCTTGCGCCAGCCAATAGGTTTGCCAGCTCCACCCCCGTATTTTCTTCTCGGGCGTGTAACACATAGATGCAGAAGCCGCACCTATACCATGAAAAAATATACCCCAAAATAGCTGCATTATGTTTTATTTATAAATTTCTGGTCTATGGCAGAGACCCGGCAAGCGTTGAAATAACAAGTGCCTGAACGAATTATAGATTCAAATTATAAAAGGCAATAGCATTATCGCTATAAATACCTCTGCGAACTTCCTCTTCGCTTATCAAATCGTTAATAGCTTTTTTATAAATATTCCATACAGTTTCATAATCAGAAGCCAGAAGACTTACCGGCCAGTCGCCTCCACAAAAACAACGTTCCGTTCCAAATTCGTTTAGTGCAAACTCTATATATGGCTTTACATTATCGGCAGAAAAATTATGCTTACCGGCTGTGGTACCCATTCCGGAAATTTTCACATAAAAATTAGAATGCTTTGCCGCCTCTTTCATCCAGATTCCCCACTCACCAAAACGCTCATTAGATGCAATGGATGGCTGATTCAAATGATCAAACACCATTCTTAGTTCAGGAACCTGTTCTGCAACTTGCAAAGCCGTTCTAATATGATTAACTTTTATACCAACTACATCATATGGAATACCATGAGTAGCCAGCAATTTTAAACTTTCTATGACCTGTGGTTGTAATAACCATCGATCATCCTGTTCATCATGTATCAAATGACGTACCCCTTTAAAATAAGGTTCCCTGCTAACAACGGTTTCTAGTAACTCGGCCGTACGCTCTACATCTGTTAAAGGTAACCAACCTACAACACCTTTTACCCAGTCGCTGCTCCGTGCTGTTTCCAGCATGAGTTCAGTATCTTCCCATGTAATATCTGCCTGTACAAGTACCCCGCCATTCACACCCGTCGTTTCTATACTGGGTGCGAGCATGTTTAAATCATACGTTGTACGCAATAAAGGATCTGCATGCTCCAACCACGCATAACTCGAACGCTGTAAGTTCCATATATGTACGTGTGTATCGATAATCATAAATGCTATCCGTTTATTGGCGTAAAAATATTACATAACATTATTATTCATCAGATACTGTTTGTACTTCGCTTATATTTTGATTAAGCTTATATTGAGCTTCAATGAGCGCATTATGCTCTCCTAATGCGGGAGCACCCTTACTTCCTGATAGTACTTTACCATTAATTTTTATTGGAGATCGGATAGTTTTTATCGAGAGACCATTGCTAGTTTGCACAACAATCTCCATATTTAAGGCTTTGTACCCTTCTTCCTGTGTTAGTTCCTCATAATTTAGTACTCTTGAGCACCAGATATCTTTAGGCTCAAAAATGCTTAGCCAATAGGAAGTAGTATTTTCCAAAAGACGTTCCCGCAAAAGGGCTTTAATTTCATCCCGCTTGGCGAACCACTCCCTTTTATCTTTATATGCTTTAAGCTTCTCACAACCCGTAAGCTCGGCTAATAATAAAATATCAGCCATTGCTAAAGCAATATAACCATCTTTTGTTTTATAGATTCCATAAGGTGCCGCTACATAGGCATGACCACTATTTATAGCACTTCGCTGAGGAAGCGCATTCCCATCGTTATAAAAACAGGTAAGTGCTTCAAATTGAAAATCGAGGGCACTCTCCAGCATGCTCACCTGCACGAGTCCACCCTCACCGGTGATACCCCGCCGGTACAGTAAGGACAAAATACCCTGCACTAGGTGGGCTCCCGAAAAAATATCAATTACCGAAACACCCATCGGAGTCGGTGCGGCATGGCTACTGTTATTAAGCCATATAATACCTGACAATGCCTGCAATAATAAATCCTGCCCCGGCAGATGTTTCCACTCGCCCGTTTCCCCAAAACCACTCACTGCCGCATATATCACTGAAGGATTAATTTTTTTTACAGCTTCATATCCGAAGCCCAAACGTTCCATAACCCCGGGGCGAAAATTGTGAATCACTACATCTGCGGATGCGATCAGCTTTCGGATTTTTTCCGCATCCTTAGGGTTTTTCAAATCCGCTGCATAACTTTTTTTATTGCGATTGATGGCATGAAATATAGAAGACTCCCCATCTACAACAACATCCGATACGTATAACTCTCTACATATATCTCCTGTGCCGGGTTTTTCAATCTTAATCACCTCTGCTCCGAAATCCGAAAGGCATAGAGAGGCCGAGGGACCAGATAAGAACTGGCTGAAATCAATAACCACTATGTCCTGTAACAACTTCATATATGCCTATGCTAATTCATTTTTAATTTTTTCAGTATCCTTTCCCAAAGCCGGTGCCGGTTTGTTCACATAAAGCTTTTCTCCATCAATCCTAATGGGGCATCTGGTTGTAATAATCGAATGGTCTTGCAGCCGAATCTCCTGTTCCATACCCAGGACTTTGTACCCTTCATGCTGAGACAATTGTTTCCAATCTTTTACTTCAGCAGCCCATAAGTGATGTTTATGCAATAAACTCAGCCAATGATCAGTGGTATGATGCTTAAGCACATCACGAATAATTGCTTTTATTTCATCACGCTTCTGAAAAACATCTCCTTGATGAAACTGATCTAGCTCCGCACATTCCAGTGCTCTACGCAATGTCTGTATATTCATCATAGCAAGAGCAATATACCCGTCTTTAGTCTCGTAAATGCCGTAAGGAGCCCCCAAAAGAGGGTTCCCATTGCTCACCTTGCTTCTTTTCACTGAATTATTATCCAAGAACCAAGTGGTGAATAATTCAAACTGTAACGCGATAGCTGACTCTAGCAAGCTCAACTCTACATAAGCTCCCTTTCCAGTCTTCTGACGACTGATGAGTGCCGCCAGAATCCCCTGTACGGCGTGTATGCCACAAATACTGTCTATTACCGAAAGTCCGAATGGCATAGGATCATCATCACTATTACCGGTAGTGTAAGTAAGACCAGATATGGATTGAATGAGCAGATCTTGCCCCGGTTTCATACTCCACGGGCCTTCCTTACCATAACCCGTTATTTCGGCATATATAATCTTCTCATTAATCTTTTTTACATCTTCATAGCTCAATCCCATGCGCTCCATTACACCAGGTCTGAAGTTATGAGTGATAACATCTGCCTTTTGTATAAGCTTTTTGACAAGCTCAAAATCATCTTTGTCTTTTAGGTTAGCTGTAAAACTCTCTTTATTCCTGTTGATAGTATGAAAGTTCAAAGCGTCATCACCAATCCAAAGATTCTTAATAGCTAGTTTGCGGGATGGATCACCACCCTCCGGCCGCTCAATCTTAATAACACGAGCCCCCAAATCGGCCAAACGTAAACCTGCCGATGGTCCTGAAAGGTATTGGCTGAATTCCAGAACTACTACTCCCTGAAGTGGTAAACCCATTATTCTATCGTACTTAAAAATCTAGTGTTTAATGATTGATGGTATAATTCGTTTAATTTTTCAATCACAGCAACCGCATTATTACTTTTTCCGGACAGATAATCCCGTACATAATCTCCTGCATGATCTTGAAAGTATAAGTACCCATGATATCGGGGCCTTAAATAACTACGCTCCATTACCGGTAGTACATTCTTAAAAAAATTATTTGTTAACTGATTATTCAATTCGTTCAGCCAAGCTTTTTTGTGTGCCGGCTGGCCTTCATTGTATGTATAACCATGCATCTGATAGGAAGCACCACAAATCATTTCAGCAAAGCGCAGTGCATACGATCGGTGTTGAGAAAAAGCGGAAACTGCCAGGCCCGTACCTCCGATTGTAGTTTGCAGGCTCATCCCATTGTAGCTAACCACATCCGTATAATGCAGTATATTAGCCGCATAGCCTGCCCTTGAATAATTGGAATAGCAATAAGCAAAAGGACAATACCAGTAATCGTCTGTCCCCGCCATTAATTCAGCAACTGCAATAGGATTTTTTTCAAACATAGCTGCATCCAACAATGTGTACAGCTCCTTCATTGTGCTCAATGCCTGCACACCGATATTCGAATCTATAACATACTCCTTACTCTCAAATGGAGTTTTTCCATGTGCCAGACAAAAAGTATAAAAATTCATCAATAGATCAATAGGAATAGCAGGCGCCGCCACTTTCCCCTGTCGAGCCAAGGCAAGCACCTCCTCCCAGGTAGAAGGCACCGCAATACCGGCTTTGTCCAGTAAATCTTTTCTATAACTGGCTGCAGGAGCAGCCGCATCGATTGCCAGCGCCCATTGATGGCCGGCATACTGGTAACTGATATGAGAAGTACCTACTGGGTTATTCTCCAGATCTTTTAAAAAGTCGACTGACAAATACTCATCTAAAGGCAATACGCATTTTGTTTCTGAAGCAGTCCCCACCCAAGGATGATCAATGATAAGCAGATCATAATGCGGAGTGAGTTTTTCAATAGGATAATCGGCAAACTGCTGCAAGCTGCGTTTTTCCCATACTATTCTTACTTCAGGATGCAACTCGGAGAATCGTTGCGCTGCTGCCTGCAACGGAGTAATTCCTCTGCTGTGGTTCCATGTAATTCCTTTTAATACGATATCAGCCATCAGCGCTCTTTTTTTGTACCAATAACAAATGTTCAAATACCATTACCAGTTCCTTATGTTGATTGTGTACTTCCACTTGCTCGGTAACAATACCATAGCCGGGTTTCTTATGATCCCGCTTATCTTTAATAGTTACCGTAGCCTTTATAGTATCATTTATAAAAACAGGCTTTATAAAGCGTAATCTGTCGTATCCGTAGGTCATAGCTACATCATTAATCACGCCCGCCGTTAAACCTACTCCTACACTAAATATCAACGTACCATGGGCTATACGCTTTTTAAAAGGCTGCGTCTTACACCATTCTTCATCCATATGATGCGGATAAAAATCTCCGGTATGACCAGCGTGAAAGACGATATCGGCTTCTGTGATTGTTCTACCTGTAGTGGTTCTGGAATCATTAATAACAAAGTCCTCGTAATATATCTGAACATTCATATGTCAAGGCATTATAATAATGTCGAAAATATATCATACCACTCCCTTGGAAAATGTGATGTTTCACTAACATAATGGAAGATTTTACTACTCCAACCCTCATTTGCAGCAGTAAACAAAGCCCGCCCAAATACCCATAACAATAATTATGTAATATTGTATATCAACAACAACAAAATCATGGTGCCGGAGAACCTCCAGAGGGTATTCTATAAATTGCTTGCGGTATTCGCACTGTTATTACTTAATGTAGATGTTAACAGCCAGCATGCATTACAACCTATTCAGAATAATTTATCCATGAAATTAGGGGGCGAGTACCGAAAAACAGATTTCAGATGGTCTATCGCCGGCAATATGGATGGGAAAGACCCCAACATTTACTCTGAACTCATTTTCAATCCAATCCAGGCCGCCGGATTTTATGCAGATGCGAATTATCGGCTACTTAGTAAACTTTCTATTCAACTACACTACAATCAACTTTATACTTATAAAGGCCGCGTAACTGATTTTGACTATGAGGGCGACAATCGTACCTTACCTGTAGTACAATTATATCTCAAAAGTCACAAAGGCACTATGCGTACAACAGGAGGTAATATCCACTATACAGCATTCAAAAATCCATCGTGGAATATAGAAACTGGGGTGGGTTACACTGCGACAAAAGAACTCTTTTATCTGTTAGATGATCAAAATTCGGATTTAAGAAGTACTTATACAGCACAATGGAAAGGTCCCTCTCTAATAGGCGGAGTGGAGTGGTACTGTTCAAAAAAAATATATGCCGGTGTTCATGCTGCCTTACACATCTTAAAATATGATGCTGAAGCTAACTGGAATCTGATACAAGAATTTCGCCATCCGGTGAGCTTTGTACACGATGCCAAGGGAATAGGATGGGATTTAAAAGCTTATATGGGTTACAAGCTCACTCGACATTTCGAGATAAATGCCGAGTGGGTGTACAACAACTGGAAAACAAACCACGGAACAGACAGACTATTCCTCGCAAACGGAGAAACACCCGAAACCAGAATGAATGGCGCTTTCAAAAAAAGCAATGGCTGGCGAGCCGGCATTATCTATGTATTTTAAATTTACAGCGGCGCTGCTTTCAACCCCTGCCTATTTTCCCATGGGATAAAAGCCCCCAAAGTACCTCTGAACCGCCTGAAGCGGCTTTCTCGCTCTGTAAGAGACTTAAATTGTGGCGCCATTGCGGATGAAAAATCTATTGCATACTCATGATTGCTATTGAGTGTCTTCAGTGTATCAATTACAAAAGGTAAATGTTGTATAGGTGTAGCAAATCGCTTGCGTGTGAATCTTTTGGTCAAGGATGATTGAAAGGGGTCCGTCACCAGAACAATACTTTTAAAACCTAATTGCCGAGCCAGCTCATACGAATAGTAGATATTTTCTGTACTATGTTCTGCCTGAGTTTCGTAAAAAATATGCTCTTTGGGTATTCCCAATCGTTGAGCATATAATCCCATCACCTTTGCTTCGTAATAGGGTGTGTATACTGCCCCTCCCGAAAATATAATATTTCTGATAACGCCTTGCTTGTATAAAAAGGAGGCCCAAAGCACGCGTTCTTTCATTACCGAATCCCACTGATTATCTCTCAATGGCACACCGGGAACAATGCCGGCATCGAAAGTTTGTCCCTGCCGTATCACTTTATCATATAATTGTTGCGGCCGCTTTCTATACGACACACAAGCTGTGCCATACAGCAGTACCATAATTCCAATTATAGTGTACAGCATTGGATTCATGAAAATGTTTCAAACTTCTTTTTTCTTCTATATTGAACGCTTTCTTTCTACTGCAAATTATACCGATATTTATACCGCTCATACAGTTGCGTTTGCTTATTTGAAAGGTCTATTTTTCTACCTTGAATAAAAGCATTAGTAATAATACTAGACTTCATATCCAAAATATCCCCTTCGCAAATAACAATATTTGCATCCTTACCTACTTCTATCGAACCTGCTTGCTTATCGATTCCTAATATTTTAGCCGGGTTTAGAGTGATAGCTTGCAGTGCTTGCTCTTTAGTAAGTCCATATGCTACAGCGGTGCCTGCGTTAAAGGCAAGATTGCGATAGCGGGCTGAGCTGGAATTATCATTTAAAGCAAATAATACTCCCGCTCGCTGCAATATTGCCGGTGTCTTAAATGGCTGATCGATATCGTCATCTGGCAATGTAGGCAACTCATGTAATGTGTTTAACACTACTGAAACATTGTTTTTCTTTAAAAGATCAGCAACCAGATAACTATCCGCTCCACCTATAATCACCACTTCAATGTCAAACTTCTTTGCGAAATCTATGGCCATCAATATTTGTCTTACCCTATCGGCATGAACAAAGAGTTTTTGCTTTTTCTCAAATAAAGGCCGAAGCATTTCAAATTTAAGATTCACATCAGGCTTTGGATGCTGTTTGATATAAGCTTGTGCTTCGGCAAGAAATTGCTCTACCTGCTCCACCAGCTTGATACCTTCTTTTACAGGATTCGAGCCTGATGCCGAAGTACGTCCGCCTCGCATACTTCGATATAAAGAGGGCATATGCAGATGCATACCCGTCGCTGATGCATATAATGCGTCCTGCCATGTCCATGCATCTAATTGCACGACACTAGACGCTCCGGTAAGCAGGCTGCCTGATGGTGTTACTCCTGCAAGCAGTACACCATTTGCCCTCAGTGTATTAATCATACGGGAATCGGCATTATAGGCGTAGATGGATTGAATAGCAGAATTATATTGTCCCAGTTCATAATAATCATTTGACCCTCTCACGCCGCTAGATATCTCCTTAAGCCCTAAATCGGAGCTGGTTAATATAAGCCCCGGATAAACATTTTTACCGGTAGCATCAATAACCGTTGCGCCAACTTCGTCCACTGCACTCTGACTCACTGTAACAATTTTACCATCTTTGACAACGATGTGAGCATTCTTTAATACGGTACCCGTGCCGGTATGCACTGTTCCGTTTTTAATAACTAAAGTCCCTTCTTGTTTTTTAGCAGGATAAATCGTCTCCTGAGCCCATCCAAAATATTGATAACATACCAGCAACAATATGTGTAGGAATATCTTTTTAAGCATAGCTCTTTTATTTATTAGTTAAAAAGCGGCTTTTTCTTCGTGCAATTCATCATATGCAGAGATATAGTGGCCATCTACCTGCTCATAGTCTTCGCAATGCAGTAGCAGTTGCGGTGTAGGACGTGCGGGAGATACCGACGTTCCGGAGCGCGCTTCTGTTAACATCCTTTGTAACAAACGTTCCCGTTCTTTAGCAATATGCTTTCGCTTCCTCAAATCTTGTTCCCAGTCAAAATATACCACTCCATCAACGATCGTGTAAAGCGCTTTGGCATAAATACTAAGGGGATGATCACTCCACAGCACCACATCAGCATCTTTACCTACTTTTATACTACCTACTCTGTGATCGATATGTAGCGCCTTTGCAGGATTTAATGTTACCATCTTTAACGCTTTCTCTTCAGGAACACCGCCATACTTCACCGTTTTGGCTGCCTCCTGATTCAAACGACGTCCCATCTCCGCATCATCACTATTAATACATACATTCAAACCCATTTTGTACAGAATAGCCGCATTATATGCAATAGCATCCTGTACTTCCATTTTGTAGGCCCACCAATCGGAAAAAGTGGAGGTATTAGCTCCATGCTTTTTAAGCACATCGGCTACTTTATATCCTTCCAATACATGTGTGAAGGTATTTACCCTAAACCCGTATTTCTCGGCCATTGTGATGAGCCCCAAAATTTCGCTGGCTACATAGCTATGACAGGTAATGAATCTTTTATTATTCAGAATTTCCACCAAAGCATCTAGCTCCAAATCCCTGCGAACGGTTTTATCCCCCGCTTTGAGCTTCTGCTCATAATCTTTTGCCCGTTGAAAGGCATCGGCAATAACCGCCTGCACGCCCATTCGGGTGTCAGGGAAGCGAATATTGCCCTGCGTCTGTGCAGTTCTTTTTACATTTTCCCCCAAAGCAAACTTGATAAAGGGATCCGCCCCTTCAAATTTCAGTCCTGCATCATCTTTACCCCATCTCAGTTTTATTAACTGTGTCTGACCACCTATTGTATTAGCCGAGCCGTGTAGAATATGCGAGGTTGTTACTCCACCACTTAATTGGCGATAAATATTGATATCATCGGGATTTAAATTATCTCCTATACGCACTTCAGAAGTTACCGATTGTGCACCTTCATTAATAGAGAAGCAGGCGATATGAGAGTGCTCATCAATAATACCCGGTGTTAAGTGTTTCCCAGTGCCATCAATAATTCTAGCACCTGGGGCATTTAATTCTTTACCAATCTGAGCAATCTTTCCTCCTTTTAGTAACACATCGGTATGCTCCAGTCGTCCATCCTTTTCATTCGTCCATACTGTAGCATTTTTTATTAGAATATCCTGCTGTACGGGCAATTGCTCATTTCCATATGGAGAAAACGGATATAGAATTTTGGATTGGGGCAATGCCTTTGCAGTAGGCATGTTATTTCTTTTTGCATCCTCCTGTTTTATTAAACTCGCTGTCCAGTTAACTGTGGTGCCATTATTATCCATTCCCACCCCCTGCCAGCTATCGCCGTAATCCACTCCACTTAATATGTACAAAAGCCTACTGGTTTGAGAAGCACTAGATGAATCTTTTGAGTCACTCTTTACTGGCCGTAGCGCTGTTTTGGGAGCAAGCTGTAGGGATACCTGTTTACCATCGATTCTAAATTTTACGCTTAGCGTATCCAGACCCACTACACTAGCCTCATTACTACTTTTTACTTGAAGCGTGTATTCAGTAATACCAGATGGCCCCGATATCGCTAACTTATATTGCCCAGGTTGTTCCAATCCAGATTTGGCATCAACAGGATAACGCTGTCCCTTCACCCAGTTCTCCAAAATAACTGCTTTGTCAGTAAACAAATCGCCCGTTGTAATGAGAAAGTTAGCCCATTTGCCTACATCCAACGTACCTACTTCATGCTCGAGATTTAGTAATCGAGCAGGCGTTATCGTTAATGCTTCAAAAGCCGCTTTAGGCGAAAGTCCGTAATCGATAGCCTTGCGCAAGGCTGGCCAGAATGCAGAAGGGTCCTTCAAATCAGCTAATGTAAAAGCAAAAGGAATTTTTTCCTTTTCAAATGCCGCTGCATTACCTGGCGCCAACTCCCAATGTGCTAAATCAGTTAAGGAAACATACCGGGCATCCATAGGATCTTCAACATTCATAGCTTCGGGATAATTCAACGGAAGAATGTAAGGCGCCTTGGTAGCCGCAATTTCTTTGATGCGTTGATACTCATCTCCCCCTCCTTTAATAATAAACTGCACCCCAAACTCATCACCAATACGATCGGCTCTAATGCCACTCCATTTATCATTGGTCTCAAAAATTTGTGGCAGCGATCGATTTTCATACCACGCCTCCAGCGATTTATTGATACCCTCTTTAAGAGGCCTGTTTTGTATATACCAATCTACATCGATAAAAGTCTGACGCAACAGTGCCACTGCGCCCATTATCGAAGTGGGATAGGTTTGTGTAGATGTTCCTTTGCTAAAGGAATAATAAGCCGCAGCCTTATCTTTAATAATATTCAAATTTTCTTTATCATCACTGAGTAATACAGCCGTTCCGGTGCCACGTGCAATACCGTCTTTTTGATGTGTTACAACGGTACCAAACCCCTGTGCTCTTAACGTAGCGGCCTTAGTGGCATCCGTGGCAAAAAGTTGATACCCGTTGACTTCACTTTTAATAGCCTGATTCCATGCAAAAGGCCCCTTAGTATTCGTGGTAAGCTGTTGTGGCCCGAAAAAAGAAGTTTGCCCTCCTGTTCTTTGCGGAATGGGAATACCGTAATCACTGAAAATATCGATAAATGAAGGGTAGATAAACTTACCCTTGCAGTCTATTACAACATATCCTTCAGGCACGGATGCTTTACCTACTGCGGTAATTTTTCCATCCTTAATAATTAAAGTACCGTTTGCAATTACGGTGTTGGCGTCTTTTACAATAGAAGCATTGATAAAAGCATAGGCGCCGGTTCGGGGATCGGCTACCCCGTTCACAGGATAGGTAATTTGAGCTATAGCCTGAAAGACAACCGTAACAAATGTCGCTAGCAGAATGTGTTTTTTCATTGATACAGTTTTATAGAGCAGCTATTTAAAGATATTTACTGAAAAAATACTAAATAAACGACAATAAAAAGCATCTAGCGTATAAAACCGCTAGCTAGTACTAAAGAAAAAGTGCAATCCTAATATCAGGATTGCACTTACTATGTGATTAAACCTCTAATTGATTACAGACTTTCGCCTAATTGTGACATATCCAAACCTTCGGCTTCTTCTTCCTCGCTTACACGTAATGGCGTAATGAGATCTGTGATTTTGAGAATAATCATACTCATTACAAATACCACAACTAATACAACAATGGCTGTTAGTGTGTGTGTAACAAACAATTTAGTTTCGCCGAAGAAAAGACCTTTATCAGTAACAGCAGAGTTGATGCCGGGGCTGGCAAATACACCTGTAAGAATCATACCTACCATACCACCCACACCATGACAAGGGAATACATCCAATGTATCGTCAATTCCGGTTCTGGTTCTCCACTCTACCATGAGGTTGCTCACCAAAGCAGCAACTACACCAATCACCAATGCATGTGGAATACTTACAAAACCTGCAGCAGGAGTAATCGCCACCAATCCTACAACTGCACCGATGCTGGTACCCATAGCCGATGGTTTTTTGCCTCTTAAAGCATCAAAAATAATCCAAGTAAATGCAGCAGCACCTGAAGCTATAGCTGTTGTTGCCAGGGCGATAGCTGCTAGATTGTTAGCTCCCATGGCAGAACCACCATTAAATCCAAACCAACCGAACCACAGCAAACCAGTTCCTAATAATACATAAGTAATACGAGCCGGTTTCATTTCCTGATCGGTTCTTTTCTTCAAATAAATGGCACTCGCTAAAGCGGCCACACCGGCACTCATGTGTACCACGGTACCACCCGCAAAATCCAGTACACCCAGATTAGCCAGCAGTCCGTCGGGATGCCAAGTCATATGTGCCAACGGGGCATAAATGAAAATGAAGAACATTACTATAAATAGTATATAAGAAGTAAAGCGAACACGCTCAGAGAAGGCACCGGTAACGAGGGCCGGAGTAATAATAGCAAATTTTAACTGGAAAAAGGCAAATACCGCCAGTGGAACGGTAGGCGCAGCAGACCAAGGCTGTCCATCCAGTACCCCATTCATTAAAAAGAAGGTAGCCGGATTTCCAATAATACCGCCTATGTCATCCCCGAAAGCAAGGCTAAACCCGAAGAAAAGCCAGATGATAGAGACAATTGCCATACAAATAAAACTTTGTAACATTGTCGAAATCACATTCTTCTTTTTTACCATACCACCATAGAAGAATGCTAGGCCCGGGGTCATAAGCAATACCAGCGCAGCAGATGCTAATAACCAGGCAGTATCGCCGGTATCCACATCGGGAGCAGTATCACTGTTTACAGGATTGTGCCCCATAAAAAGACTGAGTATTGCAACAAGCATAAGCAGCAGAAAGGGAACGATAGCCAGTTTTTTGGTCATGTGCATAATAAAAAAATTTAATTTAAAGAAATTAGATAAAAACAGAAAAAATTTGATATTAATTTTATTCTAATTTCAAAAATAAAATATTATTCAAATAAAATACAAACATTTTTACGATTTTTTCTTACATAATTTTATTTATAATATATATATAGCAATAATAAAATTGGAAGACACACCTGAGGTTTTGGAAATTTATAAGCCTTATATTTTAAGTAGCGCCACGACATTTGAACTAGAAGTTCCTGATATAGAACAATTTGCACTTAGAGTACAAAAATATTCGCAGCAATTTCCTTGGCTTGTAGCAAAAGATGGAGATACTATAGCCGGATACGCTTATGCTTGGACTTATAGAGAAAGGGCAGCATATCAATGGATAGTGGAAACCTCCATTTATATTAATAAAAATTATAAAAAGAAAGGAATCGGCTCTACACTCTACGAGGTCCTATTCGAAATACTGAAGTTGCAACAAGTTCATAAGGCGTATGCCCTTATTACACTACCTAATGCAGCAAGTGTAGGATTCCATGAAAAACAGGGCTTCCGGCATTTTGCTACTTTTGAAAAAGTAGGCCATAAGCATGGTGCATGGCATGATGTAGGCTGGTGGGAAAAAACACTCATCGAACAGACCGACACGTCTCCCCTCCCTATTATTCCATTTAAAGAGTTGGATGCAACTACCGTAAATACGCTTCTGTCAAAATACGCTATATAGTGCGGCCTGGATATACTTTTAGTGCGGTTTCCAGACAATCCATCGCATTACTGATGGCTGTCTGATTGATAACATAAGCAAGCCTTACTTCATTCTTCCCTAAGCCGGGTGTTGCATAAAAACCGGTACCCGGCGCCAGCATTAAGGTTTGATTATGATAAGAAAACGCTTCCAATAACCATTGACAGAATTTATCGCAATCATCAATGGGTAAACGTGCCATCGCATAAAAAGCACCGCCTGGGTTAGGACAAAACACCCCTTCCATACTATTCAAGCGACTTACCAGGAGGTTTCGGCGTTGCAGATATTCTTCTTTTGTGGTATCAAAATAATCAGCAGGCAGATCTATGGCTGCTTCTCCCAGTATTTGGGCTAACCCCGGGGGGCTTAGGCGGGCTTGCGCAAATTTCAGGGCAGACTCCAACACCTTTTTATTCTTAGTAACCAACGCACCAATGCGCGCTCCGCAAGCACTATAACGCTTACTAATAGTATCCAATAATATGGCATGCTCCTCCAAACCCGCAATGTGTAGCACACTGGTATGGTCAGTATCCCCGTAACAAAACTCTCTATAAGCTTCATCGCCCAGCAAATAAAGATGACGCTCTTTACAAATCTTACCAATAGCTTCTATTTCTTCCCGGCTATATAAATAGCCTGTGGGATTATTAGGATTGCAGATAAGTATCGCCTTAGTTTTATCCGTAATATACCTTGCAAAAACATCTGTGGGCGGCAATGCAAATCCATCCTCAATACTTGATGGCACCGCCACTACTCGTACACCTGCCTCACATGCAAAACCGAGATAATTTGCATAAAGTGGCTCAGGAATCAACACTTCATCGCCCTCATCCAAACAAGTAAGGAATGCAAAGCGAATCGCCTCACTTCCTCCGGTGGTAATCATAATTTCATCGTAATCCACCTCAATTCCCAGCTTTTTGTAGTAAGTCGTCAGTTTACGACGATAGCTCTCATTTCCAGCACTATGACTATACTCCAATACCGGCATTTGTACATTGCGTACTGCATCCATAATCGCAGGAGGCGTTTCAATGTCCGGCTGTCCAATATTCAAATGATATACAGTTAATCCTTTTTTCTTCGCAGCTTCTGCAAAAGGGACTAATTTTCTAATTGGAGATGCAGGCATTGCTATCCCGCGCTGAGAAATCGTAAGCATATATCAAAGATAGGTAGATTACAAAGCTTTCAAATCGATAAAAAACGAAAAAACCCCTTCATGAATACGAAGGGGCGCAAATTTATGATTATGATTAATTTTTCTAACTAATTACTTTTTACTTGCCGCAACTACTTCTCCGGTAAAGTATACCACTTTAGGCTCGGTATATCCGGCAAGATATATCTCTACATCCCGATTAACCGGACCCACGGTTGCAGCATTGTAAGACACTTTAATTTTTCCAACTTTTCCAGGAAGAATAGGCTCGTTGGGTTTTTCAGGAATCGTACATCCACAACCTGCCATTACACTTTTTACCACAAGCGGTTTTTTGGTTTGATTCACAAACTCCATATAGAAGGTATAGGGCTGCCCCTGAGGAATTTTACCAATATCATATTTTTCTTTCACCATTTTAATAGCAGACTCAGCCGAAGTATTTTTTTCGGACGATTGTGCACTTACCCAAACAGCGAAAGACATCAACAAAGCCAGTAAACAGATTTTCTTCATAGAAAAGATTTTTTAAGCGAAAGATTAAACTTAATTACACAAAAGTATCAAAAAGGTTCAACAGCCAGATGCATTTTAACAAACAAAGGTTGCATCAAGCAGCAATAATTCAATATTTTATCCGTTAAAAATGATTTTCTCACAAAAAATAAACAGAAAACATATATATCATACAAATTGATATAGTATTCATACTAAAATATCAATTAGCACGTTATATCCATATATAACTCATCTCACCTATATTTGTTACATGGACATGTTGAATTCTGGAACCTCTGTGCACGAAGAAAAACTGTCTTTTGAAAAATTTAAAGACGAAGTACTGCACGATTATTACATAGCCTGTCTAAGCAGGGAAACCAGTATACTCTCTCGCAAGGAGGTGTTGACAGGCAAGGCGAAATTTGGGATTTTTGGAGATGGTAAGGAAGTGGCACAGGTAGCCCTCGCAAAATTTTTTAAGCCCGGCGACTGGAGAAGTGGTTATTACAGGGACCAGACCATGATGTTTGCCATGGGCGTTTCTAATCCTCAACAATACTTTGCTCAATTATATGCCGATGCCGACCCCGAAAGAGAACCTTTCAGCCGAGGAAGGCAAATGAACAGCCACTACACCAGCGCTAATACACGTGAAGACGGCGAGTGGCTCGATCTGGTAAACATTAAAAACACTTCTACAGATATGGCCCCTACTGCGGCCCAGATGCCACGCTCTGTAGGGTTGGCACTTGCATCTAAATTATTCAGGCAAGTAGAAGAGTTAAAACAATTCAAGCACCTTTCCAATAATGGTAATGAAGTTTGCTTCTGCACCATAGGCGATGCTTCCACTAGTGAAGGTCATTTTTGGGAGGCGGTAAACGCAGCTGGAGTGTTACAAATTCCCTTGGTCATTTTCGTATGGGACGACGGTTATGGTATATCAGTTCCTCGCGAATATCAAACCACCAAGGGTTCTGTTTCAAAAGCACTTAAAGGCTTTGAAAAAGAAGAAGGCACCAACGGCTTCTACATCGCTACACTAAAAGGCTGGGACTACATGGGCATGGTGGAAGTATTTGGAGAAGGCATCAATCTTGCCCGCGAAACACATACGCCGGTGATCTTTCATGTAGAAGAACTCACGCAGCCTCAAGGCCACAGTACATCTGGCAGTCATGAGCGCTACAAAAGCCCAGAAAGATTAGCATGGGAAAAAGAATGGGACTGCATAAAAAAGATGCGCGATTGGATTCTTGAAAACGCTCTAGCAGATGAAGCCACTCTTGCTACAATAGAAAACGATGCCAAACGGCATGTAAAAGAAGCCAGAGACCGTGCATGGCAGGAATATATTTCACCCATCAAACAACAGGTGCAACAAACCCAAGCAGTAATTGAGTCTCTTATTCCAAATAACCCGCAACATGCAGAAGAACTGCGCAACATATCTCACAAGCTAGGTTCATTGCGCGAGCCTTTGCGGAAAGACAGTATGAAAAGCGTATTTAAGGCACTACTACTGTGTGGAGAAAATGCAACCGAAGAAGCAAAAGCCTACTATAAAAAATTACAAGAAGAAAATAAACAGCTATACAATACCTTCCTCTACAACGAAGGCCCCAAAAGTGCACTGAAAGTAGAAGCAGTTCCTCCTATTATACGTGAAGACGCTCCACTACTAAACGGATATCAAATTATTAATAAATATTTCGATGGACTATTTGCCAGCAACCCCAAAGTAGTAGCTTTTGGGGAAGATTTAGGAAAGATTGGCGACGTGAATCAGGGTTTTGCCGGCTTACAAAAAAAATACGGTAATAAAAGAATTGCCGATACCGGTATTAGAGAACTCACTATAATGGGAGAAGGTATTGGATTAGCTTTAAGAGGCATTCGCCCTATTGCAGAAATACAGTACCTCGACTATGTCATTTACGGACTACAACCACTGACAGATGATGTAGCTTCTTTATACTATAGAAGCGGTGGTAAACAAAGCTGTCCTATTATCGTACGTACACGCGGACATCGTTTGGAAGGAATTTGGCACAGTGGTTCACCCATGGGAATGATTATTAACGCCCTAAGAGGTATGTATATCTGTGTTCCTCGAAATATGGTACAGGCCGCCGGCATGTACAATACGCTACTTAAAAGCAATGACCCGGGAATGGTAATCGAAAGCCTGAACGGATATAGATTAAAAGAAAAATTACCCGATAATCTTAATGAAATTACAGTACCATTAGGTATTCCGGAAATATTGCAAGAAGGTGACGATATTACTATCGTGAGTTATGGATCGGTACTACGTATTATTGAAGAGGCTATTCAAATGGTGGCCCCCTTAAACATCAGCTGTGAACTGATAGACGTGCAAACCTTACTTCCATTCGATAGAAATCATATCATTCTGGAATCATTGAAGAAAACCAATCGTATCGTTTTTGTAGATGAAGACGTACCCGGTGGTGCAGCGGCTTATATGTTTAATAAAGTAATGGAAGAACAAGGCGGTTATCGCTATCTCGATGTAGCGCCACGTACCATTACCAGCAAAGAACATAGACCTGCATATGGTAGCGACGGCGACTATTTCAGCAAGCCCAATGCAGAAGAAATAGCAGCAGTGCTTATCGAAATGATGAAAGAATAATTGTGTTGTGATAAATATTGATATAAAGTGCGGTCGAACCCGCACTTTTTTCTTTATTGGTTATAACCGATATAAATGTTAAATTACAGGTATGGAATTCCTGCAAAAACTACAGATCAGCACTCACAACGAAGGCATCAGTACCGGAAGTAAATGGTTAGCCGGACATGGTGTTGTTATCAATTCTTATTCTCCTGTAGATGGCGCACTTATCGCGGCCGTAAGTACTGCAAACAAAGAAGATTATGACCAAGTTGTAACCAAAGCCCAAGAAGCTTTTGAGCAATGGCGCTTATGGCCGGCACCCAAACGCGGCGAGGTAGTAAGACAAATTGGTCAAGCTTTAAGAGCGTACAAAGAAGAACTGGGCAAACTTGTTTCTTATGAGATGGGAAAAAGTCTGCAAGAAGGCATGGGCGAAGTACAAGAAATGATTGACATCTGTGATTTTGCAGTAGGACTAAGCCGACAGTTACATGGCCTAACCATGCACAGCGAACGTCCTGGACACCGCATGTATGAGCAATATCACCCCTTGGGTGTTGTAGGAATTATTACCGCATTCAACTTTCCTGTTGCCGTATGGAGCTGGAATAGTATGCTGGCCTGGATTTGTGGCGATGTATGCGTATGGAAACCTTCTGAAAAAACACCTTTATGTGCCATAGCTTGTCAGCATATCATAACATCGATTTTCGAAGCCAATGGCGTTCCCGAAGGTGTGAGTTGTCTTGTTTCCGGCGGTCGTGAAGTAGGTGAATGGATTTCGAAAGATGAAAGAATACCCTTGGTTTCGGCAACCGGCTCTACTCGTATGGGCAAAGCTGTAGCAGTCAACGTAGCTCAAAGATTGGGACGTTCTTTGCTGGAATTGGGAGGTAATAATGCTATTATTGTTACTAAAAATGCGGACTTACAAATCGCAGTACCCGCCGCCGTATTTGGAGCCGTGGGTACCGCAGGACAAAGATGCACTACCACCAGACGACTCATCATTCATGAAGAAATATTTGATGTATTTACGAACAAGTTGCTCCACGCCTATCAGCAATTAAAAATTGGGAATCCGTTAAATCCCGAAAATCATGTGGGACCACTGATTGATAAAGATGCTGTACAACAATATCTACACGCCATTGAAGAATGCAAAAATCAAGGTGGTGTATTTCTAACTGATACCGGGGTGCTCGACGGAGAAGCATACAGCAGTGGTTGTTATGTAAAACCCTGTATCGCCAAAGTAGCTCACCACTACCCCATTGTACACAAAGAAACCTTTGCACCGATTCTTTATTTAATCCCGTACAAAACACTGGAAGAAGCCATTACCATACAAAACAGCGTACCTCAGGGCTTATCATCAGCCATCATGACTACCGACCTTCGCGAAGCGGAGCTATTTTTATCACATGCCGGAAGCGATTGCGGTATTGCTAATGTGAATATCGGAACTAGCGGCGCAGAAATCGGAGGTGCTTTTGGGGGAGAAAAAGAAACAGGCGGTGGTCGCGAAAGTGGTAGTGACGCTTGGAAAAACTATATGCGCAGACAAACCAATACTATCAATTACACCAACCAGCTGCCTTTAGCACAAGGCATAAAATTCGATATCAGTTAAACATTTCCTATGATAAAAATAAGACTGCTGCCATCCGCCTGTCCATTTTTACCGTCTATCATTTTATGAAAATCTTTCAATTGTTAAGCCTATTTTTGTTGTTTTATAATAGTTTAAAAAGTTACGTGAATGAATAAACTAGTTAAGACCTTAGGTGTAGGGCTTCTTACAGCCACCACCTTCTTTCACACCGAAGCACAGAATACTGTACCCGAGGGATGGCATTTAAAAGATCTTGAAACAGACGGCTTCTATGGTATCAGCCTAGACAAAGCTTATGAGTTTTTAAAATCAAAAGGACTAAAAAGCACTCCTGTAATTGTTGGAGTAATAGATTCTGGTATTGATACCACCCATGAAGACCTAAAACCCGTACTGTGGATAAACGAAAAAGAGATTCCCGGAAACGGTATTGATGATGACCAAAATGGTTATGTAGACGACATTTTCGGATGGAACTTTTTGGGAGGTAAAGATCCCAATCACAACGTGACTAAAGATTCTTACGAAGGTGCACGTGTATATTGGAAATACAAAAGCAAATATGAAGGCAAAAAAGCTGAAGAAATTCCCGCTTCAGAAAAAGCTACATACGAAATGTGGTTAAGAGCAGAAAAAGAAACCTTGAAAACCAAATCCGATCCTTCGGAAGCCGCCTTTATGAAGCAAATAGGAGAAGCTTTTAAAGCCGGCGATTCTACTATCAAGGCTGAGCTAAAGAAAGAGGTATATAATTGTAAGGATCTCGAATCCTATACTCCCAGCACTGCCAATGCCGGCAGGGTAAAACAAATTTTATTGGCTACCTGCAAAGGCAACGATAATAATGAGCTTACCAACGCTATGCTGATGGAGGAACTTCAGAAAGATCTGGATAAGATTGCCGTTGCTGAAGAAGCTCCCAAACCCTATCGCGCAGAAGTGGTGAAAGATAACTACGATGATTATAATGATAGATATTATGGCAATGGTAATGTTTATGTAAACAATGAGTCTGCATTGCACGGCACACACGTTTCAGGTATTATTGGTGCTGCAAGAAATAATGGTGTGGGAATGGACGGTGTAGCAGATAATGTGAGAATTATGAGTGTAAGAGCGGTTCCCGACGGTGATGAGCATGATAAAGATATTGCACTGGCTATCCGCTATGCAGTAGATAACGGCGCTCGTGTTATTAATATGAGCTTTGGTAAAGGCTTTTCGCCCGAAAAACACTGGATTGATGATGCGGTAAAATACGCCGAGAGTAAAAATGTATTGCTGGTTCACGCAGCAGGTAATGACGCGGCAAATGTAGATACAGCGCACAACTACCCTACTTCAAAATATTTGGATGGTAAAAAAATCAGCAATTGGATTACTGTAGGAGCCAGTGGTGATGGTAAGGTAGGTAATCTTATAGCCAGCTTCTCCAATTATGGTAAAAAAGAAGTGGATGTATTTGCACCAGGTGTAAGAATTTATGCTACGCTACCCGGTGGTAATAAATACGGAAACTTACAAGGTACCAGTATGGCTGCACCCGTAGTATCCGGTATTGCTGCACTTATTATGAGCTATTATCCGAATCTTAGTGCCGTAAAGGTTAAGGAAATCATTGAAAAAAGTGTAACCGTTCCTACCCAAAAAGCTTTGCTTTCTGCTACTGGAGATAGTGTTTTACTCTCCGATGTATCTGTTACTGGAGGCATTGTGAATGCTTACAAAGCTGTGGTAATGGCTGATGCCGAAAGTAAAAAGGTTGGTGCTAATACAAACAGCAAACCACAACCCAAGGCCATCAGAAGAAGCAGATAACAAAATTTGCTAGTGATACAATTAAAAGCTACCTTAATGGTAGCTTTTTTATTTCAAAAAACATCAATACGCCATTGTCATCCGCCTCTAAAAATATTTTACTTTTCGGAGCAGGGAAATCGGCTACAGTGCTGATTCGTTACCTCCTGCAGAAAGCCCAGCAATACAATTGGACACTCACAGTAGCCGAAGCCGATGTGCAATTGGCCCTTGCCAAAACACAAAGCCATCCCCGTTCGGCCGTTTTAAAATTGGATGTAACACAAAACGATGCACGAATGGGTGCTATTCAAAATGCGGACGTCGTTATTTCCTTATTACCTCCTCACTTACATTATCTCGTTGCCAAAGATTGCATCGCTCATAAAAAGCATTTACTTACCGCATCCTATGTCGATGAAAAGATTCGCCTGCACGAAAAAGATATCCAACAAAGCGGCATACTTTTCCTGTGCGAAATGGGACTGGATCCAGGTATTGATCACATGAGCGCCATGCGTCTTATCGACGAAATAAAATCTCAAGGCGGAAATATTAAAAGCTTTAAATCACATTGTGGTGGTCTGGTAGCACCGGAAAGCGATGATAATCCTTGGCATTATAAAATCAGTTGGAATCCGGCTAATGTAGTAAACGCAGGAAAAGCCGGTGCCATTTACCGAGATGGACATCAAACCGTTCGTTTATCCTATACCGATGTTTTTAATAGCTGTAAACGAGTAGCTACGCCGGCCATTGGCGAGTGGGCGTATTATGCTAACAGGGATTCGCTGCCTTACATGCAGCTATATAATCTGCAAGAAACAGCCACCTTTATAAGAACCACGCTTAGACACCCCGATTTCTGCAAAGGTTGGCAGCATTTAGTAGATGCCGGGCTTACCGATAATGAACACTCAATGGAAAAGTTCAGAAATGCACCTGTTAATACTTGGCTCCGGCATGTATTGCAGCATCGTTATCGAGTGCAAAGTTTTGAAGAATATCTGAAAGAAATAGTCCTGCATCCCGACCGCCCACTTATTCGACAACAATTTGAATACTTGGGATTAACCGGTGAAACCCTTATTCCCGAACATATATACAGTGCGGCTGATATACTTCAACACTTCTTGGAAAGCAGACTTAAACTGAGGGAAAGTGATAAGGATATGGTAATTATGTTACATGAAATTGTATATGAACAAAATGGAACGCTTCACAAAATCAACAGTAGTCTTATGGTAAAAGGCGACGATCACCAACAAACTGCAATGGCCAAAACGGTAGGATTACCGCTAGGTATCGCGGCCGAACTGATATTAAATAACGAGCTCTCGCTCAAAGGCTTGCATATCCCCATTATTAAGGATATTTATGTACCCGTATTGCGAAAACTCGAAGAAAACAATTTAAAATTTATTGATATTTAATACCTTTAAATTTTGTAGGGGTTTCTTTTTGTTTTATCAAAAATGTAACAAAACGAAACCTTTTGAAATTCTAGCGATAAACCATAACAAATTGACAGCATCACTTTATATTTGCACCCCCTGCCAATTATAGATTAGTAAAAAAGTAGAAGAGTAAAAAAATTATATGCAACACGTCATTTATCTGGTCCCCTTGATGGCCATCATAGGCTTGCTATACACATATTTTAAGTTTAAGTGGGTTGCTAGGCAAGAAGCCGGAACTCCTAGAATGAAAGAAATTAGCGACTACATTAGTGTGGGTGCTATGGCTTTTTTAAAAGCTGAGTGGAAAATTTTGGCCTACTTCGTTATCGTAGTAGGCATTTTATTAGCCGTGTTGGCACAAACCAATCCACACTCCCACTGGCTTATTGCTGCTGCATTTGTGGTGGGAGCTGTTTCCAGCGCCTTTGCAGGTTACGTAGGTATGCGTGCGGCTACTTTAGCCAACGTAAGAACAGCACATGCGGCTAGAACGAGTTTAAAAAAAGCATTGAATGTTTCCTTCAGCGGTGGCGCCGTAATGGGTGTGGGCGTTGCGGGACTAGCTGTATTAGGTTTAGGAGGTTTGTATATAGTACTAAAACAATATTTCGCTCCCGATGCTCCTCTGAATTCGGAAGAAATGATTCAGACCATTGAAGTACTAACCGGTTTTTCTCTTGGAGCCGAATCAATTGCTTTATTCGCACGTGTGGGTGGCGGTATTTATACCAAAGCTGCTGACGTAGGAGCAGACTTGGTGGGAAAGGTAGAAGCGGGTATCCCTGAAGATGACCCCCGCAACCCGGCCACCATTGCCGATAATGTGGGAGATAATGTAGGCGACGTAGCGGGTATGGGAGCCGACCTCTTTGGATCTTATGTTGCTACGGTTCTGGCTACCATCGTACTGGGACAACAAATTAAAATTACCGGAGAAGATCCTTTAGGTGGCTTCTCCCCGATTATTTTGCCTATGCTTATTGCAGGCATCGGTATCTTATTCTCTATCGTCGGAACTTTCTTCGTTAAAATAAGCGAGAACGCCAGTATTAAAACCCAGACAGTGCAAAAGGCGCTCAATATGGGGAACTGGGGATCTATTATATTAACCGCATTGGCATCTGTATTTTTGGTTAACTGGCTGATGCCGGAGCAAATGGAATTGCGCGGATTCGTATTTACGAAATACGGCGTATTGGGTGCTATCGGTGTAGGATTGCTGGTAGGTGCTTTGATGAGCATCATAACGGAGTATTACACAGCCATGGGTAAGCGCCCTGTAAATATGATTATCAAAAAATCATCTACAGGTCATGCAACCAATGTCATCGGCGGTTTAGCCATGGGCATGGAATCTACCTTCCTGCCTATCCTTGTACTGGCTGCTGGTATATGGGGCTCTTATCAGTGTGCAGGCCTTTACGGAGTGGCTATCGCTGCTGCTGCAATGATGGCTACTACCGCCATGCAGTTGGCCATTGATGCCTTCGGGCCTATTGCCGACAACGCCGGAGGCATTGCTGAAATGAGTGAACTACCTAAAGAAGTACGCGAAAAAACCGACGTATTGGATGCCGTAGGAAACACTACAGCTGCCACAGGAAAAGGATTTGCTATCGCTTCTGCAGCCTTAACTTCTTTAGCACTTTTTGCAGCCTTTGTGGGTGTTTCCAATATTAGCGGCATTGACATTTATAAAGCCAATGTGCTGGCGGCTTTATTCGTAGGAGCTATGATTCCGCTGTTATTTTCTTCTTTAGCCATTCGCGCAGTAGGCGAAGCAGCAATGTCAATGGTAGAAGAAGTGCGCCGTCAGTTCCATACCATTCCAGGCATCATGGAAGGTACAGGCAAACCGGAATACGATAAATGCGTAGCTATTTCTACTGAAGCATCTATCAAGAAAATGATTGTACCGGGTACTATTGCCATTATCTCACCCTTAATAGTAGGATTTTTACCAGGCTTTGGAGCTGAAGCACTGGGCGGATTTCTAGCCGGTGCTACTGTAAGTGGTGTTTTATTAGGAATGCTGCAAAATAACTCTGGTGGTGCTTGGGATAATGCTAAAAAATCTTTTGAAAAAGGCGTTGAGATCAACGGTAAGATGTACTATAAAAAATCAGAACCCTATAAAGCATCGGTAACCGGAGATACTGTTGGCGATCCGCTTAAAGATACTTCCGGACCATCGATGAACATTCTGATTAAACTCATGTCGATCGTATCGCTAGTCATTGCTCCTACTCTTGCTCAAATGAATGATAGTGATACTGCAACCACAGCTCATACACCTACTCCCGTAAGTGTATCACATGTAAATAAGCATGAAATCGTAAAAGATTCCATGAGCACTTTCAATATGCAAGCAACTCATTCAACTCATTAAATCAAACAACATTTGCATATAGTAAAAACTAACACTACTTAGGTGTTAGTTTTTTTATATCACTACATTAACAAAAAGGGATTCCCACAGAGGGAATCCCTTTTCAATAGCTATGCAAATGCTTAAGCTTAGAGTGTCAAACTCCAGCCATCTCTGTATTCTCTTTTTACAAATTGGTTCGCTTCATCGAAGTTTGTAATCTTCATATTCTCAGCATCCCAAAGCAGCTTCTTGCGTCCGAGATATTTATCTTCCCAACCCTTCATTTTGGGATTTACCATCATCGCACTGCGGATGGCCAGGTTACCCATCAACACACTTTCTGTAAAGGGTCCGGCATATTCGAACGGAGAGCTGGTCTCACCTTTGCCATAACCGGCAATGCAGGCATTCACCCATTGTAGATAATGACCTTCAGGAACACGCTTTAAGGTGGGCTTAGGTAGATTTACTTCTTTCATCAATCGGGTTGGTAGTAATCTTGGATTAGCACCATAGCAGTCCATCAGCAGTTTTCCTTTTGTACCAATGAATAAACAACCGCCATCCCAATTACCAAAAGGCTCTTCAGGCAGCAGTTCATCTGGGCGTTGAGGTAATAACCCACCATCATACCAAGATACTTTTATGCTACCTTTTTTGTCGGTACGTGGGTAATTGAGGTGAATGATGGATGCCATCGGACAGCTATCGATATAGTTGGCTTCTTTCCACATATCCAGCCATTGGTTGGCGATACTACATTCTGCCGAATCAGGATATTTAATGGGAAGAATACGATAGATTGGATCCATGATATGACAAGCCATATCACCCAATGCACCTGTACCGAAGCTCCACCAACCACGCCAGTTAAATGGAACATATACCGGATTGTAAGGTTCGTATTTAGTAGGCCCCAGCCACAAATCCCAATCTAACTCTGCCGGAATAGGATGATCTCCGGTTGGCTTGGGCAAACCATGTGGCCATACCGGTCTATTAGTCCATGCATGTACTTCCACGATATCACCGATTAATCCGGCATCGTAAATTTCTTTTGCTCTTCTTACACCTTCACCCGATGCTCCTTGGTTACCCATTTGAGTTACTACTTTATACTTCTTAGCTGCCTGTGTAAGTATACGGGCCTCGTAAATATCGTGGGTTAAAGGTTTTTGAGTGTACACATGTTTACCCAACTGCATAGCGGCTAGTGTAGCAACAGCATGGGTGTGATCAGGAGTACTGATACTACAGGCGTCGATGTTGTTCTTTTCTTTCTCAAGCATTTCCCTAAAATCTTTATAGAATTTTGCTTTGGGAAAGTTTTTACGCGATTTTACAGCCTGTCTTTCATCTACGTCACAGAGTGCAACAATGTTAACATTAGGACTTTTAGCAAAAGAAGTCAAATCGCTTTCACCTTTTCCACCAACACCGATGCCAGCTATGTTTAGTTTATCGCTGGGGGCAACAAAACCACGCCCAAGTACATGTCTCGGTACTATTGTAATACCGGCCCCAATTAAAGCTGCATTTTTAATGAACTTTCTTCGGGAGTTAGATTGATTCTTTTTCATATTGCATTAAGGGTTAAAATAAGTAAACACGATTATTGATTCTATAAATTTATTCTATTGTGGTGTTTGTTCAAGCACTTTACTCTTTATCTCATCGGAGAAAGATATATGCACCTTCATATTCAGCGGGGCGTAGTAGTCGTTGATTATCTTTCTGATTTTTTCTTTTGACTGCTCCCTGAAGGTAGTATTCTTTTCTAACTGTTCTCGAGTTTGCGCATATAATTTTTGCATCACCTTGTTGTATGCTTCTTCATTGTCGCTTTCGAAAAGTCCCTTGCGTGAAACAGCATTGGCTTTATCAAGGCGCAATTCATAACTCAACAACTTGGGATGAGGCAATACAATATATACCTGCTTATTTTCCTCTTCAATGGTGATTTTTTGATTATTTAGGTCGATACCATATTTGGCAACGTAAGGTACTGTAATGTTTACGGTGCGTTCAATAAATACCTTTTTTAAATAATCGGTAAGACTGCCGTCATCTGCAATATTCGTACTTTTAATACTGGCATTGCCCCTTACTTCAAGAGATGAGAGCTCAGCAATTTGCTGTATCAGTACGTTATTCATCACCATACTGTCAACAGTTTTACTGACCCGTCCTTTTCCCATAAGAAAGGCAAGCACCGCAATAATAAGGATCAAAAAACCAACGAAAAACCATGAAGGTCTCGGGGCCATAAAACAATTATTTTTGTCAAAGTTTAATGATTAACTTTAGTTTGCCAAAAATTTGCAAAATAGATTTTGCAAATTTTGAAGTATTAATTTAATTTGTTTCCTTTATTTTAATAATTTATTGCCACATGCCGGATATACAGATCAAAAAACAGCAGAAAAAATACGATGTTGTTATCGTAGGTTCAGGTGCTGGCGGCGGTATGGCTGCATATGTACTTGCGAATGCAGGTTTAAGTGTATGCATGCTCGAAGCCGGCCCGATGTATGACCCTCAGAAAGAAATTTATCAGCTGAAAAAACCATGGGATTCACCTCGCCGAGGCAGAGCTACCAAATACAGACCCTTTGGTGACTTTGATGCCTGCTATGGCGGATGGGAAATTGAAGGAGAGCCTTATACCAAAGCTCCCGGAACAGAATGGGAATGGTTCCGCGCTCGTATGCTAGGCGGACGTACCAACCACTGGGGACGAATCTCCCTGCGTTTCGGTCCAAAAGACTTTAAGGGCTATAGCCATGATGGTGTAGGTGTTGACTGGCCCATCGGATATGAAGACGTAAAACCGTATTACGATAAAATCGATCGGTTGATCGGAATTTTCGGTAGTTATGAGAACTTGCCTAATGACCCGGACGGCATTTTTCTACCACCTCCTAAACCCAGGCTCCATGAGCTGTTTATAAAACAGGGCGCTCAGAAGGCCGGTATTCCTGTAATACCTTCACGTCTTTCCATCCTTACCAAAAAGATTAATGATGATAGAGGCGCCTGCTTCTTCTGTGCGCAATGTGGGCGAAACTGTAGTATTGCCAAAGCCGACTTCTCCTCCTCTAATGTATTAATCTATCCAGCCCTAAAAACAGGTAATCTAGACGTAATTGCCAACGCCATGGCGCGTGAAGTACTTACTAATGAAGAAGGCTTGGCTACCGGTGTGTCTTATGTAAATAAGGAAGATTTACTGGAATATCAGGTATATGGCCGCGTGGTAATTCTGGCAGCCAGTGCCTGTGAAACTGCAAGGCTATTACTCAACTCCAAATCACCACGTCATCCTAATGGCTTGGCCAATAGTAGCAACGTGGTAGGAAAATATCTCCAAGATAGTACCGGAGTTGCCGTAGGAGGATATCTGCCTCAGCTCTTCGGCAGAAAACGTTACAACGAAGATGGTGTTGGTGGGATGCACGTATATACCCCCTGGTGGCTCGATGGTAAAAAACTGGATTTCCCACGTGGTTACCACATCGAATACTGGGGAGGTTTCGGACAGCCCTCTTATGGCTTTGGTATGGGCATTCAAAATCTGAATGGAAAATATGAAGTAAATGGTAAAAAGAAAGAAGCCGGAGGATACGGCGCTTCTCTGAAGGAAGACCAACGTTACTTTTATGGTGCAAGTGTAGGAATGGGTGGACGCGGCGAAGCCATTGCCTTCGAACACAATTATTGCGAAATCGACCCCAATGTAGTGGATAAATACGGTATTCCGGTGTTGCGCTTCAATGTTAAACATAGCGAATATGAAATCAAACAAGCGAAACACATGACCGAGACCTTCTTGGAAATTATGCACAACATGGGAGCCGTTGTAACTTACGGAGCCGACAATGGACCACACAATAACTGGGGACTCGATAAACCCGGTTATATCATTCACGAAGCAGGTACAGCGCGTATGGGTAACGATCCCAAAACCTCAGTGCTCAATAAATGGAGCCAGGCTCATGACGTGAAAAACCTGTTCTGTGTAGATGGTAGCCAGTTCCCCTCACAAGCCAACAAGAACATTACTTGGACCATTTTGGCCCTGAGTATGAGAGCAAGTGAGTACATTATCGATGAAATGAAAAAACAAAATTTATAATTTAGTTCATAGCAAACCGTGAACTATAAAATAGACAGCTAAAATGAAACGTCGCGAATCACTTAAATATATTGCCGCAGGAGCCCTAGCTTCGGGCATGTTAGCTACAGGCTGTAAGCCTTCCGAAAAAAAGGAAGAAGTAGCCACCGGCGAAGTGAAATCCGGTATTCATCGCTATGAGGATGAACTTCGATACGAAGAATCGGTAGCTAAAATGCCAAAATTCTTCACCGACCACGAAATGGCAACCATTACCATTCTTGGCGACATTATCATTCCCAAAGATGATGTAAGTGGCAGTGCCAGCGATGCCGGTGTTCCCGATTTTATTGAATTCACCGTAAAAGATCAGCCCCGCTATCAAACTCCTATGCGTGGAGGCTTGCGTTGGCTGGATGTATATTGTCTTAAAAAATTCAATAAAACCTTTAAAGATTGTAGCGAAAAGGAACGCATAGAGGTGGTAGATCAGATTGCCTATCCCGAAAGAGCTAAAGATAAACCCGAACTGGCACAGGGTGTGGCCTTCTTCAACCTGATGCGAGACCTTACCTGTACAGGCTTCTACACTTCGGAAATTGGAGTGAAAGATCTGGGATATATGGGAAATCAACCCAATCAATGGAACGGTGTACCGGAAGACGTATTGAAGCAATACGGACTAGCTTATACCGAAAAAGAATTGAAAGAATGTTTAAGCTTTGACTAGAATCGATAGTCACATAAACCTCAAAAAAAAACTGGTTAATGATTAGCCAGTTTTTTTTATTTTTTGGACATCAAACGTTTAATTATCAGACTATTACAAGAATTTTACAAAATTTAAAATAATATAAATAGCCTTACATTGTATTGCTCTATAACCAATTCATTATAATATACTTAAATCCACTATCGCTAATTAAATTTTATATAAAATTGGAGTCCTCATCGCTATTTTATTTATACGACTTTTTAAGTCGTAATACAATAATTCCTAACTAAATTTGTATGCATTGATTTCACAAAATACCATACAGGAAATTTTATCCCGCATCAATATTGTGGATGTGGTAGGAGAATTTGTGAAACTCAAAAAACGAGGCGTCAATTATCTGGGACTTTGTCCCTTTCACAACGAAAAAACACCTTCATTTACCGTCTCTCCCACTAAAGAAATTTATAAATGCTTCGGCTGTGGTAAAAGCGGCAATGCCATCAGCTTCATCATGGAGCATGAAAAATACAGCTATGCCGAAGCTCTAAAATGGTTAGCAGCCAAATATGGTATTGAGGTCGAAGAAACTTTTGTAAGCCAAGAGCAGAAAGACCTATACCAGACAGCTGATAGTTTATTCATTATCAACAACTTTGCCGAAAAGTTCTTCACTAATACTTTATTTAATACCGACGAGGGCCGTGATATTGGCTTAAGTTATTTCAAGGAAAGAGGATTTCGCGAAGCAACCATAGAAAAGTTCCGATTGGGATATGCTCCGGAGGCTCGTACCGCCTTTACAGATGAAGCCCTCAAGAATCAATTCAACAAGGAACTACTTTTAAAAACCGGCCTCATAGTAGAGCGCAACGGCTCCCTTCAGGATAATTATCGCGGTCGCGTCATCTTCCCTATTCACAACCAAAGCGGCAAGGTATTGGGTTTTGGAGCCCGCATACTTAAAGCCAATGACAAGGCCCCCAAATACATCAATACGCCGGAAAACGAGATTTACGTTAAAAGTAAAATCCTTTATGGATTCTATTTTGCGCGCCAGGCTATGGATAAGGCCGATGAATGTCTATTGGTGGAAGGTTATACCGACGTGGTTTCGTTGCATCAGGCCGGAATTGAAAACGTAGTAGCTTCCGGTGGTACATCACTCACCCTCGACCAATTAAGGCTGATAAAGAAAATCACTAATAATCTCACCATTATTTACGACGGCGATAGTGCCGGTGTAAAAGCGGCCCTGCGCGGATTAGATCTAGCCTTGGAGGAAGGCTTGAATGTGAAACTGGTGCTAATCCCCGATAATGAAGACCCCGATAGCTATGTAAACAAGGTAGGCGCCTCAGCCTTTATCGATTTTGTTCAAAAGAATAAAAAAGACTTTATCCTATTCCAGCTGGAACTGGCCCTTAAAGATATCGGCAACGATCCCGTTAAAAAATCGGAGCTAGTAAATAAGATCGCCGAATCCATTTCCCGTATTAATAAGGCGGAAGACTTTACCAAGCAACAGGATTATATCAAACAATCAGCAGATATACTGCATATCGACGAAGCAGGATTGCATGCCCTAGTGAACAAATACATCCGCGACCGTTTGGCCGTACAGGAAAAGAAGGCTGCTACTACAGCACCTGACCCCACAGCCCTGGCTCAGGCCGAAGCCAGTAATTATGACGATGCCACTTTTGACTTGTTATTTAAAGACCAATTACAGGAAAAAGAGCTGGCCCGCGTATTGCTGGAACATGGGCATAAACCTTGGGACGAACAAACAAGAATAGCCGATTACATTTTTAATGAAATCGATGAGCTGGAGTTTGAAGATCAACAGGTGGCTAAGTTGATACAAGCTATAAAGGAACTATTGCAAACCCGCCCGGAACTGTTTAACGAAAAATATTTTATTTATCATTCAGATAAAGAGTTGAGTGCACTAGCCGTATCATTGCTCAATCATCCCTACGACGAAAGTCCACGGTGGGTAGAAATTGTAGGCGAAAATATGGGCTATCAGGACACCTTATTTCAACAAGACTTTGACAGCTTTGTACGCACGCTTGCACAAGGCAATCAAGAAGAATTAAACCGCTATAAGCTCATTTCGGAAGATCGCACAAAAGACAAAGTGATCTCCGCCCTGCAATATCTAAAGTTGAAAAAGATTAAACGCATGTTGTTGCAAAACCAGCAGGATATGGAAGCTGATAAAACTTATGAGAAATTTCCTGAGCTGCACTTCATTCACAAGTCACTTAAAGATATGGAACGTAAAATCACAGAATCGTTGGGCACCGTGATATTGCAATAAGCTGCCTCATCATTTCTGTTAGGTACCCCTCCTCCTAGCATACTACTGTATTTGCGACTCAAGAGGCTTTTGTATCTTTATATTCAATATAAACACCAGTTCTTTCAATGTGAAGTAGCTGTCCACAGACTTGCTTATTTAAACTGAAAAACTTCATCCTATGCCAGATATCGAAACATTCATTCAAGAAAAAATACTACCTCAATATCGGCCTATATTTTCTAAGTTTCGCAATTTAATTAAGGAAAAGTTCCCTTTGCTTAAAGAAGAAATGCGAGGTGGAACCGAAAAATATCATAGTGTTCCCGTTTACCGCTTAAAAAGAATTATCCTTACAGTGAGTCCAACCAAAAAAGGAATCACTTTTTCGTTTACTAATGGAAAGCTGTTCGAGGATAAATATGGATTATTGGAAGGTGTAGGAAATAAATCTTTAAACCTGCGCCTCTCTGACATCAGCGAATTTTCGGAAGAAGTATTTGAATATTACATCCAACAAGGAATTGAACTCGATAACCATTAATAGTGTATCATCAAGTATTGACGCTGATTACATAAAAACATAAATATCTGAGCAATAAATCCTCCCAAGCGACATTGTTATTACACTTCTGTAGTCTTACCCTATGGCTGGGAGGAGTTTTGAGTTGTTTGCCTCTCTTATTTCAGTCTTACATCAGCAATCATGAAGCTGCTTATACAACCTACTTACACACAAAGGGAACAGCATAGAACATTATCAGCTGAGGATGCATGGGAAATTTTGTAATCGGACTAGCATTGGTAGTACTAACCCCTTGGAGGTTGTTTAAGCATTGCTGGGTAATGAGTAACTTCCTTATCACTATTGCTCTTATACTCTTCGCAATGTTTCTTAACGCACATAGAATACTCGCCAATATGGAATTGCGAGCAACACAAGGCATCCCAGCATTAAAGTCGCCTACTTTTATGAGTAGCCCCAATACACTGAAAGTAGGTGTGATAGACCTCGCCGCAGGCTTTCTTTTTCTAATAAGTATTGCAGTGCATAAACCGGGAATGAAAAAATAGCACTGCGAAAATGGATAAATACCCTATTGATGGCAATGGTACTTATAAACAAAAAGCAGCTACATGTTTTGTAGCTGCTTGCCTTTTAAGTGACCCCGTCAGGATTCAAACCTGAAACCTTCTGATCCGTAGTCAGATGCTCTATTCAGTTGAGCTACGGGGCCGTTTCAAATGGACGGCAAAGTTAAGGATTTAGATATTTACCACCAAAGGATATTGAAAGATTTTTCCATAATTTTTTCAAAACCCAGGCAGAAAAAGGAATACAGAAACGCTCCTGTGGCTGTTCTTTTTCTCCATTCTTAAAGAAAGTGATGTTTAGGCACAAAGCTGTCATAATTTTAATATCTTTAAATTAACATTGCATGTATTGTCCGGGGAGATTATGAGCGATATACCAACAATAAAAGAAATAGCGAAACGCTTAAATGTTTCAGTTTCTACCGTATCCAGAGCATTGAATGACCACCCACGCATTGGGTTAAAAACGAAGCAGGCTGTAAAGGAATTGGCGCAGCAACTTAATTACGAGCCCAATCCCAAAGCCATCTTCTTTAAGCAAAAAAGGAGTTATGTAATTGGGGTAATACTCCCCCTTATTGCTGAAGATTTTTTTTCGAAGAGCATCAGTGCCATTGAAGATCTAGCAATGGAACATGGCTATACCATCCTATTCGGACAAAGTCATGACAGCATCAAAAAAGAAAAAACGGTGATAGAAGCAATGGTCAAACAGCGCATTGACGGGTTGCTCATATCGCTTTCAAAAGAAACCAATAAATACGACCATCTCACCGCATTAAAAAAATATAATATACCAGTAGTATATTTCGACAGAGTTCCTCCATTAGATAATGTAAACAAAGTTTATTGCAGTTTATTCGATGGAACTGCGGAGATGATAGACTGGCTCTTCAAACAAGGCCGAAAACGTATTGCACTTATCAACGGTCCCGATGAACTGGCAGCTAGTAAAGAACGCCTAAAGGGCTATATTGAAGGCATATCCAAACGAAAATTAAAAGTGGATATGCAGATGGTAGAAAAGACCGATCTTTCGGAACAAGGCACGCACGAAGCACTAAACAAGCTGCTGAGCCTAAAAAAAAGACCTGATGCCATAATTAGCTTTAACGACTATGTGCATTTGGATACCGTAAAATATGCGCAGGAAAAAGGCATATTAGTAAACAAAGATATCCTTTTTGCCAGCTATGCTAATATTTCTGTCAATAAATACACCGCTCATCCTCCCATAGTATCACTGGACCAATACCCTTATGAACAAGGTCGCTTGGCAATGAACATCCTTATTGATATTTTGGAAAAAAAGCAATCTGATGACACAGAAGAGACATCCTTCTTTCAAAAAGAACTTAAAGGCACTTTAGTATATAGTTAAAATACTACCTAAACAAACGTTTGCGCAAGTTTGGTATTCAGCTATCCCCTATCTTTATTTGAAATGTAATTGCTATTATGAAAATATTGGAGGACGTGCTAGCTCTTTATAAGCTCGACGCGAGGAATTTTCGTATAAACGCTATCGGAACAGGTCTGATTAATAATACGTGGGTTGTGGAAAATGACTCGGAGAAATATATTCTTCAAAAGATTAATAATGCCGTTTTTAAGGACCCTTTTTTAATTGCAGACAATATCGATAAGATAGAGCAGTTTCTTAAAACATCTAATAGGGAGTATTTTTTTATCCCTCTTATGAAGACAGCGACGGGCTTGTCTATGGTGCAAATAAATGACGACCTGTATTTTCGAATGTTCCCCTTCATCCCCGATAGCCATACCTTGGATGTAGTAGAAACACCCGACCAGGCATTTGAAGCAGCCAAACAATTTGGTCAGTTCACTAAAGTTTTGTCCGGCTTCGACATCAACACCTTAAATATTACCTTACCCCATTTCCATGATCTTTCGCTTAGATATAATCAATTTATAGAGGCGCTTCAAAAAGGCAATACCGAACGCATTCGCGAAACATCAGCACTTATAGATACTTTAAAGAAACATGTTGGCATTGTAGAGGAGTATAATAATATCATACACAATCCGGGTTTTAAGCTGAGAGTGACACACCACGATACTAAAATTAGCAACGTATTGTTTGATAAACAGGGAAAAGGGATTTGCGTGATAGACCTCGATACCGTTATGCCCGGGTATTTTATAAGCGATATGGGTGATATGATGCGCACCTATTTGAGCCCGGTGAGCGAGGAAGAGTCCGATTTTAGTAAAATAGAAATTCGAGATGAGTTCTATAATGCCATTGTGGAAGGATATAATTATTACATGAATGATGAACTTACGGAGGTTGAAAAACGATACATGTTATACTCTGGTAAGTTCATGATATATATGCAGGCACTGCGTTTTCTTACCGATTATTTACTGGACGATGTGTATTATGGGGCTCGCTATGAGGGACATAATTATATCAGAGCCCAAAACCAAAGTATTTTGTTGCAAAAGCTCATCGAAAAAGAAACCCTAATTGCTTCCTGAAAATTTACTAGAAAAAGTAAACGAATACTTTGTTGTTTTATTGATTTTCTTTACCTTCGCCACCCGATTTGATACAGCAACGTATATTACGCTGTGCGGGGAGTAGCGCAGGCCGGTAGCGCACCTGGTTTGGGACCAGGGGGTCGCAGGTTCGAATCCTGTCTCCCCGACATTATAGAAGAATCGCGAGAACCCTTGTAGTATTACTACAAGGGTTTTTCTTTAGATTGCTGCCAACATGTTCCTTTCGCAGAATTAACATTCCCTATACAATAAGTTTGATAACTTGCTGAAAATGTCGGCAATAATTTCCATAGGTTCTACTAATAGTATCGCATCTGCGAACATGATTCCTTTTGCCGGTATGAAACTATACGTTTTTTCAAATCCAAAAGACTTTAATAGCTAAGCCCCCGAAACATAAAGTTTCGGGGGGATAAAAATGTTGCTTTGTCTGTACAGACAAGGCGTATTGGTGTGCACATACCCATTTACAACATTTTTATTAATCAAAAAATTAAAGTGCTATGGATAACAAATGGATACTTCTCGATGAAGATCACAAACTCATTACAAAAGCGCTAGAATCTGACCCTAAATTCAAATCGCTAAGCGAAGCAGACCAACAAAAAGTGCTAGATAGGCTTTCTGCTGCAACAGTCGTATCCGCTTACGATTTTCCTAATACCGTTTCACGTCTTTATGATACTATTACGCTAAGAGAGATACAAACTAGGAAAAATCTAACATTAAAATTAGTTCCACCGGAGGAAAGCAATGAAAATATCTACAGAATATCGGTTTTAACACCTTTGGGAATGCGGCTTATGGGTGTGCAAAAAGGTGATGGTATTTTCTGGACTACAGGCAAAAAACGAAGGCAATATGTGGTATTGAATATTACCAACGCAGTTTACGTATAAAAAAAGAGGGAGTTACTTCCCTCTTTTTTATTGCTTTTTTATTGCAACCAAATAGTTTGCGTAAAAGCACCATTTACTGCCGCATCCCATACCTCCAGTCGTATCCACTTCTTTCCGGCCAAATTCATAATACGGCGTATGGTAGTGTTACCAAAAGGTAGTGTATGACCTAAGTCGATTTTATGACGCTCCACCTTATTACCGTCTCCGGTAATAACTTCGGCAAAGTTTAGCGGAAATGTCCACTTTATATCAAATACTACTACAGCCCGAGACGGATTCTTTAACTGAATATGAGAACCAGATGAATGTTCATCAACAGTAAATCTTGGGATCAATACTTCGCCGGTAGTAGTAAAAAACCTGCCTTGTTCCATAGCATCTAACACAGGCTGCCAGCCATTTGTGAAATCGGGTATTGTATCCAACTGCAGATAATTAATATTCATATGAGCATACATCTCGTTTTCGGGCTCAATGGTAAACAGATCCGCTTCTCCTATCACTTTCTTATACTCCCCCCAATTATTCATGTCATCCATCAAGTCCAGTACGCGGCCATTGCCGAGTTTATCCTGCGATAAATCTGCAGGTAAGGCCTTCCAGGCAGCACCCATAAATCTATCAGATTTAAAAAATGCACTTTCCTTGTATTTATCAGGGAATCCGGTAGACCCTTTAGTACGCGGATGAGCCGTCCAAGCTAGCCCTTTTTCTTTTTGTAACAGCTGCAACATCTCCTCCGCATTTCCTATACGATATATTTTACCATATACCGGATGATTCGATTCCATGGGTAGCTCTGGCTTTCTTGACATAATCCAATATACCGGCTTAGGGAAAAGTGCCATCCAATGGCCACCTAAAAATTCGTTCGGTTCTTCGCCTGGCATGAGTAAGAAGTTTTTATCGGAATACTGTTTACACATATCAAACATGTATTTTAATTCCAACAGCCGAAGTTCATCGGGGCCTTTGGGATGGGCCGTATAGTGGAACTCGCCCAAATGCACGATATTTACTCCCATAGCATTAAATACTTTTTTAAAACTAGGAGTATCCGGCAAGGGTTTATTGGCCATAATCACCTTTACCACAAATTCGTTGTGAAAATGGCTCGCCATGGTTTTAAAACCAGGCAGTGCCACATAGGTGTCATTATTCGTCCATTTTTTCACATCTGCGAGTAGGGCTACTGCGTCTTTATCAGAAATTTGACAAAAGAAATTCAGCCTTTGTTGGGTCTTAGGCGGCGCATTAAACCAAGGCACAAATCGATTGTCGCCCCGCAGGTCCTGTCGGATGCCAATCCCATAACCATTAAATACTTTTTGATAGTCGGAGCCATACCAGGTAAACTTGAGATTGAAAGCTTCATCAAGAGGATAGAAATACTGATGAGGAGCGGGGAACACCGCAATACTTCCCTCCTCATTACTTCCCATGATTGTACGATATTTCACAGCCTGACTTTTGGCAGTGTCTGACATCACACAAGCAATCTGCTGTATTTGATCATACACATCAGCGTAAGCAATTTGCTTCCATATCTGACTTTTGCTTGTAAGGCCGGCATCATAAATAATGGCAGTAGAATCTATCTCGGTGGCCATTACAGCCGCGATATTAAACAAAGAAGCATCATTATAGAGTGTAATTTCCAAGACGCCTTTAAAATCCGCAGCATGTGTTTCGCCTATTCTGATAATCGTCCTACTACCTTCTGAAATTACAGTGACATCCTTTTTATGTATCGTTACCTTATGCGATTGATGAGGCTTTAAATGCACCTTATCAAAAAAAATGTTCCAGGAGTTCTGCGAAATAAGATCTCTTTTCCCCACAGTCATCCAGAAAATTGGATCTACATCCCGCGCCACTTCATGTGCTAACTGCCCCTTCAGCAATTGCACACTTTTAAGTAATGGCTGTTCCTGATTGAGATCAAGAATTAATCGGCTATGATGATTGTTACCGGAAGGCCATGTTACGGATAGCAAATTATTTTTCGCAATAGCAAGTTTTACACCACTGCGTTTGTTAAACTGACTAGTGTTCACAGATATCTGTCCATAGCTACTCCAATGTACAAATCCGATTAATAAAGCAAGCAATACTGTTTTTTTCATTTCAATATGGATAAATGGTTTACAGGAATTTATTTTTTAAATATTGATACTGTTTAAAGATAGGATGGTCCTCGGTGTTTTCATTACAAATTTGTCTCATTGATAAGAATAACGCTTAAGCAATTCTTCGTATTTTTCATTCAGCAACGCCCCTACACTATAGATTCAGTTTTTATCAATTTCCTGATTTTCTCTTAATTTGCCACCATATTAGTGTGCATATTTTGAAATACGAATTTATTACAATAGAAGGCAATATCGGTGCCGGCAAGACAACCCTAGCTACACTGCTCAGCAAGCATTACAATGCCCGGCTGGTACTGGAATCTTTTGCTGACAACCCTTTTCTCCCAAAATTCTATGAAAATCCTAAACAATATGCATTTCCGCTGGAACTCTTCTTTATGGCAGAACGCTACAAACAACTGCAAGAACTGTTAATACAGAAGAATATATTTCAGCAGATAACCATCAGCGATTACCTATTTACCAAATCACTTTTGTTTGCAAAAGTTACTTTATCAGAGGATGAATATAAGCTTTACCAGCGCATTTTTGAGATTGTTCAACAAAACCTCATTATGCCGCAACTATTAATTTATCTGCATGCGCCTGTAAGAAAGCTACAGCAGAACATTAAAAAACGGCAGCGAGAATATGAACAAAATATACCAGACGATTATCTATTGAACGTACAAGAAGCTTATCTGCAATATATTCGACTACTCCACATTCCGGTATTGCTGGTAGATGCCTCCGAAGCTGATTTTTTGACTAACGAAAAACACTTACAGATCATCTACGATGCACTGGAACGCGAATACGAGCCTGGTATATATCCTATCTATTTGTAAGCTACAATAACGTATTATCCTTCTGCATCCTCATCACGCAACGAATAAAATTAGCGATCTATAAACAAATATTCGCATTACTTTTGCACATCTAATGGCAAATATAAACGTTCCTGAAGTTCAGATAACCAATGACCCTTTTGCGGCTGTTCGCATTCCCGAATATCGAAACCTTATGATTGGCCGCTTCACTTTTGTGATGGCTATGCGGATGATTACAACAGTGGTGGGTTGGTGGATTTATCAGCTCACTAAAGACCCCTTAGCCATCGGATTGATTGGCCTTTCCGAAGTAATTCCTGCCCTTTCACTGGCTTTATATTCAGGTCACAGGGTTGATATTAAAGATAAACGCAAACTTATCCTGCAAGGTATATCGGGGTACTTTATGGCCGCACTCGTATTATTCTCTCTTTCTACAGAAACCGTACAGGAATTTCTTCATACGCGTCATATCACATGGTTTATTTACGGGGTTTTCTTTTTTACCGGCATGTTGCGATCTTTTGTGGGGCCCTGCTTTACGGCCATGATCGCTACTATTGTCCCCAAAAATCTTTTACAGAACGCCACAACATGGAATCAGGGGATGTGGCTTTCTGCATCTGTAACTGGGCATGCCGTAGGAGGATTTTTAATTGCTCTAGTAGGCATTAGCAATACACTTATTGTAATATGCGGCCTTATTAGCCTAAGTCTTATTTTTCTTTTTCAACTGAAACCCAAACCACCCTTGGTACTGCATGGCGCCGAAAAAGCGACCTGGGAAAGTATTAAAGAGGGACTGGCTTTTGTATTTCAGACAAAGGCCTTACTGGCTGCCATGGCATTGGACATGTTTGCCGTTCTGTTTGGAGGTGCTGTAGCGATGATTCCTGTATTTGCCAGTGATATCTTAAAAGTAGGACCCAAAGGTTTTGGATGGTTGAATGCCGCCACCGATATTGGTGCTATCATTATTGTGGTGATATTAACGTTATGGCCCATGAAGAAAGCGCAGGGAAAGAAAATGCTTTTGGCCGTAGCCGGCTTTGGTACTTGCATTATTCTGTTCGGCTTATCGAAATGGTTCTGGCTATCTTTTGCTGTATTGGTAGTAGCCGGCATCCTAGATGGCATCAGTGTGGTAGTGCGTGGTACGGTAATACAATTACTGACTCCCGATCACATGCGAGGACGCGTGAGTAGTGTAAGCGGTATGTTTGTATTGAGCAGTAATGAGCTGGGACAGTTTGAAAGTGGTGTTATGTCACGACTATTAGGAGTGATTCCTTCAGTAATAGTGGGAGGCTGTATGACTGTGGCCGTAGTAATTACTACATGGTTTAAAGCTCCTTCACTACGAAAATTTGAATACTAAACTTCAAGATTATCCAATATATCCATTTAAAGAGCCGATGTATATTACATCGGCTCTTTTTTAAAAACAACTTTAATATACGATACAATCTTAGATCACACGCACACGCAATACACCCTCAATAGCTTTGATTCTGGCCAAACTATCATCAGTTGCTTTATTTTCCAGATCAATGATGGTATAAGCGTAGTCCCCACGACTATTATTAATCATATGCTCGATATTCAACTTTGCATCTGCTAGAGCAGTAGAAATCTGTCCCACCATGTTAGGAACGTTTCTATGCGCAATGGTGATGCGTTGCACACCTGACATCGGCATTTCACAATTAGGGAAATTCACCGAATTTTTAATATTTCCGGTTTCCAGATAAAGCTTTGTTTGCTTAGCGGCCATTTCGGCACAGTTATCTTCCGACTCAGGAGTAGAAGCACCTAGGTGAGGAATGGTAATCACACCAGGTTTATTAATCAATTTTTCATTGGGGAAGTCGGTAACATATGTACTCACCTTTCCGCTTTCGATGGCAGCCAAGACATCCTCATCCACTACCAGTTCACCGCGGGACAGGTTGATAATGCGTACGCCGTCTTTCATCTGAGCAAAGGCAGCCGCATTCAGTGTGCCTTTTGTTTTCTCGTTGTACGGCATATGCAGGGTAATATAATCTGCTTGCTCAAATATAGTTTTTAGGTCAGGAGCCTTTTTCACTCCTCTGGA